>NZ_JBFTSB010000001.1:0-1423186 GCF_056399805.1 Pedobacter sp. 01N310
ACGTAAAGGACGTAAAGGTATACTTGTAACCGCTTTTGGTGACGATCCTGATGGAAACAAGGGTACACTGTTACGGTTGTGGGAACAGGCAGGAAATTCCGGTACTGTTACCGTTACATTGCCCAAAGGCTCAAATTACACCAAGGCAAGCCCTGTAAATCTGCGCGGTGAAATAATCGGTAAGCGGCTGCCGGTTGTCAAAGGGACACTGAAGTTTTTCCTGGGGCAATATGCACCGGCAAGTTTTGTACTGAAGTAATTAAACCCCGGGAAGACCAAAGCTGACAACAGTAAATTATGAATCTGATTTTGGTATGGTCTTTCTTGGTAGGAGTGGAAATAAAAAGGAAATAGCGCAAAAATATATTTCAGGGGTGGTATCCTGAGGTTTGGTTGATAAGTATTCCCGGCATTGCCGGGATACTTAATACAATGCTATTATGTTTATTAGTATTGTCATCACTCAGATGAATAAACGGCTTGTATGAAAAGTATATTTTAGGCTTTATTGTTTTGCCTGGTTGGTTATAGTGTATATGCTTAAAACAGTTTTATAGACATCAGTAAATCCGGTCATAAAGAATACCATGTATCGGTAAATGGTAAAAAATGCTTGTTATAGAAAAAAAAGATTATGGAAAATATAAATTTATCTAAGGATTTGGCAGATTATAGCCATCCAATAAGCAGTATGTTTGTGCAACCGAAGACTGCAAAGGAATGGGAACAATACATGTTGTCGGAAGAACAGGTTTCTTTTTTTAAGGAAAATGGATATCTCAAGGGAATTAAAGTCCTGACAGAAGAACAAGTAGATATACTCAATGAGGAACTTGTAAAATTACAGTCCATAAGTCAGGAGGAGAAAAAATTATTTTACCACTATGAAAGTAATGAATCCGAAGATCCCAGCAAGGTGCTCTTTCACGCTATTGGTGGCTGGCGTGTAACTCCTGGTTTTCATGATTTATTCTGGGCACCAGCGTACCGCATGGCAGCCTATCAATTACTGGGGCAATCCTTTAGACTTTTTCATGATCAATTGTTTTGTAAACCGGCTAAGCATGGGGGAGTAGTGGCATGGCATCAGGATTTTTCGTATTGGACATTTACAAAACCAATGCATCATCTCACTTGCTGGATAGGTTTAGATGATGCAAATGTAGAAAATGGCTGTCTCTATTTTGTTCCCGGAAGTTATAAATGGGGCTTGCTTCCTATTACCGGATTAACCGGTGATATGGATGCGGTAAGGGAAATTTTAAATAAAGAACAATTAGTGCAATTTGATAATAGAATAGCTAATGAATTACCGAAAGGTTATGCTAGCTTTCATCATCCCCTTACCATGCACGGATCTTATGCAAATACTTCAGATCGTTCCAGAAGAGCTATTGTTCTTAATGCGATGAACTATAATACATTAGGAAACACAGCGGGCTACAGCAGGTTAGAAGCCTTAAAAAGTTTTCCGCCTATGGAACAGGATCAGGTACTAGATAGCAAATTTTTCCCTCTTTTGTTTGATGGGGATAAAGAATTGGAAGCTTTAGGGAAAAACATTCCCAAAGTTGATTATATGGAACTCTATGATAATCAATAATTAAATAGATTGTATTTGCTTTTCAATGTTGCATATGAAGTAGACACCGCCTTGTTCCGATAAAGGTAATAAACTGCATTTATTACTAAAGCCACTAGAGTAACTCTGCAAGGTGAGAGGTAAAACTTATCTTTTCTCTTAATGCAAACGTTCCGGTAAGTTTTATACTGGAATAAATTGATGAAGCTAACACATAATTCTTAAAACAACACCAGTAAACCTCCGAGGTGATTAACAGGGAAACAATTTACTATAGTTAACAATAAACTAACTTTTTTACTGAATGCTTATACACCCGCAAGTTTTATACTTCAGTAAAAATTACATGCTATAAAAAACACTTAGGTAATGAGATACATCAAAAAGAATTTAACGCTTAAAAATTATATGAGTATGTTGGGCTTTGCACTAACATTACTGTTTTTAAGCACTATTAGTATTAATGCAACTTTAGCTCAATCTGTTCCTCAATCTTTTGAATGTAAGGTTCAGCCCTATTATAAACACCGTAAAGACGGCAAACCAGGGCGTGCAATTACCCTCGTTTTTAAAGGGTTAAAACGGTCGGGTTCTGCTAAAATAAAGGTAGAATGTAATTCGGTTATCGAAGAAACCCCCATTAATTCTATGGAGAGTGTCGATTCCTTGTCGGTACTATTACCCGATGGTGCTGGTGTAAACAAGATGTGCCAGGCCCGAATTTCGGTAATTACTTCAACAAACCAATTAAGCCAATCAGTATTGGTTCCTGCAAAACGCCAATGGACGGTTTATATATATCCCCATTCTCATGTTGATATAGGGTATACGGGAACGCAGGAATTTGTTCAAAAACTACATATCCGTAACTTAGATGTTGGTATCGACATTGCAAAAAAGACCCAAAATTACCCAGAAGGGGCTCGTTTTGTGTGGAACCCTGAAGCAAGTTGGGTAACAGAGGGATACTTGAAAAAGGCTACATCAGAGAAAAGAAAAGCTTTTATTGACGCGGTTAGAAAGGGTTGGGTGTGTTTGGATGGCAGTTATGGCAATACAAATACGAGTACGTGCTCTGATGAGGAATTACTTCGATTATTTCATACTTCCAATGAAATTCAAAACATTACTGGTGTTCCGATAAAGACAATGGTGCAAATGGATGTTCCCGGAGCTGGCTGGGGTATAACTCAGGCAGCGTTTCAAAATGGTATTCGAGGTTTTTTTAGTTTTCCTAATCACGTTGGTCGAATAGGGACGATTAGGCAGGCATGGGAGCATAAGCCATTTTATTGGGTTTCGCCAGATGGAAAATCTAAAATTCTATTCTATCAGGCATATCCCTATGGCTATGGTTATAACTTAAAAGGCTCGAAAGAGAACCTTGCCTTAATACAAGGACATAGCCCTGGTGATGGACCTGATCGTTTTACGAGTAAAGACCCTACGGCTAATTTTGTCGATCCATTTATTTTTGATGAAACTGCCAAGTTAGAGGCTGATCAATCGCCTTATAATATGTATGTAATGACCTGGTCATTGGCAGATAATACACTAATTGATGCAGATTTGCCAGATGCTGTTCGCGCATGGAATGAAAAATATGCCTATCCTAAATTAGTAATATCAGGTGCACAAAGAATTTTAAATGACTTTGAAAGCCGCTACAGTACAATAATCCCAGAAGTAAAAGGAGATTACACCGAATACTGGACAGATGGATTGGGTTCGGACGCACTACGTGTGGGCATGAAACGTCGTGCCACTGAAAATTTGGTGCAAATGGAGACCGCATGGTCTATACTAGACTATAAAAAGCCTTCTCCGAAAAAGGAAATTAACGAATCATGGGAAAATGTGCTGTTGGGATCAGAACATACATGGGGATATTCAGACCCTGCAGCGCCTATGGCCAAACAAATTGAGCAAACCAAAGCTTCCTATTTTGAAAATGCACTCAAAACAAGCAATGAACTTTTAGCAGAAACATTCAAAGAAATAAAAAAGCCTGAAAGTAATAAGTTTGCTATTTTTAACACGCTTTCTTGGGAAAGAGGGGGGCTGGTTACACTCTCGAAAGATCAGAGTAAAAGTGGTGATCGGGTACTAAATGAAAAGGGGCAAGAGGTGCCGTCACAAAGACTTTCAACTGGCGAACTTGTTTTTTCTGCTGATAGAATTCCAGCACTTGGTTCAGCGCTTTTTACCATTGAACAGGGGAAACCTGGCCAACAGCCTGGCGAGTGTCGCATAGTAGGAGATACACTTTCAAATGGTACGTTTTCTGTTGCAATTGATCCAAAAACTGGGGATATTTCGAGCTTAATTAATCTTGCTACTAAACAGGAGTACGTGGATAAAAGGTCGAGATATGGTTTAAACAGTTATCGTTATTTATTGGGTGAAGATGCTTCTAATAGAGCACTACAGCCTTACAATATTGTACTTAAGGTTAAGGAAAAAGGTCCCCTGGTGGTATCAATCATCGTAGAATCAAATGCACAGGGTTGCAAATGGCTTACAAGAGAAATTAGAGTCGTTAAGGGACAACCGTGGATAGATCTAACGAATTCATTCGACAAAATAAGTACGCGTGTGAAGGAGGGGATTCATTTTGGATTTGCTTTTAATGTTCCTAATGGTACCACACGTATGGATATACCTTGGGGGATTATGACACCAGAATTTGATCAAATTCCGGGGGCAAACCGTAATTGGTTGGCATTTCAGCATTGGGTTGACATTTCAAATGATCAAACTGGCATTACCTGGACGGCTATTGAAGCTCCTCTGATTGAGTTTGGAGATTTAACCGCAAATATTTTGGGCGATGCCTTAAAAAGTAAATGGTTAAAAACAATTCCTAAAACACAAACGCTTTTTTCTTGGGCTTTAAATAACCATTGGTATACCAACTTCCCGCTCGAGCAAGGGGGGATTATTGATATGCATTATGGGGTTTTTCCGCACGGGCCATATGATGCTGTGGCTGCAAATCGCTTTGGGATGGAACAAAACCGTCCCTTACTTGCAGTGCCGGTTGAAGGAAAGCAAGTGGCGAAAAGCTGGGTTAATATTGGAAATCCGAAAGTATTTGTTACGATGTTAAAACAAGGTGATGATGGAAAGGGGATGATCTTGAGACTTCGTTCTGTGTCGGATAAACCCGAAGGTGTTGATTTGAAATGGACCAATGGTAGACCTAAAAAACTGTATTCATGCTTGGCGAATGAAAAGCGTGGTGCAGAAATAAAGGCTGATCAAACCATGCTACCGTTTGGAACAATTAGCTACTATTTTGAAATGTAATATTCAACAAGATGTGCCAGAATTGGCTAAATTGATAGGCAAAGAAAAAATAGGTTTCGGGACAAAAAGTGTAAACTACTTATGCCAGTTGGATCGTGGCGTAGAGTGACTCTTCGCGAATTTATTTATTAACCATCCGAAATATTAATGATCCACTTTTTAAGCAACACTTTTCGCGCTTTCCTTTTTGTACTAATTTTCTTTTTTTTATCGGACATTAGTGAATTAAAATACAAAAAATAAATTAAGGGAAGAAAAACCTCCGGATACAAGATAATAAATAGAAGATTTTATGAAAAAAATGGTAATTTTTATAGGCGCATTTTTACTGACAATAAATTTAGTACACAGCCAGAAAAAAAGTAGCAGTAAGCCTAATTTTATAATCATTCTTACCGATGATTTAGGGTATGGAGATTTGGGAACATTTGGAAACCCTTCAATTTTAACACCCAATTTAGACAGATTAGCCACTGAAGGCCAAAAATGGACAAATTATTATGTTGCGGCCAATGTTTGTACACCTTCAAGAGCAGCACTATTAACGGGAAGGCTTCCCGTAAGAATTGGGATGGAAAGCGATACCCGCCGTGTTTTATTCCCTAATTCATCGGGAGGGTTACCTGAGTCTGAAACCACAATAGCCGAATTGTTAAAGACTGCATCTTATCAAACGGCGGCAATTGGTAAATGGCATTTGGGACATTTAGCGCCTTATACACCTCTTGACAATGGATTCGATTATTATTTTGGAATTCCATACTCAAATGATATGGATCGTATAAAAAATTATGAATTCGAAAATTATTTTAATCCGGATTTTAAAGATTTCAATGTTCCGCTGATTAGAAACAAAGAAATCATTGAACGGCCTGCTAATCAGGAAACAATTACAAAGCGATATACTGAAGAATCAATTGCATTTATAAAGAAAAATAAAGACAAACCTTTCTTTTTGTATTTAGCTCATTCAATGCCACATATTCCTCTTTTTACATCAAAGGAATTTGTGGGTAAAAGTAAAGGTGGGAAGTATGGAGATGTAATTGAGGAATTAGATTGGAGTGTAGGTCAAATTATAAAAACGCTTAAGGAGCAACATTTAGATGAAAACACTTATGTGATCTTTACGTCTGACAATGGGCCTTGGAAACTATATAAAGATCACGGAGGATCATCAGGGATATTATATGGAGCAAAAGGAACAAGTTATGATGGAGGAACTCGTGTGCCTTTTATCATATGGTCTCCAAATAACTTGAAACCAAAAGTAGAAGTTAAGATTGGCAGCACTTTAGATTTATTGCCTACAATTAGCAGCCTTGCCCACATTCAACTTCCTGAAAATCTAAAAACAGATGGATATGATTTATCTCCAGTATTAAAAGGAGAAAACAGTAATCCAAGAAATGAAATGTTTTTCTATCATGGTACTAAGCTGTTTGCTGCTAGAGTAGGCGATTACAAGCTGTATTATTACAAAAATAACCCTATTGGATATCCTGAAAAACTTGAAAAATTAGAAAAGCTACAATTGTTCAATCTTGCAATTGATGCATCTGAAATTAACAATATTATTGATGAGAAATCTGAAATTGTTACTCAAATTCAGGATATTGTTTCAAAACATCTTTCTACAGTTGTATCAGTTAAAAGTAATCTTGAAGGTGTTGTAGCTAAAAAAGAATTATAAGGATAGTCTGTACAAACCAATTTATTTGACCCCATTCCAACATTTTTATCTCCTTTGTGATTTAACTGGAAATTAAGGTATTATACTGAAATTATTTTAGGCGAGATGGGGGCAACACACTAAGGTTTTACCAGGGATATCAAATTCTTCCTATTCAGGCTGTCAAAAATATATGCTTAAAAATCACTTCCCCCCAACTTTTCGCTTGATCCGTTTTTGCGATCATCGGCGTATTTTACTTCCTCGATGATTTCAATGCGCTCCTCAAGATCAGCCTGTCTGATGACTTCTTCAGGTGTCAATAACTTTTCTGTTCCTTCTTTTTTTATCATAATAATGATTTGTCGGAAGTTTTCGATGTACTCAACATATCTACATGTTTTCGCTATAGCCTTACCGGTTCCTGGCCGTGTGTAAGTGCTTTGAACGTATTTGTGACAATTTTTTTATGAACTACCGATTGCCCTCGCCGTTTATTATTTAATCGGCTAAAATATCTTCCCTATCTTATTTAGGTGCCCCACGCTGCTCACGATATTGGGTGGGAGAAATTCCCATAACCTTGTTGAACAAACGGGAAAAGTAATATTGATCTTCTAATCCGATTTTAAAGGCGATCTCTTTGATCCTTAGGTCTGTAAACTGTAAGAACTGACAGGCCTTTTGGATTTTTAGATGATTCAGATATTCTATCGGAGGAAAGCCCGTGCGTTTTTTAAAGATTGCTGAGAAGTGACTTGCAGAGATATTTACGTTTTCTGCTATCATCTCCAGCGTTAATATTCTATCCAGGTTGTCCTGCATATATCGGAACGAGAGTTCGATGAGGTCCTCGCTTGCCGTTTTCGGAGACTGTTCGAACTTATCAACGAATAAAAATGAGGACAAAAATTGAGGGAACCTCAAATTTACATAGCTTAGGTTATCGAAACCATATCCACTCTCAAGGGTTTGATATAGGGAATCAAATAGGTTTATGCGATCATCGGAGAAAGAAACATAACTTTTTGGGGAACCATATTTTCTGGCTGCAAGTTCAATGATCTCATCCGCCTGCTCGCCTTTAAAGTGACACCAATAAATGGTCCAGGGATTCTCAGGATCGGTTTTGTAAGAATGGGCCTGTCCCCGTGGGATAAAAAGAAAATCTCCGCTGCTGATTTCATAAAAGGTTTTGTTGATTTTAATGGTTCCTTTTCCGTCAATGCAATATATCAGTATATTCTGTTCAGCACCGTGAGTTCTTTCCCGAAAATGCAATCTGGCCTTAGGATAATAGCCGATATCGGTTATAAAACATTTGTTGATGAGTTTATTGGCTACACAGAATTTTTGTAGAATGGTTCTTGGGATGACGATAGCACGCTGACCTTCAAAACCATCCTTTTTAAAATTTTCCCCAAGAGATTTCATTCGGCAATAGTAAGAAAATGTAATTACGTTAGCAAATGTCTGTGTCTAGATACTCTAAGCGCGGGATCTATTTTCACTGCATCATAATTTTATCCATCATATTCGGTTGAATGTCCATCCGCTTGCGGAGTAATATTCTATAAAATTGTACCATATCTTATTCTAACCAAATAATACTAATAAAATGGAAAACCAAAACATTTCCTTCAATACAAGGTATATCCTGTTTATCTCATTCATATCTGCCCTTGGAGGTTATCTGTTTGGCTTTGATTTCGCAGTTATTTCAGGTGCATTGCCTTTTTTAAGAAACGAATTTGGGCTTAACGAGTGGTGGGAAGGGTTTTTGACCGGCTCTCTTGCCCTTGGCTGTATCGTAGGCTGCCTGGTTGCAGGCAAAGGTGCAGATGTTTTTGGCAGGAAACCCGGACTGATGTTATCTGCATTGATTTTTGCTGCCTCTTCTGTAGGTATGGCCTTGAGCAGTTCGCTGTCAGCTTTCATACTGATGAGGTTCTGTGCAGGTATCGGGGTTGGCATGGCTTCCATTTTAAGCCCTTTATATATTGCAGAAATTTCCCCAGCTGCGATACGGGGAAGAAATGTCGCAATTAACCAGTTTACGATCGTGCTAGGTATTCTGCTCACCAACCTAGTCAACTATTTTCTGGCCGATACCGGGCCTGAGGCTTGGCGCTGGATGTTCGGTCTGGGGGTATTGCCCTCCACATTGTTTTTTATTGGCGTGACTTTTTTACCAGAAAGCCCAAGGTGGCAGATTCAAAAAGGATATATTGAAAAAGCGCGTGCAACACTTATTAAAATAGGCAAGGATGGGTTTGCGGCGAATACGATCAATGAAGTCAATAAATCAATTGAAAATTCAAGGCCCACAGGTCTAAAGGCTGTATTTAATAAAAGTGTTCGTCCTGCGCTTTTGATCGGAATAACCCTAGCTGTATTTCAGCAGTTGTGTGGAATAAATGTTGTATTCAATTATACCTCTACAATTTTTGAAGCGGTCGGCGCAAATCTGGATAGGCAGCTTTTTGAAACTGTTGCAATTGGCATAGTCAATCTCTGCTTTACCTTGCTGGCGATGTGGCAGGTAGATAGATTAGGAAGAAGGCCGCTGATGCTTATTGGTTCTATGGGACTTGCTTTTGCTTATCTGGCCATTGCTTATTTTCTCAATATCAAAGCCGATCCCAATCTCATATCTATATTTGTGCTTTTGGCCATCGCACTTTATGCAACATCCCTTGCTCCGGTTACCTGGGTGCTTATATCCGAAATATTCCCCAACAATATTAGGGGAATTGCTTCTTCGATATCGATAGTAAGCCTCTGGACGGCCTATTTTATACTGGTCTTTACTTTTCCTATACTGGCAAAACTCATCGGTACTTATGGCCCGTTTTACTTTTATTCTGCCATCTGTTTTGCTGGTTGGCTGTTTGTAAAACTTAAGGTAAGGGAGACCAAGGGAAAGACCCTTGAACAACTGGAGAATAATTTTATGCCACATTGATAATCGCAATCCCAGAAAAAATACATCTATAAAAGGTTAGGCCAAAAAGATCATAATCTTACCGATAAAATGCGACAGGCAGATGAGATCAGACTTTTTTTTAGAAAAATACGCTATTGGGATTTTGATCAGTTGGGTACCGCTATATTTTCGACAGAAGAATGGTTGAAACCAAAGGAATCTCAGAAAAAATTGAAACGAATTAACAAATAATAGTATTGAAGATGATAAATTCTAACTCGACAGAATTGAATACCGCTGAAACTTTTCAAGACGAAAAAATTACCGCTTACCTGATACAATCTACTGTTAGTGAAAATGGAGTAGTACGTGTTTGGGAAGAAGATATATTATTGCCAACTTACCAAATAGGTGAAGAAGAGAAAAACCCTATTTTTCTGGAGAAACGCATTTATCAAGGAAGTTCGGGCGCGGTATATCCTTATCCGGTTGTAGAGAAGATTTCGGATGAAAAAATAGACAAATCATACCATACTGTATTTTTAGAGAATAAATACATTAAAATAATGATTTTGCCAGAGCTTGGAGGAAGGGTTCATATGGCATACGACAAGGTGAAACAACGCCATTTTGTGTATTACAACCAGGTGGTCAAACCAGCACTTGTAGGACTTACGGGGCCTTGGATTTCAGGTGGGATAGAGTTTAATTGGCCTCAGCACCACCGGCCAAGTACTTTTCTCCCTGTGGATTTTCTTATCGAAGAAAACAACGATGGGAGCAAAACAGTTTGGTGCAACGAAGTAGAAAGAATGTTCAGAACAAAGGGAATGCAGGGGTTTACGTTGCATCCTGACAAGGCTTTTCTTGAAATCAAAGTGAAAGTTTACAACAGAACCGCTCTCCCGCAAACCTTCCTATGGTGGGCGAATCCTGCGGTAGTTGTAAATGATGGTTACAAATCGGTTTTTCCACCGGATGTGCATGCCGTTTTTGACCACGGAAAGAGAGATGTCTCCAAATTTCCGATCGCAACCGGTGAGTATTATAAGCAGGATTATTCGGCGGGTGTCGATATTTCAAAATACAAAAACATTCCGGTCCCAACATCTTATATGGCGGTGCAGTCTAAATACAATTTTGTCGGAGGTTATGAAGATGGCGTTCAGGCTGGTTTATTGCATGTTGCAAACCACCATGTTTCCCCCGGGAAAAAACAGTGGACATGGGGGCACGGCGATTTTGGACGAGCCTGGGACAGGAACCTGACTGATGTGGACGGTCCGTACATTGAATTGATGACCGGAGTTTTTACGGATAATCAACCCGATTTCTCCTGGTTGCAAGCTTATGAAGAAAAATCATGGACGCAGTATTTTATGCCCTATTCTGAAGTGGGTTATGTAAAGAATGCCACCAAAGATGCCATTATCAATGTTGAATTGGAGGGGGATAAGGCTGTTCTGATTCTCTATACGACAAGTCTTTTTGAAGATTTAAAAGTGGAATTAAAAGACAAAAACGGGATTCTATATGAAGAAGTTATTTCCTGTTCTCCATCAAATCCATACAAAAAAAGTATTTCTGTTGAAAAATCAAGATCCGAAGAATTAATTTTTACCGTTTATTCGGCTAAAGGGGCTGTTTTAGTACAATATCAGGAAGAAAAAGCCGAAATAAAACCCATTCCGGATCCTGCAAAAGCAGCTTTGGATCCTGCGGATATTACATCAATTGAGCAGTTGTTTCTCACCGGACTGCATTTGGAACAATACCGTCATGCCACTTATAACCCATTGGATTATTATTTTGAAGCCTTAAAAAGAGCGCCGAAAGATGTGCGGTGCAATAATGCTGTTGGTGTACTGATGATGAGAAGAGGACAGTTTGAAAAAGCGGAAGGCTATTTCAGAACTGCACTAGAAACATTGACCGAACGCAATCCCAATCCCTACGATGGGGAACCCTACTATAATCTGGGACTTTGTTTGAAGATGCAGAACAAGAATGAGGAGGCTTATACGACACTTTTTAAGGCAACATGGAATGCGGCATGGCAGGATGCTTCTTTTTACCTTCTGGCGCAAATAGACAGTATAAGGGGCGAATGGGGCGAAGCTTTGGAACGGATCGAATCTTGCCTTATCCGTAACTGGCACAATCATAAAGCCCGTCAGTTGAAGGCTTCTGTTTTGAGAAAATTAGAAAGAGACACAGAAGCATTGGCCTGGATTGAGGATTCCCTTAAAATTGACAGCTTTAATATGGGATGCCGTTTTGAGAAATATTTATTGACCAATGACAAAGCCATCCTTGATGAAATGAAAACCATCATGCGTGGATGGTCCCACGGTTACATCGAATATGCACTCGATTTTGCCGGAGCAGGATTATATCAAGAGGCAAGCGAATTATTGCAGGGCTGCCTCAACGCCGGAAGAGAGAATTATCCGATGGTCTGCTATACTTTAGGCTATTTTGCGTCTATGGGTGGAAATCGATCAAAAGCGATTGAATGTTATGAAAAAGCGGCTCAATTGTCCCCGGAAAAATGTTTCCCCAACAGAATTGAGGAAGTAAGTATTCTTAAAGATGCCATTTCACTGAATCCACGTGACGGCAGGGCGTCGTATTATCTAGGTAATTTTTGGTACGCTTTCCGCCAATATGAAGAAGCAATCGAATGTTGGGAGATTTCTAGAAGTACCGATGACCAGTTTCCGACCCTGTTGAGAAATTTAGCACTGGCATATTTTAACAAACGAGGGGATAAGGTTTTGGCTAAGGAATTACTTGAAAAAGCATTTGAACTGGATAAAACGGATTCCAGAATATTTATGGAATTGGATCAGTTGTACAAAAAAATGGCTGTTGCGCCCGCCAAACGTTTAGAGATGCTGATCAGACATCTGGATTTGGTTGAAGAACGGGATGATCTGTGCATTGAGCGTATTACTTTACATAACCAGGTCGGCGAATATGAAATTGCTAAATACCTGATTGCTCAGCGAAAATTCCACCCCTGGGAAGGTGGGGAAGGAAAAGTTACAGGTCAGTACATTTTTTGCAGGGTTGAACTGGCAAAAAAGGCTATTAATGAAAAACGTTTTAATGAAGCGATAGGGTTATTGAAAGAAACAGATGTATATCCACATAACCTGGGAGAAGGAAAATTAACCAATGCCCAAGAGAATGAAATAGATTATTATAAAGGCTTGGCCTATAAAGGCCTTGGTGACCAAGAGAATGCCCAAATACATTTCGTAAAGGCTACATTGGGGGCTTCGGAACCCACTCAGGCCTTTTTCTATAATGATCAACAGCCTGATAAAATTTTCTATCAGGGACTTGCCTGGCGTGAACTGGGCAATGAAGAAAAAGCCCGCAGCCGTTTTAACAGACTTATTGCGCACGGCGAAAAATATCTTTTTGAAGAATCTAAAATCGACTATTTTGCTGTTTCTCTTCCAGATTTGGCCATTTGGGACGATGATCTAAATGATCGCAACAAGGTACATTGCTATTATGTAATGGCATTGGGTTATAGTGGCTTAGGGAATGAGATTGAATCGGAAAAATATTACGATAAAATAAAGGAGCTGGATATAAACAAACAGACGTTTAGAAAATAAGGTTGCCCTGGAAATGTATAAAATAGGCTCATTTCATTTTGCTGCTGAGCAGTATTTATGAACAATTTTTTTGGAAGCAGTTTACGCACTGGCATAAGGAATAGACGGTGGTTTGCTATTACAAACTAATTGAGAAAGTTCAGACTGAAATTCGTATTTAGACAAGTCTTATCTGCCGCAAATGATAAACAGCAGGTTATTTATTAAAAATAGTTTGATCATATCGAGATAATATGTATATATGTGCATACAAATTATGAGGTATATTGCAAATAAACGGAAATCAATCAAATCTAAGGATATTGAGGACAATCCCGTGCTATTACATGAGTTTCAGAACGGGAGTGAGCAAGCCTTTGATCAGATTTTTACCTGCTATTATCCTTTATTGTGTGTTTATGCCAGCCGCGTCCTGTCTCAGCCGGGTATGGGACAAGATTTTGCACAGGAAAGCCTTGTTACGGCATGGAATCGCAGGGCCGATTTTGATAGTATTTTCAAAATTAAAGCATTTCTTTATACCTGTGTCCGTAATGCATGTTTCAAGCAATTAGAAAAAGAGAAGGTAAAGGCCAAATATGAATCTTCAATAGGTTCGAATGAGCTCATCGAAGACCAAACTGCCCTGAAGGATATCATTCATGCTGAGGTGATCAGCCGGATTTTTGCATGTGTAGATACTTTACCAGAACAATGCCGTAAAGTTATTTATATGACCTTTAGGGAGGATAAAAAACCAAAAGAAATTTCGGAAGAACTAGGGATTACCATCAGTACAGTAAACAGCCAAAAGATGAGGGGGCTTAATTTATTAAGGCAAAAATTGCCCAATAGCGAATACCTGCTTATTGCGGTTATTCTATTTACAGGAGTCCGGCATTAAGCTCCTTTTAAGCATGCCAGGCAAATATTCTAAAAAGCAAATCCATATTCATAATATGTAAATCTACCCAGCGTGCCGGGCCTGGCGGATAACAAGCCCTCCTCAAAGGTTGCTCTCGTGTTTTTTACCCAAAAAAACATCTGAAAAGTGATATGAAATATGCATTTGACAGGCTTCCTAAAAAAAAATTAAAATCTTTTGGACAAATTCAATAGGCATCCGGTTATAGAGATAATTGAGCCAAATATATTAACGATGGGACTTCCAAATGTAAATTTCAGTAGCCGCATAGCAGCGCTAATCTGTGGGTATCTTTTTAATGAACTCAACGATGGTGAGCTGGAGGAATTGGAGCAATGGATCAATGCCTCGCAAGAGCATAAGGAGATATTTGAAAGTATTTTTGATGAGGCCAGTCTGGAAAATCAAGGCCGGATCTATAATTCTGTAGATGTGGACTTGGCTTTGATTTCGGCAAAACAGCGGTTGAAATTTGTTGAAAGACCTGGAAATAATACAAATAAAAAGATCAGACCACTTTGGATATACATTGCTGCTGCATCGATTATACTGCTGATCACTACAATTGGAGTATATCACTTAAGAAATCCCAAACCCTTATCGGTACCCTCAGCTTTAGCTAAACGAAGTGAAATTAAACCTGGGAGCAATAAAGCTACCTTAACACTGGCAAACGGGAAAAAAATTGTTTTGTCGGCAGCAGCAAACGGGGAGCTTGCCAAAGAAGCAGGAGTTGTAATTACCAAAGCGGCAGATGGGATGCTGGTTTATGAAGTAAAAGCTCAAAATGGACAGGATAGCCATCAAATGAATTCTCTTTCGACTGCGAAAGGAGAACAGTATCAGGTAAGTTTACCTGATGGCACCAGGGTTTGGCTAAATGCGGCTACATCATTAAAATATCCCAGTTCTTTTAGCGGGACAGGTGAACGCATGGTGGAACTAAGTGGAGAAGCTTATTTTGAGGTGGCAAAGGATAAAATTCACCCTTTTATCGTGAAAACGGATCGACAAGAGGTGGAGGTACTGGGTACACACTTTAACCTCAACAGCTATTCTGATGAAGAGGTTACAAAAACGACCTTGCTGGAAGGTTCTGTAAAGATCAACCACAGGGTTTTACTCAAACCGGGCGAAGAGGGGGTGTCAGCCAAAACAGGCACTTTAACAGTTAATGCGGTTGATACCGAGAGTAGTGTAGCCTGGAAAAACGGCCGCTTTGTTTTTGAAAATGAACTGTTGATGACCGCCCTGAATAAAATAGCCAGGTGGTATGATGTAGAGGTAGAGTATCAGGACCAGAATCTTGAACGCTTGCCTGTAGGAGGAAGCATATCCAAGTTCGATAAAGTTTCAGAAGTTTTGGCTTTATTCGAAAAAACAGGGGGGCTACAATTTACAATTAAGGGCCGAACGGTAATTGTCGGTAATAAAAAATAAACTCAAGGCGCTATCTATAAGGAGCCTTGTTAACTAACCAAATATAAACTCAAACTAACCAACCATGAGAAAACCCAGAAATGTGCCTTAGCGGAAACTAAAACGGTAATCATATAAAAAAATCTGGAGCGTAGCAAGCGCCCCAGATTAGCATGTCTGATTAAACCGAAAATGAGTGTTGAATTCCTTTTTTAATCTAAACAGAAATCCAAATGTATAAAAATTACACCAATAATGTATGTTGGCCTAATCGGCTATTGCCAAAAATCCTGTTGACTATGAAACTGACGAGCGTTTTATTAATAGTGACTATTATGCAGGTAAGTGCAACAGGTTTTGCACAGAAAATAACCATAAAGCAGAAAAATGTTTCCCTGGAACAGCTTTTTAAGGTAATTACCAAGCAAACTGGCTATAATGTGCTCTGGGTTGGTATTGAGGCCGGAAATTTCAAAAAAATTGACCTCGATTTCAACAAAGCACCTTTAAATGATGTTTTGAAAAAGTCTTTCGAAAATCAGTCTTTGACTTATGAAATCGAAAATAAAACAATCATTGTCAGAAAATCCAAAAAGATCCTGATTGAGCCTGATCAGGCTGTCAATATGGTCATTGACATTTCTGGTAGGGTTGTAGACGCTGAAGGGAAACCGCTTCCCGGTGCATCTGTGAAAGTAAAAGGTACTACAAAGGCTGTGATTACCGATAATGGCGGGAACTTTCAATTGAAAGGAGTTGATGAGGACGCATTGCTAGAGGTTTCTTTTATAGGGTATGTGAGTGCAGAAATAAAGGCCGGCAAGGATCTGGGAAATATTGCCTTAAAGCAAACCGATGCTAAATTGAATGATGTTGTTGTGGTGGGCTACGGTACACAGAAAAAAAGAGATGTGATTGGTAGTATTTCTACGATAAAGGCAGAAGCTTTTAAAACAACAGGTAACTCTACAAATGTATTGTCACTTTTACAGGGACAGGCCTCAGGAGTGAGTGTTCAAGCAACATCAGGCAAGTTAGGTGCTCCTGTAAATGTCTTAATCCGTGGATTAAGTTCAATTAGTGCTGGTACATCTCCTCTTTACATCATCGATGGTGTTCCGGTAATAGGTGATATGTCTCTTGTTAATCAACAAGATATCGAGTCAGTTGAGGTGTTAAAAGATGCCGCTGCAACTTCTATTTATGGTTCCAGAGGGTCGAATGGTGTTGTTATTATTACGACAAAGTCTGGAGTTGCAGGGAAGATTTCAATAAATTTTGATCCTAGTACAGGAATTTCCGATTTGCCTTTCCAAAAGGTTGAAACTGTTAATACCAAACAACTTTTTGAAATCCTGGATAATTCGAAAGCAGCGAATGGTTTGGGACCATATGACCTGGAAACGGACTACTACCCAGTAATGACGAACATCACGGAGAAACTTACCAGAGATCAGGTATTGGCTACCAATACAGATTGGAAGAAAGAACTAATGAGAACTGGATTATTTCGTAATGCCAATCTCTCTGTGGTCGGAGGAGATAAAAATACCAAATATTTTATATCCGGAAATTACAGAAAGGATGAGGGGGTGATGAAAAATGATCAGCTTGAACGTTACGGAATAAGGACGAATGTAGATCTCAAGCCAATGAGCAATTTCGAGACAGGTGTAAAACTCAATCTGAGCGTATCAAATAAGACTAACAGTGGCGGATCGTTCAGTCAAATTATGGCAACACCGATGCTACCTGTTTATAGTTTGACCAATCCGAACTTATATTTAAATCCAAAATCTGGAAGTAACCCGGCTGCAACAAACGACCTGGCAAATAATCTGACAGACCTTAATCTTTATCGTGCATTGGTTGGGGTTTATGGAGAATATCATATTCCCTTTGTAAAAGGACTATCAGCTCGTACAGAAGCATCTTTGGATTTTCAGCAGGCCAATTCAAACCATTGGGAATCACTCCTTATCCGTCCTGATGGATATTCTTATGCGTCGGATTATGCGAATACAATTAAAACCACAAATTTTAATTTCTTCTTGACTTATAATAAACAATTTGGCGACCATAATTTAAATCTTGTTGGAGGTGTGGAAAATCAAAAAACAACCGGGTGGTATCGAACTATGGAAGGAAAAGATTTAGTGGGAAGCTATCAGGAATTGGGAACGCCAAATCAAAAAACAATTATGTCATCCACATTGGGTAATGAAAATTACCGTCTGGGTTATTTTGGGCGCGCCAACTATAAATTCAAAGACAAATATTTGTTAGGATTTAGTTTTAGAAGAGATGGAGCTTCAGTATTTACCCCTAATTATAGATGGGGTACTTTTAAGGCATTTTCTGCAGGATGGATTCTTAGTGACGAATCATTTATGGGTGATTTTGGAAGAAAAAATTTCCTAAAAATAAGAGGAAGCTACGGTGAAACGGGTAATTCAAATATTCCTTCGAAATTGGATGGGAATGGATATACCACCGCTTTGGCGTATGGTGGTAGTGATATTACAGCTACTAACGGAACTCGCCTCAATACCCTGGGGATAACTAATCTAACCTGGGAAACAACTAATAGTTTTGATCTTGGAGTTGATTTTGGTTTCTTTAATAACCGTATAAACGGATCGCTCGCTTACTACAACAAATATGTTAAAAACCTGCTTCTTTCAGTAGCTTTACCGCCTTCAGCAGGAATAAGCTCAGGAATACTTTGGAATAATATCGGTGATTTGGTAAACGATGGGGTTGAGCTTTCCTTAACTTCTGTTAATTTCAATACCAAGGATTTTAGATGGCAAACAACATTCAATATAGGATTCAATCATAACGAGGTTAAGAAACTAACTCCGCAAATCGATTCAAAAGGGACAGGAATGGTGAGTTCAGCTTATATCACAAAAGTAGGTACCGGTATACGTGATTATTACCTTGCTGATTATGCAGGACTTGACGCTCAAACGGGATTACCTAAAATATATGCTCTTGATAAGGCTTATTATGCCCAAACAGGTGAAACAAGGAGGCTGAAAGATGCCAATGGGAATGAGGTGCTCTTGGACGCTAATGTGCCTAACGTAGGTGCTAACTATTTCCATATGGAAAACAAAAATGAAATCCCAAAATACTACGGAGGTCTTTCTAACCAGTTTAACTACAAAGGATTCGATTTGAACTTTTTAATTTCTTTCTCAGGTGGCAATTATATTTATGATCTGTATCATAGAAATTTAACCGGCTCAGGTTTGAGTGGAAACGCTATCGGGTTACCTGTTGATTTTTATGAGAATTACTGGAAAAATCCAGGGGATGATGCCAAGTATATGCGTGTGTTATGGAAAGGTAATGCTTACAAAGACGTAAACGGTGTTACCAAAGCTTTTGGTGACTCACGTGCCCTCACCTCTCAATACCTTTACAAAGGCGATTTTGTAAAACTAAAATCGGTAACCTTGGGTTATTCCCTTCCGCTGTCACCAAAAATGAAGGAATCTGTTCAAAATATCAGGCTTTATGCCAGTTTCGAAAACCTTTATACACTGACCAAATACCCAGGATGGGATCCTGAAGGACAAGGCTATGTTAATTCTTGGGATTTACCACAATTGTTTGCTGCAAGCTTTGGCGTTTCGGTTAAATTTTAAACAATTAATAAATTTATAAATCCMTTGACGCTAAGTCAATATAAATTATTTAAAGATGAAAAAAATATTATTTCTTATATGTGCCGTTTTGATGCTGTTTACAGCGTGTAAAAATGAGGCATTTTTTGAATTAGAAAGACCGGTTGAAAGTCCTTGGACAACGCTTGCTGATTTTGACAGAGCTGCAATCGGATCGTATAATACTCTTTTTTTAACAAGCGACTATAACAGCGGCTTCAACGCATGGAATATGTATAAAAATGACGTTGGGGATGATGTGGCCTGTATTAGTTCTGGCTTTGGGTGGGGTTATTACCGCGATGCACAAAATCAAAAACAATTTTTGCCTAATGTTTTTACTGTAGCATACCGTACAATTGGTTCTGTGAATGATGCGCTTGAATATTTAGAAAAAAATGGCGGAAATCCATACCCAACAATAAATGCGGACGATAAAAAATACAATTTGGACCGGGTTACTGGCGAACTTTATTTTTTGCGGGGATATGCCTATTATATGCTCGCCACTGTTTATTGTGATGCTTATGTGCCTGGTGGTGCCAATGATGCAAAACGGATTCCATTGCTTACAAAAAAAGCACATAGTTACACTGAGGCCATTAATAGTAAGGTAGGGACGACCAAGGAGATATGGGAGCAGATACAGTCGGATTTTGAAAAAGCATATTCACTTTTGCCGGAGCGCTATATCTCTGGAAAAATGCATCCGTCATACCAGGCTGGCAGGGCAAATAAATTTGCAACGGCAGCGATGTTGGCCCGTACACACTTTGCTAAAGGTGAATATGAAAAAGCAAAAGGATATACCGACTTTGTTATTGAGCAAAATGGCGGTGATTATAATTTGAGCGAAGATCCCATTGAGGCTTTTAATAAAAACACCCTGAGCCGTGGCAAAGAGGTGATTATGTACTTGCCTCTCTATGATGTGACAACCGCTCCGCAATTGCACTTGATGGGCGAATCCAACAATTTAAGGGGACCCTTTGTGAATGGCTGGACTGAGGCCAGCTTGGATCCAACAGTTATCAAGAGATTGGGTTGGCAGGATAATCCCAAAATAGATGTGAACGTAACATTTAAAATGGAAGCATTGAGGGACAAACGCTTCACTCAACTGATGGCTGTAAGAGAACCGACCTCTGTTCCTGCTGCAAATCGATATCCCGAAAGGTTTTATACAGATTCCAAAATTACATACAGTACTATTTTTGCCAATAAAGCTTTCAGAGGAGCACCTGTAGGTAGCAATTTGGCCTGGAATACAAACTATCCGATAATCAGGCTGGCCGAAATGTATCTCACTCGTTCCATCTGCAGGTTTAAGGCTGGGGATAAAGCTGGTGCAGCAAGCGATCTGAATATAGTTAGAAAACGTGCCTGGAATGCAACAGTTGCAGGCATGACATACGAATCGTCTCCCAACTATGTAACAATACTAAACATAACCGAGGCTATGATTGGCGATGAACGCCTGATTGAGATGTTCTGTGAGGGCGATAGGATAGATTATTTAAGAGGTTTAAAAGTGGATGTAGGAAATGGAAATAGAGCTCCCGTTATTTCCGCACCCGTGCCTTATACTGATAAAAGTTTTGTTTGGGCCATACCTAGTGTTGAAACTGATCTGAATTTAGGTTTTCAATAATAAGCGTAGCAACACCCGATTTATAACGGGTGTTGCTTTTAAACTATCCTCCGTGAACGGGTGAAAGGTAGATTCTAAATATAATATCCGAAATCCCTTTATCCACTAGAGAATGCATTTTTTCGCAATCTGTTATAGCAAAGTTATAAAGAACAAATAATTTATAAATAAACTATTTCAGACTTAAAAGGATAAAGGGTTTCATGTTGCAAAGGAAGTTTCTAAAGCGACAAATTTTAAAAAAAAATGGTGTTACAGCGCTTAATGCCCTACAATAATGAAGTTTAAGAAAATAAGTATAATGGCCTTTCTGTCGCTGGTGTTTTGGTTTGCTAATGCACAGGAAACTCCGCTGGAGAAAGAAAGCTTTGATATAATCAACCTCAATTATCCGGGGCTTGAAAAAGTCCACCAAGCGGTATTGGACAAAAAATATAATGAGGCCGCGAAAGAGTTACTGGAGTATTACCGGAAAAGATCAACGGTAAAACACCCCGAATTTAATGTGGCCGACAGAGCTGCTTTTGTTGGAAAACCTATCGAAGCGGCCGAACAGGAAAAAGCAGACAATGCCCTGATCCACAAATTTAAACCCCATGGCGGATATGGTTTTTTTGATTATGGGAAAGATATTGACTGGCAATATTGGCCAATAAAAGATGACGAAATTCGCTGGCAACTGCATCGTGTCACCTGGTGGCAATCTATGGGGCTGGCCTACCGCAGTAGTGGAGATGAGAAATATGCCAAAGAATGGGTGTTCCAGTTCCGGGATTGGGTCAGAAAAAATCCTTTCGGCCACAGTAAAGAAAATGATAGGATTGCCTGGCGGCCATTAGAAGTATCACTAAGAGTTTTAGGCCTTCCCAGTTCATTTAATTTATTTGTTAACTCGCCCAATTTTTCTCCAGCATTTTTAATGGAGTTTTTGAGCAGCTACAACCAACAGGCAGGATATATTCTTCCCTACAGTACTGAACATGGCAATCATCTGCTTTTTGCGGCACAAAGCGTACTATTTGCCGGGGCATTCTTCCCAGAGTTAAAAAACGCCGGTGGCTGGAGAAGGGACGGCATCGGGGTATTGAATACACAAATCAAAAAACAGATTTATCCAGATGGTGTTCAGTTCGAACTTTCTCCTGTTTATCATGTCGCAGCGATAGAGATATTTTTAAGCGCCTATAAGGCCGCAAAAATGGCAGGTTTGGAAAAAGAATTTCCTGAAAGCTATACCCAGATTATAGAACGGATGATCATGGCCACTGTCAATTATACTTTTCCGGATTATAACAATCCAATGTTTGGCGATTCGTTTCCGGTTGATAAAGATCTCAGGATAAAACAATTTGCTAATTGGTCGAAAATTTTTCCTCAGAATGATGTGATAAAGTATTTTGCAACCGATGGAAAAGAGGGAAAGATTCCTTCTTACTTGTCCAAAGGATTAAGCACTTCTGGGTTTTATACGTTTAGAAACGGCTGGGACAAAAAATCTACCGTTATGGTATTAAAGGCGAGTCCGCCGGGAGAGTTTCATGCGCAGCCTGATAATGGTACGTTCGAGCTTTGGGTAAAAGGCAGGAACTTTACACCCGATGCCGGTTGTTATATCTACGGTGGCGATTCCGCGATCCTTAAACTTAGAAATGCTTACCGCCAAACCCGTGTACACAGCACTCTTACCCTCGATAATGCAAACATGGTTATTACCAAAGCACAGCTTAACAAATGGGCGACCGGGAAAAATATTGATATCCTTACCTATACCAACCCAAGCTATCCTGATTTAAACCACCGTCGCAGCGTATTATTTATCGATAAAAAATATTTTCTGATTATTGATGCGGCGATGGGTAAAGCCAGGGGTAACCTAGGCATACATTTCCAGCTAAAAGAAGATTCTAACCCTTTTTTTGATAAAGGAAAATATAAAGTTTATACCAATTATCCTGATGGGAACAATTTGCTGATTCAGTATTTGAACAGAGACAAAGTATCTCTAAAGGAGGAGGAAGGGAAAGTATCTTATGCTTACCGCAAAGAACTGGCAAGGCCAGCTTTTGTGTACGAAAAGCCAAAAATTACTGAACAGCCACAGCGTTTTATCTCGGTGGTTTTTCCATATAATGGAAACAGCGCTCCGGATATAAGCATGGAGGAAAATGCCGCAAACGATTATGAAAATGGTAATTTAAACATTACGATAACTGTTAACGGCAAAAAATCAACTATAGCAGCAAAGTTGTTTTAACGATAATCATAAACTGGTTCCTTAGGTTACCCTGTTTTGTATACAATGCTTAACAAAGGAGACATTGATGAAAAGAATTGGACGGTTTCTTAATTACGAAACTTACTTATATATGTTAAGATCCTCCAGCATCCTGCCGACCAAATTGGTCGATTTGTGCAAATTGAACAGTGATATATAAGGTATTAGTAAAGAAAAAAATAATATGAAACCATCGTGAGCAAACACTGATAAAGCGAAATGGACCGAGCTTGCGAGCTCTTGAACACCGATTAAAAAATAGACAAACTGTGAAAAATATTGCTCATGACGGCTTCATCATCATTAAAAACAAATTATATACGGATGAAAAGGTTACTGTACAAGTCTATCCGATTCCTATAAAAGATATATTAAACATCAATATTACTGGATATAACGGTACTTCAGAAGCATTTGTTTTTGATCTATTTAGCAAATGGTATTGAATAAAAAATGGAAAGTAGCGATGCCAATTTTGATGTATCCCGACTTGCTGAGGGATGTATTTTGTTAAGATAATAGTGCCGATGGCAAAACTTTAACAATGACAAAAATAAATTAAAAATAAGAGGTGTTATTTTCAAATAGGGTATACATCTCTTTTATAACCATTAAATCATAACTGCAGCTAAACAATAATTTATGAATAAACATATTAGAATAAAGCTTATTACCTGTTTATTACTGGGTATAGTTTCATGTCAAATTTTTGGACAAGAAAAAGAGGGCGATCGAGTTAAATTGGAGCATGATCAAATTGGAAATATAGTAGATAAAAATGCTACATATACCCATACCAGCAATCCTGATGCACAATGGTATCCGGATGCAGGGTTAGGACTTTTTATTCATTGGGGATTATCGTCCGTAAAAGATATTGGTGCATCCTGGCCAATGGTAGTCGGTTGGGGCCTAAGGTCGAAGGCAATCGATACACTGGAAATTAAAAGGGTAGTAAAGGAACGGGATTACAAAGCAATAAATGGTGGAAGTTTCTTTATAACCCCGAATGACTACTGGGCGATGGCAAAGGAATTCAATGCTCAAAATTATGATCCTGAAAAATGGATTAAGGCCGCGAAAGAAGCCGGTTTTACCTATGCCGTATTGACCACCAAGCACCACGAGGGATTTGCCCTATGGCCAAGTGCTTATGGTGATTTTAGCACTAAAAACTTTATAGGAGGCAAGGATTTAGTGGGACTTTTTATAAATGCCTGCCGCAAATATGGTTTAAAGGTTGGGCTTTATTTCTCGCCACCCGATTGGCATTTTAACAAGGATTATGAGAACTTTTTTTTCCAGGAGTCAAGAGTGCACAATCCTACTTTCCCTGAATTGGACGCAAATCTGAGTCCTCGAACTTCAAAACCAACTGTCGAAGAAACTGCCAAACACCGTGCAGCCTATGCTGCAATGGTACGTGGCCAGTTAACGGAACTGCTCACGAACTATGGCAAAATAGACCTGCTCTGGTTTGACGGCCGTGCAGCCATAGATAATCCTTCTAAGGTGCTAACTCAGGAAGAGATAAGACGTTTGCAACCAGGTATTGTAATGAATCCCCGCATGCATGGTACAGGCGATTTTATAACCTTTGAACGAACTCCTCCCACAAAAGACCCTGGTGATACCTGGGCAGAGTTCTGTAATACTTGGACAGAAAGTTGGAATAACAGTAATACTCTTCCTTTTCGTTCCAATGCATTTATTTTGGGGCAATATGTTGCCATGCGCGCCTGGGGAGTTAATTATTTGCCAAGTATTGGCCCTAAAGCTGATGGTTCGATGCCGGAGGCTGTATATGAGAATTTAAAAGTTATAGCACATTGGATGAAAGCGAATGGAAAAGCAGTAAAAAACACAAAGCAGTTGCCTGCAGGTGAAACAGCTTCGGTACCTGCAACGTCAAATAACAATTTCCGTTACCTTTTTGCAATTCCCGAATTTAAAGATAATGGTATGTATGAGAAGGACAGACTTCCGGCCAAAGATATCGTGTTGACGCTAAAAACAGCAAGCAAACCAAAGAAGGTGAAGTTATTGGGGTCAGCCAAATCGTTAAAGTTCAGTTATTCTGATGAGCAGGTCCAAGTTAAACTTCCCGCTTCAATGCGTACCAGTCTGGTCGATGTTGTACAAATTGAACTGTGATTATATAAGGTATTAGTAAAGAAAAAAATTAATATGAAACCATCGTGAGCTGACACTCGCGAAGCGAAATGAACCGAGCTTGCGAGCTCTTGAACACCGATTAAAAAATAGACAAACTGTGAAAAATATTGCTCATGACGGCTTCATCATCATTAAAAAACAAATTATATACGGATGAAAAGAATTATTGTACTAACAGTCCTATGCTTATTGCAAGTGAGCGAATTTGCTGGAGCACAAGGGATAGAAGATAAGAGGACATGGAATGAGTTCTCAGTCAGAGCGGGCCTGCCAAACTTTTTTTCAAAGGCATTGCATGGTGGACCGGTAAAAGTGGCTTATTTAGGGGGAAGTATCACCAAACAGGAAGGATGGCGTGTGCATTCGCTAAATTGGTTTAAGGAGCGTTTTCCTCAAGCCACATTTTCAGAGGTGAACGCAGCCATTAACGGAACACGTTCTGACTTTGGGGCATTTCGTATCAAGGAACAGGTATTGAAGTATAAACCAGATTTGGTATTTGTTGAGTTTGCAGTAAATGATCAGAAAACAGAATCATCGAGGATCATTCGTTCTATGGAAGGAATTGTGCGACAAATTAAGCAGGCAAATCCATACACCGATATTTGTTTTGTTTACACTATTTCAACATATACATTGGAAGATGAACAAAAAGGAATGTTACCTAATTCTGCACTACAGATGGAGAAGGTGGCCAATCGTTACGGTATTCCAAGTATCAACTTTGGTTTTGAAATAGCAAAGATGATAAACAATCATCAGCTTATTATGGAAGCTAACGAAAAGGAACAGAACGGTGTAAAAGTATTTAGTCCTGATGGCACTCATCCTTATCCTGAAACAGGGCATCTTATTTATCAAAATGTTCTGAAACGTTCGTTTGAGAAAATGATTCCCACAAAAGCAAGTGTATTAATCAAAAGCAAGCTTCCAAAGCCAATGATGTCAGATTGTTATGTTGATACTCAAATGATCGACATAAAGAATGCAAAGTTAAGCTCAAATTGGGAGTTGATGGATCCGAAGGAGAATCCTTCTTTTTCTGAGTTTAGTAATTTTCTTCCGTTTATAGGAAAGGCTGAGAAATCAGGTGAAACAATTACAATCCGTTTCAAAGGACGGGCTTTTGGTATCTTCGATATAATGGGACCTGATGCAGGACGTGTTGTTGTAGAGGTAGATGGTGCGGTTAAAGATACAGTTAATCGTTTTGATGGGTATTGCACCTACAGAAGAATGAACTATGTTTTGATTGATGGTCTTGAAAATAAAAAGCATACGGTAGTGTTGAGGTCTTTGTGCGAACCTTTTGACAAAAGTGCAATCTTGTCTAATAAAGAAAGTATAACAAAGGATCCTCAAGCCTACAAACCGAATAACCTTTACATAGGTAAAATTCTGATAGAAGGAAAAATTATTAAATAGGAGAAGGTAGTAAATCTTCTAACGTCAATTTTTTTGTCGAAAAACAAATTAAGATGTCTACTACCAACACCCAGCGGATACCATTTAGGTATCTCTTAATGTCACAGCCTATTTTTTATATCTAAAAGCAACAAAAATGAAATACCCAAAAATTATACAGATTTTCATTCTGATAAATATTTTTCACTTCCAAGTTAATGCCCAAACTCCATTTTTTTTGGACAAGGTAATTACATCCAAAAAAATTGACAACACCGTTGTTCTTCATTGCCCGAATAACCGACAATTGAAAATAACGATTGAACAAGATGATATAGTTCGTTTCCAATGCGGAACTAATGGAGCTTTTGCCCCATCAATTATGATAAATCAAGGATTAGTTAAAAACGATTTCACTAATTCGGAATTTTCTTTTCGGGATAATGGTGCTTTGATCTCAATTTCAACAAAAAAAATGGTGTTAAAAATAAATAAGAAACCATTTAATATCGCACTGTTTGATTCAAAAGGCAATCTTCTGACGTCACTAGAAACAATTAAAGGGGACCCAAAGTTTGAAAAAGCCAATAAGCTTATGTTTAAAATGGCAGAAGATGAACATTTTTACGGATTTGGTTTTATGAGAGCAGGATTTGATGCACGTGGGTTGAAGTTGAAATGGACAAAAAATTATAGATGGCGTGAAGCAACTGTGCCATTTTTTATGAGTACCCACAATTATGGCTTTTTTTCTAATAATACTTGGGACCATAATTTTGACTTTACCGGAAAGGATGCAAAGACGTCATTTTTTGTGGAAAATTCTGGAGGCTCGCTTGATTTTTATCTCTTTGCCGGCGATAATTTTAAACAGATAATCAAAACATATGCTACGCTCACAGGATTTCCAATGATGGCACCTAATTGGGCAATTGGATTGCAATACAGATGCAGGTATATGGAGTCTCAAAAAAATGTAATTCAAATCGCAAGTGAATTTCGTAAACATCATATCCCGATTGATATCATCGGATTAGAGCCAGGATGGGAAAATGATCCTTATGGCAATAAATTGATATGGAGTGCTGAAAGATTTCCGGAACCCGCCAAAATGATTGCCGATTTGAAAAAAACGGGATTCCACTTTGATTTATGGGAAAGCGGCACAGCTCCCACAAAAAATATCCTTGAACGAAACGTATTAGACAATTGGTATGCCAAACGTCTTTCGCTTCTGGATCTTGGAGTGGAGAGTTTTAAGCAAGATGATCCTTATCCAAGAGATATTACAAGCCAAGCTTATGATCCGGCCGTTTCCAGTGATAATTATTTATCCAGCGGAGTATATAAACATCCCGAATTAAACAACATAGCTAATTCTATATTCTCAAATACAGCGTTTAATTATTATAGAAAATATACGGGAAAGAGAACATTCATACAATTTCATGCCTATAACGCATCGGTAGCTTCACAAAGGTGGCCGTATCAATGGGGAGGCGACTTTTTGTCTGGAACTGGAATGTTAAATGCAGGGCTCTCAGGACATTCTGTTGTTAGTGAAGATATGAGGGATTTTTCGCCAAAAGGGCTGCATTATAGTTTTCTTACGCCAGCTCCTGTAATGGATGCTTGGGCTTATTTTCGCGAGCCTTGGTGTTTTCCGGAAGAAGTGGAAAGATCCGAAAGGTTTTACAGCAGCTTGAGACAAAAGCTTAGCCCATATCTTTACGCTACCTTATGGCAGTCTCATACGGATGCCATTCCTATGATGAGAGCAATGGTACTCGAATACCCACAAGATACTAATACCTATCAAATGCAAAATCAATTTATGCTAGGCGATTGGTTGTTAGTAGTCGCTAAGCCATCAGTAATAGATGAGTCCGATCGAGCACAATTTGTTGGTAAGGAATTGAGTACGCAGGCATATTTGCCTAAGGGGCAATGGATCAATTACTGGACTGGCGAAACTTACCAAGCAGAGACAGGAAACAATAAAAGCATTAGCTGGCCATCTTATGCCGGAGGAGGCTTATTGGTAAAGGCAGGCGCAATAATACCAACTGCACTTGTGAACCAGTTTGCCGGAGAGCACCCGCTAGTATTGGTTGGATTAGAAATTTATCCTTATGGTCAGACATCTTACACACTTCACGAGGATGATGGCGTAACTTATAAATATGAAGAAAATGAATTCGCCGCCACTACCTTCACGGTAAATAAGTCCCAGGATCTTATTGTTATAAAAACAAATGGTAGGCAGGGAACATACAATGGTATGATTAAAAACAGATATTATTTATTAAAAGTACATTCATCATTACCTCCAATTAAAGTAGAAGCCAGTGGTAAGGTGTTAAATGAAGTAGCCAATAAATCTGCATTACTATATAATAACGTCTCTGGCTGGTACTTTGATAAAGCGGAACAAAGAATATATATCAAGCAGGATGCAGCCTGGAAACTATTAAAAAATAATGACCGTTTTGAGCGAAACAACTCATTGAATTATGAGCTAGACAGCATAGCTTATAATAGAGATCATATTGGAGGTGATAATTTAAATATTTTGGTAAAGTTAGATTCGCGCCCAACCATTACTGCTAAATTTGAGCAGGTCAACCTACCGGCCAATAACAAAGAAGGAACCTATCTTGAATTATCAAAAATTCACTTTAATGACGGACCAATTAAAAATTTAAATGATATAACGTTAAATCTAAGTGGGCCAAGCCATTTCAAATCTGGTGCTAAGACTATTAAATTGAATGCTGTTGACCTTCCATTGAGGATTCCGGTTTATTCCGAAAAGCAAACTGGTATCACTTATATTATTGCAGATTCTACTGTTCGCTGTATTTCCGACACATTGATATCATCAGGTAGTATTAGTAAAATTGATGTTTTATCCTTAAATAAAATCGTCTTAGCTGACGGCATAAGTGTTTGTCGTTTTAAGGTTGAATTAAAAGATGTAAATAACAATCCGTTAGCTTCAGACCAAAATGTAAAAATCATAATTAACAAAGGGGGTGGTAAATTCAACCAGAAATTAAATGTTAAAAATGGTGAGGGATATTTTGAGGTCAAATCAGATAAAAGCGCTGATTTAATTAGTGTTGTAGCAGAGTCAAAAGGCATTAAATCAAATATTTGTCAGCAGCCCATCACAATTGGGTACCTAAAAATGACTACTAACCCGCAAGAGGAGGTCATTTTGAATAATGGTGGTGTAGTCGATTGGCTAAAGCCTAAAGTAGATGTTTTTGTGAGATTTGTTAATGAGGGTGTTACTGTACATTCAATTAATTCAAGGGCGGTTATGCTTAGAGTTTACAATGAAGATCGTGTCCTTATAAAAGAATACCAGGCTATAGCTAAAGATGGTGAGGCAATTTTTAAGGAAGTAGATTATTATTCCCGCCCGGGCAAATGCTTTTTTGTAGCAAGCGCAGACGGATATGAGAAAGTCGAAATCAAAATCTTTGAAAATACCTGGGACTACAAAATGATAGATAAAAGATTGGAAAAAAAATAGATGCATGTATTGCCTAAATCTTCTAATTTTTAAAACAGCCAAATAAAAATCAATATAAATCATTTTTTTATACCGCAGATAATGAAGCAATTAAGAATAAATAACATCCATATTTTTAGATTAATGGTTATGATTGTCTTGTTTTTTTTCTCAAAAGCGATTCTGGCTCAGGAACCTGAAAAGAAAAAGATGGATGAAATGTGGAACGGTAAAGCGACCACCAGCAATGAAAAAAACAGTAAAAGGGGTAAGCTTTTTCGGGATGGTAAATATGCCATGTTTATACATTGGGGATTATATTCACAGATAAGCAATGAGTGGAAAGGGAAAACCTATTATGGTATTGCTGAATGGATCATGAACAGTAATATGGCAAACATTTCTCCTCAGGAATACAGGAATGTCGCCAAAGATTTTAATCCGATAAATTTTAATGCAAATGCCATCGTGCAATTGGCTAAGGATGCGGGCATGAAATATATTGTTGTTACCAGTAAACACCATGATGGATTTGCGATGTTTCATTCTAAAGACAATAAATTTAATATCGTTGATGCTACTCCCTTTAAGCGGGATCCAATGATTGAACTTGCCCAGGCTTGTAAAAATGCCGGACTAGGCTTTGGTTTTTATTATTCCCAAAATCAGGATTGGACAGCACCCGGTGGCAATGATGGTCCCAAGGTTGATGAACAGGGAAACAAAAAATCATTTGATGACTTTTTCAAAGAGAAGTGTTATCCTCAAGTGCAGCAAATCACTTCTGAATATGGTCCTATAGAACTGGTGTGGTTTGATACCCCTGGAGATATGGACAAAAAATATGCAGCGCAATTAGTCGAACTGGTACATAAAAACCAACCCGGAGCCTATGTTTCCGGACGTGTTGGGCATAATATGGGTGACTATACCACTCTGGGAGATATGGAAGTCCCTAAACAGAATATAGAAGGATTATGGGAGTCTGTAGATGTTACAAATGATTCATGGGGTTACGCAGGTTATGATCAGAATTGGAAAAGTGCCAAAGAAATTTTGATGCGAGCCCTTTCTACCGTAGCCAGAGGAGGTACTTACATGTTAAATGTTGGTCCTAAACCGGATGGCACAATACCTGAGCAGGCGGCAATGGCATTGCGAAATTCGGGCACCTGGATCAAAAAATACCCCCAAACTATATATGGAGCAAAGGCATCTCCTTGGAAACACGCTTTGCCTTGGGGTGATGCAACAGTGCAGGGCAATAAAATTTCGCTTTTAGTCTATGATTGGCCTGTAACAGGGCATCTTTATCTTCCTGGATTATTGTCTGAAGTGATTGCTGTAAAATTATTAAACAATGGTAAAAATGAACCTTTGGTGTTTACTAAAAAAGAGGGCTGGATAGATATTCTTATGCCAGCAAAAGCCCCAGAAATGCTGGCATCAGTGGTAGAAATAACGGTCAACGGCGACCCAAAGGCAAATTCAATACAAAGTATAGACCCCCAAATTGAAACAACAATTCATGCCGATTTTGGAACAGCAATAAACTGTGAGAAAAATGGAAAATCATGGATGGAAAAATTTGGTGAATGGAAACATATCAATGAAGTCATCAAATGGACTACCAACAGCAAATTAGAGTGGGAAGTTGAAGTTTTAAAGCCTGGTTATTATCAAACTGAATTAAATTATACGGGAGTAGGGCGCTTGGTTTGGAAAATTGAAAGCAGCAGAGGGGCGATTGTTCAAAACCAACAAAATTCTTCTCCAGTTTATTCTTGGTATCCCATGGGCTGGATGAAGTTTGAGCATCCCGGAAAATATACTTTGTCAGTATCATTATTAGGTGGGGATAGAGAAAAAGCAAGTTTATCTGCCATTAAACTTAAAAAAATCAATTGAGATTAATCACAATTTAAATTATTTGTATGAGAAAAGTATTTCAAATTGTATTGTTTTGCCTGGCGGGTTATAGTGTGTTCGGGCAAACCGGTAAAACCCGCCATAAAGAATATCACGTATCAATAAGTGGCAGTGATACAAATGGAGGGAGTTTGGTCAAGCCATTTAAAACCATTTCTGCAGCCGCAAATACAGCCATGCCCGGGGATGTAATTACCGTTCACACAGGAATTTATCGCGAACAGATTACCCCGCCCCGCGGTGGTAATTCAGAAACCGAACGGATTACCTATCGGGCAGCCAAGGGAGAGAAAGTAGAGATCAAAGGATCCGAGGTAATAAAGGGCTGGCAAAAAACAGAGAATGATACCTGGGTGGTAAAAATTCCGAATGGCTTCTTCGGAAAATTTAATCCATACAAGGATTTAATCCATGGTGACTGGTATTGGCCGCCCAAAGAGAGCAAGTTCCGTACCGGAGCAGTGTATCTCAATGGTGATTGGTTGATGGAAGCATTAACCAGAGACAATGTCATGAAAGCTGCCGAGGAAAAAAATGCGCTCTGGTGGGCAGATGTTGATTCCACGACCACCACTATTTGGGCACAGTTTAAAAACGTGAATCCCAATAAAGAAATGGTCGAGATCAATGTACGCCAAAAGGTTTTTTACCCGGACAGACCGTTTATCAATTTCATAACTGTTAGTGGCTTTACGATGGAACAGGCTGCCACCAATTGGGCACCGCCAACAGCAGAACAAATGGGATTGATCGGTACCAACTGGAGTAAAGGCTGGATCATTGAAAATAACACGGTCCAATATTCGAAATCTGTGGGTATATCGCTAGGTAAGTATGGTGATGCTTTTGACAATAAAGGTACCGAATCGGCAGAGGGATATGTAGGTACGATCAACAGGGCATTAAATTTTGGATGGAACAAGGGCACAGTAGGCGGACATCTGGTGCGCAATAATACGGTCGCCTATTGCGAGCAAACCGGCATTGTTGGCAGTATGGGTTGTGCCTTCAGCGTTGTGGAGGGTAATACGATCCATGATATCCATGTACGAAAATTGTTTAGTGGTGCGGAAATGGGAGCTATTAAATTTCATGGTGGAGTGGATGTGCAGATCCGTAACAACCATATTTATAAAACCAATATGGGGATCTGGTTCGACTGGATGGCGCAGGGTGCGCAGGTAAAAAATAATCTGTTGCATGACAACGGCCTGGATATTTATTTAGAGGTAAATCATGGACCAACGCTCCTAAGCAATAATATTTTTCTTTCCAAAGAAAATTTACTCATGATCTCAAACGGAGTTGCATTTGTACACAACCTGTTTGCAGGTAATATCGACGTTAAACCTTATGACCCTCGCTTAACTCCTTATCACAAACCACATTCCACTTATGTTGAAGCATTGCATGATAACCCGGCAGGCGATATTCGATTCATTAATAATTTATTTGTGAGCGGAGCAGACGCAAGCCTTTATAAGAAAAATATACTACCGGTAATCTTCGATGGTAATGTCTATACAAAAGGATCAGTAAGGGCGATTTTGGGTAATAAAGAAATAAAATATGGTCATGTAAGCGACGAAGTGTTAGAAAAGATTAAAAACATGCCGGTTAAAGACGTTGTGGAAAAGAATTTTATAGTAAATGAAAATTTTGACGCTGGGGCAAAGCTGATTCCCGAATGGAATAAAATGTACCTGGAAATTGCCCTGGACAAAAATTGGCTGCTCCAGCAAAAAAGAAAAATGGCCTCAACAGAGACACTGGGTAAAGCAGTTATTCCAAATCTTCCATTTGAAAATGTGGATGGCACTCCGCTGAAAATTGATGCTGATTATTTAGGGAATGCCCGCAACAGGCTAAATCCTTCACCCGGACCGTTTGAGATATTACAGACCGGAAAGCAGAAAATAAGAGTTTGGTAGGAAGAATGAAGATAACCTGTTAAAATGAGATAATGCAAATTTTAAATTTTAATTGAAGAAAAGGACAGTAGTAACGAGTTGATAAATAAAAGATCCGGACATAACACAGGCAGACCTATCAGAAAAATAACTGCACTTATTCAATAATAAAAAAAACTAAAAATGGATAAAAAACGCAGTCTTGCATGCTGATTATTATTATCTCGAAGCGCTCTTACGGTATAAGAAGTGGTATTTATATACCTAATGATCCGGAACTGTTTTGAAATGTCTATAAGATTAATGGTAGTGATTTACAAGGAAAATAATTTTTAAATAAAAAAAAATGAAAAAAACGACGTTTTTTATAATAGCCCTAATGGCGCTGTTTGCACATCAATCTCTTGCTGCAGATGTTTATACAGTTGTTTCGCCCAACGGCAAATTGAAGCTGAGTATTCGGACAGCTGATTCTCCAACCGCCAAAGGTGAATTGATCTATAGTATCTCCTATAAAGGAGCTCCGGTTATCTTAAACTCCAATATGGGTGTAAACGGCTGGGATAATGGGTTTACTATAGAAAAGGAAGAAAAAACGACAAGTAATGAGATTTGGAATCCGGTTTATGGCGAACGCTCGGAGATACACGATAATTATAATCAAACCATATTCTTTGTGAAGCAAGAAGGGAAAAGCAGCAAATTGCATGTTATCGTTCGTGCCTATAATGAGGGAATCGCTTTTAGATATGTGTTTGCCGAGCGTGAAAATGCAACAGGATATGGTAGAGGTGGAGATTTTATGAAAATCAGCGCCGATCAAACTACCTTTCGGGTTCCTGAAAAGACTTTTTGTTATCTTACTTATTCGGCACAAGGGGTTGTAGAACTGATGCCAGTTAAAGATTGGAAAGAGGAGGCAGAACGGCCTTTGACCTTAAAATTTAGCAATGGGCTTTATGGGGCATTGGGAGAAGCTGCTTTAACGAACTTTTCCCGGACCAAATTCAGGGTTGACAAAGGTGAAGAAAATATCATCCGCAGTTCGATGTATGATACCGTAGAGGAATTTGCGACGCTTGAAATGCCCTGGAAAGTAATTATGGTTGCCGAAAAACCTACTGATTTATTAGCCAATAATGATATTTACCTGAATTTAAATCCAGAGTCAAAAATCAAAAATACCGCTTGGATCAAACCGGGAAAGATTATTCGTGTAGGACTCACCACGAAGGATGCCAAAGCTGCCGTTGATTTTGCCGAAAAGCGAAAATTGCAATATATCCATTTTGATGCGGGGTGGTATGGCGCCGAAACACTTAAGGGCTCAGATCCGTTAGATTATAAACATGTAGATCCCGATCGTTCCCTGGCGAATGATCTGAATCTGGAAGAGGTAACCAAATATGCAAAATCCAAAGGTATTGGCGTTTGGGTATATGTCAACCAAAGGGCGCTTACCGATCATCTTGACGAAATCCTCCCGCTTTATAAATCGTGGGGTATTGCAGGAATTAAATTTGGATTTGTTAGTGTTGGGAGTTACAGGTGGACAACTTGGTTGCACGAGGCTGTGGTAAAATGTGCCAGATACAATATGATGGTTGATATCCATGATGAATACCGCCCAACAGGCTTTAGCCGGACATATCCTAATCTGCTAACCCAGGAAGGCGTGCGCGGAAATGAAGAATTTCCGGATGCAAACAATAATACTTCGCTTCCTTTTACCCGTTTTCTTTGCGGTCCGGCAGATTGTACGGTATGTTATTTTGCCCGAAAGGAGTTTAAGCCAAACACCATGAATGAAAATCGTTTATTAAAAAATACTCCAGGGCATCAGTTGGCGACTTCTGTTGTATTTTATAGTCCGTTACAGTTTTTGTATTGGTATGATAGTCCGTCTGATGTATTGGATGTTCCAGAACTGGAGTTTTTTGACCAACTGCCAACGGTTTGGGATGACACTAAGGTTTTGAGCGGAAGCATAGGAGAATCTATTTCAATTGCACGCCGTAGTGGCACAAAATGGTTTGTAGGCTGTATGACCAATAATGATAGGCGTACTATCGACTTTTCGTTCGGTTTCCTGGATCCATCAAAAAAATATCTGGTAACGATTTACACGGATGGAGGAGAAAAAGTGAAAACGCCGACTCATGTGAAGATAGAAAAGATGAAAGTAACTTCGGCTTCTAAGTTAAAACTGGATTTACTGGCCAGAGGTGGTTGCACAATGATTGTTGAAGAAACTTAAAACGACGAGATATCAAAAAATCATTGATTAAACCAAGACTATGAAAAAAATTATTTTTATTTTATTAATGGCAAGCGGTTCGCTTTTTGCACAAAAAAAGCAAAAAATGAGCGTGCTTATCGACCAGCAATTTCATTTTGCTGTAGAGCAGTATGGGGTATTAAAGCATAATATTGCATCAGGTGAGATGCCCAGAACATTTAACCCTATCACTGGCAAGGTTGTAACCAGCGATACAAAGTGGTGGTGCAGTGGCTTTTACCCGGGTTCTCTCCTTTATATATACGAGTATACCAAAAATCCGGAGATAAAGGTAGAAGCCGAAAAACGCCTGGCCATTCTAGAGAAAGAAAAACATTATCTGGGAAATCATGATTTAGGTTTTATGATGTATTGCAGTTTTGGGAATGCTTATCGCCTTTTTCATAAAGCAGAAGATAAAGCGACCATCGATACCTCGGCAATGTCATTGGCGACCCGTTATCGCCCATCTATTAAATCGATTCAGAGCTGGGACAGTAATGAGTTGTTGAAATGCCCTGTTATTATCGATAATATGATGAACCTGGAAATGCTGTGCTGGGTAAGCGACAATGGGGGTGATAAGAGATTTAAAGAAATAGCAATAAGCCATGCGAATACTACTTTAAAAACACATTTTAGAGCCGATAATAGTTCATATCACCTGGTAGACTATGATTTGAAAACAGGCCAGATTATTAAAAAAATAACCTGGCAGGGACTGGCAGATTCTTCTGCCTGGGCGCGTGGTCAGGGATGGGGGCTGTACGGTTATACCATGATGTACCGTTTTACAAAAGACAAAAACTATTTGGACCAGGCCCGGAAAATTGCTGCTTTTTTGATCAACCATCCAAATCTTCCGGCGGATAAAATCCCATATTGGGACTATAATGCTCCAAATACACCTACCCAATATAGAGATGCGTCTGCAGGGGCTTTGATTGCTTCAGCTCTTTTGGAATTAGGGCAATATACAGGAGCGAAAGAAAAGAAACTCTATATCAACACTGCCGAAACGATGTTAAGATCACTGGCATCTGATAAATACCGTGCAAAATTGGGTGAAAATGGTGGTTTTTTACTTTTACACAGCGTTGGGCATATGCCAAATAAAACGGAAATCGATGTACCGCTTACCTATGCAGATTATTATTACCTGGAGGCTCTTTTAAGATATAAAAAGTGGTATTTGTAATTGCCTCACTATACCAGGATCGACTATAATTCCACAGAACAAATAAAAGTTAAAAACTATGATTTATTCTATAAAAATAAAATTGAGCAGCTTTTCGTTGTTAATGTCGTTTTTTCTTGCATTTACGACAGGCGTTGATGCACAGACAAAGACGAATGAGATGCGGATTGAGACAACTGATGCCGGTAATGGCAAGAGTGACCGTGAATATTGGAGTCAATTACTCTATAAAATGAGTTATCCGGTGATTCATAATTTAGCTCAAGAAACTTTAAAAAAGAATATGCCGCTTGAGACGCTTCCCGACTACGGTAAAGCATACGGAATGGTTGCCAGTGAGGTTTCTTATTTAGAAGCTGTTGGGCGAACAATGGCAGGAGTTGCGCCTTGGCTTGCTTTACCAGATGACAATACTAAAGAGGGTGTAATGCGCAAACAATTAAGAACAGAATTGTTGCAGGGGATCGCCCATGGAGTTGATCCTAACAGTAAGGATTATTTGAATTTTTCGAAACAGCAACAGCCTATTGTAGATGCCGCTTACATGGCACATGCTTTTATTCGTGCACCCAAAGCATTGTGGGAACCATTGGATGCTTTAACAAAGAAAAGAGTTATCCAGGAATTTAAAAGCCTGCGCAACCGGAAAGCAACTTTTAATAATTGGTTACTATTTTCTGGAATAACCGAAGGATTTTTATTGAAAGTTGGAGCAGATTATGATCCGGTGCGAATAGACTATGCCATACGAAAAACAACCGAATGGTATAGCGGTGATGGCTGGTACAGTGACGGATCAAAACTATGTGTCGATTATTACAATTCCTTTGTGATGCATCCTATGATGGTTGATTTATTAGGTATAGTTACAGTGAAAAAGATGTATCCACAAGAGGATTATGATTTAGCCGTAAAACGTATGGCGCGTTATTCTGAATTTTTGGAGCGTATGATTGCGCCAGATGGTACTTTTCCTGTTTTTGGCCGATCAATGACTTATCGTACAGGTGCTTTTCAGGCATTAGCTCAAACTGCTCTAATGGAAAAACTGAATAACATTACACCCGCACAGGTAAGGTGTGGTCTAACGGCCGTTATGCACCGCATGTATGATCAATGTGATAATTTTGATAATAAGGGTTGGCTGGTTTTAGGATTTTGTGGCGCTCAGCCTGATATTGTCGATCTGTACACGTCGACGGGAAGCCTGTATATGGCAACATTGGCATTTTTGCCACTGGGATTACCTGCTGACAATACTTTTTGGACTGATGCTCCTGCAAATTGGACATCGAAAAAAGCTTGGTCTGGAAAACAAACTCCAAAAGACTACAAGGTTAGTTACTAAAATGGGTATTTCGGCAAAAATGTGTCTCGTCCTGCTATAGCTTCTCATTAAAAACAGAAAAATGGCAACAAAAAGCAAAGACAAGACAAAAATTGCAACCAGGAAACCTTGGGGGCGATTAGACGAAGATGTTAAAGAGAAAATCGTATGTGAATTTAAGCCTGAAGAGCGCGCTCATGACCAAAGGCATGGTATTGTTCACCTACCAATCCGAGCTGCTCCATGTCGTATGCACTCCTTTTTCTTCAACTTTAATAACAATAGAATACCCAAACTAAAGGCCCCTGTCCAATCTGGATAGGGGCCTTTAGTTTTTATTAATCAGCTAATGAAATTAAACTATTGTTTTTTGAGATAGGTTTTATTACCATTTTTGTTGATGTAATATTTTCCACCACGGGGACCTGTTATTATTTCCTCTCCATTGGGGCCTGCTAAAGTTCTGTCTACTGTGGGTGTATAGCTCTTTGTAGCAGCTGTGTTCGGAGCGTTTTGCTTTTTAACCGCTGGCGTTTCAGCTTGTGCTACAGGTGCTGCTTTTTCTTTGCTGGCACTGTAACGTTTATCCGGCGTGCCATCTTTCTTCAGTCTCAAACCTGTGGTGTTTGGAACTGGTGCAACTTCATTTGCTACTGGAGCTGTTGTTTTACCAGCATAACGCTTATCAGGGGTGCCATCTTTCTTTAGTTTCACACCGCTGGCATTTCCACTTGGTGCAGCTTTGCTTGTTGCAGGAGTTGCTTCTGCTTTAGAAGCATAACGTTTATCCGGCGTGCCGTCTTTCTTTAATTTCGTCCCGCTGGCGTTTGAACTTGTTGCAGGAGCTGCTTCTGCTTTAGAAGCATAACGCTTGTCAGGGGTGCCATCTTTCTTTAGTTTCGCACCGCTGGCACTGGAACTTGGTGCAGTTTTACTTGTTGCAAGCGCTGATCCTGCTTTAGAAGCATAACGCTTGTCAGGCGTACCGTCCTTCTTTAATTTCGCTGCACCAGTTGATGTTGCTTCTTTTTTAGTTTTAGCTTTGGTTTCCTTTTTACTTTTCGCTGAACCTGACTGTGCAGGTGCGGTAGTCTGGGCAACACACAGACTAATATAAAACCCCAAAAGAACTACCAGAGAAAATAATTTTTTCATGTTTTTTGTTTTAAATGTTTAGTAAGTTAATTTTCAATCAGACTCAACCCTCTATTTCAATAATACAATTTACCGAATTTTCTTTACTATGACAATAAGACAACGAATATATCCAATGTGATATCTTATCCAATGTATTTTAGAAGCTGATGCTAATCAGGACTAGTCCTAATCGTATATGTAGATTAAGGCTTTAAAGGCCGTGCAATCCGCTATATCTTTTGTATCAAAAGGATGCCGTTCTGCCCATGAGCATTTTGCCATATTTTTCATTTTTCTGAAATAACTATCCCGAACATTTAAAACCCGCCCATAGTGCATTCAGCTTCAGCCATATCACAGCTGTGAATGGTTTAGGGGAAAGCTTGTAGAAGACAATGATCTGGCTGCTGCCTGGACATTTTTTGATATGGACTTTCGCATGAAGTATCATAGGTTTCTGCGCCATATAATCAAGCATGTGAATGGTGCCATTAAGGGTTTGCAGATCGCCATTTTCTGTTTTGGCCACATGGAGTTTTGTCTTTGTTCTGAAAATAATGGCTTTAGGGATGCTTTTTTTGGTATAAAAAAAGAGCAGATAACCATAGTTTTTTCTGCTCTTTTTGGACTTCAAATATTTAAAAAGACTTTTTTAGTGTTCTCTGATTATGATACACCTTTTTTATGAAGTAGAATATAAGGTAGTTTATTAGACTAGAGCTGTTTATCAATTTCTTTTGTTAAAGATTCAGCGATATTCTCTCCGCCAATTTGCGAATATTTGATTACGCCACTTTTGTCAATTACTATTGAAGTTGGATATGAGGAAACTTTATAATCACGGGCTGTTTTATTTCCATCACTCAATAGTGTGTAATTGAAGGTATTTGTTTTTAAGAATTCCTTAATCTCCTTAGCATTGTCATTTCCTATGCCAAGAAAGACAACATCCTTGCCCTTGTATTTTTCTTTTAATTTATTGAGTTCAGGCATTTCATGTTGACATGGTACGCAAGCCGCAAACCAAAAGTTAAGTACAACCACTTTTCCTTTCAGATCTTGCAACGCGTATTTTTTTCCATTAATGTCACTTAGTTCAAAGGGAGGTGCAGTTTTTCCCGTAGTCTCTTTTGCCATCATCTCATTTTTTTGCTCCATTTGTTCTTGTCGTTGGTTCATCTTCGAGGTGTCAACTTTTACCAAATAGATGCGTTGTTCATTGCCTTCTGTACGCTTCTCCATTTGAAACCTCCCCCCCCAGGACTGCATAACACTATCAATCTTTGCGTAAGGTATTTCTGCTCCTCCTTTAACGAAGTATTTTGCATTTTTTGGGAATATGTCTTCTTTGCGCATTCCTCCCTGGGCGCTAGCAAGGCTAGCTATTAAACACAGGGTTATTAACATTAAATAATTTTTCATGTGAATTTAAATTTAAATTTATTTTATATTTTGATATAAGCAAAACTACTTTGTGGTGCTTGTAGTTTATGTTAACCCTGTCTTAACTAGTGTTAACTAGTGTTAACTCTACTGTTCGGCTGCCTATAATTAGGTATCTTTACATTACTGAATACGGCATTACAGAAAGAAATATAATTTACATGAGGAAAAGAATGCATTTTGTATGGTTGTTGGCTATTATAACAATAACAGGAATTATTGTGTTTCAGGTATACTGGGTATATAATTCTTATAAGGCAGAAGAACGTAATTTTTATAGTTCGGTAACTTTTTCATTGGAACGAAGCATTGGCGCTTATTTGTTAAAAGAGATTGGCCCTCAGATTGTTTTTAAGACAGATTCACCTTCTCTTTCAAAAATCAATGGGGTTGTGAGAGTTCCCGCTGAACGTGACAGGTGGCTCGAAACAGCCCCAGCAGGAGAGGGAGTTATAGTTAGGTTTCCAAATTCTCAAAACACCCCTCCAGATGTCGCGCAAATGAAATTGGCAACTACTACGCTAATAGCCCGAAATTTTGGCAAACCGTTGAAAATTGAAGTGTTAAGTTCGTTCTTACAGCGAGAGCTCCAAAAGAACAACTTGGATGTTTCGTTCAAGCTTGTTTTGCTCAAGAAACAAAAAACACTACCCCTTAATAAGGCTGCCGTATTTGTAAGCTTTTCTAATGATGGCGATGTTATTGTTGTAAATATCACCAATAAGGGTCAATATTTATTGCTGCGAATCTTGGCCCCAGCTTTAATTTCTTTGTTATTGATTTTTTTATCTGCTGCTAGTCTTTATTATATGTGGATCATTATTCGAAGACAGATGAAATTGGATTCTATGAAGAATGATTTTTTTAGCAATATAGCCCATGAACTGCGTACCCCGATCTCTATTCTGAAGTCGACCCACGAGGCTCTTCATAAATTCGGTGAATCTTCAGATCCAGAAATAACTTCTCGCTATCTTGAGATCAATACTGCTATTTTGGATAAATTAGATAGTAATGTTGATCGGCTTTTAGATATCACCAGGTATGAGCATGGTGATAAACAAGTAAATATAGAACAGGTAGATCTTCTGGCACTCATTAATAAAACAATAGCCGAGTTTTCTGTCCATGATCATGTTTCAATCCAATATAATCTGCCTCTTAATGCGTATGTTAATACAGATAAGTATATTATCCACACCGTGCTAACCAATCTGGCAGACAATGCTATTAAGTATACAGAAGGACAGGTAAAGATTAATATAATTGCTGCACTAACAGATCATCATTGGAAACTGGAAGTAAAGGATGATGGAAAAGGGATCGATGAACAGTATTTGCCCTATATCTTTGATAAATTTTATAGGGTGCCATCGGGCAATATTCATGACGTAAAGGGATACGGACTAGGGCTAAACTATGTTAAGGAGCTTGTTGCTGCTTTGAATGGAAAGATCGACGTAAAGAGCAGTAAAGGTGTCGGAACAACTTTTATCCTAAAATTCCCTATCTATGGATAAAATTAAAGTACTATTGGTTGAGGATGAAGATGTTCTGGCAATGATTATTGCTGAAACACTTGGTAAAAGAGGCTTTGAAATCAAGATTGCTAAGAATGGTGTTGAGGGTTGGAGCATGTTCAATCAGCTAAAGCCAGACATTTGCATCATTGATATTATGATGCCCAGAAAGGATGGCATCTCTTTGCTTCAAGATATCCGCAAAGTAGATGAATTTATTCCTGCTATCTTTCTAACGGCAAAGTCTCAAACAGAAGATGTATTAAAGGGATTCGAGGCTGGGGCAGATGACTACATGAAAAAGCCATTTAGCATGGAAGAGCTAATACTTAGGCTAAAAAGCATGATGCGCAGAAAAATTCCAGGCATAATAACCAACTCTCCAGTACTGGAAGTGTCAAATAAGATAGGACCTTATGAGTTTAACCACAAAAAGTTGGAGTTGATGTTTGAAAATTCAACAATTGCATTATCTCAACGGGAAGCTGATTTATTGGCGCTGTTGTTACAACATAAAAATAGCATACTAGATAGAAATATTGCATTATTAAAGCTTTGGGGCGACGATAATATATTTAATGCCCGAAGTATGGATGTATACATTAGCAGGTTGCGCAAATACTTTGTTAAAGATACTCATGTAGAAATATTGAATATCAGGGGACAAGGTTATAAATTGATCGATTAGTACAGGAAAGAAGCTTTTGAGCCTCATAACTATAGGATAATGAGATAATTTCTTTAGATTTGATCAGTCTACTATTATCCTGAGACAGGATTTTAACGTATGAATAGACACAGTAAACTTTCAGAGCCAGAATTAATCAGCTTGTTAAAAACTGGCGATGAACTTGCTTTTACTGAAATTTACAACCGATACTGGAAGAAGCTCTTTACTGTTGCTGCAAATAAAATCGGCGATCTTGAGGAAGCCCGAGAAATTGTACAAAATATATTTATCAGCCTTTGGAACCGCAGAACACAATTGGAGATTAGGGGAGCACTAAGCAGTTACCTTGCGGTTTCTGTAAAATATCGAGTAATTAATGTGTTGGACAAAAAAAATAACCATCAAATTTATTTGGATAATCTTCGTATTTCTGATATTGACGATTCTACTCGACAATGGTTAGCGTTTATGGAATTGAAAGATAGACTTGCCGAACTCGTTGCGGAATTGCCAGAAAAGTGCCGACTTGTATTTGTTTTGAGTAGAGACGGTGGACATTCCCAAAAGCAAATTGCCGAAAAACTCGGGATCTCTGAGAAAACGGTTGAAGGCCATTTAACAAAAGCAATAAAATCGCTCAAAACAGGTCTAAATACCTTCCTATTAACACTTCTTTAATTTATTTCCTTTTACAAGCAAGGGATAACTTGTTTTTAGCTGACTTATATATAGAAACCTTTATATATGGAGAAGTTAAATACGCCAGATCGCTTTAAACACTTGGCTTCCAGATGGAAGGATGGATCAATTACATCAGAAGAAACAAAGGAATTTGCAGCATGGTATAATGCTGATCAGGATAAAGAGATTTTTATCCCCGAGCAATTTGCTAAAGATTTAAACAGCTTAAACAAAAGCATGTTTGAAGCGATATTGTTAAAAATCAAACCAACAAAACGAGTTTCATTATGGCCTCGAATTGCTGCTGCGGCTATTATAATGGTGATATTTGGTGCAGGAATAGGGTATTTTAGAAATATAGCCCATTTTAATGGGATTGAACAAATTGCAGATAAAGGCCCAGGTAAAAATGGCGCAATCTTGACTTTGGCCAATGGAAAAAAAATCTATATCTCAGACAAGAAAACAGGTGTGCTTGCAAATGAACCAGGGATAAGTATTTCTAAAACTGCTGATGGACAAATTATATACACCATTAATGATCGCGAAAGTGCGTTTAGCAGTGGATTTAATACCCTACAAACCTCAAATGGAGAACAAACTCAGGTGAGGTTACCCGATGGAACTGTGGTGTATCTAAATTCAGCATCTAGCTTAAAGTATCCAACTTCTTTTACAAAAAAGAAAAAACGAATGGTGGAACTTTCTGGTGAAGGGTATTTTAATGTAAACAAAGATAAATTACATCCATTTATTGTAAAAACAGAGCGCCAAGAAGTTGAAGTCTTAGGAACACAGTTTAATATTAATAGTTATGCTGGCGAAATCCTTACACGTACAACTCTACTGGAGGGTTCGATAAAAATTACTGGAAAAAATAAGATAATTAAAGTTTTAAAGCCAAACCAACAAGCAATTAATTCTGCAACTAAAATGGAAATAGTGGATGTAGAAGCTCAGTTTTTTGTGGATTGGAAGGAAGGATTTTTTATGTTCAACAAAGAGAATCTAGAAAGTATCATGAAACGTGTTGCGAGATGGTATAACGTAAAAGTAATATATGAAGATCCTAAATTAAAAAGCGAAATCATTTCTGGTACAATTAGCAAGTATGAAACAATATCAAGCCTTGTTAATGTATTAGAACGTAGTGGCCTTGCAACATTTAAAATTGATAAAGATGTGGTTACGATTAGCTTAAAGAAATAACTCACTAATCAACAGTTTAACAAAACCTTTCAAAGTGATTAACAACTAACGGTTTGAATCTTATAAACAAAGGCAAAATCTATTGATAAACCTAAACAACCAAAATACATGAAAAATCAGAAACAAGGACCTTGAAGGGTATGGTGATTTGATGCAAAAAAGAGCCTCGATTCGTGGTCGAAGCCCTTTCTAGCTGCATTCAGAAATATTGATTAAACAAATTTCTTAAACCTGGTGAAGTGCTCAATCCTTCTAAAAATCGACACAACGCCATAACAGACTAATGTCAAATGTATAAAAATTATACTAATTTTTTATGGAAGCCCTATGGCTACATGTTTAAAATACTATTAAGTAAGGATTCGCTTTTTCAGCGGATGAGTGAGATTGATAAACGAAAATGGATCATGCGAGCTAAATTAACTGCCTTCTTGCTAATCATTACACTTATGCAGGTTAGTGCATCAACTTTTGGGCAAAATTTAACGCTCAAAGAGAAGAATATCACCATTGCAAAAGTGTTTTTTGAAATCCGTAAACAAACCGGATACGATGTTTTACTGAGGAGCAAAAAGCTAGATGTTTCAAAAAAAATAGATGTAGCGTTTAATAATACACCAGTTAATAATGTAATTAATCAGATTATTAATGGAACGGAGCTTGAATATACGGTAAACGACAAAACCATATTTATTGAACAAAAGGAAAAACCTTTTTTTGAGCGGCTTGTAGAGCGATTTATAGAAATCGATATCAGTGGAAAAGTATTGGGCGAAAACGGAGAAGTGCTAGTGGGTGCTTCCGTTAAAATTAAAGGAACTTCACGCATTGTGATTACAAATTATAAAGGAGAATTCAATTTTTCTAAAGTTGGTGAAAATGCAATGCTAGAGATTTCCTATGTAGGTTATGAATTGAAAGAAGTTAAAGCTAGCGCTAATTTGGGATCAATAAGAATGGTGCGAAGCACGAGTAAACTTGAAGAAGTTAATGTTTCTATCAATACGGGTTATCAAAAGATCAAAAAGGATCAATTAACAGGAGCGGCATCTAGTATTAATGAAAAGGAGTATCAGCAGCGCACAGCGATAACAGGAAATTTTTTGGAGAGCTTAGAAGGAAAGATTCCAGGTCTGGTTTATAACGGGCAAACCGGAGAACTCGCCATCCGCGGTGTTTCTACTTTTGATGCCGTAAAGCAACCATTAATTGTACTCGATGGTTTCCCTACAGAAGTAGACCTGAGAACAATTAACCCAAACGACATTACTTCTGTTACTGTTTTGCGTGATGCGGCTGCAGCTTCTATTTATGGGGTTAGAGCATCAAATGGGGTAATTGTTGTAGAAACAAGACGAGGTAAGTTAGGTAAACCCGTATTTACGATCAACAGCTCACTAGCTATTCAAGATAAGCCAGATTTTAGTTACATGAACTATATTTCTTCAAGTGAATTTGTGCAGTTACAACGTGATAATTTTTATATCGCTAAGCCTAACACTATGTTGTATGATTTGGGTATCTATAAAATGAATCCTGCACAAGAAATTCTTTTTAAGGGACCAAGAATGGGTGTGGTTACTCCAGCATTAACTCAGGCTCAGGTAGATCAGCAGTTGGCTACATTAGGCTCTTACGACAACCTAAATGAGTACCAACGTTTGTTCTATCAACAAAGACAGGCAAAGAATGTAAATTTTGATGTAAGTGGTGGCAGTCCGAGTAATACGTATATGATGGGCTTGAACTATATTGGAGAAACACCAGTAAATAAAGGCTCACAAAATAAACAGTTTAACTTGAACCTGGCGAACACCTTTCAGTTTTCTTCTCGATTCAATTTTGACTTTAGAGGAACTTACACTAATATAATTAACACTACTGCAAATACACCTATTTACGGCGATATTTTCCCTTACGAGCGTTATGCCGACGATAATGGAAATCCGTTGCCTGTATCTTTAGGGCCAAGAAAGGACTATCTTACTTCTTCTGTTACTACAGCTACTAATAATGCCTTACAAGCTGCCGGGTTATACAACCAGTTTTATTATCCCTATCAGGAACTGACTAGCAATGAGAACACACAAAAAAATTCTTTAATCAAGTTTCAAGGTAGACTAAATAGCAAGATCACCAATTGGCTTAATCTTGATTTGGGAGGGAATTATGAAAACCAGAATGTGAGGTTTGATCAATTACAGACCGAAGATGCATTTCTAGCTAAAAGTTTAATCAATTCGATGGCCTTAAGAGATCCTGCTACAGGAAAAGCACTTTTCACCAATATGCCTAAAGGGGATATTTTAAGGCGAAATACTCAAAAAATTACCAATTATACCCTACGGGGGCAATTAAACTTCAGTCATGCATTTGGTACTGATCATAACTTGTCTGGAATAATGGGTGCAGAACAAAAAAAGACCGTAGGTGAAGGATACTTGACCTCATTTTTTGGCTACGATGGGCAATCGCTGATTGTAAAACCCATTAATATGGGTGCTTTAAATGCTACAGCCAGACCAGCCTTTCCAATAAATAGCGTTGGTATTGGATCAGCGTTTAGTAGCACACAGTATTTTAACGAAACTTCTAATGATAGAAGATTCATGTCTTACTATGGCCAGGCAACTTATATCTATAAGGCAAAATATGTAGCTACAGGCAGTTTAAGGTTTGATAAATCAAATCTGTTTGGTGTAGACCCAAAATATAGAAATAAACCATTATGGTCTGCTGGTTTAAATTGGCGCTTGGGACAAGAAGAATTTATTAAGAAGCAAACCTGGATAGACCAATTACAATTAAGGGCTGCGACGGGCTTTAACGGAAACGTGCCATCAAGTAACAATGGTAAATTTTTAATTCTCGAATCTAGATTAAATACAGCTTTAAGTACACCATTAACTTATAATGATGTGCTCAGCCCGGAAAATCAATCATTGAGATGGGAAACCACACAGAACTATAATTTTGGTTTGGACTATAGTTTTTTAAAGAGCAAGATTTCGGGGTCTGTAGACTATTATATTAAACAAACCAAAGATGTATTCGGACAATATGGCTCAGATCCTACAACAGGTTTTAACCAGTATAATGCAAATACAGCAGCAATTGAGAACAAAGGGCTAGAGATTTTAGTAAACAGCATTAATATAAGACAGCACAAATTTGAGTGGAGAACACAATTAACCGCTTCATTTAACCAAAATAAGGTATTGGAAGTTAAAGCTACCGAATTTACTACCTCACAGCAGATTACGAGTTCAGCCACGCCTGTTAAAGGTCTTCCAATAGGTGCATTGTACAGCTATAATTATGGAGGTTTAAACAGTAATGGACAGCCTTATGTGTTAGATAGATTTGGCAACCAAAAAGTAATGACCTATTCAGATATGGGTGCTGGCGTAATCGATGTAACCAAAAATGACCTGATTTATAGTGGTACAACAACACCGAAATATGTATTGGGCTTGAATAATCAATTTAGCTTGGGTGCTTTCGATATCTCGTTTTTATTGATGTATTATGGTGGACATGTAATGCGGGTGGAACAGCCAAATCCTAATAATATTGGATTCTTGAGTCCTACTCCATTACAAGGTGCCGCTAATTTCTGGAAAACGCCAGGCGATGAAACCACGACTCGTATTCCTGGATATACTGGCTCTTCGCCTTCGGCTCCAGGCTACTATCAGATTAGTGCACTTTATGGTTATCAATATGCCTCTGAGTTTGTGCGCAAGGCCGATTATATTCGCCTAAGGGATGTAGTGGTTACTTACCGTGCTAAAGCCCAATTCTTGGAAAAAGCAGGATTAAGAAACACCCAACTACGCTTTCAGGCGCAAAATCCTTTCCGCTACACCTTTAGTGGAAACGATATCGATCCAGATGCAATCGATCGAACTTCAGGTGTCCGCAAGCTGGAAATTCAACCTTTATACAGTTTAACTTTATCTACCAACTTTTAGAAACCATGAAACATAAACATATCATATTGTTAATTCTTACCGTGCTGGCATGTTCTTCATGCAAAAAATTTCTTGATGTAAAACCTAAAGGAATCATCTTACCAGAAAAAGTTACAGATTACGAAGCAATCTTAAATTCTCCTTCGCTAACCAAAACATTTTCAATAAATCTACTCGATTTTACTGACGATAATTTAAATTCATTTACAGCAACCACTACCTCACCAGCTGCCAATGGTTATTTCTGGAGACCAATTTTAACGGAGAATGAACTGGTCAGTCCCGATGTTTGGGGACCATCTTACCGTTGTATCTATTCTGCGAATGTGATTATCAATGGAATACCAACTGCTACCGAAGGTACCGATGTACAGAAACAAAGCATTACAGGTGAAGCATTAGTAATCAGGGCCAATTGTTATCTCGAACTATTAACAGTATTTGCCAAAGCCTATAATCCTGCAACGGCAGGCACAGATCCCGGCCTTCCCTTGGTAACCAGTACCAATGTAAATGATAAGGCTCCTGCCAGATCATCACTCAAAGCTACATTAGATCAGATTATAGGCGATGTAACTATGGCAATTCCGGCTTTACCCAACAGTAATGTAAACCGGTATCGGGTAACCAAATATGTAGCCTATGGCTTATTAACCAGGATTTATTTGTATATGGCAGATTTTGCCAATGCTAAAAAGTATAACGATTTAGCCTTAACTGCGCCACACACCTTGTTAAATTATAATTCTTACCCCCCCATACCTACTGCTCTTCCCATTTCCGAATTAAGTTCTGAAGTACTTTGGCAACGCGCATCAGTTAGCGGCTCTCCTAGTTTTATGCTCTACTCTACCGACTTAAAAAATTATTTTGACAACAACGATCTTCGTTACCAGTTCTTAACCATAATAAACAATGATGGTTTGGTACGGGCACCGCTACCAGGAGAATATAATTTCGGTATAACCTTCCCAGAAATGTACTTAACTAAAGCTGAATTGTTGGCAAGGCAAGGCCAATTTAATGAAGCCATGGCCATTGTGAACTTGTTACGTAAAAATAGGGTTAAAACTGCGGCTTATGTTGATCAAAGTGCGGCCACAGGCGAAGAAGCTTTAGTTAAAGTACTGGCAGAACGAAGAAGAGAAGGAGCTTATAGTGGTCTTCGCTGGTTTGATATGAAGCGTTTGGATCAGGAAGGCAGAATGCCAGAGGTGAAAAGGATTAATACAAAGACATTAGCAGTAGAAGGAACATTAGCACCGAAAAGCCCTAATTATACTTTTGAAATCCCTACTCGTGTCAAATTATTTAATCCTAACATGCAATTAAACCATTAATGTAAACTTTACCATCGATCCAGAACGAAATTTACTTCGAAAAGCTAAATTCTCCACTACTGGGCTATTAACCACTTATAACATTATTTTAATCGATAATTAACTTAATAACCTGAACTCGATTAATAACATGTCTTTAAAGATCTTCTGTAGATATTTTCGACTCACCGTCGTCACCCTGAATTTATTTCAGGGTCTATCTAGCAGGAAAGATGCTGAAACAAGTTCAGCATGACGATCGCGTTAGGAAAAAGAGACTAAAAATTGATCACAACGGGTAAAAATTAATCGAACTAAGGTTAATAATAAAACGGCATTAAAGCCATTCTTTGAAACTAGTCAATAATAATTTATTAAAAACTGTATGAATAATAACCATTCTTTAAAAAAAATAATCGCATTATCATGTTTTAGTGTGCTTCCTTTACTTTCACTTGCTCAAAAGGCGAATTGGCAAAATTTGGATCTTAAAACTGACTCCGTTTTTGGTATCAGTACAGAAAAAGCTTATAAAGAGCTGCTAAAAGGTAAAAAATCGAAGCCAGTAGTGGTTGCAGTACTAGATGGTGGGGTTGATTTAAATCATGAAGACCTTAAAAGAGTAATTTGGACCAATAAAAAGGAAATCGAAGGCAATGGAGTAGACGATGATAAGAATGGGTACAAGGACGATATTCATGGTTGGAATTTTTTAGGCGGAGCAACGGGTTCAATTGACCATGAAAACTTAGAGCTAACTCGTTTGGTTCGTCGTGATAAAGCTCGTTTTGCTAACCTTACAGCCGAAACAGTAGCCGAAAAGGATAAAGCAAGTTACGAAGATTTTATGAAGAATCGATCACTGCTTGATCAAGAGTTAACTACAGCAAAAAGTAATTTTGCTGGGATTTCTGGATTTAAAAGCGCATTAGATCTTTTAATTAAGAAAATTGGGAAGGAAAATCCAACGCCTAATGATATTGAAGCTTTTCAACCAGAGAGTGAGAGAGAAAGTAGAATAAAAGCAACTCTATTAAATGTTTTAAAAGATACGGACTTCAAGACTTTTTATAATGACCGACTAGCTAAAGACATGAAGCATCTTGATGATCAAATTAATTATGACTACAATGTTGATTATAACCCTCGTAGTATTGTAGGTGATGATCCTAATAACAGCAAGGAAAGATTTTATGGTAATAATGATGTAAAAGGTCCTGATGCTTCGCATGGATCCCATGTTTCGGGTATAATTGGTGCAGATCGTAGCAATAATTTAGGCATTATGGGGGTGGCGAATAATGTGTTAATTATGGGAGTTCGTACTACACCAAATGGCGATGAACGCGATAAAGATGTTGCAAACGCTATTAGGTACGCAGCAGATAATGGGGCTAAAGTAATTAACATGAGTTTTGGTAAAGCATATTCATCGGATAAAGAAGCAGTAGATGAAGCAATTAAATATGCTGTAAGTAAAGATGTATTATTGGTTCAAGCTGCTGGGAATGAAAATAAAGATATAGATGTTGAAAGTAATTTTCCTTCAAGAAAATACTTAAATGGAGAAATTGCAAGTTCATATATTACAGTAGGAGCATCTGCTTTTAAAGATAACGAAACTTTAAAAGCTGGGTTCTCTAATTTTGGAAAAACAAGTGTCGATGTTTTTGCCCCAGGGGTACTTATTAATTCAACAACTCCCGAAAACACTTATAAACCGGAAAGCGGAACTAGTATGGCAGCACCAGTGGTAGTAGGTTTGGCAGCTTTAATTCGTTCTTATTATCCTAAATTAACAGCAGCTCAGGTAAAGGAAATCATTTTAAAATCGGTTGTAAAAATTAACCATAATGTAACTTCTTTAAAAGACGGAGCGCCAGTTAGTGTACCTTTCTCAGAAATTTGTGTAACGGGTGGTATTGTGAATGCTTATAACGCTTTAAAACTAGCGGCGACTTATAAGTAAAACTATTTAAGAGAAAACACCTGATTTTATTATCAACCAGAGTTCGATTATTATTTTGATAAAATGATTGCTTTATAGGTTATTGTAATAGCAAATCGTCATTGCTGTAAGGGTTTAGTAATTCGGTAACAGAATTAGTTTTGTATTAGCTAGTGATTGATTTATGCGAATAAACACGAATGATCTTACCTTAAAGCGTAATTACCTGAGCAAATACCGTTTCCTGATCACAGAATATGAACAGGTAAAAGCTGGTTTGCACGCCAATTTAAAACTTGTAAAAGACTTCTACTCTGCGCATGATACTGATGCGCAGAGTTTTTTGAAGTATTACAACAGGTTCAAGCAATCGGGCAATGAACTGGACCTGCTCCCAGCGAAGCGTGGTACTAAGTACCGTAGGTTTTCGGGACAAAAAGTGTAACCTACTTATGTCAGTTGAATCGAGGCGTAGAGTGACTCTTCGAGAAGTTACTTATTAGTCATCCGAAATATTAATGATCCACTTTTTAAGTAAGACCTTTCTAGATTTTCTTTTAGCTCTAATTTTTTTTCTTTTTGTCAATGACTTTCGGGATTAGTGTTTCTTGTTCCTTCCTAATTTTTAAGAGCCTTCCCAGCTCATCGTACTCTGTTATTTTAGTGTCTAATTCTGCGATTCTCTTTAAATCGGCTATGAATTTATTGCTTATCCGAACTTTTGCCGACCCCAGTGGGGCAAAGATTTTTTCGAAGATTTTTGCCCCATTTTTTTTCTCTTAATTTTTTGTTTTTCAGGTAGATATGTTCGGTAATTTGGTTGACCAAAAGTGTTCGATATCGGTCTCCATTGTTACCTTTTTTCAGGAAAAAGGCAGCTAACTAAGTATCTTTTCCCTTCAACACTGGAATTTTTATAAACAAAATCATTAGTGTCCGGTAAAAACTGAAATACATAATTAACCACAAAAATTTTTGGTCTAAATGATGGATAGTGATGAAAAAAGAATGGGAATGGGGCCACAAACTATCCTATTTTGTGGTAAAGATTTTTTAAATGTGCATTAGGTGATATAATGATCAGCATTTCATTATTTGCCGCTTCTTTCTTTAGTTGCTTATGATCTTCAGATTTGCCACTTAATCATAACAGCTTATGTTATTCCAGCCCGGCGCTAAAGTCGATTCCAAAATTAAAATCCAGAAGTTCTGTTGGATGGATTTTTAAACCTATTGCCAATCTCAATAATGTAATAAAACTTGGACTGGTTTCTCCATTTTCATATTTAATAATATCTCCGGTATTAACCCCGCTTCTCTTGTAAAATTCGCGATAAGAAAGTTCCTGTTTCTCTTTTAAAGATTTTAAATGCTGACCGAATCTTTTCAGGATTATTTTTTCTTTCTCACTAATCATTTTATTGCTAATAAAAATATAATTGGCAATGTCTTTTATATTTTATTTAAAATCGTCATGCAATTACTTGACATTAAGCTTTTTTTTATTTACATTTACGTAATAAAAAAATAAAACCAGTAAGGTAAAATTAAGAGTCTTGCAACCTCAAATCTCACGCCGTTGGAGCAGGACAGCAGATTTTATCCCATTTCTTATAGCGGAATTGCTATCTTTAGCTTTCCAAAATAAGAGTGGGCTTCTGCTGTAATTCCATTTCAACGTAAGGCGTGAGAAACATTATGAGGTTATGGTTTGGGAAGCCCACTTTTTCCTCTCTCCGCCAAGACTCATAACATAGGATTATGAGCAGACAAAAAATAAGTTGGATTAACTGGTTGGTACTTACTGAGGTGAGTATGCTCCAATATGTTATTTTAATTGTTCATCATTTTCAAGTATTTTTATATCAGTCCCTATTAACTTGTCCGTTTGATCGGCTTTATGCCTTGAAGCCAAAGAATCCTGAGTAGTTTTTTTGGATGGGGCAGGTTGACCTTTATGGTCGAAAATAAAATAGGTTCTTAATAATGATGGCCTGCCTCATTTTTTGTTGCTTGGAGCTTGGACCTGGTTTATTGGGATGTTTTTTGCCCATCTTTCCTCTATTTTTTGTGTTTTAAAGAATAAACGGATTTGCCGTAGTGGGATTGGTATGTCCGGATTTTGGGCCAGGGTGGGAGTTTTTCTGCCACTTAGCCTCTTCCACAATTGGGTACTTTGGGCGACTGCCTTTGATCAATTTTTAGTTTAGCATTTTTAATCCTGTTATATGAAGACCACTAGTAGTTATTTGCCGTTTTTTTTTCTCTGTTGGGCTTTTTTATATAGCTCATTGGCGGTATGGAGCATTTGGCCTATAGGTCGTAGCAGGCAGGGACTGATTAATAAAAATAAGTATGAGTCCGGGCAGGTACCGCGGAATATAGGCGGGGTGAAGTCGGGTCCGGATGATTTGACATGTTTCTGTTGTATTTATGGCAATGTGAGCTTGGTTATATATTCTTACATTGATTTTATTTCACCTTCGCTCCAAAATCCTATCAAAAATATTATTAAAGGTCCGGAATAAACCCACCTTGGCAGCCGGGGTTTTTTCGATCACTGCTGAAATCCGGTTGCCATATATTACTGTAAAGTAGTCAAACTTTGCGCTTGCTTTAATCAACTAACACTTTTTCCTAACCATCAATTCATGACTTTATCTGATTATAATTCTGGAAGCCCTTCTTTGAAAACAGCTCAACAGGTGTTGGAATTATTTTATCGACACTATAGTGATCATAAAATAAAGCTGACGTTGCTCGAGTCGTTTCAGGGTTACGCCTTGAATGATAAGAAGGGTTTTCTGGAACTTAATATCAGTGAACAGGAAGTTAGTGATGTTTTCGATGGCCTGATCGATTTGGTCACGGCCGTGCGGACGCTGATGGAACAAGGCAAGATTGAAGGAATAGGGGCATAGACGGACTTTACAGTTCAATTTCTAATTTTTTTACGTCTTAAATCAATCAAAATGAAGCTTAAATTATGCTTCCTGCTACTGCTATGCCCAGTTTTTTGGGTGCATGCCCAGGATAAAAACTTATCAGTTACCCCAGGGGCTGCAAATAATCGAGGATTAGCTATAGGGCAGCAGGCGCCGGATGTACTTATACAGAATATTTCAGGCCTCAATGGATCAGATAAAACGCCGGTAGCCCTGCCGCTTTCAGCCTTTAAGGGCAAACTGCTCATCGTGGATTTCTGGGCAACATGGTGTGCGCCCTGTATTGCCATGATTCCTAAAATGGAGGCCTTACAGGAAGAATTTAACGGCCGTGTGCAGTTCCTCCCGGTAGCTTATCAGTCCTTTAAAGAGGTCGATGCCTTTTATAAAAAGCTGCAGCAGCAGACCGGTAAATCTGTGTCGCTGCCGATGGTTACAGCAGATACGACACTGGTCCGGCTTTTTCCCCATCAGACCCTCCCGCATTATGTATGGATAGGCGGGGATGGTGTTGTAAAGGCCATAACCGACCGGCAGGCGATCTCTGCTGAAAATATAAAAGCCTTATTAGCCGCAGGATCGTTAGAACTGAAAGTTAAAAAGGATGAGAAAATGCTTTATGATACCAGTAAGCCTTTGTTTTTTGAGGGAGAGGATCTCGATAACGGTATTTTTCGATCTCAGCTTTCAGGTTATATCACCAATATCGGCCGCGGGATCTATAAAGACGTAGACGTACAATCAGGAGGACCTGTGAGACGCATTACCGGGCGTAACCTGACCATTCCCGAACTGTTCCGGATAGCCTATAAAAAAGAAAAAAAAGAAACGGTGCTCGAAGATGGACTGGTGGAAGAATTTGAGCCCAAAAAGCTAGTCAGCGCAGATTTTCTGGACTGGTTGAAGCAGGGCAGGGGATATTGTTATGAGCTCATGATTAACCAGCAATCCAGCGCTCGGACATATGCCTTGATGCAGGATGAGCTCAAGGGATTTTTCTCGGATTACCGGGTAGGACTGGAAAAAAGGAAAGTAAAGGCGCTGGCATTGGTGCGCACCTCTTCAACAGATAAACTCCGTACCTCGGGTGGGCAGCCCTCGGTTTACGTAGACGGCTTTGGATGCAAATTAACGAGTTGCTTCCTCTCTGTTTTCATTGAAAGGTTACAGGTTCCGTTACAAGGGAATCCACTTCCGATGATTGACCAGACCGGATATACAGGCATGGTTGACCTGGAGTTCACGGCCAATACGGGCAGTATTGAGCAGATCAATAAAGCGCTCGCCCGCTATGACCTGCGCTTTGTTGAAAAGCCTGCAGAGATCGAAATGCTCATTATCCGTAAACGCTAACGCACAAATTTTAATTATGAAGAAAATTATTATACTATATCTCGCTACGCTGTTTCTGCTTTACAGTTTACCGCTCAATGCCCAACAGCCCATAAAAGAAATAAAGGGCAAAGTTGTGGCGGCTGACGGGCGGATTCCCCTGATTGGAGCCACCGTTAAAATGGAAGAATCCGGTGAGGCGGTCCTGACTGACCAGACGGGAAGTTTCGCTTTAAAGACCACACTTTCCGGCGTCAACCTACAGGTAACCTATCTTGGCTATCAGCAGGTGAGCCTGAAGGTATCCGCTAACGATAAGCCGGTCTTGATTATACTGGCTGCTGCAACAGCACAATTAAATGAAGTGGTCGTTTCTACCGGTTATCAGACTCTGCCTGCCGGCAGGGCCACAGGATCTTTTGTTCAGGTGGATAACAAACTGCTCAACCGCAGGGTGAGCACAGGCGTGCTGGAACGGCTGGAAGATGTCACTCCTGGCCTGCTTTTCAACAAAGGCAGGTCGGCAGGGGCGGGCCTGATTAGTGTGCGGGGACAAAATACCATATATGGCAATTCCAGTCCATTGATTGTACTGGATAATTTTCCATATGATGGGGATATCAATAATATTAATCCCAATGATGTAGAGAGCATTTCAGTGCTCAAGGATGCTGCTGCGGCTTCCATCTGGGGTTCCCGTGCCGGAAACGGTGTGATTGTGATTACAACCAAAAAAGGACGTTATAGCCAGCCCCTGAAAGTCGGCTTTAATGCCAATGCGACAATGGGTGATAAACCAGATATTTTTTATCAGCCCAGGATGTCTGCTGCAGATTTCATAGGCGTCGAAAAAGCACTTTTTGACAAAGGCTTTTACCTTAATGCCGAAACTGGCTTTAATAATCCCGCGATAACGCCGGTAGTGGAACTGCTGATTGCCCGCAGGGATGGTAAAATCTCAGMGGATCAGGCTGATGCGCAGATTAGTGCTTTAGCTTCAAATGATGTGCGGAATGACTTTGACAACTATTTTTACCGTAAAAGTATTAACCAGCAGTATGCCCTGAATTTTAGTGGTGGCAGCGAAATCCAGCGCTTTAACCTGTCGGGAGGATATGACCATAACCAGGATAACCTGGTAGGAAACGGTTTTGACCGCTATACCTTTAACGGCGGACAGTCCATCAACTTACTTAGTAAAAAACTGGAAATAACGACTGGATTTTATTATACCCAGAGCAATACTGTTACCAACAATCCCGGGACAAGCCTGATCGGACTCAACACCGGTAACGGCCCTTCGCTATATCCCTATGCCAGGCTTGTCGATGCCGCGGGAAATCCCATTGCAATCACGCACGACTACCGGCAGCGTTTCGTTCAGTCCGCGCAGCAACAGGGATTGCTCGACTGGAGCTATAAGCCCCTGGAAGAAATCTTCCTGGCGGATAAAACCCGCAAACTGATCGATTACCGGTTGAATTTTGGCGCCAGTTATAAAATCAAGCCTTATCTTTCGCTGTCCTTACTTTATCAGTATGGACAGAGTATCGCTAACGGGCGGAACCTGCGGAGCGAAAAAACCTATTTTACCCGGAACCTGATCAACAATTTTTCGGCAGTTGATGCTAACGGAAAACTCACTAACTCCATTCCCCGCGGCGCAATACTCGATCTGAATGACCTCACCGCCACCAGTCAAAGCATTAGGGGCCAGCTGAATTTTAACCGTCAATGGAATGATAAACATAGTCTCACGGCCATTGCAGGATATGAACTTCGTGATTTCCATACGGTGGGGAACAGCAACCGCTCCTATGGTTATGACGACAGCCATGCAACTGCTTTAGGGGTCGATTACCTCAGCCAGTTTCCCCAGTATGCAATCCCCGGTTCGCTGGCAGCTATCCCGTTTTATAACAGCATGACCGATCTGACCGACCGCAATATTTCTTATTACTCGAATGCGGCCTATACCTACCTTGACCGCTATACCCTGTCTGCCAGTGCAAGGCTCGACCGGAGTAACCTGTTCGGGGTAAAAACCAATCAACAGGGGGTGCCCCTTTATTCCGCGGGACTCGCCTGGAATATTGATCAAGAACCTTTTTACGGCCTCGAGTGGCTACCCTATTTAAAAATGAGGCTGACCTACGGCTACAATGGCAATGTGAATAAAAGCCTTTCTGCCTTCACAACAGCGCTATACGGCACAGGCAATGCCATCAATACCGTATATGCGCAGGTCATCAATCCGCCAAACCCCGAGCTGAGGTGGGAACGTGTACGACTGATCAACATCGGGATCGATTTTGCGGGGAGGAACAACCGCATCAGCGGCACCATAGAGCCTTACCTCAAGCGGGGTATCGATCTGATCGGGGATATTGCCTTTGCACCCTCCTCGGGCATCACTACCTTTCGGGGCAATACGGCAAATACACGTGGCGCAGGCATCGACCTTAGTTTAAACAGCCAGAATCTGGCCGGTGAGTTCAAATGGCAGACCAGTTTCTTTTTTAGCTATGTAAAGGATAAGGTTGTGGATTACGCGCTCCAGCAACCGGCAGTTAGATATGCACAGTTTTCCGACAGTGAAGTTTATCCTTTACAGGGGAAACCCTTTTATGCCGTATACAGTTATGCCTTCGCAGGCCTCGATCCACAGAACGGCGACCCTCAGGGTTATCTCGGCGACAAAATAAGCAAAGATTATGGGCAGTTGTTGTCTTCAGCGACCGCAGATAACTTGATTTACAGTGGCCCTGCCCGGCCGGTAAGCTACGGCGCCCTGCGGAACACATTCAGCTACAGGCAATTTTCCTTTTCTGCAAATATCAGCTATCGCCTGGGCTACTATTTCAGGCAGCCGGGCATTTTTTACGCCAGCATTCTTTCCGGACAGGGTTACTTTCAGGGCAGGTATAGCGAGCGCTGGCAGAAGCCTGGAGATGAACTGATCACCACCATCCCTTCGATGCCTGCCGGCATTAATGCGGCAAGGGACAGTTTCTATAATTTTTCTACCACAACGGTACAAAAGGCAGATAATATCCGCCTGCAGGACATTAGCCTTGCTTACGAGTTTGGTAAAAACGTATTGCAGCGGCTTGCACTCAGTAAACTGCAGGTCTATCTCTATGCCAATAACATCGGGATCATCTGGAAGTCAACCAAAACCCATTTTGACCCAGATTATCCCACTGCTGATTACCCGCCCGCCCGCACGGTTGCTGTAGGCATTAAAGCTGATTTTTAAAATGATGATAACGAAACTGACTATTATGAAAACAATATTTTTACTGATGGGTCTTTTGCTCTCCGGCCTGCTTTTTAGTTCCTGCCAAAAGGAATTCCTGGATAAAAAGCCTGATAAGGCACTACTCATTCCCACAACCCTGGACGATTTTAATGCCTTAATGGATAACCTGACCATATTCAACACCAGCCCCTCGCTGCAGGAAATTTCAGCTGATGACTATTACGCCAATGATGCCGGCGTGGCTGGGTTCACCACGATGGTCCAAAAAAATAGCTACCTGTGGGCTGAAGATCTCTATCAGAACCAGACTTGTGCAGACTGGAACCTTCCTTATCAACAGATCTTTTATGCCAATATCATATTAGATGGTCTGAAGGATCTGGAAGGGGCAGAAGGTTCGAAGACCAACTGGAACACCACTAAAGGAAGCGCACTTTTCCACCGGGCATTTGCTTTTTATAACCTGATGCAGTTGTTTTCCAAGACCTATGACAAGAACACGGCCGGCTTAGATCTGGGAATACCCCTGCGCCTCACTCCAGATGTGAATGCGAAGGGGGGAAGGGCTTCCGTGCAGCAGGTATATGACCAACTCATCAGTGACCTCGTAGAGGCAGAAAAGTTATTGCCCCAGCTGACGCAGTTCAAAAGCCGTCCCTCAAAGGCTGCAGCGAATGCACTATTAGCTCGGGTATACCTGAATATGGAAAATTATGAACTGGCTGGTAAATATGCGGCAGCATCTCTTGCGCTTAACCATTCTCTGCTGGATTACAATACCATCAGCCAGACCGCAACCAATCCATTTCCCTCTTCTCCGGCAGCAGATAATCCCGAGGTAATCTTTTATGATAAACTCATACCTTATGGATTTAGCTCCTCTACCAGGACCACGGTAGCAGATGAGTTATACCAGCTTTATGCAGACAAGGATTTGAGAAAAAGCATATTCTTTGCAGGCCCCGCGCCTTTTTATTTCAAGGGGCGGTATACAGGCTTCCGCCTGCAGCTTTTTGGGGGATTGTGTGTGGATGAGATGTACCTCATCCGCGCCGAATCATTGGCAAGGATGGGCAGTTTTGCCGAGGCGATGCAAGAACTGAACACCCTGCTGGTTACGCGCTGGGCCAAAGGGACCTACCAGCTCCTGAGTGCGAACGACGCAGAAGAGGCCCTGAAGATTATACTTAAAGAAAGACGTAAGGAACTCGCCTTCAGGGGACTCCGCTGGGGAGACCTCAGGCGGCTCAATAAAGATCCGCGCTTTGCAAAAAGTATAATCCGCACGGTTTCAGGGCAGGTATTCACATTAATCGCTGGTGATAAACGTTATGTGCTGCCCATTCCGGCTGAAGAAATATCCGCCAGCGGGATTCCGCAGAATGAGCGGTAAATAAAAAAGCAACCGGCGCGATGCCGGTTGCTGGTTCAAAAGGTTAATCAGATACTACTGTGAAAAATTGCCAAGTTCCTGCTCGATGTAGCCGATTGGATTGACATTGGGATTTTGACCTGCTGGATAGGTGCGGGTACAAGTGTTGTCGGAGGATTCGCAGCTGTAGTCGCCAGTTACCTCTTCATAAGAGGTGCCATTGAAACCCCATTTAACATTGGCTTTTTGAGCAGTAGATGCTACTGCTACGCCTGTTCCAAGTAGGAAGGCGATAGCAGCAAAGTTTAATTTGATCCTTTTCATAGGAAACGAATGCTTTATTACATCAAAAAACATTCAGAAAAACTTTAGTGAAAAAATGATGCTTACTCTTTTCGCAGGTTTTCAGCTGGCCCTGTTTGGTCGTTGGTGATGATGTTGAACGTATTCAATCCTTTCCTTTCAGCGGTATAGAGGTACAAAGCGAGAAGGTTGAGGATCAGAAAGAAACTGTTGAATATTAGATGTGTGGTCCAGCCCATTTGGTTCAGAATGCCCCCACATGAACAGGGAACCCTGTCCCAGAAATGAAGCATGACCATGGCGATGTAGGATGTGAAGGCCAGTAGCAGTGCAGATGAGAACAACAGACCAGATATGATGGTCCGCTTGAAACACAGCAGCAGCGCAGTGATGATTTCGGCAGGGATCAAAAAATACAGTAGGAAATCAGCAAGCCAGCTGGGAAAAGATTGGTTGTGAAGCTGCTGGTCAAAGTCTGAAAAAGTTAGCAGCTTACTCAAAGCAGCATAAACAAATAGCAGTACGAGCAACGGTGGAACGGTTGATTTTAAAATTGCCTTCATGGTAAAAGAATTATGAAACGAATTAACGGTGAATAGAAAAGCCAAAACAGTATGAGATGGGTATTATACCCTTTAAAGTGATAAATTGATGAAAGAAAGCAGGTCAATGGTCTACCGGTTTTTACCGCAGTTGTTTTTACGGGCACCGTACTATAGCTTTACCGGCTATGATCTCTCGCGGTTGCCTGAAGTGTTGCAGGAACAGGCTTTCCGCAATGCAGTTTTTTTGGCGAGCGCAGCGTTTTATGCCTTACTTGAAAAAAAGGAATTTGATTTCGATAAATTAGCAGACAAGGAAAAACATACCCTTTATAAATATTATAACCGGATGTGCTTCAGGCCAACCCCTTTTGGAAGCTTCTCCTCCTTTACTTTACTTCATTGGGGAATCGGTGGTCAGATCAGGCTTGCCGGAAGCGATGAGTCGATCCTTCATTTGTTGCCTGATCAGGAATTTTTAAGGAAACTGAAGAACAGGGCGGAGGCTGATCTGTCAGACGGATTGATGGTCAACCCCGCGCTGTACCGGTTTAATGACGTTTTCCGCTACACCAAATCATCTTTAGATGATAAGGGGAGGTTTAGCTTTTCCTTGGAAGGGATTGCAGCCGTAAAATTCAATGTACAGCTGTTTTCATTTTTATCTTCAAAGAAGACTTCCAAAAACATCCTCTTGACGTGGATTATGGAGCACAGTGAGTGCTCAGATGCAGAAGCGGAAGAATACATCCAATTTCTGCTTGACGCCGGAGCGGTTTTCAATGGCACTCAGGGCAAAGTAATCAGTAATGAGATCATTGAGAACTTCTTTGGATTACCTAGCTGGAACGGTTTCTGGAAAAATTATACGATGATTCCTATATCGGGTGAAGCATCCCTATCGGCTTTGGCCGGGGAAATCGGAAAAATTGCAAAGGAAAATAAACCTTTTGGACAGCCATTTTATGCAGCCCTGGAAAGGCCGAACAAAACTGGGGGACCAAATAGCACTGAACAGGAAGAACTGTCCAAAGCTGTCCATGTGCTGCAGTTATTGGCAAATGCTGAGCAGCCTGCTGATCTGTCGCGTTTTATCCGTGACTTCCGTGCCCGCTTTGATCAGGAAAGGGTGCCTTTACTGCTAGCCTTAGATCCCGACGGGGGATTGCATTATGGCGAGATGGAGCCATCCATGCCTGATCACGATATCCTGGAGAATATTCCTTTCCCCGTGCCGGAAGATGAAAATAGAACACTTGGATGGCATGCCTCACAGCAGTTTATCTTCAAACTCTGGATAGGGGACACCCTTCGCGATCCCTGGGCGCCCCTTCAGATCAGCGAAGATGATTTGATTAAACTGGAAAATCATAAAAAGGTAGTATTGCCTATGCCCCAGACGCAGGCGCTCATGTACCGCTCGACGGGCGAACACCTGATCATCGAAAGTTCGGGCGGTGTAACTGCCGCTTCGCTGATCGGAAGGTTCTCTTGCTTTAGTGACCCGGTACACCAGTTTTGCCGCGAGCTTGCCGCAAAGGAAACTACAGCAAACCCGGAAGTTGTTTTTGCCGACATTGCACAGCAGTCTGATAGCCATGTGGATAATATCAATCGCCGTAAGCCCATTTATTCACACGAGATACCCCTGAACGTATCTCCTTCGCAGCCAGTTGAAAAACTGGTTCTGCCAGGCGAACTCATGCTTTCTCTTAAAGGCGGTGAATTGATATTAGAGTCGTCTAAGTTGAACAAAAGAGTAATTCCCCGTCTGGCGACCGCCTATAACTTTCGGAATAACCACTCGCCGGTTTTCCGGTTGTTGTGTGACCTGCAATTTCAGGGTGTACAGGCAGGACTTTCATTTAGCCTGGAAAACTTTTTTCCGGGCCTTACTTTTTATCCACGGGTCTGTTGCGGAAGGGTGATCCTCTGTCTGGCGAAATGGAATTTTAAGGAGTCAGACATAAAGCATTTATCCGTAGGGGACAATACTGATCCCATCAAAACCCTGGATGGTTTTCGCAGAAAGCACCACCTGCCCCGGTACATCACCATAGGGGCAACAGACCAGCAGTTGGTTTTTGATCTGGCCAATTCCACCGAGGCAAGGTTTTTTCTGCAGTGCATTGACGGTTTAAAGCGGATAACCATTCAGGAATATTTATTGCCTGATCGTTCCGTTCTGTCCGGTAAAAAGCCACTTGCGGGGCAGATGATTGCTTTTCTTGCCCACGGGAATAATATTTATAAACCTTCAAAAAAGGAAAATATCACTGTTTACGGTGAAAAGCAACGCGACTTTTTAATGGGGAGTAACTGGCTTTACCTTAAAATTTTCTGCATTCCACGCGCTTCGGATGAAATCCTTAGTAGGGTGATTTTCCCATTCATCAAAGGACAGAAGAAGCGGATCAAAAACTGGTTTTTCATCCGTTACAGCGATAAAGGCTATCATCTGCGTCTGCGCATACAGGCGGAGGAAGATGATCTTGGCGCGATACTCGTCGCCTTGCGTAAAAAAATTGAATCATCCGGACATGATAAACTCATCCGGGATTTCCAGGGAGATACTTACCGGAGAGAAATCGAACGATATGGGCCCGATCTCATTTCACATGTTGAAGAACTTTTTTGCGCGGGAAGCCATCTTACTGTCCTTGCGTTAACTTTAAAGGGGAACAATTTTTTCGAACCTAGCGAGTTTGAACTGGCCTTGCTAACTGCCCATCGCATGATCAGTTGCTTTTTTCCATCTCTGATTGATTCCCTGGATTACCTTGGTAAGGTGACGGATCAGTTTATGGCAGAGTTCAGGGCAGATAAAACGCTTAAAGTCGCAATGGATGAGAAATACCGGCAGAAGAAATTAATGATAGCGGACTTGCTGGAAAGTAAAGCATTATCAAAGCATCTTTCGCCACTGTTAAAGCAGATGTCTGTTTTGGATGGGCTTACAAGAAGCTATTCAAATGATAATAGAATGGAGCTTTTGGCTGACCTGGTGCATATGCAACTGAACCGGACGTTCTCCGTTAGACAAAGGCAACAGGAGTTGCTCGTTTACTATTGCCTGCAAAAATATGCCGGCTCACGTTTGGCCCGCGAAAAGACTTCAGTCTAGTGATCACTTTTGTCTCTTTTACTGACGAGTAGAGCCGGCTGGATTTTTTCCCGGAACGCGGTACGGTAAGTCCCTCCAATCGGAATACTCACCTCTCCGCTTAGTCTTACCTGGGCGTATTCTAACGAATGAATAGCTGCATGGTTGACGATATAAGACTGATGGATCCTGGAAAAACCTTCAACAGGTAACTTGGAAAGGACTTCCGCTAAAGTGAGGTAAGTAGTTACTTTTTCATCATTCATATGGATAATGATATAGTTGCCTATATTTTCGATATAACGGATCTCTGCGATAGTGATCCGGTTAAATTTTCCTTTAATGTTGCTTTTGATGAAAAAAAATGGGCTAGCTGTGATTTGGTTGGTCTGACTGGTGAGATTTGAACGCACCCTGGTAACTGCCTTTAAAAACCTGGCGTAATTGATGGGCTTTAACAGGTAATCTACTGCATCTTTTTCAAACGCTTCCGGTGCGTACTCCCGGTAGGAGGTTGTGAAAATAATGTTGCTCGCTGAACCTATAAGGTCTGCCACATCAAGGCCATTGAGCTGTGGCATATCGACATCTAAAAGAACAATATCGGGTGTTGGGATAGTACATAATTCTTCCAGCGCTAAAAGCGGGTTGGTGGAGCTGCCAACCAGTTCCAGGCCTGGGGTTTGATTGATGTACTTATCGAGTACTTCAATTGAATGATATTCATCATCAATAATATAGCAGGTTAAACTCATAATTTAAGGGTTAAAGTGAGTTCGTAAAATTCGCCAGGCTCGTTGATTTCCAGCTTATAGTTGTCTTTATAAAATGAATCCATGCGGAGCCGGATGTTCTGCAGACCCAGTGCTTTTCGCTGACGGAGATGTCCGTTCTTTGATTTTTTTAAGTTTCTGCTGTGAAAAGTTAACTGACCGTTTTCATCCGTAAACAGTTTGAGCAAAGCTGGCGAATCGGATTCGGCTAAATTTCCATGTTTAAATATATTTTCAGTCAACGTAAGCAGGATCAGCGGAATTATTTTATAACGACTGAAATCACCATGCAGTTCCGGCTTAAGATATAGAGGTTCTTTAAACCTGTAGCGGTTGATCGCGATGAGGTTTTCAATCTGCTCAACTTCTCTATCCAGTTTGATTTTTCCATCCGGACCAGCTTCTTCCAGGCTGAAACGCATAATCTCCGATAGGAGCCAAATGCAATTAGCGGCATCATCGGAATATTTTTGTGTGCTGTTGTAAACAAAGTTTAGCGCATTGAAGAGCATATGAGGGTTAATCTGTTGTTGAAGATAGGCATTACGGGACTTGGTAAGCTGGGTTTCCAGCTCTGCCTTTTCTTTTTCAATAATTAACTGTCGCTTTTCAGCTTCCGCAGCCTGCCGACGAAAATAGGATATATGACCTGCAGCCCAATAAAACATGGCCAAAATAGAGAAGTATAATGCTCTCATGATATTTCGCTGCAAGAAACCTTCTATATAAATGATGGAATTGGATGGGTTAGCAGGCGAACTACTAACCAAATAGTCAGCAACAGATTTAGTTATCATGTATAGGCTGAGCAATAATAGGTAACCTGCAATGCCTTTGAAATATCGACGTTTCCTTTCTTCGAAAACATAATCCAATAATGTTGCAAAAAGATAAAAGAATGAAATATTGATAGCGTAAAAAACTAAATAAATGTAAAGTTTTTCTAGGGTTCCTAAGGCAATATAGACCATTGTCAGTTCATAGGTGATAAACAATGTCCAGCAGATAATATGTATTAGAAAATATTTTTTTGAAAATTTTGTTACTTCTAGGTTTAACATATTCTGTGCTATGAACGCTTTTTTTACTCCCAAACTGTATGAATCTGTAATAAAGATTTTTGCAACTTCACAAAGCCTTAATTTACCATAAAAAATATAAAATCATGAAAATTTCAATTAAACTTCCCGAGAAAAAAACTATCGCAGTGAGCAATTTTAAATCAATTGTTGGTAAGTTCAAAAATCCTGAAACTGATACGACCAGTATTACCACCAGCATAACCAGTACCCATTTGTTAAAAAATTAGTTACAAAGGTATTGGATTGATTACACCTGATGCTTAAAAATGAACTACATGATATCGAGGAACTGCTGTCTGCCTGGGGAAATTCAAGTAACGATATTGCAGTAGAATCGACTTTCCAATCAAAATCTCAACAACTTTTTGAAGGATGGAAAATGATGGCTTTCTCGGAGATTTCTGATAAAAGCTTAAGGCGTTATTTTTATTATCAGCTTGAGGGTATCCTGAAAATTTCGGATACCCTTTGTAAAATGCCGGAGATTGAAATTTCTAATAAACTACATGATTATCTTCTATTCCTGCTTGATCATTTAAAGCAATACTTTTCGAACTATTTCAATCGAGATGCTGTGGCACCTGCCGCTTTTCATAAACGTTTAGTTAATCAATCAGGCGCAGATATTCACCTGGTGAAAACAAATCTTAAAAACGCGAAAATAAACTCGGGGTTGAAAATTTTGATCTTAAACTGGGTAGATGAGATGTCAGCAGACAACAACGCAAGGCGGTATTCTTTTGGTACACTAGACTATTATAAGTATGTTATCAAGCAAATGATTTTGGTTGATACACTCCCCGACGAGACAGAAAACAATCTCATCTTTTATCTTTCTGGTGTGAATTTTAATCATCTTTCTTTTTTTGTTTACCGACAACGGAAGATCCGTCAAGAATTGGAAGCTTTTATTTGTTTAGACGACAAAATCAACTATCTACATAATCAAAAGGCTACGGTGGCATCTGTTCCTGAAGTGAAACATATAGCTTATAATATTTCATGGCCATCTCTAAAAACTATGTTGGGAGACTGGCTCCAGGAAGAAATTCTGGTAACAAAAAAGTCTTTGAGCAAGGGGAGCGAAATTGCTGTTCCAAAAATACCACTGGAAATGTCAGTTGCACACCTGTCCTGCCTGATTCGTTTACTGTACGAAGAAAGTGTCTTCGCCACTCAAAACCTTCAGTTCATTTTTAAATGTTTCGCTGGTCACTGTCAAAGTAAAAGACAAGCTGTTATTTCTCCTGGAAGCCTCAGTAAAGAATTTTACAGTATTGACCAGCATACTGCCGCACGTGTGCGGGATCTATTACAGCGCATGGTGCTGCGGATCAACCGTAATTTTTTTCCTATGGCCGTTGCAATAAATGCAACAGTCCTCTCTTATCTAAGTATGTGCTGAGTTCACCCAGCCAGTTATAGCTAAACCCTTCTTTATTTATCAGTCGTTCAGGCAAAAGAGATGTGATGTCGTTCAATGTGCTGAAATGCATTGAACGACAAGCTTTACAGAATTCAGCACTAAAACCAAGCCTGTCAATAGGGGTCTGTAATAATTCCTCCTTTTCCATATATTTTTTAATATCTGCAGCTTTATAAAGATAATAAATTTGTTTCTAATAAGATGTATCTATTGTGATGTTTCTTTTTAGAAGTACCTCTCTCGCATCATTTTGGTTTACTTTACGTTATGAGTAGAGCCAAAAACGAAGAGGAGAGCGAGCACATAAAGGAAGTTTTGAAATTGGTCGGAGCACGGATTCGTTCCCTTAGAGAAGCGAAAGGGGAACGGAACTATGAAAAATTTGCCTTTAAACATGACCTTAACCGTACGCAGCTCTGGCGCTATGAAAATGGTGAAGATCTGTATTTCTCATCTTTGTTGAAAGTGCTTTCAGCATTGGATATTACCCTTGCTGAGTTCTTTAGCGACGGGTTTGATCAATCCGCTAAGTAAGTATATATAGTAAAGCAAGCAGCAATAAAAAAACTCGGCGTATTTATCTTTCTGATCCTATTCATTTAGATTTCACTTATCCATTGGGTGCAGCAGTCATCCGAATTGCTCAAGAATGCCTAGTCACTTTCCTCAACTTGACTGATTTTACCGATAAGTTAGATTGTGATGAATAATATCAAACTTTATTTTCTATTTCTTACTTTAAATTATTTTGGCTTTGGGTCATGGGCTCAAATTCTCGATAAACCAATGGAATTATTAAATTTATTTATTGACAAAAAAGTGCCATTGATTTTATCAAATCTCATTGTAGGGATTTTAGAACCTTTAACGGATACACAAAAACATTTCTCTCGATTTGATATTGTTGGCCAGTTACTTTATTTGAAAAAAAAGGTATGGACCACCGTTGTCAAGAATTTGCGATTTAGAGGACAGTTTATCCATTCCTGTTCCGGTAGGGTAAAATCCGACAGCTTGTGTGATGGTTGTGGCTCCACTTGTTTTGCTCAAAGAAATAGCCACATGGCCGAAACTGTTAGCGCCGACATTAAAAGAGGTTCCAGGCTGCGGTTCAACAACATACACCCTTACTACAAATGCTGCATTTGTACTTGGGATCTTTGAAAAACATTCCATCATCTCTCTGGGATTGACAGGGTTTTTGTCCTCTCCCGGAAGGTTCGATGGGGCAGGGGGAGATGATGTGTAGGTGTTTCCTCCGCCACCACCCGATGATCCCGAAGAGCCGTCGATTGGGATCATTTTATGAAGTACGCAGGGGAGGTGATGTCGATGCTTCCGCATCACCTTGTGCCGGTACTTGCGGTAATTGCCACCATTTTGGAAGGATTATTCGGACTGCTCTTACTGGCCGGTTTGTTTACTCGGGCTGCTGCGATGGGGAGCGGACTGTTGAGCTTATGCTTTGCGCTTTGTATGGCCCTCTCATTTGGCATTGAATCTCCGATAGGCTATTCTGTTTTTACGCTGAGCGCGGCGAGTTTCCTTCTTGCTCTTCAGCCCAACTGTTTTTGGAGCCTGGACGGATCCTCTTTATTCCGCCACGTTCTTAAACGGTCGGGAGCCATTTGGTTGTTTTAATTCAAGGTGATTGCCAATTGCATCTCAAAGTGGTTCCCTTTGGTCCCATATGCAAAATCATAACGCCGCGTATAAGCCCGTTTCGATGTAATGATTTTGAAGACCTGCTACAATTCCATTATTTACGGCGCTGGTCTGAAGTACAACCAAACGGCTTTTGACCTTTGTACAGCATTTGCAAAGATGGGGGCAGATGCACTGAATTAGCAGGATTTAAATTTTGTTATTGGTCAGCTTTGGACACAAAAACTTGAAGCGGACCCGAGTCTGCGTTGCCAAGCTGATGATTATGGGGTTGGCCTGATGTATACCGAAATGTTCCGTGTTTATAAAGAAAAAAGATGTACACTCCATCGTGTACATTCACTTTTAGCGCCTCCCTCCCTAAAAAAAAATATTACAACTTCTTTTTTATCATCTCCACCTTTTACGATATTGATTAATAATTTATGTTATCTCACTGCTACAGGAGTGGCACCTGTGGCCAAACCTAGTACCGCTTTTTTGCCAGCAGCTTGTTTTCCTTTAATAATTTGAGCAATCCGGTTTGCTACATTTAATGATGCTTCTTTAGGGTTATTAAAAACTGTAACCGGAAGCTTTTCAAACCGCGTTTCTTTTAATAAATTTAATCTTGCCATGATAGAAGTATTCCCTGCTATTTAATTTGTTTATGAAGGTGATAATCAGCAAGATTAGTAATTACTGATTTTGTGATTAATTTAACTTCCATACCAAACGTTTCAGCAACCTCTATCAGAATATCTTTAAACTGAAAACCAACCGAACCTGCGCAATTGAATGTATAAGCATTATAATTCTTATACCTACTTACTAGATTTTTAAAAAAGGCATTAAAAACCTGGAGTACAACATGACGCCTATAATCTGGGTTTATGGTCTCAAGGCTTAAAAATTTACAATAGCTAGCACAGAACCTGTTATAAAGTGGTTCTGAATAGAGGTTTTCTAAAAGTTTTTCAGGTGTTATTTTATAGGTGCTATAAAATAAATAGTTGGTTTGTTCGTCCATTTCTCCTCTTATATAATCTGTGATTATTTTCTTTCCAATAACACCGCCGCTACCTTCATCCCCCAATAGAAAACCGAGAGAATCTATATTGGTGGTTATCGATTTTCCATCGTATAAGCATGTATTTGTTCCTGTTCCCAATATGGCTGCAAAGCCTGGTTCATTGCCAAGTAGTGCTCTGGCTGTAGCCAATAAATCTGTGTCTACAGTTATCATAGCATTATTAAAAACCTGTTGCATTGCATTTTTTATCAACTCTATTTTGTGAATTTCGCAGCCAGCGCCATAGAAACTAATTTCCATTACTTCATCCCGCAAAATTGTATCAGGTAAATTCTCATTGATTGAATTTATTATATATTCACTGTTTACATAAAATGGATTGTAACCTTCTGTATCAAAATAAAACTTATGACTGTTATTGGTAATAAGGCACCAATTCGTTTTTGTAGAACCACTATCGGCAATTAATTTCATTGATTTACAAGTTCTTAATTTAGTTTAGAAATAGATATTTGTGGAAATTTTTGAGCTACTTGTGCAAGCTCATTTAAAGAAAGTGGTTTTAAGGCTTTTACTGCTGCTTGAAACTGGCTTAAGGTACCGTTATTAACCAATTCATTAACAATTACCTCATTAGGTGCATACAAGCCATCACTTGGATCCCAAATTTCATCTTTACTGTAATCATTTTCTTTGATATTGTTAAAGCCATTTGCCTTGAGGCTAGTGATAAGGTTACCAGCTGCGGCAGCTGCCCCAAAATTATTACTCGAATTTACCCACATATTAAACTGACTAAATTTGAGTTCTGGATAATAATCAGACACTGCCTTATTTACAATAGTTTTAATCCTATCAACTGTACTTTGTGGTGGCACCAGTTGCCAATAGTGCAAAGGAATGTAGCCTTTATAAACTTCGTAAGCTGGGTGTGCAATCAAATAAGGATTTATTGCCACACCAGTTGGTGTTAAATTATTCTTTTTGAAATAGGCTAAGGTAGATGTTGTGCCCAAATTATACATATCCAATAAGTCTGGAGATGTTATGGCGTAACTTGAAATACCTATTATATTCTTGTTGCTGGTAATGTTTTTTATCTGATCTTCTATTACACCGCTTTCCCAATCAGAAATATAGGTATAGTCAGTCTGTAAGGTAAAATCATTATAATCTCTAATTTTTTGCTGTAAAGTTTTTACATCATCTGCGCTGTTGCCCGGATACAAGATATAAATACTACCTGGTTTGTATTTTCCATTTACATTATCCAGAACTTGTTTTGCCTTTGTTTCGCCACCAGTTACTCCAGTAGAACCCATTATAACTATATTCTTTACATGGTGTTGTTGCAAAAAAGTGATGTACTCTTTAGGCAGATCTAACAATTTAACCCACGCAACGGCATCAGGTACCGAATGATCGTAGCCCAGCGTACTGTAAGATGGATAACCATTATTATTTGAATAACTTAATATGGTTTCTATCTCTTTGATATTATTGGTTGTTACCAAAAAATGAAGGGGCAAAACAGGAGCTTTTAATACATTACTTATATTTGGTATTGCCGGAAAACCTGTTGACAGAATTACCGTTTCGAAAGTAGTATTTTCTCCTAAAAACTTGTTATAGGAATCAACCGTTTTGATTACCGAGTTTTGTAAAAACTGAGGAGTTGCATAAACAGGATTAGGGCCAGAACCTGGGCCGTTTACTAGCCAAGAATGCGAAATTCCGCCACTTAGGTTTTCTATTGATTTTTCTACAACATATTCAGCACTCATTCCGCCATCCAAAGCGTACATATTTAAACCTTTATAGCTATTTTCTGTAATATTATAAACGGTTAAAATTTTAGAGTTAACTACCCTAAAAAATGTTTGATAAAGCACTTTTTCCTTTCCGTTTTCATCGTGATAAACCAGGTATACGCCATAGGCATCGGTACTGGCATCGTTTGGCACAGTCCATATCGGCAGGTTGGTTACGGCATATTGTTTTGCAGTATTAATTGTTATACCGCTCGGCAAACTGGTCTCTGTAAAAAAAGATTTATCTTTTGATATGTTTCTAATTTTAACCTTAACTGTTTTCAGATTAATTGGCTTTTCGCCAGAATTATTGATTGTACAGGAAAGTTTAACGCTTTCGCCAATTTCATAACTGCCCTTATCTGTTAAACAGTTTTCAAATTTAATTACCAAAAGTTGGGATGACGAACCGGTAGTTTTATAGGTTGATTTTGCACAAGAATATAATGCTATCAAAATAATGGTTACTAATACTGATTTCATATTATTAGTTATTTGGTTTAATAAAATGGTTGTTAACGCTATATGCAATTAGATACAGGTAACAAGGTAAAAGAATGATATAGGATAACTGGTTGTTGGAAAAATGCAGCAAATAACCATAGGCAAGTGGTATTATAGCACCACCAGCAATGCCCATAATTAATATAGCCGACGCTCTTTTTATCTGTAAAACACTTAACCCTCTTAAAGCAGTAGGCCAAATAGCAGGCCAGAGTAAGGCATTGACAACACCTAAGGCTGCTAATAAAAATACAGATATTTCTTTAGGCAGGATAATAATTAAAACAGTAATGAGGGCTCCAGATACAGCAGAAATCAAAAAGGAAAGTTCTTGTTTTAAATACTTTGGTATTAATATGATCCCAAGCAAATAACCAATAAGCATACCACTTAAGGTATATGAGGTAAGGTTTTTAGCCATACTTAGGGAAAAACCATGATATAAGCCATAGTTACTAATGGTGTCCCCAGCCATTACTTCTACACCAACTGCGCAAAATACGGCTACAAAACCCGCAGTTATCTGTCCAGTATATTTTTTCGCAATTATTGCCGATGACCGGTTAGTCTCTTCTTCATCTATTTGTGGTAGACTTACGTATTTCAATAAATACCCCAGTAACAATAATGCAACCGTTATAATAACATAAGGTATTATTATAGATCTGCCCAAATCATCTAACATTTGTATTTTATGCGAAGCAGACACTGTAGCTATATTAGCCACAATTGTATTCGATTTACCTAATAAAATACTACCTAATATCAAGGGAGCCAATATTCCTGCGAACTTATTGCACAGACCCATAATACTAATTCTTTTGGCTGCACTTTCGGCAGGGCCTAAGATGGTTACATAAGGATTTACAGCAATCTGCAAAATAGTTAATCCAGTACCCGTAATAAATAGTCCGGCTAGAAAAAGTATAAATGATCTGTTAATAGCAGCAGGAATAAATACAACTGAACCTACTGCCATACAGTATAAACCTATGCGCATACCACTAACCATACCTGTTCTTTTTAACATCTTGCCAGATGGTATGGCCATTACGGTATAGGCAATATAAAAAGCAAAGGTTACAAAGTAAGCCTCTGTCTCGGTAAGCTCGCAAGCGATTCGTAGAAATGGAATTAAAACTCCATTTATCCAAGTGATAAAGCCAAAAATAAAAAATAATATACCTATAGATAGCATTGCAGAGGTATAGTTTGCTTTTGGTTTTTCTATATATTCTTGATTATTACTCATATTAATTTGTGAGAATTTTGTTTTTATACTTTAATGCCAATACTTTGCTAATTCTATAACTATCTCCTAGTGGTTTGTCTATAAAAACCTGGCTTTGTTTAGTCCAGTCAAGTTCAAATTGGGTAACCTTTTCAAGAAATAATTTTTCATCAAAATCTTTGTTTTTGGCTACTGATGAGATGACATCATTAATAAACATCTCCCACCTTTTACGGTAATATGTTTTGGTTAAACCTGCCCAAGTGCGGTTACCATAATCATTTAAGCTTTGTGCTTTTGTACCCCAGGTAGTAATAATATTACGGGCATTTTCTTCGTAGTATTTGCGTTCGCTTTCTGAGGCGGCCATTTTTTTTGCATCATTTAACCATTTGCCTAGCAGAAAGGAAGATTGTGTATTTAACAGCAAATCAATGTCATCCAATACAGCTTTCATGCTTCGGCCTGTTAATTTTAAACCGGCTATATTCTTAGCTTTATAATTCTCGTTAAATTCATCCCTCAATTGGGTAAAATAATTGCCCAAAACCTGTCGTCCTATATTCGCTAAATCATATTTATAGGCACTGCTATTGATTGTTTTGCTTTTTAATAGAAGTTCCCATGCGGTAAAAAGAGCTTTATTACTATAATCAATTTTGTTAACAGTAGTCCAGTTTCCATTTCCAGTTAATGTAGGCCGGGCATTTGTTAATGTTCCTTGACCTAATTCTGCAGGTTGGTTATATATTTTTTGATGCAATATTTCCCAAGCTCTTTCTACATTTGTGTCTGCCGATCCAGTTCTTCTATTTGCCCAATTTTTAATCCAATCCTTGGTGTCTGCCAAATTAGTATTCCAAGCTTTTTCAAAAACATATTCATACATCATTGGGTTTACGTCAAAACCTTCTAAAGTAGAACCTATGCCCCATAAATTTTTATTGTTAGCCAATGCATTTTCCATTCTTTTTTCCACTTCGTCAACATTACCAGCAAGCATGGTATTACCACCAAAATTACCGAGGTAGCACCAAATAAAGGGCTGATTAAAGAATGAATTAGTCATTTTCCATACTTCAGTTTTTTCACAGTAGTAATCCAATAGCATAATTTTATCTTGTGGCACTGCTTTTAAAAACGATTCGATGCGTGGGTTTGTCCAATGTTCTCTCTCAAAATAATATACCCAGGTCATCATTAGCCAAGTGGCATCCTTATCAATAGAATTGATTCCTTCATAGATATTTTTAGAAACTTTGGCTAAATAATCAGGCTCCCAACTAGGTGGCTTTACTTCGTTAAAAGGGTCAGCTCCATAAATATGATCTGTACCAAAAATTGCGGTTTGTTCTTTTAAAAAAGCTTGCTGAATTTCGGTAAACAAGGGGTCAAAAGGATCTAGAAACGAACTTCTGTATTTATCTTCAAAACCACCCCATTCGCTCAATTTTGTAATTTTTGCCGTTGGATATTTATTTTGTAAAGCTTGAGGCACATGACCTGCAAAGGCTGGAAGAACTGGTTTCATGCCCAGCTGTCTTTCTCTTGCAAGTATCTTTTTTTGAAGCTGTTCTTGATTTTTAATCCACGACATAGGTAATGGTCCTTGCCAATGATCAAGGTTAGACATCCGGTGCCAAGGCAGATGTGCCGGGCCTGTAAAGTAGCCTCTTATCTCTTCATCGCTTAGTCCAAATTTTTTCCAAACGTTATACCAAACGGCTTCTTGCCCTGTTATCGCTAAAGGAGTATTAATTCCGTTCAATGCCATCCAATCAATCAATCGTTCCCAGTCTTTCCATTGCCACCAAGGCATGGTGTAACCAAAAGTGCAATAATTAAGAAAGAACCGTTTTGAAACACGTGCATCCCTTTTTACTTTTTGGGTTACCTGTGGTAGCACTTTTGGAAGTATTATAGGATCATTTGCATACCAAGAAACCGATGTTTTACAATAATATTTGAGATAGTGGTTTAGGGCAACAGATAGGGCGATATTATTATTCCCCCTTAAAATTATTTTTCCGTATTTACTCTCCAACTCAAATACATCATTATTACTGGCTAGCTTTTCTACTTCAAAATATTGTGTGCGGTTAGGTACCACCCTTGCAAGCAATTTTTTAAATTCTCCAACTTCATCTACCTCGCTTGCAAATAAAAAATTATTGCAAAGCAGTAGCAGTACAGCCAAAATTTGGCTGGTAAGTTTTATCTTTTTTTTCATTGAATTTAATTTGTTTTTAGCAGTAATGAAGCTATCATAAAATCTAAAGAAAAACCATTAAACAAGCATACAGGAGATCAAAATTAACCGACCTTTCTGTATGCTTAGCATAGCTAATTTTAATTGTAACCTGGATTTTGAGGTAATAAATTTTTACCCATCAAATTAATTTGGTCTTGAGGTATGGGCCTTAAATAATCGCGGTTTGGATTATCCATTTGTCTGGCACCAGCTACTTTATATGTACCACTGCTCAAATAGGCTCCTAAAACAGTTCCATTCATCGTGCCGTTTGTACCCGCAGCGATGCTCCAACGTTTAATATCAAACCATCTCAAGCCTTCAAAGGCCAATTCTACTCTACGCTCATTGCGTACAATATTTCTTAAAGCAGCTTGTGTACCCAATATAACTTCCGGGTAATGGGTAATATCCGTTGGCACAGTACCATAAGCTCTTGATCTTACATCGTTAATAGCGTTTATCACCGATGGATCTATTTGGCCTGCCTCTATTTTGGCCTCTGCATAAATTAACAATACTTCAGCATACCTCATCAGCATATAATCTGTAGAATATTTGGGTGTATTGTTTATTACTTCGTTAGTAATATATTTAATTACGCCATAACCAGTAGCGTGTGCTGCCAGTTCTCCGCTCTCTGAATTGAGGGTTATGCCTTTTACTACTGAGCCTGTGTGGCCAACGGTAAAATCGAGCCTTGGATCGCGATTTGCAAACCTACTTGTTGTTGTAGTTTCATTAACGGGTACAACCATATCTGTGGTTTTATTATAACCGTCATAAGCATCAACTAGTGCCTTTGTGGGCGAAACCAATGAGCCTGACAATCCATTAACATTACTGATAAAATCATTGTTTACGTTTGAGCCATCAAACTGCCAAGCCAAAATTTCTTCTTTGTTGTTGGCTTGTTTGGTATTTGTCAATTGTTTATAGCCATCACCTGCAGTAGTTCTTAGCAATTCGTAATTTCCTTGATCCATAACCATTTTGGCTGTTGTAGCAGCTTCAGCATACTGGCCAGTGGTAAGTAGAATTCGAGCTTTTAAAGTTAGCGCTGCTCCTTTTGTAATTCTACCAGCCTGCGAGGCAACGGTAGGCAAATTTGGGATTGCAGCATTTAGATCGGCCAATATAAAGGCAACAGTTGAACCCAAAGCACCCCGGCCAATATTTACCTCGCCTGGGCTCAAAGGTTTGTCTACCAATGGCACTTCACCCCAATTGTTATAAAGTAAATAATATTCATATGCTCTTACAAACTGAACTTCTCCTTTTAACCTTGCTTTAAGGTTATCGTCCATCACACATTTATCTACATTGGCTAAAAACACATTGCTAGTTCGAATAACAGAATATAATGCTGACCAATAACCACTTATATCCCCATTGGAGGGAGAAATATTACCCTTGCCCCAAGTAAAATAATAAAAGCCCTGCCAAAAGCCTGAAGGTATAGCATCATCAGACCAATCATCGGCAAAATATTGCTGATAGATATGCGATGAGGACCAGCTACTGTAAACGCCAGTTGTCGCCTGTACAGCATCATCAGCATTACGCCAAAATGTGGTATTAGACAACCTATCGCCAGGTGCAACGTTTAAAAAGTCTTTCTTACAAGATGTAAAAAAGATAATTGTAAATATTATAGTTAATATCTTTTTCATGATGTTTTAATTTAATAGGTTATAGAAAGACCAGCCAAAAAACGTTTGGTAACAGGATAGGCACCAGAGCCACCGTAAGCAAAAAACGGATCTGAACCGGTAATACTTTCCGGATCCATTATTTTAAATGGTGAAATGGTTAATAAGTTTTCTCCGCTTAAATAAAAGCGTACCCTAGAAAGCTTGATCTTATTAACCAGCGCAGTAGGCAAACTATAACCCAATTGTACATTCCTTAGCTTAAGGAAAGCAGTATTCCGTAACCAATAAGAACTTAGGACATTATTAGCCGCTGCGGTAAAGCTTAAGCGGGGATAAGCGGCATTTGCATTGGTTCCATCTGTTGTCCAATGATCTAATTGTTGTACAATTGGTGCTGACCCGAAAGACCCGAATGGCTGTGCAAGCCTACCGTTTAAAATTCCTTTTACTTGAGCCACACCTTGCCATACGGTAGAAAAATCGAATCCCTTATAATCTGCCCCGAAAGAGAAACCATAATTTATTTTTGGAAAAAATGTACCCAGATTTACCTGGTCCTGTGCATTGACAAATCCATCGCCATTGATGTCCTTATACTTTATATCTCCAGGTTTTGGTGTACTACCAACACCCGACTGATTAGCACTTGCATTAATTTCGGCTTGATTTTGAAACAATCCGTCTGCTTGGTAGCCAAATAAGTTGTATATCGGATCGCCAACCCTTTTTCCGGGAACATCTGTACCCTTTAGATCCGTTATTTTATTGGTTACTTGAGCAATATTTGCATTAAGGTAATAACCTACTTCTCCTACACGGTCTTTATAAGTTGCTATAATTTCAAAACCATTATTACTTACAGCACCCGCATTGGATGTTGGTGGCGCCGCACCTAGAATAGAGGCTTGTGGCAACGGGAGTAAAATATCTTTTGTATCCCTTTTAAAAATCTCACCAGTTAAGGTTAGTTTATTATTAAACAAACCTAAATCAAGACCTAAATTTTTTGAGGTTGTGGTTTCCCAGGTTATGTTGTTGTTGGCAAGTGCACCTTCTCTAATACCAACAACTTTGTTTCCATCAAAAATATACTGTCCGTTAAACTCATAGGTTGATAAAAACCTATAATTATCAATTTCCTGATTACCCAGTTGACCCCAAGACGCACGAACCTTTAACATTGAGATTGCTTTTGGCAAATTCAGGAAGTTTTCTTTTGACAAAACCCATCCGGCAGAAAAAGCAGGAAATAGTTTTGCCCTTTTTCCGGCAGGAAACCTGCTACTTGCATCATATCTAAAATTAGCTTCGAAAAGATATTTTTCATCATAGATATAATTCAACCTACCAAAGGCAGACCTTGATCTAAAATCTATCGTGTTGCCATAAGTAGATTGGTTTAAAGGATCGGCAGCGTTAATTTGTGTTAAGGATGGGTCTGATAAATTTATACGGGTAATTCCCTCGCTTTCTGATGTAATTTTACGCTGCTCATATCCGGCCAAAACCTTTATACCGTGTTTGTCAAATGTCTTATCATAATTCAAAAGCAGCTGAAGGTTAAGGTCACTATAACGATCAAATCCTCTTGACACGTTTCTGGTCGTGGTTAAAGCAGGGATAGAAGCTGCATTTTCTGGTGTTGCACTAATTTCTCCTGTTGTTTTATTTATCCGGTACAAATCTACCCCCAAACCCAAATTTGAAGCATAATTGTAGTCTCTAGTATTTGAGGCAACGCCCTTTAGCTTTAAACCATCTATAATTTTAATCTCAGCAAAAGCAGAACCTATTAAACGTGTATCGGCATTTTTTGAATAACCGTTAATGGTTGAGCTATAGGCCACAGGGTTTGAATTTAAGCTAGACCACGTTGGGTAAGCATATCGACCATCTGGATAGCTTACAGGGTCGTTTGGCCATTGTTGAAAAGCTTGATGCAGGTACCAGCTTTCTCCACCAACACCTGAAACCGTAGGCGGATCGTTTACATTTCTCAGGCTTAAAGCCAGATTAAAGCCTGTACTTAACCAGCTTGAAATTTTTTGGTCAAAATTAGTTCTAAAATTATAACGCTGATAACCTGTATTGTTCATCAGTCCATCCTGATCCAAATAACCTAATGATACGTTGTACTTGGTATCTTCATTGCCACCATTAAAGGTTAAGTTATGTGAAAGCCAATTTCCAGACTTCGGGAAAACCGCATCCACCCAATTGGTATTGGCATGGGTTAACGGGCTTGAGCCATCTCTAAATTTTTGAATATCCTGTGCAGTAAATTTCAAACCTGAAGTTGGTATGCCGTCATTGGTTTGTGCCTCGTTATACATGGTGGCCAGATCGGCAGAACTTACAGTTTGGGGTACTTTACCGAGGTCGGAGAATCCGCCTTGCATTTCGTAATTTACCTTTAGTTTACCTGCTATGCCCCGTTTTGTCGTTACTATAATGACACCGTTAGCGGCATTAATACCATAAATAGCCGATGAGGCTGCGTCTTTTAACACCGAAACACTTTCTATATCATTTGGGTTAACCTGAGATAAATCTGTAGTTTGTATACCATCAACAATAAGCAACGCATTGGCGTTTCCTAAAGTACCTATACCTCTAATGTTAATGGTACCCATGTCTCTACCCGGAGGGCCACCACGTTGCAGAACGGTAACACCAGGTGCCTGGCCAGCAAGAATATTCGAAATATTAGCAACACCGCGGTCTTTGATCTGTTTAGCATCTACTGTAACGACCGACCCCGTTAGGTTTGATTTTTTTTGCGTACCATAACCCACCACTACAACTTCACTCAGTTTGGATAAACTTTCTTTAAGTACAATATTAAAATTGGTTTGATTATTTACAGCAATAGTTTGGCTTTCAAATCCAACCGCAGAAATGATGATTTCATTTTCACCTGCTGCAAGGGAGAGTGAAAAATTTCCGTTGCTATCACTAGAAGTACCTTTACTGGTCCCTTTTATTGAAATATTTACACTAGGGATACCCTTACCGATAAGATCAGTAATTTTCCCTTTAATATCTGTTTTTTGTATTTGACCCTCATCCTTTTTTATCGATTTTAGCTTTTCTCTAATCACAATTAACTTATCTTCGATTAAATAGTCTAAAGATTGGTTTTCAAGACACTTTTTCAAAACCGTTTCCAGTGGTTCATTTTTAACGACAATACTGATCAGCTTTGTTTGATCTAAAAGCTCCTTATCATAAATAAAATCGTAACCAGTTTGCTTATGAATGTCCCGGAAAATTTTTTCGAGTGTTGATTTTTTTTGATTTAAGGTAATGCGTTGTGCAAGACTTGCGGCACTGACCTGCATTAAGCTAGCAATTAATATAACGGTGGTTAATCGCATCATGAGCCATATTTTAGCGGTATGCCATCTGGGCATACCAATTTCATTAGTATATTTTTTATACATTTGTTCGTTTGGTTAGGTAGCGAGCCTGCTGCTTCGAAACTTTGGGCTACTACGATTCAATAGTTGATTTAATTATTAACGATGCCAAACATCGACCATCTCCCGATCACCATCGGGATTTGGTTTTTACAGCCTCAGCTTTTCTGTCGTATTTTTTTTTCCATCTTTTAATGTTTAGGTTAGTGGTTCGTTGATTTTTAATAAAAATATATTTACTTACTTACGTATACTTTTTTCCCATCAATTCTAAAATGAACTTTACCTGTTTGTTCCATTAGCTTTAAGATTGTTGCAAGACTTCTTGACCTTGAAGAAAATCCACCGAGTTTAAAGCTATTGGGCGCATCATCTTCATAAATCACATCCACATTGTACCATCTGGCAATTTTTCGCATATTGGTCTTGAAATCATCGTCTTTAAAAAGAAATTCATTGTTTTTCCATGCAACAATTTCTTCTGTATCCACTTCTTTTATGGTTATTTTATTGCCTGTTAAGGTAGATTGTTGATTTGGTTGAAGTATTTCTGAATGGGAGTTGCTATTTACTTTTACGCTCCCTTCTAACAAAGTTGTTTTAACAGAAGGTTCATCAGTATAGGCATTAACATTAAAATGGGTACCTAGTACTTCAATTTGCTGGTTGGCAGTAGTTACAATAAAGGGATGGGTTTTATCTTTAAAAACTTCAAAATATCCTTCACCAGTAATAGAAACTTCTCTTTTGTTCATTTTCGCAAAGCTGGTAGGGTATTTAAGCATAGTAGCTGCATTTAAAAATACAAGTGTGCCATCAGGCAGGCGAACACTAATCTGTTCACCTCTAGTCGTTGTAAGTGTATTGTAGTGTATCCCATCAGATTTTTGGTCTAATACTTCATATACAATTTGGCCGTCTTTGGTTTTAGATATTTTTACACCAGATTGATTAGCTATATTTCCTGATAGCGCATCATTAATTAGAATTTTTTTTCCGTTTGCCAATGTAAGTGTGGCGCCTTCTTTGCCCGGGGCAACATCGTTAACATGCGCAGTAGGATTTTTTGGTTTAGTTTGTTGATTTAACACATATAATAATCCAATGCTAAAAATTATGATAAAAACAGCAGCTACAATAGCGATACGGGGCCAAAGTTTAATTGACTTTTTAGGCTCGTTGTACTCCCGGATTCGATGAATTAGTTTATCTCTTACTTCAGCAACAGCATCAAGATGTTGGTTAGTTTCTCCAGTCTTCTTATCTGAATTAAAATAACTGGCAATTGACTGTTTCAGCAACGCCTCATTTTTATCGATTTCAAAGTAGTCGAGTAATTCATTTATTTCAGAAAGTGTACACTCCTGATTGAGGTACTTGCGAAATAATTGTTCTATATCTTCTTGAGTTTTCAATCCTGTCCTTTTTAATCAATACGCTGAAGAAAAGAAATAGGTCTGCTCGAAAATGAAATATTTTATAATTATTTTAATAAAGTGGCAGTAATGAAAGAAAGGACCACTAAGTCTGGGTTCTTAAGCAAATAATCTCTCACCACCTTATTGCCTTTTACAATGTGATCCTTGACTGTTGAGGTAGAAATGGAAAGGAGACTGGCCACCTGATCATAGCTTTTCCCTTCTAGCTTACAGAGCATAAAGATTTGCTTTCGCTGAGGCGGCAACAGATCAATTGCCTGCTGGATTAACTTCATACTCTCCTTACTGTGAATTGCCTCTTCGGCATGTGTATAGTAATCAACTGCATTCTGCAAAACAGTCTGAGCATATTTTCGATCCTTTGCCAGCTTCCGAAAATGGTCGTAAACAAGGTTTACCGCAATGGTAAATAAAAATGATCTGAATGGTTTTTTAACATCAACATTTTTTCGCTGAATCCAAATTTTGAAGAAAGCATCTTGAAGCAGTTCCTTTGCAGTTTCTTCATCATTGACCATATGATTAATCTTGGCAAACAACTGCTTGCTATAGGAATTGTAAAGTGTAGTAAAAGCATATTGATCCCCCTCGGCCATTTTAGTCAATATTTCACTTTCATCGGGAAGGGAATTAGATGCCATTCGTAATAATTATCACTCTTAAATTTACAAAATTTAAGCCTCAATGATAAATAAAATATCTCAAAGTTTCAGCAATGGCGTTTTATAATGGCATATGGTAATACATCAGTTTTCTGAGGCCAAAAATTCACCGGAAATTTTCTTGTCTTCTTATGATCAGTAAGCCAGTTCCAGAAAAAAACGGGAAAACTTACACTACAAATACGGGAAATTTCCCCTAGTCTGCCTGCCGGTAATCCGATACATTTGATCCATACATCTAGTTAAAATAATTGTTATGGAAAACAATCGCATGGAACTTTTATGCCATCGACTGAAGCGAAATCTTTAGTTCGGTTTCAAAATTAGCCCCGTTCATTCCATATTCAAAACTGTATCTGCCCGGATATGCCGGTGCTAGTCTGGCGCTGATATTGCTCAGGCCGGTACAGCTGCCCCTTTTCTCTCCTGAATATTTGGTCAGATTGCTGGTGGCAAAATAGATTTCCCCGTTTGAGCTGCGAACCTCAATAATGGCTGGGTAATCTGGATCGTTGAATATGCCGTGTTTGAATATGTTTTCTACGAGGGTCAACAGGACGATCGGGATAATTTCAGCCTGTCCGTCACTGATTTCTTTAATGTAGCTCATGTTAAGCTGTTGTTCAAAACGAAGCTGGTTGAGCTGGATCATATTTTCGACCTGTTCAAGCTCTCTGGCTAGGGATACAACATCGTTTTTACTGTCTTCCAGTGCATATTCCATTAGGTCGCTGAGGCCTGTTATGGCCTTGCGTGCATTTCCAGGATTTTGCCGGGTAGCATTCTTGATAAAGTTAAGGGTGTTAAAGAGCAGGTGCGGATTGATCTGGGAACGCAGAAAGTCTTTTTCGGCTGTAATCAGCTGGAGCCTGAGCCGTTCGATCTCGAGCGCTTTCTGCATCTCCATATCTTTTTTCTTCAGGTAGTTTTTAAGGAAGAAAAAGCCGGTACCGTACATGATAAAAAATGTTGCCCTCCAGATGGTGACACCGATATAGCGTATGTTGAATACGAGTGCTGTCGCTCTTTGTCCCAGGCCTGTCAGCAGCAGATTGATCAGTGATGCTGCCCCAAGATAGAGCAGGATTTCAGATAACAACCCATGGCTGAACCTCACTTTTCGATAACTGGTGCTGCTGTACAATATCGGCATGATCCATAAGGAGTGAAAATAGAACATACCGATATTAAGTACATAGAAAAAGAAATAGTGCAGCGGATTGCTGAATTTTCCAGTCATCGCCCAGGCAAGGACAACTTCCATGAAAATGTAAATGCTCCAGCAAAACGCATGGATACGCAGCTCTTTTTTGCTTAGTTTTTTCATCTGATATAGTGGTTATGGCATTTGCTGGTGGTAGTGTTTTGTGCGGTGATAGCCTTTATGTATCCCGAAGTAGAAAGCATCTCGGCGTGATGTATAGCTATCCCAATCAGATCCTTCTTGGCAGGGATGAATTCCATGTCTTCTTTGAAAGGACGGCAGACCTTGAGTTCGATACTGTCTATGGGGCTTTTGATAATCAGGAGATAAAGGGGAATGCCATGCAGATCTTCCGTAATTCGATGCTGAATTACCAAAGATGCTACGGGCTGGAGGGCAATTAAGGTAAAAGGAATTGTTTTGCGCAAAAAAAAGCGGCAAAGTAATTTGTCGCTTTCCAGGAGTTAATTGCTGTTCAGAAAATTTGATCAGTAGCAGACGGTTTTCAATCTTTGCAAAGCTATCGGAAATGTATGCTCCCCTTCATGGTAAGAAATCATCTTGAATACTGATATTTATCAGATTCATTCGACTGGATTTATTTGGAACTTTGGGCGACAGTTTTATGGCCTTGCTTTAAATTGCTTTCCTGTCCTAGAAGGTTTTGCCATTTATGATTTTAAACCGGCCATATCACTTCTCTTTAGGGGCATATCATGGAGCGTAATTTATTTGGGCGCGATCAGATTTCATTATAATGCTTAGACACTTAGGACCAAAAAGGACATATGGGCATAATCTCAGATTGGCAAGCCTGTTAGGCATGACTGCTGGTTTTGTCAATGCTGAAGGCTATCTTGGATTTAGCATTCTTACCACAAACGTAACAGGACATGCTGCACTTTTTGCTGAAAGGATAGCCTTTCAGGATTGGGACACAGCGCGGGTTATCGCCCTATGGATGATGCTTTTTCTTGGTGGTGCATTTATTTCAGGTCTGATCTTGTCCTTTACAGGTCATAACCAACGTTACTCTTACTCAATTCCCATTCTCATCGAGATCGGTGTATTGCTGTTTTCAGCATTTTTCGGGGGAAGCTACAATGGAACGCTTCTCTCAAAGGAGTTGTTTGCCGGAAGTCTTCTTTTTGCCATGGGGATGCAGAATTCACTGGTGTCCATGGTGTCCGGCTCTGTCGTAAGGACTACCCATCTGACGGGTACTTTTACGGATCTGGGGATAGAACTGGCACAGGTACTGCGTAATGAAGGTCTGGAATGCAAGACTGTAAAATCGAAGATCAGGCTTCGGCTTGCTATTATTTTTTTCTTCATGGCAGGGGCAATTGCAGGAGCTTATCTTTTCAAACATTTTGGATTCCCTTCTTTTTTTGCCCCGCTTGCAATTCTTGTTTCCGTATTGCTTTATGATGTATTCAGGGTCAGGGCCAAAAGGTATTATAACAGGACCGCAAGCGCGGTGAAAAGGAAGATCGGACCACATCCCTAGATTAACTGCCAACACAGCTGGAGGCGACTGGGCAAAAATATATTGAATTTACATTGCACAGTCAAACTGATAATTATCATTTTTCTCCATGATATTTTGTCGGAAAAAATAGCTTATTACCCTATAATTTTGTTTTCGGTTTTGTTAAAGGACCTGTATGGCCATGAATGGAAGTATCTCTGGGCGGGTTCGATAAATAACCTTCTTCCCATTGTTGTCTTATCGGTCGGTCAACAGTGCGTTTTAAAGGAGGAGAACATCAATAAAAGAAGTACTGTTTTTAAACAGCTATTTGGAAGAAATACCTAGGGGTACCTGCGCAACTGTATGGACAGTTTATCGTATTGAGATATGTGGTGGTCTTCCAGATAAAAAGAATTAAGCAAATGATTGGAATTCCATTACCGGTATCCTATGGTCACAAAGTCTATACATTATATGTTATTTCATATGTGACTTCGTTGTTGCTGGAAAAGGAGATTTCGGTTGATATACTTCTTGAAGGAAAGAACCATAAACTGATCCTTGATCAGGAGCGTGTATGGAGGCAGCAGGTTGTTGAGGGATGTATGCAGATTGAGCCTGGCCTGTTAGGCCGGCTAACGCAGATCATAGAATCCCGATGGCTCGGAAAATTAAAACAATCAAGATAGATGGTGAGGGCGTTTTAGCTTATACTTAACCCAGGAGCTTGAAATGTAGATTTGGCAATAGCCTTGTATCGCTATCTGTCGGAACCAATTAAGATTAAGGCGTGAACATGATAAATAAAATTTTCGAGGACGATCAAACATTCGATTGGCTCTATCCCGAGCATTTTCAACTGATATCCAAAAAACAATGGACCCCGATAGGTATAGTGCAACAGTCTGCTGAATTTCTTGCCCTTCCAGGTTCAAAAGTGCTCGATATCGGTAGTGGCATCGGAAAATTCTGTCTCATAGCAGCAAGGCAGCATCCTGCAACCATGTTTTTCGGAGTAGAACAGCGGCAGGAATTGGTGCATCATGCAAATGTTGCCATGGAATTTCTCAGACTGGATAATCTGGAATTTATCCATGCCAATATGACCCAGGTAAACTTTAAGGCCTTCGACCATTTTTATTTTTATAATTCTTTTTTCGAAAATGTGGATTTTATTGGTAGGATCGACGATTCTGTAGAAACCTCACTGGCTTTATATAAGTATTATACACAGTACCTAAGCGCAAATCTGGATAGGATGCCGCAAGGGACCCGGTTGGTTAGCTTTCAGGGGTCTGGCAAGGAAGTGCCTGAAAATTTTACTTTAGTCAAGAGTACTTTTAACGGTCTTTTAAATATGTATGTCAAAAGCCACTGATTGCCCATTCCATTTTGTGCTTTTTATTATCGAATCAATAAATAAATGATAAATACCTACTTTGATCATGATATTCATTTCGATTATCTATATCCCGATCATATCCAACAACTTTCCAAGGTTCACTGGACACCGCTTGACATTGCAAGAAAGGCATCTGAATTTCTTTCATATCCTGCCCATAAGGTGATGGACATTGGCTGCGGTGTTGGCAAATTCTGTCTGACCGCAGCGTTTTTTAATCCCGGCACATTTTTTTATGGTATAGACCAGAGAAGGGACCTTATCAGATATGCAAATGAAACGAAGGAAAATCTTAATCTTTCTAACGTTGATTTCATTCATGGTAACATAACCGATGTAGACCTTAAGGAATACAGGAGCCTTTACTTTTTCAATTCCTTTTATGAGAACATCAATACCGAAGGTGGGATTGACTCTACCGTTAACAGGAATTATGATCTTTACCGTTTTTATAGCCAGCTGCTTTATAAGAAACTCGAGGCACAGCCACAAGGATGCAGATTGGTTACTTATCATACCGTAACAGGGCAAATCCCTCCTTCCTATAAGGCCATTGCCCAGTGCCATCATCCTGAGCTCAAAATGTATATCAAAGGATAATTTTGACTTTGATGCGCTCCCTTTGCGAAGATATGTCTGAAAAACATTACGGTGGCCTGGTTAAAAAAGGAAATCCAAAGGAAAGCCTTAAAATAAAAGTTGATTTGGGATTGTGCCCAGAGATAGTCCCCTGGGAGGGAAACTCCATGTAATGAATAATATAAGTCGTACCTTTATATATGAGCTTATCAGGAATTTTTCCCATTGATAAATGGAACTTCAGTACGCACTCGATATTAAATGTACTGACCGAAGAGGAGTATCGGTTCCTGATTTCAGGACAGGCTGAACAGAAATATGGAAAAGGAGAGGTGGTTTTCAGGGAAGGAGTTGTGCCTTCGGGGATCTACTTTATCCATAAGGGTAAGGTGAAAAAATATAAAGTGGACCATAGTGGGAGAGAGCAGATCATATACGTTGCTAACCAGGGAGAGTTCATCGGTTACCATGCCGTGCTCTCCGAAGAGCGGTATCCGGATTCGGCTGCTACTATAGAAGAGAGCGTTCTTAGCTTTATACCTAAAGAAGATTTTCTTCAGGTGCTGAACAATTCGCCCTTACTTACCTCACGTATGTTAAAGGCACTAAGCCATGAATATACAGTATTGGCGAACAGTATTTCTGTTTTTTCGCAGCGTTCGGCCATAGAACGGCTTGCCATAGCGCTCATTTTTCTCAGAGAAAAGTATAAACACGACCTTAACACCGATGGAGAGATTCTGATCAATATCTCAAGACATGACCTGGCTAACCTTGCCGGGCTGGCGAAGGAGAATGTGATCCGGCTCCTTAAAGAGTTAAAGTCGGAAGATATCCTTTATACAGATGGCAGGAAAATCTGGATTAAGAACATTGAAAAACTGATTGCCCGATCCAACTATCGTTAGCATGATTTATCATTCATTGGAATTATGTCATGCCAACCGGGATTTTGATCACCTATAATAATGCTTTTTCATCATCGTCATCTTTGGTTTTTCGGTAGATATTTATCATTAACCCCTGAGATATTGTTAATTCTTAATCCGGATGCGAAATTGTTTTCTCCGACAGGCATAATTTTTAACGCTAGTACTTTATAAAGGGTGATGCAGCTTGCATTCAGCCCACCATCAAATTTCATCAGCCAGGAGATGAGCTCTTTGGTAATTATGTTGAAGTTGAAAAAGGTTTTGATTATTCGGAACAATGTGGTTTATTAATTAAATTGAGGGTTGGTGATTTTGATTATCTTCAATTCTATCAGATAATTCAGCGATTGCACTCATTTGAGCTATAAAATCGGTCGACAACAATACAATGTGCAACCCGTCTTAAGAAAGGTGCCTTAGGAATCTCCTATGGCACTTTCTTTTTTTATTAAAATTTATATTTTTTGATAATTCCTCTCAATCCGTGTTTTGAGGCTGATTTCTGGTGTTCGATGTACCATTGGGGTTTAACTTTTTTAAACTCAGGTATTTTCAAATATCTAATATTTATATCTTTATGTTATTGTAATAGTTCGACAGTTATTCTGCTAATTTTGATATATTCCAAAATGCAGATTAACGCCCCATTGTGGTGGATAACCCGCACTAATAAAAGCAATTTTTCTCCCCTAGATCTTCCCATTTACCAGATGCAGCTTTAATTTGCAATTTGAAACCTTTTTTAACATTTTGATCTTTTAAACAATAAATTGTGAGGGGATGATATCCCTCGTCAAGTGTGACAGCCCTTTGAACAACTTCCCCGGTTTTATAATCAAAATCAGCATCGAGCAAATTAAATTCATGAAGCTTGACAAATGCACTGTTATCTGAAATAAGTTTAAAAGTATATAATCCTCTTTTTGGAATTTTGATAAAGGTTTTATACATAATCATCCCTTTGGCCGTTTTAATTGGAAGAGGTGATTTGGTGCGGCCCGATTGATCAGCGCTTTGAGGATTTAAAGATGGTATAAATTGAAAATCTCCTTTAAAAAATGACCATTTCAGACCTTTTTCTGCATTTTTAGGAATATCTATACCAGGTACCGGTGTATCATCATAGGGACGGGATGCATCTGAATCTGAAATTCTTAACTGTAATACCTTAGCTTTCATGGTTGCTTGCAGTTTTTCGAAGCCCTTCTTACCAGCAAGGTTATTTTTTTCCTTTGGATCTTTTACTACATTATAAATTTCAAACTTATCATCAGCCGATTTGATGTCATACCGTACCCCTACAAAATCTCCCATTCTGATGAGCTGCATCTGATTACGTTTTCTGCCTGCGTGCCCAGGTTCGAATTGATCGAAGCTCGGTGTATTACCAGCCTCAAAATATTCACTGTATACTAAAGCTTTATCCTGCTTTCCGATATTGGTCAATGAAGGGAGTAGAGACACACCAGTTGTTCTTACGGGTGCAAAGGTTTTAGCGGCTCCTGCAAAAGTTGGCAACCAGTCCGAGAGCATTGAAGGAGTGTTTACAACTTGGCCAGCAGGAATGCGCTTTGGCCAAACCACTAAGGCGGGCATACGTACGCCACCTTCCCAACAATCACGTTTTATTCCATCAAAGGGACCATAGCTACTGAAAAAAGTTGGTTTAACAGGTACAAAAGACTTGGGTAGATAAGATTCTATCGATGGACCGTTGTCAGAGGTGAAAACAACAAGTGTATTGTCATCGATTTTTAAATCTGATAGTAGCTCTCTGATATCGCCAACGGCATCATCCAGACGCCTTACCGCTGTTGCATATCTTTTATAGGTATCTGGCCATGGAACCTTCGGGGTATTTGGGTCTTTATCATCATCGTAAGTAGCCTCTGCATAATCAGGATGGACATAACTATCAACATCTCCAGAGGCGGTATTGATCATTTTTTCCTTTTGACCGGTCCATTGCAGCCCTCCCTTTAGCCCACCGCCTGTTGGGTACGCTTGTGTTGGCAGCTCGAGTACTGCATGTGGTGCATCGTAAGCCAGATACATAAAAAAAGGTTTTTTGTCCTGGTTCTTCTGCTCAAAATTTATAATGAAATCCTTTGCTTTTGCAGTCCATAAATCAGTGGTATAACACTTTTGTAATCCTTCGGAAACTTCTTTATAGTTGGCCCAAATTTCTTTTTTGCCCCTATATACACCCTCCACAGGATAGTGCTCATGTCCATCTGCATGGCGCATATAGCCAAAATAATTATCAAAACCTCTTTTTAAAGGATGGGCGGGCCAGTTTGGTTTTTGTTTTTCATCGGTTCCCTGTAAACCCCATTTCCCGATGGCAACAGTGGTATAGCCTGCATTTTTTAATACCGTGGCTATGGTGTGGTTATTTTCCAATGCTTTATCGAACTGATTATCCCGTATGATGGCATTTCCCTGGTTTACTCCGGTCATTAGAGATGCCCTTGATGGCGCACATACAGGGGCATTGGCATAATGCTGGGTTAATATGGCTCCTGATTTTGCCATTTCATCTAAATGAGGGGACATTAAAGCAGGAAGGCTTTTACTCCTTTGATTCTGAAACAGAATACCAAGATCGCCATAACCAAGGTCATCCACTAAAATGTAAATGATGTTTGGTTTTTGCTGAGCATATACATTAACATTGAATGAGAAAAAAGAAATAATGAGGAAACTAAGGATCAGCGTTTTGTTTTTACGGTTTTTCATATTTAAAAATAAAGGAACGAAAATAAAAAAAACAATAAATGATATATGAAGAAAATTACCGCCCTAAATTTTGACGGGGCGGTAATTACTGATCGTTGAATTATTTCCATCCGGGATTTTGCACGATTTTTGGATTGAGTACAATTTGGTTCGATGGAACCGGGTACAGGTAATAATATTCTGGAAAGGGGCTGGGAGGTATTCCCAGATACGAAATATAACCGGCAGTTGCTCCGTTCTGAATCGGAATGATACTATTTGCAGGTACGTCTGTTCCCTTTGTAATGTACCGTCCGAGTTTTTCTTTAAGCGCATAATCCATTTTCTTCCATCTGCGCAGATCATCAAACCTGAATCCTTCACCAATTAATTCGATCGCTCTTTCTCTCCTTATCTCCCAGAGAATGGGATTGATGCTCTGGTCTCTGTTTGGATCGTTGGTGATCGAGCTTAAATTTAATGGTGCAACCGCACCTCTTGCCCTGAGTTTATTGATGGTCGCATCTGCCGTTGACTGCGTAAAAGTTCCCAGTTCATACATAGCCTCAGCGTGGTTTGCCAATATCTCGCCCATTCTGAACAGTGGGCAATCGCTTATGTCCTGTCCCTGCGCATCCTGTACCTGTTGGTTGTAATATTTATAAAACCTGTAACCTGTATAGGTCACATTGTAGGGCTGACCATTTGGGAAGTCAACATAATGTGGTTCTTGCTTTACAACAAAACCGTTCCAGTTACGTGTAGGATTTACGATAAATAGGAGGGATTAATACTTATTGTTTACTGAAGTTTTTCGATGATGATGAAGTTCATAAAATCAATATCTGCTGACTCTCCAAAGTATTTTACTTTATCTTGGTATCCTCCCAAATTATTGGAGGGATATATATCCGAGAAAAATTTTGTACAGCATAAATAGAAGCTGTATTTTTATCAGTACCAACAGCAAAAATGAAAATTGAAGAGTATATACCGACCGAATTACTGAGACCTTTCATCAAGGCATACAGAATTGTTGAAAGTGAAGTGGAAATGACAAATAGGATTTTGCCAGGCACTTCGCTTGTTGTTGCTTTTCGTTACAAGGGACAGGTTAGTTACCTATCAGACGATAGAGAAGAACTTTTGCCTGTTTCAACTATTTCTGGTTTAAGAAAATCGGTAAGACTCGTCCACTATTTACAAGATTCCGCGACCATAGTTGTTCAGTTTAAAGAGACAGGGGCTAAAGCATTTTTTAACGAACCGCTCTATGAACTCTTTGAAGAAAGTATTTCTCTTGATGCTTTCATTAAGAGAAATACAATTGAAATTATTGAAGAACAATTAGCCGAAGCTCAAAACAATATTCAAAGGATTGCCATCATTGAGCAGTTTTTATTATCACGATTAGACAGCCATACACCTGACAGATTAATCTCAGCAGCGGTAGAAATAATTCATTCAACAAAAGGTGCAATCAGAATAAAAGAATTAGCAGACACGCTTTGTATCAGCAATGACGCTTTTGAAAAGAGGTTTAGGAAAACAGTTGGCACATCGCCAAAACAATTCTCCTCTATTATAAGGATGGAGGCAATTGTGAGGCAGAAACAACAAGCAGAAAGCCTGGCAGGCATAGCTTTTAACGCAGGATATTACGACCAACCTCATTTCAATAAAGACTTTAAACTGTTTACGGGGCAAACACCATCAGCGTTCTATAAATCGCCTAACTTTTGGTAATTCAATGATTTTTTACAATGATTTGGCTTGAGTTGTTCTGAAATTTGAAGTATAAAAAATATAACCGATGACTTCAATACTCAGAATAACCTTCGCATTATGCACCGTAATGATGTGCAAGCAAAATAGCTTTTCCCAAGTTACTAACAGGTCATTAGAAAAATCAAACAAGATGGATAACAATAAACAAAAGGAGCTCATTTATTCCCTCTACGATACGGTATTTTTAAAAAAACGGTATGAGAAGTTATCAGAGATAATTTCACCGGATTATATAAATCAGTTTGGAGCCAAGGGCGCCACTGGCTTTCAAGAAACAATATTTGAGTTAACAAAAGCATTTCCAGATGCTCAATGGGAAGTAAAAGAGATAATTGCTGATGGAAATAAAGTAGTAGTAAAACAAAAATTTAGTGGAACTCATAAAAATCAATTTCAGAATATTCCGCCAACCAATAAAACTGTTTCTGTTGACGGGATAGCAACCTATGAATTTAAAAATGGCAAAATAACTGGAAGTCAGATACAAACGGACCGCTTAGGCTTTTTACAACAATTGGGTGTCTTACCCATCGACCTCACAAATTTATCCAATAAAAAAGAAAATCGTGATGAGATATACTTCGTCGATAAGTTTTCAGTTCCCAAAGTATCAGTTGAAGAGTTTGTAGAGAGAATGAATTATAACAGGGTGTTTATAAAAACTTTGCCAGGCTTTATAAGTGATCAGGTTTTCGAACAAAAAGACAATGCGGGCAATTTGATCATTATAACAATTGCCGTTTGGGAAAACCAGGATAAACTAAATCAAGGGAAAACAACCGTACAAACAGAATATAAGCGAATAGCATTTAATCCTGTTGAATTTTACCAACGATTAAATATAAAAATGGAAAGAGGACAATATTCAAAATTTAAAGAGTGAGAAATGTGCAAAGATGCTTTTGGGAATTTCCAAACCATCAACGATTAGCTGATGCACATTATCGGTAAGGAACGGTGATTTTTGGTTCAAGCCCGGTCTCGTATTACCTCGCATCAATCATCACAAGAATTAGCTACATGCCTTCTTCAGCATAAGCCTGTAGCATGGTAAGGCTTGGTGCAAAATATAAGGTGCCTGTGTGCGGAGTGCTAAAATCAAGGATCCGATCTGAATTGCCAGGCGGGTAACCAATGAACATTCGTGTTAACATTTCTTTAACGGTACTGAAATTTTTAGAATAAGCAATAAAGTAGGTTCCAACTTCACCTTTTGAAGGATGTCCGAAAGGCATATTGTCTCTAATTATTTTAAGGTCATTTCCTGCTTTATCCTCAATTCCTGCAAGGGCACTATGGGAGTTGCTGGGTTTTACATCATCGGTCATTTCGATATCGCTCATTTTATACCGACCGATTACTTTCTCCTGATCCTCCGTTGAAAGCGCTTCCCAGTTTTTCATTTCATGTAAATATTTTTGCACAAAAAGGTAACTCCCGTTTTTATATGCTGGGTCCTCCTCTCCAACAAGAGCGAAAAAAGGCCTTTCATCACCAATTGGATTTTCCGTTCCATCAACAAAACCCAGGATCGAACGGCCATCCCAGTACCTGAATCCATGTATCTCCTCCAGGCAATCGGCAACTGGCAGCATGATGCTCGCAATGTCACTCGCCATATCAAAACATATTGCCATGTCAAGCGCCCGAAGATGGATATGGATATCTCCCGGAGTGGATACTGCGATATGTTTTGCGCCGATAATTGGCTCGAAATTACAAAGTTCCTTAGGAGGAGGCAAGGGTAATCCCAGTTTTGGCCAGGCCGAAAAGCCCACGCCCAGTACACAGCTCGTTCTTCCTTTTACCACCCTAACGGCATAAGAACGGTTCATATTCTCTACCAGTGCACAAAGCCTTTTGAAGGCCGGCCTGATGGCTGCTCCATCTTTAAATTTCCAAACCGTAAAAATGGTATTGTTATTCGGATAGTCTGTTACGTTTTGAGATTGATTCACAGTTATATTTTTTAAGCGTTTAGTCTGACTAATATTCCTTCTTTTGAAGTTAAATATAATTAAATTATAATTGGTTCGGAATGGCAAGGCCTCACAAAATAAGAGGCTTTATCAGTGTAAAATCATATGCCATAGCTGCAAGCTTAGTAGGCTTGGGCACGCTGCTGGCTCAATAATTATATCATGAAATAACAATTGCTTTGTATTCAAAATAACTATATTTAGTGTTAATTTCTGACTTTACCAATCATTGTTATGAGGGATGTTCCATCAGTTTCGATTAAGCACCTACCTGTCAATAAAGTTTCAGGTTTCATCGCTTCGCCTTCATTGGATATATTATCAGTGGAAGAGCCACTCGAAATTAGAATAGTATATGGACCGGCAGGGAACCGGATTGAAAAGAATATTTCCATCACGATGCGCACACCCGGAAATGACCTGGAACTTGCGCTTGGGTTTTTGTTTACAGAGGGCATAATCTCTTCATATGGAAATGTTAAAGCCATCAGCCATATATCCATGCCCTGTGAACTGCAAAAAGAAAATATTGTTTGTGTAGAATTGACTGAAGGGTTTATGCCCAATCTTTTGCAATCTGACAGGAATTTTTATACCACCTCAAGCTGTGGAGTTTGTGGCAAGGGTTCTATACAATCCATTAGAACAGTAAGCCCTTATTCAAATTTAGCCCATCAACAGGAAATGCGTTTATCTCCAGATGTATTTTACAGCTTGCCCGAAAAATTGAGGCTGGCCCAAAGCAATTTTGCAGCAACTGGTGGTATCCATGCTTCAGGTCTCTTTACCATAGAAGGCGAATTGTTATTACTCTGTGAAGATGTGGGGCGTCATAATGCATTGGACAAGCTAATCGGTACTGCGCTAAATAAGAATATGCTTCCTTTAAGTCAATTTATATTGCTTTTGAGTGGAAGGGCCAGCTTTGAACTCATCCAGAAAGCAGCCATGGCCGGAATTTCTATTGTGGCTGCAATTGGTGCTCCATCAACCCTCGCCGTAGAATTGGCCAATGAGTTCGATATTACATTGCTTGGTTTTCTTAGAAACGACAGATTTAACATATATACCATTAACGATAAGATACTAACCCCGACATCGCATGAAAATTAGAATTAAAGGCAATTCATTAAGATATAGATTAACCAAATCAGAAGTGGAGGCCCTGGGTACTGTTGGGTTTCTCTCCGAAAGTTCCCATTTCATGAGCAAAACATTGGAATACGCCATAACAACTACAAGTGATGACAACCTAAGTGCCGATTTTATTGATAACCGCATCGTGCTGTACATGCCCAAGAAAATGGTAAAAGAACTGGTCAATACAGATAAGGTAGGATTTAGTAACCTGAGCGGGCCTGTTAGCTTGTTGATAGAAAAGGACTTTACCTGCCTGGATAATGTAGAAGAGGACCAAAGCGACAATTACCCCAATCCCCATTTAAATAGTTAAGGTATGGAGAACGATAAAAAAGAACCTGCTGCAGAAAATCCCTATAAATTGTTAGGCCTTAAACTAACACCTGTAAAAACATGGGCTGCTGGCATACCCGCAGTGGTGGCCGCATTCGGAGATCTAATTGAAGAAAAAACACTTTTAAGAGGGACGAGGGCATTGTTTAAAATGAATCAGGCAGGTGGTTTCGACTGCCCGAGCTGTGCCTGGCCGGATCCGGATGATGAGCGTTCTCCATTGGGAGAATATTGTGAAAATGGCGCAAAGGCACTTGCCGAAGAGGCTACAACCAAAAGGGTTACTGCCGAATTTTTTAAGGAAAATTCTGTTTTTGACCTGGCAAAGCTGGATGACTTTACCATAGGGAAAATGGGGCGGTTAACCGAACCAATGTACCTGCCACAGGGAGGCACCCACTATCAACCTATCTCCTGGGAAGATGCATTCTCGAAAATTGCAGCCCATCTGAATGCGTTGGAAACACCAGATGAGGCAACATTTTATACCTCGGGAAGAACGAGTAATGAAGCATCATTTCTTTACCAGTTATTTGCCAAAGAATATGGGACCAACAATATGCCCGATTGCTCCAATATGTGCCATGAAACATCAGGTACTGCACTACGCCCCACGATTGGTATTGGAAAGGGAACCGTAAAGCTCGAAGATTTCTACGATACCGACGTAGTTGTGATCGTAGGCCAGAATCCGGGAACCAATGCACCAAGGATGATGAGTGCCCTCGAAAAATGTAAAAAGAACGGAGGTAAGATCATTGCCATAAACCCCTTGCCTGAAGCAGGATTAATGGGATTCCGTAATCCTCAGGAGGTAAGTGGTGTGCTGGGTACTGGCGGAAAACTCGCTGATATTTATCTGCCTGTAAAAATAAATGGCGATATGGCCCTTTTGAAAGCGATTGAACTGCTTCTGCTTGAATTTGAAAGAAAATCTCCAGGAGCGGTATTCGATCATGATTTTATTGCCGAAAAAACAGTTGGCTATGGTGCTTTTATCGAGCAGTTCGAAACCTATAAATTAGCAGAACTTGCAAAGGAATCTGGGGTTTCTACTGCGTTGATTTATGATGCTGCACAAATGCTGGCGTTTAAAAAAAGAATTATTATCTGCTGGGGAATGGGAATCACCCAACAGCCCAATGGTGTAGATATGATTAAGGAAATGCTCAACATCCTGTTGTTAAAAGGCAGTATTGGTAAACCCGGGGCAGGTGTTTGTCCTGTTCGTGGGCACAGTAATGTTCAGGGAAACAGGACCATGATGATTGATGAAAAACCTACGGATGCCCAACTAGACCGTCTTCAGAATTTTTATGGCTTTAATCCTCCCCGTAAACATGGGTATGATGTGGTGAGGGCAATTAAAGCCATGCATGAAGGGAAACTCAAAGTCTTATTCTGCTTGGGAGGGAACTTTCTATCTGCAACACCAGATACAAACTACACCGCCAATGCGGTACGAAAACTTAATTTAATCGTTTCCGTATCTACAAAACTGAACCGTAGCCACCTGGTTCATGGAAAGGAATCCATGATATTGCCAACACTGTCCCGGAGCGATATTGATATGGTAAATGGTGTGCATCAGTTTATCACTACAGAAAACTCGATGGGAGTAGTGCAGTCATCAAAGGGAATGCTGAAACCGGTATCAGACAATCTCATCAATGAAACACAGATTGTATGCCGTATGGCGATTGCAACTTTGGGCGATAAATCGGTCATCGACTGGAAACGTTACGCAGAAAGTTATGATGCCGTAAGAGATGACATTGAAAAATGTATCCCAGGTTTTGAAAACTACAATGAAAAGGTTAGGCGTAAGGAAGGATTTTATCTGCCTAATCTCGCAAGGGACGGGAAATTTATTACAAAGGATTTTGGAGAAAAAGCACCATTTACATTAACCAGTCTGCCTGAAAACAACTTGGAAGATGGGGAATATATGATGGCTACCACTCGTACACACGATCAGTTTAATACCACCATTTATGGGCTTGATGACCGGTACCGGGGCATAAAGAATGAACGTAGAGTAGTATTTATGAACCAGAACGACATTGATGGTGCAGGGTTCAAAGCAGGAGATAAGGTAGACTTATTCAACTATGATGATGGAATAGAGCGGATAGCACCACTGTTTATTATTGTTTCCTATCAGATTCCTGAAAAAAATGCCGTTACCTATTTCCCGGAAACAAATGTCCTGGTAGGGATCAACAATGTAGTGAAAGAAAGCAATATGCCTGCATCGAAATATGTAAAGATCAGGATTAAAAAACATGACCCCGGGATATATGAAAGGGTGAAAAAACTGGAACAGGCTGTTCAGTTATAATCTGAAAATAGACAGGAACGACCACGTTATAAATAAAGATGCTTAAAGCCAAAATATAGTATGATCATTAGAAATAAGGAAAACTGGTTTAAAATGCTGTTTGTTTGGCATGGTTCTGTTCTTCCAAAGCTCCTTCCCAGACTCGCGTTACTTTTTGTTTTGTCAGTTGGTGTTGTATTCTTCAATGGTAGAATCTTTTCCTTCAAAATCCCTTTAAATCCAACACCTTTAACCTTATTTGGATTTGTACTCGCATTGTTCCTCGGTTTCCGTAACAATGTTAGTTACGATAGGTTTTGGGAAGCGCGGAAACTCTGGGGAGCCCTATTAAATTGCACACGTTCATTGGCCCGGCAAGCACTTACGCTTCCAGAGCCCCCAGTCGACAGATCACTTTCGCATCAATTTATTGATCTTCTCGTCTCTTTTACCTATGCCCTCAAACATCAGCTAAGGGATACAGACCCACAACCGGACCTTAAAGCACGGCTTAGCGAAACACAGTATGGTTTTATCCTCTCCGTAAAGTACAAACCTGTTATGATTACGAAACTGATGGGCGAATGGGTAGCTAATGCACACCAGACTGGCCGCATTGACACTATACAGCAGATGAGATTCGATGAAAACCTTGATAAACTGGCCGAGATTGTTGGTGGGTGTGAACGTATTATTTCCACCCCCATTCCTTATAGTTATCGGGTGTTGTTGCACCGTACTGTCTATTTGTACTGTTTTTTGTTGCCCTTCGGGCTGGTTGATAGCCTCCAATGGCTTACCCCGTTTATTGTAGCCTTTATTGCCTATACTTTTGTAGCCTTTGAGGCCATTGCAGATGAGATAGAACAGCCTTTCGGCACAGCATCGAACGACCTCGCCCTAAATGCAATGTGCCTGACGATCGAAACCACTTTGAAGGAATTGAACGGTGAAGAAATTTCTGGGAACATCATCTCAAAAAATGGCATTATCGATTGATCATTATTTACCCTGAATTTTATTTGTAAACGGAATCTTAGTCCAATTAATTCATCCATAAATTGGTTAGGTTTAGTATGGTGATAGATCAAGAATTTTTAAAGATCTTAGTATAAAACTGAAACCTTTTTTATGTCTTAAAATTCTCACGATAATTTACGCGCTTTCCTTTATCTTTGCCGCGAATTTAATATTCCCAATCGTGATTAATGTAAATAATATCTCCGTTTCATTTGGCGGAACCACCCTTTTTAGCGATGTAACCTTTTCGATAAACGAGAACGATAAAATCGCCTTAATGGGTAAAAATGGTGCAGGCAAGTCGACCATTCTAAAAATCATTGCCGATGTAGCTAAACCTACTTCTGGTAGCGTAACAGGTCCGAAAGAAGCTGTGATTGCATATTTGCCACAACATTTGCTCACTCATGATAATGTTACTGTTTTTGAGGAGACCATGAAAGCTTTTGCCGAGGTAAACCAGATGCAAAAAGAGCTTGATGAGCTGAATGAACAACTTACTATCCGTACCGATTACGAAAGCGATGACTATATGAAGCTTATCGAGCGGGTATCTGAATTAAGTGAGCAATTTTATTCTATTGAAGAAACCAATTATGATGCAGAGGTAGAGAAAGTGTTAAAAGGTTTGGGTTTCGAGCGTAAAGACTTTACCCGCCAAACTTCTGAGTTTTCGGGTGGATGGCGTATGCGTATCGAGTTGGCCAAAATTTTATTAAAGAAACCTGATCTCATCTTACTGGATGAGCCTACCAACCACATGGATATCGAAAGTATTCAATGGTTGGAAGATTTTCTGATCAATTCGGCAAAAGCCGTGATGGTAATCTCGCACGATCGTACCTTTGTAGATAACATTACCAATCGCACCATTGAGGTAACGATGGGCAGGATATACGATTATAAGGCCAAATACACCCATTATCTTCAACTGCGTGCTGAGCGTCGTGTACACCAGTTGAAAGCTTACGAAGAACAACAACGTTTTATTGCCGACAACCAGGAATTTATCGACCGCTTTAGAGGAACCTATTCTAAAACCTTACAGGTGCAATCGCGTGTAAAAATGCTCGAGAAACTCGAAGTAATCGAAATCGATGAAGTGGATACTTCGGCATTAAGATTGAAGTTTCCTCCATCACCACGTTCAGGTCAGTATCCGGTAATGGTAGAAGAGCTTACCAAAACTTATGGCAATCATGTTGTATTTGAAAAAGCATCTATGGTGATCGAACGAGGAGAAAAAGTAGCTTTTGTCGGTAAAAACGGCGAAGGTAAATCGACAATGATTAAAGCCATTATGGGTGAGATTGATTTCGAAGGCAGTTTAAAAGTAGGGCACAATGCTAAGATTGGCTATTTTGCGCAAAATCAGGCCGCATTATTGGATGAAAACCTAACGGTATTCGAAACCATTGATCAAATTCCGTTAAGCGACGGCTCAATAAAAATCAAAGACCTTTTAGGCGCCTTTATGTTCAGTGGCGATGATACCACAAAAAAGGTTAAGGTACTTTCTGGTGGCGAGAAAACCCGTTTGGCCATGATTAAATTGTTGTTAGAACCCGTAAATGTATTGATCCTGGATGAGCCGACCAACCATTTGGATATGAAGACCAAAGATATTATTAAAGACGCGTTGAAAGATTTTGATGGTACTTTGATTTTGGTATCGCATGACCGGGATTTCTTAGATGGATTAGCACAAAAAGTGTTTGAATTTGGCAACAAACGCGTTCGTGAACACTTTGAAGATATAAAAGGATTCTTAGCTTATAAGAAAATGAATAGCCTGAAGGAAATTGAGCAAAGTTAAATAAGCACCGCGGTCGTCAGTCTGTCCAAAGGACTCCTGTGGAGAGCGTAGTCGAAGACTTCTTAAGATTGATAAATCGCAAATAAATGCCCTTCGACTACGCTACCATTGACAGACCCCAGTAGAAAAATCGTCATTGCGAGGAACGAAGATAACCGAACGAAGCGAGCTCATGAATGCCTTTAAAAACAACTGCAAAAATGAATAATCTTAATGCGCACGCTGGTAGCGATCGTTGTAAGATTGCTTCGTCGGCTGAAAAAGCCTTCTCGCAATGACGATTCTTCGAAGCCTAGTCCTCTTAAAAACTTTTCCCTTTTTTATCATTTTTAAGTAAATGGCACATTTGGAATCAATAATTTCTTCATGCGTATTTTTTAATTAAAACACTTGAACACTTTATTCAGAAATAAGATTACTATTTAGCACTAATCGAAGCTTTTAGTGGGATTTCTAAATTTTTTATAGCACCAATTGGAGCAACCTTAATTGATCTGTTTCCTTTGGATAGGTAGAAATAATAAATACTATTTGTGGCGATCAAATAAATGTCTTCAGATTCACCGTTCGAATAATTCAGCTTGCGGTCGTATTGGAGTTCGTTATTGCGGATGTGTTTTGATAAGTTTTTCCCTTGTCCAAGTCCGATTCCCAAAAACAGTGATAGGAGCCCAATGGCAAAAACAATAGTGAAAAGTTTCGAAAAATGATTTCCTACTTCCTCTTCACTAAGTGTTTCAGGATTTTTTAGGCCAGAAAGATTTTGTGCCCACTTTTTATCCCTTCGCTTTGCCAGATAGGTCGGGTAAGCATAAGCGAGGATAATAAAACCTGTCGTAACGATTAATACCGCCGGATGAGCTGTTAGTGTTGCCACCGGACTGATTAATACATCCATAATCGTGGTGTACTTTAAAATGTTTATACCAATCTGATAGTAAAAAATGCTTTCTTTTAATATCCCCATCACCACAAGGAACAGGTAACCATACGGCAATAACTTTTGTAAGTTTTCAGAGAGTTTCATTTGCTAATGATGTTATTTAGTCTAGAGGTAAACTTTGTTTTGAATGCAAAATAGAAAAAATAACTGTCTCTATTGGTTGTTTGTGTAATAAGCAAAATTATTGGGCAGAATGATTTACTTTTAAACCCCAATCTCCTACCATTTATTGAACTGAGGATGGAACAAGGGCAACAATTTCTTCTGTTGCGGTTTCTATCTGGCTAACATCTGTTTGGGTGGCAGCAAAACGATCGATAGTCAAATTTGGTGCTTTGCCCATAATCAGCGTATGGCGATTGGTATTGCCTTTGAGTTTTAATGTACTATTGTCGAGAATTTCAGTATATAAACCTTCGCTACTGGTATTGATGTCGGCAAAGGCATTCCCCTTAAGAATGATCTGGAGAAATTTAGTGCTGAGCTTTGCTTCTGTTTTTACAACAGCATTTTGATCAGCCTCAATGCGGTAGATATCGTTTACATAAATAACAAGTTTACACTTCTCTTTATCGAGGCTGGTAATGCGTAGTACCTCGCCCTGCTGGGTAACTTTCACATTTCCAGTGTTATCATCTGCAAAAGATATTCCAATTGCGGGCCGCTGTACCAACATCACTTCTACATTTCCCTTTATCACAATCCTTCTAAAGTTTTGAATCTTGTAAAGCATCGTCGTGTTTTTTTCTGTAGCCCTTAAGTTGTTTGGAAGGGCGGCCGTTAAAGTAATTACTGCTAATGCAATAACGATTAGCGTTTTAATTGAAGTTTTCATTGTGTTTTTTATTTAAATGTTAAAATTTATTAAGTTTATGATGGTGCACTATTTAAAATCAGCTTGTACCAACATTATTCAGTTTCGTGGTTAACTAAGCGGGTGCCAAAAAGCAAATGTCACCTCAATCGCTTTGTAAGGGTTGTTTTTGCTTATTATTCGTTTAGGTATGTTCATTTCCGAACAGTAGTTGTGCGGCAGCGAACAGTTTTTGTGTATTAGCAGGTAATTGCTATTTCAATTGTTTATTAGGGCACATGTAAGATTATATTCATTATTTTAGTAAAAGTTAAAGTATATTGAATCAGTCGTTTTGAATAGAAATCACGATGTCAGTAAAAATTAATCGGCAAACACAGCAGAAACTTCAGCAGTTATTGGTCATTATCCTGGCTTGGACGACAGCTGGGATGGTAATTGCCATTTTTGAGGACCTTGTGCTGCATACCCGAAATTCTTTAGGGCCAGCACCAGGCTATACCTTATTTTCTTCAATTGTACTAAATGCAGTTATTGGCTTGTTTGGGGCACTGTTAGGAGGAAGTTTGCTCGTATTTTTTGTAAATGTAAAATATAACGATAAGCCTTATGGTTATACCCTCTTAATTGTTGCCGGATCGTTTTTAGGCGTTATTTTGATTGTAAACGAGATACTGAGCCTCTATGAACTGGGCGATTCGAAAAGATTTTTAAAAAACGGATTGGTGTGGGCCTTTGTGGTTTCCATAACGCAGTTGCTGCTGCAGATAAACAGTAAGTTTGGGCAAGGTATTTTCTGGGATATTATCAGTGGAAAATACAATACACCTAAAGAAGAATCAAGGATATTTATGTTTCTCGACTTAAATTCATCAACCTCCATCGCCGAAAGCCTCGGAGATAAAAAATACCACGAATTATTAAAAGACATCTTTATCGATATTACCAATCCTATTTTAGAAAATAGGGGAGAAATATACCAATATGTAGGTGATGAAGTGGTAATTGCCTGGCGTTATGATGAAGGATTAAGAAACAATAAATGCATCAATTGTTTTTTTGATATCAAAGCGCATCTGTTACTTCTGAGGGATAAGTACATTGGAAAGTATGGTTTAATACCTGCTTTTAAAGCAGGTATTCATTGCGGAAAGATTATAGCAGGCGAAGTGGGGATTATAAAACGCGATATTACCTATTCTGGAGATGTACTGAATACCACTTCAAGAATTCAGAATATGTGCAAGGAGTTTAACCAGGAGATGCTGGTATCGATAGCGCTAATTGAAGAACTACAGTTAACAGATTGTTATACCACGCAAATGTTAGGTGCAATTAAGCTTCGCGGAAAGGAAAAAGAAATGCAGCTCGTAGCTGTACAGCCTGTTTAATACACGCCAAGTTTAGAGTTGTAAATCCTATTTAATTACATGCGCTATAATACTGTAATAATTTCTTTACGGAAGAAGCAGGACAGAGCAGGTCGCTTCTTTTTTTTAAATGTGATAGATTGGCTTGATTAACCATTTATAAACCCCTATATGTTTTGTCCCCATTTGGGAGCAATGATATAGTTTAAGCCATCTATTATGTTTGTTTTTACCAATCCGATTAAAACTTCGGGATCTAAAATATTATTCTTTTGTATTACGATATGCGCCGGTGTGCCTGCTTTTGCTCAATATGTAGAACATAAAGGGAATGATGTTACCGCGCCGCTACATCTGTTAAAACCGGCCTATGTTACACCTTATGGTGAAACAAAAATGGCAGATATTAAAGTATCGCTGGATCGCGTTTTTAACTACCTTGATAAAACCACTCCTTTCGAACTGATAGATAAGGTTTCGGGAAAAGTGATTTCGGATTTAAAAAAAGCAGATTCCAGTTCGGTATTTAAACCTGGAGACTATCGTTTAACGAGTTACGAATGGGGTGTTACTTATACTGGCATGCTGGAGGTTGCTACTGCAACAGGAGATCAAAAATTTAAAGATTATACCGTTAAGCGGGTTAGTTTTTTGGCAAATGTTGTTTCTGCATATCAAAAATATTTAAAAACAAATAAAGGGGCAGTAACACCGGTTCGTTCGGTAATAGATCCACATGCACTGGATGATGCAGGTTCTATTGCTGCTGCAATGATTAAGGCGCAGCGAACAGGAGAAGTGAAAGCCGATCTCCGCCCGGTTATTGATCATTATTTAAATTACATCATGACCAAAGAGTTCCGTTTGAAAGACGGTACATTGGCCAGGAACAGGCCGCAACCCAATACGTTATGGCTTGATGATCTCTACATGAGCCTGCCGGCAATTGCCCAGATGGGCGTACTAACTGGTGATACGAAATATTTTGACGAAGCGGTGAAACAATACAGATTGTTTGCCGAACGGATGTTTAATCCAGAAAAAGGATTGTATATGCATGGTTGGGTCCAGGATATGGATCCTCATCCGCAGTTTCATTGGGCGAGGGCAAATGGCTGGGCACTTATGACCAAAATAGAACTGCTGGATGCCTTGCCTGTAAACCATCCAGGTAGATCCTATATCTTGCAAATGTTAAAAGCACATGTAAAAGGTTTGGCAGCTTTACAGGATGGAACAGGTTTTTGGCATCAGCTTTTGGATCGTAACGATTCTTATTTGGAAACATCAGCTACCGCTATTTATAGTTATTGCATTGCCCGCGCAGTAAACAAAGGCTGGCTTGATGCCAAAGCTTATGGTCCTATGGCGCTGTTGGCCTGGAATGCCGTGAGTACTAAAATAAATGCAAACGGTCAGGTAGAAGGTACATGTGTGGGTACGGGCATGGGTTTCGATCCTGCGTTTTACTATTACAGGCCTGTAAATGTTTTTGCTGCACATAGCTATGGTCCGGTGCTTTTAGCAGGAGCAGAAACTTATCGTTTGTTACAAGAGCATCCTTTCGTAATAAACGATAGTTCGGTACAGATGTATAAATAATCAACACCGCATTTAACCAAAATAAAGATGAAATATATACCCTGTTCATTTATTATTGCCGTTTTTACCTGCATTTTAGTATTTAACCATCACGCTGGCTACGCACAGATAGGTAAACGTTTTCCTTCGGAAAGAAAAGTTGTTAAAGATCCCGTTACGGGTGTTGTACTTACTTTTTTAACCAGTAGGCCCGCAGGAGATTCGAAAATTTATCAGACACATAACCAATGGACTGCTGATGGACGATGGCTGATATTCCGATCGGGCAGGGTTAAAGGAGAAGCAATGGCGGTAAATGAGCAGACGGGAGATCTTGTTCAGGTTACCGAAGGTGGCTATACCGGAATGTTGAATGTGGCCAGAAAATCGATGAAACTATATTTTATGCGGAATATTGATTCGGGCAAACGCATAGGAGGCGCAGTAAAAATTATAGAGGTGGATCTGGCTAAGGTATTTGCAGATAGTAAATCTGGTAAAATGAAACCTGTATCAACTTATGAGCGTGTTTGTGGAACCACCCCCGAAGAAATTGGTGCTGGTGGCGATATGGCGCTTGATGGCGACGAAAACTGGGCCTATTTCAGGGTGGGTAAAGAAGAAGCGGCTAAACATCTTGCAGCAGGAATTAAACTGGAACCAAACTTTGGGCCGCGGAAAATGGGCGCTGGCCCATCGGGTATAGCAGGGATGAATATCCATACCGGCGAAATCAAATATGTAATTTCGGTTCCTTTTCAGATAGGGCATATACAGACCAATCCTTGGCTTGCCGGCGAAATTGTTTTTTGCTGGGAAACCGGAGGTAAATCCCCACAGCGAACCTGGACCGTATTGGCTGATGGAACAGGCTTACGGCCACTATATCCAGAAGCCGATTATGAATGGGTTACCCATGAAGCCATAATTTCGCGTGATGAGGTAGCCATGGCCATTATGGGGCACAGGCCTATACCTGGAACCGGTGCTGTATCTGCCCCCCAAACTGAAGTGAACGGTGCCAATCCCGGGCAAGAAAATGCCTGGGGACCATCAGGCACCCGCGAAAAACCTACCGGGCTGGCCATTGTAAATTTAAGAACAAGGGAAATGAGAATTGAAGGACAAACGCCAACGGGCAGCGGGCTTTGGCATGTAAGCGGTTCTCCAGACGGAAAGTGGGCCGTAGGCGACGATTTTTCGAGAAGCATTTATCTGATTAATAGGAAAACACATGAAATGAAACTGCTCTCGGCAGGGCATAAGCAAACAGCGGCAGATCATCCGCATCCTACCATGAGCCCTGATGGTAAAAAAATCGAAATCCAGTCAGCGATGTTATCTGAAGACAACCGATCCATGAATATCTGTGTGATTGCTATCCCGGAAGGATGGATGAATATCAAATAACTTTAAACTAAACAACATTACATGCTACTGCGAATTGCAGGATAGTCCTCATATTTTGTATTATTTGTTGTACTGTTAATGTTTTTTTTGATCATTAACGCTGTTGTTTAATTTTTTTTAAAGGCATTAAGGCTTGCTTAAAACGATTTAGGTATGCTGAAGATCGATATTATCTTTTTATGATAATATTTTATAGTAAGAAGACAGGATAGTACAGGATGGGAATTTTGTTCTGCCTTTATATATTTAAGAAATAATTCACTAACCAAATAACTTTTTAACCAACTATTTAATTAACGAACGTTAATACGATTCTATGCAGTAAAAATCTACTCACCCTTTAAGTCAGTTTTTGCATTTTTTAATTTCTAATTGATTTAGATCCATAGCTTTTTATTGCCCAGTATTTTAATGGCCGTTTATCCAATGAAATTGCTATGAGTAAAATTTTACAGAAATTTTTAATCGTTAATTTGGCGGTTATATTCATTCTCAGCGCTTGCCGGAAAAAAGAATTTGATGAGTTCTATGGCCGTCCTGAAACATTAGCCGATCCGATTTATCAACAACTTCAGGCCAAAGGGAATTTTACCAGATTTTTAGATTGTATAGATAAATCGGGCTATAAAGAAACCTTAAGCAAAGCAGGTTCGTGGACGGTTTTTGCACCAACAGATGCGGCTTTTGCCACTTACATGTCCGAAAACAACTTAACCGAGATAAATGCAACGCTGGCTTCGGCAATTGTACGTTATTCAATGACCTATGATGGAGAGAAAGTAGAACGTTTAAGCGATAATTTAACGGCAAAAGGTTTCGTTAAAAATGTTGGTTTTAGGCGACGTACCGTTTATTACGATTTTGTTTACGATGGCGTAGACAATGATGGTAAAGCGATAAAGGTAATTGCGGGTAACCGAAACGGAACTTATTTACCAACCGACTTTAACAATAAAAACCTACCCTATTTTCTTGCCCCCTTCATCTCTTTTGCAGGCATTAGTGCTTTAGATTATAATTATTTTTATCCCAATACCGAGTATACCGGAAAAAATGTTGGCCCTGGAAAAATTATCGAACAAGATATTGTAGCCGAAAATGGCGTAATCCACATCGTAGATAAAGTGCTTACCCCGCCACAAAGTATTGATCAGTATATTGACACTAAATCACAGTATGGTGCTTTCAAATCCCTTTTGGATAAATATGTAAGCTATAATGTGAATACTGATATTACCCATCGTTATCAGGTGTTAACGGGTAAAAGTGATAATGTTTACGTTAAAAACTATAGCATATTGCTTGGTTTTTCGCCTAATAACGAAAATTACCTGAAAGATGATGCCAACGATGCACAGATTGGCATGTATACCATTTTTGCACCAACCGATGACGCGGTTGAGGCCTATGCAAAAGTGCTGTTAAAATATTATGCAAAAAACAGGTTGCAGCCCGGAAACTATAAAGCACAGCTGAACGAACTGTTTTCTTTAAGATCCGATATCATCAGGGATTTTATCAACTCACATTTATATAGAACTACAGTATGGCCAAGCAAGTTTAATACGGTTAACAGCTTTTTGGGCGAAGCCACTAAACTTACGCCTGCAAACGTTGTAGACAAGCAGTTTTTAAGTAATGGATTGTTTTACGGCGTAAACACTGCCCAAAATGCCAATGTATTTTCAACCGTATATGGGAAGGTAAATTTAGATCCTACCTATTACATTATGAAACAGGCGCTTGATGTATTGGGTTATGCTATTCCGATTAAAACAGCCTCTTTAAAATACATTGTTATTCCCATCCCTGATGCCACCCTGGTAAGTTTAGGATTTTCATACGATCCCTTTTATCCTTCGTCGCCAATTAGGGGCGACCTCAATATTTTAAGACGACTCTTGCAAACGCATATTATCCCACTGGGTGACCGTGCTGTACCAAATTTTGCTACAACAGCTGGTATTTTAGAAACTTCTGGTGGTGAATACATTAAGTACAACAACGGGTTTTTCTCTTCAGCTGGCACAGAAGATTTACCCGCAGTTGCCGATAAAAGTATTAAGATCGATTCGGTTGCCACAGCTGTTAATGGAGCTGATGCCTATGCTGCCAAAGTACTGATGTATACTGTACTTCCGGTAAGCAAGCATATCGAAAAATATGGTACGCTAACAACCGATCCTTATTATTCCTTCTTTCAATACCTTAAAAATAACGTTACGCTTTATACAGCTGCTACAGGCGCAATTCAAGGGGTTACCGATGGAAGCCCTTACACCGTTTTCATTCCTACAAATGCGGCTATACAAGCTGCGGTAACCGCTGGATTATTACCAAAACTAGCCAACGGAACGCCAAATTATGCGCCAACAGACGCCGGAGATATTAGCAAGGTGGCCAAATTTATCCAATACCATATTATTAAAAGCACAGTAGCAAGCGACGGACAGAAAACAGGTTCTTTTGAAAGTTTGCTTAAAAACGATTCGGGAGATGCAGCCAAGGTTACTGTATTTACCAATACCACCAATACGCTCACGCTAAGAGATGTAACCAATACTTCTGTGAATGTTTTGCTGGGTACAACCGATAGGAGCAACGTGTTATCTAACAGAACGGTGATTCACCAAATCAATTCTTATTTAAAATATCAATTCTAAACCGAGATGACTAAAAGATATAATTATAGTTTTTTTATTTTACTATGCTGTTTGTTGGTATCGTCCCTAACCTATGCACAACAAATTAACTATGTAAAGGGTAAGGTAATTGATAAAAAAGATAAGCAGCCCATTATTGGTGCATCTGTTGTAATTGTTGATAAAGACAAAAGGGTAATTAAAGGCGTTTCGACAGATATTGATGGAAACTATTCTTTACCGGTAGCAGATAAAACTTATCGGATATCGGTTTCATATATTGGTTATAGGTCTTCAGCACCTGTTAATATCGATAAAGCAGTAATCAATTTCCAGTTGGAACCTTCTGAAAATCAGATGGATGAGGTTCAGATTGTTTCGAAAGCCAAAACGAACAATGGAAGTGGAATGACGATCGATAAACGCGATCAGACTTCGGCTACGGTTACCATTGATGCCAAAGAACTCGAAGACCTCCAATCGGCATCAATCGATCAGGCTTTGCAAGGCCGCATGGCAGGGGTTGACATTACCGCCAGTACGGGTGATCCGGGCGCGCCGATGCAGATCCGTATCCGCGGTACATCTTCCATTAATGGCGCAACCGATCCGTTAATTGTATTGGATGGTATGCCTTACGATATTACCATCCCTTCTGATTTTAACTTTGCCACCTCTGATGAGAACAATTATGGTCAGTTATTAAATATTGCCCCATCTGATATTAAAGAAATTAGTGTGCTAAAAGATGCTGCGGCTACAGCCGTTTGGGGATCGAGAGCAGCAAACGGTGTATTGATCATTACCACAAAAAGAGGTTCAATTGGTCCGCCAGCTATTTCCTATAATTTTAAAGGTTCGTATTCTAAACAGCCAAGTCCGATCCCGATGTTGGATGGTAACCAATATTCATCACTCGTTTTGGAAGAATATTATAATGCGGGCCGTCAGTTTTCTACTTCAGAATTTGCAAAGCAATTTCAATATGATCCGAACGATCCTTATAATTACTATAATTACAGCAACAATACCGATTGGTTATCAGCCATTACGAGGGTAGGTTACCTTCAAGATCATAACCTGTCTATTTCGGGGGGTGGTGAAAAAGCCAGATACCGTGCTTCGGTAAATTATTTTAACCAAACAGGTACTACCATTGGCACCGATTTAAACCGTGTTTCGGCAAGGGTGAATTTAGATTATATGGTGTCGAACAAAATCAGGTTCAGTTCTGATATTTCTTATACACATATCGATCAGAACGGACTTTTTAATACCCGGGTTAGAGACGTTGCTTATACCAAAATGCCTAACCAAAGTATTTATGAGTATGATGAGTATGGAAATTTAACATCAAACTTTTTTAGTCCTGCCGCAACTGCCCAGGGCGCTTATGCCAGTACTTTTAATCCATTGGCAATGGCATCAGCAGGTAGTAACCACCAATTGGGCGAACGTATTACACCAAAATTTAGTTTACAGTACGAAATTTTACCGAGTGTGTTACGCCTGAATGGAAGTTTTATGGTAAACATTAACAACACCAAAGTAAAAACCTTCCTTCCTCAAATTGCAACAGGGCGGCCTTATACCGAATCGGTGGTCAATACTGCTTCAGATGCTGATGGCGATTCATTCACCATGAACACTAGTATGACTTTGGCTTATACCCCAAAACTGAATGATAAACATGATATTATTGGCTTTTTACGCTTCGATAGTGAAGATAGCCGCAGAACTGGTCAATACCTGTTTTCAACCAATACCGCATCATCGTATTTATCCGATCCTTCTGTTGATAGCCGTACCAATTACACAGGTTCTGCAACCTCATCTTTAGGACAAACCAGGTCAGTTGGTTTATTGGCTAACGTTCAATACAAATTTTTAGACCGTTATATCATTAATGGTAGCATTAGGGGCGATGGTAACTCCAGGTTTGGTGCTGCTAACCGATATGGTATTTTTCCTTCAGTTTCTGGCCGTTGGCGGATATCTGGAGAACCTTTTATGAAAAAGGCCAAATATGTAGATGATTTTAGTTTAAGGGCCAGCTACGGTAAAAGTGGTAACGTTCCGCGTAACGATTATTCTTACTTCAATATTTATCAGAATTACGGTTTTAGTTACCTGGATAATGCCGGTGTGTATTCTACCAATATGGAATTAACCGATTTAAGGTGGGAAACGGTTACCCAATCCAATCTCGGTATTACCTTAAACCTCTTTAAAAATTTAAATATCGACTTCGATTTATACCGTAAACGTACTACCGATCTGTTTTATCCAGGTTTACAAGTACCGAGTTATAACGGATATGGCGGTGTTGATATGAATGTGGGTACAATGGATAACCAAGGCTGGGAAGTAAACCTGAATGCTACCGTCATCAAAAAGAAAAAGATAAGACTAGATCTTGCTTTCAATATTGCACACAACGAAAACGTAATCCGCGAGGTTTCTCCGCTATACCCTCGAGAAAATAAAGGTAGGGTAACCAGCAACAATGTGTACAAAGTATTTGTGCAGGAAAATAATCCTTTCGGATCGTTTTACGGTTTCAAGTTTAAAGGTGTATATCCTGATAAAAACGCAACAGTTGCATTGGATGAGAACGGAAACCAGATTGTTGGACCGAACGGCGATAAAATTTACATGCGTTTTGCTTATCCATCTATTGATTATGTTTTCCAACCGGGCGATGCCATGTATGAAGATATTAACCACGACGGGAACATCGATTATAAAGATATTGTGTACCTGGGTAATGGTAACCCGAAACTAACAGGGGGATTTGGATCTAACCTAACCATCAACGGAAACCTTCGTTTAGGTTTTAATTTCACTTTCCGTACCGGATACGATATTATCAATGGTACTAAAATTAACACCACCAATATGTATGGTTTTAATAACCAAAGTACAGCGGTATTGCGCAGGTGGAAAAAAGAGGGCGATGTTACCGATATGCCGAGAGCCATGTACGGTACAGGTTATAACTTTTTAGGCTCCGACCGCTATATTGAAGACGGATCATTTTTAAGATTGAGCTCGGTGGTTTTAAAGTACGATTTTGGCAAAACCTTTATGAAGAGATTGGGCATGAAATCGCTTACCACCAATCTTACCGTTCAGAATATCTTAACATTTACTAAATATACTGGTCAGGACCCAGAGGTGCCGATTAAGTTAAACGGGTCGAACACAGTGATAGATAATTCTACCACGCCGCCAATTAAGACTATTACTTTCGGTTTAACTGCTAACTTTTAATTCAAAACTGATGAAAAATATTTTATATAGCACTTGTTTGGTAATGATGCTGGTGATGAGCAGCTCTTGCAACAAATGGCTCGATCTTAAACCTAGAGATGGAATTACCAGACAAGAGTTCTGGAAAACGAAAGAAGATGTTTTAGCAGCAGTTTCTGGTTGTTATACCTCATTACTGGCGCCTCCTCCGGGTATTGGTGATAAATCTTTATTGGAGTACATGTTTATGTATGGTGAGCTTAGGGCCGATATGATTGCAGGCGGGCCTAGTATTACAACAGAAGAAACGGATATTATTAATGTAAATATTACCCAGGATAATACAACAGCAAGATGGGCAGCATTTTACCGTACCATTAACTACTGCAATACGGTGCTCGATTTTGCGCCTGGCGTTAAAGCTACCGATCCCACTTTTACCGATGCAGCATTGAACGGTTATGTGGCAGAAGCGCTTACGCTAAGAAGTCTTATGTATTTTTACCTGTTGCGTACCTTTAGAGATGTACCCTTAAAATTAACCGCTACTGTAAAAGATACCGATTTACAGGATCTGCCGAAAACCAAACAGGCCGATATTTTAAAACAGATTGTTGCCGACTTAAAAAAAGCAGAGCAAGGAGCGGTTACCACTTATGGTAGCACAAGATTTGATAAGGGTAGGGTAACCAAATTTACTGTAAATGCTTTGCTGGCAGATGTGTACCTATGGATGGAAGATTATCCGAACTGTATTACCGAATGTAATAAAATCATCAGTTCGCAAAGATTTGCCCTGGTTGGTGCAGGTTCTGGCTGGTATAATAATGTGTTTTTTAAAGGTTCATCCATCGAAACCATATTTGAATTTGACCAGGCGATTGAAAACCCGTTTTATACTTTACTGGTAAATACCAGACGACGTTTTATCGGTTCCCCGTTTTTGAGTACCGAAATCTTTATTCCAGACGACGTTGATCCGGATAATAACTATGATATCAGACCTGGCTCTTATTATAATGCGGCTTTTACCATTCAAAAATACGGCACGGAAAATCCTTCTTACGTAAAATGGCAAGCATACCGTTATTCAGATATCATGATGATTAAAGCCGAAGCTTTGGCCTTAACCGGAGGTGGTGTAGAAGCTTTGGCATTAGTTGATGAACTGAGATTAAGACGTAATGCTGTAAATGCTACGAAAGTTACTGTAGACCCTTCAGAAACTGAAGCTTTGTGCGATTATATTTTGGCCGAACGTGCCAGAGAATTTGCTTTTGAAGGCAAAAGATGGTTCGATCTTTTACGCCACGCCAAACGCAATAACTATAGCCGTATTGATATTTTGTTAGATCTTGCAGCCAAAACAGTATCGCCTACGCTTCAACAATCGGCCATTACCAAATTTAGAGATCCCAATAGCCATTACTTGCCGATTTATCAAAGTGAGTTATTTACAGATCCTAATCTCGTACAAAATCCATTTTACACTAAATAGAATAAGTGATATGAAAGTGAAATTAGACATCCGCAACATTACCTATTTGGTTATACTCAGTGCATTTATAATCTTCGTGATTAATGCCTGTAAAAGAGAAAGTTTAACATTAAGTACTACTGATGATGTAAACATTACCGGATTTTTGGAGAAAAATCCAGAAAAATTTTCTTTGTTTACCCAAATCTTAGAAAGATCGGGTACAAAAGGTTATTTGGCAGCATATGGCAAATACACCATGTTTACTCCTGATAATAATGCAGTTAACGATTGGTTGAAAAGTTTAAATAAAACAGCAGTCGATCAATTATCAGCTGCAGAACTGAAAGACGTTGTTCGTTTCCACGTTTTGCCAGATACCGTTGCTACAGGCAAATTTACCGATGGGAAGCTAACCCAGATCACCCTTTATGGTCAGTATTTGCAAACTGGTGTTACTTTTAAAGATGGTGTAAGTAGTTTTATCATCAACAAACAGGCGCTCATTACACAATCTAATGTAAGGGTAGGTAACGGTATTATCCACGTTATCGATCATGTGTTAATACCATCAACCAAAACATTGGCAGCAAGTATAGAAACGAACAACAGGTATAGTATTTTTACGCAAGCCTTAAAAGAAACTGGATTTTATGATTCGTTGAATTATGTGCAATCGGCTATTCCTGATACTACCCGTCGTTTTCAAACGGTAATTCTCGAATCCGATTCTGCATTACAAGCTGCAGGTTTTAGTAATTACGCGGCCTTAAAAGCCAAACTTTCAAAAACAGGTAATCCGAAAAGCCATACTGATAGTTTGTGGATGTATGTAGCTTACCATATTTCAACAGGTGCAAGTTATACGCCTGATATTGTTTCTTCACCTTCGTTATCTACTTTGGTGCCTAGTGAAATTGTAACCACAAAATTAGTGGGAACCAAAATCTTATTAAATGACGATGAATTTAATGGGGTGATTGAGCCCGGAGTAGAAGTAAACAGAACTTTTAGTAATGTTACTACTTCGAATGGGGTTTTACACGAATCGAAAGGTTTTTACAAAATTAAACCAAGGGTACCTACGGGTGTTTTCTTCGATATAGGCGATCAGCCAGAATTAAAATTATTAGCGGCCTGGCGGGCCCCCGGACAAACCATTCAGCTTTTACAAAACGGAAAATTGATTACAGCAGGCATCAGGCTCGATGCTTACCGGTCGGGAACAATTGGCCCTGTTTATGCCGTGTCGTCAACACCAATCGGTGCATCTGATGGTCGGAGTTACGCCAACAGGGATGTAATTCAGTTTAACCCAACCACCAGTAATACTTTACGCTCTATCTGGATGGAAATCAGAACTCCTATGCTGGTTAAAGGTAAATACAAAGTGTGGATCTGTTATACCTACAATGGCTCCGGACCACTTACGCAGGTTGGGGTAGATGTGGGTACAACACAAGAGCAGTTATTGCCAAATCTGGTCGATTTTGCGCAAACATTAACCAGTTCTGGGGTACCTACTGCCAATGCAGCCTTGCCTTCTGCAGATGGATTGATGTTAACCAACGGTTTTAAACGCTATATGGCCACAACTGCCGATGTAAGTAACGGTGTAAATGGTTTACAGCCCATCTCACAGAATAATTTATGGTCGGTTATGGTCGGGAAATTGGCCGGGGTAGTAGATATTAAAACAACTGATAAACACTGGGTTAGGTTTACTACCCTGCGTGGTAATGGAAGTGGAATTATGAATATGGATATGATTCACTTTATTCCAATTGATGATGATCAGAACTATCCAAGATTTAGTCCGTCGGGCCTGATTTATAAACGCCCATAACTAATTGAGCTATAGAACTAATAATATAAATAATGACTAGAAAATATATAATATATGTTGCCCTGCTCAGTATCAGTGCAGTTTTATATTCCTGTAAAGATAACCTGGAACTTCATAACGAGCTTACCAATGTAGATAACAGTTTAGATCTTGCACAAAAGCTCGATGCCCAGTCTAACTTAAGTGTTTTTAACGGTTATGTTAAAACTACGGGTTATGATAAGGTGCTTGCAGCTGCGCAAAATTATACGGTTTGGGCACCAACCAATCAGGCTTTAGCCAGTTTAGATGCAGCAATTGTTTCTGATCCAGCAAAATTAAAAGATTTTGTTGCCAACCATATTGCACTATCTACTTTCCCATTAAACAAAGAGGGCGATACCACAAGGTTGAAACTGCTTAATAATAAGTTTGGTGTTTTTACCAGCACTAAATTTGAAGAAGGCAATGTTTCTGTTGCTGGCCAGTTCGTAAAAAATGGAGTATTGTATACCGTAGATCAGGCTGTTCCAACCAAACAGAATATTTGGGATTATATGCTCAATAGTACTGATGGTGCTTTGCAAAAAAACTACATTAATAACCTGTCGATTACCGTTATCGATACCGCAAACGCTACTGTTATTGGTTATAATGCATTGGGAAATCCAATTTTTGCCCCCAATCCACCAATGATATCCAGAAATACTTACTGGGTAAATGTAGCCGATTTGAGAGACGAAAGCCAGCAATACACTTATTTTATATTACAGGATGCTGCTTTTACAGCCGAATCGGCAAAACTTTCAACCTATTATCCAAGTGTAGATCCGAATTTGAATGCTTCCTACTTCTTGGTAAAAGATTTAACCGTTAAAGGCGTTTACCCGATTGAAAAGTTGCCAGATACACTGATTTCTTTACAAGGCGTAAAAGTGCCAGTCAATAAGGCTAATATTATCCGTTCCTACCGGGCCAGTAACGGGATGGTGCATGTTGTAAATGCACTGCCTTTCCGTTTAAAAGATAAAATACCAGAATTTAAAATCGAAGGTGAAAAACCACAATTCGTTAGTGCTGCACGTACACTTTTATACCGCACAAAACTCGATAATTTAGGGAAAACCTTTAATGATATCGAGGTTTATGACCATAAATATGCCGAATTTGGTGTGTTTTATACTAAAGCCAATTTACCTGTGGTAAAATATAAAGTTTACGCAAGGGCCATTTCTGGTTTGCCTGGCGACCCACAGGTGGCGGCATTTACACAGCGTTACTTCTTTTTTAACCCCGCCACAGTAAGTTATACTTTGTTTTATACCCATCTGGTAAATCCCTTAACCTATAACGAAACCTACTTAGGAGAATACACGCCAGCACAGTTTGGCAATTTTCAGGTGAGGTTAACCGCTGCAAACAGTACGAATGTAAATGTGAGTACACTCATATTGGATTATCTACGCTTCGAACCAGTTTTACCTTAATTATGAATCTTGCTTTCAAAAAAAATACTATGTATAATTTTACAACGATAAAAAAAGTTTGGGGCATGCTACTTTGCTTACTGGTGTTTGGCTTAGCTGCACAGGCACAGGAAGTAGATTCGATGAAAACCGAAACAGATACCACTACCGTAAAAGTAAAGGCCCGCGCAGTTAAGGGTGAAAAAATAAGGGGAGTTGTGCTCGATGGGAATACCAATAAGCCTTTAGTGGGCATTAATATCACGGTTACTGGTTTTAATGCCGCCATTACCGACGAAAAAGGAAGGTTTACTGTAGTCGTACCCGATTATAAGGCCAGCATTATTATTTCGGGTAATGGTTTCCAAACCAAGGTGCTACCGGTTTATAAAGACAAAGAAATCAGAACCAAACTTTACCCGTTATCATTTGCCTCGGTTTACAACGAGGTAGTTACGCCGATAGGTACGGTTTCTCAGGCGCGGGCAATACCCGCCATCAGTAATGTGAGTTTGCAAGGCAACTGGGCCAGTAATTCTGAAAGTGTAATGAGTTACGTTCAGGGCAGGGCAGCAGGGGTTAAAGTTACCAGGCGCTCAGGAACGCCTGGTGTAGGTGCCGATGTGCTCATCAGAGGATTTAACTCTCTGTATGCTACAAATCAGCCTTTATATGTGGTTGATGGAATGATTTTCGATGCCAATAATTACGGTACTTCGCTAATTAAAGGTCATGTTAACAACCCGCTTCAATTTATCGATGTTCGGGATATTGAAAATATCAGCATCATTAAAGATGCGGCTTTGGCAGCGACTTATGGGGTGAAAGCGGCAAATGGGGTGGTGTTAATTACCACCAACCGTGCACACGATCTGGCCACCAATATCGATTTTTCTGGTTACGCAGGTTTCAATTTCAAGCCTAAAAACTTACCTGTAATGGGGGCTTCTGATTATAGGTTATATCTTTCTGATATTTTAAAAAGTCAGGGCTTAAGCAATAGTGCCATTGCCGCAAAACCTTATATGAACGACAGTCCAACCAATCCCGATTATTTTAAATACCACAATGAAACGAATTGGCAGAATGAAGTATTAAAAAGCAGTTTCGATCAGAACTATTTTTTAAAGGTAACCGGTGGCGATAATATTGCGAAGTATGCACTTTCTGCTGCTTATGCCAGAGATCGGGGCGTAATTGATAGCACTGATAATTTAAAATACAGTACGCGCTTTAATAGTGATTTAAACCTGACTAAAAAACTGCAGGGAAGCACCAGTTTATCATTTACCTATACAGAGCAGCGTTTAAAAGACCAGGGAATTGCTCCTGTAACCAACCCACTGTTTTTAGCTTTGGTTAAATCGCCTTTTATGGCCAGAAATGAAATAAATTCGACTGGGGCAGTTTCACCAAATTTAGCGGATTACGATACCTTACAGGTGAGTAATCCAAGAGCTTTAATCGAGAAAGGACAAAATTTAAAAAAGGCTTATCGATTTTATGGAAACATCAATTTCGATTTTACTTTCAACAAAAACTTTAAACTATCTAACCTAAGTGGTGTAACTTACGATAAAACACAGGAAACGCTTTTTATTCCAAGAAAAGGGGTAACCAACGATACGCTTTCCAATTATGTAGGCGATAGCCGTTTGGGTACGCAGGTAGGAAGGTTTTTTAATGTGTTTAACGATCTGCGTTTAACTTACGATCAATCTTTCGGCTCATATAGTAAATTACATGCAATTGTAGGTACACGCTATTCGCAGAGCGAAAGCGAGCAGGACTATGCTTTGGGTTTTAACTCTGCAACAGATGAATTGATCAGCATTGGTAACAGTAATGCCGCTTTTAGAACATTTGGCGGTGATATTGGGAAATGGCGTACGCTGAACAATTACCTGTCTGCCAATTATAGCTATGCCGATAAATACCTGGTTAATTTCTCAATGGCTGTTGATGGATCTTCGCGCTTTGGTGCAAAGGCCGATCAGGGTTTCTTAAACTTCGATGATGGTTTGAGGATTAATGGAAGCCGTTATGCCGTTTTACCCGCTGTTGGTGCTGCCTGGGTAATCTCTTCAGAGAAATTTATGCGCAATTTACACCGTGTTGACCTTTTGAAATTAAGAATGAGCTATGGTTTAGTTGGAAATGATGATGTTGGGAATTATACCGCCAGAAAATATTATACCTCTCAAAATGTATTGGGCATCAGGGGTATCGTAACCGGAAATTTTGCTAACCCCAATCTACAATGGGAAACCGTACGCAAGTTTAATACTGGTATAGATGGCTCCTTTTTTAGTGAGCGTCTAAGCATCAGCTTAGATTATTGGAGAAACAGCACTAAAAATATGTTAAGCTATCAATTGCTGAGTGTTGTTACGGGTAGTGCTTCTTTTATCAACAATAATGGTGGCATGCAGACAAATGGTTTAGATTTAGCCTTAAACGGTCGGATTCTAAATGAAAAATTAAAATGGGATGCGGGTTTAACCATCGGTACATCAACCAATAAAATTACCAGTTTACCTGATGGAAATTCAGTTATAACCAGTTATGCAGGTGGTGCTTACATCAGCCAGGTTGGTCAGTCGGCCAATCAGTTTTACGGTTATAAAACCAATGGTGTTTTTGCGACCAATGCGGAGGCCGCTGCCTCAGGTTTATCTAGCCGCAACAGTTTGGGAGCACTTGTACCATTTACAGGGGGCGATGTAAAGTTTACTGATAGCAATGGCGATAAGATTATTGACGATGCCGACCGCACTGTTATTGGTAATCCTAATCCGAATTTATTTGGAAGCTTTAACAACACCTTCACTTACAAAAACTGGAGTTTAGATGCTTTAATCACTTTTGTTAGCGGTAACGACGTTTACAATTATACGAGGGCACAGCTAGAATCTGGAAGTACTTATTACAACCAAACACCAAATATTGGCAACAGGTGGAAAGGTGATGGACAAGTTACGTCGGTACCAAAAGCTACTTATGGCGATCCGGTAGGGAACGCCCGTTTTTCTGACCGCTGGATAGAAGATGGCTCTTATTTACGTTTGCGAACCATTAATGTAACCTATAATGTACCCTTAAAACTGAAAGCCATTAAGTACGCAAAAATTTATGCTACGGCTAATAACCTGTTTACTGTAACCAATTATTTAGGCTATGATCCGGAATTTAGTAACTCCGGAAGTTTATTTAGCCAGGGCGTAGATACCACCCTTGAGCCCCAGTTCAGGTCGTTTCAGCTAGGTGTTAGAGTTGGATTATAATTAAGAAAGATATACTCATGAAAATGAACTTAAATAAAAAAATTGCATCCCTTTTGCTGTTGGGTATTTTATCGGCAGGTTCGTGGTCTTGCAAAAAAATGCTTGACGTACCAACCGAAGATAAATTGGATAGTGTAAATGCTTTTAAAACAGTATCTGATGCAGATGCGGCGGTTATCGGTATTTACGGCCAATTTTTGGGCTTGGAAAAACTATACATCCTGCAGAACGAACTACGTGGAGATTTAATGGATGTTACCTCCAGATCAAGTACCGATCTGCAGGAGTTATCATCACATACCGAAACAAAAAACAATCAATATGTTGATCCAAGACCATATTATCAGGTGATTGTGAATTGTAACGATGTGCTCAAAAACTTTAAAATGATGGTCGATGATCGCCGGATGAGTGTTGATGATTACAACAAACGCTATTCAGATATTGCCACGTTAAGGAGCTGGATTTATCTGCATTTAGGTATTCAATATGGTAGTGTACCATATATTACCGATGCGATAGAAACGGTAGATGATTTGAAAAACCTGGCCAATTACCCAAAAACACCGTTTGATCAGCTCTTGGATAAATTAATTGCCTTTAACGAGAGCCTGCCATATAAGGAAGCTTATGCTTATCCAACAGGAACATCCTTACTGGTTACCATTGATGCCAATAGTACCCAAAAATTGTTTGCTTCCAAAGCCTTTCTGTTAGGCGATCTTTACTTATGGAAAGGCAATTATATTAAAGCAGCCGAAAATTATGCCAAGCTGATGAACGCCGAAAATGGCAATGCGAATGATAATTTTAGGTTTAACTTTTACAAAATCAATAACTCTGGTGATGTGGCTTATGCTAATTTAGCTGTTCTGTTTAGCAGAAGCGGGCAAGATGCCAGTAGTTTGATAAACAGTTTAGATGCAGGCTGGCGTGCTATTTTTGCCTTGCCAACCACCTCGAGCCCATGGAGCACCGAGTGGTTATGGGCCATGCCTTATAATACCGCCTTTAAACCTGTAAACCCAATGATTGATTTGTGTTCGCCGCTTAAAAGCTATCAGATAAAACCTTCGCAGGCTATAAAAGACTTGTGGAATAGCCAGGTTACCACTAGTGGTGTTCCTTTCGATCCGAGGAGCAAATTATCGTTCAATGCTTCGGCCATGGGCGAAGAAATCACCAAATTAACCGATAACGGTGGGAAATGGGGCATTTATCGTGCGTCACTATTACACCTGCGTTTTTCGGAAGCTGCCAATAGAGATGGGCAGACCAAGTTAGGCTGGGCATTGTTAAACACGGGGATCAGAAATACTTATTATGTAGGTACGTTTACAGCTGGCGCCCAGGCACCAGTTTCGGTAGCCGAGTTAAATACCATGATAACGCCTTATCCACAAACTTCACCATATTATTTCGATGCCAGAAAAAATAACGATGTTTCGGGTACCTGGTACCGTAACTGTGGCATTAGAGGTAGGGCAGTAGTAAACGCTATTGATATAAGTTACCAAACGGATATGATAGGCTTAGAAGGCAAATTAATTGATGAAGCCGCATTGGAACTTGCTTTTGAAGGTAACCGCTGGCCTGATTTGGTCCGTATTGCCCGCAGACAGAACAACCCGGCCTTTTTAGCAGATCGCATTTACCAAAAGCTGTTAAAAGCAGGCAACCCTAATGCAAGCCTTGCCAGACAAAAATTAATGGATCCAGCCAACTGGTATTTACCGTTTGATTGGAAATAGAAGGTTGTAATAAAGCTGTGTTGTACCTGAGGGTAATTTATGGTACAAAAATCAATATTAATTACAGGTGAGTTTAAGAGATTAAATCTCCTCAGATTATCGTCATTGCGAGAAGGCTTTTCCAGCCGACGAAGCAATCTTACAACGATCGCTACCAGCGTGCGCATTAAGATTGCTTCGTTCCTCGCAATGACGACCTTTTTATGGAAGCCTGTCGAAAGACTAGATTAAATAACCTTGGCAGAGCGTTTCGACGAGCTCAATGTGACATACGAATCGAAATTAAATTTATGATACAGCTTTATTATGCTTAAAAAGCTTCGAGGCTCAAAATCTGTGTCTTGTACGCTGCAGGAAGAATTAAGTTTCTTAACGGTTTGTTCACCTTCAGTTTCCTGCTTATTTTGTATAAAGTAAGTATTGATTTAATGGGTTTTCCTTCCCCCAGTTTAAGCAATTCATTCACTTTAAGTGGGACGATGAGTGCTTGTATTTTTCGCATTAATAAATACCTCAGCGCACCCAGGTGTTTTTTGTACTGATCATAAAGATCATGAGAAAAGCAGCTATAAATTAAATTTTCCTGTAACTGTTGTTCATGCATCATCTGCCAGGCCGCAAAATTACCAGGAAGTCCATTTATTTTCATGCGGCATCCAACTTGATAGAAAGTAGTAAATATTTCCTCCTTTTCTGTTAAAGTGAGTTTTCTTTCCAGTACGTCGAAAGCACGGATTGAATAGTCAATCAGCATAAATAATACATCTCTATAGGCCCAATCTGGAATTTTAGCATTTCTTCCAGCTTCAACATGCTGATGGATCATGGTAATCTGATCTATCGCTGCATTAGCTTCAGTTAAAGTGGAAAACACGATTTTTTGCGCATAGGCAACAGTAGAAAACAATCTTCCCAGCGGATCTTTAGGTAGTTTGCCTGTAAAATACAACCAATCAACAGCTTTATTCAGGCTAAATTCTGCTGCGGCGCCGGCAAAAATAAAAAGCACAACATCTGTGTTGCCCCATATTTTCCTTACGATAGAATGTTTATCTACAAAGTCCATAATCCATAATGCTCTTCTAATATTTCAATTTTTTTGATGTTGATGCGGCATAGTATCAGCGGGATAACGCCGATGATGCCAAAAGAACAGTCTATCATTTGCCAGAATACTGGAATGTGGCGGATGTTTCCGGCAATTAAGGCCAATGGAATAATCGAGATACAACAGATGATACCAAATTCGATTACCCATTTGTTTTTGATAGGATCTTTTAATGGGCCGATAAAAAGCACGGCCAGCATGATATGTGCAAAAGCCAGCCAATCGGTGCCATAACTTAAAAATGAATAACGTAAGTTGGTAGCTTTAAGGGCCTGATAAACCGCTTCAATCCAGTTTTGAAGACAACTTGGTAAAATTGTACTGTGTTTCACCAGATAAGCCATTTCAGTTTCTAACGGAAAAGCGGTTAATCCGCTTATTGTCAATCCGGCAATGATTGTACAGACGTATATTTTGGAATGTAGCCTTAATTTTTTCTCTTCCGTATTCATAGCTTGCTGGTTAAATAGTGGTGAGCTGCAAGTGATAGTAAGCCTGCTGATAATACAATAAAATCCAAGGACGAAACTTTATGCTAAAGTATTGCAGAGCTAGTAAGCCTGATGGGTTAAATTGCGTCATATTTCTATGTTTTGTAAAGTGCTTTGTATTTCAAAGTAAAAGCTAAAAACTGAATATTCCAAAAAAATATTGATGATTTTTGCGAGTGGATATTTTCGGCTCTTGTTTTGGGCTTAGAAATTGGAGATCCGCCAGGCTTAAAAATGCGAAAAGGGCGATTATTTACCTTGGCTTTGCATCGAATTATAGTATAATTTAAAAAGCAAAAGAGCCAGCATCGCGCTGGCGCTCTTGTTATCATTAACTAAACTAAATCAACGCACTGCTGTTAGCGGTTGTTTCATTCGTTAAACAAATATCTGTCGCATTGACAATTAAAACGAAGGTGGCTGATAAATACGGAAAATGTCCTGTTGAATAGGCTTTTTCGGAATTTAATTCTGTTGGTAGTTTTAATTATACTTTTCGCCAAAATTTTGTTCTTTTTTTGTGTTCCGCTTAAGGGTTTAACGGAGAGTATTTATATATTTGGGTATTCATTATAAACTAAGCCTAGAAAAGAAATAAATAGACTAATCACTATAATGGAATTATACAGCCCTGACCAAACAGACAGAGATATTTTAACACTATTACAAAAAGATGCAAGGCTAACCTATAAGGAACTGGCTGCTATGCTACATTTGTCAAAATCGCCCATTCAGGAACGTGTAAAACGCTTAGAACGTTTAGGATTTATCTCTTCGATAGTAGCATTAATCGATCCTAATAAATTTGAGAACTGTATGATATCCTATTTACAGGTTCAGCTTACCAATCATTCTGTTAATGCCTTCCGGTTATTTCAGCAGGAGGTAAGCAAACTTGATGAAGTACTGGAATGTTACCATACAACAGGAGGTTTTGATTTTATGTTAAAAGTTGTTGCAAGGAATATGATTGCTTATAACGATTTTTTAATTAATAAATTCGGCCGTTTGGATAATATAGGTACCCTTAATAGTTCGCTTGTAATTAAGCAGGCTAAACGCGAAACTGCTTTTCCTGTATAGCATGATCATTAAATTAATAAATCAAAAAAGCACCCCAATTTTAACCTGGAGTGCTTTTTTGGTTTATGGTAGCTTATATCGCTACATTGATCTGGACATTGATATTACCACGGGTAGCTTTAGAGTATGGACAGGTTTGGTGAGCAGCTTCAACCACTATTTTTGCTTCTTCGTAGGTAAGCCCGGGTAAAACCACATTTAATCTTGCCTGAAGATTAAAACCACTATCGGCCAAAGCCAGATCAACTTCTGCATCAATTGCAGTATCAGCAGGAAGTACAATTTTAAGTTGGGGAGCATTGTGTTTCATTGCACCAATAAAACATGCAGCCCAGCCTGCAGCAAATAATTGCTCAGGGTTAGTTCCTTTTCCTGCACTGCCAGGAGATGATAGTGCGGTGTCAAGCGCTCCATCGCTACTTTTTGCGAAGCCCTCACGACCGCCATTTACATGTACTTTTCCTGTGTAAAGCACTTTGTTGATCACTACATTTAACGTATTTGCTGATTCGATTACATTTTGATTTTCCATTTTTTTAAAATTTATTATGATTGTTAAAATTATTAGAAGAGTATTTTAGCTTTTTTTTACGCCATCATTGCTGCCTGGATAATGGCATCCGCAAATGCCTTAGGTGCTTCCTGAGGAAGATTGTGTCCAATGCCTCCACTAAGATTATGGTGCACATATTTACCTTTAAACTTAGCTGCATAATTATCAGGGTTGCCATGCGGTGCACCATTTGCATCACCTTCGAGTGTAATGCTTGGAATCGTTATTGCCGGAAATGTGGCTAGTATTTTTTCATATTTTTCATATTGTGCTTCCCCACCTGCCAGCCCCAATCTCCACCTGTAGTTATGAATTACAATGGCCACATGATCTGGATTATCCAATTCAACTCCCGACTTTTCGAAAACAGCATCAGTAAATTTCCATTCTGGAGAAGCGGTTTGCCAGATCAGTTTAGCAAAATCTTTTCGGTTAGCTTCATATCCTAAACGGCCACGTTCAGTTGCAAAGTAGAACTGATACCACCATGATAACTCAGCTTTTGGCGATAATGGTTTTTGGTTTAGCTCCTGGTTTCCAATGAGGTATCCACTTACCGAAACCATTGCTTTACAACGTTCTGGCCACAAGGCAGCCATAATATTGGCCGTTCTTGCTCCCCAATCAAAGCCACCAATTACTGCTTTATCTATTTTTAAGGCATCCATCAAAGCAATAATATCTGCAGCAATGGCCGATTGCTGTCCATTTCTCGGTGTTTTTGCCGAAAGAAACTGCGTACTGCCATGGCCGCGGAGGTGCGGAACGATTACCCGGTATCCTTCTGCAGAAAGCAGGGCGGCCACATCGGTATAACTGTGAATTGTATAAGGCCATCCATGTAACAGTATAACTGGTTCGCCATCTGCTGGGCCGCTTTCTGCATAACCCATGTTTAATACACCGGCATTAATCTGTTTTATCCTATCGAAGGATATATTGCCATTGATTTTATTATTGCTGGATTTATTTTTTGTAATTCCTTTGGCGTTCAAAAGGTTTAATCCACCAAGTTCTGCAGCGGCCACGGTTAATGCTGCTAAACTTAAAAAGCGCCGGCGGCTATAATTATTTTGATTTTCCATTTGCTAAAATTTGTTGATAATTAATGTTTTACTCCGTTAGGTATGTCAAAATTAATGCGGATGGAAAGGGGAGATTAGTGTTTTCGGGATGAAATAGACAAATTAGGTTTTGACTTATACATTGTTAGCCCTGAGTAAGACTATAATTGAACTCAAAGGAATGGGTATCATTTTGTGCCGGCTATCGTGTTGATACATTTTCTATTGTTAGCCTTTTTATGCGTTTGTTAACTATTTTAACGAAACAGGGATCTTACCGAAATAAAAACACAATTCTTGTGCTGATTTAAACCTGGCATTGTCTGCTTAAGCGCCGAATCTGTCTGGTTCAGGCTTAAAAATGTTTAACTATAAGATTTGCGTGGTTACTTTAGGTGAAAAAAGAAGAGATATATGTGGTGCAGCCATCATATTTAAAAAAATATTATTTTTGATTATCCCAACCCACCTAATTAGCCTGGCTAAAAACTGATATGACCAAAAACCCTTTAAAGATTTCGCCTGCCATTATCTGGGTAAGTTCCATTTTTCTTGGAGTTTTATCTTCTGTTCCACAAATAGCAGAACATCATTTTAATGCAGCCGAAGCGGCAGTTAATGCTGGTATTACCTCGGTATTTGCTTTGCTGATGTGGTATTTGAATATTTACATGCTGTCGCGAAAGAGCAGTAGGCCAAACAAACAGGGGATTTCCTATTCCAGGTTATTTAAAAGCCTTTTAATTGGTATTGGTATTATGCTTTGCCTGGCGTGGATTCAGCAATTGATCCTTTCGCACATTAATTTCGGTCCGGTGATGTTGATGGTTGAAGTAAGGGGAATATTGATCAATTTAATTTTTTATATGTTCCTTCATCTGTTGCAACAAAATTACGAAAATCAACAGGTGAATATGGAATTGGAGAAAATCAAAAGTGATAGTTTGGGCGCGCAGTACGAATTGCTAAAGCAGCAGGTTAATCCTCATTTTCTTTTTAATAGCCTCAACACACTAAAGGCTATGGTAGAAATCGGCGATGAAGCGGCTGTCGATTTTATCCTTAAACTTTCTAATTTTTATCGATATACCCTCGAAAGCCGTAAATTAGACCTGATTCACGTTGCGGAAGAAATGGAAATACTCAATGCCTATTTATTTTTACAACAGGCAAGATTTGATGGTGGTTTTAGTTTTACTTCTACTTTAAACGAAGAAATATTGCACACTTTAATTCCTCCCTTTACGCTGCAACTGTTAATCGAAAACTGTCTCAAACATAATGTAGTTTCGTTGGATAAACCTTTGCACATCAGCTTGTATGCCGAAGATGGGCAAATTGTTTTGGAAAACCCTATACGTTTAAAAACTGCAGATAACAACTCATTGGGGGTTGGACTAAAAAATATCATGTTGCGCTACCAGCATCTTCTTGAAAAACCAATCGAAATTATTAACGATGGCCAAATTTTTAAAATTAAACTCCCATTAATTCATGAACATCATCATCATTGAGGATGAGCTGAAAACAGCTAAATCACTCGAAAATATAATTTTGAGCCTGAGGCCCGACGTGAAAATAGTAGGGCAGTACCAGAGCATCGAAGGATCGGTAAAAGCGTTATCAGAACAGCCACAGCCCGATTTGATATTTATGGATATTCAATTGGCAGATGGATTATGTTTTGAAATATTTAAACAGGTTAAAGTAAACAGTCCTATTGTGTTCTGCACTGCTTTCGATGAGTACTCGTTAGAAGCTTTTAAGCGTAATGGAGTAGATTATGTGTTAAAACCCTTTTCCAAAACAGATATCCAGGAGGCCTTTCAAAAGGTAGACGGCCTTCAGAATTTTTTTCAGCAAAAAGTAATCCCCGATTTAAGCAATTTATTGGCGAAATTGAGCAGTCCTGCCGGAAAAGAGAGCTTTTTAGTGTTTAAAAACCAAAAATATACCACTGTTCAAACCGAGAATATTGCTTTCTTTTACATCAGAAATGATGCTTCAACCATTATGTGCTTCGATAAACAAGAGTTTGCATTAAATCAATCTCTTGATCAGATTACAGCATTGGTGTCATCTAAACAGTTCTTCAGGGTTAACCGCCAATATTTAGTTAACTTTAAAGCCATTAAAGAAATAGAACATTATTTCTTAAGAAAATTGTTTGTTAAACTGGTGATTGAAACTCCAGATAAGTTGCTGATTAATAAGGAAAAAACACCTGCTTTTCTTTCCTGGATGGAAGATAGGTAAGAAAAATCAATATTTATCTGCTATTAGGTAACAAGCTTGGCCAGAAACGGATATCCGTTTCTGGCCTTTTTTGCTTTAAGGCGTGCTCGTAACTAATTTGTCTTATTTATCGGCTTCCTGTCTAGCTCTTCCACCAATTTGTCCGGTTCAGCTATTTTCCACCTAATTTCAGGCATACTATCCGCTTATTTTTGATAAAAAAAGAATAGAAATTATGAAAACACTAAAAAGAATAGCGATCGTAAATGCAGTCATTGTGGCGGTAATAGCACTTAGCGCATTTATTTGGGTAGGATCTGCACAAGAAAAAAAAGTGGAGCAGCCCGTTAATGGGAGAGGCTTTGCCGTTTTGGAATTATTTACGTCTGAAGGATGTTCGAGCTGTCCGCCAGCAGAAGAACTGTTGGCCAAAATAGAGAAAGAATCTAATGGGAAACCAGTGTATGTGCTTGGATATCATGTTGATTATTTTGATAATTTAGGTTGGAAGGATGTTTTTGGAAGTCAGGAAAACACAAAAAGGCAAAAAAAATATAGTGCTTGGTTAAACGCACAGGTTTATACCCCTCAATTGGTTATTAACGGCGCTCAGGAATTTATAGGCTCTAATGAAAACGACGTAAGAAATGCCATTAATGAACAGCTTCTGAATAAAAGGTATACAGCCAGTTTAGCCTTCGATACGAAAAGGGATGGGGATGTACTGAAAATAAATTACGAAACCAAAGGTACTCAGGCTAGCGACGATCTCCTTTTTGCACTGGTACAAAAGAGCGGTAGTACCGATGTACAGCGTGGGGAGAATGCAGGACTTAAATTATCCCACATCCAAATGGTACGGAAAACCTTAACACTGTCTCTAAAGGATGCAAAATCTGGAACTGCGGTATTGAATATCCCTAAAGATAGTAGTGCCGAAAAATGGGAAGTAATCGGAATGGTTCAGCATAAAACAACAGGCGCAATTTCAGCAGTAAATGCATCAACAACATTTTAATCATTTATCATCATGGAAAATCATCAAAATACCACAACCAACAGTTTATTAGTTGGATTGGCAAGCTTAATGTCGACACTTTTTCTGGTTAGCCCCCCATTTGAAAAAAATCCACAGCAATGTGAAATGGTGCAAAGCATCGGAAAGAAAAAAGAGAAAGGACTGGAGAATGAGCCAGTTGTATAACATAAATCTAGTTGCTAATTTATAAGCAACGTTTATTAGTTAGGAGGTCGCCATATATTTGGCGACTTTTCTATTTAAAAATAATTTGCGCTGTGCTTTAGCATCAAACAAAGAGATTAGTGACGCATTCACAGCCTTGGATGTTTAGCTGTTTTATAGATTACAGATGCTGTACCAGGTAAAATTTCTCACCAATAAAAAAGGCGCTACTAGCGCCCTTTTTATGTGAAAACTGATTTAATTAGAATTATTCAAACCTTAAATAGCAGTTAGATTAGAATAGTGGGTAGGATAAAGTTTTTGGAACATCAGGTAGGTTATTGTAACGATAGCAAAGGCTATAATGGCATCAGTAGTGGCTAGCGGACCGATCACAATTAGTTTTGAGCAGAATGCAAAAATGATATCAAAGAATATCCCTGCAAATACCCATTCTTTTAACCTTAACCATCTGTTGGGGATTAGTAGAACCACGATTCCGGCTAATTTAGCAACACCAAGTACATAAATAAAGTACGCTGGATATCCCAGTTTTAATGTAATGTCCCAAACAATAGGGTTTTTTGTGAGTTCACAAACTCCGCTGGTGCCAAACCATAACGAAGTTAGTGAGGCACCGATCCAATAAATGGTTTTTGTTGTTTTAAGTGTCATAATATTTTTTTTAAGTTGCCCAAAAATGTTGCATAAACATTCCAAAAACCAGTTGAATGGATCTGAACCAGACAAATTGAATCCTGAATTAGACAATTGAATGAATTTGTTTTTAAATATTAGTTTGTGATGCATTTTTAACTTAAAAGGCCCACTAATAAATGTGTAGATCAAAGTCAGATATTTGTTACGGATAAAATCCTCCTGAATATTTACTTTAGTTTCGATATTGGGTATTCGTTTACGGTTTATTGATCGTATCCGCCAATATTTTTAGAAATGAAATCAAATTAACACCATAATTAATCAACTATGTCGAATCGAAACAACGCAGCCGATACTACTGGAGCCTTAACAGATGCTGGGATAAGCCCGGATAAGAAAACATTTTTACAATCACTCACCGAAGATTGGTGGGCTGTTATATTGGGAACGATTATTATTGCCACTGTACTTTATTTAACCAACAATGGTACTGTAATAAGTTTACCTGCATTTAAATGGGCAACCAGTGAAGACCTTTTGGGTAAAATATTATCAGCATCCAACTTATTGTTAATTGTTGAAATGGGGGCAGTTTTTCTGGCCTTAGCTTCGGTAGCGATAGGTTTATCTGGAGGCAGTGTTGCGCGGTTTGCTGGCGGTTTTGCGCTCATCTATTTTTTAGCTATCGTTTCTTTTATTATCGGAGGCAATAAAAGTGTATCCTATTTTGGGTTAGAATATGTGGTATTTGCATTGCTTATCGGTATCGCATTGGGCAACCTGATCAGGTTGCCATCTTGGCTAAAAGAAGCAGTACGGTCTGAGTTTTATATTAAAACAGGTTTGGTGATATTAGGAACCACTATTTTATCGGCCGATCTGATCAAAGCTGGTTTACCCGGTATAATACAGGCCGTTATTGTTGTTACTGTAGTTTGGTTTTTTTCGATGTGGTTAAGCCGCAAGTTAAAAGTAGATGATGAATTTGGCGTAATATTGGCCTCAGCCGTATCTATTTGTGGTGTTTCTGCAGCAATTGTTGCTGCAGGCGCTATTAATGGTGATAAACGTAAATTATCTTATGTAACCACGCTGGTATTGATTATGGCTATCCCGATGATGATTATTCTGCCTTGGGCGGTAAAGTATTTTCATATACCTGAGGTGATTGGTGGGGCATGGCTGGGTGGTACCTTGGATACAACGGCAACCGTAACCGCTGCAGGCGATTTGGTTGGGCCAATAGCCGTTAAAGCAGGTGTTATAGCCAAGTTTTCGCAAAATGTTTTTATTGGTGTTGCTGCTTTTTTTATAGCTATATGGTGGGCCTATAAAAAACCTAAAAGTGAAGATGGTATACCCTTCAAAGCAGAGCGCCCGGGGTTGAAAATTGTGTGGGAGCGATTTCCGAAATTTGTATTGGGTTTTGTTGCAGCATCTTTGGTGTTTTCTTTTCTGTTATCTCCCACAACTGCAAAAAGTGTTGGACCAACCTTAAACGGCTTACGTACAGTGTGGTTTGCAATCGCTTTTATTTCAATCGGTATGGAAGCTAAATTTTCATCACTGGTAAAACTTCAGGGCGGTAAACCCGCATTTACATTTGTTACAGCACAAATATTTAACATATTTTGGACCCTCTTATGGTCGTATATTTTATTTGGCGGATATCTATTTCCTATACCTGATTTTAAATAAGTGAGGAATTGGGTTTTACGCTATCATTCACAGATTCCTATAGGAAAGTCGTCAATTGCGAGGAACGAAGATAACCGAACGATTGAGCTCATGAATGCCTTTAAAAACATATGCAAAAATGAATAATCTTAATGTGTAAGACGCTTTTACCCCAAAAACGTTGCAGTAGAAATGCCGCTATTATGCCAACACCGCTAAATTGTCGACGAACTGGATTTAAAAAGTGCCCAATGGCAGAAGTTATTTTTGTATTTGATTGAAAGGAGCTTCCATTTATTCCGTTTTCTTCGGAATCTGTGATTTTGCTGATACAAAACTTAATGATTAGATTTTATATTATCTTTAAGGGAGAATTTTTAGACACTCACCAGGAAGTTGTTCAGTTAATTAGGAGAAGGGGAGCTTGAGACTTCATTTTTTGACCAAATCGTTTAAATAACAATATGAGAAGTACAAAATTTAGCTATCTGGCTTTTTTTATCTGCCTGGTTTATACCGGTTTTTGTGGTTTTATTTCTGATAAACAGGCATATCCGCGTTTAGGGATTGTATCTGGATTAGCACAGGACAGTTTAGCTTATGCCTCTGGTTTTAAAATGATTGGCGAATCTGTTCCGAAGATGCTTTCACCTGCATTAACAGATGATCAGTTTCTTGCCAACGTGGTAAAGATTAAAGCTGCAAAATGTAAAGTATTAACCTGTAACCTTTTCTATCCGGCGAGTATAAAAATAGCTGGCCCAGAGGTAGATGAAGCGAAGGTTTTAACTTATACCGAAACTGTTCTTTCAAGAGCTCAACAAGCGGGGATCAAGTTTATTGTTTTGGGCAGCTCGGGGGCAAGGAGTATTCCGGCTGATTATAATGTCGTTAAGGCAAAATCAGATTTTATTAGCCTGGGCAAAAAACTAGCGCAAATTGCCGGGAAATATAAGGTTACAATTTTGCTAGAAAATCTCGAAACCACCGAAACTAACTTCATCACCTCGTTAAAGTCAGCTGCAGAAATTGTAAGGGAGATTGATCATCCAAATTTCAGGCTTAATGCTGATATATTTCACATGATGCGTGAAGGAGAGTCCCCAAATGAAATTATTGAGGCCGGAACATTAATTGCATTTTCTGAGGTTGCCGAAAAACAAAACAGGTCGTTGCCAGGTGTTATGGGCGACGATTTTAAGCCTTATTTAAGAGCCTTACACAAAATAAACTATAAAGGTTTCATCTTTATGGAAGGAAGTATCAAAAATGCTGCTGTAGAAATGCCGCTTGCTTTCAAATATCTTTCTGCTCAGATTGCAGAAGTGTATTCGGAAAAGAAAGCAGATTAATTATTGTTCTTTTCTACTGAAATAAGATATATAAATGCTGTTATTTCGACAATAATACCAGCGATTGCACATTTGATTTTTCTGCAGCCTTATCAATATTTGGTAAACGCATTTTTGCAACGTTGGCCTCGACAGTTAAAGATGGATTTTCACTTTTAGTAAGTGCAGCTATGTCTCTTACTGTGCTCGATAACATTTTAAGTGTAAGCATAAATTGACGGTCGATATTCCTGATCTTCTGAAAATCAACATTTGGATTAAAATGTTCGGTATTCGACCGCTCACTTTGATTAAACTGGATGCTGTCTAAAAGAACCAATTTGTCTGTAATCTGGTTCAATACTTCGTCCGAAAGATTTAGTCCTTGTATGCCTATTACCCTATTGTTTTTTATATAATAATCTAAGCCATTAAAGCTAATGAGGGTTAAGTTATTCCTGTTGATGATGTATTCTGCCTTTGGAAGACTATTTTTCGAACGGTTTTTATTATATGCACAGCGCTGAGCAGCTAAACGTTCAATCATATCGTTTCCGTTCAATCTATCTACATTCTCGAAAATATCAGCTAGTTTTGTTGGCTTGTTTTGAGCAAGAACATGAATTGATAAGCAAGATAATGAAGTGATTACAAGGAATACTAGAGCGGATGATTTGATACTTTTCATGCCGCAAAGATATATGTATAATTGCTAAAATTAAATTTTTTGTATGTTTAATATTACGTTTTTAAGGTGTTTTTGATTTTTTTTGATGATAAAAATCAATTTTTTATTTAACAGGTATTTAATAATTAAAAAACACACGCAATTCTTTGGCTTAGCAGATTGGATTTTTACGGAAAAGAATTCGCAATTAGGTTTTTAATTCTGTGCTTTTTTGTGCTTAAGAAATAGTTCTATACTTTTGGTTTCGCGATATATAGTATTACCTTATTATTGATGATCGAACTCGACTTTTTCTTTAATCTGCCTAATGGCGATATCATGCATTTTCAGCTTATCCGGCTTTCGAGAGGTGAGCTGTGGACTGTTCTTGACCATAAACAGGTATTGGAAAGGATAATAAAAGAAGGTGGGAAATGGAAAACATTGCTAGGCAGTTCCCTATCCGAAGAACTTATACAAAGTATAGGACTGTTTATTGATCGGCAGCAATATCAAAATTTGCCTATCGAGATTAAATTGAGATGGCCAAAGCTTATTGAGGAAATTATAGTGAATTCAGATACTGAATATATTGTGGTCTGCAAGCCCTTTGTAAATTTCAGATCATTTGAAAAAATGTTTGAAAAATTTGTACCTGCCATGATAAAGGATGAGTGGGCAATCAATTTCAAAGTTTACAACCACGATTTTGGCGAAGATTTTATAAAGAAACTAAGCCGCAAGGAAGAAAAATCCAGTTATCATCCTATTCAGAAATGGTAATCTTATATTGGAAGCAGGGATTCTGCTTCATATTAAATTTCAACTATTTAAAATATCACATATAATTTCCTTTATTGGATTTAGTATGGCGTCAAAATTTAATTAAGGTGCTATTAAGATGTTAATTCTGCAGTGTTAACTAAATGTATTTTTGTTGCAGCAAGACCTCTTGCTGTAAGCTCTATTTCAAAAGAAATTTCATCATTAAGCCTGATTTCTTCCTGGAGTTCCATTAAAAAGAATTGAATTTTCTGTTCATTTTCATCTTTAATAATGCCATGTCCACTATTTTGATCTACATAGCATATTGTACCCTTTCTCATTTTTTATCTGTTTTGTTAAGATTTACCCTTAATTCTTCAATGAAGATTTATTTAAATATTAGAACGTCAATTAGGAGGGTTTAATATAGTAATAATTTTGTTACATTGAGTTGAGGAAATCGATATATTTATTGATGGTGAGAATGTAGAAGGGGTTCTTATTGGGTCAATTTAATTGTTAAAGAGGGATAGTTTGTTCAGCTTTTTTATCTTCTGATTCTATTATTAATGCATTTAAGGAAATACTTATGCTTAAAATATAGAAGCCTTCTTCGTCTATTCCTGCAGTTATTTCGGCATTTTGGTGATAAGCGTATTTTAATCGGTTACGGATATTGTCCATTCCTGAACCAAAGCCTACCTTGCTTTGTATTAATCTGGGTAAATTTCGGCTTTCGATACGCAGTTTGTCATCAAAGGTATAAACATCTATAGTGGCCTTATCTTCTATGCTATTAAGATTGCCGTGTTTAAACATGTTTTCTAAAATAGTAAGCAAAACAAGCGGAATTAATTTGATTTCATCAAGATCAGGGCCGCTAGCAAGCTCAATATAAATTGCACCTTGCGTAATGCGGTGCAAACCAATCAGGTTTTCGCATTGTGCAATCTCTTCACTTAAATATACGTAGCCTTCATTATGTTGGGTATTGGCAGCAAAACGCATCATATCTGAAAGATAAAGCATTACCTTGGCGTCTTCTGGAGAGTAGGTGCTTAGTTTCTGGTGTATAAACTCAAAAGTATTAAAGAGCAGATGTGGATTAATCTGTGCTTTCATGAAAGCATTCTTAGACATAGCTAGTTCCTTATCCATTTTTTCCTTATCAATAAGCATTTGAAAACGCAGTTTTTCGATACGTGATTTTTCTGCTTTTTCTTTGATGAACCGCTTTAAGAAATAGTAACCTGTAGAAAAAAGAAGGAAAAACGAACCCCTATAAAGTACCCTGGATATTCTGATCCTAAAACTTGGCAATTTCCCCGGTAAAATATTGGTATAAGTATTTAATAGAATATCAACTACGGTAACTATGCCCAAATAGGCCAAGATTGCGAGGATAACTACCAGAGGAACCTTCCATACCGCTCCGCTAGGGAACTCTATGGCTTTTTCTATCAGTAAAGGATAGGTGTAAAATAAGGTCATATTAATCAAGTAGTGAATAGCGTAGTTGCCGAACGTTCCTAAGATACCTGCAAAATAAAGCACCATCAGCGTTTCCCAAATGATAAATACAGTCCAAGCAATTATGTGTATCCGGTAAGTATACAGCCAGTTTCGCAACATACTGTTGCTCCATTTTAAACTATTCATAAAGACTTATTTACTATTTGTGTAACGATTAAAGTTATAGCGTGCTATCGCGGCTAGTTTTCGAAAAAAAAGATATGAAAACTCAAAAATTAGCTAAAAGAACACTTTTTGTATTTAAAAAAAAATATAATGGAAAAATAAATGAACCAATAAGTACTTCCGAACCAACTACCGTTGTAATCACTACAGGCATATGTGTAATTTAAATTCAGCAAGCATTTCATTAGTAGCCGTTATTTTTTACGGCTGCTAATGATTAACCTTTCAGAAATAAAGTTTCTAAATTCATTATAATATATATCTCCAACGGTAAAATTTATGTGGTTATTCATCGTAATCCGATTACCATCCACATATAAAATCTTATCAATAGCAACAATATAACCGCGGTGTAACTGTATAAAACCTTTCTTAAGGCTAAGCTGTTCCCGAACATCTTTTAGGCTTAAATAAGCAATAATTACTTTTTCTACGGTATGTATTTTAATGTAATTGTGGAAACTTTCAAAAGCAATAATATCTTCATATTTAACCATTACCGCACGGTGTTCCTCTTCTTTGTTTTTAACCAGAAAGTAATCTTCGTTGGCACCACCGGTCATTTCCTGTCCAAAAAGACGCGTAATGGTAGTGGCAAATTTGGCGTAACTATATGGTTTAAGCAAATAAGCATCTCCTGCTGCTTCAAAAGCATCAAAAGCGTATTCCTGGTGTGAAGTGGTGAAGATGAGCTTTCTGGTTCTAAAGCGGATGGCCTTAGCCAGTTCCAGACCGGAAATCTGGGGCATTTCCACATCCATAAAAATTACATCGACTGTGTCTGAGTTGGCTAGCTCCCTTAAAGCAGTAACTGGATCAGTATATTGCTGGACGAGTCGCATGTTCGGGGTATCCTCAATATATTTTTGTAGCCCCGCTAAGGAACTGAACTGGTCGTCTATGGCTATGCACTTAATCATCTTCAAAAATCTGTTTCTCTTATAACGAAATTACGCCTTTTCGTACCGAAAAGGGTACTATCTGTACGGATTAATTTAAAGTCTTTTCTTATTTACTAATTTAACGCAAAAATGTGTCAATTAAGTTTAAAAGATGCAGGCAATAGCTATAATCCATAAAAATATTCTAGAATACCGGTAAAGAAATATACTCCTCCTTTAATGGTTTTGCTAATCGAATTACAAGTTTTAATTAAGCTAAGAGCGCAGATTTGTACGTTTTGTTACAATAAGATATATACTTCTATATCCGTGTAGTCTCTGCTGTCTGATCGGGTTTTCACTTTGCACAGATTCCTTGCATAATACCCACTTGTGCAGATTAGTGTTGGTTAAACGTCATATATATTCAGATAAACCAGACTTGGTTTTATTAAGGATATTTTTGCAGCATAGATTTTATTCCTATTAATTTATGGCTGATCACTTATTGAAAAATATACGTTATTCCGTTCTCGATCTTGCAACCGTGTTAGATGGTTTTACTGCTGCAGATACCTTTAAAACAAGCCTCGATTTAGCTAAACAGTCTGAAACTTTAGGTTATACACGTTACTGGTTTGCTGAACACCATAACATGGCTGGTGTTGCCAGTTCGGCAACAGCTGTGCTTATTGGTTATATTGCTGGTGGCACCGATAGCATCCGCGTAGGCTCTGGAGGCATTATGCTACCCAATCATGCACCTTTAATTGTTGCCGAACAATTTGGTACTTTGGCCTCTCTTTATCCCAACCGTATCGATCTGGGCTTGGGCAGGGCACCCGGAACCGACCAGGTTACGGCAATGGCCATCCGTGGCGAAAATTTTAGTGCTGTTCATAGTTTCCCCAGGGATATTGAGAAACTACAGCAGTTTTTCTCTGCGAATAATAATCGTGCGAGTGTAAGGGCCATTCCGGGAGAAGGATTGGATATCCCGATCTGGATTTTAGGTTCGAGCACAGATAGCGCACGCTTAGCAGCAGAAAAAGGCCTCCCTTATGCTTTTGCCAGTCATTTTGCACCAGCTTATTTCGAACAAGCCATCGCAATTTATAGAAATAACTTTAAGCCCTCCCCATTTTTACAGGAACCTTATATAATGGCCTGCGTAAATGTGGTTGCTGCCGATACCGATGCAGAAGCTGAACGTTTATCAAGCTCGGTAAAGCGGATGTTCCTGGGTGTAATTACAGGTAAAAGAGAATTGTTAAAGCCTGCAGTTGATGATATCAATCAATATTGGGATCAGTTGGAAAAAGAAGCTGTAGAACAAATGTTGTATTATTCTTTTATTGGTAGTGCCGAAACCATTAGCGGGAATTTAGAAGCTTTTGTTGCAAAACATGGCGTAAACGAGATCATGAGCACCTCGCATATTTACGATCATCAGGCAAAATTGCATTCGAATAGAATTTTTGCCGGGTTGTTTGGGTAATTGTAGCGTACAAATCAATCATGTTCCCGTTGATAGCTGATTTACGCAGAACCTATTGCAATTTGCCATTAATCAGTTAAGAACATTAAGATTTTCGTAGCTCAGATCCTGCGATCGTCCTCCTGAACTTGTTTCAGGATCTATCCAACTTGGGTTATTTCTGCCACGGAAGCACAGATTTGCATGGAATTAAACTTATTCTTTTTGCTTTCAGCTTTAGTCTTTCCTACCATTAAGCAGTTAAGGGCATTAAGACTCTACTATAAATCATCAGCGGCAATCTTTTTAAATCTGCGGGAAATCAATCGAATAATATTCCCGCGGATATCGTTGATGCGCGCAGAATCTTTTCATCTTCCATTATTAAAGCCCCAATTCTATTATCCACATCATCTACTCTTTAAGATTTGTTAATACTAAGGGAATATTGGCCCCTTAGCTTTGCGCTTTATAAAGCGGCATCCCTTGGACAATTCATTATTTTCATCTTTACAACTTGGCGACCACCGGGCTATGGACGAAATCTACCAGACCTACTGGGAGAATGTTTTTGATGCGGCCTTTAAAAAAACGGGTGATGAGGCATTGGCACAGGATATTACACAGGATATTTTCATATCCCTCTGGGAGAACCGAACAGCGATTAGCCTAACAGGAAGCCTCGGTGCCTATCTTTATGGTGCTGTAAAATATAAGGTGATTAATTATTTCAGGTCAGGCAGCATTAAAGAATATCACCAAACTGCACTTAAAACACTAATGAATGAGCAGCATATTGCAGCAGCTGATGATAAACTGATTTTAAAAGAGCTTCATTTAGAAGTTGATGCCGCCATTGCACTTTTGCCCGTAAAAATGCAATTGGTATTCTCGATGAGCCGAAAACAGGAAAAATCCATCAAAGAAATAGCTTTAGAACTTGATGTTTCGGTTCAGACAGTAAAAAACCAGATTTCTGCAGCACTAAAATTGCTCAAAAAAAGCCTTTCCTATATCCTGCTCATTGCGGCTTTAATCGGCTTAACATAAAGTTAATTTATAGATAACATTCTTGGTTAGTACCGATCTGCTTTTCAACTGACATGTATTTAAATGACAGAAGAACAGGCAAAGGAACTGCTGCAGAAATATCTCAATAAGCAGGCAAGTCCGCAAGAGCAAAAAAAAGTTGAAGAGTGGTATGCCACGCTCAATCAGGAAAATATTGAATTGGCAGCCGACCGGAAAGTAGCAATAGGGCAGCAAATGTTTGTTCATCTTCAGGCCGCTATGCACCAAAAGCCAGAACATGGCAAAGTATTCAGATTACAGCCTTTTATCAGGGTTGCTGCCGCCGTACTCATCATCATTACACTGGGAATAAGCATTTGGAAACTCAATATCCCAGTGAAGCTCGAAAATCAGGTTACCGTAGTTACCGGAAGTACAGAACGGAAGCACATTACCTTATCAGATGGTTCGGTGGTTTTGTTAGGTCCGTCTGCAAAACTCTGTTATCCTAAAGCATTTGCTTCAAACAACCGCCAGATTGCATTAAAAGAGGGCGAAGCTTTTTTTGATATTACCCATCAGGAAAAAAGACCGTTTACGGTACATACTGCATCTGGGGTCGACATTCGGGTGTTGGGTACCTCTTTCAAGGTTAAGTCGTATCAGGCCAGCAAACACATCGAAGTTGCCGTAATTACCGGAAAGGTTGCCGTAAGCAACAAAAAAGTAAATCTGGGCACATTGATTAAAGATGAGTTTTTAATCTATGATAAAACTGCCGGTCGAGCTGACATTGGCAAAAATAAATCTGCGACCTATATCGAACTTGCTTTTGACGGAGCAAGTTTAGAACAGGTAATCAGCAAACTCCAATATGCCTACAGCATTAAAATTTTGCTGAATGACAGTGCTTTGGCCAAACTTAAAACCACTGCTTCTTTCAGTAGCAAACAATCGCCTGAAGAGATTTTGGATATCATCTGCAGCCTGCACCACCTAAAATTCAACGGATCAAAAAATCATAAAACATTTAATATATACAGATGAGATGAGCAGGTAATATAGAAATACTTAGCGGTGCCAGTTAGACTGGCCACCGTAATCTTTCTTTCCGGCCAAAGGGCCAGGGTAATTAAAAGCTTTAAAAAACAAATCAAACAAATGAAACCAACCTCCGCTAAGAGGACATCAGCTCTTTATAAGATCATGAAATACGCATGTTTAACATTTTCAATTCTCTGCATATTTTGCAGCTCAATCCTGGCCTCGGCTGGTATGGCACAAAAGTTAGAGAAAACTACAGTCAGTATTACGATTAATAAAGGCCGTAAGATGACCGAAATTATCAAAGAAATCGAGTCGCGCACCGGACTTAGCTTTGTTTACAATCCAGATCAGCTGCAACAAAAAAACATGTTTGTAAGTGGCGATTTTACCACAGAGCCTGTAAGGTCACTATTGGATAAGCTTGGATTACAGGTTTTAGAAAAAGGTGAATATGTAATTTTAAACAACGCCGTTCAGAATAAACCAGACCGGGTTATCACCGGGATTGTGCGCGATTCAACAGGTTTAGTGCTTCCCGGTGTTTCGGTGAAGGTACTGGGCACGCAAAGCGGCACTGTAACCGATGGAAACGGTGCTTACCGCGTTGAAGTAGGCGCTGACGCGGTGTTATCGTTCTCTATGATCGGTTACCGTACCAAAGAAGTAAAAGTGAGTGAAAACCAAATCATTAATATGGTGTTGAGCGAAGAACGTTCGATGCTTGCCGATGTGGTGGTAGTAGGTTATGGAACACAGAAGAAAGAAACCTTAACAGGCGCAATCAGCATTGTTGGGCTGGATAAACTTTCTTCGCGCTCATTAAATAGTGTAGGAGAGGTATTGGCTGGAAAATCGCCAGGTGTAATTGTAACTAACGAGGGTGGTGATCCAACTTCTGCTCCACGCATTAATATCCGCGGTGCGGGAGGGATTAACGGAGAAAATGTATTGTATGTGATCGATGGGTCTATATTTTCAGGTACACCACAGCTTAATCCTAACGATATCGAATCTATTTCGGTATTAAAAGATGCATCTGCGGCAATTTACGGCGCCAGGGCATCAGGCGGTGTGGTATTGGTCACAACTAAAAAAGGAAAGAGCGGTAAAATGCAGATTAGTTTCGATGCCAAACTTGGGCAACAAAGCGCATGGAAGAAATTGGAGCCATTAAACGCTCAGCAACGCGCGCAGGTGGCCGCAACTGCTGCCAAAAACGGTGGTACAACCATATTACCAGCTTTTGATATTTCGAAATATCCTGATGGACAGATTACACGCACCAACTGGATGGACGAGGTTTTTAGAGATGGATTGTTACAGGATTACAATGCCGCAATAAACGGTGGTAGCGAAAAATCTAATTATTACCTAAGTTTCAATTACCGTAATGCAGAAGGCATTGTGTTAAATACCAAAACTAAGCGCTATAACTTCAGGATCAATACCGAGCACGAAGTAACCAATTGGTTAAAAGTTGGCGAAAACCTTTCGTATAGCAGTACCAATGGTAATGGTGCAAATACCAGCAGCGATTATACTGGTGCCTTACTATCGGCTATCTATTATCCAACCAACGGAACGCCATATAATGCCGACGGCAGTTTTGCCGGTTTACCAGGCGGACAGTATGCTGGCGATTATGGTGATATTGTTAATCCAGTTGCCGATCTGCAACGTATTGATATAAACAATCCTGTAAATGTGCTTGTGGTTAATCCTTATGCCAACGTTAAACTGGCCAAAGGTTTAACCTTTAGATCTAACTTAAGCATTACTAAAACCGATGCTGCATTTAAAAGCTTTACGCCAAAAAGGCCAGAGGTAGGAAAACCAGTATTGAGCAATGGTTTACAGGAAAGCAGCAGCCGTGCCAATGATTTTCTTGCTGAGCAGGTTTTAAGTTATAAAGCAACCTTTGGTAATCACCAACTAGATCTTACCGGTGGTTATTCTTTCCAGAAAACTAAAAGCAATAGCTTGTCAGCTTCAGGAGCAGGTTTTGACGACGAATCGCCTCAATACAGATACCTGGTTAACGCAACAGTTATTCAGCCGTCGGTTAGCGCGATGTATGAACAGGCACTTTCTTCATTATTTTTAAGGGCCAATTATAATTACAAAGAGAAATATTTATTGTCGCTAATCGGCCGTCGTGATGGATCATCGCTGTTAAGTAAAAATAACAGGACGAAAAACTACGGGTCAGCTTCCCTCGGTTGGGTGGTAAGCAAAGAAGATTTTCTTAAAGATGCAACCTGGTTAAATGAACTGAAACTAAGGGGCAGTTACGGCATATTGGGTAATTTAGGATCGCTTAATGCCTCTGCTGTAAATCCATTGTTAAGTGCTACTCAAAGTTATTTCGGGCAAACACCAACTTTACAGAATGGTTATGTACAGAATGTTTTAGCCAATAAAGATTTAACATGGGCAGAATCAAAGCAAACGAACTTTGGTCTTGATATGACAGTTCTCAACAGATTAAGCCTTAATGCTGATTATTTTATCAAAGAAACCAATAAGATGATCTTAACCAGGTCGCTACCAGGGACAGCAGGTTTAAATACGCAGACCATAAATGCTGGTATTGTAAAAGATAAAGGTATAGAACTGGGTTTAACTTATAATAGCGATAAAAATGCAGCATTTACTTATACCGTAAACGCTACTTTAACCAAAATTAACAACAAAGTACAGGAACTGGCACCGGGATTGGAAAACATTGCTGTGGGTACCAACTTCCGGAATGAACTTGCGCCGCTTACCATTCGGGTTGGCCAACCTTTGTACAGTTACTACGTGTTAAAAACCGACGGCATTTTTCAGAGCCAGGCAGAAGCTGATAATTATAAAAATACCAAGGGGACTAAGATTCAACCGAATGCGAAAGCAGGTGATTTTAAATTTGTTGATATCAACGGCGACGGATCTATTGATGGTAAAGACCGTTATTTCGCTGGCAGCGCTTATCCTGATTTCTCTTACGGATTGAGCTTTAATGCAAGTTATAAAAATTTCGATTTCAATATTTTTGCGCAAGGCGTACAGGGGAATAAATTGTTTAATGCGGTAAAGCGTACTACTTATAGTGCTAGTGGGCCATCTTACAACAAACTGGTGGGTATCCTAGATGCCTGGTCGCCAGAGAATCCCGGTGGTAAAGTGCCGATTGTTTCAACAAGTGATGCCAATGGGAACTTTAATGCTTCCGATTTTTATATCGAAGATGGTTCTTACCTGCGCATCCGTAACGTTACCCTGGGTTACAGTTTACCAAAATCAATCGCCAATAAATTAAAAACAGGTGCGGTAAGGGTTTATGCTACGGCAAACAATCTTTTTACCATTACCAAATACTCAGGCTTTGATCCCGAAATCGGAATGGACAACAATGGAGTGGATGTTGGCCGTTATCCTCAGGCCAGAAGCTTTATTCTTGGTTTAAGCGTAAATCTATAATCACAAAACAACAATGAAAACGAATTTAAAATATATGGCATTTGCCGCCCTTGCTTTTTTCTCTTCATGTACAAAAGAGCTTGATATTGTACCTGAAGGATCTCCATCGGCTCAAAATTTCTGGAAAACCAAAGAAGATGCCATAAAAGCAGAAGCTGGGATGTATGAAAATTACAATGCAGAAGACTTTTATGGTCGTGGGATGTTCTGGTTTATCAATGCCAGCGATGATATGGTTACCGGACGTAACAAGCCAGAGGCCGATAATATCAAAAATTTTAACCGTACCTATGTTGGTGGAGGTTATACCGAAACCCAATGGAGCATGCGTTATGCCATTATCAAACGGGCTAACGATATTATTAACAATGTGCCGGCCATCGCAATGGATGAGACCTTGAAAAAACAGATTATTGGTGATGCTTATTTTAATGCCGGACTGGTTTACTTCCAGTTGGCCGCCAATTACGGTAACGATAAAGCAGGGGTACCGATCGTAACGCCGGAAAGCGATCCCGCTCAGCCTATTGCCCGTGCAAAAAATGTAAATGAAAACTACGATTATATCATTTCACTTTTATTAAAAGCAGCTGATAACCTTCCCCTGTTTTCGGCAATGAAACCAGCAGATTACGGTAAAGCACATAAAACAGCTGCCTGGGCATACCTCTCTAAAGTGTACCTGTACAAAAAAGATTATGCCAATGCCGCTAAGTATGCTGATATGGTCATCACTTCAGGGCAACACGATTTAGTAAATACAGGTTTTGCGGATGTATTTAAAGCAGCCAACAACTGGTCAAAAGAATACATTTGGTCGGTGGTGTGTACGCCAAGTGGTGGTGGCACCGGCTGGGGAAGTAAACTTCCGGGCGTAATGTTAACCAATAAAGCCTGGGGAATTTATAACGGATGGGGTTATTACCTGCCAACCAAAGAACTTTACGATTCTTACGAAACTGGCGATCAGCGCCGTGAAGCCACCATTTTAAAACCTGGCGATAAATTTATGTTCTTTGGTGCTGAGCGCAGCTTTACCAAAGATGGAGGAGCAACTTCAAACTACCAGTTTAAAAAATATATGGAGCCGTTTTCATATGCTAATCCAATTCCAACGCATGTTAATCCGAACGGAGATAATGGCACAACAGATTTAAATGTGCCTTTAATGCGTTATGCTGAAGTGTTACTGATCAAAGCTGAAGCCGCAATTAACCTTAGCGGTGCAGGGGCAGGCGATACCGAACTGAACAAAATCAGGCTACGCGCAGGTTTAGGTACCAAAACAGGAATGACTATCGACGACCTTAAACGCGAACGCCGTAACGAACTTGCAGGAGAATGGGCCGACCGTCACCGCGATTTAGTAAGATGGGGTGATGCTCAGGTAACTTATGCCAAACCATTACACGATTTTGATGGGAGCGTAATTTGGCCTGCAAGAACTTTCAATCCACAGGTACATGATGTTTGGGCCGTACCACAGAGAGAAATTGATAACAGTGCAGGTGTAATTAAACAAAATCCAGGATGGTAAAATCGAATAAACTGATCCTCTTTTTATTATTGGCTTTAGGTGTACATTCAGTTTCTGCTCAGCAGAAACTGAATGCCGCTAATGGACACAGCCATAATGATTATAAGCAGCAGATTCCTTTGTTGGAGGCCTATTATGCTGGCATGGGATCTATAGAGGCAGATGTGTTTTACCGTAACGGAGAATTGTTTGTTGCCCACGAAAGCAGCGAAATCACCTCAGGCAAAACATTGAAAAAATTATATATCGATCCATTGGTGGCGTTTTTTAAAGATCATGCCAATCATCCTTATGCTGATCCGAAACAAAAACTTCAGCTGGTTATCGATATAAAGGAGGATTATGAACACGTGATCCCGAAATTATTGGCCGATTTAAAAGGTAATGAATCTGTTTTCGATCAACAGATCAATCCTTCAGCCATTAAAATTGTAATGAGTGGGGCTGTTCCGCCTGCCGAAAAGTTTAAGAATTATCCGTCACTCATTAGTTTCGATGGCCGTCCCGCAAATCAATACACAAGTGATCAGTTAGAGCACATTGGGATGATTAGTGATGATATTTCTCATTATTCGGTATGGAATGGAAAAGGTACCCCAACACCAACCGATTTAGAAAAAATGAAAGCGGTAATTGCCAAAGTACATGCACTGGGTAAACCTTTCCGTTTTTGGGCAACTAAAGATAGTCCGAACAGCTGGAAAGAACTGGAACATATGGGGGTTGATTGGATCGGAACGGATCATCCCGCATTGCTAAAAGATTTTTACCAGAACAGGGCTAAGCTCGAGTACAGCAACCCGAAGGCTTATACACCTTATCAGCCAACTTACAAAAGCGACGGATTAAAAACCAAAGCCAAAAATGTAATTCTTTTAATAGGGGATGGAATGGGACTGGCACAGATTCAGGCAGGTTTGAGTGCTAATTTTGGTCAATCCAACATCATCACGATTAAACATCTTGGCCTTTCGCGCACCGAAGCTTCCAATTCAGATTTTACTGATTCTGCAGCAGGTGCAACGGCTATGGCTACAGGACATAAAACCAATAACCGTTACATCAGCGTCGATTCTACAGGTAAAGCACTTCAGTCTATTCCTGATATTTTGGCCCCTTACGGTCTTACAAGCGGGATCATCAGCAGTGGTGATATTACCGATGCTACTCCTGCAGCATTTTATGCTCATCAGCTTGAACGATCTATGACGAAGGAAATTGCCGCCGATTTTCAGAACGGACATGTTGATGTTCTGGTTGGTTCGAAACGCAAAAGTTTTACCGAGAATCCAGATCAAAAATTGATGGATAAAATCTCGGCCAAGGGTTATACACTACAGAAAGACCTAAAAAGTTTTGCTGCCTCAAATGCAGATAAGCAAGTGGTACTTTTAGACGATTCTGCTACGCGGAAAGTATTGGATGGCCGGGGAGAAATGCTGAAGATTTCGTTCTTAAAAACGGTTGAACTGCTCTCGAAAAATAAAAAAGGATTTTTCATCATGGCAGAAGGGGCACAGATTGATCATGGCGGACACGCAAACGATTTGCCTTTCGCGGTAACCGAACAACAAGATTTTGACCGTTTGGTGGGTGAAGCCTTAAGGTTTGCCGACCAGGATGGCGAAACGTTGGTAATCGTAACTGCCGATCACGAAACCGGAGGACTGTCGCTTCTGGATGCCTCTTATAGAAAAGGAACCGTTCGTGGCAATTTCAGTACAGATGACCATACCAATATCATGGTGCCTGTATTTGCTTACGGTCCTGGTTCGGATGCCTTTATCGGGGTATATCCTAATCATCAGATTTTTTATAAAATCATCGAAGCTTATCGTTTAAAGAAAACTCGATAAATCTTTAAAATACCAAAAATCTGCAAGGCGGTGTCTGTATACCACAGCACCGCTTTTTTCTTAACGTTAAAGCAACGTGGCAGTGCTAATTTTGAAACAATAAAAAGAATGTTATGGAAAGAAGATCCGCACTTAAGAATATAGGTGGCCTGTTTTTACTGCCAACCCTACCTGCATTTTCTTCGTCAGCCGATAAAAAAACGGTGCTAAGAGTGGCACACATCACTGATGTGCATCTTAAAAATCAATTCAATGCGCCCGCCAGGTTTGTTAAATGTCTGCACCATTTACAGTCGCAATCGCCCAAGATAGACCTGGTTCTAAATGGAGGAGATGTCGTTTTTGATATGAACAAAGAAAACATCAATACCATTAATGATCAATGGAAACTGGTAAACGAGACGATGAAGAACGAATGTAACCTTCCTGTGCATTACTGTTTGGGCAATCACGATATCTGGTGGAATGAAAACACCAGGGGCGATGTTTTTTACGGGAAGAAATATGCCATAGATAAATTGCAGCTGGTTAAGCCTTATTATAGTTTAATGCAGAACGGATGGAAGATTATTGTGCTGGATAGTACCCACCTGGATATTGACAATACCTGGTATATTGGAAAATTGGGCGATGAGCAGTTAACATGGTTAAAAAACGAACTCGAAACAACAAGTGCTGAAATGCCCGTAATGGTAATGTCGCACATTCCAATCCTTACCGCGCTTTTAATGATAGAAGATGATATTGTAAACAAATGGACCATGTTGGGTGGTGATATGCATACCGATACGAGCAAAATTATTAATCTTTTTTATCAACATCCTAATGTAAAACTGTGTTTAAGTGGCCACTTGCACATGCGTGATAAAGTGGTTTACAACGGTGTTACCTATCTTTGTAACGGTGCTGTATCAGGCGCTTGGTGGGAAGGCAACAGGAGAGAAACCGCCCCAGGCTATGGACTGGTCGATTTACATGCTGATGGCAGTTTTGAAGAGCAGTATGTGAATTATTGATGATATAAATTTTCAAGATTCGTCATCCCCGTGCAGACGGGGATCTTAATGCAATAGTGCCTGGTCATGGCATTACGATTATTCATCAGTTTTCCTTTATTCAGAGGCATTCATGAGCACTCCGTGGTTCCCAATCAAGTTGGGAATGACGCCGGCATTTGAATTTACTAATAAGCTTAATGTCCTTAGCTTCTTAATGGTCGAAAGCAATTAAAATAAAAGTTGCTTTTTAAGATTGCATAACCTTATGGGAGAACTATTCTTGTTATTGCCTTAACACAGGCTTCATACCTGTATGCTTGCTTTGTTCTAAAAATATTCCTAATTAAATGAAAAAAGAATTACTCACTCTAATAGTAGCCATATCTATCGGTATGGTATCATGCAAGAAAAGTCACGAAGAAACCCCTTTAGAATTTAGCTATCCTGCCGTTGCAGAAGTTTCCGATCCTTCGGTGCTTTTCACAACTGCTGCTGGTGTAAAAGTGTACAACGGAGGTTTTGGATCAGCTGTTGCCGCCGACCCCAACTCGCCGGATGTTTTTTATATGCTAACCGATAGGGGTTCGAACGTTGCCGGACAGCTCGCAAACTCAATTATCATAGGAAAACCTGATTTTGATCCACAGATTGGGAAATTCAGGCTGAAAGATGGGAAATTGGTACTCGAACAAACCATCGAACTTAAAAATGCATCCGGTAATAAATTAAACGGACTTCCAAACCCTGCAGGAATGGGGGCTTCTGGTGAAACTGCTTACGACCTAAATGGACGGGTGATTGCGCCAAGTGCCGATGGAATCGACTCAGAAGGTTTGGTAAGGGCAGCTGACGGATCATTTTGGATCAGCGATGAATATGGCCCACACATTGCACACTTCGATGCAACTGGTAAAACAATAGAACGCATTAATCCATTCGGAACTGGAACCGGTGGACGCACTATTCCGGCTGTATTTGCCAATAGAAGAGCAAACCGTGGCATGGAAGGCTTGGCCATTACTCCAGATGGAAAAACGCTGGTAGGCATGATGCAGTCGCCAATGTACAATCCGTCTAAAGCTGCAGTTGCCAATTCGGTGGTATTAAGAATTTTGACTTTTGATATCGCAAGCGGAGCAACCAAGCAATACGCTTACCTGATGGATAACACTACTTTAACAGGTGTGAGCGATATTGTTGCCGTTAACAGCACTACTTTCCTAACCATCGAGCGTGACGGATTGTATGGCGGTGCAGCAAGCAACCCGGCAACATTTAAAAAAGTTTTTAAAATAGACCTGAGTGGTGCTACCGATATTTCTGATTCCGGCAATGGTGTAACAGGTAAACTTTATGGCGGCAAAACCGTGGAAGAACTGAACAACGCAGCAGGTTTAAACACAGCGGGAATTACCCCGGTAAGCAAAACCATCGTTTTAGACCTGCTGAAAGATCTACCTTCCATTTATCCGCACGATAAAGCAGAAGGTTTGGCCTTACTGCCTGGCAACATCCTCGCGATTTCTAATGATGATGATTTTGGTGTGGTGGATAACGGGGCAAGTGGCTTTGCACAAAAAATATTGCCTTTAACAAATTCGGTTGATAGAAACCGTTTATACTTTGTTAAAATTAAACTTTAAAGCATTTAGCCATGTGTCAATTGACTCATGGCTATTTATACCATGAAATAAGATGCAAGTTGATATACTGTCTCATTAGTATGCTCATTACTACCGTACTTTTACCCTTTTTTTGCATGGCTATAGGAATTGAGGTTTACATTGTTAAGCTTTGTACAGCCTATCTTAATTTGCCTATGTATTACAGTTGTGCAATTGTTGATGATGAACAGCACGCGATTGATGTACTCCACGATTATATTGAAGATATCCGTTTTTTAAAACTGTTTAGCGCCTTTAATAATCCATTTGATGCCTTAAAAACAATTAGTGCCGGCGATAAAATCGATTTTCTTTTTCTAGATATAGATATGGATGGAATGAAGGGAACTGAACTATCACAGCATCTCCGCTCGAAAGCCAGGTTTGTGATCTACGCATCCGCCCACCTCGAAAATGAGGTAAGAAAAATAGATTCTAGCTTTGAATGTTATCTTGGCAAACCGATCTCAATGAAACGTTTTACTGGCACCATTGATAAACTGATACGACTTAATAATCTGCCGATTAAAAATGAAAATAGCTTATGATCGAACTTAATTACCTTTTTGAACAGGAATTTTTAGAAGATGTATCCTATCAGTTAATACAGTCAAGCATGGAAGACCCATGGTTGGTGCTGTCTGGATGTAAAGTGCTGGGGATTATTGATGAAGTTGAAGGGAACTGGAGCCAGATTATAGGTGGAGATATTCCACCAAAAGCAATTGAAGGGATGGGGAATTTTATTAACATGCAACAGTTTAGCTGGTTGCCGAATCTGATCAAAAAACAGTGGCCAAAGTATGTGCTTGATGTGGTCGTAGAAAATGCAGACCGTTACGAAATAATCTGCCATAAAGAGGCTTGTCTCAAACGTTTTAAACAACGTTTTACACTGGGTATCCATGCGCTTGCACAGAGAGAATCTGCGCTTGTTTTTAAAGTACGGTGCTTTCAGAAATCAGATTGTTATGAGGTGCTTAAAGCGCCTGCAATTGATCGGTACGTTTAATGTTTGTCCTGAATATTTTTAAAGGTAAACACAGGTTCCAACGCAAGCGGAATCTGCTGCGTTTTCAAAATTTATATTAATTCTTGTTTGTTTTAAGCGCTGATGTCAATGTAATATTTAAATTTGGCCCTACAAAACTCTTCCTCAACATGACCTTTGTAGAAAAACTGCAGGCCTTACGCCAGTTAATGGCTGCTCAAAAAGTAGATGCTTATATTATTACCGCGGCAGATCCTCACATCAGTGAATATTTACCAGCACATTATAAAGCTATTCCTTTTGCTTGTGGATTTACAGGGTCGGCTGGCACGCTGGTCATCACTCAGAATTTTGCTGGTCTGTGGACTGATTCGAGATATTTTACGCAGGCAGAAACACAATTAAACAATACTGGTTACGAATTGGTAAAGTTGAAAGTGCCACATACGCCCGAATACATCGATTGGTTGTGCCAGGTTTTGCCAAAGGATGCAAAAGTAGGTTTTAACCATCAGCTTATTACGGTAGGTTTGGCCCTCGAGATACAGAACAGTTTGACCCAGCGTGGAATAGAAATAATTGACGTTGATTTTATCAGCACGATTTGGCTCGATAGGGTAGGACTACCTGTAGAAAATGCCTTTTTAATAGGCGAGGAAGCTGCGGGTCTTACCATTTCGGCTAAAATAAACGAGGTAAAAGCTGCTTTAAAAATAAATGGAGCAGATTATCATTTTATTTCATCGCTTGATGACATTGCCTGGCTTTTTAACCTAAGGGGAAAAGATGTAGATTATAATCCTGTTACCTTAAGTTTTGCTTTAATTACTCCTGCAGCGGTAAAACTCTTTATCGACGAACAAAAATTGTCGCAAACAGATATTGATACTTTAAATGAGCAGGGCGTAACTTTGCATCCTTATGCTGAGGTGGCTGAGGCATTAAAAAATCTACCAAAAGGCGCGCAGGTTTTTATCGACCCTAAACGTACCTGTTTTGGCTTGTATCAGTGCTTGCCTTCTAGTGCCAAAATCGTTTCAGGCATTAATCCAAGCACACATCTAAAAAGTTTAAAGAATAATACTGAGATTAATCACATCCGCAAGGCAATGCTAAATGATGGAGTGGCTTTAACCAGGTTCTTTAAATGGATGGAAGATCATTTAGGGAAAGAAAAAATTACAGAATGGTCTGCAGCAGAGAAACTGGGTGCATTTAGGGCTGAACAAACATCTTTCGTAGGTTTAAGTTTTAATACCATAGCTGGTTACAATGCCAACGGAGCTTTGCCGCATTATAGTGTAACAGCAGAAAGCAATCAGGAAATTTTAGCCGATGGTTTGTTTCTTGTCGATTCAGGAGGCCAGTATTTGTATGGTACAACTGATATTACCAGGGTAATGCCTATTGGTAATTGCTCATCAACCCAGGCCGATGATTATACCTTGGTGCTAAAAGGCCTGATTGAAGGTTCTAAACTGATTTTTCCAGAAGGTACCAAAGGTTATCAAATCGATTCCATCTGTAGAAAACCACTCTGGGAACATGCCATAAATTTTGGTCATGGAACGGGTCACGGTATTGGCTTTTTCCTAAATGTACACGAAGGACCTCAGAATATTAGTCCAGCCAACGTAGATATTGCCTTTAAGCCAGGAATGGTAACCTCCATCGAACCAGGTATTTATCGTCCGGGAAAACATGGTGTACGCATCGAAAACCTTGTTTTATGTATCCCTAAGGGAAAAAGCGAATTTGGCGATTTTCTCACTTTCGAAACCTTAACCTTATGTTTTATCGATACCGCGATTATCAATAAAACACTTTTGGCACCAGATCAGATTGAGTGGTTAAATCAATACAATCAAATGGTGTTTGGGAAGCTTCAACCCCTTTTATCTGATGAAGAAGCTGAATGGTTGAAAGTGAAATGTCAGCCTGTTTAATCATTGTCTACCAATGATTCTAAAGAACGGTCGTCATTCCCGCACAGGCGGGAACCACGAAGTGCTCAGCAGCTAATCTTAATGCGAACAATCTTAGCGCTTTGCGTAATCTGAAGGAAAATAAATAGGTGGGTCTTTAATATAATAGTTGTCAGTCTGAGCTTGTCGAAGACCCCTATGTTGTATTAGTAAAATAATCGTTTAAATGATCTTATATCTCTTATATGATTAATAATTTGATATAGGAAAGCAATTCCTGCATTTCAATCCACGTCAGTCGCGCTTTCCGCTGTAGTCCCGACTTACTTCGGGAGCTGCCGCTGCAATCACGTTTAGGTACCCGATATAGTGCTAATGGGTTAGGTTTCCCCTCATGTGTTATTAATCTGCGTGCTTTGCGTAATCTGCGAACCTATTTTTTTCATCATGCTTCCTGCTATTCACCATCGATCCGCCATCCGTTTACCGCCTCGCGCCCAACTTCCAGTAAATACACCAATTCTTTACCGATTTTGCGCTATTTTTAAGTTCGATGCCTGCTTTATCTTTTAAATTTTAATTTTGATTTAACCACATTTCTAAATTTCCTTTATGATCATGATTATCGAACTAAAAAAGAAGAGAACCTTATCCATAATAACTTTTAAAGCAATATTTTGCTGTATTTTATCTTTCCTAAATATTGAGGTAGTTCTAGCCCAATCGCCTTGGATTGCTTTAGGCAAAAAAACATCTACTTTGGGCCTGGAAAATGGATTTTCGACTTACAATGCCGGAGCATTTAATCTAAAGCTTGTTAAGTCATCACAAACGGTAGCGGGCCTACAGCCTAAAATGGTTAAAGATTTCGATTTTGCACCCAGCGACAGTTTAAAAGTGCGTAGTTCAGATGGTTTATATCACTTGGGCGATATCAATTTGAAGTTACGCTACATTGGCGAAGAAGCCTGGAAAAGCTACAGCACAGCCGCCAAAAGAAGCCCTGTGAAAAATATTTCTATGGGTAAAAACGTACTCGCTGCTGCCGATCTTGCTGCAACACTTCCGGCTGATATGCCGCTGCAGGTTAAACGGATGTGGGAAATGTTTAACGGAAAGCTTGTGCTCCGCTTCGAACTGAAAAATAAGACCAATAAAAACGTAGAAATCGGGGCACTGGGTATTCCGATGATTTTCGATAATATTCTCGAAGGCAGGACATTGGAGCAAACCCATGCAAAAAATGTTTTTTACGATCCTTATATCGGTAAAGACGCCGGTTATCTGCAAGTTACGCGGTTAAGCGGTCATGCACCTTCTTTGCTCGTTGCGCCACTGGGACATACGCCATTTGAGGCTTATAACCCGCTTAATGATGATCGAACACCAAGAGGAATCGCGTTTGAAGGTTTTTATGAGTGGATGGTATACAGTAAAGCCTATGCAGAAAACGAATGGAAAAATGCCGAGCAATGGAATACACCGACTTCAACCACTTTAAAACCTGGTGAAACCAGAAGTTATGCCCTTCAGTTTATCCTTTCTGGAGCAGCAAAAGATATCGAAAGCAAACTGATCGAAAATAAACGACCAGTAGCAATCTCAGTTCCGGGTTATGTACTGCCTAAAGATGTGGAAGGGAAATTATTTGTTAACTACCCTAAAAAGATTAAAACTATTCAAGTTCAGCCTGAAAATGCCCTACAAGTAAGTGCATTGGCCTCAACCAAAAATGGCTGGAAAAGTTATACTGTAAAGGGAAATACCTGGGGAAGAGCAAGGTTGTCCATCACCTACGAAGATGGCTTGGAGCAAAGTATAAATTATAAGGTAATTGAAGCCGAAAGTGATGTGATTGCTAGTTATGGCAATTTTTTAACAACCAAGCAATGGTTTAACCAGGCCGACCCTATTTTTAAAAGAAGTCCATCAGCTATTACGTACGATAATGAAAAGCAACAGCAGGTAACACAAGACAATAGGGCATGGATTGCAGGTTTAAGCGATGAAGGTGGTGCAGGTTCGTGGTTGGGGGCAATAATGAAGCAATTGGTACAACCCAAGAAAGAAGAAGTTGATAAACTGAAACAATTTGTAGATAGTGTAATGTTTGGGCGGATACAACTTAAAAACGGTCCTCAGAAATATGGGGTAAAAAAGAGCTTGTTCTACTATGCACCAGATTCGCTCCCTAAAGATACTTATGCCGCAAATATAAATTTTAAAACATGGTCTGCATGGCCCAAAAAAGAAGCTGATAACCTGGGCCGGTCTTATAACTACCCGCATGTTGCAGCAGCCCATTGGGTGATGTATCGGTTGGCGCGTAATTATAGCGGCCTTGTGGAGGAGCAGAGCTGGAAACAACACCTTATAGATGCTGCTGAAACAGGCATGGCCATGGTTAATATTGCCCCTTATTACGCACAGTTCGGCCAAATGGAAGGCACAGTTTTCTATCTCATCCTAAATGACCTTAAAAACGAAGGACTAACAGAAGAAGCAGCCAGGTTAGAAAATGAAATGAAGAAGCGGGCCAACCACTGGCGTTCGCTACAATATCCCTTTGGAAGTGAAATGCCTTGGGACTCTACAGGTCAAGAAGAAGTTTATGTATGGTCGAGCTATTTTGGCTATCAAGACAAAGCAAATGTAACGCTTGATGCGATATTGGCCTATATGCCTGTGGTGCCGCATTGGGCCTATAATGGTAATGCCCGTCGGTACTGGGATTTTCTTTATGGAGGCAAACTTTCGCGTATCGAACGGATGATCCATCATTATGGTTCAGCACTCAATGCCATTCCTGTATTAATGGATTACCGTAAAAATCCCGGCGATTTCTATCTTTTGCGTGCTGGTTACGGTGGACTTTTGGGTTCGATTTCCAATATTACCCAAGAAGGTTTTGCGCCTGCAGCATTTCATGCTTATCCATCAACCTTAAAAAATGACGGCATTACCGGCGATTACGGATCCGGTTTTTTTGGCTACGCGGTTAATACATCATCGTATATCTTACAGCATCCTGAATTTGGTTGGTTGGCTTTCGGTGGCAATTTGAACAAAACAGGCAATAACATCAATGTTAAATTAACTACGGCAGCAAAATCATCGGTTTACATTGCTGCTGTAGGGCTTTGGATCAGCCTTGATGCGGGTACCATTGATGAGGTAAATTATAATACTGTAAATGGCGAAATTCGCTTAAAACTGAGCAAAGCAAATGAATATACACCTAATGCCATGTTGAGGTTGTTACAGCCTGCAAAAATTAATGGCGTCGGTTCTTATGCTGTAAAAGGCAATGGCATTAAGAAAAGGGGAGGATACGAGTTACCGCTTGCAAAAGAGCATACAACTGAAATCATTCTTCAAAGATAATATCAATTTTTCTATCGTCTCCGCCCCGTAAACTAAAATTTACGGGGCTTTTTTTTTGTTGATTTATATTGATAATCAATTATATGTATGTCTTATCAGTATTATAAATTGATATAAGTTATTCATATTAATTGTATATCAAATTATTAAACTTAAATATTTAACTTAATAGGAATGTTTTATAGATTGAAAACCATTGAATTTGTTCTATTTATAGCTACATAATTACTTCATGTTAATCAGTTTATATTTTTGTATTTCAAAAAAATATATAATTTAATAATAATATAATCCATTTAAATTTAGTAGATCGTCCTCGTTATAACGAGGATGCATGAGAAAGGCGATTTTATCGCCAATAAAAACGTGCTTATTTGTAAACCCAACTGACGTCATTCTCGCGCAGGCCTATCGTGTAGACATATCTTTTGGTTTGGGTTTTTATGCGTTTTGCTAACCAACTTTAATAAAGCAAAGGTTTTACCGAAGAACGCCGTCAATCCCAAGTGGCGGAGAAATCAAAAAAATAGTTACACAAAAGAAAAAATAGCACTACCAAACCTTAAACGTAGTGGTTTTGTGTTCATAAACGCTGCTTCAAAATGTTACGAAAATTGAACACAAAACGAAGTGCCGCTATTTTTTTGATGTGCTTGGATTGTGCTGAGCCGCCTTGTTGGATTGACAAAGCGCTTTGGGTACTTTGGCGCTCCAAAGTACCATGCCCTGCGGCAAAGAGCGGAAAAATCAATATTTGTTTCCACGTGACGATTTTTTTCGGAACATAGCGCTGTTAATTACAGGAAAGATGCTGAAATAAATTCAGCATGACGATCGACCTAGGCAACGACGCTAAAAACAAATGTAAATAAAGAGAGATGTGTCCACACGATACGCGCAGGCGGGAACCATGATGTGCTCAGCGAAGCTGATGTTAAAGCTTAAGCACGATTTCCAATCAAGTTGGAATGATGGAACGACTTATAAATACTCCGTGCCATCTATATCTCCCGTAGCTAAAAATTGTTAACGCTATCTATAAACTTTCTTTAATCATCCTATCAATGTGCAGATTTTACCCTTATTTTTCGCTAACCTGAAATTTATTGTGATTTTTGTGCCATAACCATAGCTTATAATTTGCAGATACCTCCCATATTTTAGCCATTATATTTAATTGTTATTGAATAAAAATAGCTTTTGGGATATTTGCCTAACACAAAATAATATGTTTGAAAAGAAAGTTTACCTCCAAAGAAGAGCAGCACTAAAATCAAAGATAAATTCGGGAATATTACTCTTTTTGGGTAATGAAGAAAGTCCGATGAATTATAAAGACAATACCTACCATTTTAGGCAGGATAGTACCTTTTTATACTATTTTGGGATAAGTGAGCCATCTTTGGGCGCTATCATCGACCTTGATGAAGATCAGGTAATCCTTTTCGGTGATGAAATGGGAATTGACGATATCGTGTGGATGGGCAGACAGAAAACATTGGAAGAAAAAAGTTTGGATGCCGGCTTAACCAAAGTTCTACCTTTAGCGCAACTGGATACTTATCTTAAGCAATACCAAGACAAAAAGCGTCAGGTTCATTTCTTACCTCCTTACCGCTCAGAGAATAAAATTAAATTGGCCAGCTGGCTTAATTTGCCTGTCGATCAGCTTAAAGAAAAAGCATCACTTAGTTTTATTAAAGCCGTTGTGGCACAACGATCGATTAAATCTGTTGAAGAAATTGAAGAATTAGACCGTGCAGCAGCAATATCGGCCGATATCCATTTAATGGTAATGCAACAGGCAAAACCTGGCATGTACGAACGCGAACTTGCGGCAAAAATTCAGGGTGCTGCATTGGCTTCGGGCGGTAATCTGGCTTATCCGGTTATTTTGACCGTTCGTGGCGAAATTTTGCACAACCACTATCATGGCAATCAGCTAAAGGAAGGTCAGCTGGTTTTGAACGACTCTGGTGTAGAAACAGCTTTAGGTTATGCAGGCGATCTTACACGTACTTTTCCGGTAGGCAAAAAGTTTAGTGCCGAGCAAAAAGATGTGTATGATATTGTATTGAATGCTTACACGCATGGCAAAAACATGTTGGCGCCGGGTGTAAGATACTTAGATGTGCATTTGGCCTCGTGTAAAATGCTGGCACAGGGTTTAAAAGATATTGGCCTGATGAAGGGTAATATAGACAATGCGGTGCAAGCCGGTGCGCATGCCATGTTTTTTCAATGCGGAACAGGCCATATGATGGGTTTAGATGTGCACGATATGGAAGATTTAGGTGAGCAATATGTAGGTTATACCGATGAACTGACTAAAAACACTGCCCAGTTTGGATTGAAATCGTTAAGGTTGGGTAAAGCACTCGAAGCAGGTTATGTGTTAACGGTAGAGCCAGGTGTTTATATTATTCCCGAATTAATAGACCGTTGGAAAGCCACCAACCAGTTTGCCGAATTTATTAACTACGATAAATTGGAACAGTTCAGAAACTTTAGTGGCATTAGGGTTGAAGACGATTTTCTGGTTACCGAAAGCGGAAGCAGGATGTTGGGTAAACATTTGGCCTTAACCACAGATGAAATCGAATCGATTAGAAGTGAAGCTTATTAGCTAGGGCGGTTATTTGGAATAACTGCTTTTTTTTGGAGCGCAGGGCTTTTCGGTTTTTTTAAAGGGTGGAGACCTTGAACAGACGCACAGAACCAGGGTTAAATAAACCTGATAGAACGGATGCTCCCGATCCTTTATCGGAGCAGGAGGGATAGCAGGACTGCCATAACCGATGAAAGACTGAAACTGCTTTTTAAATTAATATTTTGCTAAAATAACAACATCACAATTAATAAAGAGCTATTAAAAGGAACATAGATCTTTTAAAATAACTGTTGTTTTTTGTTTTGGAGCGCAGGGCTTTTCGTTTTTTTTAAAGGATAGTCCTGCCATCCGCTTTATCCCGATAAAAAACGGGATGCCCGCTTCTGTCAGGGCTAGATACCTTGGACAGAAGCACAGAACCAGGGTTAAATAAACCTGATAGAACGGATGCTCCCGATTTAAGCACGGTATATTTTATCTTTTATTGTGTGCTTGCTTGTTTCACAGGTTTCATCGGAGCAGGAGGGATAACAGGATTGAGCTAACCGATAAGTACTGCAATTGCTTTTCAAATTAATAATAACCTATTCAACATAATAACCAGCAAAAACATATGAAAAAACTAACCTCCCTAACCGTACTTTTCTTAACGTTTAGTACCATGCTTTTTGCGCAAAGCCCAAAAAAGGTTTACACTTTGGCCGATACCTTAAGGGGAAGCTTAAATGCCGAACGTACCTGGTGGGATGTGCAGCGTTACGAACTTTCTGTTAAACCCGATTATAATGATAAAAGTATAGCGGGCTCGAATAAAATCGTATACAAAGTAGTGCAGCATAATAGTGGTAATATGCGCATGCAGATCGATTTGCAGGAGCCATTAATTATTGATAGTGTTTTATACAACGGAAGTTCGAAGGTGAAATTCGAACATGTTGGCAGTGTTTGGTATGTGCATGTCCCAGCGCAAAAGTTATCTGCACTGAATAATGTTCATATTTTTTACCATGGAAAGGTTCATCAGGCTAAAAGAGCGCCCTGGGATGGTGGTTTTATCTTCACCACCGATTCGCTTTCGCGCCCATGGATGACGGTGGCCTGTCAGGGCCTAGGCGCTTCAGTATGGTATCCGAATAAAGATCATCAAAGCGACGAGCCTAATCTGGGCGCTTCTTTAACGATGACTGTTCCCGATACATTGGTAGCGGTAGGGAATGGGCGCCTGGTATTCAAGAAGGATAATCACGATGGTACCGTGACTTACCAGTACAATGTTAAAAATCCGATCAGTAATTATTGCATCATTCCTTACATAGGCAAATATGTAAATTTTAAGGAGAAATATGCTGGTGAAAAAGGTGCATTAGATGTGAATTATTGGGTACTCGATTACAATTATCCAAAAGCGAAAACTTATATGCCCGACCAGGTGCATAAAATGATGAAAAGTCTGGAGCATTGGTTTGGGCCATATCCTTTTTATGAAGATGGTTATCAACTTATCGATGCTTCGCATACAGGAATGGAGCATCAATCGGCAGTATCTTATGGCAATGGTTATAAGTTTGGCTATAGAGGTAGAGACATGTCGGGCGATGGTTGGGGCTTAAAGTGGGATTTCATCATTATCCACGAAAGCGGGCACGAATGGTTCGGCAATAACATTACCACTAATGATCTGGCCGATATGTGGGTGCACGAAGGTTTTACCAACTATAGTGAAACACTTTTTGTAGATTACATTTTTGGCAATAAAGCTGGGAATGAATACAATTTTGGGATCAGAAAAGGCATCCGGAATGATAGCCCTATTATTCCCCCTTATGGCGTAAATGCACAGGGCAGTGGCGATATGTATCCAAAGGGAGGGAACATGTTACACGCCATAAGGCATAGTTTAAATAACGACGAACTTTTTAGATCCATATTGCGTGGGCTCAACCAAACCTTTTATCATAAAACGGTAACCACCACTCAGATCGAAAATTATGTTTCAAAAAAAGCGGGTTACAATTTTTCAAAAGTTTTTGATCAGTACCTGCGTACGGTGCAAGTTCCTACATTCGAATATTACCTCAAAGGTGGCAAAGCTTTTTACCGATACAGCAATTGTGTTAAAGGGTTCAATCTGCCTTTAAGCCTGAAAAAAGAAGGCATTAAAGCGCTTAAAATTATCCCATCGCAAAACTGGCAACAGGTTGCGTTGGCTAAAGGTCAGGATGCGCTTTTTACAAAATCGGGTATCGAATTTATGTACTACCTAGAGGTGAAAAACACAAAATAATTGATCAAATAGGTTGCGTAGTAGGGTATTAAAGAGGCTGTATCATAATTATAGATTTGTCATCAAGAGCTTGTCGAAGGACTTGTTTAAATACCTCTTAAGGTGTTTCGACAGGCTCAACATGACATAATCTAAGGAGAAATTGCTTTTATTACAGTGCTGTTGGATGTTACCATCCGACAGATTTTATTAAGCTATTCTTTTTCGTGAGGATACCTTTTTTTGTTATATCTCATTTCTCCTACAAGAGCCTCAGCTTTTCCAAATCAATTGTGTCTGATTCAAATGGCGCATTTATAACCAATATCGGTTAAAATCCAATAATATTACTGTTTAGCAATCACCTAACTTTGAATGTCGTTTAACGGATTTATTACCGATATTTAATTAAATGATGATTTGCCAATTACCCGGCTTTTGGGTTAAAACGGGCTAGATTAATTTTTTGAATCATAATTATTAAAAACATAACATTACAATGAGTATCAAATGGACTGGGGTTTTCCCTGCTGTAACAACAAAATTTACGGCAAATGATGAGTTAGATTTTCCGGCTTTCGATTTAAATATCGAAGCGCAGTTAGAAGCAGGTGCTGAAGGGATTATCTTAGGCGGATCGCTTGGCGAAGCCAGTGTATTAACCGATGAAGAAAAGTTCGGTCTGTTATCGCATACCTTAACTGTTGTAAATGGCCGAGTGCCGGTTTTATTGAACATTGCAGAGTCGACTACAAAAAAAGCAATCGAAGTAGCTAAAAAAGCAGAATCGCTTGGTGCACAGGGTTTAATGTTGTTGCCGCCAATGCGTTATAATGCTGCTCCAGATGAAACTTTGGCCTTTTTTGGTGCCATTGCAGAAAGCACAAGCCTGCCGATCATGATTTATAACAATCCTGTTGATTATAAAATCGAAGTAACCTTAGATATGTTCGAGGTTTTGACAAAATATGATAACATTCAGGCGATCAAAGAATCAACAAGAGATGTATCGAACGTAACCCGATTGATCAACCGCTTTGGCGACCGTTTCAAAATATTTACAGGGGTAGATCCACTGGCGATGGAAAGTATTGTGATGGGGGCTCACGGATGGGTTGCAGGTTTAGTAGATGCTTTCCCGAGAGAAACAGTTGCCATTTTCAGACTGATTAAAGAAAACCGCATTGCTGAGGCGCTAACCATTTACCGCTGGTTTTTGCCTGTACTTGAGCTGGATATTCATGCAAAATTGGTACAGTACATTAAATTAGCTGAGGTAGCAACCGGATTAGGAACAGAAGCAGTTCGTGCACCCCGTTTACCAATAAGTGGCGCAGAGAGAGAAAAAGTATTGAAAATTATTAACGATGCATTAGCTGTTCGTCCGGAACTACCTGCAGGTAGCTGGGGAAAATAGTTTAAAAACCAAATATGAACGGAAAAAATATTGTAGCAAGCACCTATGTAGAAGTTAATGAAAGAAGCCTTAAAGCTATTAATCCCGCAACGGGATTAACGCTTGACGGTGAATTTTTTAAAGCGAACGATAGCCTTGTTAATGATGCCTTAACATCAGCAACATCGGCTTTCCAAAGCTATAGAAGCCTAAATAAAGATCTTAAAGCCGCTTTTTTAAATGCTATTGCCGATGAAATCGCTAATCTTGGCGGAGAGTTGGTAGACAGGGCTTCGGCAGAAAGCGGTTTGCCTTTAGGTCGTTTACAGGGCGAACTGGGCAGAACAACAGGCCAGTTAAGGTTATTTGCCAATCTGGTTGCCGAAGGCTCTTGGGTTGATGCAATTATCGATACTGCACTGCCTGAAAGACAGCCTTTGCCACGGCCTGATATTAGACGAATGCTGATCCCAATCGGGCCGGTAGTGATTTTTGGTGCAAGTAATTTTCCACTTGCTTTTTCAGTTGCAGGCGGCGATACAGCATCAGCACTAGCTTCTGGTTGCCCAGTAGTAGTTAAAGCACATCCCGCACATTACGGAACCAGTGCGATGGTAGGCGGTGCCATTATCAAAGCTGCCGAAAAAACGGGAATGCCTAAAGGTGTTTTCTCTTTGTTGTATGATGATGGTTATAACATTGGAGCAAGCTTGGTTCAGCACCCATTAACTAAAGCAGTAACGTTTACAGGTTCGTTTAAAGGAGGAATGGCCTTGATTAATCTTGCTCAACAGCGCGAACAACCTATTCCGGTTTTTGCCGAAATGGGAAGCATTAATCCGGTAATTTTTCTTCCCAAGGCAATAGAAAACCAGGCAGAAGAACTGGGTAAAAAATATGCTGCATCAATTACTTTGGGCGCTGGTCAGTTTTGTACCAACCCGGGTCTATTGTTAGCGGTTCAATCGCCGGCACTCGAAAATTTTAAAGCCGTTTTAAAAGAGGCAATTTCAACTATTCCATCTGCAACTATGCTTACCGAGGGTATTGCCAATAATTATGGTAAACTTTCAGCTGAGGTAGTAAATGAAGGTGGCGTTGCGCTTTTATCGGCATCAACAGTAAAAAATAGTGAACTTCAAAATCAATCGGAGGCGAAAGTTGCTCAGGTAAGTGCTGCTGATTTTATCAAAAATCCAAAACTTCGTGAAGAAATTTTTGGCCCATATTCGTTGTTGGTTGTTGCTCAGGATATTGCTGAACTTGAAAAAGCCATTGATGTTCTGGAAGGACAACTTACCGTAACCCTAATGGCCGAAAAACAGGAGCTTCAGCACTATCAAACTTTGGTAAATAAGCTGACTGATAAAACCGGAAGGATTATTTTAAATGGTGTGCCTACAGGCGTAGAAGTTTGTGCAGCTATGCAACATGGTGGACCGTTTCCTGCTACCAACGATAGTCGTTTTACTTCAGTTGGTTCAACAGCAATCAACCGTTTTGCAAGGCCATTGGCCTATCAGGATTGGGAACAGGAATTGTTGCCTGATGAATTGAAAGACGGAAATCCTTTAGGTATTTTCAGAACGGTTAACCAGATATTAACGAAATCTCATGAGTAAAACTTTTTTTTGTGTAGATGCACATACTTGCGGAAATCCGGTTAGGTTAGTTGCAGGCGGCGGCCCTCAGCTTATTGGCTCAAATATGAGCGAAAAGCGTCAGCATTTTTTGAAAGAATTCGATTGGATCAGAACAGGTTTAATGTTCGAACCACGCGGCCATGATATGATGTCGGGCAGTATTCTTTATCCGCCTCACGATCCAGCCAATGATGTAGCTGTGCTTTTTATCGAAACCAGTGGCTGCCTTCCAATGTGCGGCCATGGTACTATCGGTACCATTACTATTGCCATAGAGGAAGGATTGATTCAGCCCAAAATACCAGGTGTGATCAGAATGGAGGCCCCGGCCGGATTAGTCTTAATTGAATATAAGCAAGAAGGTAAAAAGGTTAAATCGGTTAAGCTGAAAAACGTAGCTTCTTACTTGGCGGCAGAAAATTTAGAAGTAGAATGCCCGGATTTAGGTACACTTACTTTTGATGTAGCTTATGGGGGTAACTTTTATGCCATTGTAGACCCACAGGAAAATTTTCCGGGACTGGAAAACTACACCGCTTCACAACTGATTACCTGGAGCCAGACCATCAGAAAACGCATCAACGAACAATATACTTTTGTACATCCTTTAGACCCGACGATAAATGGCTGTAGCCATGTGTTGTGGACCGGTAAAACAATCGACCCTACATCAACCGCCAGGAATGCAGTTTTTTATGGCGATAAAGCCATCGATCGGTCGCCATGTGGAACAGGCACCTCAGCCCGTTTAGCACAATGGTTTGCTAAAGGAAAATTAAAACAAGGAGAAGATTTTATCCACGAAAGTTTTATCGGCAGCAAATTTATCGGAAGAGTAGAAGAAGTTGTAGACTTAAACGGAATTAAAGCTATTATACCAAGTGTAGAGGGCTGGGCAAAAGTTTATGGTTACAATACCATTAAAATAGATGCCGAAGATGATCCATATGCATATGGATTTCAGGTGATTTAGTGAGTTTTTAAAAGAATATCAGCAGTATAAATTAAAAGAATGTCGAAAGTATTAATTATAGGTGGTGGAATAGTAGGTTTAACTTCAGCGTATTATCTGCAGAAAAAAGGCTACGAAGTTACAGTTTTAGATAAAGGAGATATTACCGACAACTGCTCTTTTGGTAATGCCGGGATGATTGTACCAAGCCATTTTGTACCCTTGGCTGCACCGGGCATGATAAAACAGGGTATCCGATGGATGTTTGACAGCAAAAGCCCTTTTTATGTTCGCCCATCTTTAAATGGGAACCTCATTAACTGGGGTTTGAAATTTATGAAGCATGCCACGGCAAAACACGTAAGCCAATCGGCAGCACCTTTACGCGATTTATCGTTACTGAGCAAAAAACTATATGAAGGCTTGGCAAAAGAGCCTGATTTCGATTTCGAATTAACCAACAACGGCATTCTGGCATTTTATAAAACAGAAAAAGCAGGAGAAGAAGAAGCGCATTTAGCTGCAAGGGCAATTGAACTGGGTTTGGATATGGCTGTATTAACAGCCGAAGAATGCCGCGCATTACAACCCGATTTAAAATTAGATGTTTTAGGCGCAGTACATTATCGTTGCGATGCACATCTTTACCCAACAAAGTTGATGAATGCTTTGCTTCAATATTTACTAAACAATGGTGTTAAGATAGAACGTGGCAGAGAGGTTGATAAAATTGAAACGGCAGGCAATCGCATTATGAAGGTTTTTACAGGCAATACTGCCTGGGAAGCCGATCAGTACGTTTTGGCAACTGGTTCATGGTCGCCTGCTGTGGCTAAAATGGCCGATGTTAAAATATCTTTAATGCCAGGTAAAGGTTATTCTTTTATGGAACCGGAACCTCAGCAACGGCTAACTATTCCGGCATTGTTATGTGAAGCCAGGGTGGCCATAACACCAATGAACGGGCAGATTAGGTACGGCGGCACAATGGAGTTAGATAAAATTAATACCCGCATTAATATGCAAAGGGTTAAAGGGATTGTAGAATCGGTTCCAGTATATTTTCCAGATTTAAACCCCGCACTTCCGGCAGAAAAAGATATCTGGTATGGTTTCCGTCCGTCATCACCTGATGGTTTGCCTTACATTGGCAGAAGCGAAAAAAGAGAAAATCTAATTATCGCTACGGGCCACGGTATGATGGGGTTAAGTTTAGGTCCCGCAACGGGTTTGTTGGTTAGCCAGATTGCTTCGGGCATGGCTACTGATCTAAAAATGGAGCCATTTGCAGTAGTTCGATAATATACTAAGGAAGTCAAGTTTTTAAAACTTGACTTCCTTGACTTAACTTCACAATTCCCCCAAAAAACGCCGAAATGCATCGCTAATCTAAAAATAGCAAACTTCGCCCGTCTAAATTAATCGTTTTAGATCTTGCTTTACAGCAGGTTAACTAAATATATAGTGATTTACAAGCTGCAGAATTCATCATCAAATCCGTCATATATTATCAAAGTATAGCAGTATTTTAACCTTATTTAAGTTTTATTGGTTTATTTGAGTTAATATTTATACATTCATTTCGTAATCAAACTCAACCAACTAAACCGAAATTATGAAAGTATTACCATTTACCATGCTTGTTCCTGATGACAAGAGTGTGATATCGGAACATATTGAACTTCCATATTTTTACCAGTATCTGCACCGACATGATGAGTGGCAGATTACTTACATAGAAAAGGGAGAGGGGACGTTAATTGCGGGGAATGACATGCATGCTTTCCGATCGGGTGATATTTTTGTAATTGGGGCAAAACTTCCACATCTTTTTAAAAGCAACCCTGAATATTTCTCTGCTGATAACAATAAAACAATCAAAGCATGTTCTATTTACTTTAATCCTAACGGTATTTTAGCTGCTTTGTTCAATCTTCCCGAAATGAAGATGGCAAGTGGTTTTTTAGCTAAACACAAACATGGTTTCAAAATTCCTGCTGCTTTTACTAAAAACATGGTRACCAAAATGTTCAATGTTCACCAGGCATCAGGAGTTGATGTGCTGTTTAACTTCTTGAAATTGGTTAACAGTCTTCAGGATTTAAATGAGAATGTAGAATCGTTATGTTCGGATATGTATTCTTCTAACGTAACCGAAAATGAAGGGATGCGATTGAGCAAGATCATTAACTTCATTACCGAAAACTACAACAATCAAATTTCTTTAGAAGATGTAGCCAATGCCGCGTTTATGACTCCTCAGGCCTTCTGCAGGTATTTTAAGAAACATACCGGACATACTTTCGTGTCCTTTTTAAACGAAGTTAGAATTAACGATGCCTGTAAAAGCCTTATTTCGGGTGAGAAAGCCGATTGCATTTCAGGTGTAGCCTATAAAGCTGGTTTCAATAGTATTACCAATTTTAACCGGGTATTTAAAAGTATTATTGGCCAGTCGCCAAGAGCATACATCGATACTTATAATAATGTGAGCAGGGTGAGCTACGTAGGCGCTTAAACAAAAAACACTTTTATTTTTTTAAAAAAAGCTAGCCATTTTTTCAAATGGAGGCAAATGCTATTCGTTAAATTTAACCAACTCTAAATGCAAAACAAATTGAAGTTTTTTGCCCTTTTGTTAATGGTAAGCCTGTTATCAGGTACTTTTGTATTAGCCCAAACTTCAAACGAAAGTTTGTACGAACAAACCAGCGAAATGGGTACGCTGATAGTAGGCTACCAAAGGGATATGGATGCCATTAACGATTTCTACTATCCTTATTCTGCAGGAGGTACTTATTCTTTTCCGATGACTACTTTTAAAAGCCCGGAACAAAGAAAACGCCTGCAAGACATCAATAAAGATTATTTAAGTAAGTTAAAATCAGCCAAATTTGAAGGCTTTAGTATTTATGGCAAAGTAGATTATATCCTCCTTAAAAAACAGATAGAATCTTCTGTTTGGCTCTTGGGCAAAGAGGAAACAGAATATAATGCCCTGTCTAAATATTTCACCTTCGCCGATGCGATTTATGCACTCGAAAAACTAAGAAGAAGGGGCACTTATAAAGAAGGATCTTTACTGGCTGTCCAGATGACCGAAATCGCGAAGCAGATTGATACCCTGAGCCAAAATTTCACAAAGCAAGCAAGCCTCAAACCCGATCAGCTTAAAATGGCAACGGCCATAACCTTGAGTTTAAAACACCGTTTAAAAGGTTTTTATCAGTTTTATATGGATTATGAACCTGGTTTTACCTGGTGGGCACCTAAACCTTACGAAAGGTTAGATCTTGCTTTGACCAATTACGCTAAGTTTTTTAACGATAAAGGAGATCCTGTAGCTGGGGCAAAATCAAACAAACCAGAAATTAAGGGAAATCCCATCGGAAGGGAAGAACTGATCAGGCAATTAAATGCAGAGCTTATTCCTTATACACCAGAAGAACTGATTCAGCTTGCCGAAAAAGAATTTAAGTTTTGCGACGAAGAACTTTTAAAAGCATCAGCAGCAATGGGCTTCGGTAAAGACTGGAAAAAAGCTCAGGAAAAAATCAAGAATAGCTACGTACCCTTAGGTAAACAGCCAGAGTTGATTGTAAAACTACAGGATGATGCCTTAAGCTTTATAAAAGCCAACGATCTGATCAATATTCCGGCGCTTGCTGAAGAAACCTGGGGTATGGTCATGATGTCGGCAGAACGCCAATTGGTAAATCCATTTTTTACTGGTGGGCGCGAAATCAGTATTTCTTATCCAACAAATTCGATGGAAGAAGATGATAAGTTAATGAGTATGCGTGGTAACAATCCTTATTTTTCAAGGGGAACGGTACAGCACGAACTCTTGCCTGGTCATCATTATCAGTATTTTATCAATAACCGTTATAAAAGCTATCGCGATCCTTTTAAAACCCCTTTTAGTGTAGAAGGCTGGCCATTATACTGGGAGCTTTTACTCTACGATAAAGGTTTTGCCAAAACTCCCGAAGAAAAAATGGGCATGCTTTTCTGGCGCATGCACCGTTGTGCCAGGATTCTTTTTTCGCTAAACTTTCACCTGGGTAAATGGACTCCTCAACAGTGTGTCGATTTTCTGGTCGATCGTGTAGGGCACGAACGCGCCAATGCAGAAGGCGAAGTACGAAGATCTTTCAAAGGCGATTATAGTCCTTTATACCAGGTGGCTTACCTTACCGGCGGTCTTCAGCTTTTTGCCCTGAAAAAAGAACTGGTTGATAGTGGTAAGATGAGCTTTAAAGCTTTTCACGATGCGGTGATTAAAGAGAACTTAATTCCTGTAGAAATGATCAGGGCTACTTTAACCAATCAGCCCCTAACCCGCGATTTCACTACCTCATGGCATTTTTACGGCCAGCTTAAATAAATAAACTCACCAAACCATTTGAACCACCAAGCAACAAAAAACATGATTGAAAAAGAAACCACACAATTTAAACCCTCACTTAAATTGATGGATGCAACAATGCTTGTAGCCGGAAGTATGATCGGCTCAGGTATTTTTATTGTAAGTGCCGATATTACCCGGAATGTAGGCAGTTCTGGTTGGTTGTTAGTGGTTTGGTTAATTACAGGCTTTATGACACTTACCGCTGCTTTGAGTTATGGCGAATTAAGTGCCATGTTCCCAAAGGCGGGCGGACAATATATTTATTTGAAGGAAGCATATAATCCGCTGATCAGTTTTTTATATGGCTGGAGTTTTTTTACGGTAATCCAAACGGCAACTATTGCCGCAGTAGGCGTGGCATTTGCCAAGTTTACCGCATATCTCGTGCCTGCACTAAGTGAAGATTTAGTAGCCATCGATTTAGGTTTCTTTACCATCTCGCCCGCTCAACTATTGGCCATTGGGGTGATTATATTACTCACCTATATTAACAATAGGGGGGTAAATGGCGGTAAAGTGATCCAAACCACCTTTACAGTGGCTAAATTGCTAAGTCTGTTTGGTCTTATCGCATTTGGACTTTTCTTTTTAGATAAAGGAATCTGGAAAACCAACTGGGAAAATATGTGGGTTTTAGGACCGCTATCTGCCGATGGAAATATCGGCTCTTACACCACTTTGGCGGCTTTCGGTGCCATTGCGGCGGCGATGGTGGGTTCTATATTTAGTAGCGACTCCTGGCACAACGTTACCTTTATTGCGGGTGAAATTAAAAACCCTGCACGTAATATTGGCTTGAGTTTAGCTTTAGGTACGATTATCGTAACAGTACTCTATATCCTTACGAATGTGATGTATACCGGGGTACTTTCATTACATGATATCGCCTATGCTGATAAAGATCGGGTTGCAGTTTCTGCTGCCAATCATATCTTCGGTACAGCCGGTACCATCATTATTGCATTAATGATTATGGTTTCAACTTTCGGTTGCAATAACGGTTTAATTATGGCTGGTGCCAGGGTATATTACTCAATGGCCAAAGACGGGCTTTTCTTTAAAAAAGTAGGTACACTCAACAAAAATGCAGTTCCTGGTTTTGGGCTATGGATTCAGTGTATTTTTGCTTGTTTATGGTGTATCAGCGGAAAATATGGCGATCTGTTGGATATGATTTCGTTTGTAGTGGTGATGTTTTATATGCTCACCATTTTCGGAATTTTTATCCTCCGTAAAAAGCGACCTGATGCCGAGCGGCCATACAAAGCTTTTGGCTACCCTGTGCTGCCAATCATCTATATGATAATGGGGCTGGCTTTTTGTGTATTGCTGATTATTTTTAAACCTAAATTTACCTGGCCTGGATTAATCATCACTTTAATTGGTATACCGGTTTATTACCTGATTAAAGGAAGTATTGCCCGCCAGGATTCGAAAGCAAAAGAAGCGGTTGATGTGAACGGTTAAAATATTGATGTTATTCATCAAAATCTAAAGGAAATCAGAAAAACCGTAGCATTATATTTACCACAAAAAATCTGTAATGACCACTTATCCAAGCGCTAAAAAAGCAATAGCGATCATCTTATTAAGTTTTGTTTCCTCTCAGCTACTGGCACAGCAAGCGGGTTTGCATCCTTATGCACCAAGTGCTGCTGAAATGGCAAATGCTTACCAATTATCTACTAAGCTGGATACCGCATTACGCAATATCCCAACCAATAATGATCTTATTCCCTTTTGGAAAAAAGACGGAAGTGCATTTTGGTATAAAAAGAACCTTCCTAACAGAACATGGGAATATTATTATGTAGATGCTGCAACAGGTAAACGTAGCGCGGCATTTGATAACAATAAACTGGCTGAAAATATAGAAAAGATAACGGGTAAAAAGCAGAATCCATTAAAACTTCAGTTTGCTGAATTGTATTTCGCCGATCAGGGTAATACAGCAAAACTAAAAATACAGGATAAATGGTATGAATTAAACTTGAGCGATTACAGTTTAGCGGACACGAAAGACACAACAATTTATCGTTACAATGCCAAAAGACCTTTGCAGCAAAGCAGATCGCGCTGGCAACGGAACCGTGAATCCAGAAAATCGCCTGACGGCAAAAGCGAAATCCTGATCCGTGGTGGCAACTTATTCGTGCTTGATCTAGCTACCAAAGCAGAAAGCCAATTGAGTACCGATGGTAGTGCCGATAAACCATATGGCGAATTTGCATGGTCGCCCGATGGAAAAAATATTGTTGCCTATAAAATCGATCCGAAAGAGACTAAAAAAGTACATTATGTATTAAGTTCGGTTCCTGGCACTACCCGTGGTGAATTAAAATCGAGAGAGTATGCACAGCCTGGTGACGATTTTACCGCTTATCAGCCCTATGTTTTTAATGTAACAGCTAAAACTGCCATTAAAGTAGATGCAGAACCGATAGATTTCTTTGGTGCACCAGAATTGCATTGGCGCAATAATAACAGCAGGTATTATACCTATGAGAAAGTAGATCGCGGTCATCAACGTTTTAGGGTAATTGAAGTAGATGTCTTAACCGGAAAAACCAAAAACATTATCGACGAAAAAACAAAAACCTTCATTTATGAGCGGCGAATTTATACCCATTACTTACCTAAAACAAATGAAATATTGTGGACCAGTGAGCAGGATGGATGGCAACACCTTTATCTGGTTAATGGCATAACAGGAAAACAGACGCTGGTTACCAAAGGCAATTGGGTAGTTAGGGATATCGATAGTGTAGATGTGGTTAAACGCCAGATTTGGTTCCGGGCAAATGGAATGGATGCTGGTGAAGATCCTTATTTTATCCATTATTATAGGATTGGGTTCGATGGAAAGGGACTGGTGAATCTTACGCCCGAAAAAGGTAATCATATCCTCAGTTTTTCTCCTGACCGCAAATATTATATCGATACTTACTCTCAGGTAAATGTACCGCCTGTTAGCGAGTTAAGGTTAGCTGCGAGTACCAAAAAAATAAGCGAAATAGAACATGGCCAAACGGCTATTTATTTAGCTACAGGAGTTAAACTGCCCGAAGTTTTTGTGACTAAAGGAAGAGATGGCATAACCGATATTTGGGGCATTGTTTGCTTCCCTTCAAAAATGGATCCGAACAAAACTTATCCTGTTATCGAAAATATTTACGCAGGTCCTCATGATAGTTTTGTGCCCAAAAGTTTCTTACCTGCCAGTGAAATGCAGAGCATTGCCGAATTAGGCTTTATCGTAGTACAGATTGATGGAATGGGTACCGCCAACCGGTCTAAGGCTTTTCATGATGTATGCTGGAAAAATATAGCAGATGCAGGTTTCCCTGACCGGATATTGTGGATGAAAGCCATGGCGGTGAAATATCCAAATGCTGATATTTCAAGAGTGGGGATTTATGGCACTTCGGCGGGTGGGCAAAGCTCAACTGGTGCACTGTTATTTCATCCCGAGTTTTATAAAGCTGCGGTTTCTGCCTGTGGTTGTCACGATAACCGCATCGATAAACAATGGTGGAACGAACAATGGATGGGCTATCCCGTAGGGCCGCACTATGGAGAACAATCTAACATTACCAATGCACCAAAATTACAGGGTAATTTATTTTTAATTGTTGGTGAAGCGGATGAAAATGTACCCCCAGAATCTACCTACCGACTTGCTGATGCATTGATCAAAGCAAATAAAGACTTTGATATATTAAGCATTCCGGGTATGGGCCATAGCGATGGTGGTATTTACGGACGGAGGCGTAAACGCGACTTCTTTGTAAAACATTTATTGCATGCCGAACCACCAAACCCGAATTTTTTGGTTCAATAGTCGTTGGTTGATAAGTGATTAGCTACTTTTTTGTTGGCCATTTGCTCATTCAAAATTTAATAACACAATCTTTCTCTCATTCGATCATTAAAAATAATTGTTATTTTGCTACATTATCTAATCATCCTTTAAACATGTTGCAAAAAATTAAAATATCCAGTCTGTTTTTACTTGTTCTACTGTTCAGTGCGTTTGCGGGCAATGCATCGAAGATGGATTTCTATCAGATCAAAATTTACCACTTGAAAACCGATGCACAAGAAAAAACAGTGGATGATTATCTTCAAAATGCATATTTACCCGCATTACACCGTAATGGAATTACAAAAGTAGGCGTGTTTAAACCCATTATAGGCGATCAGGCTGTGGTTGTAGAAAAGCTTATTTATGTATTTATTCCTTTGAAATCGTTCAATGGCGTTCTGGAACTGGATGAAAAGTTAGCAAAAGATAAACAATATGCTATTGATGGTAAAACCTACCTTGATGCAACTTATACCGAGACTCCTTACGAGCGATTAGAATCTATTGTTTTAAAGGCTTTTGAGGATGCTCCTCATTTTATGCTGCCTAATCTAAAATCGCCGATGAAAGAAAGGGTGTACGAATTAAGAAGTTACGAGGCACCTACGGAGAAGTATTTTCAGAATAAAGTTGAAATGTTTAATAAGGGCGGTGAAATCGGGTTGTTTAAAAGACTTAATTTCAATGCAGTATTTTATGGAGAAGTAGTCGCTGGTAGCCGAATGCCTAATCTAATGTATTTAACTACTTTCGAAAATAAGGTAGATAGAGATGCACACTGGAAGTCTTTCTCGGCAGATGAATATTGGAAAAAGCTTTCTGCAATGCCAGAGTATCAGCACAATGTTTCTAAAAACGACACTAAATTTGTTTACCCGACAGACTATTCAGATTTTTAAGAAAGGTAAAAGCTGAAAGACTAAAGCTAAAAGACTAAAGCTGAAAGCAAAAGGCAAATTAAATTAAACCCTTGCTTCCGTGGCAAATATAACCCAAGCTGGACAGATCATGAAACAAGTTCAGGAGTACGACCGCAGGATCTGAGCCATGAAATCTTAATGTTCTTAACTGCTTAATGGTAAGAAAGGTAAAAGCTGAAAGACTAAAGCTCAAAGCAATTAAATTTCGTGTAAATCTGTGCTTCCGTGGCAAAAAAATAATCCAATCCAGATAGATCCTGAAACAAGTTCAGGAGGGCGACCGCAGGATCTGAGCCATGAAATCTTAATGTTCTTAACTGCTTAATGGTAAGAAAGGTAAAAGCTGAAAGGCTAAAGCTCAAAGCAAAGTAAAATTCCGTATAAATCTGCGCTTCCGTGGCAGAAAAACTAACCAGAAAGATTCAGAAGTTCAGAATCACGTAATTTTAGGTCCTGAAACAAGTTCATGGAGACGGCTGCGGGACCGAACTATGAAATCTTAATGTTCTTAATTACTTAATGATAGAAAAAAAAGATGGATATTTTTAGCGAGCTATTTACAAAAGTATTTCTTTGTTCTTACGTTCAGTCAGAATCAACTGATTCACCGTTTCTTCAAATTTTACAAAATCGAGTGGTTTAAATAAAAAACAATTGCCTTTATCAAAGGCATCAATGGCCTTATTGTCATCGGCACTTACAAATACAACAAATTTTACGCTGTTTCGAAGCATTCTGGCTATATCAATTCCTGATATTTCCATTTGGACATCCAGAAATAGGAAATCAATTTTTCCGTATTTCCAAAAGGCGGCCATGGCATCTATTGCATCCGTAAAACTTCTCTTTAGCTGGAGTTTGTCTATTTTGGAAATAAAGTGTTCAAGTGTTTTTATACTCATTTGGCTGTCATCTATAATTACACAGCTATAGGATTGTGATAGAGGGAAATTCATTTGTAATAAGCAATTTTACAAATACTTACAAAATGCCTGCCATTCGATTATTTTTTAAGTTTGTAATACAAAAACGCTTTGTTTAAAATATAACTAATCAATGTTTTATGGTCAAATAGTGCTAAAAATAAACTATTTGTGTGCTTTGTATTTTTTTTGATAGTATAGGTAAAATCAGGATTTATAAGGCGATGGCTAAAATACTTCACTACTCGTAGAAAAGGCAAAAGCTGAAAGCAAAATTAAATTCCGTGTAAATCTGCATTTCCGTAGCAAAAAACTATTTATAAAGATTCTGAAATAATCCGATAGCTATCGGATTAGAATGATGCAATTTTAGATCCTGAAACAAGTTCAGGAGGACGATCGCTGAATCTGTTCTATAAAATCGATCTTCTACAACCTTAATGCCCTTAATTTCTTAATGATAGAAAACATCACGCTATCTCTGGTAAAAAATTAGATAGGCAAACGATTGCGCGGTTTTTGTGCCTAAAAACGCACCATTTCCTTTAATGTGTTTGTTAACTTTATCCCATAGCAACTAAATTATCAGCTTGCTTAACTTAAACACATAACCAAATCAAAATTTAATGACCCCGCATTATTTTTTTAAACATTTTAAAATAACCAATCCCCAAAACCAACCTAAGCGCGTTGTTTTGGCATGTGCGTTTTTTTTAATTACCGCTCCGTTTTTTGTTTCTGCTCAACCAGCTGCTCAGAAAACCAATCAGGTAGCCGAAAAGGTTACCAAAGTGCTTGGTGCAAAAAAGATCAATACCACCACAGTAGAATTATTGCTTTCTGATAATCAACGTTTAACATTAGATTTTTACGGCGATAATATTTTCCGTCTTTTCGAAGACCCTACAGGAGGTTTCATACGCGATCCGGAAGCAAAACCAGAAGCCAAAATTTTAGTCGAAAACCCACGCAGGCCAGTTTCAAAACTGGATATTAAAGATGAGAACAATCAACTGTTCATATCTACTGGTAAGATTACGGTTCTTTTCGATAAAAATACTTCGCTGATCAAAATTATCAACCTTGCTACACAAGCTGTTGCTGTGGAAGAATTAGCTCCGATTCAGTTCGAAAAAGGGAAAGTAACCCTTAGTTTGAAAGAAAATCCACAGGAGTATTTTTATGGTGGTGGCGTACAGAACGGCCGTTTCTCTCACAAGGGAAGAGCCATTTCTATCGAAAACCAAAACAGCTGGACGGATGGGGGAGTAGCTTCACCAACACCTTATTATTGGTCTACCAACGGTTATGCTGTAATGTGGTATACCTTCAGTAAAGGAAATTACAATTTTGGTGCTAAAGAAAAAGGATTGGTGAAATTGGCACATGAAACCGATTACCTGGATGCTTTTTTTATGATTAACGATGGTGCGGTACCCTTATTGAACGATTTTTATCAACTTACCGGAAATCCTATTTTGTTACCGAAATTTGGTTTCTATCAGGGACATTTAAACGCTTACAACCGAGATTTTTGGAAAGAAGACGAAAAGGGAACTTTATTTGAAGATGGAAAACGTTACAAAGAAAGTCAGAAAGATAACGGCGGTATAAAAGAATCGCTTAACGGTGAAAAAAACAATTATCAGTTTTCAGCACGTGCGGTGATCGACCGTTATAAAAAACACGATATGCCTTTGGGCTGGGTACTTCCAAATGATGGTTATGGCGCAGGTTATGGCCAAACCGAAACATTGGATGGCAACATTCAGAACCTAAAGAGTTTTGGCGATTATGCCCGTAAAAACGGCGTGGAAATCGGTCTTTGGACACAATCTGATCTTCACCCTAAAGCAGAAGTAAGTCCGTTATTGCAGCGCGATATTATTAAGGAAGCCAGAGATGCAGGCGTTCGTGTATTAAAAACCGATGTAGCATGGGTTGGAGCCGGTTATTCATTCGGGTTGAATGGTGTTGCCGATGTAGCCCAGATTATGCCTTATTATGGTAATAGTAGCCGCCCGTTTATCATTTCGTTAGATGGCTGGGCGGGTACACAACGTTATGCCGGTATTTGGTCGGGTGATCAAACTGGTGGCGTTTGGGAATATATCCGTTTCCACATCCCTACCTATTTAGGTTCCGGTTTATCTGGCCAACCGAATATTACTTCCGATATGGATGGTATTTTTGGCGGTAAAAATCTAACCATCAATACCCGCGATTTCCAATGGAAAACCTTTACGCCAATGGAATTAAATATGGACGGTTGGGGAGCTAATGAAAAATATCCACATGCATTGGGTGAGCCTGTAACTTCGATTAACCGCAACTATTTAAAACTGAAATCGGAGTTAATGCCGTATACTTATAGCGTTGCTAGAGAAGCGGTTACCGGATTGCCGATCATCAGGGCAATGTTTCTGGAATATCCAAATGCCTATACCAAAGGGACTTCAACACAATATCAATACCTCTATGGACCTTCTTTCTTAGTGGCGCCAATTTATCAGGCTACCCAATCAGACGAAAAAGGTAACGATATCCGCAATGGTATTTATTTACCAGAGGGAACATGGATTGATTATTTCACTGGAGAAAAATATACTGGAAACAGCATTCTCAACAGTTTTGATGCCCCATTATGGAAATTGCCTGTTTTTGTGAAAAATGGCGCCATTATTCCGATGACGAATCCGAATAACAATGTTGCTGAAATCAATAAAGCAAACCGTATTTATGAATTATATCCTTTTGGAAAAACTTCATTTACCGAATATGATGATGACGGTGCAACAGAAGCCTATAAATTAGGAAAAGGTGCTTCTACTTTAATCGAATCAGCACTAGATCAGAAAAACAATGCCCTGGTTACCATTCATCCTGCAAAGGGCGATTTCGATGGCTTTGTGAAAGAGAAAACAACTGAATTCGTCATTAACGTTACCGAAAAACCAAAAAGGTTAACGGCAAAAGTTGGGAACAGTAAAATAAAATTATCAGAAGTAAACTCAAAAGACGAGTTTTTAAAACAGTCTAATGTTTATTTCTACGATGCAGCCCCGAACTTAAACCGTTTTGCTACAAAAGGAAGTGAGTTTGAAAAAGTGGCAATGGTTAAAAACCCGCAATTGTTGGTTAAACTTCAATCTACCGATATTACCATCAATCCGGTAATACTTAGTATAGACGGTTTTAAATTCGAGCCCGTAGATAAACAACGTGTATCAACAGGTAAATTAACTGCTCCTGCTAATGCAAGGGTAAGTGATAAAAACAGAGAAGCCTATACGCTTAGCCCTAGCTGGAGTAAAGTGAGCAATGCAGATTTTTATGAAATTGATTTTAACGATATGCATTATACTACTATCCGAGATACTGCTTTGTTGTTTGATGGTTTATTAGCCGAAACAGCTTACAGTTTTAAACTGCGTGCAGTAAATAAAGATGGTTATTCTGATTGGACCGAAATTAAAGCAACTACTAAAACCAATCCTTTAGAGTTTGCTATTCAGGGTATTGTTGCCGAAACTACGGTGGAAAATCAAGGAGGTTCTGGTATCAATAAATTGTTCGATTATGATGAAGGTAATACCTGGCATACCAAATGGGGTGTTAAGGCAGTTCCTTTTGATATGATCATTGATCTGAAATCGATCAACCAACTGGATAAATTCCACTACCTGCCACGCACAGGAAGAGGGAACGGGATTTTATTAAAAGGTAAAGTGTTTTATAGCAATAATAAAGAAAGCTGGACAGAAGCTGGTGCATTTGAATGGGCCAATAACGACGAAATTAAAATATTCAATTTTACTGCACATCCTGCTGCACGTTACCTCAAAATTGCTGTTGCTGATGGTGTAGGTGGTTTTGGTTCAGGTAGAGAGCTATATGTATTTAAAGTTCCTGGTACCGAAAGTTATCTTCCCGGCGATATCAATAACGACCGTTTAATTGATAAGAACGATTTAACTTCTTACATCAATTATACTGGTTTAAGAAAAGGTGATGCTGATTTTGAAGGTTATATCAGCAATGGCGATATCAATAAAAACAATTTGATTGATGCCTACGATATTTCAGTTGTGGCTACACAACTTGAAGGAGGTATAAAAAATGCTAAAATTGATAAAGTTGCAGGTAAACTGGAAATCAGTACGGCTAAACAAGCTTACAACAAAGACGAAATCATCGAAATCAAAGTAAAAGGAATAAACCTGAAATCAGTAAATGCTTTAAGTTTTGCCCTACCATACAATGCACAGGATTATGATTTTGTAAGCGTTCAGCCTTTAAATATCAAACAGATGGATAACCTGACCAACGACCGCCTGCACACCAATGGCGCTAAGGTTTTGTATCCAACCTTTTTAAACATTGGCAACAAAGATGCTTTAAACGAAACTTCCGATCTGTTTATCCTGAAATTAAAGGCAAAACGCAAACTACAGTTCGGGCTTAAGATTAGTGAAGGCATTTTAGTAGATAAGAATCTCAATTCAGTTAAATTTTAGTTAGTAGTGATTAGTGCGAAGAGGTCGGTTTTTAATCGGCCTCTTTTTTATTGGCACTAACTTGAACACAAGAATAGATTCGGTAATAAGTTTGCAAAGTGTATCTTTACAACTCGTCTATTTCAAAAGAGGCAGGGTTTAGCTAAGGCATTCTCCCATCAAATTTTGTTGTTCAACTATGAGATTAATTAGTCTAACTTGTTTTCTTCTACAATTTTTTTTCCTCTTTACTCATGTTAAAGCGCAGGTATCCCATGTCGATAACCAGCCTGTAATAGCAGGCCATTATGTAATTAAAACATACGGCATAAATGAAGGACTGCCTTCAAAAAATACAACAGCTGCTTTAAAAGATAAAAGGGGATTTATATGGGTTGGTACCGAAAACGGTTTGTGTAAGTTTGATGGTTATTCTTTTAAAATTTATGTAAATATCCCCGGCGATACAACATCACTAACCAATAACTATATCAATGCTGTTGTAGAAGATCAGAATGGTGTGTTCTGGGTGGCTACCATGAACGGTTTAAATAAATTCGACCCTGTAACAGAGAAGTTTGAGCGTTTTTATCATAAAGAAAACAAAAGAACATCGTTGAGCAATAATAAAATATGGTCGCTACTCATTGATAAAACAAATAAGCTCTGGGTAGGTACCGACGATGGTTTTAACCTTTTTAACAAAAACTCAGCATCTTTTACAGTTTATCAGCCCGACATTAAAAATCCAAATGCCATTAAAGGAAAATCGGTTAATGCCATTGCAGAAGATAAAGAAGGGAATTTATGGTTAGGCAATTGGAGCAAAGGACTAAATAAATTTGATAAAAAGACACGTCGCTTTACCAATTATACACAAAAGGAAATAGCGGGCGAAAAAAACCCGAACGATATCTGGACACTTAGTATAGATGGCGATGGCATGATATGGGTTGGTTGCTATTGGAAAGGTGATCTGTTCAGATTCGATCCGAAAACAGGGAAATTCAATACCTACAGTAGTAAAGGCACTGGTAACGCTTCAGTATTTAGTATATTAAATTTAGGCGCAAAAAAAATGCTGGTTGGCGGAAACTCCGGATTATTTTGGGTAAACACCGAAATAAATAAATGGGAGAAAATAGAAGAACTCGAATTTTTTGCCAACGGAGGTCTATACAGCGATAAAACAGGAATGATATGGGTTTGTGGTAAAAATGGTCTCAGTAAAATAGACTTTAACCAATATAAGTTTAATTTTATTTCCCTTCCTTTTGGGCAGGCCGACATCAAATCCATCATCAGTTATGGTAAGGATTTTTGGGTAGGCACAAACAAAGGTTTGTTTAAATATAATCCCGATAATCGTTCAGTAATTAAACTGCTGCATACCAGTAATGCAAATAGTTTATCAAGCTCTGATATTATTAACCTATCTACCGATTTAAATGGCAGGCTATGGGTAATGGGCGAAAATGGTTTCGACCGTTACGAGGAGAAAGAGAATAAATTTGTTCACCATCATCACCGTTCGGCACTTGGTAGTTTTTTTAACGAAGATGTTTTTAGAGATTTAATTGAGGTAAACAATAACGAATATTATTTGGCTACCGATGCTGGTTTGAAAGTGTATAACGAAAAAAACGGCAGTTATACACATTACTTTAACGACCCTAAAAACCAGGCTTCATTGAGTAATAACCATTTGTACTGCCTTTTAAAAGATGCGCAGGGCAATGTTTGGATCGGGACATACGGAAGTGGGCTCAGCCGCTTTAACCCTAAAACCAGAAAGTTTAGCAATTACATGATCGATAATTCAAGAAAAGGTGGCATTAGCAATAACATTGTAAATAGCCTTTATCTGGATTCGCACCAAAATGTTTGGATCTGCACCCGCGATGGATTGAATAAATATGTAGTTAAAACAGATACTTTCGAAATATATTCAAAGCAAAACGGTTTTGCCAGCAATGTTTTTACCGATCTGGTAGAAGATAACAATGGCAGGTTATGGGTAACAACCGAACAGGGAATCTCACTCTTTGATCCGGTAAACAAAATGGTAAAAAATTACGATGAGAAAGACGGTGTTTATGCCAATGCCGCTATCTGTAAAAATGCGAAAGGAGAAATTTACCTGGCGGGAAGTAAAGGTATCGTTTACTTTAATCCACAACAGCTAAAATATAATAAAACGGCTCCGGCGGTTTATTTTTCCGATTTTTCTATTTTCAATAAATTAATTCTGCCTGGTGATGATTCTCCATTAAAACTACCGGTGTATATGACCAAGGAGATCACTTTGCCCTACAGCCAGAGTGTGCTTTCTTTTGGTTTTATAGCACTCAATTATACACTTTCCGAAAAAAACAAGTATGCTTATTTTCTCGAAGGTTTTGATAAGAAATGGAATTACAGTGGCAGTGAGCATAAAGTCACCTATACCAATTTAAATCCCGGTAAGTATGTGTTAAAGGTAAGGGCATCAAATAACGATGGCATCTGGAATATGGAGGGCAATTCTATCGTAATTACCATTACACCGCCATGGTACCGTACCTGGTGGGCTTTTTGTATTTATGGACTGGCTTTCTTTGGGATAATTTATGCCTATCTTAAATACCGTGAGCATCGAGCAAACCTCGAATTCCAGGTGAAGCTGGCCCATGTAGAAAGTGAAAAAGAGAAAGAACTCAGCGAGAAGAAACTTTCTTTTTTTACCAATGTATCGCACGAGTTTCGTACGCCACTTACACTAATTATCAATCCGGTTAAAGAGCTTTTATACAAGAATGATAAAAATGTTGATACCACTGATTTAAATATTGTTTACAGGAATGCAAAACGGCTTTTAAGTTTGGTAGATCAATTGTTATTGTTCAGAAAAGCAGATACCTATGGCGGAAAATTAAAAGTAGCTCCCGTAAATCTGATGAGTTTGTGTAAAGAAGTATTTCTTTGCTTTGTGCACCAGGCCAGGTCTAAAAAAATTGTATTTGAGTTTATATGCGCCGATGAATTGATCCCATTTTATGCTGATAGGGAAAAAATAGAGATTGTGTTTTTTAATCTCCTGGCAAATGCCATAAAATTTACGCCCGAAGGCGGTACGGTTAAAATGATTGTAAAAAGTAATCAGGAAAATATAAATGTGCTTATAGAAGATACAGGCTGTGGTATTACCAGCTTTGCAGGAGAAAAACTCTATGAAAAATTTTATCAGGATCCAGGAAATAAATCAGCAAAAGGAGGTTTTGGTATTGGTTTGTACCTGGCTAAGAATTTTATAGAAATGCATGGTGGAACGATAAGTTATACCAGCGTTGAAAATAAAGGCACGGCATTTAATATTGCTTTATTAAAAGGAATAAGCCATTTTAAAGATGCGGTAATTTTGCAGGAGGAACTGGTTGATACTGATTCATCGTTATTTAAAGAGTTAATAGAGGATGAAATAACGGCAAATAATATTGTAAAAGCAGCAGAAGAACCATTGATTGATAGTCAGCTCGCTGTGGATTTAAAAACACTTTTGATTATTGATGATAACGTTGAGATCAGAGAATACCTGAAACAGGTTTTCAGAATGGATTACCACCTTTATGAAGCGAGCAACGGAGAAGACGGGTACGATATGGTAAAAGAACTATTGCCCGATATTGTGATATGTGACGTAATGATGGATGGTATAACCGGGATAGAACTTTGTAGTAAAATAAAAGAAGATGTAGCCGTTTCTCATATTCCTATTATCCTGCTGACCGCTATTTCTGCGCCAGAGGTTAAACTTAAAGGAATAGAAGGCGGGGCCGATGATTACATCAGCAAACCTTTTGATAAAGATTTTTTAAAAGCGAGGGTAGCCAGTATACTAAAGAGTAAAAATGCGCTGCAAAAATACTTTTATAACGAGATTACCCTTAATTCTAATAACACCAAAATATCTGCAGAATACAAAGAGTTTTTGGATAACTGTATCCGTATTGTAGAAGAACACCTGATCGATCCCGATTTTAATATCGATATACTGACTGCAGCTATCGGTATGTCGAGATCTAATCTTTACCGCAAAATAAAATCCATTTCTGGTCAGTCAGCGAATGGCTTTATTCGTTTCATCAGGTTGAGGAAAGCTGCGGAAATTTTTATCAATACCGATAAAACCATTCAGGAAACTTCTTACATGGTGGGCATTAACGATCCGAAATATTTTAGAGAGCAGTTTTATAAGCTCTTTAACATGAACCCATCGCAGTACATTAAAAAATTCCGCAAGCCGTTTTCCAATAACATTAATACCACAGTTAAAAAAGGTAAATAGCAAGTAGCCATTCATCTATTATTTTTAATAATCTGCCCCAAAGCATTGTTTTGGGGCTTTTTCGGTTTGTTTACCCCTCTAATTTGGACTGTTTGTACCCCTTGGGAGTTGTTTGTTGGCGCTAATTTAGCCTTCCATAAAGCAGTGTTATAATCGCGATTCCGATAGAGGGTTCTGTTGGGTAGGTTGTAAAATTGATCTGCTAACCAAATATTAAACTTGCAAACCAATATGAGAAGAAAAGTTCTGAAAGGATTTTTGCCAAAATTCTTTACAATTAAAACACTGGCATTTCTATTTATCGTATCCATCAGTTTACCGGCAATGGCATCTTTAGTTTCTGTTAAAACAGGGATAAAGAGTCAGCTTAAAGAAATTGTGATAACAGGTACGGTAACAAACGAAACTGGCGCTACATTTCCAGGTGTGGCGGTTAAGATTAAGGGAACCGAAAAAGCAGTGCAAACTGATGCAAAAGGTAAATTTAGTATCAGTGTTGCAGCCACAACAGATGTACTTGTTTTTTCTTATGTGGGCTATACCAATCAGGAGCAAACGGTTGGTGATAGAACAACCATTAATGTTCAGCTTAGTTCTGATACCAAAACACTAAACGAATTGGTAGTGGTTGGCTATGGAACACAGAAAAAAGCAACATTAACCGGATCAATCTCGCAGGTAAAAGGAGCCGACCTGGTTAAGAGTCCGCAACCGAATTTATCCAATTCATTAGCCGGCCGGTTTTCTGGGGTGGTAATTAACAATAGGAGCGGTGAGCCGGGTTTTGATGGTTCGAACATCACCATCAGGGGTTTGGCTACAACCGGGAGCAACAGTGTATTAGTTGTTGTAGATGGAATCCCCGGACAAATTGGTGGTCTAGAACGACTAGATCCCAACGATATTGAAAGTGTTTCGGTATTAAAAGATGCTTCTGCTGCTATTTACGGTAATAGAGCTGCCAACGGGGTAATTTTAGTGACTACAAAAAAGGGAAAAACTGGTAAACCAACCATCAACTATAGTTTTAACCAGGGTTTTAGCTCGCCAACAAGATTGCCTAAAATGGCTGATGCGGCAACCTATGCACAGATTATGAATGAAATTGGTTTTGATTCGAATCCTGCAGGTGGTCTTAATCAGTCGTACACGGCAGATCAGATCGAAAAATTTCGTAATGGTTCCGACCCATTGTTATATCCCAATACTGATTGGATTGACCAAACCTTGGAAAAAACTGCGCTGCAAAGCCAACACAGTCTTTCTGTTAACGGGGGCAGCGAGGATGTAAAATACTACATGTCGTTAGGTACTGTTTCTCAAGATGGTTTGTATAAAAATGGGGTAACCAAATACAATCAGTATAATTTCCGCACAAATATAGATGCCAACGTTTCTAAATACCTTAAAGTTGGCTTGTCGGTATCAGGCAGGCAAGAAAACCGTCTGTTTCCTCAGGTAGGGGCTGGCGATGTTTTCAGATCCATTTATAGGGCAAAACCTATTGTATCGGCCTATTATCCAAATGGTTTACCAACAACCGGTATCGAAAATGCAAATCCAGCCGTACAGGTTACAGATATAGGCGGAACAAATAAATCGCCAACGCAGGTTTTAAATGGCATTCTAAGAGCTAGTTTTATTATTCCCGGAGTACAGGGTCTTTCTGTTGATGGTTTCTTTTCTGCTGATAAATCCAATGTATTTACCAAAAGTTTCAGCAAACCATATCTGCTGTATCAATATGATCCTACATCTAAAAACTATAATAGTGTTATTGTTGGTGGCAATAACCAAAAAGCTACGTTGACCGAAAGTCATAGAAATGAATCGTTGCTTACTTCTAATATTAAACTAAACTACGCTCGTCGTTTTAACCTGCACGACATCAATGCCTTTGTGGGGTATGAGCAGAGTGAAAATCATTTAGAATATTTCGATGCACAACGCTTTAACTTTCTCTCTACTTCGTTGCCTGAACTTTCTCAGGGAGGTACTGCTGCTACGGATTTCTTAAACTCAGGCTATAGCACAAATTATAACCGCCGAAGTATAATTAGTCGTTTGGCTTACAGTTACGATGATAAATACCTTTTTGAAGGGCAGTTGCGCGTAGATGGATCATCAATTTTTCCTCAGGGTAAACAGTATGGTTATTTTCCTTCAGTTTCTGCAGGGTGGGTAATCTCAAGAGAAAAGTGGTTTAACGAAAACGTTAAATTTGTTGATAATTTAAAAATCCGTGCTTCATACGGAGCGCTTGGTAACGATAACGTAAATGGTTTCCAGTACTTTGATAATTATGTTCTTGTTGGAAATGGATTTGTAGCCCAAAGCCCAGGTGCAACATCATCAACCATACAGCCGGGCGTAAATTTAGTTAAACTTGCAAACCCGAATATTACCTGGGAAGTAGCCAAAAAACTCGATATCGGTTTCAATGCCGTTATATTTAAAAACTTCAGTATCGAAGCCATCTATTTTCAACAAAAAAGATCTGATATCTTGGCCACCCGTAATGCATCATTGCCAGGTTCTTCAGGAATTGTAAACCCTTTCGGTTCTGATCCGCTGGTACCTTCAGAAAATATTGGTAAAGTTAATAATACTGGTTTTGAAGCTACTTTAGGTTATAACCATAATGGCGAAAACTTTAAATGGAATGCATCAGGCAATATCACTTACGCAAAAAGCAAAGTAATTTTTATAGATGAAGCCAGTGGTACACTAGATTATCAACGCCAAACCGGCAGACCATTAAATGCTAATCTGCTTTACAATAGCATTGGCATATTTAGAACGCAACAGGAGTTAGATGCTTACCCACATGTAAGTGGCGCTAAAATTGGCGATCTTAAATACCTCGATTATAATAATGATGGCAAAATAACCGCCGATGACCAAACCAGAACGCCATATAGCAATATTCCTCAAATCACTTATGGTTTTACACTTGGTGCATCTTATAAAAACTTTGATGTATCAATGGTATTAGCCGGACAAACCAAGGTAAGCCAATATGTTTTGCCAGAATCGGGTAGCGTAGGTAACTTTTATAGCAGTTGGGCCGATAACAGATTTAGTGCATCTAATCCGACTGGAACTTACCCAAGGGTAACTGACCGTGCATCGAATGCGATTAGCGGTGGGCAGTTTAACAATACTTTTTGGCTTAATGATGCCTCATTTTTAAGGCTTAAAAATGTAGAAATTGCCTATAACATTAAGGCCAGTTTCTTAAATCGGATCAATGTTTCGGGATTAAGGCTTTATGCGAGTGCATTTAACTTGTTCACCATTTCTAAAGTAAAAGATTACGATCCTGAAGGAACCAGTGGTAGTGGGCAGTTTTATCCACAGCAACGCATTATTAATTTGGGCGCCAATATTAAATTTTAAACATCATGAAGAACAAATCAATATATATATCACTTTTAGGCCTGTCTCTTATCTCAACGAGTATTGTAGGCTGTAAAAAAGATTTTTTAAATGTAGAACCAACAGATCGGATCTCTACATCTGCTATAGAAACAGATACAGCTGTTTTTGAAGCCTATGTAACCAACCGTTATATCGCCAGTAGATTGCAGGATAAGGAGGGCGACGGTTCTTCACCGGGTTTTGGCAGAGGTTTTGAATATAGCATGTGGAGCTCATTTACCGATGAATCTATTTATAATAATGATGATGCCACCTGGTTGATCCAAAGAGGACAACTGGCACCTGAAAATTTAGGCAGTGCTGGTGTATATTGGGGAAGGAGCTACAAAAGCATCAGAGAATGTAATTATGCACTCGAAGTGCTTGGTAAAATTGGAATGAGTGCAGCACATAAAAAACAGTTAGTGGCCGAACTTAAATTTGTTAGGGCTTTCCGTTATCAGGATCTGATCCGGAATTATGGTGGCGTAGTTTTGATGGGCGATAAGGTAACGAACCTGACCGATAATCTGCAGGATCCGGCATTGTTTCAGCGCGCCTCGATTAAAGAATCTATAGATTATGTAACGGCACAGCTAGACCAGGCTGCAGCAGATTTACCTTTGGATAATAGTAGTAGCTGGATGGTAGGAAGGGCAACAAAAGGCGCAGCACTTGCGCTAAAATCCCGTTTACTTTTATATGCTGCTAGTCCGTTGTATAATGCTGGTACCTGGCAGGCAGCTGTTACGGCAGCTCAGGCAGTTATTTCTTTAAATAAATATGGAATTTACACGGGCGGTTATGGAAATTTATTCTTAACCGACCAAAGCAATGAAATTATTTTCGCGAGGTTGTTTACAAAAAATGCAAACCATACCCATTTAGAAATTGCCAACGGACCGAACGGTTATGGCGGCTGGGCTGGTAATACACCTTTGCAAAACCTGGTAGATGATTATGAAATGGCCAACGGCAAAGCCATTACCGATCCTACATCTGGTTACGATAACAACGAACCATATAAAGGTCGTGATCCTCGTTTTGCAGCCACTATTTTATACAATGGTGCAGCTTATCGTGAGCGTAATGTAGAAACCTTTATCCCGGGAGGAAAAGATAGTAAAGATGGAAATGATAACTGGAATACAACCAAAACAGGTTATTACCTTAAAAAATTCATGAATGATGCTTATCCATTGCAAAATCCTTGGGGTAATGCAGGGTTTCAGCCTTGGATTTATTTTAGATATGCAGAAATTTTGCTTAATTATGCAGAAGCTGCAAACGAAGCTTATGGCCCTGATGCCGTTCCTTCCGGATCAACAATGTCGGCAAGGCAAGCTATTAATATGGTAAGAGCAAGGCCAGGTGTGAATATGCCTGAATTGGCCGTTGGGCTTACCCAAACACAAATGCGCGATGCGGTTCGTTATGAGCGTAGGGTAGAGCTTGCTTTCGAAGAACATCGTTTTTACGATGTAAGAAGATGGAAAATTGCAGATGTAACTGAAAATAAACCTGCTGCTGGAATGATTATTACCAAAACAGGAACGGGATTTACTTATACACCTAAAGTTGCTTTAGACGGGCGTAAGTTTGAAACTAAACATTATTGGTTACCAATACCTAGGGCCGAAATTTTAGCTTCAGGTGGTAAATTGCAGCAAAACACTGGTTATTAAAAAACAATTTAACCATCAATGATAAAGTATTATAAACAAATCGGCTACTTTCTTACTTGCATTTCTTTGTTTTGCTATGGTAATGCTGCGGCCCAGCAAACTGTAAAGATTGAAATTCACCCATTGGTTCAATTTCAAACAATAGAAGGTTTCGGGGCATCTGATGCATGGACTTGTCAATTTGCCGGATTATGGCCTGCAGAGAAAAAGGATAAGATGGCCGATTTGCTTTTTAGTACCCAAATTGCAAAAACGGGTCAGCCCCTTGGTATTGGCCTTAATATGTGGCGTTTCAGTATTGGTGGTGGCAGTGCCGCCCAAGGTAAGGCAAGCGATATTGGCGACGAATGGCGTCGCCAATACGCTTTTCTGCAACCAGATGGCAGTTATGATTGGAACGCGATGCCAGGGCAAACCTGGTTTTTAAAGGCCGCTAAAACCCGTGGCGTAAAACAGTTTATCGGCTTTGTAAACAGTCCGCATGTGCTTTTTACCAAAAACGGAAAAGCTTATTCTACTGATGGTAACTGCAACCTGAATTTTGATAAACTTCCCGATTTTTCAGCCGATATGGTAGCCACAATTAAAGGGTTGAAAAAAAATACAGGGATCGAATTGGATTACCTTAGTCCGGCAAATGAGCCACAGTGGAAATGGAATGAGCACAATCAGGAAGGTTGTCCTTATAACAATACTGAACTTGCTCAGCTTTATAAAGGCGTAAATGATGCGTTTGCGAAAAATCAGATCAAAACCAAAATACAGATAGGAGAGGCCGGCCAGCTCGATTATTTATACGATAATGGAAACACCGCAAAGGGAAATCAGGTATATCAGTTCTTTAATGCTTCATCTCCGAATTATGTTGGCAACTTATCCAATATTGATCAATCTATTTCTGCTCATAGCTATTTTACAACAAGTCCTGAACAAAAATTTATTAATATCCGTAAAAAAACAGCTGAAGCAGTAGCTCAGATAAAAGGTTTAAGGTATTGGATGTCTGAATATTGTGTTCTTGGTGATGATGTGCTAAAGGGTGAAAAGCGTGATTTGGGTATGGTAACCGCACTGTTTATTGCAAAGCTCATCCATCATGATTTAGTGATATCCAATGCTACATCATGGCAGTGGTGGTTGGCCGTATCGGCTGGCGATTATAAAGATGGGCTGGTATATATTGATAAAAATAAAACAGACGGGCAGGTTTATGATAGTAAAATGTTATGGGCTTTAGGCAATTATAGCCGTTTTATTAAAGCTGGTAGTAAACGTGTTGGGGTTAGTATAACAAACGGAAAAGAAAAACAGATTTACATATCAGCATATCTGGATAATAGCAATCTGGTTACTGTAGCGGTTAATACTAGTGAACAAGATATCGACCTGGATATGGAAATAAAAGGAAGTAAACCAAATGTGGTGCAAACCTATGTTACATCTGCAGAATATAATTTATCACCATATAAGCAATATAAAACTAACCAGGGTATTAGGGTTCCGGCTAAATCTATTACCACAATAGTAAGTAAGTAAACCCAGTTTGGGGATGCTTGAATATCCAAAATTTAATCCTTTTCCAATTTTGTTCTCTGGAACAAAGCACCTTATCTATGTAGGGAAAGGAAAACTGTGCATATAATTTTATAAAACATAAATACACATCTTCATGAAACATACCTTCAAATACCTCATTTTTAAGGTAATTTTAATTACTTGTTTTGCCAGCTTAGGTGCTTTTGCACAGGCTCAGCACACTTTTAAACTTGCAGACTCTGTTTTTCTGCTTGATAATAAGCCTTTTCAAATAATATCTGGCGAAATGCATTACCCCCGCATACCAAGAGAAGCCTGGCGCGATAGAATGAAAATGGCTAAAGCGATGGGCTTAAACACCATTGGTACCTATGTATTTTGGAATGTACATGAACCACAGAAAGATAAATTCGATTTCTCGGGCAATAATGATATTGCCGAATTTGTACGTATTGCAAAAGAAGAAGGATTATGGGTATTGCTTCGCCCTAGTCCGTATGTATGTGCCGAATGGGAATTTGGTGGTTATCCATTTTGGTTGCAGAACATTAAAGGTTTACAGGTAAGGAGTAAAGAAGCACAATATTTAAAAGAATATAAAGAATACCTTACAGAGATTGGTAAACGGTTAGCGCCATTGCAAATTAACCATGGTGGCAACATCTTAATGGTACAGGTAGAAAACGAGTATGGCTCTTACGGAAATGACAAGGAATATCTGAAGATCAATGCTCAGCTCTTTAAAGATGCTGGTTTTGACGGCGTGCTTTCTACCTGCGATCCTGTTCCTGCATTAGAAGGTGGTCATTTAGCGGGTTTGCTTCCAGGCGTAAATGGCATCGATAGTCCTGCGCAGATCAGAACGCTGATCAATAAATATAACAATGGTGCCGGACCTTACTTTGTGCCAGAATGGTATCCGGCCTGGTTCGATTGGTGGGGTACAAAACATCATCAGGTAGATCCAAAAACGTATGCCAATAAATTAGATACTGTACTTAAAGGAGGGATTTCTATTAACATGTATATGTTTCATGGCGGTACAACCAGAGCTTTTATGAATGGGGCAAATTATAACGATTCTACAGCTTACGAACCGCAGATTAGTAGTTATGATTATGATGCACCTTTAGATGAGGCAGGTAACGCGACACCGAAATTTATGCTTTTCCGCGAAGCGATTAAAAAGAATTTGCCCGCAAACCAAATACTTCCTGTTGTACCTGCCGCCAAGCCGGCAGCTGCATTGCCTGTAATTACCTTTACCAAATCAACAGACATCTTTAACCTGATTGGGAAACCACAATTAAGTGAAAAACCATTAACCTTCGAAGCCCTTAACCAACCTTATGGTTTTGTATTGTACAGCAGCACAATAAAAGGTGGACGCAAAGGCATAATTAAAATCAACGAGCTGCGCGATTATGGCCTGGTATATATCAATAAAAAACTTGTTGGTGTTTTAGATAGAAGGCTTTACCAGGATAGTTTAACAGTTAATCTTCCCGCTGGCAATGTACAACTGGATATTTTAGTAGAAAACATGGGTAGGATTAATTTTGGGCCTTACCTGCTTAAAAATAATAAGGGGATAAGCAAAAGCGTAACCTTCAACGGTACTGAGATTAAATCGTGGAAAATGTACCCACTGCCATTTGATACTGTAAACACTCAAAAATTATTGCCTAAGGTAATTAGCCAATCGGCCGCTGTACTTAAAACTGCTTCTTTTAATTTAACAAAAGTAGCAGATACTTATTTAGATATGCGCAAATGGGGCAAAGGCGTGGTTTGGGTTAATGGACATAATTTGGGGAAATATTGGAGCATTGGACCTCAACAAACCATTTATTTGCCAGCAGAATGGTTAAAAAAAGGAAAGAATGAAATTGTAGTTTTCGAACTGCTTAAACCTACACAGCATACATTAACCAGTTTAGATAAAGCTATTTTAAATGAGTTAAAAAATAAATAACATTTTGATTTTCTTCTGGTTAACGCCTCACTAACCAAATATTAAATCATTACCTATGAAAATTAAAACGTCAATTGCAACAATGGCCGTTATGTTAAGCGCGTGCTTAATGGGCTGTGAAAAAAAAGAATTAACAGAAACTCCGCTCGAAATTGAAAAAACGGAGGTCACGGATGCTCAAAAAGCAGACGCAGAATCGGTTGGTGCTGCAGGAATTGCAGGTGTAAATTGGGCAGATGGCCGCGACAATTTTGTTGATGGCTGGGTAATCCCCTCAGGGTTAACCGCTGGTGATGATTACACCACGGTATCAGCAAAAGCAAATGCAATATTAACGGGTTTCCAAAATAACATGCCGGGTGTAAATACGGTAAGGTTACCAATTAACCCGCCAAGTGTATCCGATTCGTGGTGGGGCGCATATACCGGGGCAATAGATCGCGCTTTAAGTAAAAACATGAAGGTTATACTTGCTTGTTGGGAGAGTGCATCTTCCCATAATGGTACTATCGATGACACTACTCAGTTTTGGGCCATGTGGCAAACCGTAGTTAATAAATATGGAAGTAATGCAAACGTGTATTTCGAACCCATGAATGAACCCTATGGTTATACATTGGCCCAATTAACCACTATTTATGCCGAATGGCTTTCCCGTTACCCCAATGTAAGCAAAGGCCGGATTCTTCTAGGTGGTACTGGCTACTCGGAAAATGTAACAGCCGTTGGCGCTGATAGCCGATTTTCGAGCTGCCTCTTATCCCTGCATAACTATGCATTTTGGGCTACCAGAACACAATCGGCCTGGGAAGCTGACTGGCGAAACCGTTTTGGTAATTATGCAAGCCGTACCGTGGTTACCGAATACGGTGCAGCCATGACTACGGGTAAAAATTATACCGGTTCTGTTGGTAGCGATAATGAAATTGCCTATATAGTTGGTTCTACCAATGTATTTAGAAACGATAAGGTTGCCAGTGTGTACTGGCCAGGGCTTAGAGATAACGACAGTTATAGTATTCAGAACCGCGGCGGAAGCGGAACAAATATTACATTAACAACTACCAATCAATCGGGATTAACCCGTATTAGATATGGCTGGGGTTTATAATAAGATTTAAGGAAAAGAGATTGTATCATAAATATAGATTTGTCATCCTGAGCTTGTCGAAGGATTTGCTTAAATACCCTTTAAGTTGTTTCGACAAGCTCAACATGACAGCATCTGAGGTGACATCGCCTTTATGATACAATCTCTTTTGCTTTATCACGATAAACATACTTAATTGCCAAAAATCTCATCAGGAAATGGTACTGCTTTTCCGGTCGCTTTTTCTACAGGCATTTGTGCCCCACGTTCTTTTAAGGTTTTGCCTAAAAGTATAGCCAGCTTTTTCATTTCAGTGGGATTAGTTGATGAAAGACTATGCTGCTCACCAATATCTTTGCTTAAATCGTAGAGTTCAAATTTTTGTGTGCGCATCTGGTAAATCAATTTCCAGTTGCCAAAGCGAATGGCGCTGTAATAATTTATTCCAAGTACTGCTTCATCTTTAACAGTAGTCCATTTATTGGGGAAATGAAAAACTAAGGGCCTATCCTGAAGTTTAACTTCTGGGCGTTTTAATGTGGCGAACAGACTTAATCCATCCAATTTTTGGATGATTTTTGGCGCTTTAATTCCAGCTATTTCCAATATGGTCGGAAAAAAATCATCAATAATTACCGGGTTTCGATTCACCGAGTTAGCAGGAACGGCAAGGGGCCATTTTACAATCATTGGCTCGCGTACACCACCTTCGTAAACAGAGCCCTTACCCGATTTGAAAGGATAATTGTGTGTGTTTACAGGACCTCCTCTTTGGTGTGCATCTAAACCGCCGTTATCGCTCATGAAAATGATCATCGTGTTTTTATCCATACCTTTTGCTTTCAGGAAATCCATGATATCACCCAAACTTTTATCCATTCCTTCTACTAAACTGGCATATTTGGCTTCAGTACTGTCTAAACCTGCATCGTAATATTTTTGCACAAATCTTTTATCGGCCATAATGGGTGCATGAACAGCATAGTGGGCCATATTAAGATAGAAGGGTTCTTTTCTGGCTATTGGAATGGTAAGGGCTTTTTTTGCTTCAATGGTTAGTGCTTCTGTTAAAAAAGTGTCAGAATCGTAATATTCCTCTAAATCGGGTACTGCCTGTGCCTGCGCTTTCCCAGGCATGTTGCCATAACGTTGTTCAGCAAGATAGCTTTGCGGATGGCCTGCCGCATGCCCGGCAATGTTAACCATAAAGCCAAGGTTATAAGGGTTGGCTCCAGGCGTTCCCATCGAGCCCCAATGCGCTTTCCCTACATGTATAGTATAATAACCAGCATCCCTTAGCAGTTTTGGGAAAGGAGTCGCTTTAACAGCCTTTTCTATATCCGAATCGGGACTAAAACCATTGATATTCCAACTTAAAGGTGAGAATTGCTCATCTTTTTCATCGGTATTGTTGTTTTTTTGAGGCGAAGTCCAATTGGTAACATGTGTACGAGCGGCATTCATACCTGTCATTAGGCTTACTCTTGTAGGAGTACATACAGGTTGGGCATAAGCATTAACAAACTTCATCCCGTCTTTTGCCATGCGCTCCATATTTGGTGTATGGTAACGTTTGTTCAATGGCATAATGCTGTCGCAAAACGGTAACGAAGTATCCATGATACCCATGTCATCCACCAGGAAAACAATAATATTTGGGCGTGCCGGTGTGGTTGTTTTTTGAGCGAATGCAAAAAAGTTAATATTTAACAAGATGATGATGAATGCAGATTTTTTCATGGAAGTATTTGTTTGGCTAGAATCTACAATAAAAATAGATTTTTTTGGTAGACTTTAATTCTAAATTGTTGCGCAAACGTTTGCTGCATCACTGCGTTTATAGCAGCGTGAAATAATATTTGGATAACTACACGAAGGCTATTTTAACTTATTTGTCGGCTTTTACAACAAAGCAGATGAAAAGAAAGAAAAAAGATATTTTTTTAAGGTGCTTAACCCTGTGAACCCTAAATGTTTAACTGTTTTTTATTTAGTTAATGTTAAGTTTTTATTAAATAGATTGACTTTGTTCTTTGCGGGAATGAATTTAATTTCTAACTTCGCAGCCTCGAAAGGGACAAAATGATTCCGTAGCTCAGCTGGTAGAGCATTACACTTTTAATGTAGTGGTCCTGGGTTCGAATCCCAGCGGGATCACCAAAGGCGCAAGAGATTGCGCCTTTTCTGTTAAAAATATCCTTTAAACGGGTTTTCTACAAAAAGCATATCAGGAAAATCAATAAAAATCACCAACTAATTCCCATGAATATCACCTTTGGGCTGTTGTAATTTTCTGAAGACTAAGGTGTGTAAGAACAAAATGGTAGCTGGCGCAAATGCGGGGAACCAAACGAACGGAAATATCGCCATTTCCCGGAGATTCCCATTCGCACCGGTGATCACCGCGATCACCAGCAGGTTGATAATGTCCAGCATGCCGAAGATATTCCAGGCATAAACGGCGGTTTTCCACCCTGGTTTTTGTTTGGAGGCCATCCTTGCCACCGGTAGGGTCAAAAGCGCGGTAATGATGTCTCCCAGCCCGGCTGAAAAAGCAAATTCGGCAGGAAGTAAATGATTGCCATAAAGGATGATAAAAAATACTCCGACCAGCCTGAATATATGGATCGCGATCAGGGACTCCAGTTTAATTGAGTGAAGTAATGTCTTGACTAAGCCAGTATTTCCAATGAATCCGAATAAAATGAACAATAGGGGCATACCCGCCCAAACCATCACTTTAGGCGGTAAAGAATTAACATCAAGTATACCCTTTAAAGCAAGTACGGAAACATAAGCCAGATAAAGCATATAAAAACCAAAAATACAGAACTGTATATTCCTGGATTTAGGCAGCGTCAATCCAGCATCTAAAGCTGCCTGTTTTACCCGTTTTGTGAGGAATGCAATGGAATAAAGAAAACTTGCGATGAATAGCACGATCACCAAAATGGGCGCGCCTGAAATGAAATTTGCCATTTGAGTTGCCGATTAATATGAAAGCAAAGAAAGGGCAATTAACTTAAATTCCACTTGACATAGGACAGGAAATGAAACAGGCTATTTTTTTACCGCCTCTTTTCTTATTCTGCTTAAGGAAGTATCGGCAATCCCCAGGTAAGAGGCAATATATTTTAAGGGGACATGTTGAAGGATTTCCGGATGAGAATGAATCAGATCGCTGTAGCGTTGGTCGGCTGTTTCCTGCAAATTCGATAACATTCTTTCTTTAAGCAGGCTGTATTGGTTGACAATATTCAACCGTCCGAATTCACGAAATTCCGGGATGGCATGGAAACTGGCCTGCATATCTTCGTAAGTAATGGACCAGGTTTCACAATCGGTGATGGCCTGGATATATTCTTTGGCAGGCGTTCTTTTAAAAAAGGACAGCAGGTCACTTGCATAAGTGTTTGCCGGATAGAACGCGGTTGTAACCTGGTTGCCTTCGAGATCGTAGGTATAAGACCGGGCAATGCCTTTTTCCATAAAATGAGATGCGTTGCAAACCGAATCTGCTTTCAAAAAATATCCGTTCTTTTCAATTTTCACAGGTTTAAATTTCGCCACGACCAACTCAGCCCTGGAGGTGCTCATGGGCAATACCTGCTGAATAAACTGAATTAAATTTTCTTTCATCATTTACTAAAAAAGAATGGCAGTATTGTGGATAGTCCTGCTTTACCGGATTCCGCCCAATAAATGTATTATAATAAATTTAGTTTTCCACAATCTAAATCGACAACATGGCTATTGAAAGCTACCCTATTTTCAGAAACCAGGAAGGCGGCTGTCTCCTCTAGCTGTTTGTTAATGGTGTTTTTGCTATTGTCTTGTGGGAAAATAGACTGCCTGACGATTCCGATCTAAAAAAAATAGAAATTAAATTTGCGTAACTCAGAAGTTACCTATATATTTGAGTAACTCTTAAGTTACTCATTATGGCAAAAGTTATTAAACACCAGTATTTCTTCGCCCATCCCCTTGAAACGGTTTGGGAGTATTTAACCAATTCCGATCTCATGGCACAATGGCTCATGAAAAATGATTTTCAGCCTGTTTTAGGCCATGAATTTCAGTTCCGGACCGGCAGCATAGCCAGCCTGAATTTTGACGGCATTTTTTATTGCAAGGTGCTGGATATTCAACCTCTAAAAACACTAAGCTATTCCTGGAATTGCGGCCCTGGTGAGGGCACAATCACGCTTGAATCTGTTGTGACCTGGAGGCTCGAACCCAGGAACAACGGCACCGAAGTATTTCTGGACCACCGTGGCTTCGATAAGGCAGAAAATCTGGATATGTACCATGGCCTGCTGCATGGCTGGCTGGAGAAATTCCAAAAAATCGAAAAACTTTTAAATACAGAACCACATGGCCATACCAACGCTTGATACCTTCCAGGTGATCGGAGACCCGAGCCGGCGGAAAATGCTGATGCTCCTTTCGGAGAATAGTTTGACCATCAACAGCCTGGCCGATAATTTCGATATGAGCCGCCCAGCGGTATCCAAGCATGTCAAGATATTGGAAACTGCCGGATTTATTTCTATTCAGGACCTGGGCCGGGAACGCTATTGCACGCTGAAAAAGGACGGTTTTGAAGAATTGCAGGCCTGGCTGAACTACTTTGATGAGTTCTGGACATCGAAACTGAAAAAATTGGAAACCTTATTAAATAATAAATTACCTAACTAAAGACAATAAATGATTGCATCAAATTTGACAGCCGTCCTTTTGACGACACTATTGCTCTCAAACTGGAACAATTGCTCAAAGCAAATGACCGAAACAAAGTATCAGGTTAAAGTAACCCATTTAAAACAGAAAGATATGGAAAAGCAAGATTACACAGCCTCCATTTTAGTGGAGCAGAACCCAAAAGTAGCTTTCGAGGCTATCAGCAACTTTCGCAGCTGGTGGTCTGAAGAAATAGAAGGCCAGACAGATAAGCTGGGTGAAGTATTCGTCTATCACTATAAGGACGTCCATATATGCAAAATTAAACTCATAGAAATGGTCCAGTATAAAAAATTGGTTTATGAGGTTCTGGACAATCAGTTCAGTTTTACAAAGGATAAAACGGAATGGATCGGTACTAAACTCATCTTCGATATTTCTACAGAAGGAGCGAAAACAAAGGTAAAATTCACTCATCAAGGCTTAGTGCCAGAATATGAATGTTACAAAGTTTGCCACGATGCCTGGGGGAACTATATTAACAATAGCTTATACAGTTTAATTACTACCGGCAAGGGAAAACCTAACCCTAAAGATGCTGATGGTTTTAATGCCGAGTTAGCAGATAAATGGAAGATCAAACATTAAAAATCCTGATAAGACGAAAGTCCAGAAACGCTGATCTTTGAATTAGGTTCGAATCCCAGCGGGATCACAGAAATTCAAAAACCATCTTTATTTATCTTAAAGATGGTTTTCTGTTTTTATAATAATTTGCAGTGTCGCCTGAAATGCTATAAACGCAGATTTTGTGTTCGATGTATGTAAGGTCAACCCTATGGGATCATAAAAATGAAACTATACAGACCTTCCTAAGGTTCTGTTCTGGGACTTTGATTTCGACAAACTGGTGTCGCCAATCTTTATTACCTACAAAAGGCAATTTTCACAATTAATTATTTGCACAGATATCGGCAGGCTGGAATTGTTAATGATTTTCATTTTTTCAATAGTTATCTAAACAATGTTATGCTCACCTCTATTTAGATTGTAGCTGCTTTTCAAAACCAAGCCGATCTATTTTTATCATTCTCTGCCATTAACTCCGTAACTTCAAAAGAAAAATTACCATATATTTTCAGAAACTCCTTAATATGCGCTGCATAGTTTCAGGGCTGCGCTTAACCGTTGTTTCATCTTCGGAATTCATCTGGTGGGCCAATATTGTATCAGCCATTATATATATGCTAAATTAATCCCAAACTCCAATAATTTCCTGGTGTCTTGCCGAAATATTTTTTAAAAGTATAGATAAATGAACTGGCGTTTTCATAACCAGTTTCAAAGGCGATCTCTTTCACTGCTTGTTTGTTTTCAAGTCTCTTAATCGCTTCCAGCAGCCTGGTTCTTGTTCGCCAATCACTAAAAGTTATACCAAGTTCTTTTAGAAACAACCTGGATAAGGTGCGGCTACTCATACCCGCGTTATTGGCAAAATACTCAATAGGGAGCCTATAACTCAAATCCTTCTGAATTTCTTCAAGTATGGCTCGTAACCTTGGTTCAGTGCTCAGTGGTAAAAACGTTAAACTTGGCCCAATAACCATAAGCTCGTCTAATAATACCGCTGTAATCCTCTGCTGCTGGATAGAAAGGTTAGTCTGATCTTTGACAGACATGATTTTCAATACTAAGTTTTTGAAAAATGGGCTCATATCAAACGCAAAACTACTATCTGGTAAATTTTCTGTAAGTGAAGGATCAATAAAAATGGTGTTAATGTTCGCATTTTCGGAAAAAAAAACCTGATGTTCAACATTCCCCGGAATCCAGATACCCTGTAGTGGATTTACCATCCACATCTGTTTACCAGCAGTTATTTCCATTATTCCTGTGTCACAATAAATCAGCTGCGCTCTCGGGTGGCTATGAGCCGCCATACATCTTGCATTAGAAACCTTTTCCCAGTATATGGAAAATGGCCTGTTGGGGTTTACCTCAAAACCAAGGTCAATATCAATAACTGTCCGATAATTATTATTCATTGTCTAAATATAGATATTATGACACAATGAAATGATTGAGATTTACAAAAAAAATAATTATGAATAAGGAAGATCATAAAAAACAGATTATAGCTCAGTTTACAAATCAAGCTGCCGGTTATACGGCTATTGCATCTCACAGTGATGCTTTAGATAAGTTAATCAAAATTGTATCACCAAAAACAGAAGAAAGCGTTTTGGATGTTGCCTGTGGCTCCGGGATTGTTTCTCTCGCATTTGCAAAACAGGCTCTTCATGTAACAGGAGTTGATATCACTGAGGAAATGCTTAGGGAAGCCAAGAAATGCCAACAGCAGCAAGAGATCGTCAATGTTGAATGGGTGATAGGTGAAGCGGATGCGCTGCCATTTCCTGATAACACTTTTTCAGTTGTCGTTACACGGTTTAGTTTTCATCACTTTATTGATCCTGAAGCAGTATTAAGAGAAATGATCCGAGTTTGTAGACCTGGTGGCGCTGTTATGGTTACAGATGTTGCAGTTCCTGAAGCTTGCACTTTGAAGTACGACCAAATGGAAAAATTAAGAGATCCTTCACATGTAGCGGTGCTTTCCATTCCTCAGTTTAAGGAACTCTTTGAGACAAGCGGACTAAAAAATATACGTGGAGATAATTACAAAATGGAAATAGACTTGGAACAACAACTTCACGCGTCTTTTCCTACGAACGAAAACGCTCTTAAGCATATGATTATGGGAGATGTGGAAAAAGATCAATTAGGAATAGCCGTTACACAAATTGAAGAACGATTCAGCCTATTTTATCCAGTTTATATTTTAGCAGGAAACAAGTTATAATAAACATTAGATATAAAAAAGGTTTCTTCAAACCTTACAAGGGCAAACGCATTAAAATCGTAAAACATCATTTAAATATAGTATGGCTATTTTGTTTGGGGTGAAAACCAAGGCGTCTAATTTTTGAAACATGCTTTGTAATATACCATAGTAGTGAAATCACAAAAAACTCTACTAGAGAACTTTCATTACTTGTCATCTAATTCATCAGCCAAATTAATTATACGTTTTAAATCTGACACAAAGTGGTTCGAGAAAATGTCAGTGAGGTTCACGAAAAGCCTCATAGAAATGTGAGGCTTTTTGCATTTGTACCATTATCAATAACACTTTTATTCGTAACTTTCTAAAACTGAAAAACTAGAAGGTTACCGATTATGGACCAATATCCAAAAGTTTACCTATATCAACGGACTGTTCAGGCATAATTTTTCAAGGATTAGTAAAATACAGATTAATCATCAGGCAGCAGGAGCGTATTACCTGATGATTTTACATTACCATTTCCTTGTTGTACCGATTTCGATATTCCAGTGGAGATACTCCTGTAATTTTGCGAAATACCTCTCTAAAAGCCTTTACATCTGTATAACCAACCTCATACATTACTTCGTTAACGGTTTTTCTGCTGGTTTCCAGGGCTTTCTTGGCCGATTCAATTTTAGCGCGTTGTAAGTATTCTATTGGCGTATTTCCCGTTGCCTTGATAAATCTTCTGTCAAAACTTCTCCTGCCAACTGCAAACCTGGTTGATAAATCTTCTACAGATATTTTTTGCTGGAGGTGGTTTTCGATATACAATTGAGCTTCCTTTACCATATCGTCGCCATGCAGTTTTTGTCCTTTAAAAATAATAAAGGTCGATTGGCTTTGCCTGTCCATTTCAATCTGGAAAACCTTTGAACAGAAAATGGCGGTTTGCCTGTCGAAGTATTTTTCAACCAGATACAGCAGGAGATTTAAGAATGAATACGCCCCTCCATTGGTATAAATGCCATTTTCGTCTGTAATCAGTTTATCGGGTTGTAAATTTACTTTTGGGAACATTTTACTGAAATTATCAGCCACAATCCAGTGTGTAGAACAGGTTTTGCCATCTAATAAACCAGTTGATGCCAGTAAATATGCACCAGTGCAAACACTCGCTATTTCGGCGCCATTTTTATATTGCGCGGCAATCCATTCGATTAGTTCTTTGTTCCCTTCCATTGCCTGTTGGTAGTTGTGATTTAAAGAAGGGATAATCACAAGGTCGGTTTTGGTGATAGTTGAAATATGCCTGTGCGGTTTCACCGAAAACAAACCATCATAAAAATCGACGGCTTTGGAAATACCTGCCAACTCAATTTTGAATAACTGTGTTTTGCCGTTTTCCTGCCAATAGGCATTAGCCCTGCTTAGTATTTTGTAAGAACCAACAATACTACTTAAGTTGTTCGGTCCGTCGGGCACAAGAATGGTAATGTGTTTCATCTTAATGGTTTTACATCATGTTGGTTTAGCATCAATCTGCTAATTTTATATAGTAAAGATAAAACTTAAAGCTGTCCAAATCAACCCGCTACAATGTCTATTTTACACCCTGCTTGTATCGCATATTGCGGTTAACTTTGTTTTGTTCTAATCAATCTTAAATTAAACAACAGCATAACCATGGAAAAACAAGATTTTACAGCCACCATTTTGGTAGATCAAAGCCCGAATGAAGTATTTAATGCAATTACCAATGTTAGCGGATGGTGGTCGGAAGCCATTGAAGGAGCTACCGATATCATTAACGCCGAATCCGTTTATCATTATAGAGATATTCATTACTGTAAAATGAAATTGGTAGAAATGATTCCAAATCAAAAAGTAGTATGGCTGATATTGGATAACTATTTTAAGTTTACAACCGATAAAAGCGAATGGATTGGTACGAAGTTGGTTTTTGATATTACTAAAAAAGGCGAACAAACCGCTGTAACTTTTACGCACGAGGGCTTGGTGCCGCAGTACGAATGTTATGAAATTTGCAGGGAAGCCTGGACTAACTATATAAAAGAAAGCTTGTATAAGTTGATTACCACAGGAAAGGGAGAGCCAAATCCAAAAGAAACTGATGGTTTTAATACTGAATTGGCAAAAAAGTGGAAACTGGAAGCCTGATAACCTGAACTCGATTAATAACATGCTTTTAAAGATCCTCTATAGATATTTTCAACTCACCATCGTCACCCTGAATTTATTTCAGGGTCTATCTAGCAGGAAAGATGCTGAAACAAGTTCAGCATGACGATCGCGTTAGGAAAAAGAGACTAAAATTGATCACAACGAGTAAATATTAATCGAACTAGGGTTAAATATCTGCAGCAAGTTCATTAAAACTGAACTTACTGCAGTTAAAAGCTAAATTAAATTTATTGTTAGTGTTTCCGAAGATTTTCTAGTGTGCCAATAATCTTCTTTTGGCTTTTAATGGTTTCTTCGTAAAGTTCGAGCAATTTATTTTTTTCTTTGATTAAATTTTTAAGCTCATTAAGCTCCTCATCACTTTGGGCAAGGATATCGATTTCAAATTGAGCCAGGTCTTCATCTTTACGGTAGTATTCGAAAAAATTAATACCAAGCGCAATAGAGATCCTTGTTAATAAATTGGTATCTACCGAGGCCGATTTAAGTAAAGTATCTACCCGGTGTTTGCTAACACTTATTTTCTCGGCAAGTTGATCTCTACTCATCGATTTTGCCTTCATCTCTTTCCAGACCAATAAGCCAATATTTATGCCCATGATTAAATTTACTAGGGTTTCTTTTTAGTCTCAAAACCGTACAAGCCATTTTGGTAGAGGTACGATGCCATTTGGTAATTGGATATAGCCTCATTAATCAATTTCTGATCTGCTGGTATGGCTATAGCATTTCCGTTAGTAAAATCGGGTTTGTAAGTAGTTGCTTTTTTATTCGGATCGAGAATAACCAGCTTATTGTTTTTAATGTAGCCTAAGCTCTGGTAGGTGCTTATAAATGCCCTTTCTTCGCTATCTTTCATTTTAAATACATCCTGACCAAAAAACTTACTGTCGTAACTGAAATTGAGGTAACCCAAAATGGTTGGGCCGATATCAATCTGTGCGGTGAGTTTCTCGAATTTGCCTGGTGCAATGTGCCCTGGGCTGTAAAAAATCATTGGGATGTGGTATTTATCTACTGGTAATTCTACTTTACCAGCACTAGAAGCACAGTGATCGGCTACAATTATGAATAAGGTGTTCGAAAACCAGGGTTTTTGCTTTGCTTCACGTATAAATTTACCGATAGCGTAATCGGTGTATTTAACCGCGCCTTCTCTTCCCGTGTGCGATGGAATATCAATCCTTCCTTCTGGATAGGTATAGGGGCGGTGGTTCGAAACCGTCATAATTTGCGCAAAGAAGGGTTTCTTGTCTTTATAGTCTTTATCCAGTTCGCGTAACGAAAGCGTAAATAAATCTTCATCGGCAACCCCCCAGATATTTGAATAATGGATCTCTGAATCCTGAAGTGCACTTCTATCCGTTACCTGATAACCATTGTTGGAAAAGAACTCGTTCATATTATCAAAATACCCATAACCACCATAAATAAATCTGCTGTTGTAACCTTTTGAACGGAATATGCTACCTAAGGTAAACAGGTTTTTATTATCTGGCCGTTTAACGATCGATTGTCCAGGGGTAGGCGGGATGCAAAGTGAAAGTGCTTCCAGACCACGCACCGTACGCGTTCCCGAAGCGTATAAATTGTTAAAGAGCAAACCTTCTTTTGCCAGCGTATCGAGCTGTGGGGTAATGTGCTGGGTATTGCCAAAAGTACCTAAAAACTCGGCGCTTAAACTTTCTACACTGATCAGCACCACATTCATCTTATTCTCGGTACCCGAATTATTGATGGTTCTGGAGGTATTTTTAAATTCTCCCTTTGCAGTAGAATCTTGTTGCAGTAAGTGACTCAGAATAGCTTCTGCATTTTTGATCGGGAGTGTTTTATAAAAAGTATTATAATCCAGCTGATTGTTCCAAAATGCAAATCCAAAATCGTACATGCCATTGCCTGAAAGCTCGTTTACATATTGATTTTTGCTGTGATACTTCCATTTATGGCTTACACCAAAATAAGTAAGCACTGGCAGGCTCAAAAGAATCAGGGCAATTATGGTGCGTTTGCCGAAACTGGTTTTATTGGTTGTAGAGGAGGTGATGAACTTTCTTAAGAAATAAACGATTAACAAGGTAACGATAACCAAACCTACCATAATACTGTTAATGGGGTACGATTGGCGGATATTTCCAATAACTTCTGTGGTATATACCAGATAATCGACCGCTATAAAGTTATAACGGACAGAAAATTCTTCCCAGAAGAACCATTCTGAAATGGCATTGAAAATGAGCGTGAAAACAACAAAGAAAAAATAAATGAACAATAATACCTTGTTGAATTTACTGGCATACCATTTAGAAGGGAGCAGCCATAAGTAAATTATAATCGGAATTACTGCAAAAGATGCGGCAGCAAGATCGTAAAACAGACCAATAACCAGGATTTTAAGGAGATTCAGTATCGACCAATCAACACCAGATGCACTGTAAATTAATAAGGCAAGTCTCGTAATCAACGATATGCTGCACAATAGCGCTGTGGCTAAAAAAACTGGTCCAAATCTATGATGGAGTAATTTATTTGTTTTTTCTTTAATGCTCATAGTTAAAGGTGAATCCAAAGCTTGAACTTTTCTCGCCACACTTTGTATAATAAATGGCGAAGTTAGTTTTCAATTCTGAAGGAATCCTGAAGGTTTGGTTAGGGTTTAAAGGTAACATTAAAGTATTGTACTTAATAAAGTATTATATTCGATTTGTTATTGTTTCGAAAAGTTAACGCTCAGTGTTGACGTAAATCGAGCAATGAGTTTCTCGTATAAGGCTTTATTTATTGTGTTCGAAATTATAATTGTGTTATTTGTGCCTGTACGTGTAGTTTGGCCGAAATCGCTTGCTGTTAACCCAGTTACCAATGCGTTAAGTTGAATGGCTACTTTCGCTAAGTATGTTCCGGAAGTAACTTCTACTCTGGCGGCTTCTAATTTGATCGATTGCGTTTGGTTCATTTCAAATCTAACCGGGATTTTGGTTCCAGAAGCTTCAATATAAGTTCCCGTCAATAATAATGGTGGGTTGGTAAGCGAACTGCTCATGGTTAAGTTAAACTGGTTGTGCTCATAAACACCTGCTATTAACGCAATTGTTCCTGATAATGAATCGGGTTTTAATGCGTTAACGAGATATAGATTTTTAGATTCTAAAGATACGGGTGTACCTGCCTTTGTAGCACTAAACTCTATTTTTGCGATATTAATACTCGCCGTAGTCCAGTTTATACTTCCGTTAGTGCCTGGCGCTACAACTGCTCCACTTGCCGCTGCATTACTGCTTAACGATGCGCTTAAATTACCTGCACTAAAGCTGTAACTTAATTTGGTATCAGCTGCTACCTCTTTTTTTGTACAATTGGTAAATAGCACTGCTAATAGTGTTGCAAAAATAATGTTGTAAAATTTTTTCATCATATTTGGTTTAAGGAATAAAAAGATTGTTTATGCGGTATTAATATATATTCGAATTCTGTAGTAATTCTGAAGATGTACCAGTCAACCCCCTTTTTATCTCCTTAACTCGTATTTAAAGCCTATAGGTATAATCCAATCTGAATGAAATTCTGAATAGAATATGAATTTGTTGAAAAACGATTTCTGGTTCGACAACTGCCCATAAGTATCATCGCTACAGTTTTTCTTCAGAATTGGCCAATAATATTGTACTATTTATTGAAGATTGATAAATGGAAAAAGAGCAGGGAATATTGCTAAAAAAGGTTGAAACTTTTGTTAAAGAACTTTTTGAAAAGGAGCTACCAAAAAACATGTACTTTCATAGTTTTGAGCATACTTTGTTAGTTGTAGAGGGCGTTAAAATTATTGGTAAGCAAAATAGTGTAAGTGAAAATGAATTGCTGACACTTATTTTAGCAGCCTTTTTACACGATGTGGGCTATATTAAACAATATATTGGCCATGAGCTAGCCAGTGTCAAAATTGCATATGAATTTTTACTGGAAAATGGTCTTAAACGCGATCAGATAGAAGTGGTAAGCAACTGCATTCTTGCTACAAAATACCCTCAATTGCCAGATACCGATTTAGAAAAAATAATATGTGATGCTGATTTTTATCATTTTTCACTTCAAAGTTATACTGATTTTGCCGCGCGGCTGAAAAGAGAGTGGGAAGAAAACCTTCGTTTAGTATACACAGATCGGGAATGGGATGCCATCAACATCAAAATGCTTACGGGGCACGAATACTTTACCGCCTTTGGTAAACAAATATTGCAGAAAAAAAAGAATCTGAACCTCGAAAAATTGATACAGCGATTTACCTAAAGGTTTTACATAACAGGTTTGATTTTCTGGTTTTAATGACTACTTTATATCCAATTAAATAACAAAATGATTAACCGATGAAAATTTTAGTCATTGAAGATGAACAGGCTTTATTAGAGAGTATACTTGCCTATTTTACCGGTGAAGGGAATGTTTGTGAGCACGCTTCGGATTTTGCCGCTGCCAATGAGAAAATATCGCTTTATAATTATGATTGTATTCTTTTAGATTTAGGGCTGCCCGGTGGGGAAGGACTGGAATTATTAACCAAGCTTAAACAATTGAAAAAAAAAGATGGGGTGCTGATTATTTCTGCGCGCCATTCTTTGGATGATAAACTGATGGGGCTCGATCTTGGCGCCGACGATTATTTAGTCAAACCTTTTCATTTGTCAGAACTTAAAGCGCGTGTAAGTGCTATTATCCGCAGAAAGAATTTTGATGGCGACAATGTTATTCTTTTCAACGAGATAACGGTGGATGTTTCGGCAATGAAAATTGCTGTTAAAGGCAATCAGATAATACTTACCAAAAAAGAGTTCGATCTGCTGGTGTATTTTCTTTCTAACCGCAATAAAGTAGTCACTAAAAATGCCATGGCCGAGCATCTTTGGGGCGATGAAATGGACCTGTCGGATGATTTTGATTTTATTTATACCCATGTCAAGAATCTCCGTAAAAAATTGCTTGAGGCAGGAGCGGCTGATTATCTTCGCTCTGTTTATGGGATTGGTTATAAATTTGGTGATCTATGAAACTCTCCAACCGTTATAACAAAGCAAATATTTTAACCTCTATCGTTGTATTAATCATTACGGGGATTATTTACTATGTTGTAATCCATTTTATTTTAACCGAAAAATTAGATCGCGATTTAGCCGTTGAAGAAAATGAAATTAACCAGTATGTAAACACTTTTCATAAACTCCCACTGCCTGCAAGTTACCTCGATCAACAGATATCTTATAAAACACTAAGTGGGATTATTTCTGAAAGAGAATTTCTAAATACAATTTATTTTAACCCAAAAGAACGTGAAAACGAACCTGGGAGAAGTCTGATTACGGTTCTACACTTAGATGGTAAAACCATTGAGGTAACCATAACCAAATCGAGGGTAGAATCAGAAGACCTTATTAGAATAATTCTTTTAATAACACTCGGAATTACGGTTGTTTTGCTTTTATCCTTATTGCTGATCAACAGATTTGTACTGAGCAGGCTTTGGCGTCCCTTTTATTCTATTTTGAACCAGATGAAAGCTTTCGAAGTAACCCGAATGGATACTATTGAACAAGAGCCAACTAAAATTGATGAGTTTAACGAGCTTAACAAGTCTGTAAATGCCATGGCCGAAAGAGTGCGGCAAGACTATAAGGAACTTAAAAGTTTTACCGATAATGCCTCGCACGAAATGATGACTCCATTAGCCGTAATTAATTCTAAATTAGATTCTTTGCTGCAAACAGAGTCGTTTACCGAGCAGCAGGGCGCATTATTGGAAGATATTTATCATGCTACAGGCAGATTATCGAGATTGCATCAATCACTATTATTGTTGGCCAAAATTGAAAATAACCTGATTCCCGATTTTCAGAACATCGAACTCAAAGAAATGACAGAAGCTAAGAGCCGTCAGTTTCAGGAGCTATTAGAAAAGGACGGACTGCTGTTAACTGAAAAGCTTGTACCTGTGGAAATCAAAATGAGCAGGTATCTTGCTGATATTTTGCTAAACAATCTTTTTAGCAATGCAGTGCGGCATAATGTAAGTGGTGGACACATTCATATCCAACTTGATCAACAGGCGCTAACCATTTCCAATTCAGGAAACCCCGGTCATCTGCAAACCAAAATATTCGATCGTTTTTCAAAATCTGTGGAGTCTGAAGGCATAGGGCTTGGGTTAGCCATAACCAAACAGATCTGTAACCTTTATGGCTTTCGTATTGATTATCACGAAGAAAGTGGTGAACATGTTTTTACTGTTTATTTTGGTGATTAATCTGCCCATTTTTTTACGCTTCTTCATGCCGAACTTGTTTTATTAGTTGTGTTTATGGCGCTGAAGGTCTAATAGTTACTTCTTGGTCAGGATCTTTTTAGTTATTTATGTGGTTGAATTGCAAGAGTGGTGGGTGTTGCCACCGTCATTATAAATAATAAACACATTCTGCGTAGATCAGCGACATCTGCGGGAGGCTTAAGATGAAGCATTTGTCATATTTTTTATTGCCCGCAGATTTTTTAGGTGTGATTGTGTGTTACCACCTGTCACTATCGATTACCCCTTGCTGATGTGGTGATAGGTGTTGCCACCTGTCACTATCGAATTATCCATTTCGAACATCTAATTTAAAAAGTTTCACTCATTCATAACTTCAGAATTTCTCCATAATTCGATTATAGTTTTGATTAAAATTTAAACTATGAAAAGGTTTTTAGGGGTGTTGTTGATTATGGTAAGTTATAGAAGTCATACTTATGCTGCTGCCGTTATTGGGTACACTCAAAATATAGATTCGGTTAAAAATGTTCCTGCAGATTCTCTAGGACGATGGTACACTGACCAGTCGATGCAAAAAAGAAAGTTTCAGGCAACGGCATTTATTGCGCCTGTTTTACTTGCGGGTTATGGTTTTGCCGCTGTTTACGATCATGGCGCATTAAAACAACTGGATGTAAGTACCAAGGCAGAATTACAGGAAGACCATCCTTTATTTGCCGCTCATGTTGATGACTATCTCCAATTTGCACCAGCGGCTGCAGTATACGCACTTAATTTGTCGGGTATAAAAGGCAAGCATAACCTGTTTGATGCTTCGATGTTATATGTAACCTCCGCTGCAATTATGGGTGTTTCTACTCATTTTGTAAAACAGGGCGTTGGTAGAGAGCGACCAAATGAAAATGGAGAAAATTCTTTTCCCTCAGGGCATACCGCATCTGCATTTATGGCGGCAGAATTTCTGCATCAGGAGTATAAAGATGTTAACCCTTGGATTGGTTATGCAGGTTATTTTGTCGCCACTGCCACTGGAACACTGCGGATGTATAATAACAAACACTGGTTTAGTGATGTGGTGGCAGGTGCCGGATTCGGGATTGCTTCTACAAAGATATCTTATCTTGTTTATCCATATATCAAAAGCCTTTTCACTACAAAAAAAGATGGGAATTTTACATTTATGCCCTTCCACCAACAAGGTAGCACGGGTTTAATGCTTTCGGGCAGATTTTAATATTGTTCAATATTTTTTGAGTTGAAATCATCCAAAAATGAATATAAAGTTGAAGTACCTGATTTTATGCGTGGTTACTTTTTGGGTAATGGGAGCGGTGGCTCAAGTCCCTTCAAAAAGTCTCGGTTATTATTTAAAACAGGCTGAATTTACAAGCCCTGTACTTAAAGATTTTCAAAATCAACAGCGTTCTGCTGGGGTAGATAGTTTGATTGTTCGTGCAACCGGGGGACCACAGGTTACGGCCAGTTCTGCAGGGATGTATGCGCCAATTGTACATGGTTATGGTTACGATGAAGTGCTTACCAACGGACAGGCACTAGAAGTACTACTTAATGTGAATTATGATCTGCTGAACAAGAAACGCATCAATAACCAGCTCGAGGGTATTAAAATCCAAAGCGATTCCATTAAATATGCCAGGCAATTGTCGCTATATGATTTGCAAAGATCTATTGCCGATCAATATATTCTAGCCTATGCCAGTCAAGAGCAGGTAGATTTTAATCGGGAAGTGGTTATACTGCTCGAACAAGAAGAAGCACTGCTTAAAAAATTAACCAGAAGCAATATTTACAAACAATCCGAGTATTTAACTTTTCTGGTTACTTTACAGCAACAGCAACTGGTAGTAAAACAGGCCGAATTGCAGTTTAAAAATGATTACGCCACGTTAAATTATTTAGCAGGCATTGCCGACACCACACAGGTTAAGTTAGCTGATCCCCAATTGCAGACCTCCAGCACCTCAATGGATCGAGGCTTTTTTAATAAACGTTTTGATATCGACAGTTTAAAAAACAGCAATCAAAAAAAAGCGATTAACTTTAACTATAAACCCAAACTTGGGATATATGCAAATGGGGGCTATAATTCTTCATTTGTTTTACAGCCTTATAAAAATTTGGGGGCAAGTATTGGTTTTACTTTTTCCGTTCCTATTTACGATGGCCATCAGAAGAAAATGCAGTATAATAAACTCAGTCTTTCTGCTAAAACCATATCCAGTTACCGCGATTTTTTTGCCCGCCAGCAACAACAACAGCTAAACCTGATCCGTCAGCAGATTAACCAGACCGATTTACTCTTTCCAAAAATTAACGAACAGATCCGTTTTAGCAGAGGGTTGATCGAGGTAGACAGTAAATTGATGCATACTGGCGATTTAAAAGTGGCCGATTTTGTTATTGCGATCAACAACTATATGGCTGCTCAAAATTTGTTGCGCCAAACCAATATTAACCGTTTAAAACTGATCAACCAATTTAATTACTGGAACCGATAACCATGAATAGCTATCTAAAATTAATGTGTAGTGGTATTGCCACGCTGTTTGTTTTTTCGGGATGTCATCATTCTGCCCCTGCAGAAACTGTAGATGAGCCCTCGCCAATTACCCCAGTTCAGGTGACTACGGTTCGAGATAGTTCTCTTTCAGAATTTGTGGAGCTTTCGGCAGTTTCGGCGTATCTGGAGAAAAGTTTTGTAAAGGCAAATATTAACGGTTATGTAGAAAGTACCCGAGTCGTATTAGGCAAGCAGGTGGGGAGCCATCAACTGTTGTTTAGTTTAATTACCAAAGAAGCAAAATCGATTGGCAATAGCGTAAATAAGCTCGATGCCGGGTTTAAGTTTTCTGGTATTTCCAATATCAGAGCCGATCAGGCTGGAACAATTATTCAGGTAAATCATCAAAAAGGAGATTATGTGCAGGATGGAGAAGCTTTGGCCACCATCAGTAACCGCAATAGTCTGGTTTTTTTGCTCGATCTGCCTTACGAATATAATCAGCTGATCAGTCAGAATAAAAGTCTGGTTATCCGCTTACCGGATGGAACTAAAATGACCGGAACGGTTTCAGGAACCATGCTTGCTGTCGATTCATCAGCGCAGACCCAACGTTATATTCTTAAAGTGGGGGCTGGTAAAGATATTCCCGAAGGCTTGATTGCGAAAGTGTGGTTAACGAAAGTAAATCATGCACAGGCCCAGGTATTGCCAAAATCGGCGGTATTGGCTAATGAAACTGAAGATGAGTTTTGGGTAATGAAACTGATCAATGATTCAACAGCGGTAAAGATAAACGTGAAAAAAGGCATCGAAAGCCAAAATACAATTGAAGTGATCGGCCCTAAATTTTCGAAAACCGACCGGATCATTACATCTGGGAATTATGGAATAGCAGATACTGCCAAAGTTAAAATCCAGAAGTAGCCATGAACAAGTTTTTTATTTCCCATAAAAACCCAATCCTGGCAGTATTGCTCATTATACTGGTTGGCGGAGTATATGCTTTCAGTCAGCTAAAAACAGGACTTTTTCCAGAAATTACCTTTCCAAAGATCAAGATTATTGCCGATGCAGAATTGCAGCCGGTTGATAAGATGGTGGTTACTGTAACAAGGCCTTTAGAAAATGCGGTAAAACAAGTGCCCGATCTTCAATTGGTTAGGAGTACCACCAGTAGGGGCAGTTGTGAGCTTTCTGCATTTATGAACCCCGGTGCCGATATCGATCTGAGTCAGCAGCGCATAGAATCGCAGATTGCGAAAATCAGTGCTTCGTTGCCGGCTGGGGTTAACATTTCGGTAGAGAAGATGAATCCATCGATTCTTCCGGTAAGTGGATACAGCTTAGAAAGTCACAATTATTCGTCTGCTGAACTTAAAAAAATTGCCACCTATACCGTGAAACCCTTTCTTTCGCAGGTTGATGGCGTTTCCGAGATCCGTGTAATTGGCGGTAAGAGTAAAGAATACTGGCTGGAGCTTGATGTACAGAAAATGCAGACGCTGGGTATCGCCCCAGATCAGATCAGCAATGCACTCAGCCAAACCAATTTTATAAAATCTAACGGCTACCTCGCCGATCACAATTACCTGTACCTATCTGTAACCGATGCTACTGTAAAAAACAAAAGCGATCTGGAAAATCTGGTGTTGAGCAGAAAAGGTAACCGGATTATTAAAGTAATGGATATTGCTAAGGTAAATATTCAGCAAAGTGTAGAATATACCCGCATCAATGCCAACGGGAAAGATGGAATCCTGATTGCAGTAATCAAACAACCTAATGCCAACCTGGTCGATCTCTCCAATGAGATGTTTACCAAAGTAGAACAACTGAAACATATTCTGCCGGCCGGCGTAAGCATTAAACCTTATTACGTACAGGCCGATTTTGTAAACGAATCGGTAAAAAGTGTACGCGATAGTTTATTAATTGGTTTGGCATTGGCCATTTTGGTGGCTATTATTTTTTTGAGATCGTTCAAGGCAAGCGTTACCATTTTAATCACCATCCCGGTTACGCTTTGTTTAACTGTAATTGTACTCTATTTTGTTGGGTATTCGCTCAATATCATGACCCTTGGCGCCATTGCAGCAGCCATAGGTTTAATTATAGATGATGCTATAGTGGTGGTAGAGCAGATTCATCGCACACATGAAGAACACCCCGAAGAGCTTACAATGAGGTTGTTGAGCAAGGCGGTGAGTTATCTTTTCCCGGCCATGTTGGGGTCTTCTATCAGTACGATTGTGATATTCGTTCCCTTTGTACTGATGACGGGTGTTGCAGGTTCTTATTTTCAGGTGATGACCAATACCATGATCATTACCCTGGTCTGTTCCTTCTTTGTTACCTGGATTGGTTTACCTGTGATTTATCTTTTGCTTACCCGTAAAGGGGGTAGTCACGCAGCAACTGGCAAAAAAGTAGTGGTACATGAGGTTAAATCGCAAAACTGGGTGCGTTATTTTATACAACGACCTTATATCTCGATCATATTTATGCTCGTGCTGATCGCATCGATTGTGCTCGTTTTCCCGCGTTTAGAAACCGGATTTCTCCCCGAAATGGATGAGGGTAGCATTGTATTGGATTATGCTTCACCTCCAGGTACTTCGCTTGAAGAAACCGACAGGATGCTTAAACAGGTAGAAAAGGAGATTGTTAAAATTCCAGATGTTCAGGCGTATTCGCGAAGAACGGGAACACAGATGGGCTTTTTTATTACCGAACCAAATACTGGCGATTACCTGATCCAGCTGAAGCATAACAGGACAAAAAGCACAGAAGAAGTGATCTCGGAGATCCGCACGCATATCGAAAATACACAACCTGCATTGGTAATCGATTTCGGGCAGGTAATTGGTGATATGTTAGGCGATCTAATGAGTTCCACACAACCCATCGAGGTGAAAATTTTTGGCAATGATCAGGAAAAACTGCAGGCTTTATCTAAAAAGGTAGCTGATCTGGTTTCGCACGTAAGTGGTACAGCAGATGTGTTTGATGGTATTGTGCGCTCAGGGCCAACGGTAAATATTCAACCGAATTTTACTATGCTGGCACAATATGGTGTTAGTCCAGTATCTTTTCAATCGCAGCTCCAAACCGCAATGCAGGGGACTTTAATAGGCGATTTATACGATAAACAACAGCTTTCACCCATCCGCATGGTGTACCCCGGAAGCAGGACTTTTAGCGTGGCCGATATCAACAAGCTTAAAATTTTCTTGCCTGATGGAACAGCGGTGTCCATTCAGCAAATGGCCAGGGTTGATCTTAAAGCAGGAATTGCCGAAGTGGCTAGGGAAAACCTGCAAACCATTGGGGTAGTTACCGCAAGGCTCGATAACCGCGATCTGGGAAGTGTAATGAAAGATCTTCAGAAAGCTGTAAATACCAATGTAAACCTGCCTTCGGGTTACCACATCGAATATGGTGGTGCATATAAAGAACAGCAACAATCGTTCTCCGAACTGCTCACCATTCTTATCGCATCGAGTTTGTTGGTGTTTAGCGTAATTTTATTTCTATTTAAAGATTTTAAAATTGCCTTTCTCATTTTATTGATCTCGGTACTGGGCATTTCAGGGAGTTATTTAGCCTTGTTTTTAACCCATACACCACTCAATGTAGGCAGTTATACAGGGTTGATTATGATTGTGGGTATTATCGGCGAGAATGCCATATTTACCTTTTTACAGTTTAAAGAATCCCTTGCCAAGCAAAGTGTTGATGATGCCATAACCTTTGCCATCTCTACCAGGTTAAGACCAAAATTAATGACTGCACTTGGGGCAATTATCGCCTTAATGCCTTTGGCTTTAGGTATTGGAGCTGGTGCACAATTGCATCAACCGTTGGCTATAGCCGTAATTGGCGGTTTTATAGCAGCCATGCCTTTATTGCTCATTGCTTTACCAAGCTTGATCAGGCGATTCTACAAATCGGCCAAACCTGAAGGAGATCCAGTTGAAGCGTAATAGATTTTAAATCCATATCCTCAGAATATTAAAACTAAAAAAATGAAAAAGAAATTATTAAGCATTGTGGTTCTTTTTGCAATGTCAATTGCTGCAAATGCCCAACAAAAAAGTAGCCTGCATGTATTGGCAGTCCATAAAATACAAAGCGATGGGGGTTGGGATTATGTGAGCATCGATCAGCAGCACAACAATCTTTTTGTTTCTCATGGCAATCAGGTAAATATATTAAATAAGAACAATGGCGATTCGGTAGGTGTGATCCACAATACACTTGGTGTACATGGAATTGCAATTGCAGGCCCGTTCGGCAAAGGGTACACCACTAATGGCAAAGCAGGCACTTGTACCGTTTTCGATTTGAATAACTTCATTGTATCGACGCAAATTAAAGTAGGGCAGAATCCTGATGCTACTTTCTTTGATGATTATAGCAAAAAAGTAATCGTATTCAACGGCAAAAGTAGTGATGCCAGCATTATCGATCCACAAACTGATCGGGTTATCGCAACGATTCCCTTAGGTGGCAAACCCGAAGCTGGGGTTTCAGATGGGAAAGGAAAAGTATATGTAAATATTGAAGATACCGGAGAAATTGTTTGTTTTGATACAAATACCAATAAAGTTTTATCCAGGTACAAGCTAAAGGGTGGAGAAGAGCCATCTGGCTTAGCTATCGATCGTGTAACATCAAGACTGTTTACGGTTTGTGCCAACAAAGTGATGCTTATTCTGGATGCCAAAACAGGCAAACAGATTGCCTCGTTACCGATTGGTAATAATTGTGATGGTGTAGTCTTCGATCCGGCTACTAAATTAGCTTACAGTGCTAATGGAGAAGGCAACATAACAGTGGTAAAAGAGGTTTCAGCTAATAAGTTTATTGTACAGGAAACTGTAAAAACAGAAGTAGGAGCAAGAACCATTGCCATTGATTTGACTAGTCATCACCTTTTTCTGCCAACGGCAGCCTTCGAAAAAAGTACGGATGCCAACCAACGTCCACATCGTATTCCTGGAAGCTTTAAAATTATAGAAGTAGGTAAGTAGAGGTATTTTAGCTTCTATTTTGGATTGTCGAGATGCATATCGTGTTTTCTCGACATTTTTTGTTTAACCTTAATTAGAGGAATGTTTTAAGACGTTAAATCCTTATACTGAACAATCTAGAGTAAATAAAATTTTATTAATCTATAAATTCTATAGGATTTATAGAATTAAATATTATATTTGCCTGCCACCTGCAAATAACGATATGAATAAATTTTACTTTCTTTCATTTTCTACCTACGCTATCTACTGTTCGAATTACCACGAATCAATGCGAATGCGTTGTTGTTGCGCATAAATTTATAGTAAAATGGCTTTCTAAATGGCCAAACGCTCAACAATAATGCTTTGACTTAACTAGTCAAAAACCAAATTTACACCCTTATTATGAACCTTGCCTTATTTTACAGGACATCTCTTGTAATCATTCCTTTGTCTGGTTTTTTCAAGCCAGATCCGATATTACTTAACAGATACGCAGAACAAAATTCATTTGGAAAGAAATGAGCAGGCATGGTATTGATAAAGGAAAAACAAACCATTAAACAATAGGAGGATAGCATATAAGAATTTTATAAACTAAACTATATAAAAACGGGGAAACACAAATGTATCTCCCCTGGATTAAATCATCGAAACAGGTCTTCAATTGGCGTTGGCACCTGAATCAATTTACCACTTAACCCTAAACAAAAGTATGCAAAAATTTGAAGAAGTCAGGTGGCCCTATGGGTCGGCTTCGCAAGTCTCGTTACCAGTTTTCGGGCAGGAAAAGCCTGTTCGATCCAGATTATCAGTCCGTTCCTTACGCACCTTGCGCCATTTAGGAATGTTGATTATCGCTCAATTTATTTTTTCAATTGCGGTTAAAGCACAAACCGTACCGCTCATTAACTCTACCCTCAGCGGTTTGGTTACCGATTCGAAAACTAAAGAGCCAATCCCAGGTGTAGTGATCCGCATTAACGGAACTACCCACTCTGCAGCAACCGATAATGAAGGCAAATTTAGGTTCGTAACCGGACAGAAGTTTCCTTATACCCTAACAGTAAGTTACATTGGTTATAAAACCATCGAAATCATAGCAAATGGAAGTCCGATTGAAATTAAACTAGAAGAAGCTGCCAACCAACTTGATAATGTGGTGGTAGTGGGTTATGGCACGCAGAAGCGAAGCGACATTACAGGTTCCGTTTCTTCCATTTCTAAGTCGGCATTGAAACAACCCTTAAGTTCGGTAGATCAATTGTTAAAGGGTGCTGCTGCCGGTGTGCAGGTTACCCAAACATCCGGTCAGCCGGGTGGTGGCGTAAGTATCCGTGTAAGGGGCGGAAGTTCTGTACAAGGCGGAAATGAACCTTTATATGTAGTTGATGGATTTCCTTTGTACAATAGTTCGGCTTCGGCAGGCACGTTGAGTGGTACGCCACTTAATCCCTTGGCCAGTATTAATCCTTCTGACATTGAAACGGTTGATATTCTAAAAGACGCTTCTGCAACGGCTATTTATGGTTCGAGGGGAGCTAATGGTGTCGTGATCATCACCACCAAAAAAGGAAAAGCAGATCGTAGTGCGGTTACCTATGAAGGAAGTTATGGTACGCAATCGTTAAGAAAGAAGTTAGACCTCTTAAATGCACACGATTTTGCTTTGCTCCGGAACGATGCTTTGTACGATACCGACCCAACCAAAGGCCGTTTCCAGTATTTGAGTCAGGCGCAGATTGATCAGTTAGGAGCGGGAACAGACTGGCAGGCTGAAGCATTCGAACGTGCACCAACACAAAACAATCAACTCACCATCAGTGGCGGTAACCCAAAAACACGTTATCTCATTTCGGGGAATTACTTTGATCAGGACGGTATTTTAAAGAACACCGATTATTCGAGGATCAGTATCAGGGCCAATGTAGATGCCCAGCCTTTCGAAAAATTTAAAGTAAGTGCAAGTATTACCGGAAGTAAGGCCGATGCCAATGTATCTCCCTCGGGGATCATCAATGGCCTGTTGATTATGCCTGCTACTGCTTCCATTTACGATGCTTCTGGTGCTTACACCCTCCGTAATCCTTTCGAAAATATATTTGCCAACCCTATTGCCTCATTAAAAGAGCAAATTAATAAATCAACCACCAATAAATTTTTGGGAACAGCATTTGGAGAATACACTATTATTGAAGGACTGAATTTAAAAGTATTGCTTGGTGCTGATGTAAATAGTGTAAATGAGAAGAATTATATCCCATCAACCATTTATGAAGGAAGTACCATTGGTGGTTCTGCCGGAAAGGGAACTTATAATTCCTATTCCTGGTTAAATGAGAATACCCTTTCATACAATAAAGCTTTTGGTAAACATGCTTTAGATGCTGTAATCGGTTTTACGCAACAGGAATTTTCCAGTGAAACCACCAGGGCAAATGCCCAGAAGTTTGTAACCGACGATTTAACCTTTAACAGCTTACAAAGTGGTGCAACCTTGGTAGCGCCTTATTCTGATGCCACGAGATGGGTATTACATTCTTACCTGGCCAGGGTAAATTACAGTTTCGATAACCGTTATTTCTTAACCTCGAGCATCCGTGCCGATGGTTCTTCCCGTTTTGGGAAAGGAAACAAATGGGGTTACTTCCCTTCGGCAGCAGCTTCATGGAAAATCAGTAATGAGAAATTTTTCGAGTCCTTACAAAAAACAATCAGTGAGCTTAAGGTCCGTGCCAGTTTCGGTACAACAGGAAACCTGGAGATTGGTCAATACCAGTCTTTGGCAACTTTATACAGTCTCAACTATGTTTTTGGTGGCACCACCGCCATGGGTTTTGCACCTAACCGCATTGCGAACGATAAACTGGGCTGGGAAACTACCCATCAATACGATGCTGGCCTGGATATCGGCTTTTTTAACAACCGCGTCCAATTAACGTTAGATGGTTATTACAAGAAAACCAAAGATTTATTATTAAATGTAGAGATCCCCTGGACAACTGGTTATGGTACATCGCTACAGAATTATGGATCGGTATTGAATAAAGGATTTGAAATTGGCCTGAATACCCGCAACCTTACCGGCGCATTTATCTGGAATACCAATTTAAACTTTTCTGTTAACCGGAATGAAGTGCTGAGTATTGGTAATGGCGCACAGTCGTACATCAGCGGGAACTACATTGTAAAAGTTGGCGAACCCTTAGGCAGCTTTTATGGTAATGTAACCGATGGAATCCTGCAAACTGGTGAAGAAGTTACTAAAGGTAAATATACGGGTAGCGCCGTGCCAAAACCTGGCGATAGATTGTACAAAGATATTAATGGCGATGGTTTGTTTACAACCGCTGCAGATAAAGCCATTATTGGCAATGCACAACCCGATTTCATTTTTGGCGTAACCAATAATTTTGAATATAAAGGTTTCGATCTGTTAATATTTATACAAGGCTCGTATGGCAACAGTATTTTAAACTCGAATATGCAAACCCTGGAGCTGTTTACCGGGCAGCAAAATGCCTCAGCTACCGCTTTAAACCGGTGGACACCAAGTAATCCAAGTCAAACCATTCCAAGGGCCAAATTAGATCCTGCACCTGTGTTTTCCGATCGTTTTATCGAAAGCGGTTCTTTCTTAAGGTTAAAAGATGTATCACTGGGTTATACCTTGCCAAAAAAGATCGCTGCTAAGGCAAAGTTATCAAATGTATATTTCTATGTAGCCGGGCAGAACCTCCTTACCTGGACAAACTATTCAGGCTTCGATCCCGAAATTACCTCTGGAAGTAATGTATCGCCAGGAACTGATGCCGGGATTTACCCCATCGCCAGATCGGTTAGGGCTGGCTTAAGATTAACATTTTAATCTATATCGCAATGAAAAAGATAAACTTAATATATGCATCCATTTTAGCAGTAGCACTTTCGGCCTGCTCCAAGCTAGAAGAAGATCCCGATGCTGTGCTTGTTACTGCACAGTTTTACCAAAACGAAGGTCAGGCGGTTTCTGCTGTTACGGCCAATTACCGTAAACTTTACGAAAGTGGCCAATCGCTTTACAACAGTTTAATGCAGATTGGGGTAGAAATGGCTACCGACGATTATGAAGCAGGCCCAAGGGCCAGAAATGCACACGTTAGGGCCATATCTGGCTTAACTCACGATTCATCGAACGATAGGATGGAGCAGCTGTGGAAACAAAGTTACGATGCCATTAATGCTTCAAATATTGCCATCGATAAAATTGCTTTGATTGATGAGGCGAAAATTAGCTCAACTGTTAGAAAACGCTTAATTAACGAATCGAAGTTTTTAAGGGCTTTACATTATTTTAACCTGGTGCGTTGGTTTGGCGATGTACCCATTGTACTGCACGAAAATACTTCTTTAGCACCCGAAGATTTATATGTACCCAATGCGCCCGAGGCTGCGGTATATGCACAGATAATTCAGGATTTAAAAGATGCAGAATCGCTACCTGCACCGGCAGAATATAGCAGCAAAGATTTAGGAAGGGCAACTTCAGGCGCAGCCAAAAGTCTGTTGGCAAAAGTATACCTTACCCATAAAGAGTGGGCAAATGCCTTACAAAAAAGTAAAGAGGTAATCGATAGTAAATACTATTCACTGTTTGCAAATTTTGCCGATGTGTTTAATGTAGCCACCAAAAATGGTAAAGAGCATATCTTCTCGGCACAGTTTGTAGGTAACGCAGGTTTTCAGGGCAACAGTTTGGCCAGCCGTTCGGCCCCGGCAGATGTGCCCGGTATTAATGGCGATTATGCCGATGCCCTGCACACCGCTGGCGGTTTGTATACCAGTTTTGCCGATAACGATACCCGAAAGGCCATAACCTTTGTTACGCAGATGGTAAGCCCTACAAATGGTCAGTTATACACTTTTTCGCCGCAGTTTAATAAATATTACGATCCGGCAGTGGTAGGGAATCAATCGCAGTCTTCTAAAAATTTACCCATTATCCGCTATGCAGAAGTACTTTTAATTTATGCTGAAGCCTTAAATGAAGTAAATAATGGGCCAAATGCAGCAGCCTATGCCGCAATAGATGAAGTACGCCAGCGTGCAGGTATTGCTAAACTGGCCGATATTTCTCCGGCATTAACTGTAGATCAGTTTAGAGATGCTGTTTTTCAGGAGCGCAGAAAGGAATTGGTTTTCGAATACCAGCGCTGGTTCGATCTGGCCAGAAGAGGAGCCGATTATTACGTAGCCACACTCAAAGCAGCCGGAAAAACTTTAGCGGCCAAGCGCCACATCCATTTCCCTATTCCGCAACGCGAGCTTAACCTCAACCCTAAATTAAAACAGAACCCAGATTGGGTAAACTATTAATCGTCTTATTTCGGATAATAAAATTTAATCACATGAATTTTAAACAAAAATATTCCACTTTGCCCATAGCGAAAGCATGCCTGTTGGCTTTTGGCTTATTGGCTGTACAGGTTGCTTCGGCCCAGAAAAAGCAAAAACCCAATATCGTACTGGTACTGGTTGATGATCTTGGCTTTTCAGATATTGGCCCTTACGGGGCAACTGAAATAGAAACCCCCAATTTAGATAAACTCGCTGCAGGTGGTTTAAGGCTGAAAGAATTTTACAACAATTCGATCTGTGCACCAACCAGGGCATCGTTGCTCACCGGGCAGTACCAGCATAAAGCTGGTGTTGGCTTTTTTAACAATAACCTTGGGCTGGCAGCCTATCAGGGTTTTCTGAACCGCGAATCGCTTACCCTGGCCGAGGTACTTAAATCAGGCGGTTACACCACACTTATGGCGGGTAAATGGCACGTGGGCGACGATCGGAACCAATGGCCAAACCAACGCGGTTTCGATCATTTCTTTGGCTTTATCGGTGGCGCCAGCAATTATTACGAAATCGGAGAAAAAGGAACTGAAACCGTACCCTTGGTTAAAGATAACGAACCGTATTTTCTTGAACCAGGAAAATATTTAACTGAAGAGATTACCAATAACGCCCTGGGTTTCTTAGACGATCAGCAAAAAGCTAAAAAGCCTTTCTTTTTATACCTGGCCTACAATGCACCGCACTGGCCACTTCAGGCACTTCCTGCCGATATTGCCAAATATAAAGGCAAATATAAATTAGGTTGGGATTCGCTACGCGTACAACGTTACCGCAATGCCATTAAAAAAGGCCTTATCGGTAGTGATCAGAAAATTGCCGTGCATGATGACCAGGTAAAACCCTGGAACAAATTAACTTATGATGAACAGGAATATTGGCAAACCCGCCAGGAAGTTTACGCCGCTATGATCGATCATGTAGATCAGGGTGTTGGCCGTTTGCTGGCTAAATTAAAGGAACTTAAGCAGGACGAAAATACCCTCATCATTTTTATTTCAGATAATGGTGCTCAGGGCGGCAATGGTACCAGACCTTATACCCAACGCACCACTGGGCCCGTTGGTACAGCCGGATCTTACGAAACGCAGAACAGCAATTGGTCGCAAACGGGTAACTCGCCACTCCGTAATTATAAAGGTGCTCCGTACGAAGGTGGCATTAGTGCACCCTTTATTGCCTGGTTTCCGAATAAAATCAAAGCCGGAACAATTGCCAAAGGCACAGGTCACCTGATCGATCTTGCCCCAACTTTTTACGAACTGGCGGGTATCAATTATCCAAAACAGTTAAACGGCATAACCAGCAATGCCCTCGCTGGTAAAAGTTTGTTGCCATTACTTAGCGGATCAACCGATACCGTTCAGCGCGCTGCACCTTTGTTTTGGGAACGTGGTGGCAACAAAGCCGTACGGTGGGGCAAATGGAAACTCGTTTCTCCGGCAGGTTTAACCGAAAAATATGAGCTTTTCGATATCGAAAAAGATAGGGCCGAAAATGCCGATGTAGCCGCTCAACACCCCGAAATAGTAGCACAGTTAAAAGCCGCTTATGTAAAGTGGGCTGCAGAAAATGGGGTAGTAGATTACGAATTGCTTAAAACCGCACCCGCCCGGCCTGCACAAGGAAATAATAGAGGCAATCAGAATTTTTAGCATTAAATAAAGAAAAAGATGAACAAAGTTATATTAACCTGTGTAGGCGCATTATTGGCCATACAGGGTTTTGCACAAAATGCCAGGCCGTCAAAGCCTAATATTATCCTTATCCTGGCCGATGACTTGGGTTATTCAGATCTTGGCGCCTATGGCTCAGAAATTAAAACACCCAATTTAGATCGTCTCGCCAACGAGGGCCTTCGGTTAAAAGAATTTTATAACAATTCCATTTGTGCGCCAACCCGTGCTTCCTTATTAACAGGGCAGTACCAGCATAAAGCAGGAGTGGGGTATTTCGCCAACGATCTTGGGCTTCCGGCCTATCAGGGTTATCTTAATAAAGAATCGCTTACCCTGGCAGAGGTTTTAAAAACCCAGGGTTACAATACTTTAATGTCGGGTAAATGGCATGTTGCCGGTAAAGAAGTGAGTTTTCCCTGGCAGCGTGGTTTCGATCACGTAATGATGTCCGAAAATGGAAGTTATTTCGATCAGGGCGATTACGAAGGGGGTAAAAAGCGTGCCTACACCATTGACGGGAAACCCTATCCTTTAGAAGCGGGTAAATTTTACCAAACCGATGTAATTACCGAGAATGCAGTAAACTTTTTAGATCAAAGCGCTAAAGACAAACCCTTCTTCCTGTATTTAGCCTATACCGCGCCGCACTGGCCGCTGCATGCACTGCCAGAAGATATTGCCAAATACAAAGGCCGCTACGATAAAGGTTGGGATGTGCTCCGTGCCGAAAGAATTAAAAAGCAAAAAGAACTGGGTATTATTGATGGTAATTCTACGGTCTCTGAAAAAGATGCCGATATCTACAACTGGAACAAACTATCGTTCGATCAGCGTAGCCAGTGGGCCAAAAAGATGGAGATTTTTGCCGCCATGGTCGATCGTTTAGATCAGGGCATTGGCCAGGTATTAAATAAGTTAAAAGCAACCGGCGCCGATAAAAATACCATCATCCTGTTTATTTCTGATAATGGTGCCCCTGCAGAAGATCTGGTAAAATGGTATAAAGGTGCGGTGCGCAATTCGGGCCCTGTAGGTACCATTGGTTCGTACGAGTCGCAGAGTAAAAACTGGTCTTATGCTTCAAATTCGCCATTAAAAGCCTTTAAAGATTACATGTACGAAGGTGGCATCAGCTCGCCGTTTATTGCCTGGTACCCCGCTAAAATTAAAGCGGGCAGTATTAAAAAAGGCACCGGGCATATTATCGATATTGCCCCAACATTTTACGATCTGGCCGGGGCTACCTATCCTAAAAGCTATCAGGGCATTACACCCAATGCATTGGCCGGTAAAAGTTTGTTGCCGGTATTGTTTGGTAAAGATAACGAACTGAAACGCGATGAACCGCTATTTTGGGAACGTGCAGGCAATCGTGCAGTGCGTGCTGGCAAATGGAAACTGGTATCTACCTGGCCAGGCTACAATTGGGAACTGTATAATTTAGAAACCGACCGTGGCGAAATCACCAACGTAGCCAGGCAAAACCACGATGTGGTGAGCAGGTTATCGGTAGCCTATTTCGACTGGGCAAAAAGAACGGGTGTGGTAGATTTTGCCACGCTTGAGGCCAAAGAGCCACAATCAATGAAAGAGTTCCGTAAAAGTAAGGTACAGGAAGTTGTATCAGAGGGTTTCGGCTTTTAGTTGATTTTTTTTTAAAAATGTCAGTCTGAGCCTGTCGAAGACCTTATTTGTAGCCTCCAACTCCCTCATAATTTTGTAGGGGTTGGGGGCTATTTTGCAAATTAGAAGAACAAAAAACGTTGTCATCCTGAGCTTGTCGAAGGACAAATGTTTTTTGTTTCGACTATTAAAAATACCTTCTATTACATGTTCCGATTTTCATCGGCAGGTTTGGGCTAGGCTGCAATTAGTTGTGCATTTTTATTTGAAAACGAACATTCATGTCTCCGTGGGCGCTGTAGCCCCGTTATGCACTCCAATCTTTTTATTGCAAATTTTACGCAACCAGCAGCAAGAATAGGAGGGGTGCACTTATGCAATAAAAAGGATTTCCGCTGCTACCGGGTTTATTGGTGAGTGGCTTGTGGTTCTTGGCCATATAACCCGCCCTATTAATAAAATTATCCTTAGCCAGAATATACTTAAAATATACAATTTTGGCTGCGGATAAATAAATATCAACAGCCAAAATAATGCATTTAGTATGGGTTTTGGCTGCGGATAAATATGGTTTTGGTAGTATAAACCGAGGGTGCGATAATATAAGTTGCTGGTTAGCTAACTGAAACGATAAATGGTGTATTCCTATTTACTGGTATACACCATTAGTGTAATTAAGAAGCTTAAATAGTAAACTCATAACACGCATATGGATTTACTCTAGTTAATAATTTACCTATTCCGGGTCGGCACCTGTAGGCGGTGCTTCTTCCTGTAGTTTTGCAATAATCTCTTTCATTTTTGGTAAACCAAAATAATTGTGTTCTTCTATTATTTTGATTACCTCAGGGTGTGAAACAGAAAGATTGTATAATGAAGAACCAGGAATGTTCCATACATCTGATGATTCTGGAGATTTATATTTTTCTCTAGCAGGGTTTTCGATATTGGCAATGTTGGCTACTATTTCGGCTTTTTCTACAGGAGTAAATTTTTTAGAAGGATCTTCGTCGAAGATTTTATAGCTATTGTCTTTTGAATCTCCATCATAGAGTGTAAAGATAAAGTAGCTTAGTGCGTAAATAAAGCGATTATCAGTAGCACTGGTATTATGTTCTACATATTTCAACAGATTCTTTCTGATTTGTAATTTATTATGGCTGTCTTTAACAAAAAATAAATTTGCAATGTATTGACCTCTTGTGGGATTTGCTTGTGTATGTTCTTTATAAATGGAATCCAATACCATTTTATTTATTTTTGGCTCCTTGTCATAGCCAAAGTTTGTTAAAAGTGCGGTCAGGAAATACTTTTCGTTATTTAAAAGCCATGCTAAACTAGCTTGGTCATAATTGAAGATATATTTATTTCTGTGAACTTGAGAAGGTCGAATTGTGATTTTAAAAGTGTTATCATCGTTTATTTTAATCAAGTCTTTTAGCGTTTGAAATTCGGTAAATAAATGCTCCTTTCTCATTAAATAATAATTTTCATTATATGCGAAAACATCCATCTCACTATTTAATAATTCTTTATAATCTTTATACTGTTGACCAAAGAGAGTAATGTAGTTGTCTGTTATATTTATTTTGTTAGAACTTTTTAAGTTCTTTATGCCAAATATTTCATTAATCTTTTGATAAAATATTTCATCGTTAACTACTTTATAACCACTATTCTTTAATCCTAGAAGTAATACTTTTGATGCTAACTCTAAATCTTTAGGTGTCAATTCATATGGATCTTCTGGATCTAGTTCATCACTTACCATCTGTTTTTKATATTCAAGATGTTGTTTAATTTCGTTAATCTCATTTTTTGTTAAATTCATTTCTGTTTCTTTAACTATTTGATTGTTTTTAGCGGGCTTATTTTTACAGGCAATTAATAATAAAATAATAGAGAAGTAGATTAACGTTTTTTTAATGTACATATGATTTCTTTTAATTAGTTTTTCCATCCGGTTTGTTTTTAATGCCAATTTTTATATTTAATGCTTGTATATCACCATAAATATCATTGCTATTTAATTTATCTATGTCTTTAATAGTGTAATCCACAGGTATATAAAAGCCGTATAATTTTTTCTGCTTACTTTTACTTGTATAATCACCATATTCACTAAATCGGATTGAATCATTTTGATTGCCACCGAGAAGTATATATTTTCCACTGGTGTTTTTTCCAAATAGTAATCCTGTATGTCCATGTTTACCGTCAGTATGTTTGTAAACGACAAAACAACCGTATATGGGCTCAGGTATTTTCTTGTATTTAGAATTACTTATAGGAGCTAAGGATGAGGCTGAATTTAAATGACTATATGGAAGTTTAGTTTTTGCATTTTTAGTTTTGCTAATGCACCAATTCATGAAAGCTGCACACCATGCACCTTGTTCACCATTTGTTGGCTCAGCAGTGTTTTTGCAATAAGACAAGTATTCCTTTGCTTTTGTATACATCGGATTTTCTGACTCCAAACAACCTCTCATTACTTTAGCTTCATTTAATGCTATTTCCATCCAAGGCGCGCGATTACCCAATATTTTAATGTCAATATTTTTCCAGCTACATTCACCTACCTTAAATACTTTAGAACTATAATTATCAAAAGTATTTTGCTTTAGTGTATAACTGTCTCCAACTTCGTTACCTATTCCTTGTGAAATTGGTTTGTTTTCTAGTGCCCCATTTGATTTCGTAATCAACCCATTCCACTTATAAAACGCCATTGAAGTTAGTACCGCAATTTTAATATCCTTAGCTACAATATCAGAATTTTTAAGGATATCCACCTGCTCATATTTTAAAGTATAAGTGTTTGCTTTGCTATAATTTTCTCTTCCTGTTAGTTGTATCAAGCCTTTTCCCCTAAAATTCCAGCCATCTCCTTCCTGTGTATTGCCAATTCTATTTCCAACACTGCGGTTTTTATCCGCATAAGCAAGATTCGCAATCATTTGCGGATTTGCTTCATGATCTTTGGTTCTTCCATATTTATAGGCATCTTCTTTATGTTTTGTAAAATACGAAAAAGGCGGATTGTCCCTTTTTCCAGTTTTTTTATTTAAGTTACCGTTGATCAGCGTATCTGCACTGTAATTCATGTTTTCTCCGCTTTTCAAATGCAGTTTAGTTCCGGATTCTACCCGGATCTGGGCAAAAAAATGTGCTTTAACCCAGCAGGTATTCAGGCCAAGATCGGCCATGTATTTGTTGTAGGTGATGGCAACCGTTGTGAGCGTGGCATCATCAGCATCTTTAAATATTTGTTTTAGTTCTACCGTAGTAATGTCTTTATTACATCTGGGGCAATCACTATGACTGTTGTCTTCCTGATTCCCCACGCCCACCAATGCTTTCCCTCCATTTGCTGGTACATCATTTTTAAAGGCTACTAAAGTATTGCTTGTTCCTAAAAACTCCATTTCTTCTATCATGGCATAAAAACGATGCAGTTTTTCACTATAACTTTTCTCCCAGCTTTTGGCCAATATGAAATCAAACTCAACAATACCGTTATCATTTAAAGGGTATTCTTTATGGTGTACAAGTGTATCTTTCCTTAAATTGTCGAATCCAAGGCGGCTTTCTTTTCTGTAAATTTTTACAGATACATTTTTTGCACTTAGGTTACGCGTGCGGATGCGGCATTTCATTTTGCTGCCGTATAGTGCTTGGATAACCGGTTTGTTGTCGGTTAAAAATTCGATGCTTACAATTTCTTCTTTGGTAACCAGTTTTAGTTTTTGCAGCGGTTGAGGAATATTCCCATTTAAGATTTCATATTTTTTATCAGTCGAGTATACTTTGAAGTAAAATGCTGTCCCTTCTTTTAGCAGTTTTTGATACTTATCTGCATTGGGGATGAAATTGTATTTCTCTAAATCTAATATTTGATTTTGAGGGACTCTGAAGCCTGTAATCACGTGGATGGCTCTCGCTTTGCTGCTGTGATCTAAATAACCATATTCTAAATTTACAATTAAACCTTCTGCCGCTTTAAATTTAATGTAGGCATGGTTTGGTTCGCCCCAGCCTGTTTTTGTTTTTTTACCACCTTCGGGATATTCCCACTGTGCCAATATAACTTCGGGCTGTGCAACTATTATTTTAACCGCTACTTTTGCGCTTGGTTGTACCATATATGCCTGCACAGTATACTCACCCGGTTCGTCAAATTGATGGGTTATGGTTTCACCTATTTTTGACTTAAAAACTTCAACTGGTTTACCATCAATATCTTTGCATATCCATTTTACAGAAGCAATTTCCTGCGGTAACGTGGGCAATATTTTAAAATGGTCTTTTACGCTAAAAGTTATCTCTTCTTTTATTCTTGTGCTTTGTGTCGAAGTGATGATTGAAGTAATATCATTTTTTAAAGCCTGTATCTGTTTTGATTGTTTTGGAATACCATTAAAACATGCAGATACCACATAGCTGCATTCTTCGTTACAGATTACCTGAGTGATGTTCCCTGTCTGGGTTAATAGCGTAGGAATACCAATTCCTCCTGTTTTGGTTACCTCCCAAGTAATAGTACTGATGTCGCCTGGTAGGGCCACAGACTGAAAAAGGCTTTGAAGCCTAAAGGTTATAGGTACATTTATTCTTACTTTTGTATTTCCATCAACTGTGGTCACGGTTTCAATCTCGTTTTCTTTAATGGTATAAGGCCTGGTTATTCTTTTATCACCGTTGGTTTTGCCATAAGCTTCAATTAAATAGGTGCCAACTTTCTTAAAGGTAATGGTGAGGGTTTCGCCTGCATCGTTTCGCAATTGCAAGGGGATGCCATTTGTATCATAGACTACCCAGTTTACTCCTTGCTTATCTGCACCGGTTGCTTTGCCAGCAAAATCGGCTTTAAAAGTAATAGGCGTATTGAGCGGTTGTTGATCGTGGTAAGATAAAGGTATTATCGATTTTACTGTTGCACCATCTTCATCTTCATTTTTTGCCGCTTGTTCGGTATGAATCAGTTCTTCGGTAAGCAGGGGACCATCAGCGGCCCAACTGCCAGCCTTGGCATTTTCTAATTCCTGTGCAGTAATGTTGGCTTGCTGGCCATGTTGAACTATTTTTACATTTCCACCTTTTGCAGTACAAATAGCTGTGCTTTTGTTGGTCAGTACATAAGCACCGTTTGGCAATTCTACTTTTTCATAATAATCTTTCCATTGCAATCTGGCAGTACAGGGTACAGGTTTACTTGGGTCGGGTACTTTGCATTGCCCAAAGTTTAGGTTAAGCACTTTGTTTTCTAAGGTGGTTGCAATAAATTTACTTTCACCACTATCGTTAATCACATATTTGTTATGGCTAAGTACGTTCATCTTTTTCGGAGCGGGATCTACCGCTTGATCGCAGGTGCATTTAGCCCCATGACATACCAATAGTTCGGTAATTTTTCCATTTTGTTTAGGCTCATCTATTACTTGCCTGTCTGATGCTATAGATACAGTTAGGTTATCTGTAATCTTATCATCTGTTAGGTTTTCTTCGTTATTTGTTGGTTCAGCATCAGTACTCCAATCCATTTTGGCTAATTCTAATTGGTTGTTAAAGTAATCTTTAGTGTTTTTATATAACTACTATTTGCTATTAATGAATAAGTGCTTTCTAAGGCATTGCACCAACCAGTAATTGGATCTATCTGATAAAACCCTTCGACACTAACTTCTGGCATATCATTATCTGTCTTCGTTTTTAACCAGTTATCAAATCCTGGTTGATCAACATTCTTGGTCCAGTTCCCAGAAAATTTAATCAGTTTTTGATTCTCTGATGTTTGAAGTGTCCACTTTTCGTTAAATGGGATAGGGAAAGGACATAGACCGTACACTTCTCTTTTTTGACTAAAATTGTTTTCTACAAAATTTGCATCATAAACTCCTCTGAAATATTCGTTAAGAAATAAGTCTTGCTTGATATATTCGGTTAATGCTTCACTAGGTAACATCTTTTTGTCAACCGTTATTAAGGTCGAATCGATCCAATCTCCAGTATAAGTATTAGCCACATTTTCTCTAATGGCCAACCATTTTTGCCATAGCTCATTTTGTTTTTCAACACTTACTGGTATTCCGTTAAACCCAATTTTTAAGGTTAATTGATGTAATGCTGCAGAAATCTGCTGTACGAATAAATCAGCATCGTTACCAGGTAACGCATCGATCAAACTTTGTTTGCGTATAATTTCGATATTCTGACGGCCAGACCAAAACGATGTTTTATCTGGTAAAATGTCTATATCAAAAAGTTTAAAGGTATACTCATCTTTAAATGCTGTTTTTTCAGAGATTTCTACCTTGAAAAGCATATTTAAAGGCTTTTCCAAAGATTTATAATCAATTTTATTCATGGGCATACATTTGTTTTTAATTAATACGGTAAGATTAGTTTACCCTGTTTGTTTTGAGGGCACATATCGATCATACTTTATCTTATATTTACTTTGCAGAATTACTTCTTTTGTCGCATTAAAATTTATACCTCCTTGGGTAGAAAACCATTTAGCACTTCCTATATTTTCGGTAATTGTTTTGCTGATGTATTTAATTGTTCCCATCTTAAAATAATTTAACCTTGCTGCCGCTCTTATTTACGATCTCTTTGGCACTATGAAATTCAATATTCTCTTGGGTACTATTCAAATTAATCTGTTCTGCTGTTTTTTCGATATGTGTAGCAGTTTTATTAATACTATCATTAGCTACCATGGTAATATTTTCGGCCATTAATGAATGATTTTCACCAGCATTGCTGCTTATATTTCCACCTGCGTTACTATAGATATGTTCTCCAGCAGATATCGATATATTTTGTTCGGCATTGATATCTATGTTTTTAGCCCGGATACTGATATTTTCGGGAGCAGAAATCTCAATACTCGATGCACTAGTATCAAAGCGTATAATATTTCGGTTTTTATCTGTAATGGTAATTGTTTCGGTACCAACGGCATCATTAAACTCTATTAAATGGCCACTCCTGGTTGCAATTGCTTTTAAATGATTAAACTCGTAACCACCGGTGCCGTTAATGCCATGGAAAACACTTCCTAATACAATTGGTCTGGCGATATTTCCTTCTTCAAAAGTTACGGCAACCTGATCTCCAACTTCAGGTATAAAAACAAACCCTCTGTTCGTATTTACTTGCTCACTACTTCCCGCATCTGGGGTAATTACCCTCAGCCATTCGGTGATATCATTCGTTTGGCATTCCCATTTAAACTTTACTTTGATCCGGCCTTGCCCTTCGGGGTCATTATTATCCATTACATCTGCCAACAGTATATTTGGATTTGGCTTTTTATAATTCTTTACCATAATGCGTTCGGTGGCGGCTGTCAAGCCTGTAAAGGTATTTTCATATCTGCCTGCAACATCTATATGATGATGAATGTTGGTAATCAAGAATTTACCTAGGCTTTCGGTTATAAAAGCATTACCCTGCTTAACACTCATGTTAATTTCAGCAATATTGCTAATACTTAGTTCTGCATTATCTCCCGTGGCACTGATTTTTAGAAGTTCTGATATGGTAGCTTTTTCTTCATTCTCTACATGGCTTTTAATGTCGTTACTGTTTTCTACGCGGATGAGCGAAGGCTGGTTAAATGTTTTACTATAAGTGCGGTTCGAAGCCTGTATAGCATGAGCAAGATCGTATATGTCATGTGTTATGCCTGTACTTTCGCTGTGCAGCATTCCATCCTCTTTAGGGTTATACGCAAAGCGTTTATGCTTGATCGGTGAAATTTCCATGGCGTACTGAATATTCTGTACATCCCGACCATAAAAAAGCACAACTTCTTTCTGCTCATCTGGTTTGCCAAAGTTGAGCTGTTTGCCATCGTAGAAAAACCATTCATGATATTCGCCCGATAAGCGGTTCAGAAATTCAAAATCACTTTCTTTGTATTGAATAAGATAATCGACAGGTTTTTTCCTACTGGCATTGCATGTGACTTTAAGGTCATTTACTGAGGTATCTTTTGTGGCTAGGGCTACAATTTCATTTAGATCTTTATCTAAGTAAGAACCCAAATCCGGACCACGGTCTATTAAAATAGTAGGACTATAGCCACTTACAATTAAAACGCCATTGTAGCCATGGTTCTGTGCGAGTTCTACCTTGGTAACCAAGCCAGCAAATTCTTGTAGTCCATTAACCTGATATCCGAATGAGGCTGTAAGTGTTTTACCTACAAAATCGCGGCTATCGTCAAGATTGATTAAACTCGGCAGGCCAAACTGATTCTGCTTAAACCGAAGTTCGAAATAATGATGCCCGTTAAATTGTTGCTCCAGATCGAATGAATCAAAGTGTGTTATGGCTTTGTCTTCTATATTGATTTCGGTGATGAGTTTTCTTTCCATATGAGGGCTATTAGAAAAAACAATAAATAAACACGAATGCTCATCTTCTTTTTTATTGCTGATGGTACCCGCTCATAACTTGTTAGACAAAAGTTTAACCAAATTTTAATGTTGCGTTAATGTTTAATAGGCAAGCGCTTGTTACTCCATCGGTTTTACATGGCAAAGCCCATTTTAAGTACTTCTAACACTTGTTTTTGAGAATGTGCTTTGTTGAAAAAAAATAAGTGCACTTTTTATAGCTTAAAACGAAACGAGTTTGGTTTACCATATTTCCCCATTTTGCGCTGCCTGTGTGGAAATACTTCCTCATATTCTTTATTATTTCTACAGTATGGCCTTTAAAATGTAAAGCCTTTAAGATAGCGGTAAAAGGGCTAAGGCGAAAAGCTTTATTACCATTTGCCAGGCAATAGGCAATTGTTTTAAAGGCATTGCAGCACAGCTTAAATAAGCGAAGTAAATAGACGGTTTGCTTTGGGCTTAAATAATTGGTAACGCAAAAATTAGTCAATCGTTTGCGCTGATATTTATGTTGTAATGCTCGTTTGCTTGTTCTACTTTTAAAGAATACAAATCAACAAAACCGAAAAGAACCAGCACAAATGCGTATCCATTTGCTTACAAAAACACTTGTTTTAGGGCTGTTAATAAGCTTATCTATTAATAGCTGGGCCCAAAAAGAAAACACCTTTGCCATAGGTGCCGAATCTTTTGAGCTTAATGGCAAGCCATATGTAATACGCTGTGGCGAAATGCATTTTGCCCGTATACCAAAAGCCGAGTGGAAACAACGTTTGCAAATGGCCAAAGCAATGGGTTTAAACACGGTTTGTGCTTACTTATTTTGGAACATACACGAAAAACAGCCCGGTCAGTTTACCTGGACAGGGCAGAGCGATGCTGCCGAATTTTGTAAACTGGCAAAAGAGGTTGGTTTATATGTAATATTAAGGCCAGGGCCATATTCTTGTGCCGAATGGGAGTTTGGCGGTTTCCCCTGGTGGCTGCTTAAAGATAAAAGCATCCGCTTGCGCACACAACATCCCTATTTCTTAGAAAGAGCCAAAAAGTACCTTTTAGCCGTAGGCAAACAGCTTGCCCCATTGCAGATTAGCCGCGGTGGCAACATTATTATGGTGCAGGTAGAAAACGAGTATGGTAGCTACGGCAACGATAAAGATTATATGAACATCATTAAAGCCAATCTGCAAGAAGCTGGCTTTACCGTTCCTTTATTTCATTGCGATGGGCCTTCGCAGTTAAAAAACGACCACCCTGAAGGTTTGTTCGCAGTGGTAAACTTTGGCAGCGGACCAGAAGCTAATTTTAAAGCCTTAAGGGCCATACAGCCTACAGGGCCGTTAATGTGTGGCGAATATTACCCGGGCTGGTTCGATAGCTGGGGCAGGCCGCACCACAAAGGCGATACCCAACGCATTGTAGCCGAATTAAAATACATGCTCGATAATAAAGCATCGTTTAGTATTTATATGGCGCATGGCGGAACAAGTTTTGGTACTTACAGTGGGGCCAATGCACCGCCTTACCTGCCGCAAACCAGCAGTTACGATTACGATGCACCTATTGATGAGGCCGGTAATACAACCGAAAAGTTTTACGCCATACGTAAGTTATTTGCCAATTACCTGCAAGAAGGAGAGGTATTGCCAGATGTACCTGCAGCAAATAAGATCCAGCAATTACAAACGGTTACGTTCTCCTCAATAGCTGTACTATCTAAAAACCTGCCTAAACCTGTATTGGCCGATACCGCAATGCTGATGGAAGATTTAGACCAGGATTTTGGTTGTGTGGTATACGAAACAAATTTAAACGCGGGCCAAAAATCGAACCTGGTGTTTAAAGACATTCACGATTATGCATTGGTATATATTGATGGTAAAAAGATTGGCGAACTGGATAGGAGAAAAAATAAATTCAGCATCGAAATTCCGGCCAGAACGCGCAAAAGTGTATTAAGGGTTTTGGTAGAAGCCACAGGCAGGGTAAACTACGGCTACCAGATGCTCGATCGGAAAGGGATCCATGGCGAGGTATACTTAACCGAAAATGGAAAACAGACTGTTTTAAAGGGCTGGAAAAATTATCCCATCAGGCTTGGTGAGGTAAATATTCCGCTCCGTTACGAAAAGCTTGGCAATCAACCTGCTGCGGCTGCTTTTTACAAAGGAAGTTTTAATGCCGATAAATTAGAAGATACTTACCTCGATATGGGTAAATGGAATAAAGGCCTAGTGTGGTTAAATGGAATGTGTTTGGGGAGGTACTGGAATATCGGGCCGACGCAAACCATGCTTGTACCGGGCAGCTGGCTCAAAAAAGGCAAAAATGAAGTGGTGGTGTTCGACCTCTTCGGAACAGAAAAACCTGCATTAAGCTTTTTAGATAAACCCATTTTGGATGTGGTGAACGAAAAACAGCCCGAACTGCACAAAAAAGATAACCAAAAATGGGTTTCGGATGCACAACAAGCTTATGCCGAAGGCAGTTTTGCGAACGATAATAAATGGCAGCAGGTTAGTTTTAAACCTGTAACCGCGCGTTATTTTTGTTTAGAAGCACTATCCGAGCAAAAAGGACAGCCTTATACCACGGTTGCAGAAATTGTACTGCTTGATGAAAAGGGGAACGAAATTCCGCGCAGCGATTGGAAAATAGTATATGCCGATAGTGAAGAACTGGGTGGCGATGACGGAAATGCGGCTAATGTTTTCGATTTGCAGTTTACCAGCATCTGGCACACGCAGTGGGAATCTAAATCGCCAAAACCACCACACCAGATCGTAATAGACCTGGGTAAAAATTACAGCATAAATGGATTAAAGCTATTACCCAGACAGGATAATGCCAATGGAAGAATTAAAGATTACAGATTATATTTTAGCCAAAAACTTTTTAAAAACCTTTAGCCCATTAATGCGCTGTAAGTGAGTGGTATTTGGCGCGAAAAAGTGCGAAAGAATAGCAAGTAAAACGTTTGTTCAGTATTAACCGGATCAATTAAAAAACTAAACAATAAATATTAAATAACACAAATGGAACGTAGAGATTTTATCAAAAATGGTGCATTTACGGCTGCTGGTTTAACCATCCTGCCAACCGGAAGTTTATTTGCATCATCAGACAGCGGAAAAGTAAGAGTAGGTTATATCGGTGTGGGTGCACGTGGTATGAGCCATATTTCTGAAGGTGCCTTAAGAGACGATGTAGAAATTGTTGCAATTTGCGATACCCAGGAAAGTTCACTCAAAATCTGTCGTAATTATATTGCCAAAAAAGGCAGACCAGCGGCAACAGAGTACACCGGTGGCTTAGATGCTTATAAAAAACTTTTAGACCGTAAAGATATTGATGCCGTAATTATTGCAACACCATGGCAGTTTCACCGCGACCAGGCAGTTGATGCCATGAAAGCTGGTAAATATGTAGGTTGCGAGGTAATTGCAGGTTTAAGTGTTCAAGATCACTGGGATATTGTAAACACTTCAGAAAAAACAGGCATGCCTTACATGACTTTAGAAAACGTTTGTTACCGCAGAGATGTAATGGCGGCTTTAAACATGGTTAGACAAGGTGTTTTTGGCGAATTGGTGCACCTTGAAGGTGGTTACCAACATAATTTAAGAAACGTACTTTTTAACAACGGTAAAGATTATTATGGTGGTGGGGTAGAGTACGGGCCAAAAGCATTAAGCGAGGCACAATGGCGTACGCAGTTCAATATCGATCAGGATGGCGATTTATATCCAACCCATGGTGTTGGCCCTTTAATGCAATATGCAAACATTAACAGGGGAAATAGCTTTACCAGCCTGGTATCGTTCAGCTCTAAAGCAAGAGGTTTGGCCGCTTACGTAGAAGAAGTTTCTCCTGGCCATCCTAACGCTAAAATTAATTATAAAAACGGTGATGTTACCACTACGATGATCAACTGTGCAAACGGCGAAACCGTATTGTTAAGTCACGATACCCACTTACCTAGGCCATATTCTATCGGTTTCAGGGTACAGGGAACAAAGGGCCTTTGGATGGATGTAAACAAATCAGTATACATCGATCATAAATCGAAGAAAGATGATGTATGGGATCCGGCTCAGGAATGGTTTGATAAATACGATCACCCGCTTTGGAAAAAATATCAAGCAGAAGCTGTAGGCGCTGGTCACGGTGGTATGGATTGGTTTGTATTTAATGGATTTATCCAGGCGGTAAAACAGAAAAAACAAACCCCTATTGACGTTTATGATTCAGTTACAATGAGTGTAATTATGCCACTTTCTACCAAATCGTTAAAAGAAGGAAATATGCCACAAAAATTCCCTGATTTTACAAAAGGAAAATGGAAAGATCGAAAAAATACTTTCGCTTTAGACGATAGTGGTTTTTAGTCTCGTTTGCGGGTAATGCCATATGGCTTACCCGCATAATTTAATAAGCAACTTTATTCAGGTTGATCAAATGGTTTGCCTGGAACAATTTTTATTCAAATATATATTACCATCTTATGTTTCAAGCAGTATTAGGTGCTTATGGACTTAACGCAGAAAAATTTAAAATTGAACCTTTCGGCTCGGGCTTAATTAACCATACCTGGAAAGTTTACAGTGAAAAATTAGCCTATATCTTGCAAGAGGTGAATACGGAAGTTTTTCGCCAGCCTCAAAATATTGCTCAAAATATTGAGACAATAAAAAAATATCTTGATCAAACAGCCCCTAAATATTTATTTGTTGCCCCAATTACGGCCACAAATGGAGATGATTTTGTGGTTATTGACGATCATTTTTACAGGATTTTTCCATTTGTGGAAAATTCTTGCTCTATTGATTTTGTGCATCAGCCTGAGCAGGCTTACCACGCTGCTAAGCAGTTTGGTAAATTTACCAGGATGCTTTGTGCCTTCAATGTACAAAAATTAAAGCCCACTATAGAAGATTTTCATAACCTGCCTTTACGTGTAGAGCAGTTTAAAAAAGCTTTAGAACAAGCTAGCGATGAAAGGATTAGTGAGGCGAAATTTGCTATAGAAGAGATTATCAGACATTACAATATAGAAGAGCAGTATGTACACATGGTAGATAGCGGTGCGCTTAATTTACGTGTTGTACACCACGATACCAAAATTAGCAATGTACTGTTACAGGCCGAAACCGGGGTAGGCTTATGTGTAATCGATTTAGATACCGTAATGCCCGGATACTTTATCAGCGATGTGGGCGATATGATGCGTACTTATCTCTCAGAAGCCAATGAAGAGGAAAAGGATTTTAGTAAAATAGCCATTAGAGAAGACGTTTTTGCCGCAATACATAAAGGTTATATGGAAGAAATGGATCAGGTTTTGGCCTTTACCGAAAAACAGTTCTTTATTTATTCGGGTAAATTTATGATTTACATGCAAGCGGTAAGGTTTATAGCCGATTTCTTAAATGGCGATATTTACTATAAAACAAATTATCCTGAGCACAACTTGGTGAGGGGCTTAAATCAGATCGATTTATTAAATAAGTACGTCGCCAAAGAATCGAAATTTGAAGAGATTATTAAGAAAATTAATCAAAATAGAATAAATGACTCTAAAATAATATTAAACTAATAAGGTAAAGGCAAGGTGTTCAGTTTTTATGCTTCATCGTTTGGGCTGGACATCTTTTTTACCTTTATAAGGTTCGTCATCTCGACTGTAGCGCGGTCACTACGTTAAAGGCTAAAGTGTACACATTTTTGTTAGTCTGGATTTGTTTTTTAGTATATATTCTTAAGGCGCTCGTCATGCTGAATTTATTTCAGCATCTTTCCTGCTATTAATTGCTCTTGCTTCCTTCAGAGACAATAATTTGGAACAAATGTTGGTTTTTTTCGCTCTTTGCCGCGGGGCATGATACTTTGGAGCGCCAAAGTATCCAAAGCGCTTTGTCAATCCAGCAATGAGCCTTTTTGCACAATCCCACGCACATCAAAAAAACAGTGGCACTTCGTTTTGTGTTCAATTCTTTTCAAAGCTTTGAATTGTTGTTTATGAACACAAAACCACTGCGTTTCAGGTTTGTTAGTGCCGGTTTGTCTGAACTGCTCCTGTTTTTTTGATTTTCCGGCTCTTGGGATTGACGGCGTTCTTCGGTTAGAACCTGTGTGTTATTAAAGCAAGCTAGCATAACGCGAAAAAGAATAAAGAAGATGTGTCAACATGTAGGATGATAAATCGGGAAGGAGATCTGTCTAATTAGATTTAGCTTCGTTAAGCGATCGTGGTTTTCGACTACGCTGTACCTCGCCTGAAAGGATGACAATCAGAGACCATCTAATTGTTCTTATTTAAAAAATAAAGCGCAAACGTTTGTTAATGTATTTTGGTATAGAAAATTATACTGCACATACCGTGAGGGTAGAAGCATGCCATTACGCTCTTTGTTCTTCCCCAAGTGTTTCAAAATAATTTTCTTCTTCTGCTTCAGAAATGCCTAATTTATTGATTTTAAATACCCAATACTTCATCAGCGGATAGTTAAAGCCATAAGAAACAATACTATCAATCAAAAGCCTGCCAAGTTTATAATCCAGATTTAAACTTCGGTGCAATAAGTAGGTACCTGCTGATTTTAATGAAATACTCCCCAAAACCACTGTAAAAAACCGGATTAGCTGTCCGCTTGTAGAACTGCAATAACCATCGTTGCTTTTAAATGCCCAGAAACGGTTAATGCAAAAGTTAACAATCCCACCCATGGTGCCAGAAATCAAGATCGAAATGGTAAAATGAATATGCAACCATTCTGTTAGCAAAATCATTAAACCATAATCAGTAACGCCTCCAGAAAAAGCAGATACCTGTGCTTTGAGAAAAAGTTTAACAGATGCCCAGGTCATTATGCCTTCTCCTCCTCATCTTTAGTGTCGCCCGCTTTCAAAAGTTTAAACGTATCGATAATATTGATAACCAATAACAGCGATACCATAGCAATTGCGAAATAAGTAATGGCACCTGTAAATAAGGTTTCGGCAATTAAGATAAGCGAAATAATTACGCGCAATTCCGTCGGACCTAAATAGCCAGAATCAATTTGGTAAAAGCCTGTAATTTTATAACGCAGTTGAGAAATAATCATCGACCAACCGTACAATACCACAAAAAGAAATGCGAAAATCTGTGTGCCACCATTAGCGTAATAATAATAGCCCAAACCGATCAGGATAATGCTGAGCCAATCCATCACAATATCGAGTGCAAAGCCATACCATTTGCGCGGGATTTTGCGAAAGTACGCCAATCGGCCATCAAGCGAATCACCAAGCCAGTTGATCATAAAACCTAAAATTCCGATCAACAAATAGCTTTTTGCATAAAAAACAGCCAAAATAAAGCTTAAAAACACAATCAGCGATCCAAACATGCCAATACCTGTCATCATATTGGGCGTGATCCACTTAGGAACCCTTTGAAGCAAAAAAAGGATCAGCCCTTGTTCGCCTTTTCTTAAAATATTTGTCCTTTCACGGTCTGCAAATACCCTTTTGCCATCTAAATGGTCTTCTTTTAGTTTAATAATAGCCTCCAATTTAAGTGCCAGCCAAAATTACGCCAAAGAGAATGGCTGTTTCTGGTCGGTAAAATTTTAAACTGATCTTCTTTGGAATACCTTTAGAATAATCAGTTATTCGCTTTAGCTTCCCCGATCTGACCAGGTAAGTAAACAATAGGGCAAATAACATAAATTTATTTTACAATTCCGGCGAAGCGCTGATAAAATACTGTTGGACTATTCTCATTTTTTGGCGCGTATTTACCTGCGATAATGGGTACGTAAATTACACGCCTCCTGCTTTCCTCGCCTCGAATGGCCGATTCTGCCACCCTGTGCCAGAGTCTTCCATCATGGATGGTTAAATCTCCTGCTTCGGGCAATATCGATACCTCTTCAGCATCCGGTTTATTATCTAAGAAATATTTTTTGCGAAAGAGCATCTGGTAAATACTTTGTTTATGGGTGCCAGGTATAATTTTTAATCCGCCATTTTCAGGTTTTAAGGTACTCAGGTGGATGCCTACATTCAGCATCGGGTTTAGTTTAGCGCCATAAAAAATATCCCTTAAACCATCCGTATGCCAGCCCATTTTACTGAATTTGCTTTCTGGTCCGTTAATGTAATGGTTAAACACCATGCCATCTTTCTCTTCAGTACCTAAACGCGCGCCATCGCCCGCCAATTGAAGCAATGCGTTAAAGCGTGGATCTAATAGGAGACCGCTTAGTGTTTGATGCTGTTGATTAATAAAAGCAAAACGCTGTACAATTGCTGAGCCATCAAGATCTTTCCCGTATTTAATCGGCACGCCGTTTATTTTTTTAATATCTTGCTGTATCCATTTTTGTTCTACTTGTTTAGAAGCGTCGATAATGGAAGAAACCGTTTCGGGTTTGATGAAATTCTTGAAATGGATAAACCCATGTGTGTTAAAAAAATCAAGCTGTTCTTGTGTTAATTGTTCAGATAAGGTAAAGGTTGGATACGATGTGGCCATTTGTAAAAAATTAAAAGATTTAGGAAAAGGATAAATTGGAGATAGAGTTATGCGCAGCAACAGCACATTCGCATTGGCGAGTGGTTCGGTACTGGAGGAAAATAAAACAAGTTTGTTTTATTCGATATAGTCTATAGGATTGGTAGTATTTAATACAAACGTAACATATTTTTAATATTCCAAAGAATTTTATTTGAAATTTTTTAAAATATTTTTTTTGGAAGGAGTTGCAGTAGGGCAGAGATGTACAAATAAAGGCTACTGGAGCCGTTTTTATTATAATCCGCGGTGTTGGATGTTACCATCCTACACTCATACATTGAAAAGAGTAATTCATGGAAATGAGGTACACGATCAGTCAGATGGTAACATCTGACTGCACCTAGACCTTTTCTTTACCACCGAGTTCACAGAGAAAAAATCACAGAGTGGATAGAGTATTAACTATACCATCCATTTTATGCGTGGTGTTGGATGTTACCATCCGACACTCATGCATCGAGGCAATTCATAAAAGCAAAGATCAACATCTGACTGCACAACCATTGAGCTTCTATGCCGTTATACTCCAGACCTCCGACCCCAGACCTTTTAAGTCTTATAAATCCCTGCGGCCATTTTTTCGATAAATCCCTTTGGCAGGATCCTATTGGCATATACACTGATGATATTGGTAAAACCCGGAATAATTTCAGATTTTTCGGCAAACATTCCTTTTAATGCGATTTCAGCTACCTCATCAGGCCTCATATTAAACTTTTCGGCCATTTTGTTAAAGGCATCTAAACCTGCCCGGTGGGCAAAACCTGTATCAACAGGGCCTGGGCTCAAACAGCTTACCGAAACCGGGCCATCTTTAAGCTCGAACCTTAAAGCCCTTGTAAAAGATAAAACAAAAGCTTTAGTTGCCGAATAAATGGCCAAGGTTGGCACCGCCTGGTAGGCTGCAGTACTGCAAACGTTGAGTATATAAGCCTTTTTTTCTGTTGAAAGGATTGGAAGCAATAAATGGCATAATGAAGTTACCGTAATCATGTTTAATTGACACATTTCTACCTGGGCACTTAAATCCAATTCTTCAAATTTCCCCCACAATCCATAACCTGCATTATTAATCAGGATATTAATGGCGTAATTCTTTTCTGTTATCCAATTGTATACTGCTTTTGGGGCTTGAACCTGGCTAAGATCAATCGACAAGATATCTACTTCAACGTTATATTGGTTTTTGATCTCCGTTTGTAAAGAAATCAATTCATTAGCCGAACGGGCAATAAGTAACAAGTTGATTTTTCTCCTGGCCAGCGCAATTGCCATAGATCTTCCTATACCTTTACTGGCTCCGGTTATCAGCGCGTACTTCATCTTTGTTTCCAACATTTTTTTACTTCAAACGGTTTAACGCAAATATCAAATAAATTAAATCTTATGCCTTATTTATTTTAAAATGATGAATGATTAAACACCACGTAGGTATCTTTTTTGAGTTATTATTTTTAACAAGTCTAAATAATGTTAGCTTTGCCGAAATTTAGATATTGCATGAAACACCATTACATAAAATTTTTCGCCACTGCGCTTATAATATTATCTACAGTTACCCTCTTTGCACAAACAGGGAAGGGAACAATTAGCGGAAAAATTGTCGACTCGTTAGGGAACAGCATACCCCTTGCCAACATACAGGTTAAAAAGCAAAATCTTAAAACCACTTCAGGTAAATCCGGTGCATTTAAGTTAACGGATGTTCCCGCAGGAAACCAGCAGATCAGGGTTTCGATTACAGGCTACGATCAATTTGAACAGGTGGTATCGGTTATTGCAAACGATACAATTCTGGTAAATATTGTTTTAAAAGAGCAGCACTCAGAACTTAACGATGTAATTGTTTCGGCAAGTAGACGACCTGAATCTTTGTCGCAAACACCCTCTTCGGTAACGGTGCTTACAACAAAGGAATTGAATACACAATCTGCAATTAGCCCGAATTTAGCTAATATCCTTTCATACAGCGTACCTGGATTGGGTTTTTCTACCAATCAAACGGGTAACTCTGGTCAGACTTTGCGCGGTAGAAATGTTTTGGTATTAATTGATGGTATTCCGCAATCTACACCATTAAGAGCAGGAGGAAGGGATATCCGCAGTATCGATCCTTCGGTTATAGAGCGTGTTGAAGTTATTAAAGGTGCCACCGCCATTTATGGTAATGGTGCAGAAGGAGGTTTGATTAACTACATTACTAAAAAAGCCGATAAAGGAAAATCGTTCGGAGGTTATTCTCAAGCCGGAATTACAGGAAACTTAAAAGGCGATAGCACCATAGGCTACCGTTTTTCGCAACAGCTTTACGGCAAAACAGGTAAGTTCGATTATCTGGTAAGTGGTATGTTCGAAAAAACCGGTGTTTTCCGTGATGCTGAAGGCTTGGTAATTTCGCCTGAGTATGGTTTAGGTGAGACTAAATCTTACAATGGTTTTGTAAAACTGGGATATAACTTTACTCCAAAACAGCGTTTGCAGGTGATGTATAATTATTTCAGCTCCAGACAGCATTCTAAATACCTAACCAAAGATGGTGTTTACGGTCAATCGCCGGCTATTGGTATTTATGGAACAAGATTGGGTGAAGATGAAGGAACAAGATTTAACCATAATGCTAATTTACAATATACCAATCAGCAGATTTTCGGTAAAACAGATTTAACGGCCAATGTATATTATCAGGACTTTTATACCATTTATTCTAACTCAGCGTCATTTTTCGGCAGTGGCCAATCGGCCATTACTTCAACAAAAAAGGGTGCAAGGGTAAACCTGAATACACCTTTTAATATTGCAGATCGGGTACCAATGCAATTGAACTATGGTTTGGATTTAATGAACGATAAAACTGCTCAAAGCTTAACAGATGGCCGTTTATGGGTACCTAATATGAATATGGTGAACTTTGCACCTTACTTACAGGCTTCTGCAACTTTCATTAATGATTTAACCATAAAGGGAGGCTTAAGGGTAGAAAATATTAACATTGATGTAGACGATTTTAATACCCTGGCTACCGGTGCAAACGGTGCAGGAAGTATAGCGGTGCAAGGGGGTAAATTAGATTATAATGCTTTAGTATTTAATGCTGGCGCTCGTTACTCTAAATTCAAGTTTTTTAATCCTTTTATCAGTTATGCACAATCTTTCTCGGTGTTTGAGCTGGGTAGGGTGTTAAGGGCAGCAAAAAGCAATACCTTGTCGCAGTTAGAAACTAAACCAATTATTGTAAACAATTACGAAGCTGGTTTTAGCAGTACCGTAGGTAAACTGAATTTCAGTGCTGCTTATTATTACAGCACTTCTAAACTGGGTGCCAATCTTTTAGAAGTTAATGGAACTTACATCTCTCAACGTATTCCAGAGCGTGTATATGGATTTGAAATCCAGGCAGATTATCAGGTTCTACGCGATTTGAGCATTGGTGGTAATTACGCACAGGTAGAAGGAAAAGGCGATGTAGATGATGATGGTAATTTTAACGGAGAGAAAGATGTATATTTAAACACAACCCGCATCCCACCATCAAAAACCACCGTTTACCTTAAATATTCAGGTATTAGAAACTTAAGTTTGGATGTAAACTGGATGCGTGTAGGAAATCGCGACCGCTTTAAAACCAATGCGGCAGGTAAATATTTAATTGGCGAAGGTCCGGTAAAAGCATTCAACTTATTTAATGTTGCAGCAGTTTATCAAGTTACGCAGCCTCTAAAACTATCGGTAGGTGTAGAGAATTTATTGAACAAAGTTTATTATCCTGCCATTTCTCAGTTTTATGGCAGCAATGTAAATTATGTGAGAGGGAATGGGCGCAGATTTAACCTATCACTAGGCTACGCTTTTTAGACAATGAAGAACAGAAATTTTAAAAATACCATCAGGAACATTCATCTCTGGCTCGGCCTGGCGACTGGCCTTGTGGTATTTATTATTAGCGTAACTGGTGCGTTGTATATCTTTGAAGAAGAAATCAGAGATTTTACACAAAAAGATTTTCGCTATGTAGCGCTTCAAGAGAAACCTTTTGTAGGTTTAGATCATATCATTTCAAACTTCGAAAAATTATCACCCAAAGACCAGTTAAGGCTGATCAGAATTGAAGATGGGTTTTCAAATGCAACGGTAGAAATTACCACCAAGAAGGGTATTGTTTATTATTTTGACCCTTACACTGCCGTTTTGATAAAAAGAGGTGGCGAAGATTGGCTTCAAGTTGTAGAGCATATCCATACCTCCCTGTTGTTAGGAAAAACAGGAAAGTTTATCATGCAATGGTCGGTGGTTATTTTCGTGCTAATGCTGATTACGGGACTGGTACTCTGGTTTCCTGGTCAGATGCGGTTATTAAAACAATCTTTAACCATTAAAAGAAAAGCATCGTTTAAACGGCTAAATTACGATTTACACAACGTATTGGGCTTTTATGCATCAGTTGTGCTATTGGTTACTGCTTTGAGTGGTTTGTATTTTGCTTTTAAAGAGGTGAAAAATGCGGCTAGCTTTTTTACCGGGAGCAAATTAGGGCAGGGCAAATCCATCGTTTTAACCAAACCTGCACACATCGATTCGCTACCTCTACGTTACAATAAAATTTATACTGAAGCTAAAATTAAATACCCTGGTGCTATTTCCACTAGTTTTTCGCTGCGTGGTAAAGGTGAACTGCGTTTAAGAATGATTTATCCCTACCGCTGGGCACGCAACCAGAATACCTTTTTTTATGAGGAAGCTACAGGCGTAATGACCAGGGCTAAACCGTATAAAGATTTTAACGGGGCCGATTTAATAGAAGCCACCAATTACGATCTCCACACGGGTAGGCTTTTAGGACTGCCAAATAAAATTCTTTCCTTTTTAGCGGCTTTGGTTGCAGCGAGTTTGCCGATTACTGGTTTTATCATCTGGTGGAAGAAAAGGAAAAAGCCCAGGAAAGCTAAACCCATCCTTACCTCAAAATAATTGGAGCATCTAAATCGCAGTAAAACCACTTTTGTATTAGAACCTGAAGTCATTTAACCAAGCTGCTCAGCATATGTTTTAAGCTGGTTCAGTCCCGATTGACAGAATTCCTGTTGCATGGTCAAATCAAGGCCTGCAACGGGTTCAAAGATTTCAGTAAGCGTAACGGGGTTATTTCCTGTAAAAGTGATCAGGCTTTTCCGCTCATCATCTAATGTATAAGCAATTCGCTCATGCGCTATAATTTCGGTGTAAGTTCCTCTAAAGTCAAAATTTTCAGTTCCGTCTTTTTTAGCCATAACGTATAAAAAACCACCTCCTTCTACCAGGTTATTTTCAATTTTCTTGTTGATCCATTCGTCTGATGGAGCATTCCACTTGGCAATATGTTCGGGCTCATTCCATATTTTCCAAACCAGACTAATGGGTTTATATATCTGAATACTGGCAGTTAAAGTATTTTTAAAATCCATGGCGCTTTAATTTTTTATAAAAATAATTGCTCGTACCAACAATTTAAGTGGGCATTAAAGACAAATTTAGAGGTGATTTGAGCAGGGATTTAAAAGAAAACTAAAATAAAAAAACAGTAATTTTTATATCTGTTTTTCAGACTTTAGGTGTATGATTATCTAGATGAAGCAAACAAAAATTGCTTCATTGGTGTAGTTATAATTCCTCTAACACGGGAGTAATTTGAAAGGGGTAAACATGGATGTGGTTACCCTTTTCTCTTTTGACAACATTTTAAGCAGCGAACTTGTTTAGTTCATTTTATTCAGTATTGTCTGGCTGAATTAGATATTAATAACGATTTTTTTACCACAAGAACAAAAGAGGAGACACATCTGCAGATGCTTAATCGGTTTCAACAGCCATTAACATCTTCATTTTCCATCCCTCCATATTTTTTGTACCCTTGTAAAAAAAATAAAAATGGAGAAAGCACTTGTTAATATAACCTATTGCCCCAAATGTGGTTGGATGTTACGTTCGGCTTACATGGCGCAAGAAATTTTAACCACTTTTGTTGATGAGCTAAAGGGGGTAACTTTAATTCCGAGTGAAACATCGGGCGTTTTTACTGTTCATGTTGGCGAGAAACTAATTTTCGATAGAAAGCAGATGCAACGCTTTCCTGAAATTAAAGAATTAAAACAGCTTATTCGTGATGAAGTGAATCCAGACATGAACCTTGGCCACTCTGATGTTAAATAGCGAACATTTAAATTTATGAATCTAAGTAATTGATCTATAGTTGGGCGACTACATGATTATTCAGTCGCGAACAGGATTTTAGTAAATTGTTATCTTAAAGCCAGGATCAGTTTGCCTGATTTGATTCTGAAATAATAGGTTAAAGAAGTTCTTCCTTTTAAAACTTCAATAGTTTTAATGGCGCCAGAACTGCCCCATGTGTCAGAAATAAGATCGCCAACTTTCAGTTGTTCTAGCCTATGGATGGGAGTCAATGCATCAATATGTGTCATAGTAACAAAAATAAGCCAATATATTTTTTTTAGATAGGATTTTTGTTTCAAAATATACATTTCACGTTTATGTGTAATAACAAATACTACGGTTTCGGTCTGTAAATGATTAGGTGTTGTAGGTTGAATTATTAAAATGTTGGTTGAACAACATCAAGATAGAACAGAGCTGTCTTTAATGTAGGAGAAATCTTACGATTTTTACTATTTAATCCTAAACAATACCCGATAGCTGAGTTTTAGGAAAATATGTATATTCGTTTCCTGCCATGCATACCACGGTACGGTTTCTCTATGCTCCTTATTCAGAAAAAAACTGCTTGCTCCATATTTTTTTTATGGATGGGTGCAGTTATTTGTTTTGCCCAGTCTACAACTATTCGCCTTAAATATCTGGGGGTAGAAAGTGGCCTATCTAATAATGTGGTAAACTCTTTGTATCTAGATCATTTTGGGTTTATGTGGATGGGTACCTATGATGGATTAAACCGTTACGATGGCTATCATTTTAAGGTTTTTAGAAATGGCTGGGGAGACGAACATTCATTAGTAAATAACCACATTACGGTACTGAATGGAGATGCGAAAAACAAGGTTTGGGTAGGTACGCAAAAGGGCGTTTCTTATTATGATTATGCCGATTCCAAGTTTCATCAATTGATTTATCTAGACAAGGGAAGAAAAAATGAGGTAAGTTATGCTATTAATTCCATTGCAATAAGTAAGGCTTTAGCTGTTTATGTAGCTACTGAAGAAAAAGGCCTGTTTATGCTCGAAAAGAATAGCACCATTGCAAAACGGATCCCATACGGCAAAAATTTCGATTTCACTGTAAAAGCTTTATATGTTGATGAACAACAAACCCTATGGCTTTTTATAAAAGATGTGGGGCTTTGCAGATACGATAATGATAAACATAGACTTCGTTTAGTAACTGCTGCAGTACGCTCAGTAACATGCATTACCAAAGGCACTAACCAAACACTCTGGATTGGAACAGAGCACGGACTTTTTCAATTTGATAAAGCCAATAGTAGCCTCACCAAGTTTAACCAGCATTTAAGCAATGAGAATATTATGAGTTTGTTGTTTGATCGGCAACAAAAACTCTGGATTTCGACTGATGGGGGAGGAATTGCTGTTTACAATACAAAAAATCAAAAAACAAATTACCTATCTGCAGGAAAAGAAAAAGGCTTACTCAGCAGTAATTCTGTCGCCCAGGTTTACGAAGACCGCGAATCTAGAAAGTGGATTGCAACCTTACGTGGTGGGGTTAATATCATCGATCCAGAAAATGAGCAGTTTACCACCATTAAACATAATCCATTAAAAAACAATTCCTTAATTAACAATTTTGTACTCTCCTTTAGCGAAGATGAAAACAAAAACATTTGGATCGGGACTGATGGGGGTGGTTTAAGTGTTTGGAACAGAAAGCAAAATACTTTTGCTAATTATGCCAAAACCAGCGATCCAAACTCTTTAACAAGTAATTTTGTTACCAGTATTTTAAACGATGCAGATCACAACGTTTGGGTGGCCAGTTTTAGCGGCGGGATAGATCGTTTTAATAAAACAACCGGGAAATTTGTTCATTATAACTGTTACAATAACTATAAAGGCGTTGATGACATTAACATTTGGAAGCTTTATCAAGACAAACAACAAAATATTTGGGTAGGCACTACAAAAGGTGGTGCATTGTATCGTTACAATAAAATTGCCGATAAATTTGAACTTTTTGACCATAATCTAAAGGATATCCACAGCTTGTTCCAGGATTCGAAAGGAAGACTTTGGGCAGGGAACTATACCGAACTGATCGAAATCGATCCAATAAACAAAAAACATAGCTATACGAAGATCAATTTTGCCATCAGGGCCATTCAGGAAGATTTTAATCATCAAATATGGATCGGCACCGAAGGTGGAGGTTTATTGCTTTTTGATCCCGAAACCAAAAAAATAAAGCGGTACATCCAGAGCGATGGGTTACCAAGTAATTCGGTGCTCAATATCCTCCAGGATGCTCAAGGTAATTTATGGTGTAGTACTTATAATGGTTTATCAAAATTTGATGTTGCACACCAAAGCTTTAAAAACTATTATGCTACCGATGGCTTACAAAGCAATCAGTTTAATTATAATGCTGCATTAAAACTTGCAAACGGTAACTTTTTATTTGGTGGAATTGGTGGCTTCAACTTGTTTTCGCCCGATAGCATCAAGAAAAATAAAAGGATACCAAAAATGGTGCTGACTGATTTTCGGATCAACAATATTCCGCTCGATCAGGATTCAGGTTATAACGATATTTCTGTTGTTAATTTAGCACGCATAGAAATCCCATTTAGTGCTGCGGTGATTTCTATCGATTATGCAGCAATAGAATTCTCTTTTCAGGATCAGATTTCTTATGCCTATTACCTCGAAGGTTGGGATAGAGACTGGAATTATGTAAACAAATTAAGCACAGCCTATTATTCCAGGTTAAATGAAGGTGAGTATAAACTGCATATTAAAAGTACCGATACCGAAGGTGCCTGGAGCAACAACGAAAAGATCGTAATGATTAGGATTTTACCCCCTTGGTACCGCACCTGGTGGGCCTATGCCATTTACCTTATTATAGGATCTTCCCTGTTTTATCTTTTTCAAACCTATCGCAACCGCCAGAGAAGATTAAAACACGAGGTAGAAATTACCAACCTTAAAATGGAGCGTGAAAAGGATCTGAATGAGAAAAAACTGAATTTCTTTACCAATATTTCGCACGAGCTGAGAACGCCGTTAACCTTAATTGTTAATCCGATTAAAGATATTATCCATAAGAAAGACCCAGGGCAAGAGAAGAACGATTTAAATATTGTTTACCGCAATTCGAGGCGTTTGTTAAGTTTGGTAGATCAGCTATTGCTGTTTAGAAAAACGGAAAGTGAGAACGACGCCTTGAAGATTGTAAGGATCAACCTCTACAAATTTACCAACGAGATTTTCCTCTGCTTTAATTATTTGGCAAAGCAGAACCATATCGAATATACTTTTGAGTGCGAGGAGGAAGAACTGGATATTTATGCAGATAAAGACAAGCTCGAAATCGTTTTCTTTAACCTGCTCTCTAACGCGCTTAAATTTACCCCAAAAGGCGGTTTTGTGAAATTTAGCGTTAAAACCCTCGGTATGCGGGTGCAGATTGAGGTGAGCGATAGTGGTCCGGGCATACCGGCGCATGTGGGTGAAAAATTGTTCGATAAATTTTATAAAGTAATGTCGAACGAATCGCTGAAGATGGGTTTCGGTATTGGTCTTTACCTGGCCAAAAACTTTGTAGAATTACATAAAGGGAAAATTTCGTTCCGTTCCAATCAGGGAATGGGTACCATATTTTTGATCGATATTCCGGTTGGGGAGCCAAACTTGCAGCAAAGCGGTGTTTTCCAAAACGAATTAACCTATGTAAATGAGCTCATTGCGCAAGAGGAAGAAGCAGAAAATAACGATGCCGAGAATGTGGGCAACCTCGAATTGCTCATTTCAGATTTACATTCGATTTTGGTTATTGATGACAACCCCGAAATTATTGATTACATCAAGCATATTTTTCAGGATAATTTCAAAATTTACAAGGCCGAAAATGGTACAGATGGACTAAAACTCTGTAAAGAATATTTGCCTGATATCGTAATATCTGATGTAAACATGGATGGCCTTAACGGTATCGAACTCTGTAAGGCGATTAAAGAGGATTCTGCCTTGAGCCATATCCCGGTAATTCTGTTAACCGGCGACCCTAGTCCGGAGGTAAAACTTAAGGGAATCGAAGTTGGTGCCTACGATTTTATCAGTAAACCCTTCGATAAAGAGCTTTTTACAGCTAAAATTAATAGCATTATTAAAAACAGGACCAACCTTCAGTCTTATTTTTACAATGAAATAACCTTAAAGAGTGATGCCCATAAAGTATCTCAGGAGGATAAGGGCTTTCTTCAAAAGTGCATTACCATTATAGAAGAAAACCTGATGGAAGACAGTTTTAACGTAAAAACACTGGCATCTGATCTTGGAATGAGCCATTCTAATCTCTACAAAAGGATCAAGGCCACTTCAGGTCAGTCTATAAATGGTTTTATCCGTTTTATCAGACTCAGAAAGGCTGCCGAATTGTTGATCAATACCAATTTAAATATTAACGAAGCTGCCTTTAGAGTAGGTATAAATGATAGTAAATACTTTAGAGAACAGTTTCAAAAGCTGTTTAAATTAACACCGTCAGAATTTATAAAGAAACACCGGAAAAGTTTTCATAAATACTATAATATTAATGCCACAACATAAAAGTTACGCTATTTTGGCTTTTAAATACGTTTATCTTAAAACGCCCCCTGCAAAGTATGATTTAACCCCCTGTGTAAAGCTTAAAAATTTCGGTACTTCGGCTTCACCAAATGTAAGAAACCGAGCAGCCTAAAACGTATAATGTATCAATCCCTAAATAAAAGTATATTTTTAATCTGCACATTCATCGGTATCAACCTGATGAGTGTTGCACAAGAAACACAACTGAGTACCATTGCCAGTAACGGCTGGGCAAACAACTCGGTAAATACTGTTATTTTCCGTAAAAATTCGTTAATCAGCTTTAAAGATAGCCAGTATGCTGCTTATTATGATCAAGAACAAAATGTGGTACTGGCCAAACGCAAAATCGGCTCAACCCGTTGGGTATTAGTTACCACGCCCTATAAAGGTGATGCCACCGACGCTCATAAATCAATTAGCATTATGGTAGATGGTGATGGTTTCCTTCATATTGCCTGGGGCCAGCATAATAACAATCTAAATTATGCCAAATCAGTTTCAGCAGGTTCATTAACCTTAGGGAATAAAAAAGTTATGCTTTCTGTAAAGGAAAATAAAGTCAGTTATCCTGAGTTTTATAAGCTGGCAAACGGCGATCTCTTATTTTTTTACCGCGATGGTGGCTCTGGAAACGGAAACCTGATGATAAACCGTTATAGTCTGAAGACCAAAAAATGGACACGTATACAGGATGGGATGATCGATGGCGAAGGACAGCGAAATGCATATTGGCAGGTAGCTATAGATCAGGTTGGAACCATCCATTTGTCGTGGGTGTGGCGCGAAAGCCCTGATGTAGCCAGTAACCATGATTTATGTTATGCCAAATCAACCGATGGAGGTTTAACCTGGTTAAAATCTACCAATGAAAAATATAGTCTTCCCATTACTGCCACCAATGCAGAATATGCGCTTAAAATCCCGCAAAAAAGCGAGCTGATTAATCAGACATCGATGTTTGCCGATGCCAAAGGCAAGGTATTTATTGCAGGTTATTGGCGCGATACGAACGAAACCATACCACAATATCACCTGGTTTTTAAAACAGACGACCATTGGGAAGTAAGCAACCTTAACTTTAGAAAAACGGCTTTTAGTTTAAGTGGAGGAGGTACCAAACAGATTCCGATTTCGCGGCCACAGATTATCGTTTGGCCAAATGGAAAATATTATGCTGCGGGATTGTTGTTTAGGGATGCTGAACGAGGTAATAAGGTTTCAATTGCTTTGAATGGTGAGCTCGGATCAGGAAATTGGAAGGTTGAAGATCTTACTCAAAAAAGCCTTGGCGATTGGGAACCCAGTTATGATACCGAACTTTGGAAAAGCAAAGGGATTTTGAGCCTGTTTCTGCAGCATGTTACCCAGGTAGATGGAGAAGGAAAGGCTAACCAGCCACTCACAATAGTGCAGACCCTAGATTGGAAACCAGAAAATAAATAATGAATTAACCTTAAAATGAAACATTCCATTATAAAATATAACTTTTCTCTACTTGTTGTTTTGTTCTTGTTATCAATAAATCTGGTAGAGGCACAAAGCAAAAAAACAGCTAAGGTACCCAAAGAAAAAACAGCGTATTTATTTGCCTATTTTACCGGAAACGCTAAAGCAGAAGAAGCGATCCGTTTTGCGGTGAGCACCGATGCTTACCATTACAAGGCATTAAACAATAATAATCCAATCATTTCTTCCGAAAAAATCAGCAGTACCGGAGGTATACGCGATCCACATATTTTGCGTGGCGAGGATGGCAAAACCTTTTACATGGTGGCTACCGATATGGTTTCGGCCAATGGCTGGAATTCGAACAGGGCAATGGTATTGCTTAAATCAAATGATCTGATCCATTGGACATCGTCAGTTGTTAATATTCAAAAACGTTTTCCAAATAACGAAAATCTGCTACGTGTTTGGGCTCCACAGACCATTTACGATAAAACAGCCAAAAAATATATGGTTTATTGGTCGATGAAGCATGGCGAGGAGCCTGATAAAATTTATTATGCTTACGCCAATGCTGATTTTACAGATTTGGAAACAGCCCCAAAACAGCTCTTTTTTAGCCCAACCAATGGTTCTTGTATTGATGGCGACATTATTTACGATAAAGGGAAATACAATTTATTCTTTAAAACAGAAGGAAATGGCAATGGCATAAAAAAAGCGGTTTCCCATCAACTCACCACAGGTTATGTGCAGCAGGATAAATATTTACAACAGACAAAAGAGGCTGTAGAAGGAGCTGGTGTTTTTAAACTGAATCATAGCGACGAATATATCCTGATGTACGATGTATATATGAAAGGCCGCTATCAGTTTACCAAAAGTAAAGATCTGGCAAATTTTAGTGTAGTGGATCAAGATATTGCCATGGATTTTCACCCAAGGCACGGAACTATTTTGCCTATTAATCAACAAGAGTTAAACCGGTTGCTCAATCAGTGGTATACTGTCGAATCTGTTTTGCAAAGCGCACAGAATAAGGCAATCAACCAAAATAATATTGTTTTAGATACCGTGAACCAAAAACTTTATCTGCCAGTAAATTATGGTACAGATTTAAAAGCCTTTGATCCGCAGTTTAATACCTTTAATCAAATCAGTATCGCACCAAAAGGGAAATTAGATTTTACTAAAGGCCCTGTAAAAATTAAGGTAAGTATTGCCAATCAACAACCTAAAACTTATTTGGTAAGTGTTGCTGTATCCAATAACCCAGTTTTAAAAGGTTATTACGCAGATCCGGAAATTTTATATTCCAATAAAACAGGCAAATATTACATCTATCCAACCAGCGATGGTTTTAACAACTGGAGTGGTACCTATTTTAAAAGTTTTTCATCAACTGATCTCGTTAACTGGACAGATGAAGGTAAAATATTAGACCTTGAGAAAGATGTTTCGTGGGCGAAAAAGAATGCCTGGGCACCTACCATTATCGAAAAGAAAGTAAACGGCGCTTATAAGTATTTCTATTATTTCACAGCAGCACAGAAAATTGGAGTTGCTGTTGCTGATCATCCAGCCGGTCCGTTCAAAGATAGCGGTAAGGCTTTAATTTCAAGCAAACCAAAAGGAATAAAAGGTGGTCAGGAGATCGATCCTGATGTATTTAATGATCCTAAAACCAACAAAAGTTATCTATATTGGGGAAATGGGTATATGGCCGTTGCACCATTAAATGAAGATATGGTTTCGATTGATACCAATGAGATTAAAGTTATTACACCAAACAATGGTTTCAGAGAAGGTACCGAAGTTTTTTATCGTGATGGAAAGTATTACTTTTTATGGTCTGAAGATGATACACGGAGCGAAAATTATCGGGTACGTTATGGCTTTTCTGATTCGCCTATAGGAAAAATAACCATTCCGGAAAATAATCTGATTCTGGCAAAAGATGTAGCACAAGGTATTTACGGAACAGGGCACAACAGTGTAATCAAAGTTAACGGAAAAGATGAATGGTATATGGTTTACCATCGTTTTACCCGACCAAAAGGAATCTCAATGGGGAGTGCTGCAGGCTACAACCGTGAAGTTTGCATCGATAAAATGGAATTTAATACTGATGGAACTATTAAACCTGTAATACCAACCGTAAACGGCATTAAACCAATACACTAATGAATTTAAAATTGTATAAGGCGCTTTTCTTATTGTTGTTTTTTAGCAGCACAGCTGTAAATGCACAAACTTCAACTTCAAAAGAGGAAGTGCTCGAAATGATCAACCGCGCAAATACCTATTGGCAAGGCAACAATAAACCCGAAGTACGTGCTTTTTGGGATCATGCTGCTTACCATACCGGAAATATGGAGGTATATGGAATTACCAAGAACGAAGCTTACCGTAAATATTCAGAAGATTGGGCCGTTTATAACAAATGGATGGGCGCAAAATCAACTGATAAATCCAACTGGAAATATAAATATGGCGAAACAGATGAGCATGTGCTGTTTGGCGATTGGCAGATCTGTTTTCAAACCTATATCGATTTATACCACTTAAAACCCGAAGAATATAAAATTGCAAGGGCAAAAGAGGTAATGCAATACGAAATGAGCACACCCAATAACGACTATTGGTGGTGGGCCGATGGTTTGTACATGGTAATGCCTGTTATGACCAAACTTTATAAAGTAACTGGAGACCAAAAATACCTCGATAAGCTGTACGAATATTTTATGTATGCAAATAGCATTATGTACGATAAAAAGGAAAAACTTTATTACCGGGATGCCAAATATGTTTATCCGAAGCATAAAAGTGTAAACGGCAAAAAAGATTTTTGGGCAAGAGGCGATGGTTGGGTGTTTGCAGGTTTAGCGAAAGTGTTAAAAGATCTGCCCCTTAACGATCCACATCGGAACGAATACCTAAGCAAGTACCAGAATATGGCCAAAGCAATTGTTAAAAGCCAGCAGGCAGAAGGTTATTGGACCAGAAGTATCCTAGATCCGCAACATGCCCCTGGACCAGAAACCAGTGGAACAGCCTTTTTTACTTATGGTTTGTTATGGGGGATAAACAACGGTTATTTAAAAGAAAAAAACTATTTATCTACAGCACAAAAAGCATGGACATATCTAACCAAAACCGCATTACAACCTAACGGTAAACTGGGGTATGTACAGCCGATAGGAGAGAAAGCCATTCCGGGGCAGGTGGTTGATGTAAATTCTACAGCGAATTTTGGTGTAGGGGCCTTTTTATTGGCTGGTTGCGAAATGTACCGCTATTTATCAAACAAAAACTAAATTTTTATAGGAAAAAATGAGACTTAAAAATATTTTAATTACGGGTTTATTGATCGTCTTGGCTGGTGGTTACGCATTTGCGCAAAAGAAAACCAAGAATACCAAAAACGCGGTTTTAACCGATCGGCAGTTTTGGTTGCAACAGATGGATAAGATGGTGAAACCCGTTTTGTATAACCTGGCTAAAGACAGCCTGCGTATTGCGATGCCAAAAGTTACTTCTATCCATATTGATAATAAAGAACAGCGCATTAAAGTACAATATGTAGAAGTTTTGGGTAGGGTTTTAAGTGGTATTGCGCCATGGTTGCAGTTAGAAGGAGGTTCGACAGAAGAAGTAGCTTTAAGGAAACAGTATCGGGAGTGGGCCATTCAGGGACTAAAAAATGCTTTAGATTCTAATGCCAAAGATTTTATGAATTTCGATATCGGTGGGCAACAACTGGTAGATGCTTCTTATGTTGCATTGGCTTTGGTACGTGCACCTTGGTTATGGGAAAATCTGGACAAGAAGAACCAGGAACTGATGATGAAATCGATCGTTACAACCAGAAGATTTAAGCCTGCTTTTTCTAACTGGTTATTATTCTCCGCTATGAACGAAGCCTTTCTGGCCAGATTCGGTTACAGTTGGGATCCTATGCGTGTTGATTATGCACTGCAGCAAATGGAACAATGGTACACCGGCGATGGAATGTACACAGATGGAACATCGTTTGCCTTCGATTATTATAATAGTTATGTTATTCACCCTTATCTGGCTACTTTGGCCAATATCATTGGTGCTAAAACGAACAGTTATAAAGAGATGTTCGAGAAGATTAAGAAGCGCAATGAGCGGTATGCTATTATTCAGGAAAGATTAATTAACGCTGATGGCACTTACCCAGCAACAGGTCGCTCCATCATTTATCGTGGTGCTGCATTTCATCATTTGGCCGATATGGCCTGGAGAAAAGCATTGCCAAAACAGTTAAGTCCGGCTCAGGTACGTTGCGCTTTAACCGCCGTAATCAAAAAAACTTTAGAGAGCCCTACTACCTATAAAAATGGTTGGTTAACGATAGGTTTATATGGCGATCAGCCAAATCTGGGCGATTTCTATAACAACCAGGGCAGCCCGTACATTGCTTCAAATATCTTTTTGCCATTAGGTTTGCCAGAAGCAGACGCATTTTGGGCCAACCCAGCAGAGAAATGGAGTGCGCAAAAGATCTGGAGTGGAGAAAATTTTGAAAACGATCACAGTGCCAGTTTAAAATAAATAGCAGATAGCTATACAATTGAAAAGAGGTGGGTAAATTACCGTCTTTGTAACGTTAAAAATTATTTGATTAAAATGATGAATAAGAGAATCAGTTTTGTTTTAGGATTTATCGCCTTCAGTTTAGGGCTAAATAGTTATGTTTCAGCACAACAAACATATACTTCTTTTACTCCCGGTAAACTTTGGAAGGATGATAAAGGTGTTCATATTAACGCCCATGGCGGAGGCATTGTCGAATATAAAGGCATTTACTATTGGTTTGGTGAGCATAAGATTGAAGGTGAAAAAGGCAATACGGCACAGGTAGGCGTACATTGCTACTCATCAAAGGATTTATACAATTGGAAAGATGAAGGTATTGCACTTCCGGTTTCAGAAGACCTGAAAAGTGATATTGCTAAAGGCTCGATCCTGGAGCGCCCAAAAGTGGTGTATAACAAGAAAACCAAAAAGTTTGTGATGTGGTTTCACTTAGAACTTTTAGGCAAAGGTTATGCAGCTGCAAGATCGGGTGTTGCGGTAGCCGATCGCCCAACTGGTCCATATACTTTTATCAAGAGTTATCGTCCAAATCCGGAGAAAATGCCCTTTTATGCAGCAGGAACAGCAGAAAAAGATATGGTAAATTGCCAGCAACCGGCCAATAAAAGTGATGGTTTTTTCTGTAGGGATTTACCCGGTGGGCAAATGGCAAGAGATATGACAGTTTTTGTAGACGATGATGGAAAAGCCTATCATATATTCTCTTCAGAAGAAAATTTTACGTTGCATTTGGCTGAGTTAACCCCTGATTATTTAGGGCATACAGGAAAATTTATCAGAATTTATGTGGGGCAGCAAACAGAAGCACCAGCTTTGTTTAAGAAAAACGGAACCTACTATATGGTTGGTTCGGGCTGTACAGGATGGGCGCCAAATCCGGCCAGATGGTTCAAAGCAAGCTCCATCTGGGGACCTTGGACTTATATGGGGAATCCATGCCAGGGCGAAGGGGCTAAGCTAACCTATGGCGGGCAGAGTACGCATGTATTGCCAGCACCAGGCAAAAAAGGAGAATTTATTTTTATGGCTGATAAATGGGAACCGAAAAACGCCATTGATGGCCGTTACTTGTGGTTGCCAATCAAATTTGAGAACGATAAAATTTCGATAAACTGGGCAGATGAATGGGATCTGAGCGTGTTTAAAAAGTAGAGAAAAAACAAAATTTTTATATAAATCTAGACGATGAATTGCGTAAAAATGCGCAAATGGGATTGTTTTTGCCCAAAATTCGGGTCATCTTAAAACAACTTTAAAAAATGAAAGCAAAATTATTATGGTTGGTGGCGATATGTTTCTCCTTATCAGCTTTTGGCCAGCAAGCTAAACATACGTTTAAGCTAGGAGAAACAGCCTTTCTATTGGATGAAAAACCCTTTCAGATAATTTCTGGGGAGTTACATTATCCCCGTGTACCAAAAGAGGCCTGGCGGGCCCGTATGAAGATGGCCAAAGCAATGGGGCTAAATACGATTGGTACTTACGTATTCTGGAATCTGCACGAACCACAAAAAGGAAAATTCGATTTTTCGGGCAATAATAATATTGCCGAATTTGTGAAAATCGCCCAACAAGAAGGCCTTTGGGTTATCTTAAGACCAAGTCCTTACGTTTGTGCCGAATGGGAGTTCGGTGGTTATCCTTATTGGCTACAGAACGAAAAAGGCCTTGTGGTGAGAAGTACCGAAAAACAATATTTAGATGAGTATAAGAAGTATATTATTGAAGTAGGCAAACAGTTGGCACCATTGCAGATTAACCATGGTGGTAATATTATTATGGTACAGGTAGAGAACGAATACGGCTCTTACGCTGCTGATAAAAATTATTTAGATATCAACAGAAAAATGTTTATCGAAGCAGGTTTTGATGGATTGCTTTATACCTGCGATCCTGCTGCAGATGTAAAAGATGGACATTTAGACGGATTACTACCAGCTGTAAACGGAATCGATAATCCGGCAAAAATTAGGGAGTTGGTAAATCAGAACCATAATGGGAAAGGCCCATATTTTATAGCTGAGTGGTATCCTGCATGGTTCGATTGGTGGGGAACACCTCATCACACCGTTCCTGCAGCACAATACACCAAAAAGTTAGATTCTGTTTTAGCAGCAGGTATTTCGATCAATATGTACATGTTCCATGGCGGTACAACGCGCGATTTTATGAATGGGGCAAACTATAAAGATATTTCACCTTACGAACCACAAACCAGTAGTTATGATTACGATGCGCCTTTAAATGAGGCTGGAAATGCAACTGAAAAATTCAAGGCGTTTAGAAGTGTGATCGAAAAACATCTTCCAACAGGACAAAATTTACCGCCAATTCCAGCTGCTAAACCAAGTATCGCAATTGCGCCTTTTAAACTGGGAAGTAAAGTAGCTTTGTTTAATGCGCTGCCAAAAGCAGTGAAAAATAGCACACCTTTAACTTTCGAGGATCTTAGCCAGGATTATGGTTATGTGCTTTACCGAACTACCATTAAGGGAGGTAAAAAAGGCGAACTTCAGATTAAACAATTACGGGATTATGCGCTGATTTTTATTAACCAGAAAAGAGCAGGTATTTTAGACCGTAGGTTAAACCAAAATACTTTGGCATTAACACTCCCGAAAGGCGAAGTACAGCTCGATATTTTTGTAGAAAATATGGGTAGGGTAAACTTTGGAAAGTATCTGTTAGAAAACAAAAAAGGAATTACCGAACAGGTAACTTTTGATGGTGCCGAAGTTAAAAACTGGTCGATGTACGGCTTCCCTTTTAATAATATTGCTGGTTATACTGCTAATGCTGCCCCTTCAAAACAAAGCGGAAACGGACCAACATTACAAAAAGGATCTTTCCAAATTTCGACAGTTGCGGATACTTATTTAGATATGACCGATTGGGGAAAAGGGGTAGTGTGGGTTAATGGACACAACTTAGGAAAATACTGGGCAATCGGGCCACAACAAACGTTATATATCCCTCAAGAATGGTTAAAAAAAGGCAAGAATGATATCGCGGTTTTAGAACTGATTAAACCTGATCAGAATATTTTAAAGGCAATAGATCAACCAATCTTAAATACAATAAAAAAATTAAACGTAGACTAAACGTTTAAAAATCTTCAAAATAGGGGTTAAAAAGCCAAATTCTAACAAAAAGTAACAATTTAGCCCCTACTTATTACCGTATTACCCCTCACTCCACTAGGATTTTATGGTTACTTTGTTGTAATCAATCCATCTCCATTCATGCATAATTTCCACATCAGGTCTGATTAATATTTTAATAAAATATTTTGATAGACTACCCTTTTGAATTCCTCTCGCGGTTCAATTATTAACTAACCAAATAATCTTAAAAAATGAAAAGAAAACTACTAGCCACATCTAAGTGTGCGGTAATGTTTTTGTTTGCTTTAATCCTATCCTTAGGTAAATCAAACGATTCAATTGCACAAACTGCTCAAATCTCAATTTCTGGAAAAATAAAAGATAATCGAGGTAACCCCATTCCAGGTGCCTCCATTAGTGTTAAGGGAACTACTCAGGTGGTGGCCAGCGATGCCAATGGAAATTTCAAAATATCAGCCCAAAAAGGAGAAAGTTTAGTGATTACTTTTGTAGGTTATGTAACCAATACCATATTGGTAGCTAATGACACGCAATTGAGCATCATCCTTGCAGAGGATAAGGATAAAAACTTACAAGATGTAGTTGTAATAGGTTATGGTACGCAAAAACGTTCTGATGTTACTGGTTCGATTGTTTCTGTACCTAAAGCAAGGTTGTCGCAACTACCTGTAACGAATGTCCTTCAATCAATCGAAGGCGCAGTAGCAGGGGTAAATGTTACCACTACATCATCTGTTCCTGGAAGTCAGCCTAGTGCCTTAATCCGCGGACAAAACTCGATAACAGCCAATGCAGGTCCTTATGTAGTGGTAGATGGTGTTCCGTTAACTAAAACAGGTGGTTCGTTAAACGATATTAACCCCAACGATATTGCATCGGTAGAGATTTTGAAAGATGCGAGCGCCACAGCTATTTATGGTACAAATGGTTCAAATGGCGTAATTTTAGTTACCACGAAAAGGGGAACAACTGGTAAACCCGTAATTCGTTATAACGGTTATGTGGGGATTGATAATATGGCCCATATTTTAGAACCCCGGAGTGGAGCAGAATATCTGCAGAAATATGCTGATTTTCTTAAACAAACCAATCAAACCCAAACCAGACCGGTTCCAAATATCGGGGAACTTCCTGCTTACAATGCAGGTACTACTATCGATTGGGTAGACGAGGCTACACAGCAAGGTAAAATTCAGGATCATAACGTAAGTATCTCTGGCGGATCCCCTGACGTGAAATATTTTATTTCTGGAGATTATTTAGATCAAAAAGGAGTGGTAAAAGGATACCAGTTCAATCGTGTCAGCTTAAGATCAAACTTAGATGTAAACGTTACCAGTTTTTTAACTGTAGGTACATCACTATTTTTAACCAGTAACAATTTCGATGGTGGAAGGGCAAATTTGTTGTTCGCTACCGCAATGAGTCCTTATGGTCAGGAGTATAATGCAAATGGATCATACACAATCTTCCCAATGAGTCCTGAGTTGCTTTACACCAATCCATTATTAGGCTTAAAAACAACACAGATTGGTAGAACAACCAATATTAATGGAAATGGTTATGCCGAAGTAAAATTTCCTGGTGCATTAACAGGTCTTAAATTTAGGTTAAACGCTGGTTATACTTATTTTCCTGAAAGATCAGGTAGTTACATAGGGCGCTTAGCAAATGATAATAATGGAACTGCAAGAAGTGTTAATGCATCTACCAACAGTTATACTATAGAAAATATCTTAACGTATTCTAAGGATATTAAAAAGCATCATTTCGATTTTACTGCCTTATATAGTGCACAAGAACGTAAATACAATTCAACCACAGCAGGTGCTACCGGCTTTATTAATGATGAATTAGGTTTGGATAACCTAGGGGCAGGTGCTACACAAACAAGTGGTTCTTATCGCGATAGATATGGGCTGAATTCACAGATGGGCCGTTTATTTTACTCCTATGATAGCCGCTATTTATTTACTTTAACGGCACGTAGAGATGGTTCATCCGTATTTGGTGCAAATACAACCAAGTATGGTGTTTTCCCATCGGCAGCAATTGGCTGGAATGTTATTAACGAAAATTTCATGAAAAATGTTAAACTTATCAGCAATTTGAAATTGAGGTTATCGTATGGCAAAACTGGTAATGAAGCTGTTGGTGTTTATAATACCATCACCACTGAAGGTTCTTCCCGTTCTCCTTTTAACGGAATAAGTACAATTGGGGTTATCCCAAATAATTTGGGTAATATCATGTTACAATGGGAAACCACCAAAACGGCAAACATTGGTTTAGATTTTGGAATCCTTAATAACCGGGTTACAGGTAGTGTAGAAGCCTACCAGAATAAAACAAGTGGTTTGTTACTGAATAGAAGCTTGCCAATTATTACTGGTTACTCAAGAGTTTTAGAAAACATTGGTAAAACGACCAATAATGGTTTAGAGCTAACTTTGAATACTCAAAACATTGCAGGAAAAGACTTCCGTTGGGAAACAATGGTTGTTTTTGCGACCAATAAAAATAAGATCGACGATTTGTATGGCGATGGTAAAGATGACTTGGGAAACAGGTGGTTTATAGGACAGCCCATCAATGTCGTATATGATTACAAAATGACTGGTGTTTGGCAAACGGGCGAAGATGTTTCTAAGCAGGATCCAACAGCAAAACCAGGTAGCTTAAAGTTTGCTGATTTAAATGGTGACGGAAAAATTACTGGTGATGACAGAACCATTCTTGGACAAACCGCCCCGAAATGGACCGGTGGTATAACCAACACTTTTCATTATAAAAATATTAATTTAAGCGTATTTATTCAAACTGCGCAGGGTATAACGAGAAACAATCCTGATTTAACCTATGGCGATGAAACAGGTAGAAGAAATACGCCAGCTGAGATCGGTTACTGGACTCCTGAAAACCAAAGCCAAACCCGCCCGGCTTTGTCTTACAATAATACTTTAGGATACGGTTATGCATCTGATGCGAGTTACACCAGAATCAAGGATGTAACATTAAGCTATGTATTTTCACAACACATTTTAGATAAACTTCACCTGGGTAGTTTAACCGTTTATGCAAGTGGCCGTAACCTGCACACTTTCACCAATTGGGTAGGCTGGGATCCCGAGCAAACTACTTATGGTAGAGGATCAGGGAATTCTGGAGCTAATCAGCAGGCATTCGCGGCAGATTGGACAAATAATTATCCAATAACAAGAACTTTCGTTCTGGGTTTAAATGTTTCATTACGTTAATTATCATCATCATGAAAAAATATATAACCATATTCGCATCTTTATCCATATTATTTATTGCATTTTCATCTTGCAAAAAATCTTACTTAGATGAGAAACCATTTTCTTCATATACACCATTAACACTTACCGATTCACTTGGGTTTGAAGCCTCACTAATTGGTTTATATAATCATACCAGTACTATATTCTCCTGGGCCGATCAACAAGGCTGGCCAAGTGTTTGGCAGGTAGGAACCGATGTTGCAAATGCAACAAATAACCAGCAAGGTGTAGAAATACCTTACTATAACTACGCTTTATTAACATCTTTAGATGTTGGTGCCGGCCGCACCTGGAATAGAAACTATATCATGGTTAACTTAACGAATATTATTTTAGATGGTATAGAAAATCCAAGTGTTACCACTTTAAGTGCAGCAGGTAAAAATTCAGTAAGTGCCGAAGCTAAGTTTTTCAGGGCTTATGCTTATAATAATTTAGCTACTTTGTTTGGTGGTGTACCGCTGGTTACGCATGCATTGACAGGACCTAAAATAGATTTTGTAAGGGCACCAATAGCCGATGTAAACAACCTCATCGTAGCAGATTTGCTTTTTGCTGCAGCAAATCTTCCTGATATTGAATCGGTAAAAACTAATACCAAAGGCAAAATGTATGGCAGGGCAAATAAATTTATGGCCATGCAACTTTTGGCTGAAGTTTATCTCCGAATCGGGAAACCTGATTTAGCTGAGCAACAGGCACAGGCAATTATCAGTAGCGGAAAATTTAGTCTCATCAGAAACCGTTATGGTGTTAAAACTGGCCAGCCAGGAGATTATTATTCAGACATGTTCCAATATGGAAATGAAAGAAGAGTTCAGGGAAATACAGAGGCTATTTGGGTGTTAGAGCAGGAAAATCCAACTGCGGTAGTTGGTGGTATCACCGATAATCCACAGCAAAGAAGGGTATGGGGTGCTGCTTATTACAACATTGCAGGAATGGCTTTGGCCGATTCGTTAGGCGGGCGTTCGATTGGTAGGTTGCGCTTAAGCAACTGGGTACTTTATGGTTTGTATAAAGGTAACGATATCAGGAACTCTCAATACAACATCCGCAGAAGATATTATTACAACGACCCGAATCCTATATATGCTGCAAGATATGGCAAACAGGTTCCTTTTACCGGTCCTGATACGTTAGTCAATATTTGCCCAAGTACAACCAAATGGGGCGCTTTTGATCCTAATGATACTTTTGGTTATGCGATGATCAAAGATTTCATTTTGATGCGTTTGGGCGAAACTTACCTTCTGTTAGCTGAAGCTCAGGTTGCTCAAGGTAAAACAGCTGAAGCTGCCACAACAATAAATGTACTTAGAACAAGGGCAAATGCGGCTCAGGTTAGTGCAGCTGAAATGACTAAAGATTTTATTCTTGATGAAAGAGCCAGAGAGTTGATTGGAGAGGAAAATAGGAGGATGACGCTGATGAGAACCGGAACTTTAGTAGAACGTACACTTCGTTTAAACGCGAACGATGCATCAAAACCGATTACAGGTTTGACGACAAAAAATTTGTTATTGCCAATTCCTTTAAGTGAAATACAATTAAATAAAGATGCCGTGTTGACTCAAAACCCGGGCTATTAAACCATCCGGGTTACCTTAATAATTCACTCTCCGGATCTTGCTGTAAAGAAAGGTTCGGAGAGTTTTTGTTTCCATCCGGTTTTAAAGCAAGGTAAACTGGTTAATCTGTTAAATCAATATCCCTTTAAGAAGATGGACTATTGGATCTTTCTTTTCTAAAGTTAAACGTTTATTTAACGTTTAATTTCTGGCCAAAAAGCAGAAAAATAGCATAAAAGGCCTAAAAATAACAATTTAACCCCTATTTATTACCGTATTACCCCTCAGTTGAGGGGTAATTTAATGGTTACTTTGTTAGACCAAGTAACAAACAAATAAGATATGAGCAAAAACAAACGACATTTTATTTAACATCTTTCCCTGCAAATTGAAAAGCATTTAACTAATACTTTTTTAAAATAACCATTAAACAAACCCGCTCACCTGAGCAGAATTTTTTAAACCAACCATCTCTTAGTATGCAAAAAAAATTACTACTGAAATTTTCGGTTGTGTTTTTATTGCTGTTTAAAATCATCCCGGTGCACGCTTCTAACGAGGCTAAATCTGCCCTGAATTTTAAGCAGAATATTGATACACTGCAAAAGGCTCCATCCCTCTACCTAGTTGATGAAAATCAGCTTCCCCTTGTAGGCGCTAAGCTTGTTAACACGAAAAATAAAACCAGTGCCATTACCGATCTCAACGGTATTGCTGAGTTAAGCTATGGCACTGGCGATCTGATTGAAGTTTATACTTCAAACGCATTGGTGCTAAAACTTGAGATCAGGAAAGGCCAGAATGTGATTATGGTGAGCAGCAAAAACCCAGGTGTTGCAGCATTAAAACCAGTTAGAATACTCTATGATCAAACGGTTAAACAATCGTTATCTACCATGGCAACTGATGCTGTTTATACAACAGATTTAACCAAAACTCCTGTAACTTCTATAAAATCGGCCATTACCGGACGTTTAGCAGGTTTATATACCAATCAAAATTCGGGCAGATTAGGCTCCGAAGGCCGGACTGATGGAACCGCTTCTTTACTTTCACTTGGATCATTAGGTTCTGATGCAGTCACGATGTCGCTGAGAGGACAAAACCCGGTAATTATTGTCGACGGTATACCAAGGCAACTCACCATTTTTAATATGGAAGAGATCGAGTCGATTACGGTTTTAAAAGATGCTGTTTCAACAGCAATGTTAGGTGTAAAAGGAGCAAGTGGTGCAATTTTAATTACGACCAGAAGAGGATCTAAGGCAAAGCAAACCATTTCATTTACTGCGCAAACTGCATTTCAAAAATCACTTAAACTCCCACAAGGCTTAAATTCATTTCAATATGCCAGTTTATACAACGAGGCTAGGGTGAATGATGGCCTAACACCAATTTATACATCAGCAGACCTACAGGCTTACCAAACCGGAAGCGACTCACAAGGCCACCCCGATGTAAACTGGAAAGATTTGGTAACTAAACCCACTTCGCGTTTCAATCATTATACCTTAAATGTATCGGGAGGTAATGATTTTGGAAAATACTTTGTCGCTGTTGAGCATGTAGATCAAAATGGACTTTTCAGGACTTCAGATCTTAATACTTACAATACCGACAACGATTACAAAAGTTATGTCATCCGTTCTAACGTAGATCTGCAGATCAGTAAGAAACTATCAGCAGGGATTAATCTGATGGGGCGTTTAATCAATGGAAACGAACCCGGTTATGGTTCGCAATCAATATTGGGTTCCATTTATAGTACACCGAACAACGCCTACCCAATTTATAATCCAAATGGAAGTTTTGCTACCACTTCATCTTATCAGAACAACGTTTATGCCCAAGCTATTTCTTCAGGTTATATCGGAACATATAAAAGAGATGTATCGGCCGATTTATTCTTGAAAAGAACATTTGATGAAATTACAAAAGGACTTTGGCTAAAAGCTAAGGCCTCAATTTATGCAACATTGTCTGAGAATACCTATAGAAATAAATCGTTCGCCAGTTTTTTCTATAATCCAACTACCAAAGTTTATACGCAATATGGTAGCATTGGTACACAAAACAATTATACAGGCATTAATTACCAGGGGCACTCAGATTATGAGGAGCTAACACTTGGTTACGACCGCAATTTTAACAAACATGGCGTAAGTGCAGTTTTACTCGCTAACCACGATAATTCATTTACAGGTTCAGATCTTCCTTATACGGTACAAGGAATTTCGGGAAAGGCATCGTATAATTTCGATGAGAAATATGTTGCCGATGTGGCTTTTGGATATAATGGATCAAATTATTATCCGCCATCAGGCGATTATAAGTATGGATTTTTTCCTGCCATGGCTTTAGCCTGGAACATCAATAAGGAAAACTTTTTAAAAGATACCAAATGGTTAAGCAGCTTAAAACTGTATGGTTCTTACGGTAAAACCGGAAACGATAATCCTGGTTACTTTGTTTACATCCAAAGGTATTTTGATGGAACAGCTACTTATTTTGGTTCTACTCCAGGTTCTAATACCAGTATTTATGAACAGCCTTTAGCCAATCCGAATATTACATGGGAAAAAGCAAATAAGTTTAATATAGGCTTACAGGGTGCGATTTTAGATAACAAGTTGAGTTTTACTGTCGAATATTACCGTAATAAATATTATGACCTGTTGATGCAAAGAGGTAAAAACTCTGCGCTTATCGGACAGAACTATCCATTAGAAAACATTGGCCAGAGCAGATATACCGGTTGGGATTTCAAACTGAATTTCCAGCAAACGGTGAATGATTTTAGCTATTACGTTGCTGCTACAGGTGGATTGCAACAATCGAAAGTGCTCTATCAAAATGAGGTAAACCAACCTTTCCCTTGGATGGCCAGAACAGGGCAGGCCGTTGGCCAGCGCTTTGGATACATTGCTGATGGCTTATTTCAAAATAACGCTGAAGTAAATAACAGCGCCAAATTGGAAGGATACACCGCACAGCCTGGTGATATTAAATACCGCGACCTGAATGGAGATGGAATCATCAATCAGCTGGATCAAACAGCAATCGGTAATGCAAAACCATTGTTTTACTATGGCTTAAATTTAGGCTTTCAATTTAAAGGATTCGATTTTAGTGCGTTGATACAAGGGGCAATGAACCGCACCATTTACCTGAACGGAAATACGGAGTGGGCCTTTCAAAACAATGGTTTTGGACAGGCTTGGGAACAAAATCTCGACCGTTGGACTCCTCAAACAGCAGCTACCGCTGTTATGCCCAGATTATCGATTGGTACAAACATCAATAACGAAGCTACCTCTACTTTCTGGCAGCACTCGGGCAATTACGCACGCTTAAAAAATGTTGAGGTAGGTTACACGATACCGGACTATTGGACCAAGAAAATTGGTTTACAGAGCATCAGGGTATTTGGCAATGCTACTAATTTGCTAACACTAGCCGCTTACGATCGCGTAGACCCGGAGGTGTATAATGGCAATTATCCAATCCAGCGATCGATCAATATGGGTATCAACATTAAACTTTAATCACATGAAAAATTTTAAACAATATATCATACTTGCGCTATTTGGTTTTCAGGTGGCTATGGCCATTACTTCATGTAAAAAGGTAGAAACCGAACCTCGCGATTGGATTCAGTCAGATTTAGTTTGGGATGATCAGGATAAAAACGGAACTGTGGCAGGTTTCTTTTTAAACAGTGTATACAACTATATGCCAAATGGTTTTAACCGGATAGACGGCGATTTTTTAGATGCAGCTTCAGGAGATGCCATTCCGTCAAGAAACAACACCCAGGTAGAATATTTTACAAATGGCAGGATAAGTACGCTAAACAATCCCGATCCTTATTGGGGTAACAGTTACTACGGCATTAGAGCGGCTAATATTTTTCTGGCCAATATTAATGTGGTGCCGGTTGCTGCGCTTACCAAACAATATTGGAGAGCAGAGGCCAGGTACATTAGGGCATTGTTATATTTCGAATTATTAAAAAGATATGGCGGTGTTCCGTTAATCGGCAATAAGGTTTTTACCCTCGAAGATAACCTCGAATTGCCAAGAAACAGTTTTGCTGATTGCATAAATTATATCATTAGTGAATGTGATGCAGTTAAAGATAGCTTAAGATTAGAAACAGGCGCAAATTATACCACTTCGGATTGGGGCAGAATTCCTAAAGGAGCAGCAATCGCGTTAAAATGCAGGGCTTATTTATATGCGGCAAGTCCTTTATATAATGGTGGCGGTGTAGAATCAAATGGAACATTAAAAGCCTTAACAGGTTATCCAACAGCCGATGCTACCCGTTGGCAAAAAGTAATTGATGCCGCGGTAGAACTTAATGCTTTAAATTATTATCAACTCCAGCCTGTATTTAACAATGTGTTTTTAACCAATAAAAATACTGAAGTTATACTGAGCAAACAGGCTGCGGTAAATACGGGTATAGAAACCACCAATGCACCATCCGGTTATGGAGCACCCGCATTGAGTAATGGTAGAACAAGTCCGACGGCCGATTTGGTGAATGCATTTACCATGCGGAGCGGGTTGCCGATTAGCGATGCGGCATCGGGCTACAATCCGGCGGCGCCTTATACCAACAGAGACCTTCGGTTAGATTATACCATTTTTTATAACGGCGTAAACTGGTTAAACCGAGGGGTGCAAACCTACGAGGGTGGTTTGGATAAACCAGGAGGAACAACGGTGCAAACCCGTACAGGTTACTACATGCGCAAGTTTATGGGGAATTTTGCTACCAATAGCACTTACACCAACCAATCGCATAATTTTATCATTTTCAGATATGCCGAAATTATACTCAATTATGCAGAGGCATTAAACGAGGTAGGCAGAACAGAAGATGCCGTTAAGCAGATTATCCTTTTACGTACCAGAGCAGGCATAACAGCCGGCACAAACACGCGTTATGGCATTCCTGTAGGGATCTCTCAGGAGAGTATGAGAACGCTGATTATGAATGAAAGAAGGGTAGAACTTGCTTTTGAAGAACACCGTTTCTGGGATATCAGGAGGTGGAAAATTGCACCGACCGTACTGAGTGGAGCATTGAATGGTACTAAGATTACCAAAAATGCCAACAACACTTTCACGTACGAGAATATTCCGGTAGTGACTTCAGTTTTTACCAATAAACTTTACCACATGCCGGTACCTTATGCAGAAACAACCAAAAACAGTCTATTACTTCAAAACGAAGGTTGGTAAATCAGTACAAATCCAATATAAGATCATAACATGAAATATATATATCAATATTTACTGGTTTTGCTTGTGCTTTTAACCTCCAATTTGGTTATGGCACAAAACCAGGTCGTATCGGGAACTGTTAGCGATGCTACAGGACCTATAGTAGGCGCTTCTGTGAAAGAGAAAGGCTTAGCAACCAATGGGGTAGTTACCGATGGGAAAGGGAATTATACCCTCCGGTTAAAGGGAACAAGCGGTACCATAGTGGTTTCATTTGTTGGCTCAACTCCGAAAGAAGTTGTGGTTGGCAACAGAAAAACCGTTAACGTACAGTTAGAAGATGATGTACAGGGCTTAGAACAGGTTGTGGTTATCGGCTACGGTAAACAGAAAAAAATAACCTTAACAGGGTCCATGAGTACCATAACCGGGGCTGATATCCGTCAAAATCCGTCTGCCAGTTTACAAAACACCTTGGTTGGCAGGTTGCCTGGTTTCTTTTCTCAACAACGTTCTGGTGCGCCAGGATCAGATGGGGCAACATTTTTTATCAGGGGTATCAGTTCGTACAATGGCGGTTCTACCACACCTTTAATCATTGTAGATGATATTGAATACAGCCCGGAGCAGTTTGCAGCCATCGATGCCAACGAAGTAGAAAACATCAGTATCCTTAAAGACGCTGCAACCACAGCGATTTATGGTATCAAAGGAGCAAACGGGGTGGTGGTTGTTACTACGCGTAGAGGTAAACTGGGTACACCACAGATTACCTTTAGAAGTGAATACAGTGTAATGCAGCCTACGGTTATGCCAAAGTTTTTAGATGCTTACGAATCGGCAAAGTTATATAACCAGGCCAGGGCAAATGATGGTTTGGCGCCAAGATTTACGGAAACCGATTTACAGAAATATCAGGATGGTTCTGATCCATACGGACATCCTAACAACGACTGGAAAAAGATTTTGTTCAAAGATTTCAGTAGCCAGGTAAAAGGTAATTTTGATATCTCGGGCGGTACAGAAAAAGTAAAGTATTTTGTTTCAGCGGGTTTCCTATATCAGGATGGTATGTTGCGGAATTACGGCGAAGAGCAAGGTGTAAACTCCAATTTCTACTATAACCGGTACAATTACCGTTCAAATCTGGATATTAAGGCCACCAATACAATGGATATCAGAATCGATTTGTATGGTAATTTGGGCGTAACCAATACCAATAACATAGGTAGTGCTTTTGGTTATAACGATATCTTTTACGATTATGTAAGTTTCGCTTCGCTAGCTCCATTCAATTATCCGGTTTACAATCCCGATGGAAGTTTTGGCTATAGCAAGTGGCAAAGAGACGAGAATCCGAACTACAATCAAAATAATATTGTAGGAAGGATTACGCATTATGGTTATAACCGCAAATACGGTAATAACATGAATTTAGTGGCCAATGTAAACCAGAAATTAGATTTTATTACCAAAGGATTATCGGTAAAAGGGGTGCTTTCTTACGCAAGTACCTACGATTATACCAGAAGTATGACGAGAGATCAGTTTCCATCTTTTATCTACAATTCAGATAACAATACCTACGAACCCAGAGATCCGAATATTTATCGTGTAAGAAGATATTTTATCGGCTATGGGGCGGGCAGTACAATCAGGAATTTAACTACCCAGGCCATATTAAATTACGATAGAAGTTTTAACAGCCACCACGTTTATGGAACAGCATTAACCAATATCAATACGGTAATCAAATACAATGATAATGCGGTTTACAATTTTGTGCCAAACAACTTTAAAGGTTATACCGGTCGTGTAGGTTATGATTATGATGATAAATATTTATTTCAGTTTAATGCGGCTTACAATGGTTCAGATCGTTTCGTGAGCAAGAAAAAGTATGGTTTTTTTCCGGCGGCATCTGCCGGATGGGTGGTATCGAACGAGAAATTCTGGAAGGATAACGTAAAGTTCATCGATTTTTTAAAGTTTAGAGGCTCCTACGGTATTGTAGGTAACGACCGCATCGGCGATGGTTTTAACTATTACTACCAACAAAATTACAGCAATGGAGGTAATGCATCTTTTGGTTATTCAGACAATACACAAACCGGAATTTCAGAAGGTACATTGGGTAATGATGATGTAACCTGGGAAAAGGAAAAGAAAACAGACGTAGCGATGGAATTTGGTCTCTTCGGAAGCAAGATCACAGGTTCAATCGATTTGTTCCACAATGTAAGAAGCGATATTTTAACTTCAAGAGGTACAGTTTCATCAATTTTTGGTGTGGGCCTGCCACCGGTAAATTTGGGTAAAGTACAAAATCAGGGTGGTGAGATCGAAATGAGCTACAGGGATAAAATTGGCAATGTTGATTTCTCTGTGAGGGCAAATTATTCACTGGCCAAAAATAAAATCCTTTATCGTGATGAACCTCTGCCAGCCTACCCTTATCAGGCATTTACAGGTAACAGTATCGGCCAGATCTTAACCTATCAGTGGATTGGTTTTTATACTTCGGCAGCTGAAATTGCTTCAAGTCCGGTTCCTCAAACTGCACCAAGAATTGGCGATTTAAAATATGCCGATTTAAATGGTGATGGTAAAATTGATGGTTATGATATGTCTATAAATGGAGATCCGAATTTACCAAACACAAACTACGGTTTGGAACTTCGAACCAATTATAAAAACTTCGGTTTAAGTTTATTGTTTCAGGCCGCAACCAACTTTAATGTTCGTGGGGTGGCAGAAGCCATTCAGGCATTTTCCTCAAATTTAACTTCGATCCACCAAAACTCATGGACACCAGCACTGGGAGATGCAGCACAATATCCATTACTTTCTTTAAGTCCTGGTTTAAGCAGTCCTTCTGCTTATCCATCTACATTCTGGATGATATCAGGGAATTATCTCCGCTTAAAAAATGCAGAGTTCAGTTATAATTTTCCTCAAAAGCTGACCGAAAGATTAAAAGTACAAAGCATTCGTACCTACATCAATGGATATAATCTCCTCACCTGGTCGAGCTTGGATAAACGTTATCAATTCGATCCAGAATCGAATTCAGGGCAGGACAGAATTAAATATCCACCACAAAAAATGATCAATTTAGGTTTAAGTGTTACGTTTTGATAATTGATTGACATGAAAAAAATAATATTAATGATATGTTTATGTGCTTCAATAGCAGCATGTAAAAAAAATAGCGATTTCTTAGATAGTAAAGCGGATACTGGAGAAACTGAAGCTTCAGTGTTTTCAGATAGTTTAAAATCTATCCGTTTTCTTACCCAGATTTATAGCAGTTCGTCTTATAGTTTTGCAAAAGGGCGTTTTAGCAGCCACGGAAATACCGAAATGGCTACCGATGATGCGGAATATGCCTATTCAGGACCAACACAGAATGCAGTGATCATGTACAATGGGACACTTTCGCCAACCAACTTTTGGAGTGGGGGTAGTTTGCCTGATTTTTGGACAACCCCGTATGCCAATATCCGTAGGGTAAATCTGATGTTATCTAAATTGCCCGTTATTCCACTTTCAGAAGCGAAGAAGAAACGTATTACCGGCGAATTGAAATTTTTGCGGGCATGGTACTATCACTTGCTGCTGATCAATTTTGGTGGAATTCCGCTTGAAGGTGATAATGTTTACGGCATTACCGATGTGATCGATCTTCCCCGGTCATCATTTGACGAATCCGTTAATTACATCACGGCTGAGCTTGATGCTGCAGCAAATATTTTACCCATTACCACTGATTATGCAGAACAGGATTATGGCCGGGCAACTAAAGGAGCTTGTTTAGCACTAAAATCGAGGGTTTTATTGTATGCCGCCAGTCCTTTGTTTAATGGTGGCGCCATAACCCAGGCATCGGCAGCTGTAAAGCCAATTGTAAGTTACCCCAGTTATAGTGTGGCACGTTGGCAAAAAGCAGCCGACGCTGCTGAAACATTAATTAATACAGGTACCTACAGCTTGTTCGAAGATAATGTAACTGCTCCGGGCTATGGTTTTTACAATGTGTTTTTAAAACGGGTTAATTCTGAGTATATTTTCAGCTTTAACCGACCGTCTAACCGTGATTTTGAAGGTTATTATAATCCACCATCAAGGGGAGGTGCAAAAAATTCTACACCAACACAGCAACTGGCAACAGCTTTCCCAATGAAAAATGGAAAAGCAATTACCGACCCTACTTCTGGCTATGATGCAGCAAACCCGTACACAAACCGCGATCCAAGATTTGGTTATTCCATTATCTACAATCAATCGCTGTATTACAGTACCACAACCAGTACTAAAATTGTGGTAAATACCTATAACGGTGCTGCAACTGATGGGTATACTTCAAACGGGACAGGACCAACAACAACGGGTTATTATGCCCGCAAAATGTGCGACGAAAATATATCAAGCAACAGTTCTTTCAATACAGAAAGGGGCTGGCCGTTAATCCGCTATGCAGAGATTTTATTAAACTATGCGGAAGCCATTAACGAAACCGGACAAACAGCACTGGCATATCCCAAACTAGTAGCCATTCGTAAAAGAGCAGGTATAACAGCTGGTGCTGATAATTTATATGGTTTAAAGGCCAATATGTCTGTTGATGAAATGCGAGCAGTTATTCAGAACGAACGCCGCATCGAACTGATGAATGAAGATCACCGTTGGAATGATATTAGAAGATGGAAAATTGCTGTTGATGTAAACAATGGTTTTAATAAAGCAATCAATATTACTAAAACAGGTAATGTGTATACCTATCAGGTGGTGAATACCATCCGTCAGCACGTATTTAATCCACAACATTATTTAATGCCAATTCCACAGTCGGAAGTTTCGAAGATGCCTTCAATGCTTCAAAACCCTGGCTATTAACCTATTTGAATTTAATGATTAACTACTCTCCTTATCTTTCTGCAAAGAAAGGTTCGGAGAGTTTTTTGTTTATATGCAAATCAGTATGCACATCTAACCGGAACCTTTCTTACAAGGATACAGCCTAAATGGCTATTCAGCCATAATCTTCGGTATAGAACGTTTATTGCTGCACCTTATCAAAATAAGCACTTCAAAAGACAGATCTAAAGCAGATCGTACAAGCCAATTTTTACCATAACAGGGAAAGTGATTTGAATATGTGTTTTAAATTAAACGTCAATTAAACGTTTAATTTTTCTTGAAAGTCTTAAAATCACTGGAAATGGCCTAAAAATAACAATTTAACCCCTACTTATTACCGTATTACCCCTCACTACGACCGCTTTTTTTATAGTTAATTTGTTTCAACCAAGTATAAGAATATTAGATCGATCCAGATTATTCCAGATTAACTACCTAGAATAATTAATGGATGCAGCAAATTTAGAGCGGCTGTATCCTGTTTTTTAGAAGCAAAACCTAAACCTTTAACCGATCATGAAAAGATTAAAACAAACAAACAAATACCCCATTGCTGTCGAACTAATTGCTGATTGAAGGTTTGCCCGAAATCAGTATTACCCTTAACAAATTATTCATCCTTAATCCCAAAATTATGAAGAAAGCTAAATCTACTCAATATTCCGTTTTTTAAAACCGCTGGCAAAATAAAATAACATTAATGCTTTTTTATAAAAGCACACTAATCAAAACCAATTGCCAGGGATAAGGGCATTGTGCTATTTCCCAAACCATACTGACGAATATTTCGATTGGATGATTGCCTAATGCCTCTACGAGTGCAATATGATGGTAATCTATCTGGCCGGATATTGACATAGCTAACCATTTTTAAACCATTTTTATGAAGAAAAAACTACCGAAAAAAATCCCGCTACACCAGCAGGGTATTACCCTTAGGTCAATCTTAAAATTTTTGATCTATTTAGTAATTACAACTTCTAGCTTAACAGTATCTGCACAAACAGATGTAACGGTTAGGGGGATAGTAAAAGACACCGTGGGCGGTCTGCCGGGTGTAAACGTAAAAGTTTCGGGCACCAACCGTGGAATATCTACCGACGAGTTTGGACGGTATACGATCAAATTGCCAAGAACAGGTAAATTGTTGTTCTCACTGGTGGGCTATAAACCCAAAAATGTTGCCATTGCCAATTACGATAAAAATGCCGAAGGCGTTTATGTAATTAATGTAACCCTCTCATCAGATGCCAATTCATTAGAAGAAGTTGCAGTGGTGGGCTTTGGTACACAGAAAAAAACGAGTGTAATCAGTTCTATCACCGCCATTAATCCTAAAGAGCTTAAAGGGCCAACAAGTAACCTAACCACTATGATGGCGGGTAGGGTAGCTGGTATGATTGCTTATCAAAGAAGCGGTGAACCTGGTGCAGATAATGCACAGTTTTTTATCCGTGGTTTAGGAACTTTCGGTGCAGGTAAACAAGATCCTTTAATCCTGATCGATGGTATCGAATCAAGCCAGAACGATATGGCACGTTTGCAACCTGATGATATTTCTTCTTTTAACGTACTTAAAGATGCAACAGCATCGGCAGTTTATGGTGCCAGGGGTGCAAATGGTGTAGTACTTATTTTAACTAAATCAGGCGTTGCAGGTCAAACAAAATTTGGGTTCAGGGCCGAGTCATCACTTTCCTCAAATACTAAAAACTTCCAGTTTGCTGATAATGTAACGTATATGAAGCTGGCAAATGAAGCTGCGCTTACCCGTAACAGGTTGGCCATATTACCATATCTCCAAACTAAAATTGACGCAACTGCAGCGGGCGAAAATGAATTGCTTTATCCAAACAACAATTGGATAGAACAATTGATAAAAGATTATACCACGAATCAAAGATATAACATAAATATCTCTGGTGGGGGTACTAAGGCGAGCTACTATATTGCAGGTACTTACAATATTGATAATGGGGTATTAAAAGTTGCCGATCTAAATAATTTTAATAGTAATATCAAGTTAAAAAATTATTCTGTCCGTTCTAACGTAAATATTAACTTAACCAACACCACCGAAGCAATTATCCGTGTTTACGGGCAGTTTGACGATTATACCGGTCCTGTAGGAGGCGGTGGGGCTACATTTAACAGGGCAATTTGGTCTAATCCGGTAATGTTTCCTGCGGTTTATCCGGCAAGTTTATCACCTTATAGCAACCACCCCTTATTTGGTAATGCTATTTCACCAAGAGGTGGTTTATATATGAATCCTTATGCCGAAATGGTAAAAGGTTATCAGGATAAAAATGCTTCTACATTACAAACGCAGATAGAAATTAAGCAGGATTTAAAATTTATTACACCAGGTTTAACCGCCAGGATGATGAGTTATGCCCGTAGATATTCTTATTTTGATATTTCCCGCGCTTACAATCCTTTTTATTATTCGGCTACTGAGCAGCCAGATAAATCAATCGGACTCACCTTGATTAACGGTGGCGGTGCATTATCAATTGGTCCGGTAGGTACCGAATATCTAGGTTACTCGGAAGGTAAAAAGGATTTAAATTCGACTTTTTATGCCGAGTTTTCTGCAAACTACAACCGTACTTTTAAAGAGAAACATGCAGTTGGCGTGATGTTGATTACAACCATGAGAAATTATCTGGCTGCAAATCCGGGTAGTCTTCAGCTATCTTTACCATCGCGTAATCAGGGAGTATCAGGAAGAGCTACTTATGGATACGATAACCGTTATTTGGCCGAGTTCAACTTTGGGTATAATGGTTCTGAACGTTTTGCAGAAAATACCCGTTTTGGTTTCTTTCCTTCATTCGGTTTAGGATACATTATTTCGAATGAAAACTATTTTAAGCCACTTACAAGCGTAATCAATAGTTTAAAGTTAAGGGCAACCTTTGGTTTGGTGGGTAACGATCAGATTGGAAATGATTCCGATCGTTTCTTCTACCTTTCTGAAGTAAACATGAACAATGGAACATTTGGTTCGAGCTTTGGCGAAGATGGTTTATACTATAGAGATGGTATTTCAATTTCGCGTTATTCTAATCCATTCATTACCTGGGAAAAATCTAAACAAACCAACATTGGTTTAGATATGACCTTGTTTAATAGCTTGAATTTAACATTCGATATTTATAAAAACGAGCGTTCGAACATTTTAACCGACAGAACGTTTATTCCAAGTTCAATGGGCTTACAGGCATCTGTACGGGCGAATACCAATAAAGCCGAAAGTAAAGGTGTCGATTTCTCTGCCAGCTATAACAAATCGTTTCACAACGGCATGTTCCTACAAATGAGGGGAAACTTTACTTATGCCACCAATAAGATATTAATTTATGATGAGCCTTCATTTAGTACCAAAGAGGCTTATCGCTACCATATTGGTTTACCCACTACCCAATCATTCGGTTACATTGCCGAACGTTTATTTATTGATGATGCCGAAGCTAAAAACTCACCTGTGCAGTTTGCAGGCGTGCCAGGTTTAGACTATGGTGGTGGCGATATTAAGTATAGAGATGTAAATGGCGATGGTATTATCAGTGATGTAGACCAAGTGCCTATTGGTTTACCTACCAGTCCTGAAATCGTTTATGGTTTTGGAGGTACGTTTGGTTTTAAAGGCTTCGATATCTCTGCATTTTTACAAGGTTCGGCCAGGTCTTCGTTTTTCATTAATCCAGGTAATATTTCACCTTTCGTACTCAATAATGAAACTGGCAATCCTAATGTTACACAAAATGGCTTATTAGAGGTAATAGCCAATAGTCACTGGTCTGAGCAAAATAGAGATAGCTATGCATTCTGGCCGCGTTTAAGTCCGAATTTTGTAAATAACAATACCCGTACTTCTACCTGGTGGATGCGTAACGGGTCTTTCTTAAGATTAAAGAGTGTAGAACTTGGTTATAATCTGCAAACCAAACTGCAAAAAAGACTTGGTTTTAATAGTGCCAGGGTTTATGTAAATGCGACCAACCTATCCAGTTTTAGCAATTTTAAACTTTGGGATCCCGAAATGGGCGGAAATGGCTTAGGCTATCCTGTACAAACAGTATATAATTTAGGTTTAAATGTTTCATTCTAACGATTGAGCTTAAAAAGATAAATATGAAAATCAACAATATTTTATTTCGAAAAGATACGGCAAAGCCAGGTTTAGCTAAACTTACGCTGGCCATACTCGCTATCGTGATATCCATTAGTTCTTGTAAAAAATACCTGGATATTGTGCCCGATAACGTAGCTACAATAGATAATGCCTTTACACTAAGAAATGAGGCCGAAAAATACCTGTTTACTTGTTATTCCTTTCTTCCAAAAGATGGAGAACCACTGCTTAATGCTGGCTTCATGGCTGGTGATGAAATATGGACCTCGCTAGATGAAAGAGAGTTTATTTCTTATGGCTGGCGGATGGCCAGGGGTAGCCAAGGTGCCGAAAATCCGTATTTGGATGCCTGGAATGGGCGCTATCAGGGTGGTGGCAATGTTTTCAACTATAACGATAACCCAAATGGTAATTATGGTTTATTTAAAGCCATTAGAAACTGTAATATTTTTCTGGAAAACGTACAGGATTTAAGCAAAATACCAGATTTAAGCTTAGATGAAAGACAAAGATGGATTGCGGAGGTTAAGTTTTTAAAAGCTTATTATAATTTTTATCTCTTAAGGATGTACGGTCCAATTCCAATTATCGATGTCAATTTAGGAATTAGTGCTACTGAAGAAGACGTGAGGGTTAAAAGAATGCCTTTTGATGAGTGTGTAAACTATGTAGTTGGATTATTGGATCAGGCTATTCCTAACCTACCTCAAATTATTACGGATAAAAGCACTGAACTTGGACGTATTACAAGGCCCATTGCACTTGCTGTAAAAGCAAAACTGCTGTTAACTGCTGCAAGCCCACTGTTTAATGGCAATACCGACTATAGTAATTTTAGAGATAAGGATGGGGTAGTGTTGTTTAATACCACTTACGATGCCAATAAATGGAAAAGAGCTTCCGATGCTGCCAAAGCAGCAATTGAAGGTGCAGAAGCTGCTGGATTTAAATTATATCAGTTTCCGGGTACCACCTTTAAACTATCAGATACTACCTTGAGGCAATTAACCATTAAGGGTGCCGTAACTGAGCGTTTCAATGTAAACCTGGAGCATGTTTGGGCAAATCCGAACAGCAGAACCTTTAACATGCAAAGAGCTGCTATGCCGCGTTTAGCTGCAACTGTGGTGGTTGGTAGTGCCAGACAGCAGTTGGCGCCACCATTAAAAATTGCCGAAATGTTTTATAGCAGAAATGGCGTGCCGATCAATGAAGATAAAACCCTCGATTTTACCAATAAATATACCCTAAGGACAGCTGTTAAAAGTGAGCGGTTTTATGTTAAAGAAGGTTACACCACGGCGAGGATCAATTTTGATAGAGAACCAAGGTTTTATGCCGATTTAGGCTTTGATGGTGGTGTTTGGTACAAATATGATAGTCCAACCAATTCTGACGAGGGAACATTTGTTTTAGAAGGAAAATCTAATCAGGTTGCCGGTGCAAACAACTTTGGATGGTACAACGAAACCGGCTATTTTATCAAGAAACTGGTAGATTGGAACATGATTAATGGTACCAACGGTGCCAGTTATCGCGATTATCCATGGCCGCAGGTAAGAATGGCAGATCTTTATTTAATGTATGCCGAAGCTTTAAACGAAACACTGGCCAGTCCTTCTGCTGATGTTTACGAATACATAAACAAAATTAGAACAAGAGCTGGACTACAAACGGTGCAAACCTCATGGACCACTTATTCCAACAATCCGGGCAAGTACACTTCAAAAGACGGTATGCGCGAAATTATCCAGCAAGAAAGATTGATTGAAATGGCATTTGAAGGTAGCCGCTACTGGGACATTAAGCGTTGGAAAAGAGCTGCAGAAATGTTTAACCAATCCATCACAGGATGGAGCGTTTATCAGCCAACGGCTTCAGAGTATTACCGTGTTAGAACCATATTTAACCAGAATTTTGTGGCACCACGTGATTATTTGTGGCCACTAAGAACTTATGATTTAACAGTTAACCCTAAACTGGTTCAAAACCCAGGTTGGTAGTATTAATTTTTATAAAAATATTCAATATGAAAAGAATGAATAGAAACCTGCTTGTGTTGCTGTTTGGTTTAGCAGTAGCCTTTTCGAGTTGCAAGGAAGAAGAAATTGTTCCATTGGAAAAAAATACCAATCCTCCCGGAAAAGTGTCCAATGTTTCCGTTACCAATGGTGCAGGCAATGCAACCATTACCTTCAGCTTACCTAGCGATAAAGATTTATTGTATATAAAAGCTGTATACAATTTAGCCAACGGCCAACAAATGGAAGTGAAAACTTCTTATTATGGCAATAGTTTATTGGTAGAAGGATTTGGAGATACCAATGAGCATGAGGTAAAAGTATATAGTGTAAACAGAAGTGAAACCGCTTCAGAACCTGTTATCGTTAAGGTTAAACCACTGGAAAACCCAATTTGGGGTGTTTACAGAAGTTTAAAAGCTGTTGCTGATTTTGGCGGATTAAACTTTAAAGGCACTAACCCATCAAAAGCCGATCTGGCCATAGAGGTTTTGGTTTTATCGAAAGGTAAATATATACCAACATCAAAAAATATTTATACCGCCGCTATAGATATCGATCAATCCGTTAGGGGCTTAGACACTTTAAGCCAAAAATTTGCCATAACCATTAGAGATCGGTGGTTAAACTATAGCGATACGCTTTTTACTACATTAAAGCCACTTTACGAAACGGTTTTATCTAAATCGACCTATAAAGAAGTAATTTTGCCAACAGATACTCCTCAAGAATATTCAAACACGGGTGTAGCTAAAATGTGGGACGGAAACATTATCGATTGGCCTAGTGTATGCTTAACCAAAACCACAGTATTAACGCCGCAATGGGTAACTTTTGATCTGGGTAAAATTGCCACGCTTAGCCGTATTGTGGTTTGGAATTACCCCGAATACCTTAATGCTGGCCGCACCTATTATTACGGTGGCAACTTAAAAGATTTTGAAATCTGGGGTACCGATAACCCACCTGCTGACGGAAGTTTTAATAACTGGGTAATGTTGGGTAAATACAGCTCTCAAAAACCTTCTAAAAGTGCTTATGGTGTGCAAACAAGTGAAGATTACGCTTTTGCAAATGCCGGCATAAGCTACAATTTTGCTGTAGGCCTTAAAAAAGTAAGGTATATCCGCATAAAATCTATTAATAATTGGCAGGGTAACTCATTTATGAGTGTATCAGAAGTTCAACTTTATGGAGACCCAAGATAGAGGCAATAACTTAACAGAATTTTAGAGATGAATAATCAAAAAATAAATATAAGAACCATAAAACTAGCTTTTATGATCCTGTTGGCTGGCGCTTACCTCGCCTGTACAAAGGCCGACGACTATAAAAAATTTACTGAAACGGGAGAGATCTCTTACACTGGGAAATTGGATTCAGTAAAAGTAATGTCGGGAAATAATAGGGTGTACATCCGTGGGTTGTTTCTTGCAGATCCAAAAGTGACGCAGTGTAAAATCTTTTGGAATAATAAAGCCGATTCTGTCGTTATCCCCGTAAAGAAAAAATATCCCATCGATACGTTGAAATACTTTGTAGAAAATGTAAAAGAGGGTGTACAGAATTTCGAAATCTATACCTATGATGGTGTTGGGAATAAATCAATTCCGGTATACAAAACGGGGAGGTCTTATGGCCAGAGGTATCAATCATCCTTGTTTAACCGGCCAATAGAATCCGCTTTTACTGATGCAAGTGGGCTAACTAAAATTACCTGGCAGGGAATGGACCGTTTAACAGGTGTGTTTGCTACTGAAGTAGAATACACGAACCTGAGTAATGTAATTAAAAAGATCAGAGCTAAAATTGATGAGACAACAACTTCTATCTCAGATATTAAGCCAGGTACGACCCTTAGGTACCGTACGTTGTTTTTACCTGATACCGTTTCAATCGATACATTTTCAACTGCTTTTCAAACACAACGGGTAGGAGCCGATATCACCTCAACCTATTTTAAAAATAAAGGTAATCCATTCTTAGCTGCTGCAAGTGGTGGTAGATGGCGTAATATTGCCGATTGGACAGTTACTGCAAATATTAAAAATCATGGTGGTTTAGGTGGCTGGTGCTCGGATCAAGGTGGCTGTTTGGCAATGGAAATGGGCTGGGATGGCACTGCACAAATTACCAATGGTAAAATATACCAAACTTTTACGCTTCCGGCGGGCAGCTATAGTTTCGAAATTACCATGGCTAAAAATGAAGCAAAGGATCCGGTTTACATCGTAGCAGCAGCTGGTAATACCCTGCCAGATGTGGCCGATGTATCAACTTCATTGGGGTATACCAATTTTGCAAATAATAAGTTCCAGTTTACATTAACACAATCAACAACAGTTTCAATAGGCTTTCTTGCCACGATGCTAACGGCATCAGGAAATCAATTCTGGATTGTAAAAGAAGTAATGCTTAAATCACTTTAACGTATTAAAGTTAATTTCTTATTCTCTGGGTTTTATCAAAACCCAGAGAATTTTTTATTTAAGAATAATGTTAAATTAGTTGATCAAAAAATCCTTATGCCAAATAGAATCCCATTCACCCTTATTGTATGGATAATTATTTTAATCCAATCCTGCGCTATAAACAAGGATCACAATTTTTCAAATACTTATGTTAAGGAAAGTTATAAGCTAATTTGGAGTGATGAATTTAACAAAAATGGCGTTCCAGATCCAGCCAATTGGGATTATGAGAAAGGTTTTGTCCGTAACGAAGAGCTACAATGGTATCAGCCCGAAAATGCTTTCTGCAAAGATGGCAAGTTGATTATCGAAGCGCGAAAAGAAGTAAAACCTAATCCGCTATATGTAGAAGGAAGCAACGAATGGCGTAAAAAAACAAAAAATATAGAATATACTTCAGCTTGTATCATTACTAAAGGTTTACAAAGCTGGCAGTATGGTCGATTCGAAATGAGAGGAAAGATCGACATTTCAGATGGGCTTTGGCCGGCATTTTGGACACTAGGCATAAAAGGTCGCTGGCCTGCAAACGGTGAAATCGATATTATGGAATACTACCGGGGAAAATTATTGGCCAATATCGCAAGTTTAGGGCCCGATAAAAAGGCGAAATGGTTTAGTAACACAAAACCCGTAGCCGAATTGGGCGGAAAAAAATGGGCATCTGAATTTCATATATGGCGCATGGACTGGGATAGCGAAGCCATCAGTTTATTTGTAGATGGAATGCTTTTGAACAAAACGCTGTTAACCGATCTTAAAAATGATGACGGCTCAGATTTTCATCCTTTTAAACAACAACATTACATCTTGTTTGATCTGGCAATGGGCGGTATGAATGGTGGCTCGTTAAATGATACTAAATTTCCCAATAGGATGGAAGTCGATTATATTAGGGTGTATCAGAAATAGATGCCTTTGAAATTGTCACCCTGAGGGATAATTTATTTATAAAAATCAATATGAGTGACGTATAAATGATTTCTTTTTGCCATACGGCACGGTCTTGCCTCGGCTCGCCGCCGCCAAAGGGCTCTTTCTTTTTGGCATCAAAAAGACCAGCATAGCTAGCTTGAATGCCGCTGAAAGCATAAAGGCCCATGAAAAAACAAAAAATGCCGGCTGAAAATTTTTCTTTTGAAGCCAGTTGTGCGGCCAGAACAGTTCAGCCCGAAAAATTTGTTAGGCCGGATTTAAGTAGAACGGGGATACAATGCTATGGCCCAGCTGGATGGAAATGCGAAAGCAATTAAAATACTGATTAATAATAATTTGTAAAATAACGTCAATGGTAGCGTAGTCGAAGGGCTGAACAAGTTCAGGATGACGACCGCGTTGTAAATAAGAAAGCGCCATGGAAATTAAACCATGGCGCTTTCTATTATATTTCTAAGAATTAATGTTGAACTTTTATTTCAGTTCTTCTGTTCACCATTCTACCTTCTTCACTATCGTTCGAGCTGATCGGTTCTTTTTCGCCATGACCAACAACAGTAAAATTACTGCCGTTTAAACCTGCGTTTATAAAGTAAGATTTTACGGCATTTGCACGGTCGATAGAGAGTTGCATATTGTGATCGGGTGTACCCTCAGCAGATGAATGTCCGTTAAGTACAAATTTGGTGGTAGGCGATTTTTTCATTTCCGCCACTGCTTTATCCAGGATAGCGAATGATGATGTTTTAAGTACAAACGAATTAAACTCAAACTGGATATTGTCTAAGTTAAAGTTGGGTTTTTCAACTGGAGCCGGAGCTTCTTCTTTCTCTGGTGCAGGCGCTGGTTTTTTTTCCTCTACTGGTGGTGCTGGCTTTTCAACAGGTGCTGGAGCTGGTTTTGCTACCAGTTTTTTTGTTTTACAAGAGTACATTGTAAGGGTAAACAAAGCGAGGAGCGTAGTGAATAAAAGGTTTTTGGTAATGTTCATGTTTTAAGATTAATTTAAGTTTACTGTGTGTTTGTTGCCCAAACATACTAATAAATGATTACAGCTATAACGGTGTTTTTTAGAAGAAGTTATATTTAATGTGTTAATCCGTCTAATTTTAACTTCAGTTTTACTCAAACATATTCACATCAATTCCCTTTATGTATTATAACATTTTACTATGGAACGTTTTGAAAACAAAATCGCTTTAATTACCGGAAGCAGTCAGGGAATTGGCGCTGCATGTGCCTTAAGGTTGGCAAAAGATGGCTGTGATATTATTTTAAATGGCCATAAATTTGATGAAAGGGGCGAAAAACTTATCGCAGAAATACAAGACATGGGTAGGAAAGCAACTTTTTTGAAGGCCGATTTAAGTAAGGCCAAAGAAGCCGCTAAATTGATAACCGATGCCGTAGCAGCATTTGGCCATTTAGATATTTTAGTAAATAATGCGGGCGTAGAAAAAAAAGCCAGCTTTTGGGATGTTACTGAAGAAGATTACGACCTGATCATGAATACAAATTTAAAAGGTGTTTTTTTTACCATCCAATCGTTTGTAAATTACTGTAGGAAAAGTAAGGTAGCCGGAACCGTAATCAATATGAGTTCTGTACACGAAGAAATCGCATTTCCACATTTTGCTGCGTACTGTGCGAGTAAAGGAGGCTTAAAGATGTTAACCAGAAATCTCGCTTCAGAATTAGCCCAATTTAATATCAGGATTAACAACGTAGCGCCCGGAGCTGTTTCAACACCGATTAATCAAGATTTATTGAACAATAAAGAACAGTTGGAAAAAGTACTTCAAAATATCCCCTTAAAACGAATGGGTAAGGTAGAAGATGTGGCAGCAATAGTGGCTTTCCTCGCTTCTGATGATGCCGCTTATGTAACCGGATCAACTTATTTTGTAGATGGAGGATTAACCTATCATTATGAAGAGCAATAGGCTAATCGTGCGAAGAAATTTAATTTAAACCTTTAAATTTGGCATTAAGTTTAAGAACGCCTGCGAATTAGCATGGTATTTCTTTTTATCTAATTTAAAATAGAATGCTCCTTTTTTAGAACCTGTTCTATCTTTTTCAGCTAGCTTAATCAATAGTCCGGTTGAAGTAATTTTACGGCTGAAATTCCTGGTATCGATTTTAGTATCGTTTACTTCCTCAAAAAGTATATGCAATTGTGGGATGGTGAATTTTTTAGGGAGCATTTCAAATAAAATAGGATGGAGGGCAGCCTTGTATCTTAATTTTTTTCGGGCATCGGCAACCATTTGGTTATGATCAAAAATAAGTTTTGGCCTATCGTTGATCAAAAACCATTCTGCCTCGTAATCGTCATTTAACTGTGCCTCATATTTATGGATATCAATAAGGGCAAAATATCCAACAGAAAGTGTTCTTTCAATTGGGTCGCGGTCAGGTTCTCCATAAATCTGCATCTGCTCCAGGTAAACACCTTCCAAACCTGTCATTTTTTTGAGTACCCTGTTCGCTGCATCGTCTGGACTTTCATTTGCACCCACAAAACCACCCATTAAACTCCATTTGTTTATCTCGGGTTCTAAACCCCGCTTAACCAACAGAATTTTGAGGTGTTCACCGTCAAACCCAAACACTATGCAATCAACAGCAACCAGATAATGTGGCTGCCTAGAATATTCAATCATTTTTATCCGAGATTTTAAAGGGCTTAATATGTTCAAATTTTCACGAAAATAAAAATTATTATTAATTGTCGTTTTGACAATTAATAATAATTTTATAATTTGGCGGCTTAGATGGGTTAAGCTAAATGCTTTCTTTTCTTTAACCAATTGAAAATATAAGATGAACCAAACATTCGAACTCGATAGTAATCCACACACCAGGTTAAATATATTAACTGGCGAATGGGTTTTAGTTTCTCCGCACCGTACTAAAAGGCCCTGGCAGGGTAAGGTTGAAGATGTAACACCAGATAACCGTCCGGAATATGACCCTAAATGTTATTTATGTCCTGGTAATGGCAGGGCAGATGGCGATAGCAATCCAGAATATACCGAAAGTTTTGTTTTTAACAATGATTTTGCTGCGTTGCTTGAAGATACGCCTGCAGGTAATATGAACGAAGAAGATTTATTGGTAGCCAATAATCAGAGAGGGCTTTGCCGGGTGATCAGTTTTAGCCCGAAGCACAACCTCACACTTCCCGAAATGAGTGTCGAAGCCATAACTGCCGTGGTAAATGTCTGGCAAAATGAATTTAATAGCCTTGCCGAAAATGATTGGATCAAGTACATTCAGATTTTCGAAAATAAAGGCGAAATAATGGGCTGTAGTAATCCACACCCACATGGTCAGATCTGGTCGCAGAGCGATATTCCATTAGAAATTGCTAAAGAAACCGAACGTCAGAAAACCTTCTATGCTATTCACAGAAGAAGTTTGCTTGGCGATTACTTAAAACTGGAGCAAAAGAAAAAAGAGCGTATAGTATTCGAAAACGATCATTTTGTGGTACTTGTCCCTTTTTGGGCAGTTTGGCCTTACGAAACCATGATTATCAGTAAACGCCATATAAATAGCATTAAATTGTTTACAGAAGCTGAGAAAAAATCGTTAGCTGATGCCATTAAGGTATTAACAACCAAATATGATAACCTGTTCGAAACCTCTTTCCCATACTCTGCAGGCATGCATCAGGCACCAGTAAACAATGGCTATTACCCTGAATGGCACTGGCACATGCATTTTTATCCACCATTGTTGCGTTCGGCATCAGTTAAAAAGTTTATGGTCGGTTACGAAATGCTAGCTAACCCTCAACGCGATATTACCCCTGAATTTGCCGCTAGCCGTTTAAAAGAGATGTCTGTAGCCCACTATAAAATCAACAAAACTGAAGACTAAATATTAAATAATGAATGCACAGGATTTAAAAAATACATTTAAAAAACTTTTCAACGCTGAGCCTATTTTAGTGCGTTCGCCTGGAAGAATCAATATCATTGGCGAGCATACCGATTATAACGGCGGTTTTGTAATGCCTGCTGCTATAGATAAAGCCATTTATGTAGCCATATCAAAAAGAGAAGATAATGAAATACATTTATTTTCAGAGAGTTATCAGCAATTTGATATTTCATCGATCAAAAACCTGAAAAAATCAGAGAACAGTTGGGCCAATTACATTTTAGGCGTTGCCGATCAGTTAAAAGAAAGAGGCCATCAGTTGGGTGGCTTTAATTTTTATATCGATGGTGACGTGCCTTTGGGTGCTGGTTTATCGTCGTCTGCTGCTGTAGAATGTGCTACTGGCTTCGCGCTCGATCAACTTTTTTCACTTTCCGTTCCGAAAATGGATATTGCATTGATTGCACAAAAGGCAGAACAGACTTTTGCTGGTGTTAACTGTGGAATTATGGATCAGTTTGCCTCTGTATTTGGCAAGAAGGACCAAGCCATTATGCTCGATTGCAGATCGATGAAACACATTTATATCCCATTAAAATTAGATGGATATAAACTTTTGCTTTTAAATACGAATGTAAAACACGCACTTGCCGATTCTGCCTACAACAAAAGGAGATCACAGTGCGAACAAGGTGTTGCCTGGGTAAAGGAGCATTATCCAAATGTAAGTACGCTTCGTGATGTAGATTTAGCCATGTTAGAAACCCATGTTAAACCAAAAGATCTGGAAGTTTACACCAAATGTAGTTTTGTAGTGAAAGAAATCGGCCGTTTATTAACCGCTGCGGAGCAACTGGAAAATGGTAACCTGCAAGGTTTGGGTAAACTGATGTTCGAAACGCATGAAGGTTTAAGCAAAGATTACGAAGTCAGCTGTAAAGAATTAGATTTCCTGGTTGATGCGGTTAAACCTCTTGATTATGTGTTAGGTGCCAGGATGATGGGCGGTGGTTTTGGTGGTTGTACCATCAATATTGTTAAGGAAGAAAAAATTACCGATTTAATTGAAGCGTTATCTTCAAAATACTTACTACAGTTCGGACTCAAGCTTGGTTCCTACACCGTTCAAACTGATAACGGAACCAGCTTATACAGCTAAAAATTAAATAACCCAAGGTATACTAACCAAAATAAATCAATGAAAAACAATTTACTAGACACGAAGGATTACATTGTATTTGCAATTTACTTCGTTATTGTGGCCGCTTATGGGCTCTACATTTATAACAAGAAAAAGTCGGAATCTACAGGTTCTAAAGATTATTTTCTTGCTGAGGGCTCTTTAACCTGGTGGGCAATCGGCGCATCGTTAATTGCATCTAATATTTCTGCAGAGCAGTTTATCGGTATGAGCGGATCAGGCTTTAAAATGGGATTGGCCATTGCAACCTACGAATGGATGGGCGCATTAACCTTAGTGGTTGTTGCGGTATTCTTTATTCCGGTTTACCTGAAAAACAAAATTGCTACAATGCCGCAATTCCTACATCAGCGTTATAACGGAACGGTGGCCATGATAATGGCTGTTTTCTGGTTATTACTTTATGTTGTAGTTAACTTAACCTCGATCCTTTACTTAGGTGCTTTAGCAGTAAGCAGTATTTCTGGTTTCGATTTAAGTTTCTGTATGTACGCCATTGCAGGTTTTGCCATTATTATTACGCTGGGTGGAATGAAAGTTATTGGATATACTGACGTTATTCAGGTGTTTTTCTTAATTCTGGGTGGTTTGGCCACTACCTATTTGGCTTTAAACTTAGTTTCTACCCATTATGGAACGACAGGTGTTTTTGAAGGCTATAGTTTAATGACTTCAAAGGCTTCTGAACATTTTCACATGATTTTAAAGCCAGATAACGAAAATTATATCGATTTACCTGGCTTAAGCGTGCTTGTAGGCGGTATGTGGATTGTGAACTTAAATTATTGGGGCTGTAACCAATACATTACTCAACGTGCTTTGGGTGCTAACCTGGAGACTGCCCGCGGAGGTATTCTTTTTGCTGCATTCTTAAAATTATTAATGCCAATTATTGTCGTGTTACCAGGTATTGCAGCTTATGTTTTATATAAAGATGGTGCCTTTCAAGCGGAAATGCTACAAGATGGATCAGTAAACCCAGACCGTGCATATCCAGTATTACTGAATTTACTGCCCGCCGGATTAAAAGGACTTTCGTTCGCAGCATTAACCGCTGCAGTGGTAGCCTCTTTGGCTGGTAAAGCAAATAGTATTGCAACTATTTTTACACTGGATATTTACAAGAAAGTATTAAAGACCGATGCTACTGAGAAAAATTTGGTAACAACGGGTAAGATTTCGATTATTGTAGCGATGATTCTTGGTGTATTAATTGCACCACATTTAGGAATCGATAAAAAAGGTGGTTTCCAATATATCCAGGAGTATACAGGTTTTGTTTCTCCAGGTATTTTTGCCATGTTTATTTTAGGTTTCTTTTGGAAAAGAACAACTTCAAGTGCGGCACTATTCGCTACCATCGGTGGTTTCGGCTTATCAATTTTACTTAAATTCTTACCTAAACTTACCGATCTTTCATGGTTATCAGGAATGGGTTTCTCTGTTAAAAATGCAGCTGGAGTTTATGAAATTCCATTTTTAGATCGGATGGGCTTTGTATTTGTATTCTGTATTCTTGGTATGGTGATCATCAGTTTAGCGAGCAACAAAGTTAAGGCAGAAGCTAAAGGACTGGCCATCGATGCTAAAATGTTTAAAACCTCAACCAGTTTTGCAGTAGGGGCTTTAATCATCATCGGATTATTGGTTGCACTTTATAGTGTATACTGGTAAACGATAATGTATAAAATAGAAAAGGGATAAAGTCATTAGATTTTATCCCTTTTTCGTTTAAAATATCCGCTTACTTATAAATTTAAATCTTAATGTTCTTAACCCCTTAATGATAAAACTAACCATTCTAAAAGATCCTGAAACAAGTTCAGGAAGACAGCTCTCTTTCTTGTAATCGTCATGCTGTCCCGAAGTTTCGGGATCAGCATCTTTCCTGTAAAACAAGTTGAAATTAATGGTGCTTTATAATTTACGCCAATAACCAGTTATTTATCCTCTTCAGTCGCCAGTTTCTTCACCAGCCATGGCAAGGTGAGCCCTTGTCCGATTAAGGTAAACAATACCACTACAACAGATATAAATATAATAGCATTACGTTGCGGAAATGCGCTTCCATCCGATAAAGTAGCTGGTAATCCAATGGCAATGGCCAACGAAACAATACCCCTCATGCCCGACCAGCTGATGATCAAACTGTTCTTGAAATCAAGCAATGCACCCTCAGTAATGCGGTGTTTCCCTTTCTGAAAGGCTTTTTGAAGATTGAATTTTTGTAGGAAAACACGGGCCATTCTTAACAACAGCGCAACAATAGTAATCACCAGCGAATAACCTATGTAAGGTAAAATATCGGCACTGTTAATGTTTTTGTACACATAAGGGAATTGTAGCCCAATTAAAATGAAAATCAGCCCATTCAATAAAAAAATAATAATATCCCAAATGTTTTTTGATTGGTTTTTAAGTTGTTCAGGAAATACTTTGTTGCTAAACCTCGAAATGCCCAATCCTAAAATAACAACTGCAATAACACCAGAAACATGTACTTGTTCTGCAATTAAATAGGTAACAAAAGGCATCAACAACATAAAGCTGATGGTGGCCAAACGGTTACTATGGATTCTTTTAATAATGAAGGCGAGAATTTTCGACATCACCATGCCGATTAAGAATCCACCAGCCATTAAAAGGGCAAACTCAAGCGATGCTTTCCAAAATACAAAGGCTGTTCCTGTTACAGCAGCAACCGCAAAACGATACGCTACCAGTGCAGAAGCATCGTTAACTAAGCTTTCGCCCTCCAATATGGTATTTGTTTTGTGAGACAAACCTAATCCTTTGGTAATACTCATGGCGGCAACTGCATCAGTAGCAGAAAGGATCGCACCTAATACAAAAGATACCGGCCAGCTCATCCCCGGAATCATATAGTGGGCAACTACAGCAATACCAATAGCGGTGATAAAAACCAGCGTAATGGCCAATGTAAATATGGTGTTGATATTGGTTTTAAATTCCTTGAATGAGATATTAAAAGCGGCATCGTAAAGCAATGGTGGTAGGAATATCAAAAATATAATTTCAGGATTAATGTCAATTGGTGGCAAAGATGGAACAAAACCCACCGCTATTCCAGCTATAATCAATAAAATAGGATAGGGGATTTTAATTCGATCGGCTACAGCAGAAAGGCCAATCATCACAGCTAAAATAAATATTACAATGGCATAATTTTCCATATCGGCAAAACGCGTTTAATAGAAGTCGAAACACTTACTTGCAAAATATATGTTTAGAACTGGATTAAAAAGTTTCTGGCCGAAATAAATTAATCGATGAAACGAGGGAATGTCTAGAATTCTACAGTGATAAATGCAGTTAATTAGAAGAAGAAAACTTTAATGTCCTTCAATTCTTAATGATACAGTAAAAAAAGAAAGCATGGATGCATTGCTAAAAAGAGATAACACCGTTTTATAATACGGAAAAATTACAGGGGAAGAATGAAAAATATAGATTAAGAGTGAATTAGCGCTGCAACCTAGGCCTTTTACTCTTAAAAGGTTGATTGGTTTTTGGCTTTGCGGCTTGAACACCACTTTCCTCTTCCGATATTTTAACTGTAATTACATTGCCTTTAAAAGTTTCTCCATTTAAGGTAGATACAATATTTTTAGCATCCGGTAAACTGTATATTTCTAAAAAAGCATAGCCTTTACACTTGCCGGTAGCTCTATCGCGAACAATTTTAATCGTTTCTACCCTACCATGAAGGCTAACCAATATTGCCAAATCCATCTCTTGGATATTGTCAGGAAGGCCACCTATAAAAATCTTAACCATTAATTCAGTAATTTGAGAGAACATCCGATTAAATCAAGCTTAAATCCAGAATTGTTCTTTTAGACCTGCAAAATAAGCAAAATGATATTCTTACCCAAACTAATTAAATGAATTTTGCCTCATTTTTATCATAAATTTGTGAAGAGCAGACATATATATTGATGTTGACAGACATAAAATGTACATTCGCTTTCTAATCATCAAAAAATAGGTTAAAATATGAGCATCTCTAAGTTAAAATCTATACTCATTATAGCATTATTCCTCTTCAGTTCGCTACTAGTACAGTCAAAAATTTTATTGCCGTCAGTATTTAGCGACAATATGGTTTTGCAGCAAAAAACAAATGCGGCCATTTGGGGTAAAGCCACAGCTGGTAAAGCCGTTAAGATAACGGTTTCGTGGAATAAAATTAATTATGGGGCTATTGCCGATGCCAGTGGCAATTGGAAAATTAAAGTGGCAACGCCAGGTTACGGCGGTCCATATTCCATCACCATTTCCGATGGAGAATTATTGGTGCTAAACAATGTATTAATAGGGGATGTTTGGATTTGCTCAGGCCAATCGAATATGGAAATGCCTTTAGCGGGGTGGGGAAAAATCCTTAACCACGAAAAAGAAATTGCTGATGCTAAATTTCCAAATATCCGTTTATTGCAGGCAGAACATATTACCAGTAGTTTTCCACTTAACGACGCCAAAGTGACTAATGGTGGTTGGCAGGAGTGTAACCCAAAATATATTGCTGAGTTTTCTTCTACAGCCTATTTCTTCGCCCGTGAAGTGTATGAAAAAACTAAAATCCCTATTGGCCTAATCCATACCTCATGGGGAGGAACAATTGCTGAAGCCTGGACAAGTGCCGAATCGCTTAAAAAAATGACCGATTTTTCTGCCGCAGTTGATAAGATCCAAAAATTAGCTAAAAATCCATCAACAGTTTCTTACGAAGAAAAACTGCAGAATTGGATTAAAATGACAACCGAGAAAGATTCGGGTTATCAGGCTGGAGAAACAAAATGGGCTTTGGCAGAAACTATAAACTGGAAAAGCATGACTTTGCCGACTTTGTGGGAAGATGCAGCCCTTAAAAATTTTGATGGCATTGTATGGTTTACAAAAAAGATTAACATCTCCGAAAACTGGAAAACAAACGGTGCTAAACTTAATTTAAGTACAATTGATGATAACGATATTACCTTCGTAAACGGAGTAAAAGTGGGTGAAACGGTAGGGTATAATGTTGCTAGAACATATACGATCCCTGCAAATCTGCTCAAAATAGGTGAAAATACCATTACCGTTAGGGTTTTTGATAGTGGTGGTGGTGGCGGTATATATGGTGATGCCAAAGATTTGACCTTAACAAACAACACGGCAGAGAAAATTTCTTTAGCTGGCGACTGGAAGTATAAAGTGGGTGTAGATTTTAAAAATATTGAAGCTAAACCTTATGAAGAAAATGGCCCTAACAGACCAACCGTTTTGTACAATGCGATGATTCATCCTTACCTGCAATTTTCAATTAAAGGTGCCATTTGGTATCAGGGAGAAAGTAATGCCGATAGAGCTTACCAATACCGCGAATTATTTCCAACGATGATTAAAGATTGGCGGCAGAAATGGGGGCAGGGAGATTTTCCATTCTATTTCGTTCAACTGGCCAATTTTATGCAGATTGATCGTTCTCCTGTAGAATCCGCCTGGGCAGAGCTTAGAGAGGCCCAACAAAGAACACTTACACTACCGAATACAGGCATGGCTACCATTATTGATATCGGTGATGCAAAAGATATTCACCCTAAAAACAAACAAGAGGTGGGTAGAAGGTTAGCCATAATTGCCCTGGCTAAAACATATGGTCAGAAAATAAACTATTCTGGCCCCATTTATCAATCAAATAAAGTAGAAGGAAAACAGATCCGTTTAACTTTTGGCAATACAGAAAATGGATTAAAAGCAGTAGATGGTGCCGCATTAACCGGTTTTGCCATCGCTGGATCAGATAAGAAATTTTATTGGGCCAAAGCAAGCATCCAGGGGAATCAGATCATCGTAAATAGCGACCAGGTGGCAAATCCTGTTGCGGTTCGTTATGCATGGGGAAATAATCCTGTGTGTAACCTGGTTAGTAATGATGGCTTGCCGGCATCACCATTCAGAACAGACACCTGGCAAGGCCTTACCTTTGCAAAGAAATAATTGGTAAAAAATTTGTGCAATGTGTGTGGTTAAATCCGTGTAATGCAGGCAATATTTAAAGTTACGCTATTCTTTATGGCTTACTTTATATTTTTACTGGCTAACCGGAAATTATGCCAAATACTTTATCAGACCAGGAAACCATTCTCCTGATTGCCGACCTAGAAGAAAAATTATTAGATGGGTTTAAAAGAACAGACCTGAACACACTCGATTTATTGTTTGCCGATGGGATGCTTTTTCATGATCAGTATGGTAATGTGCTTGATAAAGAGATGGATCTGGAAGCTTACCGGAGTGGCATGATCAAAATTAATAAAATCAACGTATCCAAACGGGAAATACGTGTTTTTGAATCTATTGTTATTGTTTCTGCAAGTCTTTTTATTAAGGGAAGTTATTCAAATATTTTACTTAACGGCAAATATCAATGGTTAAGGGTTTGGGGTAAAGTGAGAGAAGATTGGAAAGTAATTTCTGCCAGTTGTACAAGCATTTCAGTATAAAATATTTGCTTAAAAATAAGAACGGGGAATAACCAATGGCTATCCCCCGATTCTAAATTAACGCTCTCTAGATCTAATATAGAACTAATCTCAGTTTCAACCAAAAGCTTGATGACAGAACAAGGCAAATGCTTACCCTGGCAAGTTAAAAATAGGTATATATCACAATCTGGTGTAAACCTCCAGGCTTGCAAACTGTATAATTTTTTACCTTTCAATTTATTATTTTCAGCCTTTAGGTTTGCTTTAACCAACTTAACATTGCTTTTTGAATTGTTTGAATATAAGATTACTAAATCGTTTTAATATTCGCTCATATTTATTAGTTTTATGAAATATTATCTAACCAATAATCCTTTTATGAAAAGAATATTTACCTCAATCTATTTTCTGGTTTCCTGTCTATCTATTCATACTTTGAATGCCCAGAATTTAACTGAATTCAACAAAAAACCCTTAAAACAGCATGTTTATGTGCAATTGCCCATAGGGAGTATTAAAGCCAAAGGATGGTTGTTAAAGCAACTAGAGCAGCAAAGAGATGGTGCAACGGGAATGGCAGAAGAGCTATACCCTGAAAAAGATAATCTGGGCAAAAACTCCGATTGGTTAGGAGGCGATGGGAATGGATGGGAGCGGGTACCATATTATGTTAAAGGTTTGGTAGCATTGGCTTATACCTTAGATGATCCTACGCTAAAAGAAAAAGCACAAAAGTACATTGATTGGACTTTGAACAATCAACAAGCCAACGGATTATTTGGCCCGCCGAAAATGAAAGATTGGTGGCCACGCATGCCAATGATGTATGCTTTGCAAAGCTATTACGAGGCCACAAATGATAAAAGGGTAATTCCTTTTCTCTCAAAATATTTCAAATATGAACTGGCTAATCTTGATGGCGATCCGTTAAAGGAATGGGGTAAATCAAGAGCAGGTGATAATATGGAAATAGCCATTTGGCTTTACAATAAAACCGGCAATCAGGATTTATTACGACTCGTAGAAAAGTTAAAACAACAGGCATACCCTTGGATCGATATTTATAGCAACAACGGGTTTTACTTTTTTGGTGATGATTTTCAGCCAAAACATATGGTTAATGTAGCTCAAGCCTTAAAATTCCCAGTGCTTTATGCTCAACTTCAAGATCGTGCTTCTAATCTTGAAGCACTTTCCAAAGGTATAGCGCACATTATGCACGACCATGGTCAGCCAGAAGGTTTAGGTTCAGGAACTGAATTTCTGGCGGGTACAAGCAGCATAGAAGGAGTAGAAACCTGTACTGTGGTAGAATGGATGCAGAGTTTAGAAACTGCGGCAAAGGTTATTCATGATGTCAGTATTGGCGATCAGTTGGAAAAAGTGGCCTTTAATGCATTACCTGCTCAGTTTAGCAGGGATTTTAAAAACCATTCATATTATACATTACCCAATCAGGTTCAAAGCATTCATGGGGAGCATGGCTTTAATCAAGATTATGGTTCAGGGATTGTTTCTAGTCCCTATTCAGGTTATGGATGCTGCCGCTATAACATGCATATGGGCTGGCCTTATTTTGTAAAAAGTAGTGTAGTGGCTACCCCTGAGAACGGCTTGGCAGTAATTACCTATGGCCCAATGGAAATAGAAACTGTGTTAGCCAACAATAAAAAAATAAAAATTACCGAAGAAACCAATTATCCCTTCGAAGAACAGATTAGGTTAAAAGTGGGGCTTACCACTTCTACATCCTTTCCATTGATTTTAAGAATCCCTGCGTGGAGTGTAAAACCAAGTATTAAATTAAATGGAACTATATTAAAAGGAGTAAAAGCCGGTGAAATGTTTACCATATCCCGCGAATGGAAAAATCAGGATCAATTAGAACTGAATTTCCCGATGCAAATTACGACTCAGGCTCAAGTAAACAATTCCATTAGTGTAGAACGTGGTCCTATTGTGTATGCATTAGAAATTAAGGCAGCAAATAAGGTAACCAAAACACATCCGGTTGCTGGTTTTACAGATTACGAAATCCGTCCGGAATTGGCGTGGAATTATGGTTTAGTATTAGATAAAGGTAATTTAAACAACGTTATCTTAGTGAAATCGACAATGCCCGAAAATCCTTTTATTGCAGCAAATGCACCGGTTAAATTAAAAGTTCGGGCAAAAAAGATTCCGTCATGGACGCTAGGATACAACAAAGTAGCCGCTTTTGATGTGCCTTTTAGTCCAATTTCCTCAACCGAAAAGCAAGAAGAAGTTACCTTGGTACCTTATGGATCTGAAAATATACGCCTAAGCTGTTTTCCTGTAATCGGTCAGCCAAAAAAAATAAATAAGGCTTTGGTCGAAAATTTTGATCAGGGAATGGCCAATAATTGGGTTTTTTATGGAGGTGGCTGGTTTTGGAAAGATGGACAGGTTAATTCGGCATCGAACGCAGGCTCTGGTGGTTATGGCATAAATGGATCTAAATATGTGGCTAATGAAACAGACTTTAAGGATTTTACTTACCAGGCAGATGTTAAAATCAATACTACCGGTGATGCTGGTTTAATGTTCAGGGTTTCTGACCCGGCAATTGGTGCCGATGCTTACCAAGGGTATTATGTGGGTTTGGATCAGTCTAATGGAACGGTACTGTTGGGAAAAGCCAACGGACAAAAATGGACCGTTATAAGTTCAGGAAAATATCCTGTTGAAATGAACGAAATGTATACCTTAAAGATAGTGGCGAAAGGAGATAAATTTGATGTTTTTATAAACGGGTCGGCAAAACCCATTCTTTCTGCAACAGATAGTCAATATCAATCTGGTAGTATAGGATTAAGAACGTATAAAGCTTTGGCTAGCTTCGATTCGGTAAAGATTAACGCTTTTTAACACCGGTTTAGGTCGGTATTGAACTTTGCGGCAAGGAATTTGTTAACCTACTATTAATAAATAAAAATAAGATTATGAAATTATACAAATCAATTCCCATAATGCTCTTTGCCATTGCGCTTGCAGCTGGTTGTGTAAGCAATAAGAAATATGCAGAACTTCAGGATACCTATTCCAAGCTGAGAGAAAGGAACCAGGAATTAAGTAATAAATACCAGGATAGCCAACGCGAGCTTAGTGGCAGCACCAGCAGGGTTAAAAGTTTAGAAGAACAGATCGCATCAGAAAAAGCCAATGTAACTGCATTGCAGGATGCTTTGAACAAATGTTTAAATTCTAGTAGCCAGGGCAATGTTAACATTTCGAAATTGGTTGATGAAATTAACAGTTCGAATAAATACATCAAACAACTGGTAAATGCTAAAAATAAAAGTGACTCACTTAATATGGTGTTGACTAATAATTTAACGCGATCATTAAGTAAAGAAGAGTTGGGAGATGTTGATGTACAGGTGCTTAAAGGCGTAGTTTATATCTCTTTAGCTGATAACATGTTGTATAAATCAGGTAGTTACGAAGTTTCCGATAAAGCGGGAGAAACTTTAAACAAAATCGCCAAAATCATTAAAGATTACGATACTTATGATGTGCTGATTGAAGGTAATACCGATAATGTGCCTATCGCTCAAACCAATATCCGAAACAACTGGGATTTAAGTGCCTTGCGTGCTTCATCAGTGGTTCAGGTATTGCAAACCAAATATGCTGTCGATCCTAGACGGTTAACCGCAGGCGGACGTGGCGAATTTAATCCAATTGCTGATAATACAACAGCAGGAGGGAAAGCGAAAAACAGACGTACACAGATCATTATTACACCTAAATTAGATCAGTTTATGGATCTGATCGGAAAAGCGCCTGAGCAATCTCAAAAATAAAATCAGAAATAATAATCATTTTAAAGGGTTGAAATTAATTTTTCAGCCCTTTTTTATTTATAAAGCTTTCTCTTTTCCCTTGTATATTTTGCTAATTTTGCACGCGCTCCAGTACAGGTTATGAGAACACGAATAAGAAAGCACCTTCGCACAGCAAAATATATTGTTTACAAAGAAACTTTAGTAGATTTTAAAGAACACGTTTGGACATTTATTGGAGCGTTTTTAGGTATTGGCATTATTGGCATACTCCATTCTAAATACTTTACCGCCAACGATAATCTATTTCTTATCGGTTCATTTGGTGCCTCATCGGTACTTATTTATGGAATTATAAACAGCCCACTGGCACAGCCGAGGAATTTAATCGGTGGGCATGTGATTTGTGCATTGGTAGGCGTTACCGTTCATAAACTTATTCCCGGCGAAGTGTGGTTATCTTCTGCCTTGTCGGTTTCTTTATCTATTGTATTGATGCAGATTACCAAAACACTGCATCCCCCAGGCGGGGCTACCGCACTAATAGCCAATATCGGGTCTGCTAAAATCCATTCGTTAGGTTATTTGTACGTACTGTGCCCGGTTTTATCTGGCGCCAGTATTTTACTGTTAGTCGCTATAATGATAAACAACAGAACATCGCATCGCAGTTACCCTAATAATAAAAAATGGTATAGGGTTTGGCATCGCTATCGCAGGTAAAATATATCTCGATAACCATATTGATATGACGATTTTAGCCTATTATAAATGTATATTTGATTATGTCAGTAATTAATAATCTAATTACATTGCTTTTCTCTCGCTGATGTGCCATTGCGGTATTCTCTAATCTTAAATTTTAGATGAGTATTTTTTTATTCCAATCACCGAATTGTTTATGCAATGATGATTGGTCTTATCAAACTGTAATCATTTAAAGATGAGTAGAGACAAAAAGAAAGAGGCTGGTGTTAATAAAAAAGCACCGTCTGATTATCAATCAGGTAAAGGTAAGTCGGCAAAGGTCGAGATAGATCTGTTTGCAAAAAAGCCAGGTAAAAATGGCAAGTAACGATCCGAAAGTTCAGGCAAAAGTTTTTTTGTACGAACTTAATAATACAAGGCACGAATATGGTTTTTCTGCAACTGAAGAATGGACTTTAGATTTGGCGACAAATAATCAGAAAAAGGACCTGGAGAATAAATATTATCCCTTATTATCCTTAACCATAGTACCAGAAAACATAATTGGGATACTCGATCTGTTGCAAGAGAAGCTTGGAACCGCAGTTACCAACATCAAGGATAACCTTAATCCCAAGAAAATTTCAAAAGAATCTGTTAATCTATTGGCTTATTGTACAGGAAGATTAAAGTATTAATCGTAAAATAGAAGAAGCTGTATCATTACAATGAATCGCCATCTCGACTGTAGTGGAGAGATCTTTTTAATATAGTCCAAAGATCTCTCCACTACGCTTTGCTCCGGTCGAGATGACGCCGATTTTTAGGTGCTGTCAATAGTAGCCTTTCGGAGGCAGGTTTAGTGCATTTTTAAGCGTTTGGACAAGCTCTCCGTAGGAGTCCTTTGGACAACGCGATAAATTCGATTGAAATAAATTTTATGACTACAGAGGATGTAGATCTTTTAGCAGCACTCGCTGTTTTTGTTGTAGTTGCAATTTTGTAATTCTTTATATTATATATAAAGAGCCATTGCAATGATGAAAAAATTAAAAACCATCTCATTTAAATGCAAAGAAGTACTTGCCGCCGTTAATACGCTAAATGAAATATAACTTTCTAATCAGATAATTATACTGATTTAACAATCAGGAAATGCTGATTTTTTTCTTTTGCTGGTTTAAATAAGCTGTAATTTGATTTAACATAATGCTTCTTGTTGCCCTAACCGCAGATTTCAAAACTTCAGAACTTACGCCTAAACGTTTAGCCCAATAATTTCGATCCGTTTCTTCGGATAATAAGATGATTTCTTCTTTAATGCTCGGGGTTTGGATGAGATTTTTCATGATTGGGATGATTAATTCAGTTAATAACACGCACAAGCTCGATTTGGTTCAATAAAAATAGTTTTTTTTATTTGTAATAACAATTTGTAAACCAGCTGTTTGAAAAAAAAATAACATTTCAATCATAATTAAAATAACGTCAAAATCGTTCATTCTCTTCTATTAATTCGTTTTAGTAATCATAAAAGGTGTAAGAAATATTAATAATTATACAAAAAAATAATTTTATGTATCTTTAATTATACGTAAAATGACTATAATTGTCTGTTATTTATAAAAAATATTCTGTAATGGGCGATATGAGGAAGGGAGACGTTACTCAAATTGACTTTGAATATGGACACGGAATCATTATTGACGAAAATGGCCAGGATATTCACTTTCAATTAGATAATATATCTGATCAAATTAATATAAATTCGAAAATAATTTTTGAAATAGAATTACACAAACGTGGTTTGGTAGCGGTTAATGTTAAATTAGAAATGGAAGAAATAAGAGGTTAGTTTCACTTGCCCAAAGTAAATTAATGTTAAACATTATTATAGGTCATTTGCAGCGGGTAAGCTGAAATAAAATGTAGAACCTTTACCCAATTTGCTTTCTGCCCAAATTTTTCCCTGATGTCTTTCAATTACTTCGGCACAGATATACAGGCCAACACCAAATCCTGCAATTGTTTTAGTGTCGGGGCTCTCTACGCGGTAAAAGCGGTCAAAAAGTTTGGGTATATCATTTTCCCCAATGCCTATACCTTCATCTTCCACACTAACAACTACATAATCCTTTTGTGTTTCGCACTTTATCGCAATTAAAGAGTTCTTTTTTGAGTATTTCGCTGCATTTCCAATCAGGTTAGTGATCACATTGCCGATTTTCTCCATATCGGCATTTACAATCATTTCTTCCGTACCAATCACCTGGATGAAATGGCTGGGTAAAACAATTCTATTTTCTTCAGCTATGGTTTTAATCAAATGAACTAGGTCAAAATTTGTTTTGTTCAATAAAATTTTGCCAGCTTCAAGTAAGGATACATTTAAAAAGCCATCAATCATTAACGACATTCTTTTTAACTGAACATTTACCTTGTCAAGTATCTGAATGGTGAATTCGTTATCCGTTTCTTTAAATTTATGCTGTAAAAGTTGTACATAAGCACTTAACGATGTTAATGGAGTTTTAAGCTCGTGACTTACCATACCGATAAAGTCGTTTTTTCTAATTTCGTCCTGTTTATGTTCTGTAATATCCAAAACAGCTCCGGCAATATAAACGGCTTTTCCTTGTTCGTTATAATAGGCTTTTCCTGCTGTTCTTAACCATTTGCTTTTAGCGCTTATGCCATTCAGATTAATCTGATATTCGATGTTAAAAGCATTTCGATGGTGTAATGCACGTCTGATGCCACTGGTAAGGTGCCCGATGTCTTCCATAGATATCAATGATTTGGCTTCTTCTATACCCAACCTGTTATTTTCCAGTTCGTAAATTTGTTGTGCCCTTTCCGATAAAAGTATCTGTTTGCTTTCCAGATCGATATTCCATGAACCCATTTCTGATGCATCCATGGCTATTTTTAAAATGTCTTTAGCTTTAAGTAGTTCTTTTTTAAAATTTACCTGCTCCGTAATATCTTTGATAATCACTAAAATTCTGCTTACTTCATTTTTATCATTTTTTAACGGCTCATAAAAAGCTATAAAATAACCGTCTGAAATAGGTGTCGAAATTTTTAATTCATTGATTGTTAAGGGTTGGCCGTTTTTAAAAATATCTTTTACATGGGCTACAAGTGCTTGTTGTTTTTCGAGCTCTGGTCGTGCCTTTTCTTGTGGAATCCCGATTACTTCTTTCCTTGTCTTGCCCCAAAGTTTTAATATATTATCGTTTGCATATTCTGTAATAAGCTCCGGACCTTTTAATACGCACATGCCCAGAGGGGCCTGCTCAAAAAATCCTCTGAAACGTGCTTCACTTTCTGAAAGTTCAAATAAAATATGCTCAAGGTCATTTTCATCTAACGGAATTTCCCTTAATGAACAGATGATATATTCAACCGGGCGATCGTTTTGTAATACCGGCGAGAATTCCAATTCCCATTTTACATTTGGCGAGTTAGAATAGATGGGATGAATAACCAGTGTAGCTTTTGCTTTAAGCTCACTTACTTTCTGAACTGTTTTAATCAGAAGTACCTTTTCAGTAGCAGACAGGAGGTTTGGGATAATGTTAATATCATAGAATTTTAATTTTCCACCAATCCGCCCAATTAAAGCTTGGTAAGCATCGTTATGTTCTACCACCACCAATATCGGTTTTACCTTAAAAATAATTATGGGGTTCTTAGAGTGTTTTAACAGTGCTTTTAAGAATGGAGAGGCTAAATCTATCATAAATTTAAGTTGACACTTTTTCAAATATAATCGTTAAGCAGCTAATCACCAACCGATTTGTAAGGATGATATAATATTTATCATACAGAACGGTATAAATAGTAAGTGTGATGTTTTTCTGTTTGATTGTAAGTTGTTGTGGTTCAGTATTTAGTCGCTGGTCTGTTATCGTTAAACATTCATACATATAAGGGAGTATAAAAAATGGTATATAATATTTCGTTTGCTCTTCAGTTACGAAAGAGCATTCATTCGAGATTATATTTGTAAAATCGCCAGAATGTTTTTATGCAATCGAATTGATTTTATGTTATATCAATATGAAAAAATTGTAAAGTCAAAAGTGTAAAAATCAGTAGCCTAATTATAAAGTAGGACCTTACTTGGTGTTTGTGACTGATTTGTAAGACAATCTTAAGCGAGAATTTGTTGAAAATGATGTCTTTTTAAGTAGAAAAAAAGCTTTTATGTATTTTTTCTTTAAAATTATTTATCTGGTAATCAGTTATTTATGTTTTGTTTTTAAATTAAATGTTTGATTTAAGCGATTTAACATTTCTTGCTTAAATTTTTTTAAAAATTTATATATATTTGTTCTTACCCTTTCGAGGGTATGTTTTTCATAGGTAGATGTAGGGTCAGAACAATGTTCTGGCCCTTTTTTGTTTTAATGGATTTAGAAAAACTATTTTTGTGTTATGATGAAAAAGAAAGTGATTGTTGCGGTTACAGGGGCCAGCGGTTCTATTTATGCAAAAGTTTTATTTGATCGGTTATTAACATTAAAAGATCAGATTGAGGTTGTTGGTGTAGTGATGAGCGACAATGCAAAAGCGGTTTGGCAATTCGAACTGGGAAACCAGGATTATAACCATTTTAAAGACTTTACCTTTTATAACAAAAACGATTTTAATGCTCCTTTTGCCTCAGGGTCGGCAAAATACGATACCATGATTATTATTCCTTGTTCTATGGGAACTTTGGGTAGGGTAGCACATGGAATATCGAACGATTTGATTTCAAGGGCAGCAGACGTTGTGTTAAAAGAACGCAGGAAATTAATAGCTGTAGTAAGAGATACCCCGTTCAGTTTAATCCATATCAACAATATGAAAACCGTAACCGAAGCGGGTGGAATCATCTGTCCGGCCAATCCGTCTTTTTACAGTTTGCCTCAAACAATAGAAGAAGTTGCCGGTACGGTAATTAGCCGGGTGTTAGACCTGGCAGGTTTCGAGCAGGAAAGTTATCGGTGGCAGGAGCAGTAATTGGTATTTTGCCAAAGTTTAAATATTTTTGACCGATTTAAATCAAACTCATGAAACTATTTTTACGCTCTATCTTATGCTGCGCAATGTTATGCCCTTTTTTTTCTCAGGTTAAGGCCCAGCAGGATTTTCTGATTAATTCAAAAAACGACACTTTAAAAGGTGAAATAAAAAAACAATTTATTGGTTTTTATAGATTCAAGCCAGAAGGAGGCACCAGTTTTAATAAGATCCCAATGCGCGAGACAAAAGAATTTTATAAGGTAGAAAAAGAGATAAATTATCTTGTTAAAGTACGTCCCGACAAAAGAAGCCCTGACTTTTTACAAAGATTGGTTAAAGGCAAAATTGATTTGTTCGAATATTACAGACAGAGTGGTAATAATCAGGTTGATATTGTTTGGTATGCAAGTAAAGAAAATGGAGAACTGTTTGAGGTAAAAAGCAACCATATCTTCGGTTCTCGCAATGATCGCAAAGATAGGTTATACAACTTAATAAGTGATAAACCAGAACTTTTAGAGAAATTCAAAAAAGATGATAGTTATAGCTTTGAAGCCGTAAAAGAATGCATTAAACTATACAATTCAAATTAAATAGCCGATACCCCCATGCTAAAATTAAGCTTTATTATAGTCGTTTTATTAGTTTCAGGCATATGTTTGTCTGGCTGTAAAAAAAGAGCCTGCCCTGAAGGAATGCACGAGTTGCGTTTAAAGGATGGTACTACTATATGCGTTCCAAACAATTTATAGTCTGTAATTTGTCAGTTCTCAAAACTCAAAACCAACAACTCCGAACAAATTTCCTATCTTTGCAGCCTCAATGAAAAAGGTCGCATTTTATACATTAGGTTGTAAACTAAATTTCTCTGAAACATCAACTATTGGTCGGTTATTTACCGATGCGGGTTATGCTGTAGTAGAGTTTCAGGATCAGGCCGATGTTTATGTGATTAACACCTGCTCTGTTACAGAGCATGCCGATAAAAAATGCCGTAAAGTTGTTAAAGAAGCTTTAAAATATTCTCCTAATGCTTTTGTAACCATTGTAGGCTGCTATGCGCAGTTAAAACCACAAGAAATTGCCGAAATAGAAGGTGTTGATATGGTTTTGGGCGCTGCAGAAAAATTCAGGATAGTAGAATATATTACCGATTTAACCAAGCAACCAAAAACCCTTATTCATCAGCAAAATATAGAGAAAGTAAACCATAATTTTATTGCCTCTTATTCTATTGGTGATAGGACACGTACTTTTTTGAAAGTACAAGATGGTTGCGATTATCCTTGTACATACTGTACCATTCCTTTAGCGCGCGGTGCAAGTCGTAGCGATACCATTGAAAATGTGGTGAATCGCGCAAAAATGATTGCAGATAGCGGTGTTAAAGAAATTGTTTTAACTGGTGTAAATCTTGGCGATTTCGGAATTAGAAACGGTCAGCGTGAAGATAAATTTTTTGACCTTGTTAAGGCTTTAGATGAGGTAGAAGGAATTGAAAGAATCCGTATTTCATCTATTGAGCCAAATCTTTTGAGCAATGAGATCATTCAGTTTGTATCCACTTCGAAAAGGTTTGTTCCGCATTTTCATATTCCCTTACAATCGGGTTCTGATAAAATTTTAGGTTTAATGCGCCGTCGTTACCGTAGCGATTTGTATGTAGAACGTGTTGCCAAAATTAAGGAAGTAATGCCTCATTGTTGTATTGGTGTTGATGTGATTGTCGGTTTTCCTGGTGAAACGAAAGAAGATTTCTTGGATACCTATCAATTTTTAAATCAGCTTGATATTTCTTATCTACACGTATTTACTTACTCTGAGCGCGAATTAACAGCTGCAGCCGAAATGAAAGGTGTTGTGGCGGGCAGCGAGCGTAATGAGCGCAGTAAAATGCTCCATATTTTATCTGATAAAAAACGTAGGGCTTTCTACGAATCTCAAATTGGTGCTGAAGCTGAAGTGCTTTTCGAGGCAGATCAAAAATCGGGTTACATGCACGGTTTTACCAAAAACTATGTAAAAGTACGTGCAAAATACGATCCGGTTATGGTAAATGAATTGAAAGCGGTTAAGCTTTTAGAAATTACTGCCGAAGGAGAAGTAGAAGTTGCCGAATTGGAAACTACTCACGCACATCACTAGTTTAGTCATAAGGCATTAGTCAGAAGTCTTAAGTCAAAGATTCTTCAAATGAAGGAAAAGGAAGACTTGTTTTTGGGATCTGTCATTTAACGCTTAATTACACCCCTAAGAACTACTGTGATCAGTTACTAAACCTGATCGCAGCGAACACGAAGTAAAGCGTAGAGCGGGGCTGTACTAACCGATGAAATACAGAACCACTCTTTTCCAAAATAAAAAAAATAGATTTCTACACGCTTTTTCTGGCTTTCAACTAAGCGCTTTGGTCTTTCTTCTTCAGTCTTTAAGCTTTCTGCTTTAATCTTTCAGCTTTGGTCTTTCTTTCCTATCTTCGCAACAAATTATTTGTATGTTTCCTACCGTTTCACATTTTTTAGAATACTTATTCGGCATTAATTTACCGCTTCCATTTAATACTTTCGGTGTTTTTGTAGCACTGGCGTTTGTTGCTGGTTACTGGGCTTTCACCAAAGAGCTTAAGCGTAAGGAAGCATTAGGCATACTCCACCCAATTAAAAAGACAATTGTGGTTGGCAAACCTGCTACTACATCAGAGTTGATCATGAATGGCCTTTTCGGCTTCGTTATTGGTTATAAACTGGTTTATGCGTTGTTAAACTACAAACTTTTTGTAAATGATGCACAGTCGATTTTAATGTCGACCAAAGGAAATATAATTGGTGGGTTGTTTTTTGCAGGGCTGTTTGCTTATTGGGATTATACCGAAAAGAATAAACACAAGCTGGATAAACCAAAAGAAACACAGGTAACCATCCACCCGTACCAAACCATGAGTAACCTGATTGTTTGGGCGGCTATATGGGGTTTTTTAGGGGCAAAGTTTTTCGATAACCTAGAGTATTGGGATGATTTTGTTCAACATCCCATCGAACGGTTATTATCTTTTAGTGGTTTAACTTTTTATGGTGGTTTAATTTGCGGCGGTGCGGCTGTATTAATTATTGCTAAAAGAAATGGTATTAAACCGCTCCATATGCTTGATGTAGGTGGGCCGGGAATGATGCTGGCTTATGCTGTAGGCCGTATTGGTTGCCACTTAGCCGGCGATGGCGACTGGGGGATTGTAAATTCAAATCCAAAACCATTTTCCTGGCTTCCAGACTGGTTGTGGTCTTACAAATATCCGAATAATGTGGTAGGCGAAGGCATTCCGATTCCTGGTTGTACCGGTAAGTTCTGTAACGAATTGGCACAAGGTGTATACCCGACACCAATTTACGAAGTAATTATATGTTTAATCCTTTTTGCCTTTTTATGGAAGATTAGGGATAAAATAAAAGCACCTGGTTTAATGTTTGGTATTTACATGATCTTAAACGGTATGGAACGTTTCTGCATCGAATTAATCCGTGTAAATTCAAAATATCATGTTTTTGGTTTACCCCCTTTCACCCAGGCAGAAATGATTTCTACTTTTCTTGTTGTTGGCGGTATAGCACTAAGTGCTTATGCTTTAAGGAACAAGAATCAACTGGCTTAAATACCTATAAGTTTATTTCTCATCCAATAAACGCCTCGTTTTATTGTTAAATAGTTATGAATTACGAATTACTGTGCACAAAAGTAATATCGATTGTAAGGCTTACTGGAAACTTTATCCGTAAAGAAGCGCTGCAGTTCGATGTTCAAAAAATAGAATACAAAGGATTAAATGATATGGTTTCTTATGTTGATAAAACAGCAGAACAGAAACTGGTTCAAAATCTCGAAAAATTGATTCCTGATGCAGGTTTTATAACCGAAGAGAAAACCATTAACCGTACTGGTAAAACCTACACCTGGATAATTGATCCCTTGGATGGTACAACCAATTTTATCCATGGCATTCCAGCTTATGGTATAAGTGTAGCACTTTATGAAGATGGATTACCCGTTATCGGCGTAGTTTACGAGTTAAATAGGGGAGAAATGTTTTATTCATATAAAGGTGGGCCTGCCCTTATGAATAAGAAAGAAATTAAAGTTTCTACTAATCCTGATCTAAAATCGAGTTTATTGGCAACAGGTTTTCCGTATTATCAGTTTGATAAACAGCCTCAATATTTAAAATTATTGACCGAAATGATGCAGAAAAGCCATGGTGTACGTAGAATTGGTGCAGCAGCAATAGATCTGGTATATACAGCCTGTGGACGTTTCGATGCTTTTTTTGAATACAATCTGCAACAATGGGATTTTGCAGCCGGATGCTTTATTGTGCAGCAGGCAGGAGGAGAGGTTTACGATTTTGCTGGTGGAAATGATTACTTTGAAAAAAGAGAGATTTTGGCTACCAATGGTAAACTTACCGCTGAGATGTTAACTGCGATTAAGCAGTACTTTAATTAATGGCGTCACCCTGACCTGTAGCGCAGTGGAAAGCTACGCAGTAAACCGATCTTTAAGCGAGCTCACCGAAGGTAATTTCTTTCAGGGTCTGAACTTGAAGATGCTGAAAGAAATTTAGCATGACGAACATCTACAGGACGGCAGATTTGCAATAAAAAAAGGTCCCGATTCTCATCGGGACCTTTTCACTATATGTACTATGAAAAATGCACAATTTTAAAGCGCTTCAGAAACTACTTCTGTAACTTCTGGTACCATTCTCTGCAATAAGTTTTGGATACCAGATTTAAGCGTAATTGTAGAAGATGGACAACCGCTGCAAGAACCGCGTAATTCTACCGTAACCACACCTTCATCGAAAGATTTGTATGTAATTGCACCACCATCCTGTTCAACAGCCGGGCGTACATAATCGTGCAGAATCTGCTGAATTTTAATTTCGGTTTCTGTACCCTCAAAAGCAGGGGCTTCTTCGGTAGTTGCTTCTTTAATTTTTAATTCAGATTCTACAGCTCCCTTAACAAATTCTTTTAAAATAGCTTCAATATCAGCCCATTCTGCATCATCTGTTTTGGTAATGGTAACAAAATTGCTGGCGAAAAAAACGCCAGAAACAAAGTTGAACTTAAATAACTCTTTAGCAAAAGGCGAATGTTCTGCACTTTCTTTAGTTGCAAAATCCTCACTGCCATTTATTAACAGCTTGTTTACCATGAATTTCATGGTAGCTGGATTTGGAGTCTGTTCTGTATATACGTTAATCGTCATGTCTTAATCAATTTGAATAAACAAAATTAACAATTACTCACTAATAAAACCTTTGTAAGCTGTCTGCTTAACGTCAATTTAATTTAACTAGAAAACGCCAGTATAGTTAAAAGGTGTAATCGTTCTCAATTGCACCTTAACAGCTTCAGAAACTGCTAAACCTTCAATAAACTCAGCAATACTTGCTGCATTGATTTTTGAATTTGTTCTGGTTAATTCTTTTAGGGCTTCGTAAGGGTTAGGGTAGTTCTCTCTTCTTAAAACCGTTTGAATAGCCTCGGCAACAACTGCCCAGTTTTCGTCCAAATCGGCATGTAAAGCAGCTTCATTTAATAAAATCTTGTTTAATCCGCGTAGCGTAGAATTAATAGCAATTAAGGTATGTCCAAAAGGAACGCCTACGTTTCTTAAAACAGTAGAGTCGGTTAAGTCTCTCTGTAAGCGTGAGATTGGCAATTTAGCAGCGAAAAACTCGAACAAAGCATTGGCAATTCCTGCATTTCCTTCAGCATTTTCGAAATCGATAGGGTTAACCTTATGTGGCATAGCCGACGAACCGATTTCTCCAGCCTTGATTTTCTGTTTAAAATAGTTTTTAGAAATATATGTCCAGATATCTCTGTCCAAATCTATAATAATGTTGTTTATGCGTTTTAAAGCATCACATTGAGCTGCAAATTGATCGTAATGTTCAATTTGTGTAGTATGTTGCGCACGTGTTAAACCCAAAGTCTCGTTAACAAAATGGTTAGAGAAATTAACCCAGTTTACTGTAGGGTAAGCAATATGGTGTGCGTTGAAGTTTCCGGTAGCGCCGCCAAATTTTGCACTATTAGGGATGTTTTTTAAACTTTCTACCTGAATAGCCAAGCGTTCGGCAAAAACCAAAAACTCTTTACCTAATTTGGTAGGAGAGGCCGGCTGGCCATGTGTATGGGCCAACATCGGAATATCTTTCCACTCTGTAGCCAGGGCATTTATCTTTTCAATCAGCGTATTAATTGCCGGATAATAACTTTCATTCAATGCTAATTTAATAGAATAAGGAATGGCAGTATTATTAATGTCCTGAGAAGTTAACCCGAAGTGGATAAACTCTTTATAGTGCTGAAGTGATAGCGCATCGAATTTACTTTTGATAAAATATTCGACAGCTTTAACATCGTGGTTGGTTACTTTTTCAGTTTCCTTAATTTCTAAGGCATCAACTTCTGAGAAGTTTTCGTGGATTTTGCGCAATTGGGCATAAAGATTTTTATCAAAATTTTCTAAGCCAGGCAAGTTGATTTCGCAAAGTGCGATAAAATATTCGATTTCTACAAAAACACGGTATTTGATTAAGGCTTCTTCAGAAAAGTAAGCAGCTAAACTTTCGGTTGTTTTTCTGTAACGGCCATCAACTGGTGAAATAGCTTGTAGTGATGTTAAATTCATTATGCGGATTATATTTTTGCCGCAAATTTACTACAATTGATGGATTTTAAGGTCTTGATCCCTAGAAATTAATATAAAATAAAAAAGGCCTTAGAATTTCCAAGGCCTTTTTGCAGTAATAGCTAAAACTATTTTTTAGTTGTGTCTTTTACTGTAGTGTCTTTAACGGTTGTGTCTTTCACTGTAGTATCTTTTACAGTAGTATCTACAACTGTAGAATCAACTTTAGATGAATCAGTTGCGCCATCTTTTTTTTCTGATTTACAAGCAACAACGGATAGGGATAAAGCTAGAGCTAAAAAGCCCATTTTGAATGCATTTTTCATTTTTTTTAATTTGTTTGGTTTTGAAAATTAATTAATTACTAATTTATACAAAAAAGATAAGAAAGTAACCCTGTTTTCTTAAATAAAAAAGGTCGCGATGTAAAAACGCGACCTTTTTTATGTTATTTAGTAAAAATAATTAGTGTTTTACTTCTTCTTTTGTGGTAGTAGCTTTAATTGTAGTGTCTTTTACAGTAGAATCTTTAACTGTAGTATCAACAGCAGTTGTATCAGTAATAATAGTTGATGAATCTGTAACTGTTGTGTCAGCACCATCAGCTTTTTTACCTGATTCGCCGCAAGCAGCAACTGTTAACGATAGAGCTAGGGCTAAAAAGCCTAATTTGAATGCATTTTTCATTTTGATATCTGTTTTAGGGTTACTATACTGTTAATGCCTAAAATGATAAAAGGTAACCCGTTTTTTCTGATAAAATAAAAAAGCCTTTGGAAATTCATTTTCCAAAGGCTTTTCTTATAAGTAAGTTAGACTAGTGTTTAACTTCAGTTTTTTCTGTAGTAGTTTTTACAGTAGTATCTTTTACTGTAGAATCTTTTACTGTAGTATCTTTTGCAGTAGTATCAGTAACGATAGTTGAAGAATCTGTAGCTGTTGTATCAGTACCTTCTGCTTTTTTTTCTGAGTTACAAGCAACAACTGATAAAGATAAAGCTAAAGCTAAAAAGCCTAATTTGAATGCATTTTTCATTTTTGAGTATTTTTAAGTAATTAATTAATTTATCTGTTAATACCACTTATTTAAAAAGGTAACCCAAAAAAATAAAAAAAAAGTAAAAAAAGTAAAAAAGGCTCCCGATTTTACATCAGGAGCCTTTTTTTATGAGTAAAGTTAGACTAGTGTTTAACTTCTTCTTTAGTTGTAGTAGTTTTTACAGTTGTATCTTTTACTGTAGAATCTTTTACTGTAGTATCTTTTGCAGTAGTATCAGTAACGATAGTAGAAGAATCAGTTAAAGTAGTATCAGTACCTTCAGCTTTTTTTTCTGAGTTACAAGCAACAACTGATAAAGATAAAGCTAAAGCTAAAAAGCCTAATTTGAATGCATTTTTCATTTTTGAATTTTTTTAAGTAATTAATTTCTTATTAATGCCGCAAAGGTAAAAAGGTAACCCGATAATTTACAAAAAAGTTAAAATATTTTTTTTTGAGGTTTGGGTTACCGTTTGCTTTAAGTTTGTATTAAGCAATTATAGTAGCTATAAATATTTTTTTGTCTAATATTGGGTTACTATTTATAGAAAAATGTATTAACTAGTGAATAACAGTTTAAAGAGTTCAGTTCCAACAGATAGAGAGGTTATTTTAGGTATTCTAAATAACTCAGAAGATACACTTAACAAGTTATACAAGGCTTATTATGCGATGGTTTTGCAATTTATCCTGAATAATAACGGTGATGAAGATGATGCAAAAGATGTTTATCAGGAAGGCATAATAATTTTATATAACAAAATTAAGGAAGGCAATTTTGAGCTGAGCAGCAAACTCAAAACCTACATTTATTCGGTATGTCGGCGTATTTGGCTAAAAAAACTTAGCCTAAACAGTAAAAAAGCCGGTAATATTACTGATTATGAAGATGTATTTGTTGTTGAGGAAGATGTAGAGCACCATGAAGAAAAGGATGCTGCTTTTGTGAAAATGCAATCGGCACTCGATCACCTGGGCGAACCTTGTAAAACCATTATTCAGGATTTTTATATCCACAATTTATCCATGCAGGATATCTGCGAAAAGTTTGGTTATACCAATACCGATAATGCAAAAACGCAGAAATATAAATGCCTGCAAAGGTTAAAGAAAATATTTTTTCAACCATAATTTGAAATGAGAAACGATTTGGAGTTAGATGCAATTATTGAAGATTACCTTTTAGGTAAACTTAATGCACAGGAAACTGAAGCTTTTGAACAGTTACGTCGTAATGATGCCACAGTAGATCATAAAGTAGTTTCGCATAAGTTCTTTTTAGAATCTATGGGAACATTTGCTGAGCAGTTGCGCTTAAAAGAACAGTTAAATCACATTCATTCAGAAATTGATGTGGAGGGTTTGGCTTCTACACTTAGGCCTCATCCATCACGTGTGGTTCAATTGTGGCGCAAACATAAATCTGCAATTGCAGTTGCAGCATCTTTCGTTGTACTCTCTCTGGTTTCTATTTACTCTATTCAGCATAATACTCAACAGGCAGAGCGTTACAGGCAGTTAAGCAACCAGGTAAATAATGCTATTAAAACACAAAATAGCTTAATCAGAAATATTAAGCATAATAATACAACTTCTGGTAAGCCAAATGCTCAGAATAGTTTTGGTGGTACTGGTTTTGCCATTTCTACAAATGGTTACATTTTAACCAACCTGCATATTATTAATGGCGCTGATTCTTTATATGTGCAAAACAGTAGAGGAGAATCGTTCAAGGTAAAGTCAGTTTACACAGATCCTCAAAACGACATTGCAATTCTTAAAATAAACGATAAACACTTCAGTAACTTGTCATCTATTCCATACACCATTAAAAGGAATACAAGTAACATTGGTGAAATTGTATATACCTTAGGTTATCCAAAAGATGATGCTGTACTTGGAGAAGGTTACGTGAGCTCTAAAAATGGTTTTATTGGTGATACCACTCAGTATCAAGTAGCCATTTCAGTTAATCCGGGCAATAGCGGTGGTCCTGTTTTAGATAATAACGGAAATTTGGTAGGTATTATTAGTGGTAAGCCAGATCAGACTGAAGGTGCAGCTTTTGCCATTAAATCAAAATATATTTTAGAGGCAATGAGGGCCATTCCTCAGGATTCACTAGGCGTAAATAAACTTTCTGCCAACAAGAAGAGCTTGCTGTCTGGTTTAAAACGCACCAAACAGATCGAAAAAATACAGGATTATGTATTTATGATAAAAGCATACTAACGCAATACCCCAAACAAATTAATATTCTTAAACCCTGAAGATTGATTCTTCAGGGTTTTTTATTGGAATTGTAATTTGGAGGTCTTAAAATAATATTAAATCTATGTATTTAGTATAGTATTGTTTAGATTTGTTTTAGTCAAAATTAAATTAATAATATCATGAGTATAAGATTAGGCGATACCGCACCGAATTTCAAGGCCAACACATCCATTGGCGAAATAGATTTTTACGATTATTTAGGCGATAGCTGGGGAGTATTGTTTTCTCACCCTGCCGATTATACCCCTGTTTGTACCACAGAACTGGGTAGAACTGCAGCTTTAAAAGGTGAATTTGAAAAAAGAAACGTTAAGGTTTTGGCCTTAAGCGTTGATTCTGCCGAGTCGCATAAAGGATGGATTAATGATATTAACGAAACTCAAAATACTTCTGTCGAATTTCCGATTATTGCAGATCCGGACAAAACAGTGGCAAATCTCTATGATATGATCCACCCAAATGCTTCAGAAACTTTAACAGTTCGTTCGTTGTTCGTAATCAGTCCTGATAAAAAGGTGAAATTAATCATTACTTATCCAGCATCAACAGGAAGAAATTTTAATGAAGTGTTACGTGTGATTGATTCTTTACAGCTTACAGCCAATTATAGTGTGGCTACGCCTGCCGATTGGAAAGATGGAGAAGATGTAATTGTGGTAAACAGCATTAAAACGGAAGATATTCCAGCTAAATTTCCTAAAGGACACCAAGTAATTAAACCATATTTACGTACTACACCTCAACCAAATAAATAATTCGAAAATTTTATTTAATAACGCAACATTCTTGTTGAATGGCCAGAAATAGCTTGCATTACATTCATAATTTATTATATTTGGTAGTTTTGTTTCAATATTAACGCTTAAACTGGTTGTTTTATTCATATTAATACTCAATTGGTTAAATGAAATTCTGATCAAGGCGTAAAAGGTTTATTTATTTTATACAATTTTTTATTTTTTTATGGCAACCGGAAAAGTTAAATGGTTTAACACTCAAAAAGGCTTTGGATTTATTGTACAAGAAGACAATAAAGACTTATTTGTACATTTTAAAGATGTTTTAGGTGGAATCGAAAGCTTGAAAGAAAACGATACAGTAGAATTTGAAGTAGCTGAAGGCAGAAAAGGTTTACAGGCAGTAAATGTTAAGAAAGTTTAAGCAATAATATAAAGATTATTTCTTCATCACTACAAAAAGCCTTTCTATTGAGAGGCTTTTTGTGTTATATAGCTTTGTCATTCTGGCCGCAGTGAAGAATCTGAGTTAAGCGTATCTTAGCTGTTTTTCTTTGCTAATCATGAAGTAATTTGTTTTTTGGAAAGCAACTGTTGTGGTAATCGGTTCCGATAGCCCCGCCCTTTGCTTAATCCCGATTGAAATGCTGTACAAATAAAAATAAATGTTAAATCGGGATAACGCTGTCGGTCGGGTTTATTTTACCCCAGATGGTTGTACTATGGGGATCGTCATGCTGAATTTATTTCAGCAACTTTCCCGCTATTAATACTCTGAAATGAATTCAGGGTGACGTTACTAATGCTAAAGTATCTAAAGAATCTTTCTTACGGACATATTGTTAATCGAACTAGATTAATAGTACTGTATAATCAACGTTTTAACAACGATGTTTTCTCCATTGCCCACCTTGGTGAAAATTAAAAACTGATTTTGATCTGCTTTTATTTTATATTTCTTAACCAAATCTTCGGGCTTTGCCGGATAGTTCCGCACAATCACATTTCCTTTTAAATTTTCTTGTTTCTTAAGTGCCGCGGTAGTAAGTACAGCTTCAATTTTAAATATCCTGCCTGGGAAATCTTTATTTACCATAGCCGAACTAAACAGCTGTGTTTGAGGATGTAGTTTTAAAAGATTGTAAGTTGTGCCAATTAAATTAAAAGCGCCCGATTTTAGTAAAGCAGCATCTGGTTCGTATAAGTAATCACCAGTGTTTAAATCGTCAATAAACTGAATTGAACCATTTGAAGCTGATCTGTAAAAGGAAAAATCTTTTTCAATCCCGTTATTTAGGGTTACAGCTATAATTTTCGTATCACCATTGTAATCTTTATCAATGATCCATAAGAGTTCTTTGCATTCATTTTTTACACTCACAATATGAATCTCGCTAACTTGTTTCAATTCTGATAATCCTGCTGAAATATCAAGTAAAGGAGCAGTTTTGACGATTATTCTCGATGATTTTTCTAATAAGGCATCCAGATTACTTGCAATGTCGGGTGTACAGTCTTTTAGCATAAAAACTTTGCCCTTTTCGGCCCTTCGGGCAGGATCTACATAAATCGTATCAAATGATGCATCACTGGTCTGGAGGTAAGCAATTCCGTCTTCTGCTTTAAATTCGATATTTGCTATATGTAAAGCCTGCGCATTATGTTTAGCTATTGCGGATAGTTCAGGGTTAATTTCGCAATGTGTAACCGCTTTTACCTTTTTAGAAAAGTAATAGCTGTCTATCCCGAAACCTCCGGTAATATCAATTAAAGTATTGCCTTTAGCTAGTTTAGATTTGTATTTAGCGGTAATTTCAGAAGAAGTTTGTTCAATGGATAATACAGGAGGGTAATAAATACCTTGAGTGTTAAACCAGGTGGGTAATTTTTTTTCTGATTTTTTTTTTGCGGTAATTTGTGTGGCCAGTTCGGCTGCAGTAATACCCTCGAACGGACTTTTTGCTAAAGCAATCTGATTCACATCTGCATTTAAATTTGTGCTGATATAGTCTTTTACGGCTTTGGCTAAAAGTTTATTGTTCATTGTTTAAATTCAGGTCCTTGTTATGAGGGTAGGCGGTATTGTCAGTCTGAGCCTGTCGAAGACCTGCAGGTAATCTCAAATAAATAAGATACTTGTCCTTCGACAAGCTCAGGATGACAATATTTTTTTAAGTTAATGATATTATAAGTTTTAGACCCTATTCTTCATCACCATCTGGCAAGTATGACGGCTTTTAACTTCCAATAAAATATCCTTATCAACCGTTACACGATCAATAGTTTGTTGGTTATAATAGCGGATGGTTACCAGTTCCAGGCCCTTATTGTATTTTACTGTAAATTCTTGAGAGAGGTCTTTGATCAGTTTTTCAATTTGAGTAGGATGATCATCAATGCTTACCGAAAAGCTGATAGCAGAATTGAGCATGGTATTGATTTTGATCCGGTGTGTATGGAAAAGCTCAAAAATATTGCTCAGGTTTTCTTCGATAATAAAAGAATAATCTTTTGGGAAAATTGAAATCAACGCCTGGTTAACCTTAAAAATAAAAGAGGGGATAGGCAATGGGTTATTTTCTTTGGTAATTGCTGTTCCTGAGCCTTCTGGTTGGATAAATGACCTTACAAAAAGCGGAATCCCTTTGTTTTGAAGTGGTTTTATTGTTTTTGGATGGATTACGGTTGCGCCATAATAAGTAAGCTCTATTGCATCGTGATAAGAAAGCTGTGCAATTTTCTCTGTTTCATCAAACCATTTCGGATCTGCATTTAATACGCCGGGAACATCCTTCCAGATGGTTAGTGCTGCAGCATCTAAGCAGGAAGCAAATATGGCTGCCGAATAATCAGAACCTTCCCTGCCTAAAGTTGTGGTGTAGTTTTCGCTGGTGCCGCCAATAAATCCTTGTGTGACAATAATGTTGTCGGTTAAGAGTGGTAATAAGTCTTTTTTTATAATCTGATTGGTTTTTGCCCAATCTACTTTTCCTTCGCGGTAGGTATTGTCAGTCTGAATATAATTCCGTGCATCAGCCCAAAGGGCTTTATTACCTGTTTCATTTAACCAGGCTGCCACAATTTTTGTAGAAACCACTTCGCCGATAGATACAATCTGATCGTAAATGTAATCAGCGTTGTTATCCGGTTCATCTTCAATCAGCCAGTCAATTTCAACAAATGTGTTAGCCACATCATCATAAACAGGATTGGCTTTGCCTTGAAACAGCTCATCTATAATGCTAAAATGGAAATGTTTAATCTCATCAAAAATTGCATGCGCTTCATCACTTTGTGATAAGAATGCCTGCGTTAACTTTTCCAGTTTATCAGTAATCTTACCCATCGCCGAAATCACAATCAGTAGATTCCCTTTTTTGTAATCGCGGACAATATTGGCCAGATTTTTCACTCCATCTGCATCTTTTACCGAGGCACCACCAAACTTAAAAATATCCATATTAAAATGCCTTGATTTGTTCTTTAGAGAAAGCTGCGTTTAACCAGCCACTTTCTAAATGTGCTTTATATTTATTGTAGAAGTTTATTGCCGGCTCGTTCCAGTCTAATACTTGCCAAACCATGCCGCTATAATTACCGTTTTTAGCCTCTTCTATCACTTTTTCGAATAATACTTTACCCAGGCCTTTTCCTCTAAATTCTTCTGTTACGATAAAATCTTCGAGATATAACCTGCATCCTTTCCATGTAGAGTAACGTGTATAGTATAATGCGAAGCCCACAATTATATTATTTACTTCGGCTACGTAAGCTTTCCATACCGGGTTTTTGCCAAAACCAGCATCGATAAAGTGATCTAAAGTAACCGTTACTTCTTCAGGGGCACGCTCATAAATGGCGAGCTCATTAATTAATTCCAATATTCTTGGACAATCTTCTGCAGTCGCAAATCTGATGTTAAAATCCATATTAATTGGTCGTAATATCGTTTTTGAAATGTTTGATTACCCTTTTTCCGAAAATACTGCTGCCAATGCGCACCATTGTACTTCCTTCTTCAATTGCAATTTTATAATCTGCACTCATTCCGGTCGATATTTCTTTAAAAGCATTGTCTTTGCGGAAAAAACTCACTTTAATGCCATCAAAAAATACTTTTAGTTCGTGAAATTCGGTCGTAATCTGTTTTTCGTTCTTGGTATTGGTGGCAATGCCCATTAAACCCACAATACGGATATTTTTCAATTCGGCTAAGTCTTCGGCACGTAGCAATTCGATTACTTCATCAAAACCAAGTCCGAATTTAGTGTCTTCATCTGCAATGTAAACCTGTAATAAGCAATCAATTACGCGTTTGTTTTTTGCCGCTTGTTTATTGATTTCCTGTAGCAGTTTCAAACTGTCTACCCCATGAATAAGTTTTACAAAAGGGGCAATGTATTTTACCTTATTACTTTGTAAATGGCCAATAAGATGCCATTCGATATCGTTTGGAAGTTGCGCCTGTTTATCTACCATTTCTTGTACATGGTTTTCTCCAAAAATGCGCTGTCCGGCGTTGTAGGCTTCTAAAATTGATTCTACTGGTTGTGTTTTTGAAACGGCAATTAGTTTTACCCCGCCTGATTCAACTTCGCTTTTATATTGTTTAAGATTATCAGCTATGCTCATTTATAACTATTTTTGGTAAAATTAATAACCTTGCCGCAATTTGGGCAAAAAATAATATTTAAATTAAGCATGAAGAGATTAATATGGGTTTTAATGACAGCTATATTATGGTTTGGTTGCAAACCTGGTATACCTGATGGCATTATTAAACCTGATAAAATGGAAAAGATTTTATACGATATGCACATTGTTGATGGCTACCTTTCAAGCATTTATGTAGTAGATTCAGCAAAGAAGGTGGCAGCAGCTTATTATAAAGGGATTTACAAAAAATTTGGTACAGATTCTGCCGAATATAACAAGAGTTTAATATGGTATAATACCAACCCTGTAGCGTTAGAGGCGATGTATAAAAACATACAAAAATTGTTAGCCAAGCAAAAAAAGGGAACGGCATTAGCTGATCTGATAATAAAGAAAAAAGCATTTAAAGCCGACTCTTTAGTGATAGCAAAGAAATTTAAGGCCGATTCTCTTGCGATCAGAAAAAAAATGAAACCAGATTCTTTATCGAAGGTTAAAGCAGTTGCTGAAATTGCAAAGAAGAAAAAACAGGCCGATTCATTAATTAATATAAAAAAAGCTGGCGTATCGGAAGTAGTTCCAAGTCCAGCTATTGTACAATAGTATGTTATATCCCGAAAACTGTTTAGAACGTTTAGGTTTTGTTGAGATCAGGCAACTGATTAGCAAACATTGTTTAAGTCCGATGGGGCAAACAATGGTAGAGAAGATGCAGGTGATGAACCGTTTTGATCAGATTGATAAGTTTCTACGTCAAACAAACGAGTTTAAAAGTATTCTGCAAAATCAGGAACCACTACAGATTAATACCTTTTTTGATATTAAGTCGCTGGTTGAAAAAATCAGGGTTGAAGGCACTTATCTATTGGAAGATGAGTGGTTTCAGGTATATACTTCGTTGCATACTGTTTTCTCGGTACTCCGTTTTTTCGAAGAACGTGCAGAAGTATATCCTACATTAGAAGCTTTATTTGAGCATCTGCCGATCGAAAAAACGATCCTTCGTAAAATAGAAAGCGTTATAGATGCCAAAGGAAAGATCAAACCCAATGCATCAAAAGAATTGCAGGAGATTACCTCTGCCATTTCGAAAGCTGAACAAGATGTGCGTAAGCGAATGGATTCGATCTACAAGCAGGCGATTGCCAATAACTGGGTTGCCGATGGTAGTTTAACCATTCGTGATGGTAGAATGTGTATTCCGGTTTTGGCCGAGAACAAGCGTAAACTCAAGGGCTTTGTACACGATGAATCGGCAACAGGGCAGACGGTTTACATTGAGCCTGAAGAAGTATTTACCTTAAATAATAAGCTGCGCGACTTAGAGTTTGACAAACGCCGGGAAATTATTAAGATTTTAATTGCGCTAACGGACGATTTGCGGCCGTATTCGCCACTATTGCTTTCTTACCATGGTTTCCTTACCAAACTGGATTTTGTTCGTGCAAAGGCTTTATTTGCGATGGATATTGAAGCAGAAATGCCCGGTTTGTTAAAAGAGCCTAAAACCAAGCTGATTAATGCAAGGCACCCTTTATTATCGATTTCATTTGCCGCCGAAAAGAAAACGGTTACACCTTTAAATATCCATATAGATGCCGAAACCCGGGTGGTATTGGTATCAGGACCAAATGCAGGCGGTAAATCGGTTTGTATGAAAACCGTTGGCCTTTTGCAGATTATGTTGCAAACAGGTTTGTTAATTCCGGTTGATGCGAATAGTGAAGTGGGTATTTTTGAAAATATTTTTGCCGATATCGGCGATGACCAATCGATAGAAAGTGATTTAAGTACTTACAGTGCACACCTAAAGAAGATGCGCTATTTTGTAGAGCATGCTTCGCCAAAAACGATGGTGCTGATTGATGAGTTTGGTACCGGAACTGATCCGCAGTTTGGGGGACCAATGGCTGAAGCTGTTTTAGAGGTGTTGAACAATAAAAAGGTGAGGGGGGTAATTACTACCCATTATTCTAATTTAAAGCTTTTTGCAGGTAATACACCTGGTTTGGAAAATGCATCAATGCTTTTTGATAATGCCAAAATGAAACCGCTTTATATTTTGGAAATGGGTAAACCTGGTAGTTCTTATGCATTCGAAATCGCTCAGAATATTGGTTTGCCAAAAGAGGTAATCGAGCTGGCCAAAGAAAAAACAGGATCTAACCAGAACCGCGTAGATACTATGCTTGTTGATCTGGAGCGCGAAAAGAAAAATGTTTACGATGCCAAAGTAAGTTTAGCCAATCAGCAGAATAAAGCTAAAAACCTGGTTGCCGAAAATGAAAAGTTGAAAAGCTTTTTAGAGGAGAATAGAAAGGTACTGATTAAAGAGGCGAAACAAGAGGCGCAGAATATTATTAAAAATGCCAATAAACTGGTTGAAAATACCATCGCTGAGATTAAGGAAAAGCAAGCTGATAAAGAAGTAACTAAAGAACTCCGCCAGAATTTGCAAAAAGAGCTGGTTAAAAATACTATTCCGAAAGAGCGCCCTAAACCAGTACAGGTAATTGTTGGCGGTGAAATTGAAATTGGTGATTTAGTGAAATTTACGGATAGTGAAACCATTGGCCAGGTTTTAGAAATTAACCGCAATGAACTGATTTTGGCTATTGGCGATTTACGATCGACTGTTAAAAAGAACCGTGTTCAAAAGGTGAGTAACCGTGAAGCTAAAAAAGTAGTTCAAAGCAGTGCAAATTCTTTTGCAGGGCGCATGAATGATGCCGTATCTGGTTTCAGGGCCGAACTTGATCTTCGTGGAAAACGAACTGAAGACGCCCTCTTTGAAGTAGAGAAATATTTAGATAAAGCCATTATGCTCGGCTTTCCGTCCATTAAACTGATTCACGGTAAAGGCGATGGTATTTTGCGTAAAATGATCAGAGAATACCTGCGTAAATATAGTCAGGTAAATAGGATGGAAGATGAACATGCTGATAGAGGCGGGGATGGGATTACTTATGTGTATTTGAATTGATGTTATGGCGTTTTAGCGTGGTGTCGGATGCTACAATCTGACATTGTAAATAATATTTTGCGATAAAAATCACAAAGCTATTTATGCACTCGTTAAAGACGACGGAAACACGGGGATAGCTGTGGTATTGGATGTTTACGATCTGAAATTCTCGTGTAGGCGTCATTCCCAACTTGATTGGGAATCTTAATGCCTTATAATACTTGAGTCTAAGATCCCCGCATGCGCGAGGATGACGATAAGGGGTAAAATACTCGTGTAATCGTCATTTCGACCGCAGTGTTCCAAAGGAACTCCTTCGATGGAAAAATCTTTAAATATGATGTTAAGCATCTTTAAAAGATTTCTCGGCTGCGCTGTGCTTCGCTCGAAATGACGTCCGCCCAGTAAAACAATAAAACTTTATAGCCGTAACGTTGTTATTTCTAAAACGTTACGGTTATGAGGGCAATACTACTCTGTTTATTTGTAATGCTATTCGTTACAAATTGCAAAAAGAATGGTGATGATAACGACGATCCAGGTACTTTACCTGATGTAGAATTAAAATCAAAAGTAGTTGTATCCGGATTGAGCTTTCCCTGGGAAATGGTGTATGGACCTGATAATTTCATTTGGTTTACCGAAAAAGCAGGTAAAATTAGTCGTTTAAATCCTGCCAATGGACAAGTAACACCTTTACTTACCATAACCGAAGTACGTACCAATGGAGAAGGTGGCTTGCTTGGAATGACACTCCATCCCGATTTTACCAGTAACCCTTACGTTTATGTAATTTATGGCTATGGTAGTACCTATAAAGCTAAAGTTGTACGTTATACTTACGGCGGAGGAAATTTAACGAGTCCGCAGGTTTTATTGGATCAGATTCCTGCGGCTTCAATCCATAATGGTTCGCGTTTGCTGATCAGTGGCGGTAAACTATTTATCAGTACCGGCGACGCTGCTGATACTGGCAATCCTCAAAATGTTAATTCTTTAGCGGGTAAAATTTTAAGGATAAATTTAGATGGATCAATTCCTGCTGATAATCCTTATCCAAATAACCCGGTTTGGTCTTTAGGGCATCGAAATGCACAAGGATTAACCCAGGTGGGCAATAAAATTTTTTCTTCAGAGCATGGTCCGGATTCTGATGATGAGATTAATATTATCGAAAAGGGAAGAAACTACGGATGGCCAAATATTAAAGGTTTTTGTAATGAAAGTGGAGAACAATCGTTTTGCAGTTCGAACAATGTGGTAGAGCCATTAATCAATTGGACACCAACCATTGCGCCTAGTGGTTTAGCTTATTACAATTCAGATTATATTCCGCAATTTAAAAATTCGTTGCTGCTGGCTGTATTAAAAGGAACTAAATTGATGCAGCTTAAATTAGATGATGCTCAAACAAAAATTACAGGAACGAAAGATTTTTATGTAAACACTTATGGTAGGATAAGGGCTGTTTGCCAATCGCCAGAAGGGAAAATTTATATCTGTACCAGTAATGGAAGCGATGATAAAATTGTAGAAATTGCGAAGTAGATTAATTATTTTTTCCGTCCGGGGCACTTTTTACAGCGTTTACCTTTTTTGAATTTCTCACAACATTTTTTGTGCTCAGCCGTACAGCTGAAAATAAAACCCATGCCTTTTTGAAATTCAGGATCGGTGGGTAATATGAATAGACTTTCTTCTCTCTCGTAAATCATTGCAGCACAAAGGTAATAGTTATTTAGATTAATTCCAATTAATTAATATTCCTGGAAGATTTAAAAATTATAAATGCTACATTTTTGAAGGCAATTTGTAATTTAGCAAACTAACCAAAAAATTCATAAGATGATAAATAAAGTGGTATCTGGAGCTGAAGAGGCTATCAAAGATATATCAGATGGTGCTACCCTTATGCTTGGCGGTTTCGGGCTTTGCGGTATTCCAGAAAATTGCATTAATGCTTTGGTAAACAAACAGGTGAAAAATTTAACCTGCATCTCTAATAATGCTGGTGTTGATGATTTTGGTATTGGTTTAATGCTGAAACAACGCCAGGTTAAAAAAATGATTTCTTCGTATGTAGGTGAAAATGCCGAATTTGAAAGGCAATTGCTGAGTGGCGAACTTGAAGTAGATCTTATTCCGCAAGGTACCTTAGCTACGCGTTGCCTGGCTGCCGGATATGGTATGCCGGCAATTTTTACGCCTGCGGGCGTGGGCACCGAAGTGGCAGAAGGCAAAGAAGTGCGCAATTTTGATGGTAAGGATTATTTAATGGAATATGCCTTTGATGCTGATTTCGCTATTGTTAAAGCTTGGAAAGGTGATACCGCTGGGAATTTGATCTTCAGGTCTACCAGCCGCAACTTTAATCCTATAATGGCTATGGCAGGTAAAGTAACCATTGCCGAGGTAGAAGAATTGGTAGAAGCTGGTGAATTAGATCCAGATTATATCCATACGCCTGGTATTTATGTTCATCGGATTTTTCAAGGGAAAGATTATGAGAAAAGAATCGAGCAACGAACCGTAAGAACAAAATCGTAATGAAGAAAATAATTGCAATCGAAGAAATGGCCATGTTTCTATTGGCAATATTTGCCTTTTCTAAATTGTCATTTCATTGGTGGATATTTCCAGTATTGCTGCTTGTACCAGATTTAAGCATGCTGGGTTATCTGGCAGGCCCAAAAGTTGGTGCATGGCTTTATAACATAGTTCACCATAAAGCGATAGCAATATTAATTTTCTTGATCGGATTTTATTATCATTTACCCATATTGCAGTTATCGGGCATTATGTTATTTGCCCATTCTTGCATGGATAGGGCGCTAGGTTATGGGTTGAAATATAGCGATGCATTTAATCACACACATTTAGGTTTAATAGGAAAAAATAAATAAATGGCATTTTCAAAAGAAGAAATCGCACAGCGTATTGCTAAAGAAATAAAAGACGGATATTATGTTAACCTTGGTATTGGCATACCTACTTTGGTTGCCAATTATATTCCAAAGGGAATTAACGTAGTGTTACAGTCTGAAAACGGCTTATTGGGTATGGGGCCATTTCCTTTCGAAGGAGAGGAAGATGCCGATTTAATTAACGCAGGGAAACAGACCATTACTACCTTGCCAGGATCGTCTATTTTTGATTCGGCCATGAGTTTTGGGATGATCCGTGCGCAAAAAGTAGATCTGACTATTCTGGGAGCCATGGAGGTGTCAGAAAATGGAGATATTGCTAACTGGAAAATCCCCGGTAAAATGGTTAAGGGAATGGGCGGAGCTATGGATTTGGTAGCATCAGCCAAAAATATCGTTGTAGCGATGCAGCACATCAATAAAGCCGGAGAAAGTAAATTATTACCTAAATGTACTTTGCCTTTAACCGGTGTAAAATGCATTAAAAAAATTGTAACTGAATTGGCGGTTTTGGATATTTTACCTGAAGGTGGTTTTAAACTTTTGGAGCGTGCACCAGGCGTAAGTATCGAATTTATACAACAATCTACAGCTGGAAGACTGGTAGTAGAAGGAGAGATTCCTGAAATGAGATTGGATTAAATTGGTGGTTTGTGAGGACACAAACCACGGCGGTGGTGATGGTTGATTCTAAAGAACGATCGTCATTTCCGCGCAGGCGGGAATCTTAATGCACCCTGTTAACCCTATCAAGGCATTACGATTATTCATAAGTTTTCATGTTTTCAAAGGCATTCATGAGCACTTCGTGGTTCCCAATCAGGTTGGGAATGACGATTCCTCGCAAAAAAAAAGAAGTCAAGTTTTTAAAAACTTGACTTCTTTCATATTGGATATATTTTTACTGTATATCTACTAAAATACTGTTTCTTAAATCGTTAGAGATATCTTCGGTGATACCGATAATTTCTTCAGGTTCATTGGTGTTATTCATTATTACCTTATTACATTGTTCGCGATACGGCAATAAATATTCTTTATAGGCTGGCACTACATGGTTGTGCCATTTGTACAATACATCATCTTCAGGGTAACCACGTTCCAAGCCATCGCGTTTTATACGGCGATCTAAAGCTACCTGTTCATCTGCATCAACAAAGATGGTATGATCCAGCAGTGCGGCAATTTCTTTAAAGTGGAGAATAAAAAGACCTTCTACAATAATGATTGGTGCCGATTTAATCTCCAAAATTTTAACAACGGCGAGTGGGTTATTGAAGTTGTATTCTTTTTTATAAACAACCTCGCCAGTCATTAACTGCTTAATGTCTCTTAAAAACTGTTCGCTATCAATGGTAGAAGGGAGGTCGAAGTTGTATAACTTGTTTTCTTCCTGCGTCATCTCGCCCGCTGGGATATAATAGTCATCTTGCGATACGAGTGTTACTTCATCCTGTTTAAAATGGTGAAGAAAACAGTTTAAGAAAAATGTTTTACCAGATCCGCTACCACCGGCAATACCAATTATAAATGGCTTTTTGTTTAAACTCATTGAGCACTATATGTTAAATTGCAGAAAAAACGTTTGTCTAAAGCGCCCAATGAATCGGCTACAGCTTTAGTCATTACAATTATAACATCTTTTGTGGATTCGTTCTCCGTAAATTTACCAACAACTTTGGCAAAGGTAGTGCGGTTGGTCATTGGGTTGGTAATCTTAATTACCCTGCCCACAGGTGCGGTACGGTGTAAAACCAACATTTTTGTTCCGTCCAGGTCCTGATCTGCAATCCAAACTGCGGTTCCTTTTTCTTCGATCTGACTTAAACCATATACGCTCGGGTCGCGGCGAAGTTTAGGGTCTTTAACCATGGTGCTATCTGGTTCGTTTTCCTGCTCTTCTTTCGATAAATCATTAACCGATTTAGGTTGTGGCGGTTTAGGAATAATCAGTTTCTGATCAACTTTAATTGCGTTGTCTTCCAGTTTATTTGCTGTTCTGATCTGATAAGCCGTTAAATTGTATTTTTTAGCAATGGTAAAAATGTTTTCTCCAGTAGCAACGGTATGAATAAAACTTTCTTCTTTAGTTGCTTGTGCTTCTTTAACTTTTGCTTCTACCTCTTTAACTTTTGCTTCAGCTTGTTTTTCTTTCGGAACCTGAACATCTGTAATAATCCCTCCCGGTACTTTTAAAACCTGTCCAATGGTAATGGCGTTATCAGGCAAATCGTTCAGTTTTCTAATCTGGTAAGCGGTAATGCCGTATTGTTTAGCGATGGTGAAAATAGTTTCGTTCCTTAAAACAGTATGTGTGCCGGCCGCATCTGTAGATTTGTTCTCCTGAACAGGTTTTTCTTCAGCAGCAGATACTACTTTGTTCTCATCAATGTTTTTAGTTGCCGGAATTTTAAGTTTCTGACCGATACGCAAGTTATTTCCTGAAAGATTGTTGGCTTTTTTTACTTCTTCAACAGTAGTGCCGTATTTCTCGGCTATTTTGCCTAAAAACTCCTTAGGCGCAACAGTATGCTCGATCATGGTTTGATCAGCAGATGATGCATTGGCTTGAAGCGTTTCTGTATTGTTTTTCGCTGGTGGCGTTACCGGAGGAGCTGTTGCAGTTTGTTCTCCATTTTTAGCAGGGATTTTTAAAACCTGACCGATACTTAAATTGCTGCTGCTAAGATTGTTTAAAGCTTTAATCTCATTAATGGTTGTGCCATATTTTTCGGCGAGCATGTTTAAGTTTTCTTTTGGCTTGATGGTATGCTCTATTATATTGCCAGTAGAAGCGCTTTGATTTTGTGTGCTGTTAACTGATCCTGTTACGGTAAAAGGAATATTTGTTGGTACTTTAATGATTACCCCAACCTGAAGATATTTATTGTCATTAAAGGCCATAATCTCTTTAGGAGAAACATTATACCTTCTTCCTATTGAATAATAAGTGTCTTTTGCTACAGTTTGATGAACGATCAGTTTTTTGCCTTTATTATTTTCTACACCGATAGAGTCTCTTGCTGTGTTGGCTTTGGCATTTGCAATGTTTAAGGCAAATAACACTACAGCAGATAAATATATTTTATGCATTTATTTTATGTAAATTTCTAAGTCAAAGGGAGCAATTATACGAATAATATTGTTAACCAGTCTATGTTCAGCTATTCGTTTTTAAGTAAAAATAAGATGACTTTAATAGCTTAATATCGATATGCCATTCATTAACAAATGTTTGTAAAATTGTTGTTCCCTATAATATTGAATATTAAACGATCTAATAAATAACGTATTGTTCAAAAGACAAAATTGAGCAAAACTTTTATAAATTTGGGTTGTTACGTAGACATCAAAAACATCATAAATAATAAAAAAATGGACGCTAAAGAAATAAGCTTAAACGAAAAAGAAGTTAAACCAGTTGTAGATCTTTTAAACGATTATTTGGCTAATTATCATATTCATTATCAAAAACTAAGAGGTTGCCACTGGAATATTAAAGGTCAGAACTTTTTTACTTTACATGTTAAGTTTGAAGAATTATATACCAATGCACAATTAACTATTGATGAGATAGCCGAGCGTGTATTAACCTTGGGTAAAGCACCGCATAGCCGTTTTGCCGATTATATAAAAGAATCTCAAATTAAAGAAATTGATACCATTGGCCTTAAAGATCTTGATATGGTTGATGCCATCTTAGATGATATGGCTGCATTGATCGAATTGGAAAGAGGACTTTTAGAAGCTACAGATGCGGCCGGAGACGATGGTTCTAACGATATGGTTAACCGTTTTATGCAGTTTAAAGAGAAAAATACCTGGATGTTGCGCTCTTTCGCAGGAAAGAAATAATATAATTTAGGTGGTTAAAAGCCTTATGTAAGTAGCTTTATTGTAAAATCTGCTTATATGAGGCTTTTTTGTTTCGGAGAAAATCTAATTATTTATCTTTGGGCATGGCATACAAAAGTTTAGCAGAATGTGTATCCGATCTCGAAAAGCACGGTCATTTAATCAGAATAAAAGAAGAAGTAGATCCCTATTTAGAAATGGCAGCCATCCATTTAAGGGTTTACGAAAATAAAGGACCAGCAATACTATTCGAAAAAGTTAAGGGAAGTCCTTTTCCTGCTGTTTCAAACTTGTTTGGTACATTAGAGCGATCGAAATTTATTTTTAGAGATACTTTACCAAAAGTACAACAGCTGGTATCGTTAAGGAATGATCCGATAAAAGCATTAAAAAATCCATTTAAATATGCGGGTTCAGCAATGTCGGCTTTATCGGCCTTGCCACTTAAAACACCTTCTGCAAAAAGCAAATTTTTAAAAACAAGTATTGGTCAGTTACCACAAATTGTAAACTGGCCTATGGACGGTGGCCCTTTTGTTACCATGCCGCAGGTTTATACTGAAGATATAGATAAACCAGGCGTTTTAAATGCAAATTTAGGCATGTATCGCATCCAATTGGGTGGGAACGATTATATCCAGGATCAGGAGATCGGGTTGCACTATCAGATCCATAGGGGGATTGGCGTACATCAGTCTAAAGCCAATGCACTAGGCCAACCCTTAAAAGTGAGCATTTTTGTTGGCGGACCTCCATCACATCCTTTAGCAGCAGTGATGCCTTTACCGGAAGGATTATCGGAAATGACATTTGCAGGTGCATTGGGCGATAGGCGTTTCCGTTATTTTTATGATGATGAAGGTTTTTGCATTTCTGCAGATGCCGATTTTATTATTACCGGAACGGTTTACCCAAATGAAAATAAGCCAGAAGGGCCTTTTGGCGATCATTTGGGGTATTACAGTTTAACGCATCCTTTTCCTTTGATGAAAGTGCACAACGTATATCATAAAAAGGATGCCATTTGGTCGTTTACGGTTGTTGGTCGTCCGCCACAGGAGGATACCAGTTTCGGGGCTTTGATCCATGAAATTACAGGCTCGGCCATACCACAGGAAATACATGGTTTAAAAGAAGTTCATGCGGTTGATGCGGCTGGCGTTCACCCTTTGCTCTTTGCCATCGGCAGTGAGCGTTATACCCCATATTTAAAAGCGCGCAGGCCTCAGGAAATATTAACCATAGCGAACCATATACTGGGAAAAAACCAATTGAGTCTGGCTAAATACCTGTTTATTGCAGCCAAAGAAGATGATCAGCATTTAAGTACGCACCATATTGAAGCATTTCTTACCCATATTTTAGAACGGATCGATTTAACGAGGGATGTTCATTTTTATACCAATACTACAATTGATACACTTGATTATAGCGGTGATGGACTAAACAGCGGATCGAAGGCAGTAATTGCTGCAGCAGGAGATAAGCAGCGTGAACTTTGGAATAAGATTCCTGAAGGACTGAAATTGTGCGATGGATTTTATCTGCCGAAAATAGCCATTCCAGGGGTTTTGGTTTTAGAAAGCAACAAATATTTAAATCCCGAGAAAACAGCTGCTGAAATTGCTTTATTGAATATGGCCATGATGGATCAGGATTTATCAGGCTTACCTTTAATTATATTGGCTGATGATGCAGAATTTACGGCTGCCAATATTGAGAACTTGGTTTGGGTAGCTTTTACAAGGAGCAACCCGGCAGCTGATATTTATGGTATTAACGATTTTACCATTAATAAACATTGGGGCTGTAAAGGTTCGTTGATTATTGACGCAAGGAAAAAGCTCCACCACGCACCTGAATTGATCAAAGATGAGGCTGTGGAAAAAAAGCTGGATGTTTTGGCTCAAGAGGGTGGAAGCCTGTATGGAATAATTTAGTTGAATAATTAAAATAAAAAATTGTTTCTTAAGCATACATAGGCCATGCTTTCAACTTCTGGGCTAATTACTTTTTTATGGGTGCTACTTGTACCTGCAATCGCTTAGTTTAACCAACCCAAACCGGTGCTGAAAATCTGATTAGTGCGGACAAACAATCAGTTGGCGGGCGGAAAGCCTAAACATCCAACAAATTACTTCAATATCTGCTCCGCGGTTCAAAATTTTGTTTGATCGGTTAAACAAATCACAGTTTATTAACGTATTTACAACGATTGTAACATTTGCGTTAATTTTTGGGCAATACGTGTTAAAATCATCGTTCTATCTGGCTTCTTATAAACCTAATTTTGGTCATATTACTAACTAAACTGAATACAATGACCAGATTAAAGATTACTTTGTTCATTTTGACCATGCTCTGTTGCATACAGATTTATGGTCAAACGTCGCTGATTGGTGGCAAGATTACAGATGCGTCGGGGCTGCCAATCCCAGGCATATCGGTAAAAGTTAAAGGAACCGCTATTGGCACCTCTTCCGATGCGAAAGGGGTTTTTTCAATTAAAAGTGCAAATCCAGCTACACTGGTTTTTAGTGGAATTGGTTATACAACCAAAGAATTTGCTTATAGCGGGCAAAGCAACATAACCATAACATTAAGTGAAGACCAGCAAAGCCTGAATGAGATTGTAGTAACTGCATTAGGTGTAAAGCGGGAAAAACGTAACCTCACCTATAGTTCTCAAGAGGTAAAAGGCGAGCAATTGACCCAGACAAAAGAGCCTAACCTGGTAAATGCATTGGCAGGTAAAGTTTCTGGTGTGCAAATTACAAGTTCGTCGGGCACTCCAGGGAGTTCATCGCGTATTGTAATTAGGGGTGCTAATTCTCTTTATGGCAACAATGAAGCTTTGATGGTAATCGATGGTATTCCGGTTAACAATGATGAAACCGGTAACCTCAACTCGGGTCCCGGTACCAACCGAATTGCCGATCTTGATCCTAATATTATTGAAAGCATTAATGTGTTAAAAGGTGGTGCAGCAACAGCGCTATATGGATCTGATGGTGCAAAAGGAGTAATTATTATCACTACAAAAGCAGGCAGCCTGAATAAAAAGCCTGGTATTAGTTTTTCTTCTTCTTTTTCAATGGAGAAACCACTGTTGCCAGAAATTCAGAATAAATATTCACTTGGCTCAAATGGCGTATATTTTGATGGTGTGAACCAAAAAACGAGTACATCGTGGGGAGCAAGAATGGATACCTTAAAAATTAACGGCCAGCCTGCACAGGTATATGATCAGTCTGATTTATTCTTTAAAACCGGAAAAACATATACCAACACGGTAGCCGTAAACGGAGGTGGGGCTTACAACTCTTATTTTATATCGTATACCAATTTTGCTCAGGATGGAACGGTACCTACCACTTCTTTCGACCGAAATACTGTTTTTGGGAAATTCACCACGCAAATTATTAAAGATCTGAATGTTACGTTCTCTTTAAATTACGCCAATACCAAAAACCGTCGGTTACCTGAAGGTTATGCCTTGGAAAGTCCAGTGTGGACCATTTTTTCTGCCCCAGTTTCTTACAACCTGCAGCCTTCGGTAAACCCTGATGGAAGTCAGCGTTTATACCGTTTCTCGCGTAATAATCCTTACTGGGTATTAGATAATATCAGTAATACATCAGTTGTGAACCGTTTTCTACCGACATTTACAGCCGATTATAAACCCTTAAACTGGTTAACCATTACTGAGCGTTTTGGTGCCGATGTTTATGTTGAACAGGGCAAATATCATGAATCGTTACTCTCGGTTTCGAACCCTAATGGCCGGATTGTAAACAGAAATAGCAATTTCAGGCAATATAATAATGACCTGATCATCGGTGCCAACAAAAGTTTTGGCGATTTTACCATCGATGCACTATTGGGTAACAACATATTATCAACCTATAGTGAAATTGGCAATGCCAACGGACTAGGCATAACTGTTCCGGGATTTGGTAACATCGGATCTACATCAACCGTGCAATTTACAGAAACAAGTTATCTCTCCAGAAAAATAGGATTCTATTTACAGTCTAATATAGATTATAAAAAGTTTTTAATCCTCTCTCTTACAGGAAGATACGACGGAACTTCGGTACTGTCCAAAAACAACAGTTTTTATCCTTATGGCTCTGCTGCTACGAGTTTTATCTTTTCCAATTTCTTTTCGAAAGAACTTTCTGATGTCATGAGCTTCGGAAAATTAAGATTATCCTACAGCACAGTGGGGAATGCGAGCATTGGGCCATACAACCTCCTTACCCCATACGAATCACAGACGGTAAGAAACATTGCCTTTCCCTATCAGGGGCAGTCGGGCTTTTTGATCAGTCAAAACCTAAGCGATCCGAACTTAAAAAATGAGCGGATCAACGAATTTGAAATTGGTTTAGAAACAGGTTTCTTTAAAAACCGTTTAAGCCTGGAGGTTACCTATTTCTATAAAAAGACAAAAAACGGGATCATTCCCACCGTAGCACTGGCACCATCAAGCGGCTTTAACACTACCAGTGTAAATACAGCCTTAATGCGTAACAGGGGTGTCGAGCTGCTTTTAAATGCAAAACCCATAAAAACGGAGAATTTTAGCTGGGATTTGACCCTGAATTATAGCAGGATCAGAAATAAGGTCTTTTCGATTTACAAGGAACTGAAACAGGTTGGCAACGGGTTTACCACTGTTTTTCCAAACCAGCCATATGGGGTAATTTATGGTACCCGTTATGCCAGAAACAGTGAAGGGAAACTATTAATCGGTAATGATGGGTTACCATTTGCTGCAGACGAACAAGGCATAATCGGCGATATCAATCCGGATTGGATGGGCGGTATTGTTAATAATTTCAAGTATAAGCAGTTTACTTTGAGTTTCTCCTTTGACATGAAAAAGGGAGGCGATATTCAAAACAATGTTGATGGTTACGGATATTTCTATGGTACACCAAAAGTTACCGAAGACCGTGGTCCACGTATTGTTGAAGGTGTAAATGCGACTACAGGTTTGCCCAATACGGTGTCTGTTTCAGGACAAGCCTATTATCAACGAGCTAATGGTGTATTGGAATCCGTTATCCAAGATGGTACTTATGTAAAATTGAGAAATGTTAGCATGGGCTATAACCTAAAGCCAACATGGCTGCAAAAAACGCCTTTCAAAACTATTGGTTTGCAGGTTACGGGTAGAAATTTATGGATATATGCACCACACTTTACAGGTGGCGATCCAGAAGTAAGTTCTTTTGGTTCTTCAAACGGATCTCAAGGGATTTATTCCTTCTCAACCCCAACATCCCGCTCGGTAGATTTCAGTTTAAAATTAACATTATAGGCCCAATACATAAAAAAGAATCAACATGAAAAAGATATATTTCATTTTAAGTTTTGCATTTATGATGGCTTTTGCCGGGTGCAAAAAATACATAGATGTTAACTATGACCCCAACAGACCGATTGATGTTAAAGAATCGCTCATGTTACCACCTATACAAATGCTGATTTCGCAGAATATCAATGCATCAGGCGATGGGAATTTAAGTGTAGTGCTACAGCAATACCTACAGGTAATGGCACTGAACCAGGTAGCCCCAAATTTTGGTACTTATCAGATGTACAATATTGATATGGACGGCGATTGGAGCAACGTATACGTGCGCACGCTGAACAACCTAGGCCTCCTAAATGTAAAAGCAGCTGCAAACGGCAATTTTAATTATACTGCGATTTCTAAAATACTCACTGCGTATACTTTGGGCTACGCAACCGATGCATGGGGAGATATCCCCTATAGTCAGGCTTTCAAGGGAATTGATGTAGCCAATCCTACTTACGATACCCAGCAACAAATATATACCCAGATACAGCGCTTGTTAGATGATGGGATTATAGATATCGGTCGCAATGCCGGTTTGACACCTGGCAGTGACGATCTGATGTACTCAGGTGATATGACCAAATGGAAAAAACTCGCCTACACGTTAAAAGCACGTTATTACATGCACCTGAGTAAAGCGCCTGGAAATACAGCTTCTGCGCAGGCACAGCTGGCTTTGACTGCACTAACTAATGGTATGCAGAGCAACGATGATGATGCTAAAATTGCTTTCAGTGGTGCAGCAGGGGCCGAAAATCCATGGCAACAGAATTTTTTACCAGGTACTACATTTGTACTTGCCAACACCTTTGTTGATGCTTTTACTACCAGAAACGATCCAAGATTAAGCAAAATGGTTAAACCCGCCAAACAAACCGGTTTATATACTGGCCGGCAGATCGGTTTAGACGAAATTGGAAGTCTGGAGGCTTACTCAATCCCTGCCGATTTTTACGCGGGTGCCAATGCCAATAATTATCTGGTAAATTATACCGAGGCATTATTTATAAAAGCCGAAGCCACGCTGGTGATATCGGGTTTTGCAGCTGCACAACCTTTTTATCAGGATGGCATCAAACAGCACATGACTAAGGTAGGGGTGAGCACAACTGATATGGATACCTATATTGCTTCGCGGGGGACACTCAACAGTACAAATGCGCTCCGTTTAATTATGGAAGAAAAGTCGGTTGCAAACTTTCTTAATGCTGAAAATTATACAGATTGGCGCCGTACCGGATTCCCGGCTTTAACCAAAGTTAAAAATGCACTCTCTGAAATTCCAAGAAGGGTACTTTACCCAAATACCGAAATTACAGCAAACCCACAGCCGCAACAAAAGGCTAAAATTACCGATAGGTTATGGTGGGATGTTAATTAAATAAGTGCTGGTTAGTTGATCATGTTGAGGATACCCGATTGGGTATCCTTTTTTATGGTAAAATTTTATGGTAAAAAAAAGCGCCAATTCTCTAGTAGAAAACTGGCGCTTCTTAATTTGTAAGACAAGTTGTTACTAAAATCTTACCCCAAAGGTTAAGAATACGTTGTTTCTATTGCTTTTAACATCTGCAACAGGCTCGCTGTAATCATCTAATAAATACGGACTTGAACTGAAGTTTGTTTTGTAGTTCTGATACGCTAAATCGAAATAATAGTTATCTATGCGGTATCCAATTCCACCGGTGTAGTATTGACCCTGATAAAATTTATTGTCGCCACCTTTAACACCATTTCCGTTTACCCCGTAACCAGCTCTTAAGCTAATTTCGTTAGTCACTTTTACTTCTGCACCAACTCTGTAGTTAACCGCTTCTTTATAAGATTCTTTGATAAAAGCATTGTTGCTATTGATTGTTGAAAGATCAGAGCCATTAGAATCAGAAAAACGCATTGAGGCATAATCTACATAATCAACATCAGCTGAGATTAATGCTGTACCAGCAATTACATAGCTGATACCTGCAGATGCTTTTAACGGCGTGCGTAAGTTGTAACTGAAAGAATAGTATTGGGTAGGGTTATTTGATTTGTTTGGTGCTGTAGAAGCATTACCCGCAGTAGTTGCCTGTAAAGTCTCGCTGGTATTATCTTCAATATTCATCCAGGTTGGTGTTTGGAAATTCAAACCGATCCTTAATTCGTTTATCGGCCTGAAAATAGCACCCAATTTTAAATTAAAACCGCCGCCTTTAGTTTCCTGGTTTCTAAAGTGGGTAAGGTTGTAATTTTCGTTTCCGTTATATGTTGGTACAACGTCACCATCATTATATGAGTTAACAATGCCGGATTCCGTAAAAGTAGCATCGCTGGTGTATTTTACATTAACAAAACTTGCTGTTGCACCAATGTATACCTTATTGCCAAAATTAAGGGCACCTGCTACGTTAAATTCAGAAGTTGAACCTAAACGTGCCTCATCCCAGTTTTGTTTAAAATTTGCATTGTTATAAGGTTCTGCAGAAAATTGATTCGGAAAAGTGGGTGTGTTTTTATTAATTAAATAACTTTTGTAAGCATCGCCAGCCACGCTATTGTCGGTTCCGAAATTATTTGCTTGATCTACATATGAATCTCTTATGGAGCTGTTGGTATTGGTTCCATTATAACTGATGTTATTTAAAAAATCGTTATTTCTCGTATAGCTTAAGCCGAATACAGTACTTACCAATCCTTTATTTACATCAGCTCCCTTTATTCTTGCCGCTGGACTGTAAAATACAACGCCAATATTATTCAGATTAATCTGGTTTTTATCAGCTTTGGTATTATTGCCCAGGTATGCGCTATTGTTTGATACAGAATTAAATTCAGGGGTTAAACTAAACTCAGATTTGGTAAATAAACCCAATCCGGCGGGGTTTGCATTAATTGAACCAATATCACCTCCAACCCCAATTTGCGCACCGCCCATTCCCTTAAATCGAGCAGAACTACCATAATTGGTTTGAGAAAAGCGGAATGCATCAGGGGCGTAACTTTGGGCGTACGTTGTTCCTATAGCAGCTACTGTAGCTACTAGTGAAGCTAAAATATATTTTTTCATGTTGTGTGTTTAAATTTAAATTAACCTCTTCCTGCTCTTGATGGTCTTGAACCGCCACCACCGCCGCCGCCGGTTGAACCACCGCCACTATTTCCGCCGCCATTTGATGGTGGTGGTGAATAACTAGGTCTGCTTTCGGTTCTGGTAGGTGGAGTATAGGTTTCGTTTCTGGTAGGCCTGCTACTTTGTGTACCTTGAGGACTATAATTATCATTCCTTGTAGGTCTGCCAGCTTGCGAGCCCTGAGGTTGTGCATAGCTGCCATTACCTTGGTTTCTGCTTGGTCTTCCAGCATTAATATTTGGAGCATAACCTACACCATTTGGATTTGTAACACCAGATCTGCTCGGTCTGCCCACATTTCCGGCATTGCCGTTTCCATATCTTGGCGTGCCTCTATCGTCACTTCCAGGTCTTGGTCTGCTGTAACCTCTATTGGTATACACACCGCCACCATAGTATCCACCGCCGATACCCCAGCCTCCGCCGTAGTATCCACCGCCCCAACCATAACGGTCGTAATAAGAGTTAGGTCCCCAAGAGTTCCATCCATAAGGATTGTTCCATCCGTAGCCAAAATTACCGTAATAGAAGGGATTGCTCCAGATGCTGCCATAACCAAAGCTGCCGCCCCAGCCCCCTAAACCGTATCCGCTGTTCCAACCCAGGCCATAACCCAAGTAGTTTGAAGGGCCATAACTGCTTCCATAGTAATAATTGTCAAAATAAGGGTCGTAATAGCCTTGAAAGCTGTAACCATTATAAAAACGGTTTATTCTAGATGAGTAATCCATATCGTAATAAGGATTACTTGTTCCGTAATATTCATCATATTCCTCCTGTCCCTGAGCCTGATATTGCTGGCCTTGTCGGTTCTGAGGTTGAGGTGCTATTTCAACCTCCCTGGCTTTCGCCACAGAATTATAAACATCATCAGCTGGCTTAGTTTGAGCCAGTTTTGATGTAGAGCATGATGCCACCAACCCTGCGGCGGCAATCATAACAATGGGTAAAAATTTAATTGGTTTCATTGTGTTTATATTTAGTTGTGTGTGTTCACGAATTTAATAAACAAGTTTCAAAAGTAAAAATTATTAACTATTTATTTAGTCAAAAAATGATATAAAATAATTGATATTATTTTGTTAATCGTTTGTAGGCATAAATTTATAAATTTGCCGTTGGATTTTACACTTTTTAACATACAAATTACGTTCCAAATACATAAGATGAGCAAAGAAATTACAAGTAGAGAAGCAGATTATTCCCAGTGGTATAATGATATAGTATTAAAAGCAGATTTAGCAGAGCATTCTGCCGTGCGTGGTTGTATGGTTATAAAGCCAAATGGCTATGCTATATGGGAAAAAATGCAGGCTGTTTTAGATAAAATGTTTAAGGATACAGGCCATCAAAATGCCTATTTTCCATTATTCATTCCAAAGTCATTTTTCTCTAAGGAAGCTTCTCACGTTGAGGGCTTTGCGACAGAATGTGCGGTTGTAACACATTACCGGTTAAAGAATGACGGTAACGGAAATATTGTTGTAGATGAAACAGCTAAGTTAGAGGAGGAATTAATTGTTCGCCCTACATCCGAAACCATTATTTGGAATACTTATAAAGGATGGATCCAATCGTACCGTGATTTACCAATATTGATCAATCAATGGGCGAATGTGGTAAGATGGGAAATGCGTACCAGGTTATTTCTGCGTACAGCCGAATTTTTATGGCAGGAAGGACATACCGCACATGCTACAGCAGAAGAGGCGATTGAGGAAACAGAACGTATGTTACATATTTACGCCGATTTTGCCGAAAATTGGTTGGCAGTTCCGGTAATCAGAGGCCGTAAATCGCCGAATGAACGCTTTGCGGGTGCTTTAGATACTTATTGTATTGAGGCCTTAATGCAGGATGGCAAAGCTTTACAAGCAGGTACATCTCACTTTTTAGGCCAGAATTTTGCTAAAGCTTTTGATGTTAAGTTTACTGGTAAAGATGGGAAATTAGATCATGTATGGGCTACTTCATGGGGTGTTTCTACACGTTTAATGGGTGCTTTGATTATGGCACACAGTGATGATTCTGGATTGATTATTCCACCAAAATTAGCGCCAATACAAGTGGTAATTGTTCCGATTTATAAAGGTGATGAGGATCTGGCGAGAATTTCTTCATATGTTAATGAATTAACCATGCGTTTAAAAGGTTTAGGCGTTTCGGTGAAATATGATGACAGGGATACACAACGCCCTGGATTTAAGTTCGCTGATTATGAGTTGAAAGGTGTGCCAATCCGTATTGCTATTGGTGGCCGCGATTTAGAAAATAAAACAGTAGAAATTGCCCGTAGAGATACCAAGGTGAAACAAACTGTACCTCAGGAAGGATTGGATATTTACATCATCAAACTATTGGAAGATATTCAGCAAAGCATGTTCAACAAAGCTTTGGCTTATCGCGATGAGCATATTACAGCAGCCAATAGTTACGAAGAGTTTCAGGAATTGTTGGATACCAAAGCTGGTTTTATTTCAGCGCATTGGGATGGAACACCAGAAACTGAGCAAAAGATAAAAGAAGAAACAAAAGCAACCATTCGTTGTATTCCTTTAGATAATAAATTAGAAGATGGCGTTTGTATTTATTCAGGAAAACCATCCATCCAAAGGGTACTGTTTGCAAGAGCGTATTAATTAGATGTGAGACACTAGATTTTAGAAGTGAGATTTGAGATTGTATCTCGACTCAAATTTTATGTCTCACATCTCCTGTCTCATATCCCAAATCTTAAAAAAAAATGAAATTCGCAACTAAAGCTATACATGCAGGTCAAGAGCCTGATCCAACTACAGGTGCTGTAATGACACCGATATATCAAACCTCTACCTATTGGCAGAAATCTCCTGGAGACAATAAAGGCTACGAGTATTCGAGAGGAACAAACCCAACGCGTAAAGCTTTGGAAGATTGTTTAGCTGCTTTAGAAAATGCCAAATATGGTCTGGCTTTTTCGAGTGGAATGGGGGCAACAGATGCCGTATTGAAATTATTACAGCCTGGCGATGAAGTGATTACCGGAAATGATTTGTACGGTGGCTCATACCGGATCTTTACCAAAATATACACTAAATACGGAATCAAATTTCACTTTCTGGATCTATCTAAGCCAGAAAATATATTGCCCTACATTAATGATAAAACCAAATTGGTTTGGATAGAAACACCTACTAATCCTACCATGCAGATTATCGATATTGAAGGGGTGGCAAAAATTACAAAAGAGAAAAGTTTAATCCTGACCGTTGATAATACATTTGCATCGCCTTATTTACAAAACCCGATTGATCTGGGCGCTGATATTGTGATGCATTCGGTAACCAAATACATTGGTGGCCACTCTGATGTGGTAATGGGTGCTTTGGTAACAAATGATGAACAATTGTATAAAGACCTTTGGTTCATTTACAATGCCTGTGGTGCAACACCGGGTCCGCAAGATGCTTTTTTAGTGTTGAGGGGTATAAAAACGCTTCACCTTCGGATGAAAGCACATTGCGAAAATGGAGCGCGTATTGCATATTATTTAAAAACACATCCAAAGGTTGATAAAATTTACTGGCCGGGTTTTGAAGATCACCCTAATCATGATGTAGCTAAAAAACAAATGCGTGGATTTGGCGGTATGATTTCGATTACCTTAAAAGGTGCTGATCTGGAAGAAACTTTTAGAATCTCGTCTAATTTTAAAGTATTCACATTGGCTGAATCATTGGGCGGGGTAGAATCGTTAATTAACCATCCAGCAACGATGACACATGGCTCTATCCCGAAAGAAGAAAGAGAGAAAGTAGGTGTTACCGATAACTTGCTCCGTTTAAGCGTTGGGGTAGAGGATATCGACGATCTTTTAGAGGATCTGGCAAATGCATTAGCATAATATTTCGAGCGGGCAGATAAAATATTTGCCCGTTTTTTTTATTCCACAATAATAAATATTGCTGTTGCTAAGGAATAATTTATTTTAAATATAAGCGAAGTATATTATTGATTCATTTTTATCCCATAACTCATCCTTGCCTCGGCTCACCGCCGCCAGAGGGCTCTTTCTTTTTGGTGTCAAAAAGAAACAAAAAACACCGGCTGAAAATTTTTCTTTCGAAGTTAGTGGGAAGGCTAGGTCAGTGGAGCCCGAAAAATTTATTAGGCCGGATTTGAGTGGAACGAGGACACAGTGCTATGGCTTAGCTGGATGGAATATATAATCGCTAATTACCAGTGTATTAAAAAAAACTTCAACGATAGGCACGAAGCATCTTTTTCATCGGTTGCAGATGCTTCGTACCCTCAGCATGACAATCTGATAGATGGTAATGCTATTTTCGTTTAATCATCACATATATGCAGTTTTTAGAGCTAAAAAATTTCCTTGATAGTAAGGTTGAACAATACAATCAGCCAAATTTTATAGCAAACGATCCAGTTTGTATTCCGCATCTTTTCGAAAAAAAACAGGATATAGAAATTGCCGGCTTTTTTGCTGCGGTTTTAGCCTGGGGCCAGCGGAAAACAATTATTAATAAATGTAGGGAACTGCTGGGCCATATGGATAATGCGCCTTACGATTTTGTTGTCAATCATACCGATAACGATTTAAAACGTCTGCTGAACTTTAAACACCGCACATTCAATGATACCGACTTACTTTATTTTATTTCGTTTTTTAAGCAGCATTATCAAAACTTCGATAGCTTAGAGCAGGCATTTGTGCCAAGGCAAGATGTTTTTCGGACTGATTATTTAGAAGTTTCATCTATAAAACCGGAGATAACATATGCCTCGGAAGTGTGTTATGCTGCTGAGCTTAACTTCTCGATAGAGCAGGCATTGAACCATTTCAGGCAGTATTTTTTCTCCTTAGAAGATTTTCCTCACCGCACGAAGAAACATATCTCCTCTCCAAAGCAAAAATCTACCTGTAAACGTTTAAATATGTTTTTGCGGTGGATGGTTAGGATAGATCAAAAAGGTGTTGATTTTGGTATCTGGAATACACTTCAGCCAAAAGATCTAATCTGTCCCTGCGATGTGCATGTTGATCGGGTAGGACGCTTGCTTGGACTGATTAATAGAAAGCAGACCGATTGGTTAACTGCAATTGAATTAACCGACAATTTGAAGCAGTTCGATCCCTCAGATCCGGTGAAGTATGATTTTGCATTATTTGGACTAGGTGTAGAAAAATTGCTTTAAAGTTTGAGAATTGAGAAAAGTCAAAAAAAAGTTCTTTTTTCAATTCAATCTTCCTATACTTACGTAGTGATCCTGCTTCGGTTTAGTAGGATTATGTCTATCCCAATGTTTCGCTATGATCGCAGTTAATTTATCTGATGAAGATAGGTGGAAGAAATATAATAATTTTTCTCCTCTAGTCTCAATTTTTAAGAAATTCCATCCGCTTAATGATGAAATAGAAAAGCGGATTAACCAGCATACCTTTCCGATCAGCTTCAAAAAAAATAAATACCTTGTTTCACCTGTAGACCGTAACAAATTCCTTTTTTTAATTATTAAAGGTGTAGTTAGGGGGTTTATTAAGGATGGGGACAACGAGATTACCACATGGATTGCCAAAGAGAATGAAATTGTAGGTACCATACGTAATTTGTGGATAGATGGCGATTCGGATGAGTATTTACAGGCATTGGAAGATGTAGATTTAGTTGCTATCCCGCATGTATTATCAGAATATCTTTACGAAAATTTTCCTGAAGCCAATATTGTTGGCAGAAAGATGATGGAATTATATTACCGCTCGGCAGAGGAACGTGCTTACCTGTGCCGGATTTCGTCAGCCGAAAAAAGATACAAACGGTTTTTGCTCTCATTTCCTGATTTAATTAACCGGGTTTCTTTAAAATACATTGCTTCTTTTTTAGCCATCAGGCTCGAAACATTGAGTAGAATTAGGGCTAAAATTTAATTCTATATTATTTTCTTGTTTTTAAAGTAAGAGGTTTAACATTTTAACAGGTCTTAAGTCCTTTAGTGAAAAGGAAATAATACTGCTGAACAAACAGCTTTATACAGCCAGAACCGCATTATTACCTTACCGCCGGGGTCTTGTTTCCGCTTTTGGAAGATTTTCAGGCTAAACCTTCTTTTCTGTTAAAAGATGACTGCGGAGGCGCACAAGTTTGGAACTGAATGCATTTTTGATGATCAAAAATTTTATCTGGGTAGGCGGTTCGTACCGCACAGGAGTAAAGCTGTATGATAAAAGCTATTTGTAGCGTGATCTTACACCCAGGAACTTGGCCGTAGCGGCAATACAGGTTTTTCCATCTGAGAAACTAGGGGCCGGCTATAGTTACGATTTCTCAATCGGTCCGCTACAGGCCTATAGCAGCGCTACACATGAGATTTCATAGTCGTATTTGTTCATTAAGCAAAATGTGAGATTGGGAGCACTAATGTGTTTTAAACAAAACTTTAAACTTGTGTATTATAATATTTACGCATTTAAACGAAAAATTAACTACAATTGCGTACAAAAAAATAACTTTTTATTAACTTGCACAATATTCTTAAAATAATGAAAACAAAAAATGCCGTAAGTACTTTTACTGTGCTCATCGCTGATGATCACGAGATCATCCGCCGTGGATTAAAAGGTTTAATATCAGACTTTTGGCCTGGTGTTGAAATTATTCATGCATCTACTCTAGAGCAGGCGCTTGTTGAAACAGAAAAATCGCCGAGTTTAATCATCATTGATGTGAACTTGCCCGGAGGTAACAACCTTAAGGTAATCGATCAGATTAAATTGGTTCAGCCAAACGCAAAAATCCTGGTATTTTCATCTTTGAATGAGAATATTTATGCTGTTCCATATTTAAAATCGGGTGCATCGGGTTACTTAACCAAAAATGCAGAAGAATCAGAAATTGTAACCGCTATTACTACGATTTTAGCAGGCAGTCGCTATTCAAGTAGAAATGTTAAGGAAAATATGTTCAACAGTATATTGGGTAATGATGCCGATAATCCTTTTACCAAACTTTCGGGTAGAGAATTAGAAGTAGCAGAATTACTAACAAAAGGGATTGGAGTATTAGAAATTTCTAACCAGCTAAATCTTCAAATGGGTACAGTAAGTACTTATAAGTTGAGACTTTTCCAAAAGCTAAAAATAAAAAGCATTATAGAACTTGCAGAAAAGATGAGTATCTACGAAAGATAAAAAGAGTATTTTACTCTTTTTATCTTTTTTAAGTCTTTTTGTTTTTATCTACAGTACCAAGCCCACTCTCTCCTGATTCGTTAGGTGTGGAGCCAGCCTGACCAAATTTATCTGAAGAACCCTTTCCGTTTTGATCGAAGGAGGCCTTTCCCTTTGCGCTTCCTTTATTTTTACGCTCTTTTTCCGCTGCGTTTTTATTGTCTTTAGTTTTCATAGCATACATGTTGATTATTATGTCAACATTTCAAAACACTCAAAGTTTTATTTAAGTCTTTCTAGTTAACGCCGAAATTCTATGTGAAATAATTTCCGGTTTTTAAAATGAATAAGTCATACAGAATTTTTATTTGTAGGCGCATTAGCTCCGACTTAAAACTAATATAGCTATAAGTTGTATTTATTTAGTTGATCAAGATCAAAATATCTGAATTATAGCTGTTTGCAGAATATGCCAGCACATGGTTTAAATGGATGTTTTATTTGGTAAATGTCAAATTAATATTTCCCGTATAATTAATTATACATAATTTAGACCTATCGTAATAATATTGATACTTAATAATATATCTTTGTGCACATAAATGAATAAAATGAACGACTAAAAATTATTGCTCATAGAATTTCAGTTTTTAAAACCATAGGTTTTAAGATTGCGTAAATACTTCTTGAAATAAAAAAGCTTTAGAACGGTATCATTCCCCCTAGTGATACAAGTACATATCATCCAGCGTATGAATAAAAATTTACACTCTCTATCCCGCTATCTGCGTATTTTTTTGGGTAAGAAAATTAATTTAACGAAACATTTTAACTGCTGTTTTGGCCGCTGGCTGTTTTTTTTATTAGCCTTTATTCTTTTCAACTTTGGGACAGCGTTTGGACAGACTTATAAAACCCATTATATTGCTCCAGCATTTTGGCAGTATTGGTCTAGTGCTAATGAATTAGTAGTTACCACCAACACATTAAACACTACAGTTACAGTTAAAAAAAGTGATGGCACGCTTTTAACTACGCTTAGCCCAACGCCTACAGTACCTGCGGTTTATCGGTTTGTTGGAGATTATACTACTGTGCCTCTAAATGGTTTAAATACTGTACTTTCTGATAGGGGGATAATTGTTGATGGAACTAATCCCATTACGGTAAATGTTAGAAATGTTAGAACTGCCAGTACCCCACAGATAACTGGAGATGCCTCGCTATTTAGTTATGGTGATGCAGCCATAGGAACAGCCTTTAGGGTGGGCTATTACCGTGATGGTGATTTAAATGGATTGAGTGGTCAACAAGCTATAGACCTTGGGGCCACAGAAAAAAAACCTGTGTATAGCGTAATGGCTATAGAAAACAATACTACGGTTAAATTAAACGGTACTGCATTGGTTACTTTAAATAAGGGGCAAGGCTATTTGTTTAAAGCTGGAATGGGGTCTTTGGTAGAGAGTTCAGCAAAGGTAGTAATGAATGTTTCCTCTAATGCTGATGGTCCTATTGCTTGTTTGGATGGTGTTTATAACTCAATACCTCCTATTACATCGTTAGGTACCGATTATTTAGTGGTACGTAGTGGAGGAAATAACGTAGCTGAACAAACTACAATTATAGCAACTTTACCCAATACTACTGTTACTGTAACAAACTACAATTTAGCTGGGGCCTTGGTATCAACAGATTCTTATACACTTATTGCAGCAGGTAGTTTTGTAACCGTTGATAATGGTATTCGTGGAGGATCTACTGGAAGTGGACAAACAGGTGTTCAATATTCTACGTCAAAAATTTCGGCTACTAAAAACGTAGTGGCTTATAGTGGTGTTGCTGTTGGTTGCGAAGTTGATTTGTTAACTTTGGCCCCTATATCAGCCTGTGGCGGAAGTTTAATTGCGAAAACATACAAATATCGGGATCTTAATCTAGCCGACCTACAATATTTTGGCTATATCACTACTAAAAGTTCAACTGCTAAAATTTATATTACCACAACAGGAAGTGCAACTACAAATTATAACAATACAGATTTAGAAGCGATAGCTGGGGTTGGTATTAGGAGACAGATTGGTAGTAGTGGAATTTATATCATCGATTATACCAATGCAAATATACAATCGCCTGGGGCAATAACCTTTACTAGCGATGTTAGGATGAATGCTGCAATGGTACAGATTCAGGCAAGTCCTGGGGTTTCTATGGCCAATTTTATAACTCCAATGGCAGAACAGCCTATTACACCCATTTTAACACAACCTGATTGCGCTTCTGCTTCACTTTCTGTCGGTGCAGGTGCGGTAGCGCCTTTTCAATGGTATTTAAATGGTATTGCCATAGCAGGTGCAACAGGTAGTACGTTTACACCAACAGAATCTGGCTCTTATTCATTAACAACAACTTTAGAATGTGGCGTTTCGGCGCAATCTGTGCCCGTAACCGTGGCACTTTGTAATGTTGAAAGAAGTGTTACTAAAACCGTTGATGATGCAAAGCCACCTATTAACGGTACCGTTCGTTTTACGATTAGTGCATCAAATACTGGCGTAGGGACAGCTTTGGGGGTTTCTGTTACAGATTTATTGCCTTCAGGTTTTACCTTTATAAGCAGCGTTGCCTCAACAGGTACTTCTTATGACGGAACTACAGGATTATGGAACATTGGGTCGCTAGGGCCAAATGGTTCGGCAACCTTGGTGGTTACGGCAAAAGTAAATTCATCAGGTAATTACACAAATACAGCCACCATTACCGGCTCGCAAACCGATGGTAATACTGCAAACGATGCAAGTTCTGTAACCGTAGTTCCAGTTACCACAATTTCCCTAACTTCTTCTTCTACACCACCGAGTGATGCGCAAACGGTATGTATAAACACAGCCATTACCAATATCACTTATGCCATTGGTGGAACAGCTACAGGTGCAAATGTTACTGGCTTACCTGCGGGAGTTACATCGAGTTATAACAGTAGTACAAGGGTATTAACTATTTCAGGAACACCAACTGCAATTACTGCGGGGCCAATAGATTATGTGGTAACCTCAACAGGGGGGAGCCCAAATGTATCAGCTTCTGGATCAATTCAAGTAAATGGATTGGTAGCAAAGCCAGTATTTGCCGCTGGTGCAACTTCGAGCAGATGCCAGGGTGCGGGATCCCAGTTTTATACCGCAACAGCAACAAATGCAACTGGGATTACCTACATGATCAGTACAGCAAAAAATCAAGCCGTAATCGATGCAGTTACTGGAGAGGTAACCTTTTCAGCATTATTTTCCGGAACGGCCGTAGTAAGGGCTACCGCTGCAGGATGTACTCCTCAATGGACTGAGCATACCATTACTGTTACCTCAACTGGTACTATTGCAGGTACGGCAAGTGTTTGTAGCGGAAATAATGGTGCATTAACCTTAAGTGGAACAACAGCAACGGTGGTAAGATGGGAATATTCAACAGATGGAGGAACAAATTGGATTACTTATTCGCCAGCAACTACAACAACCACATTAAATTATACAAATTTAAATGTAACAACTACTTATAGGGCAATTGTAACTGGTGGCGGATGTGCAGCAGCTGCATCTTCTCCATTCATGGTGAGTGTAACACAAAAACCAGTTATTGCAAACCAAAATTATAATCTCTGTGTATCTGGCTCTTTCAATTTTGCGCCAGTTGAAGCACCAGCCGGTACAACTTATACCTGGTCTGCTCCTGTTACTAGCGGAGGCACTGTAACGGGTGCTACTAGCGGAACAAATGCCGCATCTGTTGTCCAAACCTTAACCAATACAGGAACAACTACAGCTACGGTTGTGTACACCGTTACGCCAACTAATGCAGGCTGTAGTGGTACTACATTTACTATAACAGCAGTTATAGGACCAAATATTTCTGCATCAGCTGGTAACCCGGCAACGCTTTGTAATAACGGGACATTCTCTGTTAATCCAACATCTAGTAATGCAAATTTAAAATATACCTGGACAGCCAGCTTAATCAGCGGCAGTAACCTTACCGGATTTAGCGATGCTACTACGGCCGTTAGTGGTCCAATTAGCCAGGCTTTGGTGAACAACTCTGCTACCGGTGCAACAGTTCGGTATACTGTAACTCCGGTTTTAGACAATTGCAGCGGCAACACATTTACATTTGATGTTACTGTACAGAGTGCGGTTACGCCTGGAACTATTGCGGCTAACCAAACCATTTGTGCCAATACTACCCCAACACCCATTAGTTCTACAGCCAATGGTACAGGGGCGGGCACAATAACTTATACTTGGGAAAATTCTACTAATGGCACTACATGGAATACAATTGCAAGTGCAACATCGGCAACTTATGCACCAGCAGCTTTAACCCAAACTACTCAATACCGCAGAACAACAGTATCTACCCTAAACGGAACAGTATGCCAATCGGCAACCACGAGTCCGGTTATCATTACTGTGGGGACAGCGAGTACAATCACTACCCAGCCAATCAATCAAAATGTTCGGGCTTTATCTAATGTTACTTTAAATGTAGCCACAACTGGAGGCACTGGTACAAGCCAATATCAATGGCAAGTAAGTACTGATAACGGAACTAGTTTTACCAATATTACTGATGGTAGTTTATACAGTGGAGCTACAACTAATTCCTTAACCATTACCGGAGTAAATGGTACAATAGAAGGTTATAAATATAGAGCGTTAATTACACAAACTGACAATGCCTGCGCCACTGTAATTTCAAATGTTGTTAATCTTAACATAGATTCTGACAGGGATGGTGTTCCTGATAACATCGACCCAGATGATGATAATGATGGTATTCCAGATACAGTAGAAGGAACAAGTGATTTTGATCATGATGGCATTCCGAATTATCTGGATATAGATTCAGATAATGATGGTATCGTTGATGCAATAGAATCAAACGGAAATCCAAATAACGATCCTGATAAGGATGGGCGTTTTGGTACAGGAGCCTTTGTCGATACTGATGGTGATGGATTAGCTGATGCGGTTGATCCCAACAATGGAGGGACACCTTTAGTTATTCAGGACAAAGACAAAGATGGGAAGCCAAACTATCTGGATCTCGATTCTGATGGTGATGGAATACCTGATACCTATGAAGCCGCTTTTTATATTATAGATGGCGAAAATGATGGTATTATTGGAACCGGACCTATTATAGATGCTGATAAAGATGGCCTTTCAGATTTAAACGATCCAGATTTTGTGACCGTTAGCCCACTATTTAATCAAGATAGGGATTTCGATGGCCTTTCAAATTACTTGGATATTGATGCCGACAACGATGGAATTATAGATATTATTGAAGGTTTACCAACTACTTTATATGCTGCGCCTACTGGATCGGATACAGACGGGGATGGCATTGATGATGCCTATGATGTAAATAATGGTGGACTTATTTCTGGTTATTCTAACGTAGATGGAGGTAATGCACCCGATTACGTAGATACTGATGCCGAAAACGATGGATTTAGAGATTGGCTCGAAAATGCAGTAACTAGCCCATTAGAAGTTGATCTTAAAAACAATCAAACAGGTGCGTTAATACCTGATGAAATTATGGATCTATTACCTGATGCTGATGGCGATGGGTTAGCTGATATTTATGACAATGACAATGGAAATACCAATCCAATAGGTTACGCCACCAATGGAGGTCAAACACCGCTTTCAATGCCTGATGTTCAGGTACCGGGAGGAGAAAGAGATTGGAGAAGTTCATCAGATTATGATAAAGATGGCATTCCTGATGGAGCTGATCTGGATGATGATAACGATGGTATTTTAGATACTGTAGACGGCATGCTTGATACAGGTGGCAGAGATGGTTTACCGAACTATCATGACCTGGATTCGGATGGCGATGGTATTCCAGATGTAATCGAAGCTGGTGGCTCAGATTCAGATAATAATGGTTTGCCAGGAATCGGTTTAATCGGCTCCACTAATGTAGATGCCAATGGAGTTCCTTTGGCTGCAAACGGAGGCTATACTCCACCAGACAAAGACGGTGATGGTACCCCTAATTTCCTGGATCCTGATTCGGATAATGATGGTATTAATGATGTAATAGAAAACGGTGGACCTGATGTAGATGGTGATGGAAAAGTGGGGACAGGTTTAGTTAATGATTTTGATAATGACGGTATTGTTGATATTGTCGATGATTATAATAATACTACGGGTACTTTAGCTGGCGATCCTTCAGGTACTCCGATAACGGTTAAAGATAACGACGGTGATGGTATTCCGAATTACCTTGATCTAGATTCTGATGGTGACGGTATTAAAGATTCGGTAGAAGGGGTAACAGATATAGATGGCGATGGTATTCCGAATTTCTTAGACCTTGATTCTGATGGAGACGGTATTCCTGATAATATCGAAGCACAGAGTACCGCCGGCTATGTTACACCTTCAGGCGTTGATGCCAATAATGATGGTTTAGATGATGCTTACGGACCTAATGGAATTTCAGTTGTAAATACAGATGGTGCAGACCAACCAGATTACATGGATTTAGATTCAGATAATGATGGCGACAGCGATACCATAGAGGCGTACGATACCGATAATAATGGTATTGCTAATATAGTGGCGTTGGGTACTGATGCAGATAAAGATGGTTTGGATGATGCTTTTGATAATAACGATACTGCATATAATTCAACAAATGGCCAAACGCCTACCTCATTCCCTAACTTAGATACTCCGGCAACAACAGAAAGAGATTGGAGAGAGGATTATAATATTGCACCAATTGCAACTGTTCCAACTTCAATTTCGATAATTGAGGATACGCCAAATGCAGTAAGTGGAATCAGCTTTGCCGATGCCGATGCCGGCAATCTGAACGTTGTAGTTACATGGAGCGTTCCATCCGGACAGGGAACTTTAACCGCCATTAGCGAAGCGGGCATAGCCATTGCTGGAACGGGTACTAATGCAATAACGATTACAGGAAGCATAAGTGCAATTAATAGTTTTATTGCAGCCAATAAAGTAACCTATGCGCCTTTTGCAAACGCAAATGGCAATGTTACCTTAACTGTAAATATTAACGATCAAGGTAATACAGGCGGGCCAGCGTTAAGCGATACAAAAACGGTAACATTAAGTATTCAGCCGGTCAACGATATTCCTTCAGTAGCCAATGTTGCTAAAAATGGAACTGAAGATATCAATGTTGTTTTTACAACAACAGATTTTACCAGTCAATTTACAGATGTAGATGGCACATTAGCTAAAATACAGGTGTTAACTTTACCTCCAGCTGCACAAGGAATACTTAAATTGAATGGGGTAGATGTGGCCGTTGGACAGGAGATTACAGCAGCAGATTTAGTCAATCTTATTTTTGTGCCTGCGCCTAACTTTAACGGTAGTGTATCATTTAGTTATAATGGTAGCGATGGAACTGATTATGCAAATGCGCCAGCAATTGTGAACATTAATATCACCGCCGTTAACGATAATCCGGTAATTACTGCGGTATCGAAAGCTGGGGCGGAAGATATAACATTAACCTTTGCAGTAAGCGATTTTACCAGTAATTTCACAGATGCTGATGGAGACCCATTAGCCAAAATTCAAGTTGTATCGCTGCCTCCTGCTACTCAGGGAGTGTTGAAACTTAACGGAACTAATATTGTTGCCGGGCAAGAAATAGCAGTGGCAGATTTGGCGAACATTACATTTGTTCCTGCGGCGAACTTTAATGGTTCAGTTACCTTTAAATGGAACGGAAGCGATGGTACAGCATATGCAACTGCACAAAATGATGTAAACATTATTATTGCGCCGGTTAATGATGTACCAACTATTACCAATATTAATTTAACTACTGTAGAAGATGTTAACCTGTCATTTACGTTAGCAAACTTTACCAGCAATTTTAGTGACCTGGAAGGAGATGCCTTATCAAAAATACAGGTGTCAAATCTTCCTCCAAATGTACAGGGTACACTATTGCTAAATGGTTCTGTAGTATCTTCTGGCCAGGAAATATTGGTGTCCGAAATTTCTAATCTGGTTTTTATTCCGGCACTAAACTTTAATGGAAATGTTAGTTTTAACTGGGCCGGAAACGATGGTACATCATACTCAGCAATTGGTAGTGTTAATATATTGGTTACCCCGGTAAATGATCAGCCAGTTGTTGATGATTTTGGTAAAACAGGAGATGAAGATGCAGTTATCCCTTTTACTCTAACAGATTTTACCGATCGTTTTACCGATGTGGAAAACGATGTCTTAACAAAAATTCAGATCGTAAGCCTTCCTGCTAATGGTCTACTTAAATTAAATGGGGTAGACATTACTACAGGACAGGAAATAAATAGGGCCGATTTAGATAAAATAACATTCGTACCTAATGCCAATTTTAATGGTTCGTCTAGTTTCAACTGGAATGGTTCTGATGGAACAGCTTACGCCAATGCTATTAAAAATGTCAACATTACAATAAATCCAATAAACGACGCACCTTCATTTGTAAAAGGAGCAGATCAGCTGGTGAATGCGGCCGCTGGTGCGCAAACCGTAAATAATTGGGCTACAGCTATAGCGGCTGGTCCGGCTGATGAAGTTGCAAACCAAACGGTCAACTTTGTAGTGAGTAATAACAGTGGCACCTCGTTTACGGTACAACCTGCTATCGATGCCTCTGGAAACTTAACTTATACACCTTCAGGAAACTTTGCTGGCAAGGTTACTGTAACTGTAGTGTTAAGTGATAATGGAGGTACCGCAAATGGCGGTGTAGACCAAAGTGCAGCACAAACTTTTATCATTTCAATTAAACCTGTAGGACTAACAGACAACGCAAACACCTTGGTAAACACACCGGTTACTACCGATGTTAAAACCAATGATGGTGCAACAGCTACCAATACAACTGTATTAGCAGGGAATGGTGCACATGGTACAACCACAGTTGATGCAACCGGAAAAGTTACTTATACACCAAATGCAGGTTATACCGGAACGGATAGTTATACTTATACTTTAACAACAGCTGATGGGGTAGTGAGCGATCCGATTACGGTTAATGTGAGTATCTATCCAACTGTGGTATTATCAGGACCAACATCGGTTAATGAAAATGCAGGAGCGGTTAATTATACGGTTACCCTTACGGGAACAGCCGGAACAACCCTAGCATCGCCAGTAACTGTGGTTACCGGAATAACGCCAAATACCACAAATGCTGCAGATTATAACTTTAGCAGCTCGACCGTTACTTTCCCAGCGGGATCGGTTGTTGGGGCAGCAAGTGGTACCATCACTTTCCCTGTGGCCATAGTTGATGATAATATTCTTGAAAATACAGAAGATTATACAGTTTCTATAGGATCGATTACCGGTCCGGCATCTTTAGGCAATGCAAGTGTAAACACATCAATTGTTGATAACGATAACGCTTCTATTGCCATCAACAATATTTCGGTTGCTGAAAACATTACCGGCGGTTTAGCCACCTTCACGGTAACCTTAACAGGATCAGTACAGAACAGCTTCACGGTTAATTTTGCTACTGCCGATGGCACAGCAGTTCAACCGGGCGATTATACCACAACTACTGGAACGGTTACCTTCCCGGCAGGATCGGTAAGTGGCGCTACGCAAACTTTTACCATTCCGGTGATCAACGATAATATTACCGAAACTAGCGAAACTTTTACAGCGACACTTTCAGGAATAACCGGGCCAACAACCATTGCTACAGCAACCGGAACAGCCACCATTACCGATAACGATGCTGCAACGGTAAGTATTTCGGCAACACCAAACAGTTATGGCGAAGCTGCAGGAACGGCTACCTTTACGGTAACCTTAAGTAATGCCATTCAAGATGAATTTACAGTTGATTATAGCACTGTAGATGGCACTGCCACTGCAGGAGCAGATTATACTGCTAAAAACGGAACCATTACTTTCCCGGCCGGATCAGCTGCAGGAGCTACTCAAACCTTTACTGTTGCGATTACGAACGATAATCTGGTAGAGCTAAGCGAAACTTTCGCTGCAACATTAAGCAATGTAACAGGGAATCTGGTAACCATTGCTACCGGAACAGCCACTGCAACCATCACCGATAATGATAGCTCAATTGCAACCATTACGGCCGGAACCACAGGAAATGAAAACGGGCCTGTTAACGGAACATTCACGGTAAGCTTAAGTAATCCATCATCTACAGATACGGAAATTACGTATACTTTGGCTGGAACAGCAACAGAAGGAGCAGATTACGATACCATTGTAACCAAAACGATCACCATTCCTGCCGGACAAACTAGCGGAACAATTACCATACCTGTTAAAACAGATTTGGCTGTAGAAGGAACGGAAACGGTTATTGCCAGTCTCCTTGCTTCAAACAGTGCCTTGGTAAGCATTACTACAGCACCAGCTAGTAAAACGGCAAGTATTAATATTCTGGATAACAATACGGCAACAGTTAGCATTTCAACTAGTCCAACCAGTATTGATGAGGCTGCGGGAACAGCTACATTTACGGTAACTTTAAGTAGTGCCGTTCAAAGTGCATTTGATGTTACTTACGCTACCACAAATGGAACAGCAGTTGCTGGCCTGGATTATACTGCCACCAGCGGAACCTTAAATTTCCCTGCAAATTCTCCTGCGGGTGCTACTTTAACATTTACCGTTCCGATTAATAACGATAATTTAGTTGAACCGAGCGAAACTTTTAATGGAACCTTAACTGGTGTAACCGGCGGATTGGTAACCATCGGAACTGCAATTGCTCCGGTAACCATTACCGATAACGATACTTCTGTTGCTACCATTGCTGCAGGTGTAAACGGTAACGAAACGGGACCAATAAAAGGAACCTTTGTGGTAACCTTAAGCAATCCGGCATCAACCGATACACAACTTACTTATACTTTAGGTGGAACTGCAACCGAAGGAACCGACTACTCGACGATAGTAACCAAAACCATTACTATTCCTGCTGGTCAAACTACAGCAACCATTACCATCGATGTTCAGCCTGATGCTGTTACCGAAAATACAGAAACGGTAATTGCGACTTTAGCCACTTCGAACAGTGCGGTAACCGTAAATACAACGCCAGCAAGTATCAATATTATTGATGCCAATACGGCGAGTATTAGTATTTCGACTACGCCTACCATTAATGAAACAGCAGGCACCGCAACCTTTACAGTTACGCTGAACAATGCGGTTCAAAACCCGTTCAGTGTAAATTACAGTACAACCGATGGTACTGCTTTGGCAGGTTTAGATTACACCACTACAATCGGAACATTAAACTTCCCGACAAATGCTGCGGCAGGAAGTATATTAACTTTTACAGTTCCGATAAACAATGATAATATTGCCGAAGCATCCGAAACCTTTAGCGCTACACTGAGTGGAATTACTGGAGGTGTGGTTATTATCAGTAATGCTACGGCTACTGCGACCATTGTAGATAACGATGCGGCAACGGTAGCGATTACAGCAGGAACATCAGGAAATGAAAACGGACCTATAAACGGAACCTTTACGGTAAGCTTAAGTAATCCATCTTCAACTGATACTGAGATTACCTATACTTTAGGTGGTACGGCAACAGAAGGAAATGATTATACAACCATAAGCAAAACGATTATTATCCCGGCAGGGCAGACTACAGGAACCATCACCATTCCAGTTAGAACCGATTTATTGGTTGAAGGAGCAGAAACAGTGGTGGCAACCCTCGTATCTACAACCAGTGCATTGGTAAGTATTTCGCCAATCCCAGCTGATAAAACGGCAACAATTAATATTACCGATAATACAACGGCAACAATAACAGTAGCCGCCACGAATGATGGTGCAGAACCAGGTACGCCAGGTTTGTTTACCTTCACATTAAGTAATGCTGCTACAACTGATACACAGGTTACTTTTGCAGTAAGCGGAACAGCAAGCAACGGAACTGATTATACTTCGCTTGGTACAACGGTAACTATCCCGGCTGGACAAACCAGTAAAACCGTACAGGTGCTGGTGCAAGATGATACTTTTGTGGAGCCAACAGAAACCGTTATTTTAACCATGACGGCCGCAACTAACAACCCGGCCATTACAGCGGGTACCATTCCTGCAACCGTAAATATTGCCGATAACGATCAGGCAACTGTTGCAATCAACAGCATATCATTAGCAGAAAATGGAGGTAATGCAACATTTACAGTAACCTTAACTGGTAACGTTCAGGATGCATTTACGGTGAATTATACAACTGCAAATGGAACGGCATTAGCTGGTTCTGATTATACTGCCACAACAGGTAGTGTAACTTTTCCTGCCGGTTCTGTTAACGGCGCTACGCAGACTTTCAATATTCCGGTGATTAATGATGCCATTACCGAAAGTACCGAAACCTTTACGGTAACATTAAACAGCATAAGTGCCGGATCGGCAGTAACTATTCCTGCAGCAGGGGCAACCGGAACAGCCAGCATTATCGATGATGATGCAGCAAGTGTGGCCATTAACAGTGTTTCTGCTTTAGAAAACGTTGGCAACATGACCTTCACCGTAACATTGACCGGAAATATACAAGATGCCCTTTCAGTAAATTATGCAACTTCTAATGATACTGCAATTGCAGGAGCCGATTATATCGCTCAAACGGGAGTAGTTACTTTCCCTGCAGGATCGGTTTCAGGTGCAACACAAAGCATTCTTATTCCGATAACAAACGATAACATCACTGAAAACACTGAAAGGTTCAAAGTAACTTTAAGCGGAGCTACTGCTCCGGTTAGTATTTCACAGGCGGAAGGAATCGGAACCATTAATGATAATGATGTGGCTACGGTGAGTATTTCTGCCACGCCAGCCAGTATTGATGAAGCAGCAGGAACAGCTACCTATACCGTAACCTTAAGTAATGCGGTTCAGGCAGGTTTTACTGTCGATTATGCTACTTCGAACGGTACCGCTATTGCAGGCAACGATTATACTGCCGCAACAGGTACCCTAAACTTCCCTGCGGGATCGTTGGCAGGTGCAACTTTAACCTTTACCGTTCCGATTGCGAACGATAATATTGTTGAGCCTAACGAAACCATTAATGCCACCATCGGTAATGTAACAGGTGGTTTGGTAACCATTGCCACCAGTACGGCTACAGTTACTATTACTGATAACGATACTTCGGTAGCCACCATTACAGCAGGAACATCAGGAAACGAAAACGGACCGGTAAACGGAACCTTTACGGTAACATTAAGTAATCCATCGGCAACTGATACACAGCTTACTTATACCCTAAGTGGAACAGCAACTGAAGGAAGTGATTACAGTAATATTGTAACCAAAACAATCACTATCCCTGCAGGTCAAACCACTGGAACCATTACTATTCCGGTATTAACCGATGCACTGGTAGAAGGTATTGAAACTGCAGTGGCTACTTTAACCGCTAGTAATAATACTGCTGTTACGGTAAGCAATATCTCGGCAAGCATTAATATTATTGATAATACAACAGCCACGGTAATGGTTGCTGCAAGTGCCGATGGTGCCGAACCAACTGCGCCTGGTCAGTTTACGTTTACCTTAAGCAATGTATCAACAACAGATACCCAGATTACCTATTCGGTAGGCGGAACAGCAAATAGTGGAGCAGATTACACTTCGATAGGCACCACAGTAACCATCCCGGCCGGACAAACCACGGTTACGGTATCTGTACCAGTGTTGGAAGATAATATCGCAGAAGGTACCGAATCGGTAATCTTAACCATGACTGCTGCAACCAATAATGCTTCAATTACGGCAAGCACAGTACCTGCAACCGTAAATATTATCGATAATGATAGCTCAGTTGCAACAATTACGGCGGGTACAACAGGAAATGAAAACGGACCTGTGAACGGTACATTTACGGTAACCTTAAGTAATCCATCTTCAACAGATACGCAGATTACCTATACTTTAAATGGGACAGCAACCGAAGGCAGTGATTATACTGCAATCGTAACCAAAACCATTACCATTCCTGCGGGTTCAACTACTGGAACGATTACCATTCCAGTATTAAGCGATGCAGTAGTGGAAGGAACAGAAACCGTGATTGCTGCATTGGCAACATCAGGAAATCCATTGGTAACGGTAAGCAATACGCCTGCAAACATCAACATCCTTGATAATAATACAGCTACAGTAAGTATTTCGGCAACACCAAGCAGTATAAACGAAGCCGATGGAACAGCAACGTTCACGGTTACTTTAAGTGCGGCAGTTCAGAACGCATTTACAGTTGATTATGCTACCACCAATGGAACAGCAATAGCAGGTGTAGGCTTAGACTATACCACAACCAATGGAACATTAACTTTCCCTGCGGGATCTGCTGCCGGAGCAACTTTGACCTTTAGCGTTCCTGTCAACAACGATAACCTTGTTGAACCAAATGAAACTTTCAATGGAACAATAAGCAATGTTACCGGTGGATTGGTAACCATCGGAACTGCAATTGCTACAGTTACCATTACCGATAACGATACTTCGGTAGCTACCATAACAGCAGGTTTAAACGGCGATGAAACCGGTCCGGTAAACGGAACATTTACGGTAACTTTAAGTAATCCATCATCTACCGATACACAGCTTACCTATACTTTAGGCGGCACAGCCACCGAAGGAAGTGATTACTCGGCCATTGTGACCAAAACCATTACTATTCCTGCAGGTCAGACTGTAGGAACCATCACCATCCCTGTGTTAGTTGATGCCGTTAGCGAAAGTATTGAAACCGTTATAGCAATTTTGGCTAGCTCAAGCAATCCATCCGTAAGCATTAGTACAACAGCTGCATCGATCAATATCCTTGATGCCAATACAGCAAGTGTAAGTATTTCCACTACACCGACGGTTAACGAAGCTGATGGAACAGCAACCTTTACCGTAACCTTAAACAATGCGGTTCAAGATGCATTTACTGTTGATTATGCAACAACGGATGGAACTGCAATTGCAGGATCAGATTATAGCACTAAGGCCGGAACTTTAAGCTTCCCTGCAAATTCTGCAGCAGGTGCTACCTTAACCTTTACGGTTCCGATAAACGATGATAATATTGCTGAGCTGGCTGAAACTTTTAGCGCAGCATTAAGCAATATTACTGGTGGTGTGGTGTTAATCAGCAATGCTACAACAACTGCAACTATTGTTGATAATGATGTTTCAGAAGCCACTATTACCGCCGGGACATCAGGCGATGAGAATGGACCTGTAAACGGAACATTTACGGTGACTTTAAGTAATCCATCATCAGCGGATACACAGCTTACCTATACTTTAGCTGGAACTGCAACCGAAGGAAGCGATTACACCACCATAACAAAAACCATCATTATCCCAGCGGGACAAACTACAGCGACCATTACCATTCCGGTATTAACCGACGCAATAGTAGAAGGAACAGAAACTGTATTGGCTACATTAACTACCTCTGGAAACCCATTGGTAACAATAAACAATAGTCCTGCAAGCATTAATATTGCTGATCATACTACAGCAACGGTAAGTGTTGCGGCAACAACCGATGGGGCAGAGCCAACTACACCAGGTTTATTTACCTTTACCTTAAGTAATGTATCAACAACTGATACACAGATTACGTATAGTGTTGGTGGAACCGCCACAAGCGGAGTAGATTATACCGCAATCGGATTAACAGTAACTATCCCTGCCGGACAAACAACAGCAACAGTAAGTGTACCGGTATTGAACGATAACATTGCAGAAGGTACTGAAACGGTTATTTTGACTATGGCAGCTGCCACAAACAATGCTTCAATCACGGCTAGTACTACGCCTGCAACAGTTAATATTACAGATAATGATACTTCAGTGGCCTCCATTACTGCAGGCACACCAGGTAACGAAAACGGCCCTTCAAACGGAACCTTTACGGTTACACTAAGTAATCCATCTTCTCAACCAACTACCTTAACTTACACTTTAGTCGGAACAGCGACAGAAGGTAGCGATTACAGTACGGTGGTAACGAAAACGATTACCATTCCAGCTGGACAAACCACAGGAACGATAACCATCCCGGTATTAACCGATAATACTGTAGAGGGTACCGAAACCGTAATAGCAACTTTAACCAACTCGAGCAACCCATTGGTAACCATAAGTAATACGCCTGCAAGCATTAATATTATCGATAATACTACCGCTACCGTAACCGTAGCTGCTACAACGAATGGGGCAGAACCTGCAACACCAGGTTTGTTTACCTTTACCTTAAGTAATGTAGCTACTACTGATACACAAATTAGCTATACCGTAACCGGAACGGCTACAAGTACCAGCGATTATAGCTCAATCGGAACAACGGTAACCATCCCTGCCGGACAAACCATTACAACAGTAAGTGTACCGGTACTGGATGATAATATTGCAGAAGGCACGGAAACAGTTATTTTAACTATGGCTGCTGCAACCAATAATGCTTCAATTACAGCAAGTACAACGCCAGCTACAGTTAACATTATTGATAATGATAGTTCGGTTGCCACTATTGCTGCTGGAACAAATGGTGCTGAAAATGGTCCGGTGAATGGGACATTTGTAGTTACCTTAAGCAATCCATCATCACAGCCAACCACCATTACTTATACTTTTGCTGGTACAGCAACAGAGGGTAGCGATTATAGTCCGATTGTAACGCAAACGATCACTATCCCAGCCGGACAAACTACTGGTACTATTACTATCCCGGTATTAACCGATAATATTGTTGAAGGAACAGAAACCGTTGTGGTTAGCTTAACTAACTCTGGTAATCCGTTGGTAACGGTAAGCAATACACCTGCAAGTATCAATATCGCCGATAATACCACCGCAACAATAACGGTAACGGCTACTGCCAATGGTGCAGAGCCAACTACTGCAGGTCAGTTTACTTTTACCCTGAGTCATGTTTCTACAACAGATACAAAGATTACTTATTCGGTAAATGGAACTGCCACAAGCGGAACCGATTATAGCTCAATTGGTACAACGGTAACCATTCCGGCAGGACAAACAACTGCTACGGTGAGTGTGCCGGTATTGAATGATGACCTGGTAGAAGGAACCGAAACTGTGGTGTTAACCATGCTTGCCACAACAAACAATACTTCTATTACTGCAAGTACAACACCAGCAACGGTTAATATTACGGATAACGATACCGCGATTGCCACTATTACGGCAGGAACAAATGGTAATGAGAACGGTCCGCTAAATGGAACATTTACGGTAACCTTAAGTCATCCATCGGCAACCGATACACAGCTGACTTATACCGTAGGAGGAACAGCAACGGAAGGAATTGATTATACCACAATTGTGAAAACCATCACCATTCCAGCTGGTCAAACTACGGGAAGCATTACTATTCCGGTATTGGCAGATGCGGTAGTAGAAGGAGCAGAAACGGTTGTAGTTACTTTGGGTACTTCAAACAACCCATTGGTTAGTGTAAATAATAATCCTGCTAACATTAATATTCTCGATAACAATACCGCTACCATAAGCATTTCTAGCACACCAACAATAAATGAAGCGGCTGGAACGGCAACCTTTACGGTTACTTTAAGTACAGCAGTACAAAACTCATTCAGTGTTGATTATAAAACGGTAGATGGAACAGCTACAGCTGGTTTAGATTATACCGCTACTACAAGTACATTGATATTCCCTGCAAATTCGCCGGCAGGTGCAACATTAACGTTCACGGTTCCGATTAGTGATGATAATCTGGTTGAGCCATCAGAAACTTTGAGTGCTGTACTAAGCAATATTCAAGGTGGATTTGTAACCATAGGAACGTCAACAAGTAATGTTACCATTACAGATAACGATACTGCTGTGGCCAGCATTGCCCCAGGTACAAATGGTAGCGAAACTGGTCCGGTGAGCGGAACATTTATAGTAACCTTAAGTAATCCATCGGCTACCGATACACAGATTACCTATACTTTGGGCGGAACCGCAACAGAGGGAGCCGATTACACTAACATCGTAACCAAAACGATTACGATCCCTGCAGGTCAAACTACCGGAACAATCGGTATTCCTGTAATTGTTGATGCAGTAGCAGAAAGTACCGAAACGGTTATTGCTACCTTGGGTACGTCGAATAATCCTGCCATTACAATAAATACCACGCCCGCAAGCATCAATATTCTCGATGCCAATACAGCTAACGTAAGTATTTCGATCAACGCAGCCAGCATTGGCGAGGCAATTGGTACCGTTACTTTATCGGTTACCTTAAATATTGCAGTTCAAAATAGCTTTACTGTTGATTATAAAACAGCAAACGGAACAGCGCTATCTGGATTAGATTACACCTCAACCAGTGGAACCATAACCTTCCCGCCAAATTCGCCGGCAGGTACAGTGTTCAATGTAGTTATTCCGATAATTGATGATCACCTGATTGAAAATTCAGAATCGTTTACCGTTGGATTAAGTAATGTGGTTGGGGCAGAAGTTGCTATCGGTGCAAGTCCGGCAATTGTAAATATTGCGGATAATGATAGCGCGGTGGCAACCATCACTGCTGGTACCAATGCCAATGAAAATGGTCTTGTAAATGGAGTGTTTAATGTTACGCTAAGTAATCCATCAGCTACACCAACAACATTAACTTTCACCTTAAGCGGAACAGCAACAGAAAGTGCCGATTATGGTGCCGTTACCAAAACAATCATCATCCCTGCAGGTGCAACCACAGGAACCATTACTATTCCGGTAATGGCAGATGTATTGGCCGAAGGTACCGAAACGGTAATTGCGACCTTAACAGCTTCAAGCAATCCGGTAATTACGGTGAATAACACAACGGCAACAATTAATATCATTGATGAAGATGTGGCTAAAGTAAACCTATCAACCACTCCAATAATTAATGAAAACGCAGGTACAGCAACCTTTACTGTGACTTTAAGCAATGCCGTACAGAATGGCTTCAGCGTGAATTATGCTATTGCCAATGGTACCGCAACATCAGGTGCAGATTATACACCCACTAGTGGAACTTTAACTTTTCCTGCAAATTCAGTGGCAGGTGCAACATTAACGTTCACGGTTCCAATTAATGATGATAACATCGTTGAACCATCAGAAACATTAAGTGCCGCACTAAGCAATGTTACGGGTGGCGTAGTTACCCTTGGTACATCATCGGCAACTGTAACCATTACAGATAACGACACTTCAGTAGCAACCATCACAGCGGGTACAAATGGAAATGAAAACGGACCAGTAAACGGATCATATACCGTGACATTAAGTAATCCATCATCTACTGATACCCAGATTACTTTCACTGTTGGCGGAGCAGCTACCGAAGGCAACGATTATGCCGCGATTACCCGAACCATTACCATACCAGCTGGTCAAACTTTAGGAACAATAACGATCCCTGTGGTAACTGATTTAGTGGTAGAAGGAAATGAAACGGTGGTGATTACCTTAACAAATACCAATAATCCTTTGGTAACGGTAAACAATACGCCTGCAACCATTAATATTCTGGATAACAATTCGGTAGCTGCGAGTATCTCACTATTCCAAACCAATGTAGATGAAGCTTCAGGCACGGCAACCTTTACCGTAACCTTAAGCGGAGCAGTACAGGATGCATTTAGTGTTGATTATAATACGTCGAACGGAACAGCAGTTGCTGGCTTAGATTATGTTGCAACCAGCGGAACATTAACGTTCCCTGCAGGTTCTGCAGCAGGTTCGAGCTTAACCTTTACTGTGCCGGTTATTGATGATAATCTGGTAGAACCAAGCGAAACTTTCAACGGATTAATCAGTAATGTAACTGGTGGACTGGTAACCATTGCAGACGGTATTGCAACGGTAACCATTACCGATAACGACTCGTCTATGGCAAGTATTATGCCAGGTACTTCAGGAAACGAGAGTGGGCCAGTAAACGGAACATTTACAGTTACTTTGAGTAAACCAGCATCTACCGATACCCAGATTACATATACTTTAAGTGGAACAGCAACTGAAGGAAGTGATTACGCTTCAATTGTAACCAAAACCATCACCATTCCTGCTGGTCAAACCACTGGAATAATTACTATTCCAGTATCGGCCGATGCAATTGTTGAAGGATCCGAAACTGTTATTGCGACATTGACGAGCTCTGGAAATCCATTGGTAACAGTAAGCGGTACACCGGCAACCATTAACATTACAGATAATACAGATGCTATGGTAACAGTATCTGCAACAGCAGATGGAGCCGAGCCTGCTACATCAGGTCAGTTTACCTTTACGTTAAATCGTATATCGACCACCGATACCAAAATTACCTATGCGCTAAGTGGAACGGCGATCAGCGGAACCGATTATACAGCTATTGGTAATAGCGTAACTATTCCAGCCGGACAGACTACGGCAACTGTATCGGTACCGGTATTAAATGATAATATTGTGGAAGGAACGGAAACGGTTATCTTAACCATGAATGCCGCGACGAACAACGGTTCGATCATTGCCAGCACTATACCTGCAACAGTGAATATTACCGATAGTGGTTCTTCAATTGCTTCGATAACGCCAGGTACATCAGGAAATGAAAACGGACCGGTTAACGGAACATTTACAGTTACCTTGAATAATCCATCAGCTACCGATACACAGCTTACGTATAGCTTAACAGGAACAGCAACTGAAGGCAGCGATTATAGCACAATTGTAACCAAAACCATTACCATTCCTGCAGGTCAAACTACTGGAACGATTACCATTCCGGTATTAACCGATGCAATGGTGGAAGGTACTGAAACGGTTATTGCTAGATTGCTAACTTCTAGTAATCCTTTAATTACAATCAGTAATGTTCCGGCTAGTATTAATATTATTGATAACAATACGGCAACAGTAAGTATTTCAACTGATCCAATCATTAATGAGTCGGCAGGAACAGCCACGTTTACAGTAACACTAAGTGCTGCTGTTCAAAATGCATTTACGGTAGCTTACACTACTGGTGATGGAACTGCAACTGCAGGCTTCGATTATACCACAACCAGCGGAACGTTAACATTCCCTGCTGGTGCTGCTGCGGGCACAAGCCTAACGTTTACCGTTCCAATAAATGATGACAGTATTGTTGAACCGAACGAAACCTTTAGTGGTACAATTAATAATGTTTCAGGTGGATTGGTAACCATTGTTACGGGTACGGTAACCACTACCATTATTGATAACGATACTGCAGTGGCTACCATTACGGCAGGTATTGATGGTAACGAAAACGGCCCTGCAAACGGAACGTTCATCGTAATATTAAGTAAAGCATCCGCCACCGATACCCAGATTACTTATACTTTAGGAGGTACAGCAACCGAGGGCAGCGATTATACTGCGATTACCAAAACCATTATCATCCCTGCGGGTCAAACCACAGCGACCATTAGCATTCCGGTATTAACAGATGCGGTTGTTGAGGGTACTGAAACAGTTATAGCTACATTAACCAGCGCTGGAAACCCAGCAGTAAGTGTGAGCAATGTTGTAGCAACAATCAATATTGCCGATAACAATGATGCGAGTGTGAGTATCTCTACCAGTCCAACGGTTAACGAAGCGGCAGGTACTGCTACCTTTACCGTTACCTTAAATGCAGCTGTTCAAAATGCATTTACAGTTGATTATGCAACAAGCAACGGAACGGCAATAGCTGGTTTAGACTATACCACCACTAACGGAACATTAACATTCCCTGCAGGTGCTGCTGCCGGTGCTACCTTAACGTTTACCGTTCCAATTAACGATGATAATATTGTTGAAACGAACGAAACATTTAGCGCAAGCATTAGCAATATAACAGGTGGTTTGGTAACTATTGCTACAAATGCGGCAAGCACAACCATTATCGATAACGATGCTTCGATAGCAACAATTACCGCAGGTATAAACGGTAACGAAAGTGGGCCTGTAAATGGAACCTTCACTGTAACATTAAGTAAAGCATCAGCAACCGATACGCAGCTTACTTATACCTTAGGTGGCACAGCAACAGAAGGCAGCGACTACAGTCCGATTGTAACCAAAACGGTCACTATTCCTGCTGGTCAAATTACGGCAACCATTACGATTCCGGTATCAGCTGATGCAGTTGTAGAAGGAACAGAAACCGTAATTGGTACCTTAACCGTTTCGGGTAATCCTGCGGTAACGGTAAGCAATGCTCCTGCAACGATTAATATTCTGGATGGATCAAATACAACAGTTACAGTAAGCACAACAGCCGATGGAGCAGAACCTTCAACACCTGGTCAGTTTACCTTTACTTTAAGTAACGTATCAACAACCGATACGCAGATTACGTATACCGTAACAGGTACAGCAACAAGTGGTGCAGATTATACTTCAATAGGTACAACAGTAACCATACCTGCCGGACAAAAAACGGTAACAGTTCCTGTTCCTGTACTTAATGATAATCTTAACGAAGGAAATGAAACGGTAATTTTAACGATGAATGCAACAACAAATAATGCATTAATCACGGCAAGTACAATACCTGCTACTGTTAACATTAGAGATAACCGTGCACCTGTTGCAAGTGCACCTGCCATTACTACTCCTGAAGATACCCCGATTAACGGAACAATAACGGTTACCGATGCAGATGGTGATCCACTTACCTTAACGCTAAGCACGCCTCCTGCACATGGTACAGTTGTGGTAAATAAGGATGGTACATACACCTATACGCCAGCACCTAACTATAATGGTGCCGACACTTTCACCGTGACAGTAAGCGATGGTAAGGGTGGTACAACAACAGTAAACATTTCAGTAACTGTAACTCCGGTAAATGATGCACCAGTAGCAACTTCGCCAGCCATTACCACACCGCAAAATACAGCAGCCAGCGGAACAATAACCGCAAGCGATGTAGATGGCGACGCTTTAACTTTTACAGTAAGCACTCCGCCAGCACATGGTACAGTAGTGGTAAATACTGATGGTACTTATACTTATACACCAACTTCTGGTTATGTGGGTAACGATACTTTCACTGTAACTGTAAGCGATGGTAAAGGTGGTACTACTACCGTAACTATTCCGGTAACGGTAAGCTTGGTAGCAGCTCCAGCAATAAGTTTAACCAAAGCAGCTACCAATACGGTGAGCAAGGTTGGCGATGTAATTAATTACAACATTGTGGTAACCAATACAGGCAACGTAACCCTAACAAATGTGGCGGTTACAGATGTCGGTGCCGATGCAGGATCAATCATTCCGGTTAGCATAGCAAGTCTGGCACCAGGCGTAAGTGTTACGGTAACCGCAAGGCACACCATTACCTTAACCGAGGTAAATGCAGGTTCGTTTAGCAACCAGGCTTCGGCAACAGCACAAACGCCAAACGGTGGTACGTTGAATAAACCTAGATCAGACGATCCGGGTACGCCTGCTGCTGATGACGCTACCGTAACGTTAATTGCTCCGGCATCTACCATCACTCTGGTTAAAACAGGTACGCTAAGTACTGATGGAAATAGCATTACTTACAATTTCAGCGTTAAAAATACTGGAAATGTAACCCTGCACATCATCACTTTAGTGGACGCTAAACTTGGATTAAACAGGGTAATTCCTGGCACACTTGCTCCAGGCGCAACAGTAACTGATAGTTATGTTTACCAGTTAACACAAGCAGATAAAGATGCTGCAAGCGTAACCAACAGTGCAACCATTACTGGTCAAACACCGGCAAATGTTTCAGTTAGCGATATCTCTGGTACAGCTGAAAACAACAATACGGCAACTGTAACGCAGATTCCAGTGATGGGTGCTATAGCTTTGGTTAAAACAGCGGCATTTAGCGGTAATCAGGTAACCTATACGTTTACAATTAAGAACACAGGAACCAATACTTTAAATACCATTACTTTAACCGATGCTAAGCTTGGTTTAAACAACAAGGTGATCACAGTAACTGGTGGACTTGCTCCGGGAGCGACTACAACCGATGTTGAAGTATACACCTTAACTCAGGCCGATAAAGACCTGGGAACAGTAACCAATACCGCAACGGTAAATGCCAAAACACTTGGTGGTGTTAATGTAACCGATGTTTCAGGAACCTCCGAAAACAATAATGCTGCAACAGTTATTGCATTCCCTAAATCGCCAAAAGCGGTTGATGATGTTGGTGGTACAGTGGCAAATAAATCGGTTACCATTAATGTATTGGCAAATGATGATCCTGGAAATTCTACCCTTGATAAATTAACAGTAGAAGTTGTAGGCCGGCCTCAACATGGTAAAGTAACGGTAAACGCTGACGGTACGATTACCTACACACCTGATCCTGGTTACACCGGCGATGATACCTTTACTTATAGGGTGAAAGATGCCTATGGTTATTATACCAATGTGGCAGCGGTAACCTTAACGGCTAACTTCGCTGGCCTTACCATACCTAATCTGTTTACGCCAAACGGTGATGGTATAAATGATACCTTCGAAATCTTGGGCATTAACCAATACCCAGTTAACGAACTGCAGATTGTTAACCGTTGGGGCAATGAGGTATTCCGTGCCAAAGGTTACCAGAACAACTGGACAGGTGAGGGATTAAACGAAGGTACTTACTACTACTTATTGCGTGTTAAAAAAGCAGGAAGCGATCAGTACGAAGTGTTTAAAGGTTACATTACATTAATCAGAGCGTTTAAAAAATAAGATAAGAGGCTTAGTGCAGTCAGGTTTTTAAAATCGGGCTGCACTTTAAGATATTAAGATGATGAAGAAATTAATATTGTTAATAGCGGGTTCGTTTTTATTGCTTTCGAGGCCGGCATCCGCACAACAGGACGCCCAGTACAGTCAGTATATGTTTAACGGAATTTACATCAATCCAGCTTATGCAGGCTACAAAGAAGTACTGAATGTGCATAGCTTTTACCGGAGCCAGTGGACGGGGATAACCGGGGCACCGAGAAGCATGTCGTTGGCGGTAGATGCCATTGCAAACAGCGGTAACGTAGGCTTGGCCCTTCAGGTAGCGAGCGATAAACTTGGCGCACAGACCAACCTGAGCATTTACGGTAATTATTCGTACCGCATCAGGATGAATGATGATGGCAGTTCGAGATTGGCGCTTGGCCTTGGCGTTGGAATGGTGCAGTTGGGTATCGATGGTTCTATGCTCAATCCAAACAATCCAGAACCTAATCAACCAGTAGGGGTGCAAAGTACCATTGTGCCCGATGCCAGGGCAGGGGTTTATTTTGCAAACGACAAATACTATGCTGGTTTTTCGGTAGATAACCTGATTGCCACTTACATCAATATCGATCGTTATGCTTTTATCCCACAGCCTAAACCACATTATTACCTTACAGCCGGAGCACTGTTCCCACTTTCGGAAGATTTTCAGATCAAACCCTCATTTCTGTTAAAGGATGACCGTGGCGGCCCAACCAGTTTAGATGTAAATGCATTCTTATTGATTAAAGAATATCTGTGGGTTGGCGGTTCCTACCGGACCGGAGTAAAACTGTATGATAAAAGTTATCTGCAGCGAGACCTTACACCCCGAAACTCTGCTGTTGCAGCAATACAGATTTTTCCATCAGATAAAATCAGGATCGGTTATGGTTACGATTTCTCAATAGGTCCTTTACAGGGCTATAGTAGCGGAACGCATGAGATTTCGATCGCTTATTCCTTCATCAGATCAAACATCAGAATGGCAACGCCGAGGGTGTTTTAAAACAGATAATATTAAATATTTTTGACCTAATGACCAGAACAACATAATGAAGAAATTTTTAATAGGTACCTGCTTTTCTGCATATTGTTTATTTGCATTCAGTTTTTTGGCAAATGCACAGTATGTTTTAAAAGATGCTGACAAACAGTATGAGCTGTTTAATTACACCAAGGCAATTGATTTATACGAACAAGCCTATAAAAAGAAAGAAACTTTACATGCGGCCGAGCGTTTGGCAATGGCTTATTCGTTTGTTTACAACTATAAGCAGGCAGAAAGCTGGTATGCCATTGTGGCTAAAATGCCGGGCAGTAATATCGAAAACACACTTGATTATGCCAAAGCTTTACAGCACAATTCAAAATATAGCGAGGCAAAAGCCCAGTATTTGGATTATATCAGTAAAAAACAAAATATATCAGAAAAACAGCAGACTGTTTGGCTTTCCTCTTGCGATTCGGCATTGAAATGGATCAAAAATCCTAAAAAAATCGAACTGATCAATCAAAAAGCTTTAAATAGTACGCAATCTGATTGGGGGGCGGTTAACTATCAAGGTGGGGTTGTATTCACTTCCGATAGGTCAAATAACCTATTGGTATCTCAGGAAAGTAAACCCTTTTTAAAATTCGACGGTTCAAAAGAACCTGATAAAAAAGTATATGGCTGGACTGGCAATGGCTACCTGAAATTGTACCTCAAAAGCTCACCAAACGATAGTATTCAATTGTTTCCTATAAAAACCGGAACAAGCTACCATGTAGGTTCGGCAAGTTTTACTGCCGATGGTAAAACCATGTACTTCACTTTAACCCGCATCACCGATGAGTTAGAGCGGTTAAAAAAGCAACCAACAACAGTTAATGTAGAAATTTTTAGCAGTATAAAAGCTGCCGATGGTACTTGGGGGAAGCCTGTTTCATTCGCCTATAATGATGTAAACAACTATTCGGTAGGCGATCCTTTTATTACTGCAAATGGAAATAGCCTTTACTTTGTGTCGAACATGCCCGGCGGATTAGGTGGTACAGATATTTATGTCTGCTTAAAAACTGATGCCGGTACATGGGATAAACCAATAAACCTGAAAGAAATAAATACCGAAGGCAATGAACGCAGTCTGGTTTTAGACGGAAAAGATAATTTCTATTTTTCTAGTGATGGCAGAGTTGGGATGGGTGGACTGGATGTTTATCGGGTTTTAAAGGAAAGTGGAAAAATTGGACAGATCGAAAATCTGGGTTATCCTTTTAATTCTCCTCAAGATGATTTTGGCTTTAGTTTAAGCGAAAAAGATTGTGTTGTTTATTTTTCTTCTAACCGTGAAGGTGGTTTGGGTAGTGATGATATTTACACCATTGATCAGAAGATGACCTTGGCTTTTAAATTAGAAGGACGGATTTTGGATAAAAATAACAATCAGCCTATTGCAGGTGCATTGGTAACCTTAGCAAAAGCAAACGGTGCTGTTTTAAAAACGGAAACTGATGAGAATGGCGGTTATAGATTTAATTTAACTAAAGAATCTGAATACAATGTTTCGGCAGAAAAAACAAACTACAGATCTGATGTAGAAAAGCTGGCAACTATTGGCTTAACAACTTCTGGCGTACTTACGCAAAACCTATATTTAGAAGCTGTTGTAATTAACAAAGCAATTAAGCTGGAAAATATCTATTATGATTTCGATAAATGGAACATCCGCCCGGATGCTGCAGCAGAGTTGGATAAACTGGTTAAAATCATGGCTGATAATCCGACTATCTGGATCGAATTAGGTTCGCATACCGATAGCAGGGGCAAGGATGCTTACAACCTGAACCTATCACAAAAAAGGGCTGAGTCTGCTGTAGAGTATATCATCTCGAGGGGTATCGATAAAAACCGCATTACTGCTCATGGATATGGCGAAACACAGCTGTTAAACAAATGTAGCAACGGGGTAGAATGTAGCGAAGAAGAACACCAGTTAAACAGAAGAACAGAATTCAAAATCGTAAAACAATAAGCACAATTAAGATTTACGAAATATTTTATTTTTTTACCTGCCTCCGATGAAAATCGGGGGCATTTTTGTTTTCGGTAATCCATGGCTAGTGCTCCACCAGCTACATAAAATATAAATGTGTGTCAGTCTGAGCGTAGTCGAAGACCTTCTTTGCGATATAAATATATGGCCATATGAGCTTATATTTTCTTAAATGCCTTATATGGTTAAATATGTCCGCGTTGCGGCCCACACAACTCGCACATGCTTGGTGTCCTCACCAGCCATCAATCGTTTAATTCCTGCGCTGCGTCATTCCTATCATGTAAGTTCCTATGGATCAACCTAAGGGATTGGGAGCCTAATTTCGTGCTTTTCCGTGTTTCCGTGGCAAATCCTTCGAGCAAACTCAGCATAATAAAGTGTAGTGTATTAAACTAATTTTATTAGTATTTTGTTTAAAGTTAATCGATTTTAATTTTCTTTAAAACTAAAAATATTAGTATTTTTGATCTCAATCATCCTTATAATACGAGAATGGATAAAGAAAGGCAGATTATTCATATGGATCAGGATGCATTTTTTGTATCGGTAGAAATCAGAAAAAATCCCAAGTTATTGGGTAAACCCGTAATTATCGGCGGCGGCGGCGATAGGGGTGTGGTAGCCTCTTGCAGCTACGAAGCACGCCAGTACGGCATACATTCTGCAATGCCCGGTAGAACAGCAAAATTGCTGTGCCCCCAGGCTATATTTTTAAAAGGCGATATGGAAGAATATTCCAAGGCATCACATGATATTACCGAAATTATTGCCGATAAAGTTCCCCTTTTTGAAAAAGCCAGTATTGACGAGCACTATATCGATATGACGGGCATGGACCGCTTTTTTGGTTGTATGAAATTCGCGTCAGAGCTCAGACAAAACATTATCAAAGAAATGGGCTTACCGATTTCCTTTGGCCTGTCGATCAATAAAACCGTAGCCAAAATAGCCACGAACGAATCTAAGCCTGATGGCGAACGGCAGGTTACTTTTCCCGAATTGCGGCCCTTTCTTGATCCTTTGGCGATCCACAAAATTCCGGGTATTGGCCATGCTACCTATAAAAAATTAAGCGAAATGGGTGTTCGTGAAATCCTTACGCTTACCCAGATCCCACAACAGCTCATGTTTAAAATACTGGGGCAGCATGGTTTAAGTTTATGGCAAAAAGCAAATGGGGTCGATCTTTCGCCAGTTGTACCTTATCGTGAAAGGAAATCTATTGGTACACAGGCTACCTTCGAAAGCGATACCATGGATATGGCCAAATTAAAGGCCATTATAACCGGAATGGTTACCGGCTTAACTTTTCAGCTGCGTAACCAGAAAAAATTAACCGCCTGCATTACCGTAACCGTGCGTTATACCAATTTCGAAACGGTTACCCAGCAAGAGCGTATTCCGTATACCTCGCTCGATTCTTTTTTAATCAGTAAAGCACATAGCCTGTTCGAAAAGGTGTATGCAAAACGGATGCTGTTACGGCTGGTAGGCGTAAAGCTTTCGCATCTGGTGAGCGGTTACGAGCAGATTGGCTTATATAATATTGCCGAAGAAGAATATAGTCTTTACCAGGCCATGGATAAAGTACGTAACCACTATGGTGCCGAAGCAGTGGTAAAAGCCTGTATTGTTACCCAGCCACCCCGCGATGAAACGGGGAAAATAATCAAGTACAATCCCCGTAAAAAGAAAATATTGATCGAAAACCAAACAGAAGATGAACAGCAGGAAGTAAGAAAACGATCGAAAATTAGAAGTTTTATGAGTGAAAAAGGAACAATAGGTACTAAATCTTATGATTAGCAATGTTTTTAAATGTCCATTCTTCTTATAGCCTAAAGTATGGCACGCAGCGCATTGACCAGTTAATTGCTACTGCCCGGAGTTTGGGTATCCACCAAATGGTACTTACTGATATCAATAATTCAACTGGTGCGGTAGAGTTTATTCGCGAGTGTTATAAACAAGGCATTGCCAAAGAAGCCGACGAAATACACAAAGGCAATATTCCGTATCAGATTAAACCGGTAGCGGGGATCGAATTCCGGATCGATAACAGGTTGTTGTATGTGGGCATTGCGAAGAATAAAGAGGGAATGCGTGAACTGAATGAATTTTTAAGCCATCACAACATCAACCATATTCCGTTACCCAATGTTCCACCCGAAATGGAGAATGTTTATATCATTTATCCCTTTCAAAAATCTTTTAACCCAGTACTAAAAGCAAATGAATTTGTAGGCATCCGTGCCAAACAGCTCAATCTTTTGTACAAACATCCGCTTTTAAAACAGAAAGAAAAGTTGTTGGTGTGGCATCCTGTTACCGTTAGCGATAAGATTACCTACCGCCTGCACGAATATTTTAGGGCGATCGAGCTTAATACCCTTTTAAGTAAAGTGAACGATGACCAAAAATGCGATCCGGATGAGTTCCTGATTCCAGAAGTAGAACTAACCCAGCAATTTGAACAGTATCCCTTTATTGTTCAGAATACACAGAAACTGATAAACAGCTGCGATTTAAGTGTTTATTTTGAGGATGGCACTACACCTACTTCTAAAAACAAGTTTTTTTATACCGGAGATTTCGAAGGAGATAAAAAAATGCTTCGGGAGTTGGCCGAAGAAGGGCTTAGATACCGTTATGGTGAAAATAATACAGATGCCACTGAGCGTTTGGAGAAAGAACTCCGGATCATCGAACTTAAAAACTTCTGTGCCTATTTTCTCATTACCTTCGATATTGTAAGCTATGCCATGAATAAATGCGGTTTTTACCACGTTGGCCGTGGCTCGGGTGCCAACAGCATTGTAGCTTATTGCTTGCGCATTACCGATGTAGATCCGATTGATCTCGATTTGTATTTCGAACGTTTCCTGCATGAAAAACGGACAAGTCCGCCAGATTTTGACATCGATTTCTCCTGGGACGAAAGGGAGGTGATACAACGTTATATCTTTGAACGTTATCCCAAATGGCATGTTGCTTTTTTAGGCACCATGAGCACTTTTAAAGATCGTGCAATTATCAGGGAAATCGGTAAAGTGCTGGGTTTACCCAAAGGAGAAATAGATAGTTTTACAGATCCCACCAAAGAACGTGAAAATTTACTGAATGTTACTTACCAGAAGTTATTGGCCGTGTACCAATACATGAAAGGAATGCCCAACCAGCGTTCGATTCATGCCGGAGGAATTTTAATTTCCGAAGAACCGATTACTTATTATACAGCCTTGGATATGCCGCCAAAAGGTTTTCCAACCGTGCAATGGGATATGTACGAAGCCGAAGCTATAGGTTATGAGAAATTCGATATTTTAAGTCAGCGGGGTATCGGGCATATCCGCGAAGCCGTGCAGCTCATTAAAAAAAATAAGGGAAAGGATATCGACATCCACGATTTTAAAACTTTTAAAGAAGACCAGAAATTGAACGGTATTCTTAAAGAAGGACAGCCCATTGGGTGTTTTTATATCGAATCGCCGGCTATGCGGCAACTGCTCAAAAAACTCAAATGCGATAATTATCTTACCCTGGTGGCAGCCAGTTCCATTATCCGTCCGGGCGTGGCGAGTTCAGGCATGATGAAATCCTATATCGAACGCTATCACGCACCCGATAAAGTAGTATACCTCTGCGAAGTGATGAAAGAGCGGCTTAGCGAAACCTATGGGGTAATGGTTTATCAGGAAGATGTGATCAAAGTATGTCATTATTTTGCAGGTCTGGATCTTGCCGATGCTGATATCCTGCGCAAAGCGATGAGCGGTAAATACCGGTCTAAACTGGCTTTTGATGAACTGGTGAATAAGTTTTTTGTTTCAGCCAGAGAAGAAGGGCACTCAGAAGAACTCATTACCGAAGTTTGGCGACAGATTTCTTCTTTTGCCGGTTATAGTTTTTCAAAAGCACATTCAGCCTCTTTTGCAGTAGAAAGTTACCAGAGTTTATTTTTGAAAACGTATTACCCCATGGAATTTATGGTAGCGGTACTGAATAATTATGGAGGTTTTTACAGTCGCTGGGTTTACGTGCACGAACTGCAAAAAACAGGAGCAAGGGTGCATTTACCCTGCGTTAACTGTAGCGATGATGTGGTAAATATAAAAGGCGAAGATGCTTATCTGGGCTTCATTGCCGTTCAGGGCTTGGAAGAAAAAATCATCAAAATTATTCCACAAGAACGTGCTGCAAATGGTTTGTATATAGATCTCGAAGATTTTGTAAGGCGGACCTGCATCTCATTAGAACAGGCCATTATTTTAATCCGTTTGGGCGCCTTGCGTTTTACCGGGAAAGATCGGAAAACCCTGCTTTGGGATGTGCATAACTACCTTGGGTTTAAACAAAAAAAAGTGAATCATGCCGAGCTTTTTAAGCTGAGTTACAAAACCTATCAGCTCCCCGTCTTGGCCGATTCCGAACTCGAAAATGCTTACACAGAATTAGAGTTATTGGGATATCCGCTTAATTATAAAATGTTCGATTTTTTAAAAACACCTTATCGTGGTGATGTGATGGCGGTAGATCTGCACACACATTTGGGTAAAACGGTAAGAATGGTAGGGAGCTATGTTTGCGAAAAAACGGTACATACCATTAAAAACACCAAAATGTGGTTCGGTACTTTTTTAGATGCCAACGGCGATTTTTTTGATACGACCCATTTCCCCAATAGCACACCCATGTATCCTTTTAAAGGAAAGGGCTGTTACCTTATTTTAGGTAAAGTGGTAGAAGATTTCGGCTTTCAGAGCATCGAAGTTTTAAAGTTCGCCAAACTGGATATCCAGATGAACCCAGTGGCGATTGATTAAATAAATTGATATGGATTTAAAATTAAAAAAAGACAGGTATTCAATAGTTGTTTACCCTCAAAGAAAAAGTATTAATGAAGTAAGTGTTTTAAAAAATACACTCGCAGAAAAAATTGGCTGGTATAGCAGTAGAAACTCAGAGGCACATGTTACGATTGCTCTGTTTGAAGCAGATAAGCATGAGTTGGATTTTTACATATCGTATACTAAAGACTTTTGCTATGCTGAAAAACCTAACTTTGTGATGTTTGATCAGTTCATTGCTTCGGAAAAAAACGGAGCAGTTGTTGTTTTACCTAACAAGACTGCTAAACCTTACTTGAATAGCCTTTTTAAAAGATTTAGACAAGGCTTGAGATATAAGAAAGCAATAAATGGAGCTGCTGCCCATATCTCTATTGGGAGAAAATTACATCCCGAAGATATTGAAATAGCTCAAGACCTGTTCGAAGAAGTTAGCTTGAATTTTTTATGTAAAAAGATTGCAATTCGTAAATTTAATGATGAGAAAGGACAGTATGAGGTCATTTACGAATTTTGTTTTTTAGGAAATCCTCCTAAACAAGGACAACTTTCATTCTTTCAATAGAATACACTCGCTATAACCCATAGTTGTAAGATTGCTTCGTTCCTCGCAATGACGACCTTTCTTTTGGGATGTATTAACGCTAGCGCCGCGAAGTATCCGGTGGCGATTTAAGGACGACGGATTGTCATTCTGAGCACAGCGAAGAATCTTTTTCACATCAATATTTAAAACCCATTTACCATATGAGGAATAGAAGTTCTTTAAGCTTATATGTTCCTTAAATGCCTTATATGGTAAAAAAAACTAAGACTCATTTCTAATGAACATACAAATAGCCTAACCATTTATCATTTAGCAGTTAAAATATAATTTCATATTTTTAACCATGATCCACTTTAAAGCAGAAATAGAGCGTTTCGAAACCATGGGCGAAAAAACCGGCTGGAGTTATGTCTTTATTCCGGCAGCACTGGCCAATGAAATCAAACCAGATTGTAAAAAGAGTTTCAGAGTAAAAGGAAAGATAGATCAGTTGGAGATTAGCGGTATGGCAACCATCCCGATGGGAGAGGGCGATTTTATTATTGCTTTAAAAGGTGAAGTCCGTAAAAAATTAAGAAAAGAAGCCGGAGCAAGTGTCGAACTCTATTTAGAAGAAGATAAAGATTTCAAAATCGAAATGCCCGAAGACCTCGAAATCTGCTTATCAGAAGAAGAACATTTAATTCGGAATTTTTTAAAACAGCCTAAATCGCACCAAAACTATTACATCAACTGGATCAATCAGGCTAAAACCGAGCCTACACGTACCAAAAGAATCGTAATGACCGTTAAAGCCATGGATAAAGGGCAAGATTTTGGTGCAATGATCAGGGAATCGCAGGGGAAGTCTTAATTTATAGTCCTAAGTCTATAGTCCTTAGTCCTGGAACCGAAAATACTACTCATTGATTGCTTGGGTATTGATGGCGGAACAGATACAGTATTCAAAATAACAGTCAGTGGATGTTGCTTGCTGTACAAACCCTTCGGTATTAAACCCGGTAGAGCGGAATAGCCCACAGCGAAGCGAGGACTATAAGCGATAACGGGACTGTTGTTTCAGAAGAACCTGTGTACGCCCATTTTCAAATTATTAAACAAGAAGTTTTATATATAAACTAAGACTCTGGTCTTCGGATTTCGGACTCCCTTTTATAACTCCTAAACCAGCTCCAAATTTTCATTTGTATTACACCTAAAAAAGCTTCCCTAAAAATACGGGTACTCATTTTTGATGTTCCTTCGGTACGGTCGGTGAAGATGATTGGAACTTCGACCACTTTGAAGCCAAATTTAATGGCGGTGAATTTCATTTCGATCTGAAACGCATAACCAACAAACTTAATTTTATTTAGTGGAATGGTTTCTAAGACAATTTTGCGGTAACATTTAAATCCGGCAGTAGCATCCTGAATGTTTATACGGGTAATCATACGTACATACATTGAAGCAAAATACGACATTAAAACCCTGCCCATTGGCCAATTTACCACATTTACACCCTTAACATACCTAGAGCCAATGGCTACATCAGCACCGTTTACACAGGCTTCGCGTAAGCGTGAGAGATCATCGGGGTTGTGCGAGAAATCGGCATCCATTTCAAAAATGTAAGCATAATCGTGTTGTAATGCCCACTTGAAGCCGTAAATATAGGCTGTACCCAATCCTTGTTTCCCTGCACGCTCCTCAATAAATAAATGTCCTTCGTATTCGTCTTGTAACGATTTTACAATTTCAGCAGTTCCATCAGGCGAACCATCATCAATAATTAAAACATGAAAAGGCTGTGTTAAAGAAAAAACCTTTCTAATGATTTTTTCGATATTTTCCTTCTCGTTGTAGGTGGGAATGATGACTAAACTATCTGACACGTTTGTTGTGGTTTTTAATAATGTAAGCTTCCTGTGTTTATATATTTATTACACTTTGCTTTTAGACTGCGAAAGTAAATATTTAATATGAAACCTTTATGAATTTTCATTAATAACCAATGATTCCTATTCTTGAACTTGTTTTATTAATAGTTTTATTGTTTTTAAAACTTGTCAGTCTGAGCGTAGTCGAAGACCTTGCCTAAATATTTTCAGCTGATTTCGCGGATCAATGCAGATTATCTTTCAAAATTTTCTGTTGGTCCGGATTTGTAATCCGGATCGTTGTCCTCCAGTTTTGTAATCTGGTTTAGCAGTTTTGCAAGGATTACAAATCCTAAGTTCATAAGACGGGATTTCAAATCCCGACTAGCTCTTGAAGTTGTTTTTAGCTTTTGCGGCTCAAACCAATATTCCTAAACCCGATCGGCGTGTAAAGCCCGAAGACTGAAGCATGAGGGCGAGGACTTGGAACAAGAGCGGGACAGCAGGCCTCCAAGAACCACTGTCCTTTCATTTCCAAATCTTACAGTATATCAATAAATAATCGTTTTATAGATTTCTTCCCGAACATTCGGGATCGAAATGACGATCCCTTTCTTACCTCACCTCTTGCATTAACTTTTTAACCAGTTGCGAGAAAATAATCAGCGCCAAACCCGCAATTAATGAATATAAAGCCAATGCTTTATAACCTTCGGTATAAGCCATTAATTTAGTTGGCAACGATGCATTATCAATACTCGACATTTCTGCGCCTAATTTTCCGGCAGCCAATTGTCCGAAAGCACTTGATAAAAACCAAAGGCCCATCATCATCCCGAACATTTTCTTTGGCGAAAGTTTAGTAATGATCGACATACCTATCGGGCCCAAACAAAGTTCGCCAAGGGTTAATAATAAATAGGCTAATGTAAATATATTTAACGAGCTAATGCCCTGTACATTGGCGAAGAACCTGGTGGCGTAAAACACGTAGAAACTCAAAGCCAGTAAAAGGAAGCCGATTCCGAATTTTACAACCGTGTTCGGTTCTATTTTACGTTTGTATAAACCTAACCACAAAATACCAACAATCGGACTAAAAACAATAACAAAGAACGAGTTAACGCTATTGTTTACCACATTCGGATCGATATTGAAAAAGAGGATTTTATGATCAAGATTGTCCTTCGCAAATAGCGATAATGAACCGCCACTCTGCTCAGATATGGCCATAAAAATGAAATAACAGAAGATAAAAACAAAAGCTGCCAGTAGTTTATACTGCGCTTTTTTATCTTTTATTTTAAAGGTTTCATACAAGAAATAAACCAGGGCAATAATGCCTATCGTGTACATGAAATAATCGGTAAAAGCCGTATTTTTTACCATGATATAAATCAGTGGAATACAAAGTATCGACCCTATGTAAACGACTATTTCCCATAACTGCTGTTTCGATTTTTTAAGATGCAGCAAAGGCGAATTCCCGATCGGGCCTAAATGTTTTTTTGTGAAAATGAATGTGCCCAAACCGAACATCATTACCAGTGCAGCAGACAAGAAACATAGGTGCCAACTGTAATACTTGCCAAGATAAATACACATGGCACCGCCCAATAATCCACCTACATTAATCCCTGCATAGAAAAGTCCATAACCCGCATCTCTGCGGTTGTCTTTCTCGTGGTATAATTCGCCAACCATTGATGAAACATTGGGTTTAAAGAAACCTGTTCCGATAATGGATAAGGTAATTCCAACATAAAACAGATCATGAGGAGAGAAGGCTAGGATTAAATTCCCGATAATCATCAATGATCCGCCCCAAAAAAGAGATTTTCTGAAACCTAAAATCTTATCGGCAAAAATACCACCTATAAAAGTAAAGGCATAAACAAAGGCTTGTATAGCACCGTACTGTAGGTTCGATTTTTGATCGCTTAAACCCAGTTGCTCAACCATAAAGAAAGCCAATACCCCGCGCATGCCGTAAAAACAGAAACGCTCCCACATTTCTACCAACGATAAATGCCAGAGCTGTTTCGGGTACTTTCCCTCAAAATTTTGAATATCTTCTATTGAAACTGTTTTTTCCATTAAATAGGTTTAAAAATTAAAAGCCCGATGGAGATCGGGCTTTATGTTAAATTTATTTTTTGATTAGTGAACGCCGTGCATCCATTTACGCAATATCGGACTTATAGCAAACATAATTAAGCCTGCAACAATAGGGATAATAGTAAATATTAAGAAGAAAATCGAAATGGAGTATTCTGAACTTATTTTGTCGATTAAGCCACCGGTAGTACCCGCTAACCAGTTACCAATCGCTGTACAGGTAAACCATACACCGAACATTAAACCTACCACTTTGGCCGGAGCTAATTTACTAACGTAAGATAATCCAACAGGCGAAACACATAATTCCCCAACGGTATGGAAGAAGTAAGCGAAAATTAACCAAAACATACTTACCTGTGCAGATGTAGCACCTTTTGCAATGTCCATACCTCCATAAGCCAATCCTGCGAAACCTACACCTACAAAAATTAAACCGAGTCCAAATTTTACAGGCCCACTTGGGTTAAATTTAGTTTCCCATATTTTAGACACAAATGGTGCAAGGGAAACAATAAAGAATGAATTTAAAATTCCAAACCATGAGGCAGGAACTTCTGTATTTAAAGCGGTAAATTCTTTTTCTACCTTCCAAATGGCTAATCCCCAGATGATTATGAAGCTTATTGCTGTGAAAATTATTGTGGCGGGATATTTTTTTGCGATTTTTGCCGCCAGGCTTAATAAAACAACAGTTACCGCAATGAGTGGGAAAATAGTAAGTATTGCATCAACCCATTTAAAAATTGTACTGGCATTTCCTGTCAAATTTCTCAGTGTATAATCTTTAGCAAAAATGGTCATTGAGCCGCCTGCCTGTTCAAATACCATCCAAAAGAAAATGGTAAAAATTGAAAATACAGCAACTACAGCTAAACGTTGATTGCTTACTTTTTTTGGTAAAACTTCATCAGTTGGATCAATTACTTTTTCTGTTTTATTTACAGCAGCACCTAAAACACCAAAGATTTTCTGTCCGAAGTAAAACTGAAGCATTCCGAAAAACATAAATACCCCTGCTAATCCAAAACCCCAATGCCAACCCACTTTTTCGCCGATATAACCGCACATTAACATTCCTAAAAAGGCTCCAGAGTTAATGCCCATGTAAAAGATGGTGTAAGCAGCGTCTTTTTTATCGCTTGTAGATGGGTAAAGTTTTCCTACGATAGAAGAAATATTTGGTTTGAATAGTCCGTTTCCAGTAATTAATAAAAATAATCCCAAATAAAAGAAATTGGTATTTGAACCTTCTAACGCCATTGATATGTGTCCAATGGTCATAATTAAAGCGCCTAAGATAACAGCTTTCCTGTATCCGGTCAGTCGATCGGCAATTAAGCCACCAATTATTGGCGTTAAATATACTAAACCTGTGTACCACGCGTAGAGTTGTAAAGCCTCTGGCCTTGTCCAGTGCCAGCCACCTTTACTTATTTCGCTTACTAAGAATAAAACAAGTAATGATCTCATTCCATAGTAGCTAAATCTTTCCCACATTTCTGTGAAAAATAGCACAAAGAGGCCTACCGGGTGGCTAAATAATTTTTCTTTGGATACATTGTTACTGTCTAAGTGGAGATCTAGTTCCTTGCTATGGTCAATACTAATGGTTTCATTAGATGTTTGCATAAAACATTTGTTGGTTTTAGTTTATGAATTCAGAATTTGTGTGTTGTTTAAGCCAGTTAAGCAGGGCGCAATATAGTCAGCGAATGCCAAACTCACAAATTTTTAAATGATGTGTTAGGTAAATGATTTGTTAAGGTTTGTTAAGATTTAAAACTTTCTGATGGGTTTTACGTTTTTCTTTGGGTCGGCATAAAGTTCGTCGCTCGCATTCGGATCGTTATTAAGTGTGATATCTTCCTGCAGTTTTAGTCTTCCGCCAATGATTTTAAAACCATCAAAAGTGCCATCTGATCCATGATATTCAAATGTATCTTTCATTTCCGGATTGAATGATGCTAAATGATCGAACACGATCATCCCAGCTTTTAAATCCGTTTTTAAAGTCATTGCATTCGATTTAGCGTACTCAAATATTACCCTGTTTTTTCCTTTTAGTTCTTTTCCATCAAAAACCGGGGCACCAAAAGTGAGATTATCTTTATCGAAAGAAAGGATGTCGATTACCTTTTTAGTGGTAAATGGTGTATTTCCTTTCCAGCCTAAAAGTACATAATAGGGCAAGCGGTTTCCACTGGTTACCGGAACAATTTCATAATACCTGGCACCAAACCATTTTTGGTTATTGGTAATGCTATTCGGGTCGGCTAAATTTTGGGTATTATCGATCAGGGGATAAAGTTTCAAAGGGCCGCTTTTGGTATTCATTTGGATGGCGCCATAATAGCGGTATGTACCGTTTTGGAGTAGTACATACCAACTCAAAATCCTAAAATCCTGATCGGATGATTTAATTACCGATACGTTTTTAAGCGAATCGAATGGATAAGAAAAAGAATTGGGGGCTTTTAAGGCTTCTACCAAAGTTTTTACAAAATTGCCATTTATTTCTAATTTTTGTGCATCGCTTTGAGCTGCAATAACCCTTGCCGATATTTTAATCAGTGTATCTTGAAAAACTTCTAATTTATTTGGTGCCTGCTGTGCTTTTAAGCTAAAGCTTAGCATTCCAAAGATTAAAAGGATATAAAATCTGATAAGTTTCATACGATCAAATGCGCAAGGATTTTGCAAAACCAAAAATTTATAATTTCTCGATAACAAGCGCACTTGCGCCACCACCACCATTACAGATTCCGGCAACGCCTATTTTTCCGTCGTTCTGTGCCAAAACCGAAAGTAAGGTAACTACAATTCTTGCGCCGGATGCACCAAGTGGGTGACCTAATGAAACGGCGCCACCATTAACGTTAACCTGGCTGTCGTTTAGTTCTAAAAGTTGATTGTTCGCAATGGAAACTACAGAAAAAGCTTCGTTAATTTCGAAAAAGTCAACATGCTTAATGTCGATATGTGCCTTTTGTAAAGCCAATGGAATTGCTTTTGAAGGTGCAGTTGTAAAACACTCCGGTGCTTGTTGTGCATCAGCATAGCCTAATATTTTGGCCAAAGGTGTTAAGCCCAGTTCTTTTGCCTTATTGGCACTCATTAAAACCAATGCCGCTGCGCCATCATTTAAGGTAGATGCATTTGCTGCAGTTACTGTTCCATCTTTTTTGAAAACAGGTTTTAATGAAGGTATTTTGTCAAATTTAACGGCTGTTGGTTCATCATCGGTATCAACCAGGGTAATTTCGCCTTTGCGGTCTTTCACTTCTACAGCTACAATTTCGCCGGCAAATTTGCCCGAAGTTTGTGCTGCCTGTGCTCTTTTGTACGATTCTATTGCAAAATCATCCTGCGCTTCGCGGCTGATGTTACATGCTGTTGCGCAAAGTTCGGCGGCAGCGCCCATATGGTAATCGTTATAAACATCCCATAGTCCATCTTTTACCAAGCCATCTGTAATTTGCCCATGGCCTAAGCGATAGCCATTTCTTGCCTTATCGAGGTAATAGGGGACATTACTCATGCTTTCCATGCCACCTGCTACAATAATTTCATTATCGCCATTTGCAATGCTTTGCGCGGCAAGCATAATTGCTTTTGTGCCCGAAGCGCATACTTTATTTATTGTAGTGGCAGGTAAATCTGGTAAACCGGCAAATTTTGCAGCTTGTGTAGCTGGCGCTTGCCCTAGGTTTGCAGATAAAACATTACCCATATATATTTCTTGGATATGTTCTGGTTTTAAGCCAGCTTTTTCAATAGCAGCCTTAATGGCAAAGCCGCCAAGTTGAGTAGCAGAAAATTGAGCTAATGAGCCTCCAAAACTGCCAATAGGCGTTCGCACAGCTGATACAATTACAACTTCTTTCATGTAAACTAAATTTTATGAATTTTTGGTTAGGCCGCTAAGTTATGCATTTTAAATATTAAACAAACCTCGCAAGTTTAATTCGGGGTTTCTGATGTCTTCATTAGCCTCATTGAGGGCTAACGCCGTTCCAAAACCTGCGAGGTTTAAAAATAACGTTTAGAAAATGATTTTAGCCTATTCGAAAATAATAAGTTTTAATGGGTTTTTGGAAAGGTGCTGTAGTGATACTTAGGGGTGTTCAGTCCTGCTGTTCGCTGTAGTCCCGACGTGAAGTCGGGAGCTGCCGCTTCCATCAGGTTTAAATTACTTGGGGTGGTGCTGCTTGGGACAAAAATAAAAACCTCGCAGGTTTTTAAAACCTGCGAGGTTTAATTTAAAACGCTGGGTTTTGCGTTAGGGATTGTAAGGGTTCAGTGCCGATCTTCATCGGCACCGGAGCGAAGCGCAGCCCTGAAAAGCCCGACCCTTGCGTAGCTTGGGTAACGCCCAGATCAGTTTTACAGTTTTTAGTTGGCGATTTGCAGTTGGCTACGCTCTGGGCTTGAAAACTTCGGAAGTCTTGCTTTTATTCTTCTTTTGCTTTTCCCTTTTTTCTCGATTTTATAGCCTGTGTAAGTAAAAACTCGATCTGCCCGTTCGTACTTCTAAACTCATCGGCAGCCCAGGTTTCTACTTCTTTTAATAAAGCAGGACTAATTCTTAATACAAAAGCTTTTTTATCTTTCTCCGCCATTCTTATTGTATTGCTTGTATATTATATCTCGTTTTTAAATTAATAAGGAACATTTGCAGTTCATCTATTTTATTACTGCTAAACAATAGCTTTTTGCCGTTTTTAAATTCAATCTGTAAACCTTTATCTTTATCGTTTAGGATATAGGCCTTGTCGTTAAATTTAAACCAAAGCCTGCTGCGAACACCAAATCCGCCATAATCTCCTAAAGCATTGTACTTATTAATATAAACTTTCTCCATGTTGCCCCAACTCAATAGCTTCAATTTGGTTTGAAATGGAAAATACTTGTAAGAAATGCCTTCAGTGCCGACCTGCAAAGTCATTTTATTTTTTTGAAGCAGGTAAATAATCGCAAAAGGAAGGAGAACGGCCCAAAATGGGGCGAAATAAGTAGCTTTTAAAGTTTCAAAGCTCATTCCGCCTTTATCAAAAAGTACGATACTGACGACCATAACGGCATCAATAGCCAATAAAATATAAAGCCACCAAAGTTTTAAGCTTTGTTTTTCCTCAAATTCCATTGTTCCTAATTATATAATGTTCCGGTGTTTACCACGGGCTGTACATGGCGATCGCCGCAAAGCACAACCAGTAAATTGCTTACCATAGCTGCTTTACGCTCTTCATCCAGCTCAACAATTCCTTTTTGAGATAATTTCTCTAAAGCCATTTCTACCATGCCCACAGCGCCTTCAACAATTAATTTACGGGCTGCAATAACTGCAGTGGCCTGTTGACGCTGCAACATGGCACTGGCAATTTCTGGCGCATAAGCCAAATGCGAAATTCTGGCTTCTAAAACTTCAATACCTGCTCTCGATAAACGTTCGTTCAGTTCGTTTTCTAAAAGTTCACTTACTTTATCAGCACCATCTTTTAAAGTGATGCTGGTTTCTTCGCCCTCAGCATGATCATAAGGAAAAATGTTGGCCAAATGCCTTACAGCAGCTTCACTTTGAATGTTTACATATTGCATGTAGTTTTCTACAGAGAAAACGGCTTTGGCCGTTTCGTTTACTTTCCAAACCACCACAGCAGCAATTTCGATCGGGTTGCCCAGTTTATCGTTAACCTTTAACTGCTGCCCGTTTAAATTGTTTGCTTTTAACGATAAACGTCTTTTAGCAGTTAGGGGATTTACCCAGAAAAATCCATCGGCTTTTACTGTCCCGATATATTTTCCGAAAAGGGTGAGCACCATTGATTGGTTGGGGTTGATGATTAAAAAGCCCGGGAATATTAAAAATATATCTATGGCCAGTAAAATTCCTCCCCAGAGAAAAATTTCTGAAACAAAACAGAAAATAGAAGCGCCCAGCAATGCGATGCATAGTGCGAATGTCAGGTAGCCCGATGGCGGATTAATAATTTTTTCTTGATACATAATTGATATTAATTTGATATCATAAAGTAAAATATAAAATCTGGTAATTGCAAACAAAACCTGTAAAATGTATATTAGATAAAAATGCTATTTTTGACAATACAATAATTACATCGTTTTGGCTAAAATCAAGAGAAATTCACACAAAATCCTTTACCGGAAGTATTCATCAAACCTAAAATATGTGATGATGATATTTACCGTTTTCATTATTACGTTATTCCTGCCCAAGCAGCCCCGGTTTAGGTATGAGTTTGAAAAAAATGCAGTATGGAAAAACAAGGACCTGATTTCTCCCTTCAGTTTTGCTATTTTAAAAACCAACCCACAGGTTAGTGCCGATAAAAAGAATGCGCTAAAAGATATTTTGCCTGTTTATCAATTCGATAGGGGCATTACGGCAAATGCTTTGGAAGAGTTTGCCAATGAGTTTGATGTGAAATGGAAATCTAAGCAACTTAACGAAAAAGACAAGGACGTATATAAAAGCGCTTCCTATAAATTGCTGCAGAACATTTACGAGAAAGGGATTATTGGTTTAAATGTAAAACATCAGGCAGGAGGGAAGAACTATGACTTTTCTTTACTTGAAAACAATGTTGCCCAGGAAAAGAATACACAGGATGTTTTTACTGCAGAATCGGCCTTGAAGTTTTTTAAAGATAATTTTAAAGCCCCCAATCAGGTTATGGGCGATCTGGTTGCAAACCTCGCCATTGATCATATTACCCCGAACATTGTATTTGATGAGCGGCTAACCCAAACCATACAGGACAATACGGTTAACAATATCTCTACTACCAAGGGTATGGTGCAAAAGGGAGAGCTTATTGTAGCGAAGAATGATGTTATTGATGAAGAAATTTATCAGAAACTGGAATCTTATAAAGCAACTTACGATGCACAAAGCAAAACAATAGGGAGCAGGGCATTGGTTTATTTGGGGCAGGTAATATTGGTTGGTTTTATACTTGCCATTTTAATGTCGTTCCTTTTTCTTTTCCGGAAGGATATTTTTGCCGATAACCGCCAGCTTTCCTTAATCCTGATTGTTACCACGGGGATGTTATTGGCATTAACCTGGGCCATTAAAATGGAAATCCCAAGTTTGTACTACATTCCGTTCTGTGTGGTGCCCATTATCATTAGGATCCTGTTCGATACCCGTTTGGCGCTTTACCTCCATATGCTGGTAATTTTAATTGCTGGTTTTTTTGTGGCCAATAGTTTCGAGTTTGTGTTTTATCAGGTTACTGCGGGCATGGTTGCCATATTTAGTATAAAAAACTTTGTTAAGCGCGAAAGATTCCTGGTTTCGGCCTTATTTATTCTTTTGGCTTATTTTGTTTCTTTTATAGGTATTGCCCTGCTTCGTGAAGGATCTTTCCGCGAAATAGAATGGATGAATTTTATTCCTTTTGTTTTTAGTGTACTTTTATCTCTTTTAGCTTACCCCTTAATTTATCTGTTTGAACGTATTTTTGGTATCACATCTGATGTAGCCTTAATTGAGCTCACCAATACTAATAATAAACTCTTAAGGGAACTTGCCTTTAAAGCGCCTGGAACGTTTCAGCACTCTTTACAGGTGGCAAACCTTGCAGAGGCCGCGATATTTAAAATAGGGGGCAATTCGGTGCTGGTAAGGGCAGGTGCTTTATATCATGATATTGGTAAAGTAGACAATCCACAATATTTTATCGAGAATCAGAATACCGCTGTTAGTCCGCACGATAAACTGCCATATGAGCAAAGTGCGCAGATTATTATTCAGCATGTGCATAAAGGAATTGAGATTTTAAGGAAGAACCAGATTCCTGAAGCGATTATCGATTTTATCAGAACACACCACGGCAATACCCGGGTTGATTATTTTTATCAGTCTTTTTTGAAAAATACACCTGAAAAATTTGTCGACGAAAACATTTTTCGCTACCCCGGACCAATACCTTTTAGCAAAGAAACTGGTGTGCTAATGCTCGCAGATTCGGTCGAAGCTGCCTCAAGAAGTCTGAAAAATCCCGATGCTCAGAATATAAATGACATCGTTGAAAGGATAATTAACTACAAATTAGAGCAAAATCAGTTAGATGATTGCGATTTAACGTTAAAAGATATTGAGACTATCAAATTGATATTCAAGACGATGCTTATGAGTATCTATCATGTGCGTATAGATTATCAACAAATTTTGTAATTTTTTTTTGTTGGATAACTTGTTTTACTATATTTGCAGACCTCAAAACAACGCCGGTAGGGCGGAAAATAGAGGTCGAAAAGGAGAGGTGCCTGAGTGGCCGAAAGGAACAGTTTGCTAAACTGTCGTACTGGTAACGGTACCGCGGGTTCGAATCCCGCCCTCTCCGCAGAAAATAAAAATTTGCAAAAATAAATGGAATTATCAATTTAAAACCGTTTCTTTGCAATCCCTTCGAAAAAGGGAAATAAAAAAGAAGATACCAAGTTCGGGATGTAGCGTAGCCCGGTATCGCGCCTGCTTTGGGAGCAGGAGGTCGTAGGTTCGAATCCTGCCATCCCGACAAAAAGTTGATCCACTTTTAAAACAGGATTAAAAGATCGATACCAAGTTCGGGATGTAGCGTAGCCCGGTATCGCGCCTGCTTTGGGAGCAGGAGGTCGTAGGTTCGAATCCTGCCATCCCGACGAAAACAGGATGTATAATCCATCAAAAACCCTCTAAATCAAGTGTTTAGAGGGTTTTGTTTTTTATTGGGTTGGAATGGGATAATGATACCAACCGTTTTTAACCCAAATCTGTACCCAAATTTTTTGCTGCCAAAAGAACTGACCAGGTTTGGTTCAGATTGGTGTATGGTAGGCTGTGTGATTGTGGCGATAGATATGCATTTATTGTCTATCTTGCAATGCCGATCCGGACTCACCCTGTAGGCCATACGCATGCAGAACAAAGCCGAGCAGATCAGCACGCTTATCAAACTTAATGAAGAACTGGAAAACTATTTCAGAAATACGATCATTCCCCAGCTGTTTGTCGATGCACATCTAATACTGAGAAAGTTCACGCCACCGGCCATGCGCCAGTTCAGCCTAAAACTCGCCGATGTGGGCAGACCTATCGCAGATATCAAAGAAAATTTTCGTTTTCCGACTATTATCGAGAATATTCAGCATGTTATCGACAGCGGGGAGATTCTGGAAAAGGAAATTCAGACCACAGACCTGCGTTGGTATCAGATGAACATTCTTCCGTATATCGTTCAGCGTGACAAGAAAACAAATGGCGTGATCATCACTTTTGTGGAGATCACCATGCGCATACGCGATTTAAAAGAACAGGAAAAACTGATTGCTGAGCATGAACTGCTTTTGGATACTATCTCGCATGATATAAAAACACCGCTCACCAGTCTGGCACTTACGATCGAGATGCTTAGAAAACTACCAGAGAAAGATATGGAACGGTTTCCAGTGCTTTTGGAAAAGGTGGAGAACAGCCTGACCAAAATGCAACAGATAATCCATGACTTAACCGATTCCCGTGAACAAGAGCACCGTTATAAAGCGGTGGAGGAACTGTTGGATTTTGAGCATATCCTGGAAGATATCAGGCTCACGCTTGCACCGCAGATAAATGAATCGTCTGCAAAGATAAAGACTGATATCGGTTTTTCAGAAATCTTATATATCCGCCGTAAACTGCGTAGCATAATCTATAACCTGGTCAATAATGCCATAAAATATAGGTCAAGCGAAAGGAATCCGGAAATTTTGATCAAAACCCATCAGGAAGGGGATTTTATGGTAATTGCCGTAAAAGACAACGGAATTGGGATTAGTGAAAATAACTTAACGGGTATTTTCGGGAAATACCAACGGATTTCCCAGTCCGGTGACGGCTCAGGGATCGGGCTTTACCTGGTTAAGGAAATTGTAGGTGCTTCTGGTGGAAGGATTACCGTTGATAGTAAATTGGGAGAAGGTTCAATATTTACTGTTTATCTGAAAATTAAAGGTTAATCTTTTGTCAGGCGCCATTATTCTTTGGGTGTTAGCCATATTCTAATCACTTACTGGGCCGCCTACCTTTATCCTTCTTAAACAATATTAAGACAGCTATTGCGGTGGTGCTTCCAGCTCATCATCGCTGTCAAGTTCAATATTTTGAAGTTCTTCCAAATGAGCCGTGCCAGGATGCACAAGTTCGATCTGTTCTGCTAACATATGCAGGATCTCCAGCTCAATAGCTGCCGGGTTCTGGCATACATGCAAAAAATCCCGGCTGTCGGGCTCCAGACTGGCCACAAATTTCCCGTCCTGGTAGATTTTGTATTTACAGCCACCAGTAACGTGATGCGGGTGCTGTTCAACCTGGAAATGGCACTTATGATTGGGACTAAGGGTTACGGTAAAGTTGTCCATAAGGGTTTCATGTTTTATATATAACAATCCCAGGGTAACGCTTGTTTTTAAAAGGGAAGGGGTTTCTATTATTTCATAGCTAAAGAGTTTTCAACAGCTTATCAACCTCAGCATATTGTAGCGTAAATTTCCTGATCTTTCCATCCCTGCCAATAATCAAATGTGAAGGGAATACCCTGGTGCCGATAGAATCAACCATATAATGATCGGCGTTTGCTACAGTTTGATATTTGAATGTTACCTTATTAAGGAATTTCTTTAATGGTTCGACTTTGTTAGATGCAAGACTAACAAAAAGAATGTCCTTACGATCCTGGTATCGATCAACGATTTTGTTCACTTCAGGCATTTCTTGTACACAGGCAATACAGCCTATAAACCAGAATTTCATTACCAAAATTTTTCCCTTGGTATTTTGGTTGTTGTATCTATGGCCTGTTAAATCTACAAATTCAAACTTTGGTGCAGGCTTGCCTACAAGCGAAAGTTGAAAAAGCCCCTGACGGGCCTGGTCTATCAGATAATATTTTGGCGAGTCCTCAATAAGCACATTAATTTTGTACAGTTGGTATAAGTTTCTACCTGCTCCTGTTTTTAACTTTAAGGGTAAGTACCGCCCGGATAGCACCTCGCTCAGAAACGTTTGTTTATCCATAGCTTTTCCTTCCGTATCGAAAGCACTATAATCAGAATCGAAGTTGACGTATTGTGTGATATAGTTTGAGAGCTGGTCACGGCCTTGAAGAATATTTGTGGGCTGAACCAATGGGGTCAACTCTTTTTCACTATTACATCCCAGAAATGTAATTATCAACAGGATACAAAAAATAAACTTCGGAAATGTTGTCATATTAATGGATTATTTGAAGATACTTATTTTATTGTCAAGGCGGCGTACTTTTGTAAAAGCCTTTTTAAGTGTGCTTTCTTCAGCGATAACGTCAAAGAGGCTTTGACGTTCTTGCTCTTTTTTGTGGCTAGTAATTATTTTCAATCAATAGCCTAGATAATATTATTTAAAAGCGATTTCAACATAATTATTAGCGGGAAACTTGAGCTGCCATCAAAAAGTGAAGAGAACTATTTTTCTAGAAATACGCAGTTAAATCTCTAAATAAAATAATTTTCCAGTTTTCGCCTTATTGGACCGTGAATTAAGCTGCTTAAAACCAAGTCGGCATTAAGATTGTTTAATTTCAAATCATAATGGAGAGAAACATAACATGGGAAGGCTTGGAATACAGGTCCCTGGAAAATTGTACCTTAACGGAAACAGATAATGGTGTCGCAGTTACATCGATTATTACATGCCAGGTTAATAACCAGGCGACTAAAATCTTATATAAAATTCTTACGGATACGTTGTGGGAAACCTATTTCGTTGAAATAAATGTCATATTGGGCGGAAATGAAAAAACACTTCTTCTAGAAAAGAAAGGTGATCATTGGCTGGTCAACAATAAGATTGATCATCGATTTGATGGTTGTGTCGATATTGATATTTCATTAACACCTTTTACCAATACATTGCCGATAAGAAGGTTGGTTTTTATTGGGCAATTGAGCAATAGGATCGAGGTGATATACATAGACATTATTGCTGATCTGATAATACCTGTAAGGCAGTATTATACTAAAATATCAAATTCGGTATACCTGTATGAAAACGAAAAATCGACATTTAAGGCCGAGCTAAAAACCGATCCGTATGGATTGGTAATTGAATACCCGAAACTATTCCGCGAAAAATAGCACCCGTTTATTCTGGTCGTTTAAATTCATTTCGGGCTCCTTCTTGATTTCAATCTCTGCATGGATAATCAGCAGTAAGATTGGGTATTTCAGGGAAAATGGCTGCTCGTTTTCTTATCAAACCGAAGTACAACTAACCGTTACTTTTATCGATCTCTTTGGTAACCCAAGACTTGTGACCACGGTCGATTTTGACGTTTTTGGTAGTTCGTAACAGCACAAATATTTCCATGTGCTTTTTCGTGAATATATTTCAAATATATTTGTGATATGTTCAATAGCGGCATCTTTTTGCCTATCATCATTATTTTAGGCATGGCCTACAGTATCTTGGCAAAAAAACTGACGGTTCTGGCCGCTTTTACGGGCGGGGTACTGGCATGCCTTATTTTTACCGCTGCAGGTTACTTCGGGCTTGCGATGATGACCATGTTTTTTATCCTCGGTTCTGCTGCCACCTCCTTGGAGCGGCACAGAAAGCAGGCTTTTGCCACTAAGGATGAAGAAAAAAAAGGCCGTAATGCAATGCAGGTACTGGCCAATGCCGGGGCTGCGGCCATTGCAGCTATAGTTACCCTGTCTTATCCCCGGCTGGCTTATTTGATGCTTCCGGCAATGGCGGCAGCCTTTGCCTCGGCTACAGCGGATACCCTGTCCTCCGAGCTGGGGATGCTTTATGGAAGACGGTTTTTTAATGTTATTTCCTTTAAGCCCGACCGCTGCGGAATGGACGGGGTGATCAGTCTGGAAGGGACCCTGATCGGTATAGCAGGTAGCTGTATTATTGCTGGCATTTATGCGCTAGGATGGGGATGGAGTATCAGCTTTTTCTTTATTGTTCTTGCAGGTACGTTGGGTAACCTTACTGATTCCATATTAGGGGCTGTGCTGGAGCGGAGGGGGTTGATCGGGAATGATGTGGTCAATTTTTTGAATACATTGACAGCAGCGATTGTAATTGTGTTGTTGGAGATTTTTCTTTAAGTCTGGGTTTATTTATTCCCATTACACCTTAAGCCATTCGGCACAAGCAAAAATAATTTAACCACAGATAGAAAGGATGCACACAGATATGAAAATCCGTGTTATCTGGGTGCATCTATGGTTAAAAACGCTTAACTTAACGAACATTGGGCATGGGAGACACTCGGTAAAATTTTTAATTGAGTTGGGGTTTTTTAGTTAAAGTTCGTTAACGCTCTTGAAAGTAATCAGCCAAAAGGACTATATTTATCACTATAAAATCTTGGATTGTCCTGTAAGATCATTGATAATGCTGAGCATGTACTCAGTTTTAATATTTTAAGATTGATAAATTATTAATTAACCAATGCTTTCTTTCTTGAGTTTACAAAACTCAATAAGTAAGCCAGTAACAGAAGAGGCACTGCCATCCAGATTATTTCGTGGACACCAAACTTCGCGATTACAATGCCGCCTAAGAATGCGCCTAATGAAATACCGATATTATAGCAAGATGTTAAAAGACTGTTTACAAATTCCAATGCATTATGGGGAACGGATTGAGTGGTTCGAATGTTGGGCACTAAAAATCCACCTGTATGGATCATGCCCCATAAGGAAACAATAATTACCATAGGGATAAAAATTGTTCCAAAATAATAAGCCAATATTTGCACAGCTATCAAAAGAATAAAAAAGAACCGGCTGGTTAAGATTACATTTTTACCGAGTGCAATGCCCATTAACCAGTTACCAAGAATCCCCATTCCACCAAATAGGAGCAGCATAATGCTAATTTGAGCGCCGTTCATATTCGAAATGTTTTCAAGGTACGCGGCAAGGTAGCTATAGCTCGAGAACATGGCTGCAAGTGTAAGTACGGTGGAAACCAGGTTTAGCCAAAGCTTGGTATCCTTTAAAACATACAACTGGCTTTCAGCAGATTTTTCGCTGTTGCCCGGCATAGATGGCACAACAAATAGCAGGCCTAAAAAGGCAATTAAACTGATAATACTGGTTAAGAAAAAAGATGCCTGCCAGTTATGAAAGTAATCAGCAGCATAGGTAGTTAAGGGTACACCCAAAACCGTAGCGATGCTGAGCCCAGTCATGACGACCGATACTGCTTTGGCTCCGCCTTGTTTGAACGCTACTGCTAGCGAAATATTCCAGAACAGCGGGTGGAAGAAGGCAGGCAAAATCCTCGCGATCATCAAAATGGTAAAGCTAGGGGAAAAAGCTGAAAGCAGGTTTGAGAGTATAAAAACACCCAAAACAAGGCATAATAAGAACTTGCGATTGATCTTAGAAGTAAGGGCAGTTATAAATGGAGACGATACGGCAACTGTTATAGCAAAGGCACTTAATAACCACCCGGCTGTATCCACAGAAACGCCAAACTCCCTGCTGATCGTTGGCAAGATGCCGATAACGCCAAATTCGGTAGTGATAATGCCAAAGGCACCTAATGCCAGTATATATATAGACTTATTCATATATTCAAATATTTCGATGTGTATAGGTAATTTGTTTCTAATTTCATGTGTAAGTGCCCTTAATCCTTTAACGAATTTAGGCAGGCGATGTACTCATTGAGCACTTTCTCGTTCAGCAGGTATTTGAAATTACGTCCTTCTTTTTGAGGCAACAACAGGTCTRCATCAACCAGTTGCTTTAAATGGTGGGAAACGGAAGGTTGTGTCAGGTCTAAAAGATCATTTACTTCTGCACAATAGAGGCAATCTTTCTTTTTTTTAAATTCCTGTAAAATGGCTATCCTGTTGGTATCACTTAGTGCCCGGGATATCTTTTCTATCTTTTTGTTATCCATTTTTCTTGCTTTGCTCCAAATTAACAAGGGGTAAAGCCTTGGCAAAGGTAAATTTTAATATTGATATATAGAAATGTATCTATGTTTATTGATTGTTTTAGGATAAAGATTTTTAGTCATCAGGGAGATCCCAGTAAGAAGTGGCAAAATCCAAGATCTGGTTTGCATATATCCCTTTAGCAAGATCGAAAAAAAACAAAGGCAGTCAGTTTTAAAAAGACTGTCAACCGCGTTATTTAAATAAATAATATAAATCCTATAGGAATACTAGATTATTATTTTTAGCTTTGCATCATTATATAATACTTATCCAGAAAGACTGAGGGAAGGGCCCTATGACGTCTGAGCAACCTATACACTTGTAAAAGGTGCTAATTCCTTTCTGCCCAAGGGTGGAGAAGATAAGTTGGTTATGCATCCGCATGCTAATTGATTTTGAGGTCGCTCAAAGTTTTTCTGGTAAAAGAACTCCTAAAAAAATCAGAAAATGAAGAAAACTTTTACACTTTTTACGGCTATTCAATTGCTCTGGCTTCCTTTATTGGCGCAGAATAGGCTGAGTGGATTTAAAACCCAAAATATTCCGATACAGCGTGTTATTGAGCAGAAATTTGATGCCGGGCTTAATAAAGAAAATATAGGGGCTACCATAAAAGAACTTTCTGCCAACCCTCACCACTTGGGTGCTAAAGGAAGTAAAACAGTAGCAGAATCTGTATTGAAAAAGTTTAGAAGTTATGGCTGGGACGCAAAAATAGAGACTTATTATGTTTTGTTTCCAACGCCTAAAGCCCGTTCGGTAGAACTTTTAGGGAGCAACAAATACAGTGCCTCGCTTGAAGAAAAGGCTATTAAGGAAGATTTAGCAACCGCACAGCAAGGGCAATTGCCTCCTTACAATGCCTGGAGTGCCGATGGTGATGTTAGTGCAGGTCTTGTTTTTGTAAATTACGGTCTACCAGCTGATTATGAAAAGTTGGTGCGTTTAGGTATCAGCGTAAAAGGCAAGATTGTTATTGCAAAATATGGCAGATCGTGGCGGGGCACTAAACCTAAGATAGCCTACGAACATGGTGCGGTGGGCTGTATCATTTATTCGGACCCAAAAGATGACGGCTTTGTGAAAGGAGATGTATATCCGCAAGGCGCCTACAAGCCAGAATTTGCTGTTCAACGGGGATCGGTAATGGATATGGTAATTTATCCCGGTGATCCATTAACACCCGGAATCGGTTCTACCAAGAATGCCAAAAGGTTGGAGCGGGCAGATGCCAAAACGATTCTTAAAATTCCGGTTCAGCCCATTAGTTATCACGATGCTTTGCCATTGCTTGCTGCACTTAAAGGTGAGGTGGTACCTACCGATTGGAGCGGTGGCTTGCCCGTTACCTATCACATTGGCGATGGAAGTACCGTGGTCCGTTTAAACCTGGCTTTTAACTGGGATATTGTGCCAGCATACAATGTTGTAGCAAAACTTGAGGGAAGTAAATTTAAAAATCAGTGGATTATACGTGGTAATCATCACGATGCCTGGGTAAATGGCGCTGCAGATCCGGTAAGTGGGCTGGCCTCCCTTTTGGAAGAAGCAAAATCTATCGGAAAATTGGCAAAGGCAGGTATAAAACCTAAACGAACACTTGTTTATATTGCCTGGGATGGAGAAGAACAATCGCTTTTAGGTTCAACAGAATGGGTAGAAGACCATGCAGACGAGTTAAACAGTAAAGCGGTTGCCTACATCAATTCGGATGGCAATGGCCGTGGCTTTTTGGAAGCTGGCGGTTCCCATGCTTTAGAAAATTTTGTTTCAGAAATTTCGAAAGATGTAAAAGACCCTCAGGTTGGTTCTAATATTTTTGAGCGGTGGAAAGCCAATAAAACCATTTCTACAGCCTCGCTTACCGACCGTAAGAAAATACAAGATAGCCAAACACTCGATCTGGGCGCGCTCGGCACAGGATCAGATTATTCAGCGTTTTTGCAGCACCTCGGCATCCCTACTTTAAGCCTTGGTTTTGGCGGGGAAGATGAAGGAGGAGAGTACCATACCAATTTCGATACTTACGACAACTTTGTGAAGTTTAAAGATCCAGGTTTTGAATACGGATTGGCCTTATCGCAAACGGCTGGCCGGGCGGTATTACGTTTGGCCAATGCAGATGTACTTCCATTTAATTTTTCTAATCTTCAGGCTAAAATAGCGACTTATGTTACTGAAGTAAACGCTTTGGCAAAACAGCTTAGGGAAGGTGCTCAAAGCCAGAATAAGCTCGTTTTAAGTGGTGCTTATCAGCTCGCCAACGATCCTAAAGAAAACTTGAAAAATCCTCCTGTACAGGTTGAATTACCAGAGTTTGATTTTAAAGCACTGAACTTAGCAGTAGATAGTTTAAAAACTGCATCATCAAAACTTGATCAGATCGTATCTGCTGCACTCGCTTCGGATACTAAAACTGATCAACTCAATACCTTACTTTTTCAGGCTGAAAAACAATTGCTTCTACAAGCAGGTTTACCTGGGCGTCCGTGGTATAGGCATAGCATTTATGCCCCTGGTCTGTACACCGGCTATGGCGTTAAAACCCTTCCCGGTGTGAGAGAAGCCATTGAGCAGTACCATACAAAAGATGTACAGGTACAAATTCTCGTGTTAACAACTTCAATCTCAAAACTCACTCAATTTCTCAACCAGACCAATCATCCTTAATTATAATCCATAAAAATGAAACTATTTTTTACCCATTTAATAGTCTGCTTTGTTTTGCTTAGCAGTTTGCAGGCTTTTGCTCAAAATACCATTCGCGGTAAGATCACCGACAGTAAAGATAAGCAAGCACTTATTGGCGCTACCATAAAATTAAAAGGTACCAAAATCGGCACCAGCACCAATGGTAAAGGAGAATTTAATTTAAACTTATCTCAAAAAGCTGATAGTATCATCATCCATTTTCAGGGCTATTTAGAACAGGTTGTAGCTATCAATAACCGATCAGAAATTAATGTGGAATTGAAAGAAGATGTCCATCTTTTAGCTGATGTGGTGGTTACGGGCGTTGCAGAAGGTACCAGTCGCAAAAAGTTGACCTTTGCCCTAACAAAAGTGAATAACGATCAGATTAATACCGTTCCGGCTACAGATGCCTCTCAAACTTTAAGAGGAAAGGTTGCAGGGATCCAGATCAGTCAATCTTCTGGTAATTCGGGGGCAACGGTTTATCTGCGCGGCGCTAAATCGGTATCGGGCAATATTGCGCCGCTTTTGGTAGTGGATGGGTTTGTAACCGCATTAAACCTGTCTGACTTAAATCCGCAGGATATAGAATCGATTGAAGTGGTTAAAGGCGCAGCGGCTTCGGCCCTTTATGGTACCAGGGGTGAAGGCGGAATTATCCAGGTGCTCACCAAAAAAGGAAAAGGTACCGGAAAGGTGAATATTATTGTCGATAATGAATTTGGCTTAAGCAATGTGCAAAATACGCCGCCAACTTCTCAGTTTCATCATTTTAAGGTTAATTCCGATGGTTCATTCGTGCTTAACGGCAACGCCAGGACCATCGATGTACAAACTAACGGTTATTCCCTTAACCTTCACCCATACCCAAATGTATACGATAATGTGGCTAACATGTTAAACAACAATCCATATTTTACAAATTTTGTTTCGGCATCAACTGCGGGCGATAAATATACTTTGTATGCATCTTTTCAAAATCAATATAAAGGCGGAGTTGCAGAACCTGTGGGTGCCGATAAAAGACAAACAGCCTTGTTTAATTTTGGCTATAAACCGGATAAAAACTTAGAGATTAACCTAAGCCTGCAATACTTTAACAACAAAACGCCTTCTTCTTCCATATCATCAAGTGGTAGCGGCTCCTTGTTATATGCTACTTCACTATACGAACCTTTTATCAATCTTCAGGAACGCGATGCCTCAGGGAAATATGCCTTTAAACCCTATGGTTTTGATATACAGAACTTCAATGTGAACAATCCTTTTTACCAGTTGAGTTACCGTGAATATGAAAATAACAGCGATAATTTACTTGCTGGTATAAAAGTGAAATACCAGTTTACCGATAAGTTGAATGCGGAGGTATATACTTCCATACAGAATGAAAATTACAATGAAACGGATTACTACCCGATTGGCTTTCAGACGATTTCTGCCGACATTACCCGTAACAATGGTTATTATGGCGAACAGACATCAAAAACCACTTCCAAAAACGGTCAGGCCCAGCTAAACTATAATAATAAATTTAACGATTTCGACTTCGGGGCAACGTTAAAGGCGGTATACGAAGAAAACAGGATTACTTCATTATCTGGTTCTGGCTATAACCTGAGTGCACCTGTTAAAAGTTTAGCTGCGGCATCAGCTGATAGTAGAAGTATTGGCTCTACCTGGGAACAAACAGTTAACTACGGTTACTTTTTAAACCTGAAAGCAGCTTGGAAGGAAAAGATTTTTATAGATGTATTGGGCCGCCTGGATAACAGTTCGAGGTTTGGTGCTGATGTTGGAACAGCGTTTTTCCCAAGGGTATCTACTGCATATCGGTTAACAGAAGATGTGAAGTTGGGTATCATTAACGAATTAAAATTGAGGGTAGCCTATGGCAAGGCCGGAAGTTTGCCTCCATTTGGTGCTAAGGATAGTCAGGTTTCCTTATCCAGTTCTGGCGGCGTAAGCTATAATCAACGTGAAAATACAGATCTGAAAAGGGCTATTACCTCCGAACTCGAATTTGGTATTGACGCGCAGTTGTTTAAACGCATTAATGTTCAGGCCAATTATGCGTTTTCAAAAAGTATAAACGATTTTATCCTGGTGCCGGCTTTTCCTCCAACTACAGGTTCGGCAAGGATTTATGGGAATTTGGGTGCAGTAAAATCGAATTCGCTCGAGCTCGAAATTAACGGCAACGTAGTTACCAAAAATGCCTTTACCTGGAACACCGGAATTACCTTTAGCAGAATTAGAAGTAAAATAACCTCATTGGGTGATGTACCAGAGTTTACCGATGGCGATTTTAGAAAAGCACCTGGAGTAAGCCCTTTTGCCTTTTATGGTTATAGTGTGCTCACTGGTCTCGATCAATTGGAAACCAATGCGCAGGGGCTGGTTACCAATGCAGCAGGTGGAATTTACAAGCTGAGCGATTTTGCTGTTAACCAATTGGGGTTTGTGGTTTTGAAAAGCCAGCAAGGTACGGCAGCTGAAACACCATTGTTGTACCAAAATGCAGCTACTGGTAATTCGAAAATTATTGGAGATGCACAGCCCGATTTTATTGTCGGTTTTTCAAATACTTTCAATATCGGCCCTTTATCGCTATATGCGGTGTTGGATTGGAAAAAAGGTGGCCAGAAATATAATGAAACCCAACAGTATCTTACTTATCAATACCGTTCCCCATTTTCTGATCAGGCGGCGCAGGCAGGTTTGCCACTTGCCTTTACTACAGCGGTTTTTAATGCCCAGCAAACCACCGATTACTGGTTGCAGAACAGCAGCTACGTATCGCTAAGAGAAGTTTCGTTAAGCTACAAACTGCCGCTAAAAGCTATTGGGATAAACCGGGTACTAAGTAATGCCAGACTTGCATTAGTTGGCCGTAACCTATACACCTGGACATCCTTTACCGGAGTAACGCCAGAAGGCAATCAGGATTTTTACGATTATCCAACCTACCGCATTTACAGCGCAAAACTTACGCTAAACTTTTAACGAACAGAAAATGAAAAATATATTCTATATATCACTTATTGCCTTAAGCCTTAGCGCCTGCAAAAAAACAGATTTCGATAATCCAACAACGCTGACGAATCAGGAAGCCATCGATCAGATAAAAGATCTCGGGCTTAAACTCACAACAAGTAGCGTTCAAACTATTTTTAGCACCTCAACAAGTGCATCTGGCACGCATTTTAGTCTTTTAGCCGATCAGACAACCAATACCAACGGAAATTCTTCCTGGTGGGATTTTGCGAACGAACCGCGTCTACGACTCAATAACAATACTTCTTACCGTGGTGCAGTTACCTGGAATACTTTTTACAATAACTTTTATCAGGCCAATTTAGATGCCACGCTGGCATTGGATATTATTGAAAAGCAGGGTAAAAAGATTTACGATACACAGGGTACAGATAGAACGCAGGATTGCCTTGTTGCGGCCTATTATGCCAAAGGAATAGCACAAGGCTATCTTGGTGTTATTTTCGACCGTGGTATTATTGTGGATGACGTGAACTTGAGCACGAAAGACTTTCCGGATTCTTACAAGGCCTTAATTGCCAATGGAATCAAGCTGATTGATAAATCTATAACACTGGCTGAAGCGAATACACAGTTTAAATTCGATTTCCTCAGCGGAAAAACATTCAGTAAAGCCGACTTTATTAAACTGGCCAATTCAATGGCTGCAAGGATTTTATCATCTGAGGCCCGTGATAAGACCGAAGCAGAAAAAATTGGCGATGAACAATGGAATAAAGTATTGGCCTACGCCGAAAAAGGATTTACCACCGATTTTGTGATCACCACGGTAACAGGGGGGTATTACAATCAGTTATTGACCAATTTGTTACAGCGCAATTCAGATGGTTCTGGTTGGTTGCCACCAGATCTTAAAATTGCCTATTTGGCCGATAAAACCGGAAATACCCCTAAATTTTACCCTTTAACCGGAATATTACCCAACATTAGCAGCAACGATAAACGTTTTGATAGTTATTTTGGATACACCACAAGTTTTGGAATATTTATCGAATCGCGTGGGCGTGGGCTTTTTACCAATTGGTACCGAAAAAGATGGTATAATACAGCCAACACGTTAAACTCACCTGGTGCGGTTAATCCTTATTTCCTGGCGGAAGAGATCAGGTTACTAAAGGCTGAATCCAAATTTTGGCTGAAGGATTATGCTGGCGCAGCTGCCATACTAAATGATCCGGCCGCTGTAAGAAAAGCCATAGGAACGCTTCCTGATGTTGCCGCAAACCAGGCTGATTTGAGAAAACAGTTGCATTATGAATATGCCATTGAAATAGATGGCGCTGGTGGTGCATTTCTGCCATTTACCTTTATGCGCAGGAACAATTTACTCGTAGGCGGTACGCCAACTGAATATCCTTTGCCGCAACTCCAGCTCGATCTGGTAAAACAACCCGTTTATACTTTTGGTAGCAACGCCTACTTCGGCGAAAAAGGAAAATATGGCGAAGTAGCCACCGCACTTGATGAAGGCTGGAAAGCCGCTGAAAAATAATTTAGACAACATTATAACTCTTTAAACTTATCATTATGAAAATTAAACTATTAACCTTAGCCGCAGTTTTGCTTACACTTAGTGGATTTGCGCAACAACCAAAATTCGAAAACCCCAATGCCGATAGCAGAGGCTATCTGGTAAAAGTAGGAGATAAAGCCCCTGATGATTTTGAACTGGTACTCCATGATGGTAAGAAAACCACATTAAAAGAATTAAAAGGAAAAATTGTCATTCTACAGTTCACCGCTGCATGGTGTAAGGTATGCAGAGAAGAAATGCCTTATTTAGAAAAGGACATCTGGCAGGCCTATAAAAATAAAGATGTGGTATTGATCGGTGTTGATCGGGATGAACCATTAGATGTGGTACAGAAATTTCACAAAGACATGAATATCACTTATCCATTGGCCCTAGATCCCGGCGCTAAAATTTTCCAGAAATTTGCCGATAAAAAAGCCGGTGTAACACGTAACGTAGTGATCGACCGGGATGGTTACATCAGATTTTTAACCAGATTATATGATAAAGAAGAATTTAGTCTTCTGGTCAAAAATGTTAAAGAATTAACTGAAAGGGCAAGTAAGTAAAGATTTTGTTTGCTTTGTGAGAGGCTGTTTCTTCAAAAAGAACACAGCCTCTTCTCTTTTTTATCCAAAAGATATGAAAATGAGATAATCATCTGGTAGCGATAAATGATTAAAACCATAGGAGAGATTGAATTTTTATAAATCAATACTCCAGCACAAACAAAATTCCTATACTGGAATTTTACAATGTGAAAAACATTAAGTGTGACCTATGGGGCCATTCTTCAGCTATTAGCGCAACAGTGCTTATTTTAATGTAACATCCAGGTAAACAGAATGACGCCCATATGTTTCGTAAAATGGTTTGAAAACAACATCATCAATAGTGAACTGTAAAGATTGTGGATCACCCTTGATTGATTTGCCAATATCTTTGGCATCCAAGGTTACTTTACGCCAATCTTTTCTGGCTTCTGGTTCCTGCGCTGCCAACAATACCGGTCCGTAAAACAAACTGGCAATGTTCTGCTGATCCATAACCGGATCGAGGTGGAATTGGAATGGCATCTTTAAATCCACAATATCGCCATTTTTCCAGGTACGGCTTATCTTTAGGTAACTGCCTGGCTCAGCCTGAAACTTTTGTTCTTTCCCGTTGATCTTTACAAAGAATCCTTTGGTGGCCCAGCCTGGCACACGCACATTGAGATCAAATTTTCCGCTGCCCTTAATTGTGAGGCGGGTGTGGTCTTCTTTTGGGAAATTTGTTGTCTGTTCTACCCTAATCTGGCGTTCTGTCCATGTTAGTATTGAGGGAATGTACAGGTTCACATAAAGCGCCTGGTTATCTTTACTTTTAAAGTAAATTGAATTTTGTAATTTGGTGCTGCTCTCTATCGCAGTGCCGTTACAGCAGGTAAAACCTGTCATATCCGCATTGCCAAATTGTTTAACAGATCCTGGTCTGAGTGGTACATGATAAGTATTGGCAGGACTGTTCAGGGCAACAGATGCCAGGATATGATTGTATAAGCCACGCTCATAATAATCCATCAGCTCTGCCCGCTGATCGAATAGAAAAAGGTCTCCGGTCAGTTTTAGCATATTATAGGTGGCACAGGTTTCATTCTGCCCTCCTTCAGAGAAGCCATTTTCGTACAAGGTAGCTGGCTGCGCAATAAAACACTCCGCATTGGCAGGGTTACGGGCACCTGCAACGCCTCCGATACTATACATGTAATCGTCTACCATTTTGTGCCAGAAGTTATCCGCTATACTGTAATATTCAGGTTTATTGGATACCCTGTACATTTCGATACTCCCTACAATTTGGGGTATGTGCTGATTAGCATGCAGTCCACGGAAAATATCTACGTTTTTGGCCAGCCCATGCGAATGTACTGTATCACCAAAGAAAACCTTTATATTATCAAATAATTGTGCTGTTTTTAGGTATTTCGGATCATTTGTAATCTGGTATAAACGGGCCATTACATCATTCATGCCCCCGTACTCTCCGGCGATGTAAGTATTCCACATCCTGATAAGCGTTTCCTGAGGCAGCTGGCTTAAGCGGGTATATACCCAGTCACTCATGTCAGTAGCTATTTTAAGTGATTTTTTATTGCCACTTACCTCATATACGTCTATTAAGCCAGCCAAAATTTTATGCAAGGTATAATATGGGGCCCAAACCTGGTTTTTCTGTCCTCCATATTTCGCTCCGTTTTCCAACATGATAAACTGATCGGGAGGATAGGCGCTGATGAATCCTTTTCCCCAGTTCCAATAATCTGTACGGATGCCCGATGCACTAAGGTCAGAATCATAATCTGATTTACCGGGGCCATGCGGCACAGCGCTCGGATCAGATACCGAGGTGGAATCTGAATTTTTAGGGTTCCCTGATAATTGCGATAGTTCATAGAGTGTATTGATCATATACTCCATTTTTTTTGAGAAATTGGCCTGCAGTGCCTTGTCATATCCGGTACCAGCATAGGCCTGGGCAATTGCCGAAAGGTAGTGGCCTGTGGCATGCCCCCTTAATTTGGTATCTTCACTGTCCCATACCCCCAGAGGTTTTGCTCCTTCGGGTTGTTTCTGGCCAAAAGCTTGGCGGAACATGTAGAGGAAAGAGTTAGGGGCGGTTTTAGCTAATGTTTTGATAAATTTATCACGGTTTTCGATAAATTTGGTTGCATGGCCATGAACATCCGTTTGTAGAGAAACCCTGTTTAAAGCAAATGGTTCTAGCTTTAAGGCTGGCGAGGCTGATTTTTTAAGCGCTTTTATGGTTACAAATGCTTTAGGTTGAAAAGACGTTCCCGCAACACGCCCGGTAACGGTGTAACTTCCAGGTTTCAAGACCGTGCTATTATCAGTTGGAGAAGGCCACAACACACGTACTTTTGGACCTTTCATCTTATTCTTGTAGGTGCCCGGTACATAACTGGGTAACCGTGGTAAATTTCCTACTTCTGTTTCCACCTGAATATCTGATACATGGGCTAAATAAGTATTGTAAAGCTGTGGAGTGCCTGAAGAAAACTTTGGGAGATCATCTTCACGCTTACCTACATTTACCGCACTTTCCTGATTACCTCTTTGGGCATTGCGATAAATTCCGGCAACCTGCCCCGCACTTAACGGAACCCGGTAAATACGGAAATCATGTATCATGGCATTCAGATAAGGATCTCCCGGTACTAGCGATTTTCCGATATACAACAGGTTTTTTGCCCCTGATTGCTGATCGAATACCATTGTTAACTCCAGGGGGATGTGCTTAGCTTCGGCCACAGGCTTGCTATTCACATAGGTCACCATAGATTTTGATGGAATATCTATCACAATGGTAATATAGATCCATTTATTCAGTTCTAAAGCAGGAGAAACCGCTGTGTTTTTATTGTTTTCCTTTGCCGTGATCGATGTCTGGAAACCTTCCTGAGCATTTGTTCCAACAGGGGCCACAAAAAAATGTTTGGTTACGTCCTTCCCGAAATCAAAAAACCGCTGGCCGGGCTGCTTAGAACGGAGGTATATCCATCCTGATATGCTGAGCGATTCTATATCTGTTAATACTTCTCCTGGAATTGTGACAAAGGAATTGTTATCCCCAGAGAGCGACAAAACCTTTCCAAATCGGCTGTCGTTGATAAATTTGACTCCGTCGCCCTGAAATTTTGCATGAAAATTATTTCGAGACCAGTCTTTGGCATCTCCATTAAAGATATAACGCGCACTCATTCCTGTTTCGCCGATCCCGTCTAATATCTGATCTCCATTTTGTGCATTGGCAGAAGTGATACCCATGGCTAAAATAGTTGGGAACAGTATGGTACGCAAGAATACTTTGTATATTTTCATGTTTAAATCATTTTATCAATAAGACCCTTCTTAGATCTGTTTATATCAAGATATTTTATACCCGGATCTTTTACTAAGCGCAAATGAATTTAAAGAATATTGAATAAAAACAATCCTTAAAATTCATCGATAAAACTATGAAGAAGCCCTGTGTTTTTATGCTTCTTTTTTATCTGATAGCTACTAGATTTTAACAAGTACCCCGCCGTACAACAAAGATTGGGGTGCTTGGTTAAAATAATAATGTTATGCATCAATATACAACGGAAATCTAGATGACGCTTCATTTATATTTACATCCTGATCAATCAACTCTGGTTTTTATAGGTCGGGATATCAACAATTAATTATGAAAAACATTTATCTAAACCTCTTCGTTTTTTTTCTCTTATGTAGCGCTTTCCAACCTATAATGGCGCAATCTCGGCATTTGACGAAGGGGCAGGGCAATCCTGTTATACCAGGTTATTTTGCAGATCCAACGGTTAAAAAATTTGGAGATACTTTTTATATTTATGCAACAACCGATGGCAATGGAGGCGGATTTGGACCATCGCAGGTATGGACGTCAAAAGATTTTGTGAACTGGACCATGCAGGATATGAACTGGCCAACAACCCATCATTACTGGGCACCGGATGCAACACAGGGTCCTGATGGAAAGTATTATCTATATTACTGTCAGCCCGTTGAAATATTTGGTGCATCTTCAGCAACGCCAGTTGGCCCATGGACATCCCTTTTGGCACCCGGAAAACCAATAGTTTCAAATTTTATGGTACCCAAGGTGATCACACTTGATGGGCAGACTTTTAAAGATGACGATGGTAAGTATTATATGTATTGGGGTACCTGGGGCATTTATCCGGGCCATGGTTGCGGTGTTGGCTTATTGAATGACGACATGAAGTCCTTTTCAAAACTTGCTCAGATTCCAAATACCGATGCAAAAGACTTTTTCGAGGCTCCATTTGTATTTAAAAGAAATGGAATCTACTATCTTACTTATTCATCCGGTTATTGCGAAGATGGAACTTACAGGGTACAGTATGCCACTGCAAGCAACCCGATGGGACCTTTTAAGTATGCCGCGGATAATCCAATCCTTGCCACAAATGGCGATGGAACGGTGCACGGACCAGGGCATCAGTCTGTTCTGCAGCAGGGAGATGATTTTTACCTGGTTTATCACCGGCATAATAACCCACACAACGACGGTGGCTATCACAGGCAGGTAGCGGCAGATAAAATGATCTTCGATGAGAAAGGAAATATACTGAAGCTGGTGCCTACACATTCCGGAATCGGCTATTTGGCAAAAAATGCGAATCCGCATCCAAATCTGGCGCTGGKCAAAACTGCTGTGGCCTCTTCAGCTTATGATCAGGATTTTAAATCAGAATTTGCATTCGATGATAATAACGGAACTTTATGGAAAGCCAAAAACAATATCGGCCCCTCATGGATCCAAGTTGATTTAGGCCGAGTCTATGATGTTAAAAGTGTACATACTCAATTTGAATATGCAACCTGGTACTATCAATACAAAATCGAATATTCGCTCGATGGCAAAACATGGGGACTGTACATTGATAAGAGTAAAAACACCCAACATGGAAGTCCAATGGTCGATTTTGGGAACATTAAGGCCAGATATCTGCGTACAACAATTTTACGGACAGAATATCCGGGCCTAAATAAGGCGATATGGAACATTAAGGTTTTCGACAATGCCGAATATAATCCAGTGATGAACACCAACATCAAAAAAAGGGAATCTTTGCAACATTTTGAACCGAAGGGACTGTTGGTGGATCTGAACTTTGATCACCTTCGGATAGGATCAATAGCAGCTCATGTTCAAAATAATGGAAAATTGGGCGGTGTGTTTTCTGCTAACGGAACAAACAAGCCAGTTACTTCAATGATAGGTGGAAAAAAAGCTTTGGTTTTCTCTGGCACCGAGCGCCTGTCGTCATCCGTTCGTGCGCCTTCATCTATGCTGGGGAATAGCAGTTATAGCGTGAGTATGTGGGTGCTGAACCCAGAGATTAATAAAGAAGAAACCATCATTTCATGGACAGGACGGGGTGGTGTTGATTTAAGCAATGCTGCGGTAGGTTATGGGAATAGTAAAGGTGCAGGCGCTGCCACCCATCTTGGCTGGGCAAATTTAGGATATAGGAATTTACCCAAAGCAAATGAGTGGCATGTGATTACCATGGTTTTTGATGGGACAATGGAGCGTATATATGTTGATGGAAAATTGGATAGGGCAGAAAGAAGAATGCTTTTCGTAAATAATCTTACCAGGTTTCTTGTTGGCGGAAATGATGATGGAACTTCAGGGTTTTCTGGTGCGCTGGCCGCTTTGAAAATTTATGATATCCCATTAACCGATACAGAGATTAAAGCAGCTTATACAAAAGGCATAACTAACCATACGGTTCTGTACGCAGCTGCAAAAAACCTTGAATATGGGGATTTAGCAAGCTGGCCCAATAATGGGGCAGCTTTGGGAGAACTGACGTGCAAGGGGAATGTGGAAGTTGCCGATATTAATGGAAAAACAGCTGCTGTATTGGCCAATGGTAGTAAAATCCTTATGAGAGGTAACATTACAAAAGAGGTCGGTTTTTCAAAACCATTTAGTGCTGTTTTTTCTCTTTTACCTGCTGTTGGTTCAAAAACAGATCTGTTTTTTGGTAAAGGAAATAAAGCCGTAAGGATAGTGGGTAATGGAAAATGGCAACAGTTAATCTGTTCTTTTTCTCAGGGCAAGTTCGAGGTATTTATCAATGGTAAACCGGCCAGTTATGCACTGGTACCTAATAATCAAAGAGACCAGCGTATTTTGATTGAATCTTCTGGCGGAAGACCAGGTGCCACAACAGCAATATCATCAATTTCAATATACAATTATGGTCTTGATTATAGTGCTTGCTTAAAAGAATTTAATTTTTGGAAACAAACCTTGGGCACAGGCAACTTAAAAGCATCATTTGCCTCAAAACCATCGGCAGTTACACCAGGTATGGTTTATATGGCGGCGGATAAACCTGAACTGCCAGGCAATGATCTCGAATATCTTTTTAAAAATGATAAAGATAACGAAGATGCGAAATGGTTACGGTCATCAGATTATATGGATTTTTCGGTCCTTCCACAAAGCAGTTATCGTTATACGGTGAAAATCAGGGATAATTTTGGAAATGTTACCCAAACATCTCTTCCGTTTGCTGTTAGAACAGATTCTTCACAATTTGTGATCAGAAAACAGGGTGGGGCGGCCCGGTCAGTTCCGGCAACAAAAGATGGCCTATCAGGAACTTCCTGGGATGGTATATTGGGAAATGCAGATACCGTTATACAACAATCGGGTATCCTAAAAATGGTTTCGCACAATACATTTTGGGATGGATCGGAGGCAATAGGGCCTTTTGCCTACAACAATGTTGAGGGTGATTTTATCGCCGAGGTAATGCTTTCAGATATGCTAGGGCTCAAGGAGAAGAAAGCCTATGGTGCAAATGAGGCAGGTATAATGGTTAAAGCTTCAACAAATGGAAGAATGCTTTTACAAAACGGCATTATGCCAGGCTGGGGCGTTGGAAATATTGTTACCGACCTTGGGAATGGCGGCAGAAAGCAGACGAACAACCTCTCTGGGTGGGCTTTTTATAGGCATCTGCAGATACAACGGGTAGGAAACACATTTTTTATGCGTGGTAGCAGTGATGGAAAGGCTTGGGTAGATCTTCCTGGCAGCCCTGTAAAAAGGGATGATTTGGGGAGTAGCGGCTTACAGGTTGGTGTTTATCATGCTACTTATGGTGATGCCTCTGGTGATGCATCTTTTAGCGGTTTTAAGATTATCCAAAAGAAATAAAGCGAACATTGATGCGTCACAAGATGAAGCTCATTTTAATAAAGAATATAGCTCAATACAGCCACAAAATGAGCTATAAATAAAAGCAGCATGAGCCATAAATTAAAAATTAGACTTGAACTCAGTATTTCTTTATTGTCGTTCTGGAGGCAGTAAACTCACCAAGGACTTAGTACATGCAAGAAATGTTTCGAAAATTGTTCTGCCAAGACGACTTTAGAGGGCAAAGCGAATTTATTTATCCATCAGCTCAACCCAGGTATTAACCATTTTTTCAATCAGCTCCTTGTTTGCTATTACCTGATCCATAGAACAAAATTTCGCATAAACCTTTCCCTTGGTTGCCTCTTCAAGAAAGTCTGATTTTACATTAATGAGTGCTCCTTTGTGAAAGATAAGGGCTACATAGTTTTTGATCCTTGGATTGAAAGTGGCCAGGTCTTCTTTGTAAAAAAAACTAGGGCCTCCCCACTTTATGTCTTCTTCTATTTTAGGGTTTGCATTGACAATAATAGATCTTACTGCTTCGAGTTCTGCTTTAAGCGGGTGTTCAAGTTTAGCGATAAACTCATCTACTTTTTTTGTGTTGTTCATAATGGTTTGATATTAATAGTTATAACAAATATCAATATCTTTTATGGAGGGAATTAGGTGTATAAATGACAAATTAACGGGTAAATTAAGACTGATTGGTAAGAAATCCCCCTTTTTTTGAATAAAATAGATCTTGTATTTATTTCCTGGTCTATTTTTGCTGATTTATCAAATGCATCAGCAGCCTTTAATATTTTCATGCCTTCAGCAAGATTTTAAACAATAAAATTAAAAATAACGCAGACTATGTTTTATATTCTTTTGTTTTCTACTGATCGGATCCTGCTTAGCGTTTCCAGTCTTAGGCCAAGGAACGAAGCAACATACCGGAGCGGTACACGGTTAATCATCCAGGGGAAAGCCCATAGCAGGTGTTTATAGCGGCCCGTCGCAGAGGGAATCTGGCAGATAAAGCCCCTGTTATACGCTCCCCTATAATGAAGCTCCATGATCTTTCTGCCAATAATGTTTGCCTCTGCAAAATTTTTATAAAGCATAGTCGTGAGTTCATGAGGTATGGCAATCAGCTCTACATCCTCTATTGCCTGGAGGTATTCGTCTGATTCTTCTTCAGTCCATAGATTGCGAATGGTCCCTACAATTTCGTTTTCCTGACAGATCCAGGAAGTGATCTCTGTTCCCGAGTCCTTATAGAACCCCCTTACTACTCCTTTTAAAATCAGGTAAAGATATCTATTACGGTCTATCGGAGAGATAATATATCTGTTCTTGCGGAAACTCACAGGAAAGGTGTGGCTATCGATAAGTGCCTCCATTTCAACAGTTAGGGGGTGAAAACTATTGTATAGGGCAATAAGTGGGGAAGCGCCGTTATAGGAGTCCCATTTGTTGTTTTCCTGCGCACCGGCCATGATTCTTTAGTTTAGCTTTTCAGATAAGATAAAAATAATTAAAAGACCAAACTTTTCAAATTTTCGTTGCTCCAGATTAATTGCATTGTCTTTTGATCTCAAGTAACAGTTGTCGGGAAAATTCAGCTGATCATAATAGTCCTCATCAAATACCGGGCCGTTAAGCTATATCACGGCTCATCAATATAAATTTTGGCGAAGATTAAAATGGCCTGTTTTTGTGGTAATTATTTGTTTTTGGCACTTAGCGATGTGCGTAAAGCGCCCGATAGGGCAAGCATTTCACATACTTTATCATTCCAGTCTATCAGTGCATCCTCAGGAGAGGTTCCAAGACCTGAAACATCGTGTTCCTCTTCAAAGGATAATACGGCATAATAACAATCACCGTCTTGATAAACGGAGGGTTTAAACTGCATTACAAATGTTGGTAACCTGTATTTGTTATAATCAAAATCTACCAGTTTTCCTGGGATCGTTCTGGCTTGCTGTTTCATAGCTTGCTATTTGTCGAAACTTTTTTGTTTACCTGTTTTCTGCCTAGGGTAGGCAAATGCATTTGTAAATTAGTCAATCAATGTTTCCTCAAGGTTAGCAGGTTATTGTTTGTTTGTTAAGTGTTTGGTGGAGCGTGCATCGACAAAAAAAAATACATGGTATGCTTTTCCTAAGATAAGGGTTCCCATTTGCCCAGAATCAATTTTTCGGGGATGTGTAGGCCGGTGTTTTAATATTGATGTTTTGAGCGATACGGTCAATGAATAAAGATATTTTTTTCCTCTTAATCTTTTTGGCTCAAAAACAGTCAAATCCTATCTATACCAATCTAACTATGAAGGTTGAAAAGAAAACTTTAAAAACATCAGATAAAACCGGTAATGAGGCGGGTGAAAATGTCTTTCCCAAAAGAATGATACTTTTTATCCTCGTGTTAAGTGCAATACTAATGATCTTGGTTTTGTTTAAAGATTAACTGGGGTTGAAATGTTTTTCTGTTATTTAGCTGTTTGGCTTCCTCTGAGCACGATTATTAATTTATGTTTAGATTGGTTTTTCAGGATTCAGAGCACGGCTGGTCGATCTTGCAGGTAAAAGATTAATTTTCCGCCTTGCACCAGCAATTGGTGTTTAATTTGGTTTTGGGTAAAAGGCTTTCCATTTAAACTGATTTTTGAAATGTAAATAGAATTTTTGCTCTTTTTAATGGCTGTTATAACTAATTTTTTGCCATTTCTGAAAGATATTGTAGCCTCTTTAAACAAAGGACTGGTGAGTTGATAGTTTCCTGAAACAGGATCTACCGGATAAAAGCCAAGTGCTGCAAATACATACCATGCCGACATTTGCCCCGCATCGTCGTTGCCACTTAAACCACCAGCGCCTTCCCCATACTCTTCAGCCAAAATGCGTGATACTTGCATCTGGGTTTTCCATGGAGAAGAAGTGTAGTTGTATAAAAATGGAATCTGGTGCCCAGGTTCATTCCCATGCCAATATTCTTTTTTATTAAAGAGCGAATCCAGTTCGTTTTCGAGATTTTTACGCCCACCCATCAACTTGATCAGTCCGGGCATATCATGCGGAACATAAAAAGTATATTGTCTTGGGGTTCCTTCTGTAATATAAGGTTCGCGGTGATCGGGATAAAAAGGCTTGTACCAGTTGCCATTGGCAAAACGCCCTCTAACCATTCCAACATTGGGATCAAAAACATGTTGGTAATTAAGCGATCGTTTTGATAGCTCCCGGTAATCGGCTTCTTTGCCCAAATCTTTCGCGATACTTGCGAGGGCATAATCATCGTATGCATACTCTAAGGTTCTACTTACCTGTTCCTTTTTATGAAAAGCGTTTGGGATACTGTCTTCTAATGGAATATAGCCATACTTTAAATAACTGTTAATTCCACGCCGGCCTTTTCCATTCAGATAATCGACAGAATCGGGCATTTGAAAGGCATTTTGCCTCATCAATCGGTAAGCTTCATTAATATCATAATTGCGGATCCCCTTATTATATGCCGAAGCGATGAAAGCAGTAGCATGATCGCCGATCATGGCGGCAGTATAACTGTTCCAGCAAGGGAAAATAGGCATCCAACCACCTTGCTGACCTTTTAATATCATCGAATTAACCAGGCTATTAGCTAAGTTGGGATTCAATAGTTCAATTAAAGGTAATTGCGCGCGGTAAATATCCCACATCGAAAAATCATCGTAATAATTGCCTTTATTTATTGTTTTGTTCTGATAATTTCCATCAAATTGCGGATATTTCCCATCTACATCATTGTATAGCCTGGGATGTTGCATGGCATGATAGAGGGCCGTGTAAAAGATTTTTTTCCCTTTTTCATTTGTGTCTGAAATACGTACCTGTGATAGGGATTTTTCCCAAGCCTGATTGGTATGTGCTAAAACAGTATCAAAATTATCATTTTTGATCTCACTTTCCAAGTTGGCCTTGGCAGCTGCGATACTTGTAAAAGAGGTGCCGGAATAAATCACTAACTGTTCTCCTTTTTGCAGTTTAAAGCCTGCATAAGCACCAATATCCTTTTTATTGCTGATGTTTTGCTGATTGAAAATATGGCCTTCGCTATAAACCCCTGCTGAGGTAAAGTTTTTTTTGAACCGGATGTAAAAATAACCACTAAAGCCTGCAGGTTCTCCCCATCCCTGATAAATCCGGTGAACAGGATTATATCCGGAAATTTCACCTTTTTCTGCATCAACCTGAATAAAACCTTTGTTCTGATCGCTATTGGGCGTGACTAAAATATAAACGCTATCTGTTTTTAGTGCGGTGATCCGCATTACACCGCTTCTAAGGCTGGCTGTAATTTCTGTTAACAGTTGATGTTGAGGTAATTTTAATTTGTAATAGGAGGGGGTAGAAACTTCGTTTTCGTGGGCATAATTTTCTGCATATTGAGCTGCATTGGTTTTAAGCTGGCCTGAAATGGGCATAATGGTGAAGCTTCCGTAATCTTGGGTACAAGAACCACTGATCCAATGGCTTGCCCTAAAGCCGTAAAACTTTTTGTTGTTGTAATAATAAGGTGCCAGGCATTTTTTTTCTGTGAGCTGGGTCTGGGGCGTCCATTGCGTCATACTAAAAGGCGGTGCTACAGCTGGAATGGTATTGGCCAGGCGTTCGGTTTTATTTTCAATATGCTGGCTGGCCAATGTGGTGCTTGCAGAAGTACCCGAAAATGGTTGAACGTAAGGAATTAAAGGCTGTTTTTGTGCATAAACAACGTTTGTATAAATGATCGCTATAGCCGAAAGAAACAGAAACTGTATTCCTTTTTTGAATTTTGATGCTCTAATTTTTAAATCAGTTAACAACATATGTTATGTATAGTATAGTGGGGGCAGGACTTGATATTAAAGGAAGTTCTTTTATTGCTTCTTTGTTCTTCAAGGGTAATTTGGTGTTTTTAATATCGCTCGTTTCGTCATCCTGAACCCGTTTCAGGATCTTTCTAGTATTACTTAGCGTATGGAATCTACTGGCTTTGCCTTAAATTTTTAAAAACCATTTTCTATCATAGAGAAATTTCAATATCCCAAGCTGTATCAGTAGAACACCTAGCCATAAACCTGCCTGTTGCCAGCCTAAAGGAATTTTAGCGATAACTCCGCCAAAGAGGAATTGTGAAGTAGATTCGAAATTGAAAAGGCCATGGGCACAAACGTAAATTAAAATAGAATTAGTACCAATCCAGATGAAGGGCAAGCTCCATTTTTGATAAGTTTTAACATCAATAATGTAATAGAAGACTGAGAACAGCACCAGACTGCATCCACCGGCAACCAACACAAAAGAGCTTGTCCACATATTTTTATTAACCGGAAAAATTAGGTTCCATAATAATCCAAGCGAAACCAATATTATGCCTGCTATAAAGAGGTAGAAAGCTTTTAGAACCAAACTGAAACGGTTATTTTTAGTATTTAGAAATGTTCCTGTAAATACCCCTAAAAGTGCTGTTGCAATGGCAGGAATAGTGCTCAGCAAACCTTCTGGGTCGTAAACTGCACGATGGAGTTTGCCAGGCAACAATAAGCGATCTACATATGCTGCCAGATTACCTTCGGGTGTTAAAACGCCATTTCCAAAACCAGGAACAGGTATGGCTATCATGATGATGTAATAGCCCAATAAAATGCCCAGCAGCCAGATAAGCTGTTTGCGTAACGAAAAATTGAGGTAAATTAAAGCTGCAAAAAAAGTGGATAGGGCAATACGGCCAAGTACGCTCGCGAAACGTGTATTTTCGTAGCCTTCCCATTTGAGCAGGCCGTTTACCACCATTCCAAGAAAGATTAAAATCAGTGTTCTTCTGATCAGGGCATAATAAATACCTTTTGCTGATTTTTTTTTATCATTTCCGGCATTTAAATGTTTTTCGTAAGAAAATGGCATCGAAACACCTGAGATAAAAATGAAAAGTGGAAAAATCAGGTCGTAAAAAGTAAAACCATTCCAAAGGGAGTGATGAAGCTGGTTGCTGATGCCAACCAAAAAACTTTCGAGAAACGATAAATGGCCATTACTGGCGATGGTCCAATCATTGGGATTTCTGATCAAATGGTGTTCTTTCATTACACCGTTGGCCAGTCCGTGGAAAATACCTTCTCCACTAATAATCCAGAACATGTCAAAACCGCGTAAGGCATCTAAAGAAAGTAATCTTTTCTTTTTCGGTAAAAGCAAATCCTGTGGTGCAGTTTCGGTAATGGCCATAATATTTTTAAGCTAATGATGGGCGATTTTTGTTTTCTAAAAATAAGCGCTGTTCGGAGAAAAGCAGCATTTATTTTTTGATAATGGTATTATAAATAATTTCTCCTTCATCGTTAATGGTTTGTACGCGGATTAAATCTTTGCCGACCGAAAAAAGCATGAAACCATAAATAGAAGCCACCATCTGGGCATCATCAATGAGTTTTACAGGTGTTTTTTCTGATGCTGCGCCTGAAATGAAATGATGCGTTTTGCCTTCAGGTTTAATGTACTGCAAGCTGTGCTCGTGCCCGGTGAGGTATACATCTACGCCATAACGATCAAAAACCGGTTTAAGAGAACGGCGGATTGCTTTGGTATCATATCCGTCTGTGCGGCTTCCTCCAGTATACATGGGGTGATGACCCACAACAATTTTCCATCTGATGCTTGGATCTTCATCACTTAATACTTTAGTAAGCCATCGTTTTTGTTGGGTAGTATCCTGGCCTTTTACGTTTGGGCCGTATTCTGAATTTTTGTAAAATTCTGGAATTAAAGGGTTGGTATCGATAAAAGCAATCAATACCTGATTGTTCAGGTCTCCGTTAATAGGAAATTTCTTTGCATAATAACGGGCAGGCATTTTCCATCTTCTACTTATTTTTGAATAGGCTACCTGGGCATCTGGATTGGATTTATAATCGTGGTTACCCAGTACCGGATACCAATCCCATTGCAAAGAAAATGCAGTATAAATATCTTCAAAAGAATATTTAAAAAGTGGATCGTGCTCACTGATTACACCGCTAGGGTAGAAGTTATCGCCTGTGGAAATGATAAACTGTGCTTTAACATCTGCTGCGGTTATCCCCATTTGTTGCGCTACCTGTTTCTGATGGTCGGCACCGTTACGGCCCCAATCGCCCATGGCAATGAAATTAAGCGATAAGGCATCTTTAGTTAAAGTTTTGGTTGGTGTGGTGGCTTCAGATTGTGTTTTTAGTAAAACCTGAGCTTGCAATGAGCAATAGGTAAATAGGGAAATCAGTAAAAGTAAGTGTTTCCTCATGGAGATAAATTTAAGGTGATTGAGAAATTTTGATGGACCATCGGCCTTAAACAGGATGGGAAAAAAGAAATTTCTCTGGCTTTTACACCAGAGAAATTTTTGTATTGTTTACCGAGGGTTAATTATAACCGGGGTTTTGAACCAATGTATTGTTTGTCGCTATTGCTGTACTTGGAATTGGGAATATACGGCGATAAGTATCGGTATTGGTTTTAGATAAACCATAAGTGTTCTCAAATTTACCGAACCTGATCATATCATTACGGTGCCAGCATTCCCATGCAAATTCTTTCGAACGCTCATTGTAAAGTACATCCAATGTTAATGCTCCTAAAGCAGCAGAAGTGGTACGGTTGCTTCGTACACTGTTTACCAAACCTATTGCTGTAGCACCTAACGTTGGCGTTCCACCTCTGAATATAGCCTCTGCTTTCATGAGGATAATATCTGAATAGCGGAATAATGGCATATCGTTGTTTTGGTTCCGGCTAATTGGATTGGTGTAATCTGGTAAAAATTTAATGTTGCGGTAGCCGGTATTCCAGGCAATTTCATCCTTCCCTAAATCGTAAGCATTTGCACCTAAACGTGAACTGCTCAACGGAGTTAAATTTAGCGCATAGGTATAAGGTAACGCTCCAGCCGTAGTTCCACCAGTATAAAACTGATCGTAACCTAAATTAGTGGTGCTCACCATAATCGGACTTCCATCTGGCCAGTACTGTGGGCCGGTAAGCCATTGTTTGTTTCTGATGTCGTTCGAATCGTTAAAATTTGCATAAAACTCAGTTGTAGTCATTCGCGGACCGCTCGGTTTATTGTTTGATAAGCCCCCGCCACTGCTTTGGTTCATAACCGGGTTGGTAAATGTGCCCGGTGTGGAGCCAGAGTATTGATAACGTATACCAAGGTTACGGTTTAAATCGTAACGGGCCATAAACATATTGCCGGTAGAGGTAGACGCATCAAATGGAATTGCAAAAATAAATTCTTTTTGCGTTGGCCCATTGGTGGGATAAAACATCTGTAGATAGCTCGACATTGGTTCTATGCTATACAAGCCTGAACTAATTATCTGGTCGCAGGCCGCTATACAATCATCATAACGTGCTGTTCCAGTGTACACTGCTGCATTTAAGTACATTTTTGCCAATATCGAATAAGCCAGGTATTTTGTTGGTAAACCATAGGTTGCCATACCACTAGTCGATTTTAAATAGGGGATAGCCGCTTTAAGCTCGCTTTCTACATAGTTGAATACCTGTACACGTGTCGAATTTGTTTTTAATGCTGTGCTGCCATACAAGGTATCTAACGGAACATTGCCATATAAATCCATCATCATAAAGTACGACAGGGCCCGCATGGTTTTTAATTCTGCAAGGTTGGTGTTTTTTGCTGCACCCGCTGGTGCCGACTCGCTAATAATCGAAATGGTTTGATTGGCAGTGCCGATAATGTTGGTCAAATAAGACCAACCTGCTGCAACCCAAGCATTGTCTTTTGTCCAGGTGTGGCGATGCAATTCAAGGTACTTATTTCCGTCAATCCAGTCGGAAGCAAAAATTGGCAGCACCGATTCATCTGTTGATGAGCTTTGTAAAAAAAAGTAAGTAGTGGCATAATCGCTCCTTAAATTGATGTATACCGCTCCGGATGCCGATGTTAACTGTGCGGCTGTTTTGGGATAGGTTTCTGGTAAAAGTTCTGATGTAACGGGTACCTCGAGTTTTTGACAGGAGGTGAATATTAATGCACCAGTCAGCGCAAATAATATTCCAAATAATATCTTTTTCATGTCTTTAAAATTTGTGTTTTAAAATGATGCGTTAAGACCTAGTAAAAAAGTACGGGTTTTAGGGTAGAAGTTATTATAATCTATACCCGGGGCAGCACCTCCTTGATTAATCTCAGGATCAATCCCTTTATATCCAGTAATGGTAAATAAATTATTGGTTGATAAATAAACCCTAACATTACTCACATACTTAATTAGGTTTTTAAAATTATAGCCTAAAGTTGCGTTATCCAAACGTACGTAAGAACCACTTTCAATATACCGGTCTGAGTAGAATGAGTTTCTTGTGTCCGTTACTTTATCGTCAGCAGCGCTGTTTAGTATATTATTAACTGCTGCGCCTGCGGTGTAAGATAAATCAGCTTTGGTGGCGTTAAATATTTTATTACCAAAGGTTCCTCTTAAAAAGATGTTCAGCTCCAATTCTTTATATTTGAAGGTATTGCTCCAACCCATTATTACTTTTGGCTGCGCATTGCCCAGGTAGAAATAATCGGTTCCAATGCTTGGTGTAGTCGTTGTAGTACCATCGTGTTTGTAAAACATCGAGTTACCACTTGCATCTTTACCTGCATATTTTAGCGTAAAAAACTGGCCAAGCGGGTAACCAACTTTCAGAATCTGTAAAGTTGCATTGGTTTGTCCTGGCCCTTCAGGATCCGAGTAACGAATAGAATCTGCATTAGAAATAGGACCTTGTAAGCTTGTAATTTTGTTTTTATTATAGGCCATGTTAATGCTACTCAACCATGAAAAACTTTTGGTAGCAACTGGTGATACATTTAAACTTACTTCGATACCTTTATTACTGATGCTACCACCGTTTGCGTATAATTGGCCGCCCGGAACAAGTGCTTGTGGTACACTGTATTTGAAAAGCATGCCATTGGTATTTTTATCATAGACATCTACACTACCGGTAATTTTGTTATTTAAAATACCAAAGTCCACACCAATGTTTTTGGTTGATGTCCTTTCCCATTTTAAATTGGGGTTTGCACCTTGGATAGGTGCATACGCCCCTGCCTGCACACCATTGTTGTAATAAGTGCCGAAACCACCATAAACTAACTGTCCATAATAGGCACCTATACCTGAAGAGTTTCCAGTTACTCCATAACTGGCACGGATTTTTAAATCGCTAACAAATGATTGGCCCTTCATGAATTCTTCTTCGCTTACTCTCCAGGCTAAACCAACAGACGGGAAATAACCCCATTGGTTATTTTTTCCGAATGCAGAGCTTCCATCACGTCTGATTGAACCTTGCAAAAAGTATTTACTCTTATAATTATAATTTAACCTGAAAAAGTCAGAGATCATCAGGATTCTTTGATAAACAAGGTCATTTCCTAAATTAATGCGGTAAGTAGGAATGGCATAGGGGTTACCCAGGGTAAGGTTTTGAAAGCCAACGAAATCTGTTGGGAAATTGGTGCTTGAAGTTTGAAAGCCATCACCTACGATATTATCCTGATAACTGTAACCCAGTACGGCATTTAAGGTATGGTCGCCGATTTTCTTATCCCAGGTTAAGAATGTTTCTAATATTTTATTGGTGTTTTCAAAATTGCTTCTTAGAGCCGAGCCGTTAGTGCCAAACACACCTCCAATCAGGGTATGTGCTATGCCAATGCCTGGGTCGGGGTTATTGTAAAAGTTCGATGTTGGGTATTTTCCAAAATAACTGCTGTAAAATTCACCATGGGCAGCGGTAGTTTTCTGGTAAGATAAATTAATGTTATAGGTAAAGCCAAACGGCAATTTTACTTCCGTATTAAAACCGCCAATTAAAACGTTATATTTTGTTTCGTCCTGTGCATTATCGGCAATGGCTACCGGATTAAAATAACCTGTATTGTTCAGGTTTTCGAAATAACTTCCATCTGCATTATAAATTGGCGAAACAGGTAAGCGCTTTGCAGCCTGTAACAATACAATGTTCTGTAATGGCTCGTTAATAGACTTGCTACTCGAATTGGATAGGTTTAAACTGAATTTTACTTTATCATTGAATGCGTACTGATCTATGTTTAATCGACCAATAATACGATTTAATGAACTTTTATTTAAAATACCCTCCTTGTTAAAGTAGTTTAAGCTGGCGCTATAGTTACTGTGATCGGTACCACCGCTAAATGAAAGGTTATGGTTCTGCGAATATGCTGTAGAACGCTCAATGGCTTTCATCCAATTTACATTTTCGCCTTTATCATCATTTGGCGAAAATGCAACCTTGTTAGCTGTAAGGTAAGCCCTTAATTGATCAGCATCCATTAAATCAAGCTGATTACTTACTTTTTCGGCAGCTATATAGCCGCTATAGCTTAACTGCGGCATGCCCGATTTACCACGTTTTGTTGTTACTATAATTACGCCACTAGCTGCACGGTTACCATAAATAGCAGTTGCTGCGGCATCTTTTAATACATCAATTGATGCAATATCGGCTGGTGCTATCGCCGCAATATCGGCTCCAGGGATACCATCTATAACATAAAAAGGTGCTCCTGGACTATTAACGGTAGATGCACCGCGTAAGATTACGGCCGCAGGTTTGTTGGGGTCGCCACTGGCACTAATATTCAGCCCCGGAACTTTACCCTGTAGCAGCTGCCCAACATCTGCAATAGCTCCTTTATTTAATTCCTCAGGTTTTACTGAAGTAATGGCACTTGATAAGCCCTTGCGAGACCCTTTTCCATATCCTACCACAACTACATCTGTAAGTGAGGTATTCGCTTCTTTTATGGTTACTTTATAGCTCGATGCGGTGCCAATAGTGATTTCTTTGGCTTCGTAGCCCATAAAAGTAAATACGAGTTTGTCGCCGTTTTTGGCAGAGATGCTAAAAGCACCTTTATCTCCGGTAACCGTTACTTTGTTGGTGCCCTTTACCGAAACCGAAGCACCAATAATTGGCATGTTTTCGGTGTCTATTAAATTCCCGGTAATTTTTCGTTCATCCTGCGCAAAGACAGCGTTGAACGACTGGCTGATGAGTAAAAGCAGCAAAAAGATGCTGCCATACTTTAAGCTTGTACATTTAAATCTCATGATTTTTGTAGATTTAGGTTCATAAATTGGTTTGTTTTATTTGGTTATACTGTTTTTGAGATAGAATGTTAAAATTTAATAGTGGCTGGTAAATACTTAGCTACAAGTGCCTTGTAATAAGGTTCTAGTTCTGCCCAGCTTTTCTGATTGGGGTTTTTAGAGTACAAATCGTAAGGATTAAACAGGTTAACCCATTTAAACATTTCATGATCTTTTTCATTCATCAGGTGATCGTATGCATTTTCCCTGTGCTGCGAGTAAAAGGAATGGTAACGGAGCATGTATAAACCTGGCTCCGGAATGTAGGGCTTCATCATGTGGTATACATATTCATCGTGGCCCCACGACATGTCTACATTGTCTAGACCGCAATTTTGAGTATAAACACCCAATTTGGTCTGATAGGTTTCGTTTTTAAAATCCGGATTCTGACTGAAAAATTCTGGATAAACAATTTTATCTGAATAAGCGCAACCTACTGGAAAAGTATCGCCCACTACGGCCCACTGTGGTTCTCCGAACAGGCACAGTACCTTACCCATATCGTGTATTAAACCAACCAACACCATCCAATCGGGGTGGCCGTCGTTTCTAATGGCTTCTGATGTTTGTAACAGGTGCTGCATCTGGTCCAGATCGGTGTCAGGATCAGAATCATCTACCAGTTTGTTTAAAAAATCAAAAGCACTCCAGATCGGCATCTCCTGTTTGTCGAATTTTAAATAATCTGCTTTTTTCTGTTTTACGAAATCATAGGTTTGATAAGTATGGTTAAGCCTGTAAAATTCTTTTACGCTGTCTTTTTCCGTTTCATCATAATTTCTGAACTGCTCTTCTTTTTTTTCAGCGTTGATGTTTTTTGGATCAGGGTAGCGGATTAATATATCCTCTTCCCATTGATCAAGATTTTGCAAAGGATTTTGATTATCCTTTGAAGTTTCGCTTTGGTTTCTCATAAGGCTAGAAATGGATTGGTTAAAGATTTTCTTTGGTTTTATAAGTTAAAGTTGAGTTTTTAGAAGCTTAAACTTTTATATTTTGCCGATTTTATTTACGTAAACGATTAAGTAAATTTTAATTCTTTAGAGTGTAATCAACTTTAATTTGTTTATATTTAATAGGTTACGGCTTGAGTTGCACTAATGGTCATCCTTTTCTGCCTGAATCCCCATTAGTGAAATGTATAAAAGAAAAGAAATAAACGTTGTTATTACGATTATTTCATATTTTCGTTTGTAGCAGATACTTTTTCTTAGTCAAAAGAAGTATCTTATTGCTGTAACCAACAAATGTTATGAACATAAATTCGGCAAACCCGCTCTAACAATTGGGGCAAGCTGGATTGTTTTTGATGAAGATGCTGGTGAAAAAGAAGCTTTTGACCTATAATATCGCTAACTAAAGTGTTATATGGGGCATTTTCCTCTGAAAAAACTAACTAAACAAATTTTTAAGACATGGCGGAAGCAGTGAACATTAAGCGGTTGGCTCAGGAATTAAATATTTCCATCGCAACCGTTTCCAAGGCCCTCAATGACAGTTACGAGATTAGTTTAAAAACTAAAAACAGGGTGTGGACCTTAGCCAAAGAGTTAAATTATACACCCAATCCAGCCGCCAGCAACCTACGGAGCCATAAAACTAAAACGGTAGCGGTGATTATTCCCTGTGTAGCCAATAACTTTTTCTCCCTCTCAATAAAAGGAATTGAGGAGATTGCAAGGCAATACGGTTACCATGTACTTATTTATCAAACCCACGAGAATATAGAAGCAGAAGTTGCCTTCACCAATAGTTTATTAAATGGCAGGGTAGATGGTATTCTTACATCAGTATCGAGCAGCGAGTATAACAGTGAATATTATACCAACCTGGTTAAGAAAATTCCATTGGTGTTTTTTGACCGCGTTTATGAAAACCTGGATGCAGTTAAAGTAACTACCGATGATTACGAAATTGCTTTTCAGGCGACTGAGCATTTAATTGAATGCGGTTGTACCAAAATTGCGTATTTATATGGGTTGGAAAATCTTCCAGCTGGTAAAGCCAGGTTTGCAGGTTATCTTGATGCACTGAAAACGCATGGAATAGCTGCTGATGAGCAGCCCGTTGTTAAATATCAGGATGACGAAGACCTTAATCTGCAACATATAAAGGAACTGCTTAAAAAGTATAAGCCCGATGCTCTTTTTTCTTCCATTGAAGAATTTATTATTCCTGCTTATTGCGCCTGTAGAGAAATGGACCTTAAGATTCCGGATGATGTGAAAATACTGAGCTTTTCGAACCTGAGTACCGCAAAACTGTTGAGCCCCTCACTTACCACAATCTCACAGCCGGCCTTCGAAATCGGGCGCGAAGCGGCAAAATGCCTGTTCAAAATTCTCAATAATAAACAACTGGATGATGAACAGAATATTATATTGAAATCGGTGCTCACTAAGCGCGAATCAACAGGCTGCTAACGGGGATAAGTCTATGTTGTTGCTACAAGCTAGGCGAAAACGTTTACGTAATTAAATAATCGAATTTAGCCCCCAACATTGGGATTTTTTCTGATTTTTAAAAAACCCAAATATAAAATCTATATGAACCACCTGTCTGCATTCGATTATGCTGTTTTTTTGATGTATTTTATTATTGTTTCGGCATATGGCTATTGGGTTTATCGGAGCAAGAAAAAAAAGCGTACCGATACCAAAGATTATTTTCTGGCAGAAGGCTCACTTACCTGGTGGGCAATTGGTGCATCTATCATTGCGTCTAATATTTCTGCCGAGCATTTTATTGGCATGTCGGGTTCGGGTTTTGCTATGGGGCTTGCCATTGCAAGTTACGAATGGATGGCAGCCGCCACGCTAATTATTGTAGCCATATTCTTTCTACCCATTTATATTAAGAACAAAATTTACACTATGCCACAGTTCCTGTCTAACCGCTATAATAATACGGTGAGTACACTGATGGCTGTTTTTTGGTTACTCGTTTATGTGTTTGTAAACTTGACGTCTATTTTCTTTCTTGGTGCCATTGCTATTGAAACCATTACAGGCGTTCCTTTTAATATATGCATCATTTTCCTGGCCATTTTTTCTGCTATCATTACGCTGGGTGGGATGAAGGTAATTGGTTATACCGATGTAATACAGGTTTTTGTTTTAGTTGCAGGTGGGTTGATTACCTGTTATATGGCACTTAAACTCGTAGCCGAAAAATTAGATGCGCCAAGTGTTTTAGCCTCGCTTCCATTATTACGCAGTGAAGCGTCTGATCATTTTCATATGATATTTTCGAAAGGAGATAAATTCTACAACGAACTGCCAGGTATTGCGGTACTGGTAGGTGGTTTGTGGATCAATAATTTAAATTACTGGGGCTGTAACCAGTATATCGTTCAAAGGGCGTTGGGAGCCGATTTAAAAACCGGGCGCAACGGACTAATATTTGCTGCATTTTTAAAATTACTAATTCCGGTAATTGTTGTTATTCCAGGTATTGCGGCTTATGTGCTTTATCAACGTGGTTATTTTCATTCAGAAATGCTCGATGCCGCAGGAACGGTTAAACCAGATCATGCTTATCCGGTACTTATGAATTTATTGCCTGCAGGGATTAAAGGCCTTGCTTTTGCCGCACTTACTGCTGCTATTGTGGCCTCTTTAGCAGGGAAATGCAATAGTATAGCCACCATATTTACGCTTGATATTTACAAAAAGTTTATCAAACCCGAAGCTTCAGAAACACGTTTGGTTTCAGTTGGTCGGTGGTCTGTGGTTATTGCATCCTTAATTGCTATCGTTATTGCGCCTGCATTGCGAAGTTTTGATCAGGTTTATCAATTTATTCAAGAATATGTCGGTTTTATTTCACCGGGTGTTTTTGCCATCTTTTTACTGGGCTTTTTCTGGAAAAAAACCACTTCACGTGCAGCCCTAACTGCTGCATTACTAACTATACCATTATCTATCTTGTTTAAATTTTTACCCACATTAACCAATGGGGCCATTGAGCCAATCCCTTTCTTAAACAGGATGTCGTGGGTATTTGTGATCATCATTATTTTGATGGTTTTGGTTACGTTAACCGATCCGAAAAGTAAAGATAATCCACAGGGTCTTGAAATAGACCGTAGCATGTTTAAGGTTACTCCGGCATTTACCATTGCCTCGGTTATAATATGTGGTATTCTTGCAGCACTTTATACCGTTTTTTGGTAAACGGGTCTTTGCCTAAAATAGCTCTATGTATTTATTCCTAATGAATTGAAAATGAAGATCAAAATATTACTCTTTTTTGCAATGCTGATTTCTTTCGGCACGCTGGCCCAAAATAAATTATACAATATTAAAAACTACGGCGCAGTTGGCGATGGCAAAACCAATGATGCAGCTGCTATTCAGAAAACCATCGATGCCTGTGCTGCAGCAGGCGGTGGGCAGGTAATTGTACCAGCTGGTTATGTGTTTTTAACTGGTCCTTTTAACTTAAAATCGTTCATCGATTTAAGAGTGGAGGGTGGTGCTAAGCTCTTGGCTAGTCCGGATGAAAAATTATATACCCAAAGTGCCTTTCGTGAAAACAAAGGCGAGGGAACCGTTTGGATAGGCGGGGAAAAACTAGAACAGGTAAGCATCAGTGGAACAGGTGTAATTGATGGAAATGGGATTTCGTTTATGGGGGAGGAGCTTAGCGACTCATATGTGTTAAAACCCTTTAATGTTGTAGACCCCAGGCCGCATTTGCTTACTTTGATCGGTTGTAATAAACTGAACATAGATGGGGTAACTTTTCAGAATTCAGCCTACTGGACGGTCCATTTAGTGGGTTGTAATGATGTATCGATATCGAATATTACGCTGTTGAACAGTATTAAAATCCGTAACAGCGATGGTATTGATCTTGATCATAGTAAAAATGTGAGGATTACCAATTGTTTTATCGAATCAGGTGATGATTGTATCTGCTTAAAAAACAGACGTGAATTTGAAGAATATGGTGCCTGCGAAAATATTGTGATTAGTAACTGCACCATGACCTCTAGCTCATGCGCCATTAAAATAGGTTCTGAAAATATGGACCGGATCAGTAATGTGCTCATCAATAATTGTAATATCAGGAAAAGCAACCGCGGCATTGGTATTCAAAACCGTGATGAGGGCACAGTAAACAACGTAATTTTCTCCAACCTGTTTATCGAATCCAAACTTTTTTCGGATGTATGGTGGGGCAAGGCAGAGCCGATTTATATTACTGCTTACCCAAGAGCAACCAGCAACAATAAAGATGCTGGTTGGCGTTTACCAAAAGGACAAACCAAGGGAAAGGTAGGAGCGGTTAAAAATATTTATTTCAGCAATATCAGATGTACGGGAGAAAGTGGTGTGTATATCAGCGGCGAAAGCCCCGATAAAATTTCAGAGATCTACTTTGATCAGGTTAGTGTTTATCTTGATAAAACCACAAAGGAAGAAGGAGGCGTATACGATCGTAGGCCGAGCAATGTAGAAGGACTTGTTAAAAGTGCAATTGCAGGGTTTTATTTTGAAAATACGGGATACATCAGTTTACTTAACAGCAATGTGGTATGGGGTGTAAATAAACCTGGTTATGCCGGAAAAGCCATCGAACAAAAGAATGTAAGTAAGCTCAAAACGGTGAACTTTAACGAAACTACAGTAGATAAATAATTAAGGATAGCCCCCAATAATTAAATGCTTCAACTGTAGCCCTGTCAGTTGGGCTAGGCCTGCTAAGTACACCCTATTTTAAATATTTTTGCAAATAAATATGCTAAAATTCAATTAAAGGACTGTTTTATAACCCTAAAGGAAGATTGTATTGATTTAACTAGCGCTTAACAACGACTAAAAGTATAATAGAATATTTATTGGAATTCAGGCTGCTCTTCTCTTTGAGTAATTTCGGCCATTGCAATAACAATTTCGTTAATGGTTTTGATGCTGAAGACATGTTTGCCAGTTAACCACCTTTTAATTTCATCAGGATTAATATCCAGTATGGAAGCAAGATCGTTTTCTGTTGCACCTTTTTCTGCAAGTACTTTTGTGGTTTTATTGGCAACTTCAAGATTTAGCTGCGCTAGTTTCTCAATTGCTGGATTTCCGGTTTCTTCCAGCCAGATTGAAACAAAATCATTTTCTTCCATTTTATTCTTTTTTACCGTTTAGAACAATCATATATTTTGTGTCAATTGTTCATTTGGGCGACAAATTTAGCGATTATGCCCATTATTGCAAACCAGAATCAAAAGAAAAGGAATAACCAATGATTAGTGAATGGGCGTACTTAATATAATCGACGATTGTTCCTATCTTAGTGCTTGAAGCATGTAGAATTTAATAGTGAAAACAGTTAAAGGTTTTCTTTTCAATTATTCGTTTAGCTTTACTCATATCACACCTTTCAAATTAGATCAATTTACAATGGCGTCAGAACAGAAATTCGTAGACTTTATAATAGATCAGATGGATTATTCCGGACATGTTACTTATAAAAAAATGTTTGGCGAATACGGCTTGTATTTTGATGATAAGTTGTTTGCACTGGTGTGCGACAACAAGCTGTTTGTTAAGCCAACCTTATCTGGAAGGGCGTATATAAAAGATGTTGTGGAGGCACCTCCTTACCCGGGTACAAAAAATCAGTTTCTAATCGAAGAGCAGTTGGAAGATCGCGATTGGCTAAAAAAACTGGTTAGCATCACTGTTGCAGAACTGCCTGAACCCAAACCCAAGAAAAAGAAATGAGAACAGGACCTTACATTCTTCTAGGTGGATGAATTTACCAAAAGCTAACTGTGCGCACTAGGGTAAGTTGTTCTGGTGGTACTTAAATTTGTAACAAGCTTGTTTTATTACCCATAATTAGGGGGGCTGTGCAGGTGAAGGACTGCTGTGGCACATATTTTAGCTATATTGGAACTATGAAAAAATTAGCCCTGTTTCTGCTACTATCACTCTCTCTTCGCACTTTATTTGCTCAGCAAACGCAAAAGCCAATGCTTTATGGGAACAGCTGGATGGCCATCACAGGAAAGCCGATGGCAGCAACAGCAGGGTCGATGATCTTTCAGCAAGGTGGAAATGCAGTTGATGCAGCATGTGCCATGTTGGCTGCTACCTGCACCATGTGGGATACTTTAAGCTGGGGAGGAGAAACACAGGCACTAATTTACAACCCGAATACAAAAAAGGTGATCGCGATTAATGCAATGGGCGTTGCCCCAACTGGAGCAACCGTAGCCTTTTTTAAAGCTAAAGGTTATAGCTTTCCGCCAGAATACGGCCCTTTGGCTGCAACCACGCCAGGTACACCCGGCGGACTGATTTATATGCTGAGTAAATATGGTAGCATGAGTCTGGGACAGGTTCTGGCACCTGCCATGCACATGGCCGCGGGTTATGCCATAGAAGCACAGGCGGCAAACAGTATAGAGCGCGATAAAGAATTGATCAAAACCTGGCCTTACAGTAAAAAGGTGCTATTGCCGCATTTGGGCGAAAAGCGTGAGGCGCCAGAAGCAGGTGAGGTTTTTATTCAAAAAGATCTATTGGCCACCCTAACCAAAATGGTTGAAGCAGAGCAAGCTGCGTTGGAGAAAGGTAGCTCGCGACAAGAGGCATTAATGGCCGCTTACGATCGTTTCTATAAAGGAGACATCGCCAAAGAATTCGTGCGTGGGAGTAAGGAACAAGGAGGTCTGATTACCATGGATGATCTTGCTAAATGGAAACCCGTTGAAGAAGAAGCATTAAGCACCGATTATAAAGGGATTAAAGTATACAAATTAAAACAGTGGACACAAGGCCCTGTTTTACTGCAAGCTTTGAATATATTAGAGAATTTCGACCTAAAAGCAATGGGCTACAATAGCTCAAAATATATCCATACTGTTTATCAGGCCATGAATCTTTCTTTTGCAGATCGCGATTTTTATTATGGTGATCCAAACCAAAGTCCTGCTGAACCGATGAAAGGTCTGTTAAGTAAAGATTATGCAAAACAAAGGGCCTCGCTTATTCAGCTTGATAAAAATGATGCAAACACAGGGCCTGGTGATCCTTACCCATACGAGGGCAAGAAAAACCCTTATTTAAATCTGTTAAAAAGCAGAGGCTTTAACCTCGATACAACCAAACGTAACTTTGCGCCAAAGCACGACCTTGGGAATAATACGCCAAAAGAAATTTATGAAGATCGTTTGTGGAGGGGAACAACATCGATAGAAGCTGCAGACAAGGCCGGTTGGGTAGTATCTGTTACCCCAAGTGGTGGCTGGCTTCCGGCCTGTATTGCCGGTAATACAGGCATTGGGATGAGTCAAAGGATGCAAAGTTTTGTGCTCGATTCTACCTTAAATCCCTTCAATGTTGTTGCACCGGGCAAAAGGCCAAGGGTAACCCTGTCGCCTTCATTGTTTATCAAAGATGGTAAACCATTCGTATCGGCTGCAGTTCAGGGCGGAGATACCCAGGATCAGAATTTGCTTCAATTCTTTTTAAACATGGCTGAGTTTGGTATGAATGTGCAAAAGGCAACCGAAGCGGCTAACTTTAATACGAATCAGCTTTGGCTTTCGCTGGGTGGTACTAAAACAAGCGATAGAGCACCAAAACCTGGTCAGATTTTATTAAATAACAGTACTAAAGAGGAGGTGCGCAATGAACTGAAAAAAATGGGTTATACACTCAGTTTTTCAGAACGGACCAGTGGGCCAATCAATGCCATTTATTTTGATTGGAAGCACAATAGTTTGCAAGGCGGCTCGAGTAACCATGGCGAAGATTATGGTATTGCATGGTAATACATTGGTTCGATTAATGATATGCACTGCATTTTGATTAACACCTAAAAATAACACTTTGGTCTTCGGCTCTTTTTGGTTTCGATATAATAGCCAACTGAGATTTCGTGCGAGCCATAATCGTAATTGCTCAGTTTATTGAGGCTGTAATCATAACCATAACCAATACGCAAGTTAGATCTTATAAACAATTCGCTGATGAAACCAACTGCCGCTCTACTGGTTAATCCACGCTGCAAATTCTCTTTAGGATAAATTTTTACCGAGGTGCGATAAACTGCACCAAGCCAGAAGCGCTCTTTTACCAGTAAAAAGGCATTTAAATCTAATGAGGTTGGTCCATGTAAATCATCTTTAATTAAAAAGGTTGGTTTAAAAACAAAATCGTTATTTACAGGTAATGCCACCCCTGCACTCAAGTAAAAATGAGGCTGAATTTTAACGTTTAGCGAATTGTAATCGTCAAATACTGATAAGGTTTTTGAAAAGAGGTTATTTGCCGAAAAACCGATAAAAAACTTTTCATTTGAATAATGGATACCGGCGCGTATATCAGGCATCGTCTGACTTATTGATCCTGTCGGGATACGGTTATCGCCCATTTCGATAGGATCTAACAAATTGCCGTTTAAGGAAGTCTGGATTACACCTACGCCTAAACCGAAAGCGAGGATATTGGTTTCAGTACGATCAAGTTTTATCCTGTAAGCGAAATTTGCCGATGCATTTAAAGTGTTTTGTGCACCTATTTTATCCTTGGTTACAATCATCCCCAGGCCCAAACTTTCGTCATTTATAGCCTCATCTGCAGATATAGAAAGGGTTTGTGGTGCGCCCCGAACACCAGTCCATTGTGCTCTGGCGAAAGCCTGTAGGTAAAGCTCTTCTTTATAACCCGCATATGCAGGATTGATGTACATGTTATTAAAAACATATTGCCCAAACTGGGCATCTTGCTGCGCAAAAACCTTAACAGATAATATCGTAATGGTCAAAACAAGAAATATCCTTTTCAAAATGTTCATGTCTGTATTTTGTTTTATTTACCTGATTACCGTTACATAACCTTTGTAATCTTGCCAGGTTGCTGTTCCATTTCTAACTTTAATCACGTAGAAGTAGGTTCCATCCGTTAATCCTGGAGCAGTCCAGTCGTTCTTATAGTGATTGGATTGATAAACCGTACTTCCCCAACGGTTAATAATTGTTACTTCGTTCGATTCAAAAGATTCCAGGTGTTCAATATAAAAAGTGTCGTTCTTGCCGTCCCCATTGGGCGTGAAGACATTTGGTATTCTTAAACCTGAAATCTCTTTTTTATCGGTTGATGTATTATTGCCCAGGTTAGGGTCAAATTCTGTTGCAGTAACAGTCGCTGTATTAGTCACCATACCCGATTGCTTGGATCTTACCCTGATTACCAGCTCAGCAAACTTGCCATTGGCCAGTAAGGGAATGTTCCAATTAATGGTTCGGTTTAGCTGATCGTAGCTCGCTATTCCATCTGTTGGCTGGGCCAGGTTTTCTAAAGAAAGGTTATCAGGAAGCGCATCTTTAATCATCAGTTGGGTGGCATCATCTTTACCATTATTTCTAACATTCAGGTAATATTCGAAAACCTGATCGCCCACTACAATTTTTGATTCTGATCGCTTTGTTATGGCTACATCCGCAATAAGCTGTGGCAATATAATAACCTCTATTTCATCTGAAATATCGGATGTGCAACCAAATTTATTTACAGTAGCTACTTTATAAATGCCTGCGGTGGCGGTGATAAGTGTTGCTTTGTTTTGGTTCTTCACTAACACATCATCCTTGTACCATATATATAAAGCCGCTCCAGCCGAATTTGCACGCAAAACCACCGACGACCCTTGTCTGATCGCAATGGTTTGCCGCCCATTGGGAGCAATATGGCCCTTTGCTGTTTGAATAAAAAACAACAATATAGCCAAAGCCAGAAAGGAGTATATCCTTAGCTTCATTTATACAACAATCATCAGAAAAACGAAAACCGGCCTAGAAAGTAACTGCTGTTGCCGTGCCGGTGATGGTTCCTGGAGTAATGGTTGGTTTTACAGGCTTAGCGGTTACCGTAACATCATGATCTGCCCATTGCGGACAATATTTATTACCGTTAATTACATAACCTACTTTTAGCCTATGCGTTTTTGTTCCAACAGTTGCAGGTGCCGATGGCGTATAGTCTTTTGTTGTAGCACCTGATATAGCCGTTTCTACTCCTCCTGTTACCGTATACCACTGATAGGCCAAAGTTGGAATGTTGGTAGCATCAGGATTGGTAACAGCGCCAACTTGCGCCAATGGGCTTTCGAGACAGAAATCAGCAGGCGTAAAATTAACAGTCAGAGGTTGAAGTACATATACCGGAATTTCTTGTAATTCAGATTCGCAGGAGCCTGGTGTTGTTGATTTAGAACTTAAATAATAATAGCCTGTGTTTAAATCGGCCGCTGCGATTTTATTTCCCGAAACTAAAGTAACACCTGTACTTGGCGTAGTAGTTTGCGTTGCACTGTATTTAACAATCCAGTCTTCTCCAGCTGGGGCAGCGGGTAAAGTAAGATCCGATCCTTTGCAAAAAAGACTAACTCCGCTTGTAGTTGGTAGTACCTGAGCCGATACTTTTGAAAATGTGCAGATTAACAGGAATGTAATTGCTAAAATTGCTTTTGTAATTGAATTGTTCATGGGGACGATTTTTTGTTTGTTTGATTAATATTGTGAATTAGTTTGCACCAACACATGCGGTGCTGATGGTTTTGGATTTATTTTAATGTTGAAATTAATTTGAGTACTGCAACCCGCCGCATTTTTAATGGTCAACATACCGGAATGAACACCTAGAGCAGCATTGACCGGGATGTTAAGCGGAATATTTCCCGCTGGCAAAGGTTGATTGCTAACTGGATCAAAACCTGGTGTGTTCCAGGTAATGCTATACGTTGTTGGACTGTTTAAAGCGTTGGTATAAGGGAGTGATAACGTGGTAAAACCCTGACAGATTTCAGGTTCGGTGCCCAATGTTAAATTTGGAAGCCCGTTTACGATTACAATAAAATCGGCTGTTTTCTCCGCGCAGCCCTTTGCTGTGGCTGTTATAGTTGCTGTTCCTGCGAATGTATTATCCCAGGTTACTTTTCCACTGTTTGCATCAATAATACCTGCCGCTAGGGGTAACATAGAATAAACTATGCTTGTGGCATTTGTTGCCGTTGCAACATAGGTATCGGTTCCGGTACCACTACAGCGTTTATCGGTTAATCCGGTGTTAAAAGCAGGCGTACTTACATTTCCATTTACCGTTATTGAGCCTGTTGCAGTGAATGGAGTTCCTGTAGTATTAGAAACGGTATAAGTTTTTGGTGGGCCTGCGGTAGTTGGCGTGCCTGAAATGGTAACTTTTTTAGGAGACGAACTATTGGTATAAGTTATCCCGGCTGGTAAACCTGTAACTTGAATACCGTTTGAGCCTGATGGAATATTGATAATAATATTGTTCATAGCTGTTCCTACACATACTTCTCTATCATTAGAGCCAGTTATGGTACTAACCGAGCTCTGATCGTTAGTGGTTACCTGATCAGGCTGCGAGCCCGTAATCGTTGCTGTGTTAATATTAGTTCCTGTTGCGACAACTTTTGCTGTGATGCTTAAGGAGATACTGGCATTACTGGCCAAATCGCCAATAGTCCATATGCCCGAAATAGGATCGTAACTCGTTCCCGATGGCGCTATGCTCGATACATAAGTAAAACCGCTAGGAAGCAGATCTGTAACCGATATCCCAACCGCATTGCCATCGCCTAAATTTTCGGCCTTAAGCGTAAATACTACATTGCTGTTTAACTCCGGATAAGCGATATCAACTGTTTTGGTAATCGCGCGGTCGATATTACAAAGTGAAACCTTTATTGGGAGAGAAGGTGCACTCAGCCCACAATCCAAACTATAACTCACCGAATAATTGCCAGATGTACTAGCCACATAAGTACTGGCATTTGCACCACTTATAGGAACTTCGTTAAGGTACCATTGATAATTGGAAGCATTTGGAGTTGCTGTGAGTGTTGCGGATGCGCAGTTGGTTTGTGATACCACAGGTTGATCACCTTTCTCAGGGAAACGTGAAATAAAGTTCGACATGGAGAATCCGTCGCCTTGTTGCACCATCGACACCGTAAGCCGTTCTGCACTGGTAATGGTAATTGCCTTTGGCGCGCCAATATCTGCTTTTGTAAAACTTATTAAATATAAGCCAGACGTTCCCAGAGTTTTACGGGTACCGATGCCTGGTATTGCTTCAATATCACTATTTGTATAATTGGGTGTGCCCAATTGCGTCGTTAGATAGATTTTAGCGGTGCTTTTTGTAATGATATAACCAAAGTAAGATAAATCGCTATTGTTATAAGCTGTGAATTTGGTGGTTTCGACTTTTCTGGATCCCGAACAACTGGAAATAGGTACTAAAGTAGCAACATCAACCTCGCAACCACCGCCAACTGAAATACCAGCCGTACCTGAAAATACGCCTACGTTTTTAGTCGCTTCAATTCTTGAGGATGAATACCTTCCGGTATTAATGCCCGGCGGATTTGTCGCGCTATAGGTGCCGGAAACAAAACCGTGTTCGAATGTTTTAAAATCGCCGGCTTGTGCCAGTGTAAAGGTAGTTGTGGTTTTCTGGGTACCATTCAGGTCAAAGCTGGTAACGGTAACCACAGTGTTTGCTTCAGTTGCAATTACAGTAGTTTGCTCTGCAATCGTGTTACCTTCACCTCTAACTACCACATATTCTCTACCCAATGAGGCAATTGGGGGAATTGGATTGTAAGCACCGTCTCCACAGCCTCCAGGAGCATCCAGATCTGCCGCGGTATTCATTACAGCCGATCCTGACGATTCTACCAGGGTTCCCATTGGGGCAGTGAATAAATAACTTTGTCCGGCATTTAATGTTGCCTTTGCTACACCAGCTATTTTAACAATCGTGTTATTTTCGGTGGCCATAATGCTATAGATCGGTGGATGCGCATTACTTGCAAGATTACCATCCCTATAGTAACCTACGCGAAAGGACGTTCCAATTGCCGCATCGCCAAAACTAAAAAGAGAGGCGTTACCCTTAATATCTGCATCCGTGCCATCAGCTCCTAAATTATCTGATGCAACATTTCTTAAATTCACTGAAATAGATCCAGTAGCCTCTACTATTAATCCAGCCCCACTCAGTACCTTATTTAATTCGTGCTCAGGTGCATCTTCAGGTAGTCCGGTAAAGCGATAAACAAAAGGCGTTCCCTGAACGCAGGTAAAAGTGGTTACAACAGTACCATCGCTTTTATATATTGTTCCGGTAACGGTTCCGATATCTGATGTAATAACAATTTCGTTGGCTTTACTCCAATATTGCCATGGGGCAGGGGCGATATAATGTTTAGAATAACTGGTTGCGTATAAGTGTTTTGTGGTGTTCGTGCTGGTTCTTGAAGAAAAAGGAAAAGATAAATTGTTAAAGCCAGCGTTCGCTATGGTTTTAGTTTCATGGCGTGCAAATGCAATATTTGCTGAGCAGAGCAATATTAATCCCAGTAACCCGTTAAATAAAAACAGCAGAAAAGCCTTAATCATAAATAACCTGTTGAACCCATATATGGCGTAACATAGATCTAATAATTCATTAAAGGCTGAGGGCACTTTAATAAATTATAGCACAATAAACACCTGCCTATATAGATTAGGTGTGATTCATTGTGTAGTTCGACTGTGTCAGTTTGTTTGGTTCTTTGGTCGAAAGTAATTAAAAAAACGCACTAAAAACACACTTAATATTAATTTTTAATGCACCTTAAAGCTGTTTAAAGGCAATTTTTGCATAAATTAAATCGCCTGTATTTCTACTGATACGCCTTTAATTAAAAACCGATTATTTTCTTTCTGACTATTTGAATTTTATTAATGGGTAATATATTTGTAGTCAATTATTTATGATGTTTTTGGCATTCTAAATTACAATGAAAATCGTTTACATGAAAAAAAATCATTTTTTTTTATAAAGTAATGCGATTGGCATAGAAATATTGACCTTATCTGTGGTTTAAAAGCTATAAGCCTATTGCTTCTCGTTTAAAAATTACCGCTGCACAGTGGAAGGGACCTTATGGTGTTTTGATTTTCATTTCAGTCATCCATGCCATACACTGTTCAAGCCATTTATCTGTTCTCGTGGCATTTTTTAAACCAAAACCATGTCCGCCGGTAGCGTAGATATGCATTTCGCCTTTTACCCCATTGTTTTTAAGTGCCTGATAATAGTTTACAGTATTAGCAACAGGTACTACTTTATCATCACTGCAATGAATCAAAAATGCAGGAGGAGTATCTTTATTTACCTGTAGCTCATTAGAATATTCAACTGTTTTTTCGATCGATGCATTTTCTCCGATTAAAGCTTTTTTAGATCCTTTGTGCAGAATGCTATCCTGAAAGGTAATAACAGGGTAAATGAGTATTGAAAAATCTGGTCGGAGATTTGTTTTTTCCTGATTTGGGATCACTACATTTTTATAATGCGTAGATGCAGTAGAGGCCACATGACCGCCGGCCGAAAAACCCATTATCCCAACTTTTGCCGCATCAATGTTCCATTCTTTAGCCCGTTCGCGCACTGTTTTTATGGCTTGTTCAGCATCCTGTAATGGCCCGATTGAACGATTTTTCATAATCAGATCATTGGGTAATCGGTATTTTAACACAAAGGCCGCTATACCTTGTTTATTTAACGCCTTTGCAACCTCGGTGCCCTCGTTGTTCATCACCAGATAAGAATAACCTCCACCAGGACATATAATTACGGCAGCACGCTTATCATTGTTTTTTTTGGGGAGAAAAACGGTTAAAGTCGGCTCCGTAACGTATCTGGTTAATATTCTGCCATTTTTGGCGGTATCTGTTTTTTCTGTTAAATCAGCCTTAATGGCATTCGGTACATTTTTGTAAAGCGGTACAATATTTTGTGCAAATAACCCTGCCTGGTTCATGTTAAGCATTAATGTAAATGCTAAAATTATTTTTTTCATATACTTGGTTTAAACAAAACTATAAAATTATTTTGTAAATATGTACTACATATTTTGTGAACATTTGTTTTTAAATCTAAAAGCGCGAACTATTTTTCAAATGTTTTTGTACTACATAAAAACGAGTATATTTGAAGCTTCTAAATATGTATTTCTATGGCATTAAAAAGTGATTTAAGTTTGGATATCGATAAAATCTCATCTGATACGATGGCTGATGTGGTTGAAATGAGGTTAAGAGATTATTTCAAAAAGAAATCATTTAAACCAGGCGATGCATTGCCGAAAGAGCAGGAACTGGCTGAAGCACTGGGGGTGAGCCGAAACGTTTTAAGGGAAGCTTTAAGTCGCTTGAGGATGCTTGGCATGATCGAGACTAAGAAAAAGAGGGGTATGATTTTATCAAGCCCTGATGTATTGGGCGGTTTTCAGCGTGTACTCGATCCGCTAATAATCAGTCCGGATGCACTACAGGATCTTTTTGAACTGAGGTTAATTTTGGAAATGGGCCTCGCGGATGTGCTTTTTTTGAATTTAAATGATAAAAGTATCCGTGAACTTGAAATAATTGCCAATAGCGAAAAGAAAAAGAACAAAGAAGCATTCCGTATTGCCAACGAAATTGCCTTTCACGGTAAATTATACGAAATGGCCGGTAACGATACCTTAAAACGTTTCCAGCATATGCTTTTGCCGGTTTTTGGTTTTGTGCTTCAGGTAGAAAATGAGTTTCTTTCTGGCAGTGTTAGCCATCAGGATCTGGTGGAAATTCTTAAATCTGGAAATAAAAATGATTTCAGAAATGGAATGTACGAACATCTAAAGCCTCATTTCGATCGACTTGAGGCACTAAAGAAAATAAATTAAGTTTTTATGTACTACATATTAATTTATTAATTACATTTGTTTTATGCAAGTCTGATTAGGCTTGCACTAACCAAATTAATTTTTTTAAGTTATGTTTTACACCATCAAAAATCTGAAAAGGATTGGCGGGTTATGCTGCTTTTCTGCACTGATTTTGTGCTGCATAAATACCACTTATGCGGCATCCAATATTAAAGCGAATAGGGTAGACAGTCTGAATTTCATTTTTAAAGCTGGAGAAAACGGTTATGCCTGTTTTCGTATTCCAGCCCTAATCCATACTCAAAACGGGAGCTTGCTTGCTTTTGCCGAAGCAAGAAAAAACAATTGTGGTGATTCTGGAGATATTGACCTGGTGGTTAAACGTTCATTTGACAAGGGTAAAACCTGGACCGGCTTACAATTGGTGTGGAGCGATTCGACCAATACTTGTGGCAACCCTGTTCCCGTCCAGGATCAAGCTACTGGCAATATCATTTTAATTTCTACATGGAATTTGGGTACCGACCATGAAAAACAGATTATGGATGGCTCATCGAAAGATGGAAGGCATGTATATATGTTATCATCTGGTGATGATGGAAAAACCTGGTCGGCTGCAACAGAGATTACTGCTCAAGTGAAAAAAACAGGTTGGACCTGGTACGCAACCGGGCCATGCCATGGCTTACAGGTACTTAAAGGAAAATATGCCGGCCGTTTGGTAGTGCCGATAAACCATGTAGAAACGGGTACTAATCAGAATTTTGCACACACCATTTATTCAGATGATCATGGCAAGAGCTGGAATTTAGGCAATAATACCCCTCAGGATAAAATGAACGAAACTACCTTGGCCGAAATTTCGAAAGGCCGATTGATGTTGAACATGCGGAATAGTGACCGGACAATTAAAACAAGGCATACCGCTGTAAGCGAAGATGGCGGTATGAACTGGGCAAATGTACAGGTAGATACAACCTTAATAGAGCCCATCTGCCAGGGAAGTTTGCTGAGTCATTTTTATCGCAAAAATAAACCAACACTGCTTTTCAGCAATCCGGCAAATACAAAATTACGGGCAAATTTAACTTTACGTTTAAGCGAAAACGACGGCAAAACCTGGAAATATAAGATGGTTTTACACCCTGGTCCATCTGCCTACTCAGATATTGCAGTAATAGACAAACAAATAATCGGCTGCTTTTTCGAAGCAGGATATGCAAAGCCATATGAGGGCATTGTATTTAAAACTGTAAACTATTCAGATTTAACAAAATAATTAAGGCCGATTAGTCACGTGGTGATTAATCAGCGAATTTCTATACTAACCAAATATGTAGTACATAAATACAAGTAATAATTATGAGAAAAATTTTATTTATTTTCCTGTTGGCCGCAATTAACCTCTGTGGTTTAACAGGAGCTGCACAAACAACCGATGTGCAGGTATCGGGTACTGTTTCTGATGCGACAAAAAATGAAACGCTGCCAGGAGTAAGTGTAAAAGTAAAGGGCGCGCAGACCGCGACTGTTACAGATGCAAATGGAAAGTACACTTTACGGGTACCTCAAAATTCAATCCTTGTTTTTAGTTCAGTAGGTTATAACGAACAAGAAGTAAAGGCTGGAATAGGCGGTACAAAAAATGTACAATTAAATCCAAATGCACAGTCTTTAACCGATGTGGTAGTAGTGGGATATGTTAAGCAATCAAGAGAGAAAAATACAGCCGCCGTATCTAAACTGGATACAAAACAATTGGTTAATACCGCCAATGCAGGACCAATAGCAGCCATACAGGGTAAAATTGCCGGAGTTTCGGTACCGTTATCAAACGGGCAACCAGGTTCGGCTGGTACCAATATCATTATCCGTGGGGGTTCAAAACTTAATGTTTATGGAACAGGCACCGGTAATAGTGGTGGAGATCCTGTATTATCTTCTGATGCATCAAGTCCGCTGGTTATCGTAGACGGTGTTTTCAGGACGATGAAAGATCTAAATCCGGATGATATCGAATCATTGCAGGTAATGAAGGATGCGGCTTCAACAGCAATTTATGGTGCCCGTGGTGCAAATGGTGTAATTGTGATCAAAACCAAAAGCGGAAAATTTGGCTCAGGGAAACCCAATATCACCTTTAATTACCGTACAAACTGGGAAACTCCATCGCGGATGTATGATTATTTAAGTGCCAAAGATTACCTCACTCTTGCCAGAACCACAGCAAAAAGCACCTTCGATTTAATTGATAAGAATACACTGTTAAATAATGGTGGTTTTTCTGCAGGAACGAAGGTGTACACTGCCAAAGGGCAGTATGGTGTTGGAACAAATTTAACAGCATTATATGATAACATTGTAGCTGTTGAAGGCCAGGGATATGCAGATAATTTATTGGCCAACGGCTGGCAGACTATGGATGATCCGATTAATCCGGGTACTAAACTGTTATTTGCCGACAATAATTACCAGGATCTGCTTTGGAATACCGGCATAAGCAATAATTACAATTTTGGGATTGATGGAGGCAGCCAGATTGCTACTTACAATATATCAATGAACTACGTTGATCAGGCAGGTACTTTTGTGGGCACAAGCTATAAAAGATATAGTGCGCTTGGAAATTTTGGGTTTAAAGCAAGCGAAAAACTACAGATCAATGCCATGCTTAACTACCAGAATGTATTGCCAAATTATGTAGATGCATATACCAACGACCTGGTACGCGCTACACGCATTACGCCTCTGATCAGAATTTTTAAAGATGATGGTACACCAACTACAGGCGAAAACCTAACGACAAGAAACCGCTTTCATACGTTGGCCTACGATAATACCAAAGCATCAACTGAACGATTGGTTTCGAGGGTAGATGCAGATTGGGCTATTGTTAAAGGCCTACATTACAGGCCAGCTTTGTCTTACTTAATTAGCGATGACAAAACTATTTTTTCAAGAAAAGCATTTCCAGATCCGATCCAGTTTGCAACCACCCGGTTAAAAACGGAGAATACCAACAACACCCGTCAGTTGATGATCGATCAGATCGTACAGTACGATTACACCTTAAAAGAAAACCATCATTTTACCGCATTGGCTGGTTTTAATTATACCAAAAATGACGGGAACAGTATCGATATAGGTTCGCAACGTGGAACCAACGATTACATTACCACGATAAACGAACCAACTGTAACCACCATTAACGGTGTAACAGTAACCAATGTTACCAATTTCGGAACGCGCATTAACCAAACTAAATCTGCGAGTTTTTTCGGACAGCTGAGTTACGATTATAAAAGTAAATACCTTTTAAGCGGCGTATTGCGGAACGATGGTTTTTCAAATTTTGCCCCTGAAAATAAGTGGGCATTATTCCCGTCGGTTTCTGCAGGATGGAATATCCATAAAGAAGATTTCTGGAAATCGAATGTGGTGAGCACCTTAAAACTTAGAGGAAGCTGGGGACAGGCAGGTTCGAGCGATTTAGATTTAACCGATACTTATGGAAGTTATACCTCAGCGGTTTATGCACAGAATTCAGGCATCCAACGTGCAAACTTATCCAATCCGAACCTGGTTTGGGAAACCACACAAACAACTGATGTTGCGGTAGAAGCAGGTTTTTTCAAGAACAGGGTGAATCTTACTGTCGATTTATATGATAAACTAACCAAAAACCGCATCGATTCTAAACCATTGCCAGCAGAGGCGCCGTTTTCTACCATTACATTCAATAACGGAACAATCCAGAACAAAGGGATAGAAATCGAGCTTCAGGCAACTGTGCTGAAAATGAAAGATTTCGCCTGGAACGCCAATTTCTCTTTTGCCTACAACGCGCAAAAAGTAATCAGCTTACCTAATAATGGCAGGTTAAAAAATAGACAGAATGGAGGCGTTGTCATCGATCCAAATACCGGTAAAGAAATTGAAGTGGGCGGATATGCAGAAGGAGAACGCCCGTTTGGTTACTATGCCTGGCAGGTAGAGAAGGTTTTTTCTACAGAGGCTGAAGCTGCTGCATGGGGTAAAGTAGATCAGATTGCTACGGCGGCTGGTATAACGGTAGGTAAACATGCGGGAGATTACAAGTTTGCAGATTTAAACAACGATAACATTATCGATAACCGCGATATGGTGTTTATGGGTTATAAAACACCAAATAAAATCGGAGGTTTTCAAAATACATTTACCTATAAAAGTTTTACGCTTAGGGTTAATATGGATTATGCTTTAGGCTTTGTGATCTCTGATGGCGCTTTAGCCAGATCTTTAGGACAGGGCAGGGCCTATAATGAAGGTGCTCCGGCACAAGCTTTAGGGAACGATATCTGGCAAAAATCTGGTGATGTGGATAAATTATATGCCCGTTTCTCTTTCGGGGACGCTGATTTCGGACAGAAAAACTTTATCAGACAGGGAGCCAGTACGGTAGGTACCGGAAGTGGTTATGCATCGGATGTTTCTACCATGATTTCGAAAGGAGACTTTTTAGCCTTACGCGAAATTTACCTGAGTTACGATCTGCCTAAAAACATCATGTCGAAAATCGGTTCAACCGGAATGAGTGTTTTTGCGAGCGTTACCAACGTAGGTTACCTCACTAAATACAAAGGGTTGAACCCTGAAACTTACACAGGATTCGATCCGGGAGGTTATCCTCGTCCAAGACAGTTCACCTTAGGCGCATCATTAAGATTTTAACATTTAAAAACATGAAAATGACCAAGAAATATATCCTGCTTTCTGTTATCATTGTAATAGCAGCAGCTTTTTCATCTTGCAAAAAATTACTCGAAGTTAAACCACAATCGCAGATTACCGATCAGGTTTACTTTAAAAGTGAGGGCGATTTTCTTCCCTATGTTACCGGAACATATACTTCCATCAGGGCCTTTGCCAATTCCATTACCTACGGTACCGAACGGAGCGAGGAACTCATAAATGGAACCAACAGCCGTTTAACAACGGTATGGTCACAGATATTAAGTCCAACAGTAGGTGCTTTAAACTACAATGGACAATACAAAGCCATTGGTAACTGTAATCTCCTGCTCAGCAAAATAGAGCCTTTTCCTTTTTCTAATGCGGCTACGAAGAACAGGTTAAAGGCCGAAACACTTTGTCAGCGTGCCTATACTTATTTTTATCTGGTTAGGATTATTGGCGATACTCCATTGATGCTCGAAACCATTACCGATGATAATGTTCCACTTTTGCCAAGAGCGAAAGCCACTGAGGTGATGAAACAGGTTTTTGCTGATTTAGATCAGGCTATAGCACTTTTTCCTGAAAAAACTTACGTATCCAAATACAGGTTTTCGTATGGCGCTGCATTGGCGTTAAAAGCTGAAGCTAAATTATGGAGCGCCAAAGTATTAGCTGGAGGAACGGCAGATTTTAACGATGCGATCACCGCTGCTGCTGCAGTAGAAGCCACAGGTGTTTCATTATTGACCAACTTTAAAGATGTAACCACAACGAGGGCAAACGCTGAAGTAATCATGTTGGCCTATTATAACCGTGATGAAAATGGCGCAAACTATGGTTTAAATGCTTTGCCATTTTTAACGGCGATTTCAAATGCATCCAACCTTGATAGCATTGCCTATGCGCTTACTTCTGTTAACGGACAGGGCGGCTACCAGATCAGTAAAGAAAGCAGGGCACTTTTTAGCGGCCTAACCGCTGATAAACGTGTGCCAAATACCTTTATCATCGAAAGACAGGGAACCGTACAAAAGAGCGCATGGATTACCAAAATGCCGGGTACCAAATACGCTGACGACCGGGTTTCTGATAACGATGTCATCATGTTCAGACTGGCCGATATCTATATGATAGCGGCCGAGGCTTATGCCGCACTTGATAATACCGCGCAGGCAATTGTGTATTTAAATAAAGTTAGAAATAGAGCCGGAAACGGAGTTTATACCGGTGCAACTGATAAAGCTACCGTAGAGCGCGCCATCTTTGACGAACGCGGCCGTGAGTTTTTCTTCGAAAACAAACGCTGGTACGATATTGTACGCTTTCATTTCGGCGGTACCATAAACGCCTATACTTACGTACCTAACCTAAAAAATAAAACGGTGCCTTTATTCTGGCCTTTATCTACAACTGTTTTGGCAGCAAATCCAAATCTGGTGCAAACACAAGGATATTAATGCAACTATTCATGAAAAACGAATCGTTATTTAATTATAAAACACTCAGTCGAGAAGAATTGACGTTTTTTAACGAAAACGGTTATCTCATCATCAAATCTATTTTAAAACCTGAAGGTTTGGCTCAGATGCAACAAGAGTGTATGGACGCCTGGGGTAAAGAAAAAGAGACCTTCGATCCGAATAAAAGCTGGCTGCAAAACGCCTTGTTGATTAATATCCACCATCAGGCCACAACAGTAAAGGGATACTATTTTAGCGGTCCGCTGGTTGAGATGGCCTCAGAAATTATCGGTCCGAATATAAAAGGAGCTACTTCACAGCTTACATTTAAAATGAAAGGCAATACAAAACCCTTTGGCTGGCATCAGGATAATGGTTATGGCGAGCTGGAGCCTTATAACGCTTTAACCACTTTAACTGCGCTTGATGATACCGACCGGGGCAATGGCTGTTTGTGGTTAATTCCAGGCAGTCATAAAAAAGGCCAGATCAGGGTAGAGCAGAACGAAGCGCAAAAGAAAAGTGGCTCTGAAATTATTGTAGAAGCCGACGATAGTTTAGCTGTACCGATGGAAATGAAGGCAGGAGATGTTTTGATTTTTAACTGTTGGATGCTTCATAAATCAGACGGTAATATTTCTGATAGCAGAGACCGAAGAATCCTGTTTTTGAGATATGCCGATGCCGATGCGATAGAAGTATACAATGGTGGCAAACCCCGCTTAGGTAGATTGGTAAAAGGCAAAACGAAGTTTAAGGAGGTTGAAGAGTTTGAAGCCGATCTCTAAAAAATACTGATGAATACATTAACTGCAAAAACTTTAAGGGGAAATTGGGCAACATTGTTATTGCCCATCCAAACTGACCAAAGGATCGATTTCGGATTATTGGCTGATGAAATAGATTGTTTGATTGAAGCGAAAGTAGATGGGATTTATTCTAACGGAACAGCAGGTGAGTTTCACAATCAGACCGAAGCAGAATTTGATCAGATTAATTGGTTGTTTGCAGAAAAATGTCAGAAAGCATCAATGCCTTTTCAGATAGGCTGCAGTCATCCTTCACCATTGATTTCATTAGAAAGGATTAAGAGATCAGTAAGCCTACAACCAAGTGCTTTTCAGGTGATTTTGCCAGATTGGGTAGTTCCTTGTGATGCTGAACAGATAGAATTTTTACAGGGAATCGCAAAGCACGCAAACGGAATTCCTTTGGTATTGTATAATCCACCACATGCAAAGCTGGAGTTAAAACCAAAAGATTACCTCAAATTCAAAACAGCGGTGCCATCACTTATTGGTATTAAAGTTTTAAGTAAAGACGTAGCTTGGACCGAAGAGATGAAGATGTATGCAAGCCATTTATCAATATTCGTCCCAGGCCATTTTTTGGCGAGTGGGGTAAAGACGGGCATTGCAGCTGGGGCTTATTCAAATGTTGCCTGTATCAATCCATCGGCAGCTCAGCACTTATGGAAACTGATGCAAACAGATCTGGATGAGGCTTTGAGGATAGAAAAAAATATGCTCAAATTCTTTAAAATATGCATTGCTCCATATCAAAAGCAACAGTACAGCAACCCGGCATTAGATAAATTTTTAGCAGCAGTTGGTGGCTATATTCAGATTCCAACACGATTAAGATGGCCCTATAAATGGATTTCGGAATCAGATGTAACATCGGTGCGCAAACAGGCCAAAATATTAATACCAGAATTTTTTAATTAGACAAATACAAAATACATATGAAAATTAACGGCATAGTTGCTGCAACATTTGCGGCCTACCAGGCAGATGGTTCCTTAAATCTCATCATAATACCGCAACTAGTAGATAAATTGGTTGCTGATGGTGTGGCAGGGGTTTACATTTGTGGAACCAACGGAGAAGGACCAAACATGACTGTTGAAGAGCGGATAGCCATTGCAGAAGCGTACGTAAAAGCTGCAAATAAAAGGATTTTAGTATTGGTACATGTGGGGCACACTTCCATACAAGAATGTAAAAAGCTTGCAACCCATGCTGCGCAGATTGGTGCCGATGCATTTTCTTCTGTAGCCGCATTTTATTTCAAACCCACCTCGGTACAAAACCTGGTCGATTGTATGGCCGAAATCGCCTCGGCCGCTCCCGAACTTCCATTCTATTATTACCATATGCCTAGTTTAACTGGCGTTGGAATGGATATGGTTGAGTTTTTAGCACTCGGAGAGCAAAAAATCCCAAATCTTGCCGGCATAAAATATACGGCATCAACACTTCACGAGTTTCAAGCCTGTTTAAACTACAAGGATGGGAAATTTGAAGTATTATCTGGCTATGATGAGATGTTGTTAAGTGCTTTGGCAGTAGGTGCTATTGGTGCCATTGGTAGTACTTATACCTTTGCCGCACCGGTATACCTCGAAATAATCAAACTTTTCAGGAATAATGATTTAACTGCTGCCAGGGCATTACAATTAAAAGTGGTCGATTTTATCCGCTGCATTATCAAACATCCATCGATTGCGGCGCAAAGAGCGATTATGAAAATGATGGGTTATGATTTAGGAGATGCCCGGTTACCATTGGTACCACTTTCTTCTGATAAATTTATCGAACTTAAAGCCGATTTAATCAAAACTGGCTTTTTTGAGCTCCTCGAAAAATATAGGTAATGCTTATAAGCATGCAGATTTTCTATAGGCACATTATATGAAACACTTTAATACCTTACTTTTTTTAAGTTTTATGTTGATATCAACAGCAGGTTCTGCACAGATTACCAAAAAAACAAATCAATTTGCATGGGGAGAATTGCCAGCCATACCAGATAACTTCGGTTTTGCCGGTTCTTTTAGTGGAGTATCGGGCGATGCATTGATTGTTGCCGGAGGAGCAAATTTCCCAGATGGTGGTGCACCATGGTCAGGCTCAAAAAAAGTGTGGAGCGATAAAATATTTGTCCTTGATAAACCCAGCGGGAAATGGAAGGTAGCAGGCAAACTTCCTGAAGCTTTAGGTTATGGGCTCTCCATTTCCTGGGGCAAACAATTCATTTGCATTGGAGGAAGTAACGAGAAAGGCCATTCGGCAAAGGTTTATGCTATTCTTTACAAAGATAAAAGCATCAGCATTACTACGTTGCCAAATCTGCCTCAACCCATAGCAAATACCACGGGAGCAGTTTTAGGTGATGTTATTTACCTTGCAGGCGGACTCCTTACGCCGGAAGCTGATCATACCGCCAATGTTTTTTGGTCTTTCGATCTATCTTCTAAAGGAAAAAAACGGGTTTGGCATAAATTAGAAACCTGGCCTGGTCCTCCGCGGATGTTGGCTGTGGCTGGTGTTGCCGATCAAACCTTTTATCTATTCAGTGGAGCCGATCTGATCAAAAACAATAAAGGGGGCGTAGACAGACAATATCTAACGGATGCTTTTTGTTACAGCGCTGCTGATGGGTGGAAAAAAATAGCTTCTCTACCAAAAGCCATTGTAGCTGCGCCATATCCAGCCTACAACGCTCATCACAAATCATTGCTCATATTCGGTGGTGATGACGGCGTACTTGCTCCAAAAGCAGCTGTACTAAAAGAAAAACATCCTGGTTTTGCAGATGAAATATTAGCTTACGATGTAGAGAAAAACAAATGGTCGGTAGAAGGGAAAGTGCTAAAGAATATCAAAGCAGATGCGCAATCAAATCCCAATAACAGTACCTGGCCCGGGGTAACAAATACAATGGTGCTGTGGCGGGGAAATCTTGTTTTTCCGGGCGGAGAAGTAAGGCCTGCAGTAAGAACGCCAAAAGTGATCATAGCGAGACCAAAACAGTAAAATTATTTTAACAAGAGGAAAATCTAGAAATGACCGGTACAAAATCAAATCAATCATATTATGCCTGGGGCCTGGTTGCACTCCTTTGGATAGTGGCCTTTTTAAATTATTTCGATAGGATCATGATTACCTCTATGCGCGATCCTATAGTGAAGGAATTTGCCCTTTCTGATGCCCAGTTCGGGCTTTTAACTTCAGTTTTTCTTTGGTCTTATGGGATACTAAGTCCTTTTGGAGGTTTTTTGGCCGATAAATACAGTAGGAAAAAAGTAATTATATTCAGTGTTTCGGTTTGGTCGGCAGTAACCTTGTGGACAGGTTTTACTTCTTCATTTGAAGAAATGCTGGTTTCGCGTTTGTTTATGGGCCTAAGCGAAGCTTGTTATATCCCCGCGGCATTGGCACTGATTACTGACTATCATAAAGGAAAAACAAGATCACTTGCCACAGGCCTGCACATGAGTGGTCTTTATGCTGGTTTAGCATTGGGTGGCTTAGGTGGTTATATTGCCGAAATATGGGGCTGGAGATATGGTTTTCATATATTCGGAATTTTTGGGATTCTTTATTCGATCGTACTGTTGTATTATTTAAAAGATATTAAACATGAAACAACAGAAAATGAGGTAGAAGAGATAAAAAAGGAAACCATAAGTTTATTAGGCTCGGTTAAGATCCTGTTTAAAGAGCGGTCTTTTCTGGTGTTATTGTTTTATTTCAGTGTTTTGGGTACCGCAAACTGGCTGGTGTATGGTTGGCTGCCTACCTTTTTAAAAGAACATTTTCACCTCAAGCTGGGCGAAGCCGGAATTTCGGCAACAGGCTATATTCAGATCGGATCTTTTGTTGGGGTAATTTTTGGGGGGTATTTTGCCGATAAATGGTTTCTTAAGAATAAAAGAAGCAGGGTTTTTATGATCATTATCGGCTTTACTGTTGGCGCACCATTTTTATTCCTCATGTCGTCAACCACCGTGTTTGCAATAGCCATTATCGCTATGTTCTTTTTTGGTATAGCCAGAGGGATAAACGACGCTAATTTAATGCCCGTACTTAGGCAGATTGCCGATAGCAGGTACATTGCAACCGGATATGGTTTCCTTAATTTCCTGAGTACAATTATAGGTGGTTTAATGGTTTATGTTGGTGGCGCATTAAAAGATGCCAAGGTAGATTTATCTATTATTTACCAGGTTTCGGCGGTGATAATGTTGTTTGCAACATGGTCGCTATTTGCAATAAAAATTAAAAAAGAAGCTTAATCATGGATAACATCATCGGGCACATAATTTCCGTTATAAGGTGTAGCCTAAGGCAAGTGCTGAAATATCCTTTAAACGATTGCCACATACAAGAGGTTGTATCATAAAGGCAAATTTCACCTCAGATGATGTCATGTTGAGCTTGTCGAAACACCTTAAAGAATATTTAACGGGTCCTTCGACCAGCTCAGGATGACAAATCTATATTTGTGATACAACCTCTTAACGCTATATTCAGTATTAAATTTGCATCTCGAATAAACTAACTGGTTTATGATGATAATGTGCCGGAAGCTGATTAGTATTGCTTAGTTCGTATAGCCCCAAAAAATCAAATCCAAATTTTTGGTAATGCCGAATCAATCCCTTGTTTTCACCAACGGTATCTAATCTAACAAAACGTTTACCATTTGCTTTGGCATATTCTTTTGCCCAGTTTATAATTGTACCCACCAGGTTTTGCCCCCTGAAATCAGGATTTGTAGCAATGCGGTGAATGTAAATGGCAGGGTCGAGGTTCTTTTCTTCCCATATCTGAGGGTCGCTAAAAGTAGTTGCCCAAATACAGGCTACCTGCCCATTAATAATTATTTTCCATTGCCTGTTTTCCTTAATCTCTGTTTCAATCAACGGGAGTTCAAACTTGGGCCAATGAACGCTATATTTCGTTTTCTGGAAATCGGTTGCAATTTCATATAAGCGGAAGATTTCTGTTATATCATGTATCGTACTATTTTCTATCTGCATGGTTATGGCTTTAGGTTTTTAATGAATGGAGCGAGTTCTCTTTCTACAGCGCTGTTGCTGTTTTCGAGGTGCGATACAATGTTTTTTCGTTCCTGTTCCGATTTGTTCTGGCTTAGTTTTTTCTTTCCCTGAAGATTGCTTACTTCTATTTCGAAAGCTACAATTCCCCGCATCATACCTTGTTTAAACTTTTCTGAAAGACTATCCCATTGTAAGAGATATTCTTTTTCATAATACAGAATCATTTCTTTTAGTGCTTGTTCTTTAGCTTCTTCATCGCTAATAATATTGGCTTTCCCATAAGCATGCACGCTAATATAATCCCATGTGGGTACACTTTCGTGTTTTTCGTAATGGCTGGGAGAGATATAAGCGTGTGGCTCGGTAAATATAATAAGCGATGTATACTGCTCAATATATTTCACCTGTTCATTGGCTTGCGCAAAGTGACCGCTAATCAATACCTTTCCATTTACCTCATTTACAACGAAAGGTAACTGAGTGGCTATGGGTAAATTATTGTAGCTGGTAATTATAGTGGCAAAGCTATATCTCTTCATAAAGGTAATTTGCTCACTTTGGTTATCAAACTTAAAACTATTGGATATCAACATTTTATTGTGTTTTTGAGGGTGGATTATGGTTATTTAGCAAACTTTTTTGAGCCCGCAACGCAAAGGATTACGCCCATCGTAATGGCTAGCATACCCATACTTACTTTTTCATGGAGCAGGGTAGTGGCAAGTGCCAATCCAAAAAAGGGCTGTAGGAGCTGGAGCTGTCCAACTGCTGCGGTTCCACCTTGTGCAAGCCCTCTGTACCAGAAAATAAACCCGATGAACATGCTAAAGAGCGAAATATAAGCAAGGCTCAGCCAGGCAGCGCTACCCACTTCAGCAAATGAAGCTGGTTGATAAATGAACATTAAAGGTAACATGAGTGGGAGCGAGAGCACAAGTGCCCAGGAGATTACCTGCCAACCACCCAATGTTTTAGATAGTTTTGCACCTTCTGCGTAGCCAAGCCCGCATAGTACAATTGCCAGTAACATTAAAATATCCCCGGTTGGCGCGGCGTTAATTCCCTGATAAATGGCGTAGCCAATCACCAGAAAGCTGCCTGCAATTGAGAAAAGCCAGAATATGGGCTTAGGACGTTCGCCTCCTCGTAAAACGGCAAAAGCGGCTGTAACCATAGGCAAAAGGCCTAAGAATACCAAAGAATGTGCTGAGGTGATGTGTTGCAAAGCAAGAGCACTTAACAAAGGAAAGCCGACTACTACACCCAATGCTACAATTCCTAGCGAGATTAAATGTTTGGTCGAGGGTCGTTTTTCTTTAAATGCAATTAATACCCCCATTGCGAGCAGTGCAGCTATAGTGGCACGGGCAACGGTTACAAAAACAGGGCTCATATCCATTACCGCTAATCTTGTGGCTGGCATAGAGCCGCTAAAGATAAGTACGGCGATAAATCCGTTACGCCAACCACTCGAAATATGCGCTCTGTTTAGTTCAGTTCCTGTTTCTTTCATGTCTTTTCATTTCTTAAATCAAAGGTGCAAAGCTAAAAGCGATAAATACAGTATCAGTTTTGTATATTTGTATGGATACAGTTTGTTGATTATGGAGAAAGTTTACAGGTACAATGAAATAGCAAGCGGAATCGCCGCACAGATTAGAGACGGCATTCTGCGATCGGGAGATAAACTTCCTTCTGTTCGTATGCTCTGCAAAGAATATGCGGTAGGCATGAATACGGCAAAACGTGTGTTTTTGGAACTGGAAGCACAATCGTTGGTCGAGGCCAAACCACAATCTGGTTTCTTTGTAAGCAACCGTAGGGTAGAACGACTTCCATTACCTGCAGTTAGTAAACCTTCACTAATTGCAAATCATCATGAGCCGAGCGAACTGAGTAGCCAGGTGTATTCTAGCATTGGTCGCGATGATTTAACCCTTTTTTCAATTGGTGTGCCATCAGGCAGCCTGTTACCATTGGCAAAACTCAAAAAGGAGATACTTTATGCTACGCGGGCGCTTAAAGAAGGGGGAACAGAATATGAACCGCTTCAGGGCAATGTTAAATTACGCAGAATGGTTGCAGTACGATCGTTAGGTTGGGGAGGAAACCTTCATGAAGATGACCTGATTACTACTGCCGGTGGAGTGAATGCATTGTCTTTTTGCCTGATGGCTTTAGGCAAACCTGGCGATACGGTGGCCATAGAAAGTCCATGTTATCCCGGAATTCTCCAGTTGGTAATCAGTTTAGGTTTAAAAGTACTCGAATTGCCCACGCATCCGGTTACGGGCATTGAGATAGATGCACTTAGGAAAGTGGTGTCGAAAATTGATATTTGCCTGTTAATTCCCAATTTTAATACACCCTTGGGTAGTTGCATGCCCGATGCGCATAAAAAAGAAGTTGTTCAGCTTTTGGCTGCAAATGATATTCCGCTTATTGAAGATGATATTTATGGTGATCTTTATTTCGGCACCCAACGACCAAGATGTTGTAAATCATTTGATACAGAAGGTAATGTGCTTTGGTGTAGTGCAGTTTCGAAAACTTTGGCACCTGGATACCGCGTAGGTTGGGTAGCTCCTGGAAAGTATAAAGAAAAATTACTTAAATTAAAGCTTGTACATGCCCTTGCTTCAACTTCTGTTATTCATGAGGCCGTTGGCAATTTTCTAAAAACTGGTCGGTATGATCGCCATTTGCATCAGCTCCGTCGTACCTTACAGCAGAATTATCAGCATTTTATCGATGCGGTTACCGAATATTTTCCAGAGGGTACAAAAACAACCCGGCCGCAAGGTGGGCTGGCCATATGGATAGAATTTAATAAAGAAGTTGATGCTGTAAAACTCTATGAACTGGCAATGAAACAAAAAATCAGCATTGCCCCGGGCCCGATGTTTACGTTACAAGATCAATATCAGAACTGTATCCGCCTATGTATCGGCCTTCCATGGTCGGATGAGCTTAAATTTAAACTGAAACAATTGGGTAATCTGGCAAAAATGATGTGACCGAATAATGGCACGCACTAAAGTTAGGGGCAATTAGCTCAATGCCGATACGCTATGATTGATTAAGGATTTACATTCTCTGACTCAGGAGTGCTCGGCGTTTCGCCTAAGGGCGTTATTCCGCAAGCTGCCCATATAAATTTAAAAATATTTAGGAACTCGCATTGGATATCCCTGTCAGATTGTATTTCGTTCTCCATATTGTACCGCTTTAATCTATTTATTGAAACATAGAAAGGCTGGTTTTGTGTTAGCGAAGGTAATCCTTTAATGTAAGTTTACTGTTGCCTAAATGTTAAGGAAGATGTTTTAAACCTTAACCGATTCGGTGCAATATTTATTTTAGGTACAATAAGTAAGTATACCCAATAATCAGTATTGGAATCTCTATGGCGTTGTGTTATATTTACATATTTAATAACAGTTATCTGTTTATTTTTCAGTAGGATGCAGTGTTTTATGATTGATTTACTATTATATCAGTATGTCCCTTGCTAAACATATATTTTAATAAACAGAAAATGATATACAACGATCGAAAAGCCGTGGATCCTGCTATAAAGAAATGTCTTATCGACAAACTGCTCAATAACAATATCTCGGTTAGCGAACTTATTGAACTGAGGCCTGAAATTAATGAATTCGATCTTTCTGAAATTATTCAGCATATCTACGACCTTAACCTGGAGCAGGTACGAAAAATAGCAGCATTAGCGCCTGTTATGGCTAAAGTAGATGCATTAAAAAACAGCCAGCGCAATACCCGTTTTATAAAAAAGGTAAAAAATAATTTCCGGAAACATACGGCTAAGCACAACGGTCTTAAAAACAGGGTAGTGGTAGTAGAGGGCGATTCGTGGTTCAATTATCCTATTCTTTTAAGCGATGTGATCGACTGGATTGCTATGGAAGAGAATATGGCCGTTTATAGCCTGGCTTCTGGTGGCGATTGGCTGATGAACATGCTTAGTGCCAAAAAATATGTCGAACAGCTTTCTACACTTCAACCGGATGTATTTATCATTAGCGGGGGAGGAAACGACCTGGTTGGAAACCGGAGAATAGCAGCCATGGTTACACATAAAGGAGACTCTAACGAATTTGAAAATAGTGCATTTGCGAAATACCTTTATCAAAGCGCTGCTAATCCACCCGATAACCCAGAAGATTTTAAACGTGGTACCCAGTTCATATCCAAAGATTTTTATGCTTTACTGGCCTTTTTTCAGCTCCAATATTATTTTATTATAAATGGGATTCTCACTGGCGGTGAGGGAGAAAATGGTAAGTTTCCAGGGATACAGATTATTACGCAAGGTTACGATTACGCCATACCAAGCGATAAGAAGATAGCAGGATATAATCCACTCAAATGGTACCGGCTGTTTGCGCGAACTTTTCTCGGCCATGGAGGATGGTTAAAAACGCCCTTGCAGCTCAGGGGCATATACGATCCCGAAGATCAGCGCAAAATTGTTTATGCCATGATTTACCTCTTTAACGAAATGATGATTGATATCGGTCGCATTTTTAGTGAAATGTTAGGGGAGAATAGGGTATTCCATATCGATTCAAGAGGGTCAGTTGGTAAAAATGGTTGGACGGATGAATTGCATCCATTGCCCCAACATTTCAAAAAAACAGCAGCAGCCTTTATTCACTGTATTAACAACCCAAATAAAAATGGAAGTGCAGTTATAGCAGTTGTAAAACAACAGGATGGAGGGCAGAAATGAAAAAGATATTGATTCTAGTATTTATCATTGTTTGTGGTGCAATGTCCTTTCAGGGAAAAGTACTTCAGCACTTCAGCGGAAAAGGAATCGTCAATTTAGAACTCGCCAATAAAGATGCAGGAGTAGAAATTATTGCGCTTTGGAGCGATACACTTTATGGTGACCAGACACTTTTAAACATTGCCCAAAAGAATACACACCTCGATTTTCTGTTTATTTTGGTATATGTAGTGCTCATCATGACGCTATCTAATTCGCAAATGCAAAGAGAAAAAACAAGTTGGCTAAACGAATTGCTACGGCTTAATTTATTTCTGGCATTTTTAATCGGCTCACTGGATGTAATTGAAAATATCAGGCTATTACACAGTTTCCATCACCCGGGAAATATGGCTGAATTTTGGCGAACAGATTTTATTGCATGGCCAAAATTTGTTATAGTAGGCTGGGTAATTTTGATTTATGTTTTCTCGGTAATTAAGGGCTATTTTAATAAGTGATTTTCGTTAGCATCTTACAGATCATTAAGGAATTAAGGTAATTAAGATATCAAGGCAAAGACTATTTTAAATAGCCTATTGTTTACAGGCTTAAAAAATCCTTCCTCTCTACTACAATTGACAGATACTGAAATTCGGCGTTATCTCGACCGGAGCAACTCGGAGTGGAGAGATCTTTGGATAACATGAATAATTGTGGTGTCAGTTGTTGCCAACTGACACTAAAAACATATATTCTAGATATTCCCTTTTTTAATAGTCGATAGTCAGATGGTAACATCTGACTGCACGTGGAAATTATCCTTCAGGGTGATTAAACTCAGGAGAATATTTCGGGCTTTCTTTGAAAAAAAATAATTGCGAGGATCCTTCGACAAGCTTAGGATGACAAGCGCGGTTATATGTCTAATTTTCTTTAACTCCACTTAAAACGATGTTCTTGGTTAACTTTATGTTAGTTTGTCGTCAATAAATCCTATTTATACCTCATTCTGAAAATAACTGGCAAATGCATAGAACGGAGTTTTTTTTATTAGAAATCGTCATTTCTTCATCTAATTCTAGCTCCTTACTGGTAATTCGTTCAAAAAGCGGAGCTAAATGATCTGTTTGTTGTGAAAAATCATCTTTTGCTTCACTAAAACACAATTTCTCAATCCAAACCTGAAGTTCAACTTCATTATAACTTCATAAATCTGTATTTATTTCGCTTTCGAATTAAATCATTGCGTAACCATAATTTATTGAAGTCAATTAAGTATCTGCACATCAGTTGTAGACTGCTTCTTATCATAAATTGGTTGCCAAGGGAGACTAATTAGAGAAAAAAATAAATCAGATTAAAACCATTTAACAAAAAAAGATGAAAAGAGTTGTCATGTGCTTAGGCTTATGTACTTTGCTTTACGTAACGGGTTGTACCACGAAAAAAGAAGAAAAAGAAGAAGTAACTACTTATGCGGTAACCACACCGTTAAGAATGGATACTTCGTTTACCAAGGAATATGTTTCACAGATTAAATCTGTGAGGAATATCGAGGTTAGGGCACAGGAAAAAGGCTATCTCCAAAATATTTATGTAGATGAAGGTCAGCGTGTAAAAGCTGGTCAACTGTTGTTTAAGATTATGCCTAAAGCAGCACAATCTGAGTTGTTAAAAGCACAAGCCGAAACTAAATCTGCAGAAATTGAGCTTGAAAACACCAGATTACTTTCTGATAAAAATATCGTTTCTAAAAACGAGCTGGCCATGGCTAAAGCCAAACTGCAATCAGCAAATGCCGAAACCTCTTTGGCCAAATTTCATTTATCCAATACCGAAATCAGGGCACCTTTTGATGGTACAATCGACCGTATTCCATTAAAACTGGGTAGTTTGGTTGATGAAGGTGCTTTATTAACCAGTCTTTCAGATAATAGTCAGGTTTTTGCGTATTTCAATGTGTCTGAACCTGAATACCTGAACTATCAAAGTACCGCAAAGGCAAAAGGCCAGCAAGAAGTTAGCCTGTTATTGGCGAATAACGAGTTGCTGAAATCGAAAGGTAAGGTTGAAGTGATCGAAAGCGAATTTGATAATGAGACAGGAAACATTGCTTTTAGAGCCAGGTTTAACAATTCTGATAACTTACTGAGAAACGGAGAAACGGGCAAAATCCAGATGGTTGTTCCTTTAAAAAATGCTTTAGTAATCCCACAGAAAGCCACTTATGATATTCAGGATAAAACTTATGTTTTTGTAATCGATAAAAATAACAAAGTACATTCCAGAGCCATCACCATTGCAGGCGAGGTGCCAGATTTGTACATCATTGGCGATGGCATCACCACGGGTGATAAAATATTGCTTGAAGGAGTGCAGAAAGTAAAAGACGATGATAAAATTACCTTCAAATTCCAACAGCCTCAGGAAGTGATGAAACAATTAAGATTGAAAACTGAATAATCTACCACCCTCCATACTTATTTTATGTTTAGTAAATTCATACAAAGGCCAGTCCTTTCTATAGTAATATCGCTTATCATTGTGTTTCTTGGGGTGTTGGCCATCAGCTACCTACCCGTTACACAATTCCCCTCTATTTCACCACCTAAAGTTAATATTACGGCAGAGTATCCAGGTGCAAATAATGAGTTATTGATCAAATCGGTGGTTATTCCGCTAGAACGTGCCCTTAACGGTGTACCAGGCATGAAATATATTGCCTCTGATGCCGGTAATGATGGTGAAGCTTCCATTCAGGTCGTATTTAATTTAGGTACCGATCCCAACCAGGCTTCGCTTAACGTACAGAACCGTGTAGCTGCTGTTACCAATAAACTTCCTCCTTTAGTGGTTCGTGAGGGGGTTAAAATCACTCGCGAAGAGTCTAACATGTTGATGTACATCAACTTGTATAGTAAAGACCCTAAGATGAACCAGAATTTTCTGTACAATTATGCCGATATCAACTTGCTTTCAGAGTTGAAAAGGGTTGATGGTGTAGGTTTTGCCGATATTTTGGGTGATAGGGATTATGCCATGCGGATCTGGCTTAAACCCGACCGTATGCAGGCTTATAAAATCTCAGTGGATGAAGTGATGAAAGCACTTGATGAGCAAAGTTTAGAAGCCTCTCCAGGTAAAACCGGTGAGAGTTCTGGTAAACGCTCTCAGGCTTTTGAGTATGTGTTAAAATATTCCGGACGCTTTAGTACGAAAGAAGGATACGAAAATGTAGTACTAAGAGCAAGTGCTAACGGCGAATTACTTCGTTTAAAAGATGTTGCCGATGTAGATTTTAGTGCTTCAGCTTACAATTTATATTCTACGTTAAATGGAAAGGCTTCTGCAGCTATCGTATTGAAACAATCTTACGGAAGTAATGCCAGTCAGGTAATTAAAGATGTAAAAGCGAAAATGGCCGAGATCAAATCGAGCTCATTTCCTAAAGGTTTAGATTATGAAGTAAGTTACGACGTTTCTAAATTCCTCGATGCCTCTATTGAAAAAGTAATCCACACCCTTGTCGAAGCCTTTATCTTGGTGGGTTTAGTGGTATTCCTGTTCCTCGGCGATTGGCGTTCAACCCTCATCCCGGCAATTGCTGTACCGGTATCCTTAATCGGAACCTTTGTGTTTATGCAGTTTTTTGGTATTACACTCAATCTGATTACCTTGTTCGCCTTAGTATTGGCCATTGGGGTAGTGGTAGATGATGCCATTGTAGTAATTGAAGCGGTACATGCCAAGATGGAACACGATCGGAAACTTTCGGTACTGAAGGCTACCCAGCAGGCCATGAAAGAAATTGGCGGCGCAATTATCGCTATTACCTTTTTAATGGCATCGGTATTTATTCCGGTAGCTTTTATGTCGGGGCCAGTAGGTATTTTCTACCGTCAGTTCTCGATCACCATGGCAACGGCAATTATCCTTTCGGGTATTGTGGCGTTAACACTTACCCCTGCATTGTGTGCCATCATGTTAAAGAATAACCATGGATCGAAGAAAAAGAAAACCATTATTGATCGCTTTTTAGATGGTTTTAACAATGGTTTTGCCAAACTTTCGGGGAAATACGAATTTGTTTTAACCAAAATGGTAAGTCGTAAGATCTTAACCTTCGGTATATTGATTGCATTTTGTTTGGGTGTTTGGGGATTGAGCGGAAGTGTACCATCAGGTTTTATTCCGAACGAAGATCAGGGAATGGTTTATGCCATTATCCAAACGCCTCCAGGATCCACTTTAGAACGTACCGACCAGATTTCAGAGAAACTGCAGAAAATGTGCGAAGATATTGATGGCGTAAAGTCGGTTTCATCTTTGGCAGGATATGAGATTCTTACTGAAGGTACGGGATCGAACTCGGGTACCTGTTTAATCAACCTGAAAGATTGGAGCGAACGTAAACATTCGGCAGTAGAGATTATTAAAGAGCTTGAAGAGAAATCGAAATCTATTCCAGGTGCAACTATCGAATTTTTCCAGCCACCAGCCGTTCCGGGTTATGGTGCTGCGGGAGGTTTCGAGCTTCGTTTACTGGATAAAGCAGGTAGTGGCGATTACAAAAAAATGGAAACCGTGGCCAACGATTTTGTAAAAGAGCTGAACAGACGTAAAGAGCTATCATCTGTATTTACTTTTTACAGTGCGAGTTTTCCTCAGTACATGTTAGATGTTGACAATGATATTGCGCAACAAAAAGGAGTGAGTATTGATAATGCGATGAATACACTGTCGACTTTTGTAGGTAGTAATTACGAAACCAGTTTTATTAAATACGACCATCAATATAAAGTAATTGTACAGGCATTGCCTCAGTACAGGGCTTTGCCAGAAGATATTTTAAAACTCTCGGTTAAAAACGATCGTGATGAAATGGTGCCTTTCTCGGCTTTTATTAAAATGCGTAAAGTGTATGGCTTATCCGAAATTACCAGACACAATATGTATAATGCTTCTGAGATCAGCGGGCAATCTGCTCCGGGTTATAGTTCTGGTGAAGCCATCAAGGCCATTACCGAAGTGGCCAAGAAATCACTTCCAAGGGGATTTGGTATCGATTGGGCTGGTATATCTAAAGATGAAGTATCAAGGGGTAACGAAGCCATTTATATCTTCCTGATCTGCTTGGGCTTCGTTTATCTGGTTCTGGCAGCCCAATACGAAAGCTTCATTTTGCCACTTTCAGTTATCCTTTCTTTACCAGCGGGTATTTTTGGCGCTTTCCTGTTCTTAAAATTATTAGGATTGGAAAACAACATTTATGCACAGGTTGCGATGGTAATGCTGATTGGTTTACTCGGTAAGAACGCGGTATTGATTGTTGAATTCGCTGCACAGCGGCATGCCCAGGGTGCAACGGTATTAAAAGCCGCAATGGAAGGTGCAAGTGTACGTTTTCGTCCGATTTTAATGACCTCTTTTGCCTTTATTGCAGGTTTAATTCCATTGATGATTGCATCAGGGCCTGGGAAAATCGGTAACAGGACCATTGGCTCGGCTGCTGCCGGGGGTATGCTTTTTGGTACCATTTTCGGGGTAGTTATTATCCCGGGATTGTATTATGTATTTGGAACAATAGCTGCCAGACACAAGCTGATTAAAATTGAAGAAGAACATCCATTAACTGAAGAAGTAGAAGATAATGTTTAAGAAAAATATTTATAAAGGCCTTGGTTTAGTACTGATATGTGCTGCATATACCGCATGTAAATTGCCAGAAGTGGCTCAACGCGCCGAAAATAAAAGTGTTCCTACAGCCTTTATTGGCACGCAGGATACCGTAAGTACGGCCAGTATACAATGGCGTAAGTTTTTTACCGATCCAAATCTGGTAAACCTGATCGATACCGCATTAAAAAATAACCAGGAGCTGAATATCACCTTGCAGGATATCGAGATTGCTAAAAACGAAATCAAAGCCAAAAAGGGGGAACTTTTACCAAGTGTAACCTATGGCGTTGGTGCAGGTTTTGATAAAGTTGGTCGCTACACCAGTTCGGGTGCTGGCGATGCTTCTACAGAAATTACACCAGGTAAAGAAGTGCCTGAGGTATTGCCCGATTATCATTTCGGTTTACAGGCCAACTGGGAAGCCGATATCTGGCACAAATTGCGCAACGCCAAGAAAGGAGCCATAAGTCATTATTTAGCAACGGTTGAAGGCAAAAATTTCGTAGTCACCAATTTGATAGCTGAGGTTGCAAATTCATATTACGAATTGCTAGCTGCAGATAATCAGTTAGAGACAGTGAAAAAAAACATTGAGCTGCAGAAAAATGCCTTAGAACTGATGAAAATTCAGAAACAGGCCAGTAGGGTTAACGAACTTGCAGTGCGTAAATTTGAAGCTGAGGTTTTAAGCTCTAAGAGCCTGGAATTTGATATTCAGCAAAACATTACCGAAACGGAGAATAAGATCAATTTCTTGCTAGGCCGTTTTCCTCAGCCCATTGTTAGGGATAAATCGAGTTTTACCGATCTGGTACCACCAACAGTACAAACAGGTTTACCTTCGCAGTTATTAGCCAACCGCCCGGATATTAAACAGGCTGAGTTAGAACTCGCTGCGGCTAAGTTGGATGTTAAAGTAGCTAAAGCACAGTTTTATCCATCATTGGGTATTTCTGCCGCTATCGGTTACCAGGCTTTTAACCCATCTTATTTATTGAGAACACCGGAATCTTTAATCTATTCTTTAGCAGGAGATCTAGCAGGACCACTAATTAACCGCAATGCCATTAAAGCTGAGTATTTAACCGCCAATGCAAAACAGTTGCAGGCCGTTTACGATTACGAAAAAACAATTTTAAATGGTTATATAGAAGTGGCCAATCAAATGTCAAAGATTAGCAACCTGCAAAAAAGCTATGATTTGAAATCGAAACAGGTAGCTGCACTCACCCAATCGATCGATATTTCTAACGATTTGTTTAAATCTGCAAGGGCTGATTATTTTGAGGTATTGATGACCCAACGTGATGCTTTGCAGTCAAAATTAGAATTGATTGAAACCAAAAAACAGCAGTTAAATGCGGTGGTAGATATTTATCACGCCCTCGGTGGGGGATGGAATTAAGTAAATAGCTATAATTCTCATATTCATATTATCCTTATAAATCTATTAAGGCTGTTCCAAAAACCGGGGCAGCCTTTTTTTTGTCATTCTGAGCGGAGCGAAGAATCTTTATAGAATAATCAATCGTTTACAACGATAAAATCATTTAGTTATTTATGCACTCATCTGGAAACGAGCGCAAACTAAACGCATTGATTTTTTCTTCTCGCAACGTCTTCCTGAACTTGTTTCAGGATCTTTCCGCTATGGGAGCATTAATCACGGCAACAAATTATCTGTGTGTATCCTTTTTATCTGTGGTTAATAAATCTGCTCAATAAATACCCCGCTGTTTTGCTACCCTAAGTGGAGTCGAAGAATGTATTGAAAAATTTATTAAAATTATTCCTTTATAAGTTTGATATTTAAACATGAAAAAAATCTTCCTGTTTACCACTATTTTATTTTCTATCATTTTTCAAAAAGCCATGGCGCAAAATAAACCCGAAAATGTACCTGCTGTTTTAAATCATATCGCTGTTTATGTAGCTGATCTAAGCGTAGCAACAACTTTTTACGAAAGTGTGTTTAACCTTAAAATCATTCCCGAACCTTTTAAAGATAACCGCCATACCTGGTTTACTTTAGGGCCAGCCGGACAGTTGCATTTAATCCAGGGGGCAAAAGGAAATGAGGTTTTTGATAAAAACGGGCATTTGTGTTTCAGTGTTCCATCAGTTGATGAATTTGTAAAGAAGCTGAATGCTAAAAATATCAGTTTCGAGGATTGGCCAGGAAAGAAAGGCGGAATTACCTTGCGTGTAGATGGCGTAAAACAAATTTATTTCAAAGATCCCGACGGGCATTGGTTAGAAGTAAACGATGCCAAGTAAATTTTTCACTACGCGCAGATTTTGTTTTGCACCATCCCTTATATTTAGGTTTTATCCGCTAAGCTTATGAAACTAAAATTCCTGAAATATTTTTGTACTACCTTTTTAATAATTGGTGTAGTTGAGCAATTAAAAGCTCAAAATGCTAACGCCGAAGCAGAATTTAAAACTGTAATGGATAAATATAATGCGGTTGGTGCTGCTGTGGCTGTGGTAAAAGAAGGTAAGATTATTTATACCCACTCTTTTGGACTAAAAGATATAGAAAATAAAAAGCCTTTAACTGATCAGGATATTTTCAGAATTGCATCTATTTCGAAGTCTTTTTCGGCAACATCCATTATGCAACTGGTAGAGGCCGGTAAAATTTCCTTAGATGATGATTTTGGCGATCTGGTGGGTTTTAAAATCAGGAATCCGAAATTTCCTGATCAGAGAATTACCTTAAAAATGGCTTTATCACATACTTCAAGTTTAAACGATTCTCAGGGATATCTTAATCTGGATGTAATCAATCCGGATAAAAATCCAAACTGGGCCAAATGTTATAATGAATACGCCCCAGGAAGCAAATTCGATTATTGCAATCTTAATTTTAACCTGATCGGTACCATCATCGAGAAAAAATCGGGTGAGCGTTTCGATAACTATGTAAAAAATCATGTGCTTAAACCCTTAGGGCTTTATGCAGGTTATTGCGTAGACTCTTTAGATAGCACGCGTTTTGTTAATTTATACGAATATCATGCCGATACGAAAACTTATACACCGTCGCCAACAGCATATGCGCCACGAAGAACAGAAATTGCAAATTACATAATGGGTTATAGTACGCCTGTTTTTTCGCCAACAGGTGGGATGAAAATTTCGGCTAGTGATTTAGCTAAATATATGATTATGCACATGAATTATGGCACATCAAATGGTATTAAGATAATCACTAAAAAGAGTGCGAAAAAGATGCAGACTGCCTTGACCGATGATGAAGGGTATGGCTTGGCCATCAGGACTGCAGATCAGCTTATCCCGGGTGTAAAACTGAAAGGACATACCGGTTCAGCTTATGGTTTATTCAGTACCATGTTTTTTAATCCGAAAGACAAATTTGGCTTCGTTATCATTACAAATGGTATAAACGCTACCTATACCGATGGCTTCCCTGATTTCAGTAGGGCAGCCATCAACAGCTTGTATCAGGCATTTATTAAACCAAACCAAAATTAATCTTTAAACCTATGAAGGATTAAGAAAGCGTTTATAAGCATTACCGGATTTAATTTTTTCCATGGTCAAATATTCTTTCACAATAGAAAATTCCATACTCTGGATGGCTTTAACCACCGATTTTAGTTTTTCACCTGTAACACCTAATCTGGCTGCCCAGTAATTGCGATCTTGTTCATCTGCAATCTCAATAAACTCTTTCCGGGCATTCATCGAATTAATTTGATATTCCATCTTTTTATTGGTTTTTGGTTAGTTAATATGTGATATAAACACCGATAATTCTGATTTGGTTTTGGAGTTTTGCCAATAGATAATCAAATATAGCTGCGCAAAGGCTTTTTTGTTAATGATCACGAGGCGAAAGCCTTTAATTGCCCTAAACCGATTACAAAACTGGTCTTAAAAATCGATTTAGGTCTATTCTTTTATGAATGTTATTTTAGCTCAAAAAAGAGTAACATTTTCCTTACAAAACATTAGGAATTCTCAGTTAGCATTTTTATTATTGTATTGTAATGTAATTTTTACAATGCCAGATCATTTTCTAACCAACGCTAAAAGTTTATCCCATTGCCCAAAATATTATCAGAACAATCGTTTTGTATTATTTCTTTGGGTATTGATTACACTTATTTTTGTGATCGATTCTTGGGCAACACACCGGTATAATAACTACCTTATTTTTGAGAATACCTTCAGGAATCTTCTTCAGCAAAAATCTCTTTATGCATGGTACCCGGCTTATCACGAAGATGCCAATCATTATGGTCCTATTTTTAGTCTATTAATTGCTCCATTTGCATTAATGCATAATTGGATCGGTTTACTTTTTTGGAACCTGTTTAATTGTTTCCTGCTCTTTAAAGCGGTTCAAACCTTACCTCTAACGGAAGATGAAAAGGTGATTATCGGTTATATTGCCATTCCCTGTTTAATCGAATCGATGCTTAACCAGCAGTTTAATGCCGGTGCCGCGGCCTTAATGATATTGAGTTATACGCAAATAAATAAAGGTAGAGGGATATGGTCTGCGCTTTGTATTGTGCTGGGTACATTTATTAAGCTTTATGGCATTGTGGGGCTAGTATTCTTCTTTTTTGCGAGGAAAAAGCCAGTTTTTGTGTTATGGTTAATCATGTGGTCTATCATCATATTCTTATTGCCAATGTTGTTCGCCTCTCCTCATTTTGTTGCGCAAAGTTATATCGATTGGAAAAACTCACTGATCGGGAAAAATATGATTAATGTTTCAGGTGGAGAAGATATTTCGATTATGGGTTTCTTTAGGCAACTATTTGATATTCCTAAAGTATCAAATTTTGTTTTTCTTACACTTGGCAACCTATTGTTTATGTTGCCTTTTCTGTACATTACTTATTTTTCGAAAAGTAAATTCCAGCTGATGATTCTGTCTTCCGTATTGTTGTTTCCTGTGCTGTTTAGTACTGGAGCAGAAGATTGTACATTTATCATTTCGATAACTGGTGTTGGCATTTGGTATGTAAACGAAAATAATAAAGTGCTAAAAAATGTATTGTTGCCAATTTTACTTTTCATCACCTGCAATTTCCCTTTGCTGCTTTTTCCAACTTTTGCAAAAGCGCATCATTTATTATTATCCATCATTAGTTTTCCTTATTTTTTGGTATGGTTGAGGGTTATCAATATCGCTATAAACGATAAACTCGTCTATGAAGAAGAAACAGAACCAGAGAGGGTTACAGCACTAGTAGATTAACTTTTAAATTTTATTTTTTTAAGGTTTTAATATCCGTTTGAAAAAATGGCTGTTAAAACCTTTTTTATTATTCGGCTGTTTTATAACTGTCTAATCAAAAAATAGTTATGGATGATAAACAAAAAAACGGTAGTGCTGATCGGGCTAGGATCAACATTAACGAAGGTTATGAACTAGATTATTGGTCTAACAAATTCGGAGTAAGCAAAGATAAGCTGAAAGCCGTAGTACAAACAGTTGGTACCTCTGCCCGCGCAGTTGAAGATTATTTAAAAAAGTAAAATATTGATTATGAGTCTGAAAAAGTATGTTGCCAAGCGCGATTTCTCAAAAACCACCGAACCAAAGTCGGGTAAAAGCAGCGATAGGAACAAATTACATTTTGTAATCCAAAAACATGATGCTTCGCGTTTGCACTACGATTTCAGGCTCGAAATGGAAGGCGTTCTAAAAAGCTGGGCGGTACCGAAAGGGCCTTCAACCGATCCTAAAACCAAACGTTTGGCTATGATGGTAGAAGATCATCCATACGATTACAAAGATTTTGAAGGCATTATTCCACAGGGCGAATATGGTGGCGGAACCGTTATTGTATGGGATGAAGGAACTTACGAGCCGATAGAAACGATTAAAGGCAAAAAAGCACAAGAAAAACATCTGTTAGGCCAGTTAAAAGATGGTTCTTTAAAAATCAAATTAAACGGAGAAAAGCTTCATGGAGAGTTTGCCCTTGTAAAAACACATGGCATGGGCGAAAACGGTTGGCTGTTGATCAAACACAAAGACGATTATGCTTCTACAAAAGACATTACCAAGGAAGATAAATCTGTGCTTTCCGGAAAAACAATCGAAAAGATGGAAAAAACATCCGATAAGGTCTGGAAAGAAGGAAAGGAGCAGGATTTAAAGACTGAAAAAAAAAGCCCAAAGCAAAAAGCAAAGAGAGAAACTATGCCAGTGGGCAATGACCTAGCGATAGATGTAAAAAGCATATTAAAGAAAGCTCCCAAAACAGCCATCCCAAAAGGAGTGAAACCTATGCTAGCTACCCTGGTTGACGAACCTTTCGACGATCCTAACTGGCAATATGAGGTGAAATGGGATGGTTACCGTGCCCTAGCTTTTATTAATAAAGGAAAGGTTGATTTGTTTTCCCGAAATAATAAATCCTTTAACGAAAAATTTTACCCCATTTATGATCTGCTTTTAACCTGGAAATTGAATGCGGTATTTGATGGTGAGATTTTGGTGCTCAATAATAAAGGTGTATCAAATTTCGGCTCCCTGCAGAATTGGAGAAGTGAAGCAGATGGAGAACTTGTTTTTTATGTGTTCGATATCCTCTGGTATGAGGGTAAGAACCTGATGGATCTGCCGCTTTACCAGCGACAAGCCATATTGAACGATATACTGCCAACAGATGACGACCGTGTGCGCCTTGGTAAGGTTTTTAAAGCCAGTGGTGTCGATTTTTTCGATGCGGCAAGGAGAATGGGCTTAGAAGGCATTATCGCTAAAAAAACAGATAGTACTTATGCAGCAGATCGAAGATCAAAAGAGTGGCTGAAAATTAAGGTGCAGAAACGACAAGAAGTGATTATTGCGGGTTTTACCAAAAATGCAGATACTTCTAAATCTTTTAGTTCTTTACTGTTGGGCGTTTATGAAAAAGGAAAATTGCAATATGTAGGTAAGGTTGGAACAGGGTTTTCGGATAAATTGCAGAAAACAATGATGGAGCAGTTTAAACCAATTATTATCGATAAAAGCCCTTTCGAAAGTATACCTGATGTAAATGAGCCCTCACGCTTCAGGCCAAACCGGCCAAAAGCAAAAGCAACCTGGTTAAAACCAGAGCTGGTATGTGAGGTCGCTTTTACAGAAGTAACTGATGATGGTGTTTTTCGCCATCCGTCTTTTCAGGGCATGCGTGAAGATAAAAAAGCCAAAGAGGTGGTAAGAGAAATAGAAGTGCCAACAGAGAAAATTGTTGACGACACCAATGAAGAAAACCCACATGCACAGGCAATAAAGGCGCCAAAAAGTAAAATACCTAAAACTTTGTTGAACCCGAAAGATGAAACACAGGTAAGGAAAATTAAAGGCCACGAGCTTAAATTTACCAATCTGAGTAAAATTTATTGGCCCGAAGATAAAGTAACCAAAAGAGATATGTTTAACTACTATTATCAGGTTGCTGATTACATTTTGCCTTACCTGAAAGATCGCCCACAGTCGCTTAACCGCTTTCCGGGCGGAATTCATGGCAGTAGTTTTTACCAGAAAGATGTTAAAGGGAAAGCACCAGATTGGGCTGAAACTTTTCCTTATGAAAATGGTGAAGGCGAAAAAAAAGAATACCTTGTTGGAACAGATGAAGCTTCATTACTCTGGATGGCGAGTTTAGGCTGTATAGAAATGAATCCGTGGTTTAGCCGGGTGCAAAGTCCCGATAATCCTGATTACTGTGTAATTGATTTAGATCCTGATAAACATACCTTTGATCAGGTGGTTGAGGCAGCGCTGGAAACAAAAAAAGTATTAGATGCCATAAATGTACCCAGTTATTGTAAAACATCAGGTTCAACCGGAATGCATATTTACATTCCTTTAAATGCCAAATATAGTTATGAGCAAAGCCAGATGTTTGCCAAAATAGTGGTTAACCTGGTGCATAATCAAATACCAGAATATACTTCGCTTGAGCGCATGGTAGCGGCCCGAAAGGGAAAAATGTACCTCGATTTTTTACAGAATAGACCAGGGGCAACCATAGCCGGGCCTTATTCTTTACGACCAAAAATTGGAGCAACGGTATCAATGCCATTGCATTGGGATGAAGTTAAACCGGGTTTAAAAATGAAAGATTTTAATATTTTTAATACCATCGATCGTTTGAAAGTTGAAGGAGATCTGTTTAAAGGTGTACTGGGAAAAGGAATCGATTTAGTTAAGGCTATTGACAAAGCTAAAAGTGTTTTTGGATAAAGCTCACGATCTTTTCCTGCTTTCATTATATTTGGAAAAAATTAAAAAATGATCGCACACCACGTTTTATTCTGGCTAAAAGCCGATACCACCGATGAGCAGAAAGTTGCTTTCCGCAATGGCTTACAAACATTAGAAAATATTGAAGTTGTTAAAACTTTTCACATTGGTTTACCAGCACCAATTGAGCGTGCTGTGGTAGATACCACTTATACATTTAGCCTCCTGCTGTTATTTGAAGATTTAGCTGCGCATGATGTTTATCAGGTTCACCCATTACATAAAGCTTTTCTGGATGAATTCAGGGTTTACTTCGAAAAGGTTGTAATTTACGACGCAGAATAAAAGAAATACCTCCGACAAAAATCGGAGGTATTTTTTTGTCGCTATTTTTAATAAATTGAATTTATTATTTGGAATTATTCTAAATAATAAGATATTTGTTAAATCTATCGATAATTTGAACTGTTAAAGCCATGTGTAAAACCATCGTACTTGCTCAAAACGAAAACATCACCATTGCTCAATGCAATAATTGCAAAGTTTTAAATATATGGCGCTCGGGGGTTTTAATGAACTTTTCTTTTGATCAGTTTGATGCTTTTTATGCGGCTACCAAAAAACTAGATTTCGACGATTATTTAGAGAATAGACCCGATGGGAGGCAGGTTGTTATTTTATCAACCCCATTTCCTGATATCAGTTTAGTTTTTACAAGAGAAGAATGGTACGAATTTTTTACTAAAATAGACGAAGCGTTGTACATGAAACGGGTTTATGAGATTGTGTATTACTAATTAACACTACAATTTTGTATGTTTGTTTCTTATTTATAAGTAATTTACGATACTACAAAACCAAAGCCTTTTTGATTACGTAAATACTTCAAACTGCAATCTTATGGAAAAAACAGCTACATTAATTAAAAGAGCATCCCTCAACGTAAATCAGTTAGATAGCATTAAAATTGGTGATTTATTATCTGATGAATATGGTAAATCGGGTAAAGTGTATGAAATCGAAAAAGTAAACCGCCATGGTGAATTTCATTATTACTTTAAATTATTTAAATCGGGTACCATCCTAATTATTCTTTAATTCCTTTCATGGTTAAATAAACCGGTAGGTAATATTATTGGTGTAAGGAGATGCCTTAAAACCTCGGGCTTTATTTTGCTCTGGGTTAAGCGGTTTTAGCGTATACTTCGTCATAAATTTCAGGAAGACAATTAAGACGGACACCGGCGTTGGTGATATACGGACCGCCGACTTTATAAGCCAAAAAGCTCCAGGTCGGTAGACCAGGAGCTTTTTATTTAACCTATTCTTTTATTAGAATTTGTAAGATAATGTAGTTACAAACTGGCGTGGCGGAATTGGATTCACACTGTAGTTCTCATGTACGAAATAGTTTAACTCATTGGTGATGTTTGAAATCTTAGCCAATAATGATATTTTTCTCCAAGAGTATCCTGCTGATAAATCAAGAGTGGTGAAGGCACTCAAAGGAATAATGCCAGTGGATGTTCCAGATTTAGTTTGATTTCTGCCGCCTAAACGGTCGCCTGTGTAGACTGCCGTTGCACCAAGTTTAAGTCCTTTAATTCCTCCCTCATAGAAGGTGTAAAACAAGGTTCCATTGGCAGTATTTTTAGTACTACCAACTACTCTTTCACCTTCAATTATACCTGTTTTGTCGAGAGTTTTAGTATAGCGGTAATAATTATAGCTATAACCTGCAAGGAAATTTAAACCTTTAACAATAGTTCCACTTAAATCGACCTCTAAACCATCACTGGCAGTTGCACCACTAAATTCACGTTTGGTCGCATCGGCCAAAGCGGCCTGTGCCAGGTTGCTGTTTTTTATTCTGTACACAGTAACATTCGCAGATAATTTACCCTGTAGAAAATCATTTTTAACACCAGCTTCATATTGATCTATTATTGATGGGGCCATTGGGGCGTCAGTAGCAATATCAATTCCTGTATTTGAAGTAAAGTTGTTTGCATAGCTAACATACACTGATGTTGTTTTTAATGGCTGATAAACCAATCCGAATTTAGGAGAGAATGCTTTGTCAATTTTGTCGATGGCTGTTCCTGAAGTTTCAACTCCATTAATTAGGTTTGTGATCGATGTTGTAGGTGTTTTTTGGAAAGTCCATCTTACACCCGCTAAAACTTTAAATTGTTTAGTAACTGCTATTAAATCCTGAACAAAGCCACCCATTCTAAATACGGGGGCAAATGTTCTTGTGGTATTGTTCGCCGTAGGTTCTATACCACTTCCAAAATAAGTAGATGGATCTAATAAATTTACATTTCCATAATTAAATGTAGCAGCATTATTGCTGTTGAAAGTAAAACCATTAGAAGTTATTCTTGATTGATCAGCATCTACCCCAATCAGTAATGTATGTTCAAATTTGCCTGTTTTAAACGCACCATTTAAATTAATTTGCTCATTATAAGTAAATTCTTTAGTCTTTGCTCTAGTAACCAAACGATTTGCAATGCCATCAGCTAAAAGTGCGAATGGGCGTTCTGCACTAAAATAATCACGGTTATATGATTGTAAATTAGCAATTACATTTAGTTTCCACTTCTCATTAAATTTGTGATTGATGTTTAGTTGAGTAGTAACCGTATTGGTGTTGTTATATGCCCATGGTGCATTAACAAATGCATTTCTACTAATATCTGCTATCTTATTGGCAACCGTCCCCACGCCAAAATCTGGTGTCATGTCGCTTTTTAAGTAATCACCCTGTAGTAGGACATCGGTTTTCTCGCTAATTTTATAAAGTAACGATGGGTTAACATAAACTCGGTTAGATTTAACACTATTCCTAAAGCTTGCAGCATCTTCATAAGTGCCGATTAAACGGAAAGCCAAATTTTTTGTAATCGGACCATAAATATCTCCTGATGGTTTGTACACATCATAACTACCGCCACGCATAGAAACTTCACCACCATTTTCGAATTTAGGTTTTTTGGTTATCAGGTTTACAACAGCTCCACCACTTACACCACCATAAAGCAATGCGGCACTACCTTTAAGTACTTCTACCGATTCTAATGTGCTCACTTCTGGCATGCCACCACTGGAAGCACGTGATCCATTTTTGAAGATGTTATTTGCTCCTAAACTGTAGCCTCTTGCAAAAAATGTTTCACCACTTACGCCACCTCTATTTTCACCATAAGCTACACCGTTTACATTTTTGAGCACATCGCTTAAGCGGTTTGCTTGTTGGTCGGCAATTACTTGGTTTCCAATAATCTGCACGGCCTGTGGAAGATCCATAGGGGCAATAGCAATTTTACCTAAGTTAGCTGGCTTTCTGTTTGGCGTTTTGTAACCGTTAATGGCTACTTCATCCAATTGAGATGAAGATTCTGCAATGGTGAAATCAGCATTTACGGTCTGACCAGCCGCTACAGTAATTGATTTTTCCTGAGCAGAAACACCAATAGCTGATGTTTTGATCGTATAGGTGCCGGGTGTTATATTTTTAATCGTGAAATTACCTTTCTCATCAGTTTGTGTAGTTCTACCAGTATTTTTTAAACCAACACTTACATAACTGGCAGGATTGCCATCGCTCGTTTTAATCGAACCCGAAACAGATCCGTTTTTGCTTTGCGCCATGGTATTACCTGCCAAAAACAGAAAAACAGCTATAAAATTTAAAAGAAAAGTAAATTTTTTATTCATCTTTATTTAGATTAATTCTTAGTTGGCGCAAAGGAAGCGTTTTTGCATCGGAATTACAAAATTATTTTTATTTGTTCTAAATAAGATTAGTTTTTGATTTGCTTTTTTGAAATACATAGCTTTTTTGAATGCGTATATTAGGATATACTAAATCAAATTATGCAAAATAGCGAAGACCATTTCTATTCCAATTTGCCCATTCATAAAATACCATTATATCAGTTGTTGATTCAAAATCAATTATTTGAAAAAGTGGTTGCTAGCTGGTGTGTAATCATCACCGATATTAAGCGTTCAACCGCTGCTGTAAATTCGGGCCTGCATGAAAATGTTAACCTTATTGCTACCGGAAGTATTGTTGCCGTACTCAATATTGCATTTAAAGCAAACATTTCGGTTCCATTTTTCTTCGGTGGCGATGGGGCTTCTTTTATTGTTCCGCCTAGTATTGTAGATGATGTGATGAAATCGCTGTTGAAATACAAAGATAACACCTTACGGAATTTTAACCTTGATTTAAGGACTGGGATTATGCCTGTTGAAGAAATTTACAAACAAAGCCATACGCTTAATATTTGCAGATTTAGTAGTGCTGAAACATTTTCTATCCCCATTGTTTTGGGCGATGGCCTGGCTTATGCCGAACAAATTATCAAGGGAGAGAATTACCTGTTAACGGGCCATGATACTGCAAGTAATGAAATCGATTTAAGTGGTATGCAATGCCGCTGGGATAAGATAGAACCACCCGAAAATAGTGATGAGGTGGTTACATTAATCGTTATAGCTCCAGAAATAACGCAGCAGGCAGCCGTATTCAGCAAAGTGATCCATCATCTTGATCAAATTTACGGAACACCCGAAAAGCGTCAGCCGATTTCAGTTTCTAAGTTGATTTTCAAAACAAGCTTCAATAGTCTGGGGAAAGAAATGAAACACCGAATTGGAAAAATTAAACTTTTTGAACTGATCAAATCATGGCTCATCAATATTTATGGCTATATCTATTTCCGAACGGAGCGTGGTAAAAAATACCTGAAACAGCTTGTAGAAATGTCGGATACGCTGGTGATAGATGGTAGAATAAATACGGTAATTACCGGAACCGCACAGCAGCGATTAATATTGCAGAAAGCGCTTAATCAGCTCGAAAAAAATAATGAAATTTTATACGGCCTCTATGTTAGCGGCGAATCGATCATGTCTTGTTATGTTAGGGACCTGGAAGATGATCACATTCATTTTGTTGATGGAGCAGATGGGGGATATACTCAGGCCGCGGGAGTACTTAAACAGAAAATAAGCGATAAATTAAATGCCAGATGATAAAAGGTTAATAATAGCCAAACTTTTGTAAAGGCCACTTGTATGATACTTAGTATAATTTGATTTTACCATACATATCAGCATCGTCGGGTTTTAACTTTTAATTATAAATGGAAAATTATTCAAGGGTTTTAAATAATAATCAACTTTTAGAGGTTCTTTCCTTATCAAAAGATGCAACAGCCATATACACATCCGAGCATATAGTAATCGAAATGGCCAATGATGCCATGATTGCTTTTTGGGGAAAAGACCGCTCTATTATCGGTAAACCTTTAGAAGATGCTGTGCCAGAGTTAAAGGGCCAGCCTTTTATCAATATGCTGAAAAATGTATTGCTAACGGGCATTACAGATAAAGGAGATGCTATTCAGGCCGAAACCCTAAGGGATGGGAGATTACAAACAGCTTATTATGCTTACGAATACCGCGCCATTAAGGATGAAGCTGGGATGCCTTATTGTATTCTTCATACCGCAAGCGATGTGACTGATATGGTTAATGCGAAAAATGCCATTAAAGAGACTGAACTGCAACGGGAAGCACTAGATCAGGAACAGATTCTAATCAGTATAAAGGAAGAGCGGCAAAAGAATGATTTCATCAGTATGGTAAGCCATGAGCTAAAAACGCCTTTAACCTCTATTAGTGCCTATGTTCAATTGATGCAGAGTCGGAGTTTAACAGATCTTTTTGTCGTAAATACTTTAGATAAAGTTCAAAAACAGATCCGGAAAATGAGTGCTATGATCACTTCCTTTTTAAATGTATCGCGTTTAGAATCAGGAGAAATTCACTTGAGCCTATCTCATTTTGATCTTGATAAACTGATTTGTGATCTTGTAGAAGATCTAAGGTTAATTCATCCTACTAATCAGATTAATTTTGCAGAGGGTGAGCCTAAATTAATATACGCCGACAAAGATAAAATTGGCTCTGTAATTTCAAATTTGATTAGCAATGCTGTAAAATATTCAGATCAGGGCAGTACTGTTTATGTTCAATCAGAAGCCTTGGGGAATGAAATACATGTTTCTGTAACAGATAACGGCATTGGTATCGAGGCTCATGATCTGGAGAAACTTTTTGATCGGTTTTATCGCGTAGAAAACCAGCAAACTAAAACCATTTCAGGTTTTGGGATTGGTTTATACCTAAGTGCAGAGATTATAAACTTACACCAGGGTAAAATTTGGGCAGAAAGTAATTATGGGGCCGGTTCTACATTTCACTTTTCGCTCCCCGTAAAGCGCTAATTCAAATCAAAGCCCTGATCTTGCATGATTAAATCGCAGTTAAAGTTTCGGGTTAGTTAAGAAAAGTAAAAGACTGGATTACAGGCTAAAATAAATCGTCATTTCGACTGGAGAAAAGTCCCGGCGTTAAATCCTACTGTGTGGACACATTTTTTTGATGTTGATTTTTTAGGCGTTTTGCTAACTTCCTCTGAAAACACATTGTTTTAACCGAAGAACGCCGTCAATCCCAAGGGCCGGAGAAATCAAAAAAACAGTTGCAGGAAAGAACAAATAGTACTGCCAAACCTAAACGCAGTGGTTTTGTGTTCATAAACGCTAATTTAAAGCTTTAAATATGTATTGAACACAAAACGAAGTGCCGCTGTTTTTTTGATGTGTGTAGGATTGTGTAAAAGGCCCATTGCTGGATTGATAGAGCGTTTTGGGTACTTTGGCGCTCCAAAGTACCATGCCCCCGCGGCAAAGAGCGGAAAAGTCAATGTTTGTGTAATTAATTTTTTTTTCAAAATAAATGTCTTTTAGCATCTGGAAAGATGCTGAAATAAATTCAGCATGACGATTGCTTTAGGAATGTGTGTTAAAAACAACTATAGAATTAACAAAAGATGTGTCCACACGGTAGGATGTTGAGTCGAAAGAGAAATCTTTGAACCATGTTTATTGGATTGTTCAAAGATTTCTTCTCCGAAGCAGTTCCTTTGGAACACTGCTGCCGAAATGACGATCGATTTTTTTAACTTAAAATTTCATCAATCAGTTTTACTTCAGCAGCACTAAATTTTATATTATCTAAAGCTTTAATTGAATCCGTAATTTGCTCTGGCTTACTGGCACCTATTAAGACTGTGGTAATTCTCTCGTCCTTCAGTATCCACGATAACGCCATATGTGCTAATTTTTGCCCACGCGATTTGGCAACATCATTTAGTTTGGCAATCACGGCTAATTTCTCGGGCGTAATATTGCTTTCTTTCAGGAAAATACCACTGGTGGCTACTCTTGAATCGGAAGGAATGCCGTGTAAATATTTATCGGTAAGTAGACCTTGTGCCAATGGCGAAAATGGAATACAACCCACACCATTTTTTTCCAAAACATCGAGTAAGCCATCTTCTACCCAGCGTTCGAACATCGAATATTTAGGCTGGTGGATTAAACATGGTGTACCGTTATCTTTTAAAATTTTGATGGCTTTTGCGGCTTCTTCTGCCTTATAATTCGAAATACCAACATACAAAGCTTTTCCCTGTTGAACCAAGAGACTTAAGGCTCCCATGGTTTCTTCAAGCGGAGTTTCATGATCTGGACGATGGTGGTAAAAAATATCAACATAATCCAGTTTCATGCGTTTTAAGCTCTGGTCTAAACTAGAAACCAGGTATTTTTTCGAACCCCAGTCGCCATAAGGACCATCCCACATGGTATATCCGGCTTTGCTTGAAATAATCATTTCATCACGATAGCCCCTAAAATCCTCATGAAGGATTTTTCCAAAAACTTCTTCAGCGGAGCCTGGAGGCGGACCATAATTATTTGCTAAATCGAAATGGGTAATTCCATTGTTAAAAGCAGTGTAGATTAGGTTTTTGCTATTTTCAAAAACGTTAACATGCCCGAAATTATGCCATAAACCCAACGATATCGCAGGCAATTTTATGCCACTGTTTCCACAACGGCGATATAGCATTTTGTCGTAACGGTCTGTTGAAATGATTTGATTCATATTTGGAATTTGATTGCCGCAATAATAATCAGTTTTACTGGATTTTAATTGATATTAGGTTAATATTATCTTCAAATCAGTAAAAACGCTGAAAGTTCAATTTAGCTGTATAATAATCGTCATGCTGAATTCATTCAACATTGTATTTAGCTCATCTTTAAAAAAGACCCTGAAATAAATCTGATGGTTATCGGATCAGGAAGACGATAAAAATAAATCAAAGATTTTCAATCGTTCAACAGTTTGTTATCACCATTTCTACAAATCGTATCATTGCTGATGTTTAATTAAATTATTCTTTAATAATATGCATTTTTGATTATTCTAAATCGTTTTTTTTTGTAAAGTTATGTCATATACTTATATTTAAAAACTTAATTAAAAATCTAAACCAAGTATTCCACTTTATGAAATTACAATCATTAACGAGCCTCGGTATGCTAGCTGTAATCGGCTTTGCATCTTGTCAATCCGGAACCAAAAAATCTTCATCAGCTGATAGTTTAAAAAACGACTCAATAGCCGTTGTAAAACTTGTTGCCGATTCTTTTAAAAAGGAAATTGATGGTAAACAAACAACGTTATACACCTTAAAGAATAAGAATAATGCGGAGGCTATTTTTACCAATTACGGTGGCCGTCTGGTTAGTTTAGTGGTGCCAAATAAAGATGGTAAGTTAGTTGATGTGGTAGTAGGTTTTAAAAGTATTAATGATTACGAAAAATCAACCGAGCCCTATTTTGGTGCAACTATTGGCCGATATGGCAACCGCATAGCAAAGGGTAAATTTACGCTTGAAGGTAAAACCTATTCGCTGTTTACCAATAATGGACAGAATACCCTTCATGGGGGAAAAAAAGGCTACCAATATGTTGTTTGGGATGCTTCTCAGCCAAATGCCAATACCTTAGTGCTTCATTACTTATCAAAAGATGGCGATGAAAATTTTCCAGGCAATTTAGATGTTAAAGTAACTTATACCTTAACGGATGATAATGAACTGAAAATGGACTACGAGGCTAAAACCGATAAAACTACAATTGTAAATTTAACAAACCACGCATTTTTTAATTTAAATGGTGATGGAAGTGGTGAGATTTTGAACCACGAGGTACAGATTTATGCAGATGAGTACGCGCCTGTTGATTCTACCCTGATCCCGACAGGAAAGATTGAAAAGGTTAAGGGAACACCGTTCGATTTTACCAAAGCAACTACCATTGGTGCGCGTATAAACGATAAAAACGAACAGTTAACCTTTGGGAAGGGTTATGATCATAACTACGTGCTAAATAAAACCAAAGCTATGGGCATGTTCCATGCGGCTACGGTTAAAGGAGATAAGTCGGGTATAGTGATGGATATTTATACGCAGGAGCCAGGCTTACAATTTTATAGTGGCAACTTTATGCAAAGTAAAAATACTTTTAAAACTGGTGCTAAAGATGATTTTAGAACAGCAATTGCATTAGAAACACAGCATTTTCCAGATTCACCAAATCAACCCGCTTTTCCGTCAACGGTTTTAAAACCTGGGCAGGTGTATAAAACAAGCTCGGTATATAAATTTACCAAATAGTTGTTTTGGTGATCTCCCAACAATGATGAAATTAAAGCGGCCTGTAGAAATGCAGGTCGTTTTAATTTAGAAAAGTTCTTGTAAAACTGGATCTGTATAATCTTCTATAAAAGCTATAATGTTGTTGTAAGCTGCAAATTCTTCTTTAGTATGCATGGTTGTAAGTACAACACATCTCATCCCGGCATTCTGTGCTGCTTCAACACCTTTTGGTGCATCTTCAAAAACTATGCATTGGCTGGCTGCAACGCCTAAAATTTCTGCTCCATTGGTAAAAGTTTCCGGATCAGGTTTACTATTTACCACATCTTCGGCACTTACTATGACTTCGAAATAGGAACGGATATTTAAATTATCGAGTACAAAATTAATATTGAAGGGAATAGCAGCAGAGCCAATCGCCATTTGAATGGCTGATTGTTTTGCTTTTTCTAAAAAATCGCCTAAACCTGCTATTAACGTTAAATGTTTTTTATAAGCAGCTTGATATCTATGCTCTTTTTCGATTGAAATCTGATCAATCTGTTCCTGAGAAAAATGACCAATACCAAAAACACGTTCTAACAGATCTTGGTTTTTACCGTACATCTGTTTTTTAACCGCATCGAAGCTAATACTTGCTCCTAAATCTTTTGTAAGTATGTTATGCCAGGCATGATTGTGGAAAGCCATATCGTTAATCATGGTTCCATTAAGATCGAAAAGAAAAGCTTTTGGTTTATTATTCGTCATGGCGGCAAAATTATCAGATTTTTTTATGATTAAGTAAAATATAGTTATCAAAGCGAAAATTTAACAAATAATTTATTCCTAAAAGTGGTGTTGAAAACGGATGGCCTGAAAAATAAATTTTCCACAACTGTAATTTTTTGGCTGTTGAACTCGTTTCCATATTTGGAAATCCGGTATTCAAGCAATAGCTTGCATCGTTTTAAAACCCCGGATAATATTATGACTGCTGCCCATCATGAAAGTGATCCTCTTATCAAGTATTTAAATGAGCTGCAGCCATTAAGAAAAGAAATAATTGAGCGGGCAAAAACTGAAACATTCAAAATCACCGTACGTAAGAATGAGATTTTGCCTGATCTTAGCAATATTAGTGGCGATTGTTTATTCTTTATTGTTAAAGGCTTGGTACGGGCTTTTGTACTGGATGAAGGAAAAGATATTACTGCCTGGTTAACTGACGAAAATCACCTGATTGGCAGTATTCGAAATCCAGGCAGCCTTGTCCCAACTTATCAGGAACAATATCAGGCGCTGGAAGATTCAGAACTGCTTATACTCCCATATCGTTTTATTGACGACTTGTATGTGCAATTTCCTGAAACCAACATTTTGGCCAGAAAATTATTGGCTATACATTACCATATGTCGCAAGAGCGATCTATTTTATCACGAATCCCCTCAGCAGAAATAAGGTACAAACAGTTTAAAATCGGGTATCCTACTATAAAGTCAAGGGTTCCTTTAAAATTTTTGGCCAGCTACCTGGGGATGCGAATCGAAACTTTAAGCAGGATCAGAAAGAAAGAAAAGACAGAAGAAAAGGCTTAATTTGCTTTCTTTTTGAAGTAAAAATAGCAAAGCGGGAAAAGGCAGATTAAGCCTAGCAGAAAACCACCAACTGTATCGGTAAACCAATGTGCACCCAGATAAATTCTGGATGGGGCAATGGTGATCATCAAAAATGCTGATAAATAAGTCACTATATTTCTAGTTAACTTCGGCACGTCTTTCAAAGTATTCATCAAAATAATCAAGAAGCCAAAAAAGAGGGTATAAGAAAGTACATGCCCACTGGGGTAGCTCTGAAAGCGGTTTATTTCCACCAGTCGTACATAAAATGCGGTAGGGCGTGGGCGGTTAATCACATTTTTTATACCCAGGATAATTAATCCAGACAAGAGCACCGTTGAAACGAATAGGCCTTCGCGTTTATACTTTTGCTGGTAAAATATGATTGCTACCACTACTACCGAAAGTAATGAATAGGGGAGTTCTCCAAAAAAACTGATGGCCAACATCAATTTATCTAACCAATCTGCATGATATTGCTGAATAAACAACGAAGTTTTAATGTCAAAATCAAGTATGGGATGCTGCGCAATGAAAAAACTTAAACAAGTAAATGCAGCAATCAGTAAAATGAGTATAAAAATTAGCGTATTTCGTTTTAAAAGCATAGGTATAGGTTGATCAAAAATCAAAACTATGTATTTTATACCAATAGATGCAAAATTTTCAGCTTTTTAGAAATGGATACGGTTTGAGGATCAAAATCGGTGAAAGTCTAAATTTAAGTATAAGAAAAGCTACAAGACCAAAAATATTCATCAAGGAAATAAAACGATTCATCAAGGAAATATGCCTATCTGTATAATCCGCTATGATATGTTGAAATGATTTTCAATCTTCGAATCAGATAATAAGGATATCTATGCTTACGAGGTTGGCAGGATTAATTTCCTGCCGACTGAAGGAGCACACCCTTCGACAATTTACTCATAAATTATACGTTTTGTATTAACGCTCCAGCCGAAGCGCCCTCCTTTAAATGAGGAGGTGCTTAGGTTGATCAATATCGCCCCTTTCTATCGCCAATTTTTTAAACAATTTATACCTATTATTGGTTTTCTTTGGTATGGAGCCTAAGCCATATAAAGATGAGGATATTAAAGTCCCCCGCTTTGAAGAAAGTGCCGGTTTTTACACCACTGCACAGCGGAGTAAAAATATGTCTAAAATTAGGGCGAAAAATAGCCTGTCCGAGTTAAAACTACGCAAGGCACTTTGGAGCAAACATGTTAGGTTCAGAATCCACCCTAAAAATTTTCCTGGCAAACCCGATCTGGTTATCAATAAGTACAGGCTCGCCATATTTGTAGATGGCGATTTTTGGCATGGTTACAAATGGGATGAAAAGAAATCAGCTTTAAAAACAAATTCTGGTTTTTGGATTCCGAAGATTGAACGAAATATGCAACGCGACAAACATGTTAACCAACAGCTGCATGCTCAAGGTTATACCGTAATGCGCTTTTGGGAACACGAGGTACAAGAAAGTTTAACAGCTTGTGTTAATCAGGTTTTACTTTATATCGAGGCGGCTAAAGCGGCAATAATACCGCAGTTTGATGATTAGGCTGTTTATTTTACGGTAATCTGCTTCGGATCGGTAACTAAAATCTGTTTTTTGCCCTTGTAATCAGATATAATTCCGGTAACACAGATTTTATTTCCCATAAACATACTCGAAGGTTCCGAAGGGAATTTACTCTGATCTTCTTTGTTGATGACTACGGTGATCAGCTCTTTTGGATAGGCACCACCTAAATTAATTAAAATTAATTTGTCTAAAGCTTTTGCGCTATACACCGAATCGCAAATGGTTACATTTTTACCAATATGTTGAGCGGCATCTTTGGCTAATACTAACGTTTGGCTCTTTGTATAAAATGCCGAAGCAATTAGCAACAACAGGAGAGATAATTTTTTCATAGATGGGATGATTTAAATGAAAAGTTAATAACGCCAAAAGCATTAGTTTAGCCTTTCAAAGGTAAGCTGAATTTCATGAAAATCAATAAATAAGATCAAACAAGCACAAATATTACATGAATTAGATTTTATGTTGAGCTAAAAATTTTCTAAATTGTAAAGTAAATATTGCTGGCCAAATATTTCTTCACGTTTATATGAAAGTAGATTACATTGCGTTATCTGTACCTGTGTTTTTTATTCTGATCGGAATAGAATTGGCTTATAATTTTTATAAAAAACTAAATTATTATCGGCTTAATGATAGTATTGCCAATTTAAGTCAGGGTATTGGGCAGCAGCTCACCGGGATATTTATGAAAACCGCATTGTTTTTTGGTTACAAGTATATTTTTGAGCACTGGCATTTATTTGAATTACCTAAAACAATATGGGTTTGGATACTGCTATTTATTGGTGTCGATTTTTTCTATTATTGGTTTCATCGGATGAGCCACGAAGTAAATGCTTTATGGGCAGCACATATTGTACATCACCAATCAGAAGAATATAATTTAACCGTGGCTTTGCGGCAAAGCTGGTTTCAGGGGTGGTTTAGCTGGGTATTTTATCTTCCATTGGCATTTGTTGGTTTTGATCCGATTATGTTTTTAACATTAAGTTCTTTCAATACTTTGTATCAGTTCTGGATTCATACCAGAGCCATTAAAAGCATGGGCTTTTTAGAACATATATTAAATACACCTTCACATCATCGGGTACACCACGGCTCTAACCCAAAATATATTGATAAAAACCACGCAGGTACATTGATTATCTGGGACCGCTTTTTTGGTACTTTTCAGAAAGAAGAAGAAGAGGTTTATTATGGTATTACCAAACCTTTGGCCAGCTGGAATCCTGTTTGGGCTAATCTTCATTATTGGGATGACCTGGTTAAAACAGCAAAGAAATCACCTAAATTCAGTGATAAAATTAAAGTTTTTCTTAAACCACCTGGCTGGTTTCCAGCACACTTGGGCGGATTTCAACATGCGCCGGAAATAAATGTAGAAACCTATAAAAAATATAATCCAGCATATCAATCAGGGTTAACGGGTTACGTTCTGATCCAATTTTTAGTTGCTTTAACTGCAGGTTCTGCAATGTTGTTTTCTTATCATAAAATGGAAACCATTGCTTTAGTGTCAGGAGCTATTTTTACCATATTCACATTAATTACCTGTGGTGCATTATTAGAACAAAAGGCATGGCAAATTAAGTTTGAGTATTTTAGGCTGCCGTTTGGTGTTTTGCTGGTTTTATTTTTGAAATTTCCGGTCGGATATCAAGTAATTTTTGTGGCTATCCAGTTAATATCCGTAATTTGGTTTTTTAATTTGCAAAAGGCAAATCCCAATCCTGATGAAGACTAAGCTATTTTCATTTATATTTTTCCTTGTATTTGTAATTCAGCTATATGCCGAATATGCCAATAATATTGGACTCCGAAATTTCTCTAAGCCATTAATCGTGGTGGTACTTTTAGCATGGCTTTATCTGAGCACAAACTTGAAAGGGCGTTTCCATAAGAGAATTTTCATCGGATTAATTTTTGCTTGGGCTGGTGATATTTTGCTGATGTTTCAAAGCGGTAAACCAAGTTTTTTTATCTTTGGGTTAATCGCCTTTGTAGCCTGCCATATTTTTTACATCAGGGCATTTACACTCGATCATAGATCGAATCCTAACCACAAAACGCCTTATTTTTTGTGGGCTGTAGGCGCATTTGCTATTTTTTGTTCAGGCTTGTTTTTCTACCTGCAGCCAAAACTAGGAGCAATGCAGTTCCCCGTTTTAATGTATGCCATTATTATCACGGTTATGGCTATTATGGCCGTTAACCGGTATGGGAAAGTGAATATTTTCAGCTTTAAACTCATTTTGTATGGTGCGCTGTTTTTCTTATTGTCAGACAGTGTGCTGGCCGTAAATAAATTCGCTCAGCCCATCCCACAAAGTGGGGCATTAATTATGGCAACCTACATGATTGCGCAGTATTTAATTGTTTATGGTACCATAACGCGCGAATTAGTGGTAAAACGCACCGAGATTTAAATCAAACAAATACTGAATTTTTTGTTTTCGATTGTCTATTGACACACGTACTCGAGTGCAGTTGAAATTATATTATTTTCTAAAATAGCTCAACAAATAATTTCGTAATTGAACTGGGTTAAAAAAACTTAAAATATCAAACCAGTATCATTAATAATACGCGTTTAAAGGTGCTTTGTGTGCTTTTTTAGCCCATTTAGGTAATCTGGGCGGTTGTTTTTAGAAAAATAAAATCTTTTTCGGTCTGAAAAAAGATTTATTCCCCTGAGTTGTTTTTAACAACTTGATTTTTAATGTGTTAACAACTATTTCTTTAGGTCATTAATTTTCGTGAAAAGTATGGTGTTTACTTTCCAATGACAGTTTTTTAGTTACTATTTAGTGTTAATAACTTTTTTTAAAATTGTTAATAACTATAGCGCTTTTCCTATTTAAGTTTATATTAACCGTTTGATTATCAAACAGATTCTGCTCCAAATATTTATCTATGATTAACACGGCACTTGATTTTATTTCGAAAGAAATTAATGGATATCTAAACAATATTGCCAATACATTAAACGATGATTTTATTGTGGTAAGCAGTGTCGTTTCTGAGGGGAAACTGGCCATACCCGAAAAAACAATGGGTATTACTTTAATGAACATTGAAGAGGATAGGGCAATAAAAGATCAACGGGTTACGGTAAGGAATATGCTTGGCGAAATAGAAACCCGCAATCCTGATATCTATCTGAATCTGTACGTACTTATTTCTGCAAATTTTAACCAGGCGGGTACCGAATCGCCAACTTTAGATTACCTGGAGGGCTTAAAAAAACTATCGCAGGTAATTTCATTTTTTCAGGGCAAAAACGTGTTTACACAGGCCAATTCTCCTTTGTTAAGCGCTATTGATAGTAATATTGAACGCTTAAGTGCGGAGCTTTTTAGCTTCAATTTTGAACAGATGAACCATTTTTGGAGTATTATCGGTCACAGCTATCTGCCCTCTGTTTTATATAAAATCAGGATGATTACCGTACAGGAAAACGTTCAGTTGGTGCCAGATGGATTAGTAGAAAATATCTTATTAAACACAAGAACCAAGTTATGACAGCCTACCGTAAATTATTTTCAGTTAATGTGCATCACAATTACTATGAGGATAATTTGTGTAATGATTTGAGTTTTATAGCAACAACAGCATCAAGAAAAACAATCATTAACCAACGCTGGCTATTTAAAATATTTGATACCGGTTTTAATCTCATAACTGAAATTGGAGCAGATTTAAAACCCAAAATAGAAATTTTAGATACCACCTTGCAATTTGGTATTCACCTCAATAATGCAGCAAAATTTTTAGCCATTACACAACTAAATGAAACGGCCCCAAACAAGGATTTTTTAAGCAATAAAAAGATTTATTTTTCGAACAACGGTTTAAACAGCAACCTCGAATACCAGATTATTGATGGAATTGTGGGCGATTTAATGAATTTAGATTTTACCCTTCCTCCTGTAAATACAGAAGTTACCCTGAGGCTAAATTCATCAGCAGAAAATAATCTGGTTATTGCTTTTGATACGGATGGCTTGCCCATTAATGGTCCTTATAAAATTAAAGTCAATAGCAGTAAAGTTTTTGAAAAACTGCTCGATATGAGCAAATTACCCGATGGGCTATATAACATATCGATCAAAAATGCAGCAGATACAGGAAACGATTTACTAAGTTATAAGATTTTTAAGAGCAACGGATTAAGTGCCCAATCAATTTTTGGTGTGCTGGAGTTAAAGCTACCAGCAAGCAATGCGGTAGTTACGGAAACAAAGTTCTTAATTAATTTTTTAAGGAAATCTACCATCTGGAAATATTATATAATTAACCAGAGTGGGATTGATTTAGATGATTTTGATTTATTAGTGAAAGATAAAAGTTTGGATGGTACACCTGGCGGCATTCCGGCTTATGCCAAATATACTTTTGCCGGGAATCCGGTGCCTGCCAATGATCCCGATCCGATTAATAAAATAGCCGATGCGGATATATTGCTCTTCAAAAGCAATGTTAAGATTCCTTTTTATCAAAAGGTAAAAGTGGGCTTAGAACTGAGTAAAAAGGATGGAGGAACAGAAGTTATTTTAACCAAGAATTTGCCAAACCCAATGCCCGAAAAACAAGCGGGAGAGGACAGTAGAATATATGTATATGTTTAAAAATAATTCATGATGATATGGCGCTAACATATAAACATCCAGGAGTATATATTGAAGAGATTTCGACAATACCCCCATCTATTGCACAAGTAGAAACAGCAATACCAGGCTTTATCGGATATACCGCAAAGCGGGAGAAAAACGGCGTGGCTTTCGCTATCAATTCTCCAGTGCGTATTACCTCTCTGTTAGAGTTTGAAGTTTTCTTTGGTGGTGCCTTTCCGGAAGTACTGGAAGTAACCATTAATGAACCCGAACCGGGTAAATTAATACCAAAGATTGATGTTACTCCGGCCACAACAGTTTCTGGCTATATCTTATATTATCATGTAAAAATGTTTTACGAAAATGGGGGTGGCCCTTGCTGGGTTGTTTCGGTGGGTGACTTCGAAGATACACCAGATATAACAAAGTCTGAACTAAAACTTGGTTTACAGGCCTGCGAGCGGGAAGATGAAATTACACTCCTGCTGATCCCCGAAATTACAGCTTTAACTTCAGGTGCTGATATTAAAGAATTAAACGATGCCATGCTGGCACAATGTGCCAAACTGCAAGACCGTTTTACCATAATGGATACGCCACAAGCAGGCTTAACAACAGCTTATTTAGTGGCCGATAAATTTAGAAATGATTTTGTAAGTGCAGATAACCTTAAATACGGAGCCACCTATTATCCACAGATACAAAGTGGAGCCACTTATAACCGGGTAACTGACGAAAACATAAAAATTGCAGCCGATAACCGTGGCGGAAGTAACCTGGGTATTTATAAGAAAGTTGTAAATACCAAAAAAGCAATTACCAAAATTGTTGAAAAAGATGCGGTTACTGCAATAAAAGCCACAGGTACAATAACCATAGGGGGTATTACTTTAACCGGGCATTCTATTGCCATAGCAGGGTTTAGCTTTACTTTTGGAGGTACAGGCGGCATTGTAATTGGTGCCGACGAAACCGCTACAGCAGCAGCTTTAAGAGCCGCAATTGCAGGTAATACCGATTTAATGACTTTGGTAGATGTTGTTGCAAATTTAGCTGTAGTAACCATCACTGCTAAAGCAGCTGGCAATGCCGGAAATGCTATCCCCATTGTTTATGATCCAAAAGGAAATATCCCTCGCATAACCTTAAGTGCGCCATTTTTAAAGGGTGGGTTTGATAGCAACGATTTTGCCTTATTCAATCAGATAAAAGCAGCGCTTGATGCGTATACGGTTCCACTTTATCCTTCGGGTATAGTTGCAGGTATTATGGCCCGGGTAGATAACGAACGTGGTGTATGGAAAGCGCCAGCCAATGTAAGTGTGCTTACGGTTGATAAACCACTGATTACAATAAGCGATGAAGAACAAGATTACCTGAATGTAGATGCAACATCAGGAAAAAGTATTAATGTAATCAGAAAATTTGCAGGTAGGGGAACCTTGGTTTGGGGAGCCAGAACATTGGCCGGGAATGATAATGAATGGCGCTACGTGCCCGTAAGGCGGCTTTTTATTATGGTTGAAGAATCGATAAAGAAAGCCACGGAGTTTGTGGTTTTTGAGCCCAATGATGCCAAAACATGGATGCGGGTAAAAACCATGTGCGAGAATTTCTTAAATCAACTGTGGCGACAAGGGGCTTTGGCTGGTGCAAAACCTGAAGATGCATTTTTTGTAAATGTAGGTCTGGGCATCACCATGACGGCTCTTGATATTTTAGAAGGACGGTTGATTATCGAGATTGGAATGGCAGCAGTTAGACCAGCAGAATTTATAGTTCTTAAATTTTCTCACTTATTAGCAAAATCTTAAAATTATGGCAACTAATTATAAAACCCCTGGCGTTTATATAGAGGAAATAAGTAAACTGCCTGCATCAATAGCACCTGTAGAAACGGCTATTCCAGCATTTATGGGCAGAACAGAATTTGCTAAAGATGAAAATGGAAACAATATTCTGCCTACAGGAGGAAAATTACCAACGCCCATCCGCATTACTTCATTTCTCGATTATCAAAAGTATTTTGGTGGGGCCAATTCTGAAACTACTGTTTTCGAAACCAGTGGAATCCCCACAATAACCGATACAGAAGTTGCTGGTAAGGTAGTAAAACGCGTAATTACCTGTAATGCTAAAAAGAGTGCCACAAGTGGTAAATACATGTATTATGCTATACAGATGTTTTATGCAAACGGTGGTGGCCCTTGTTATATAGTTTCATGTGGCGATTACGATGTAGCTTCAACCATTACAACCGTAAAAGCTAAAGCCTGTTTAGATGCAATTGCAAAAGTGGATGAACCAACCATGCTCATTTTTACAGATAAGCATACTTCATTTGGTGCTACTTCGGGTTATAAAGATGCCTATGATTACGCTTTGGCACAATGTGCTAAACTGCAGGATCGGATTGCAATTTTTGATGCCTGGGTACTATCCGATTCTCCCTTTACCGATGCAGGAGTGATTAGAGATGATATCAGTGCCGATTATTTAAAATATGGTGCAGTTTATTATCCTTGGTTACAAAGTACTTTAAGTTATGGCTACAACGATTCTATTGTCGTAAAACATCTGGTAAATGGCGCTAACGGACCATACAACGATGCAACCTTATCAGCCATAAAAGCAATGGATTTAAATACTTACCGTGCTTTAACAAACGAGATGGATAAAAACGTAATTGATTTACCACCATCGAGTGCTGTTGCAGGTATAATGGCCAGGGTTGATAACAATCGTGGAGTATGGAAGGCACCTGCCAACGAGAGTGTAAAAATGGTTACTGGACCATCATTAAAAGTGACCGCACAACAACAGGAAACACTAAACATAGATCCAACTACAGGTAAATCAATAAATGTAATCCGCTTTTTTACTGGCAAAGGCACGTTGGTTTGGGGTGCCCGAACCTTGGCTGGAAACGATAACGAATGGAGATACATTTCAGTAAGGCGTTTTTACAATTTTGTAGAAGAAAGCGTTAAAAAAGCCACGGAATTTGTTGTTTTCGAACCAAATGATGCCAATACCTGGCTGCGTGTAAAAGCCATGTGCGAGAATTTTTTAAACCAGCTATGGCGCCAGGGTGCATTGCAGGGGGCAAAACCCGATGATGCCTATTTTGTTCGCATAGGCTTGGGTGTTACCATGACTTCCCTTGATATTTTAGAGGGTAGAATGAATGTGGAGATAGGTATGGCAGCTGTGAGGCCAGCAGAATTTATCATCCTGAAATTCTCACATAAACTACAAGAATAATTCATCATAAATTATAAAATTATGGCAAATACTTATCCATTGCCGGTATTTCACTTTCAGGTGGAATGGGGCGGCTCGCGAATTGGTTTTACAGAAGTTAGTGGTTTAACGGTGGAAACCCAATCGATAGATTATCGCGAAGGAAACTCACCAGAATACCATGTTACTAAAATGCCGGGAATGCAGCAGTACACTGCGATTTCGATGAAAAGAGGCATAACCAAAGGTGATAATGAACTTTTTCAATGGTTTAACACCGTTAGTTTAAATAAAATAGAACGGAGAGACCTCACCATTAGTTTGCTGAACGAAAGTCACGAACCGGTGGTGGTTTGGAAAGTTAGGCAGGCCTGGCCATCAAAAGTAGACGGACCAACACTAAATTCTACCGGGAACGAGGTTGCTATAGAAACAGTTGAGCTAGCACATGAAGGTTTAAGCATCGAATTTACCTAGGTTATATGTTCTCTATATCCAATTCACCATCGCCAAATCCTCCAGTTGGTTTTCATTTTCTATTGCAGATAGAGGGCTTATCTTATGATGGCGTAGACGATATAGGTTTTACAGATGCCACCGGTTTAGAATCGAGCATTGCTACCGAAGAATATAAGGAAGGTGGAGAAAACCGTTTTGCGCATAAACTCCCAACGGCAGTAACCTACAGTAACCTTACGCTAAAGCGTGGTTTATTGTTTAACTCTAAAGCAATGCAGTGGTTTAAAGAGTGTGTAGAAAGTTTTACGTTTAGCCCGAAAGATATCACCTTGATTTTGCTTAACGATGAACATCAACCCTTACAGGCCTGGAATTTTGTTAATGCATATCCAATTCGGTGGTCGATAGAAGGTTTTAACGCACAACAAAATGGCTTGGTGATCGAAAGTATCGAGTTTGCACATCAATATTTCAGGCGGGTAGAAATTTAAAGTACTAAAATATGCCAGTAGAAATTAGAGAATTAAACATTACCGCAACGGTAACCAACAATGTAGCCGGATCTACAGTGCCAGGCAGAACCGGTCAAACAGCTACAGATAAGAAAATGAAAAAGGCATTGGAGGAATTGAGATTACAGATCAAAAATAAGAATGAGAGGTAACTATGGCTTTAAGTCAGCTTCATGATGAATTGGGTAATTTAGAAAAACTCGTAATAGATGTTTATTCTGACAATAACTTTTCGGGTTCGCCAATCGAAACCTTTAAGGTATTGTATAATCCCAATACTTATTTTATCGATTACAAAAATGAACTCGATCATGATGCGCCTGTAAATGCTGCTGATGGTGTTGGCGAGTTTAAATCAACAAGGGGCAAGGAGCTAAATCTCGACCTTTTGTGGGACGCAACATCAGCTTCTTACTCGGGCAATTCTACTTTTCAAACTGATGTTCAGAATGATAAAACAGTACATAAAGTAATCGAAAAATTTATCGATACCTGTTTTAAGATTAAAGAAGATACCCATCAGCCAAATTTTTTAAAAATACACTGGGGTGAGCTCACTTTTCAGGGAATGTTAACCGCTGTTAAAGTTACCTACACCTTGTTCGATAATACCGGAAAACCATTAAGAGCGAAAACAGATTGCACTTTTACCAGTTATACATCTCTTACCGAGCAATCTAACGAACAGCGGCGCAGTTCGCCCGATTTAACACATTACAGAAATGTTGAAGGCGATAATTCGCTCCCATTAATGACTTACAATATTTATAAAACCGATAGATATTACTTAGAAGTGGCCAAGGCCAATAAACTGAACAATTTTAGGAAATTAAAACAAGGACAAAACATTTCATTTCCACCGATTGAAAAATAATATACCATGCCAGCCAACTCAGGAGTACAAAGTTTTAGCATTACCATAAACGGACAAGTTTTGCCCGATGCGGTTGGTATTTTAGAAATTATGGTAACCAATGTGGTTAATGCCATACCTAAAGCTAAAGTGGTAGTAATGGATGGTAGCGCGGCTGCGCAAAATTTCGATTTAAGCAATGGAACCAATTTTATTCCAGGGGCCGAAATAAGCATTGCTGCTGGTTACAATGGCGAAAATGAAATGATATTCTCTGGTTTAATTATCAGCCAGACCATTAGGGCTAACGAGGATGGGAGCCAAATGGAAATAGAATGTAGGGATAAAGCCGTTAAACTTACCGCAGGACGAAAAAACAAGATATGGGAAGACGCAAGTGATAGCGATGCAATAACCGATCTGGTAGGCCAGAATGGAATTACAGCCGATATAGACGGATTGGGTTTACAACATAAACAACTGGTACAATTTAATTGCAGCAATTGGGATTTTATTGTTACCAGGGCCGAGCTAAACAGTGCCTTGGTTATAGCAGAAGCAGGAAAATTGACTATCGGTATGCCCAATGCGAGTCAGGAAAGCACGGCAACTTATACCTATGGATCGGAGATTTATGATTTTGAAGCTCAGATGGATGCCCGCACCCAATATCCACAGGTACTAACCAAAAGCTGGAATTATACCAACCAGGAAGTAAAAGAAGGTACATCGGCCGCAAAACCTTTACCCCAGCAAGGTAATATTTCCGGCGATGATTTGGCAGAAGTGTTGGGCTGGGAAGATAACAGCTTATATCATTCGGGCAATGTAGCTGAACAGGAATCGACCGAATGGGCAACAGCACAACTGTTTAGAAGCAGGTTGAACAGGGTTATCGGAAATTTTAGGGTGCAGGGCGATAACAAGTTAAAACCCGGAATTATAGTTGAATTATTGGGAATAGGCGAAAGGTTTAGTGGGAAATGCTTGGTTACGGGGGTAATCCATAGTTACTCTGGAGAAGCCGCCTGGTACAGCCATGTTCAGTTTGGCCTTGATCAAAAAATGCATAGCTACAATTTCGATGATATTGTAGAAAAGCCTGCCACAGGGATCATCCCCCCGGTAAATGGTTTGCAGATCGGTATTGTTACCCAATTAGAAAGCGATCCCGACGGTGAAAATAGAATAAGGGTACGTTTGCCCACTGTCGAAAATGAAGGAGATGGCATTTGGGCAAGATTGGCCAGTGTAGATGCAGGAAAAGAACATGGATGGGTTTGGAATCCCGAAATAAATGATGAGGTAATTATTGGTTTTATAAATGATGATCCTCGCGATGCAGTGATTCTGGGTAGATTGTATAGCAGTTCATTTCCACCTCATCTAGAAGCAAAAGATGATAATTATTTAAAAGGATTATCTACCAAATCAAAACTTCAGGTATTGTTTGATGATGAAAAGAAGATTATAAAGATAGAAACACCTGGAGGCAATTTTATTACACTGGATGAAGATCAGAAACAGATTGACATTCAGGATATTAATGGGAATAAAATAGAGATGAGCGAGGATGGGATCAAGATTGAAAGTATTAAAGATATCATACTAAAAGCATCAGGCGACTTTAAAATAGATGGAACCAATATTACAACCAATGCCAACGCACAATTAAAATTAAGCGGAAGCGCGGGCACAGAAGTCAGTTCATCCGCCATTACAAAAGTTAAAGGAAGTATGGTGCAGATAAATTAAAAATATGGCAAACGCAGCGAGAGTTACCGATACCACAAACCACGGTGGCACAATTATAGGTCCTGGCGTACCAACGGTATTAATTGGGGGGATGCCTGCATGTGTAGTTGGCGATAATCACGTTTGTGTATTGCCACCAAATAGCCATCAGCCAACGGTAAGCCCTTTTCCGACGGGAAGTGCGACAGTGTTGATAGGTGGTTTGCCAGCAGTTAGAACAGGTGATACCTGTATTTGCGGGGCAAGTGCTGTAGTTGGATGTCCGACAGTTTCAATAGGTTAAAAAATGGATACAGAAAGCAATTTTTTAGGTAAGGGATGGGCCTTTCCGCCAGAGATAGTCAAATACGAAGGCATAAAACGCTTTGCTACCAGCATGGTAAGCGATGTGGTAGATATTAACCAAAGCCTCGAGATCCTGTTCGGAACAGCGGTTGGCGAAAGGGTGATGCAGGCTGAGTATGGCTGCAATGTAGAAGATATGATTTTTGAACCCATTAATGTTACGCTGGTAACGCGGATAACCGAAAGGATTAGAAGGGCAATAATTTATTACGAGCCGCGCATTAAGCTCGATAAACTAGATGTTTTTAAAAATGTAGAGTTTGGGGTAATTAACCTGGTGGTAGAATATACCATCAGAAGTACCAATACCAGGAACAATATTGTTTACCCATATTATTTAACCGAAGGAACAAATATTTGAAAAAATGAGCACCAATTGCAATAAAAATACTGCACCAAGAAACGGAACAAGCCGTTTAAACCGCTTGCCAAAAGCTTTGGATGCATCTTTTGTTGCCATTGATGAAAGAAGTAAAGCAAGCCTTTATCAATTTTGCGATAATTTGGCGGCTTATATTAACCATTACTATTTTGATGGAACAGAGAAAAAGACAGATTGGCAAAGTGTTTTTAATATCAGTGAAATTAATGAGGATGGCACCTCAGAACCACATTTGGCACTTTTCGATTCTTTTTTGGATTTATACGCCATTGCTCAAAAAGACCTCAATCAGTTTACAGGCAAACATTTAGATTATTTTTTTGAAACCGTTTTAGGCTTCGAAAAAAAGGCAGCCGAGCCCGATAAAGTATATTTGATTGTAGAATTGGCGAAACACATTTCTCAATACATATTAAACGATAAAACTGAGTTTAAAGCAGGCAAAAACAGTAAAAAACAAGAACAGTTTTACAAGCTGTTATCTTCTTTCAGCTTTAGCCATACACAGGTAGCGAGTATTAAATCTATTTTGGTTGATCAAGCTGAAAAAACTAAAATTTATGCTTCACCAATCGCAAATTCTGGCGATGGCAATGGAGGAGAGTTGGCCAATCAGGATGGAAGCTGGGATACTTTTGGCAACACCGATCGAAATAAAGCTAATATTGGTTTTGCCATAAGTTCTCCACTGTTTAGAATGGCCGAAGGCAAACGTAAAATAACACTTACCTTTTCTTATCGTGCGCCTTATCTGGCAGCGCCGGTAATTAAGCCCGAAAATTTTAAGGCCAGTATTACCGCAGAAAAAGGGTGGACAGCGGTAGACATTACTGCTGTATCATTAACGAGTACCAGTGTGCTCGAAATTGTGCTCTTTGCTGATGAAAGCAAACCTAAATTGATCGATTATAGTCAAAAACTTCATATAGAAGATTTCAGAACCGCTTTTCCGGTATTGAAGATAGAAATACTATCAACCCCAAATATTTATGCCAGCCTAACCTTTGCTTCAATAGATAATGTGGTCATTAAAACGGATGTACAGGGGGTGAAAAATCTATTTGTACAGAACAGTTTAGGTAAACTCGATGCTGCTAAACCTATGGAAATTTTTGGTCCGATTCCCAGTATTGGCGCTAATTTTTATATAGGCAGCAAAGAGGTTTTTCAGCATGATCTCAGTAGTTTAAAGCTAAATTTTGAATATTTAGGCCTACCTACCGTTCCTTTTGTTACATATTACGACCTTTACACCAATTTGGCTAATGCTAGTAATGGCCGTGATGCAACCAAATATGTTAATAATAGTGATTATAAAGCAGAAGTTTCCTTTCTCTTACATCGCAATTGGATAAATGCTACATCGGCAGAGGTTTCACTTTTTAGTGCAGCAGATACAGTTGCACCCAATGCACAGTTCTCTACAGATTTAAATATACCAGATACTTTCGATGCAGATTATAATACCGAAGTAAATGATGCTTATAACCTTGAGACCGAACGGGGCTATCTAAAACTTAAATTTACCAAAGGTACATTTGGCCAGGCCGATTATCAACTGGTATTTAGTACAGCGGTAATTGGTAAAACCACGGTGCCTAAATTGCCCAATCCTCCATATTTGCCACTTATCCAGAATTTAACGATCGATTATAGCTGCGCAGCCACCATAAATCTTTCGGTAGCGGGCGATGTTAAGTCAACTTACGATAACCGCATCCACAGGTTTTATTTTGTTGAGCCTTTCGGCCTTGCCGAAGCACATCCCTTTACGCATGGGTCTGTATCGTTACTTCCTACTAAATCCAATGATGCTGAGTTATACATTGGCCTAAGCGATGCAATTGTTCCGCAAAATTTAAGTTTATTGTTACAGGTTAGTGAGGGTAGCGCCGATCCCGATTTTGATAAAGCAGTGGTAACATGGGCCTATCTTCAACATAACATCTGGAAAGAATTTAAAAACATAGAGATTTTAAGGGAACAGACAAACGGATTGTTAACAACAGGCATAGTTACCTTAAATATTCCTAAAACCGTAAATACCGATAATACTGTATTGCCGACTGGTCTGTTGTGGCTAAGGGCTTCGGTAATAAGCAATGCAGCGGCAGTGTGCGATATTATCTCCATTACTGCTCAAGCCAGTGAGGCTCAATTTTCTGTTTATGATGATGTTGTACCCGAAAAAATAGCCATCGAAGCAGGGGTGATTGCCAAGCTAAAAGAACCCGATAGCGCCGTGAAAAAGGTAGTTCAACCTTATGGCTCATTTGATGGGAAGGCAATAGAAAGCGGTAATGAATATTATTTAAGGGTTAGCGAAATTTTACGGCACAAAAGGAGATCCATCACCCTGTGGGATTACGAGCGTCTTATTTTGGCCCAATTCCCGAATGTGTACACGGCAAAATGCATTAACCACACTTTTTACAATGGGAATGTAAGCAGTTATAATTCTTTATCGCCCGGCCAGGTAACTATTATTGCCGTGCCCGATATTTCGATCAGCAATGCGCCAAATCCATTAAAGCCAAAAGTTTCTAAAAATACATTAGAACAGATTAAAACTTATTTGGCCAAAACCAATTCGGTATTCGCAAAATTGAATGTTCAAAATCCAATATTTGAAGAAATCAAGCTTCATTTTCACCTCAAACTCCGTGATGGATACGAAGAAAATATTTATCTGCCGAAACTTAAAACGCAGCTTAAATCACTGTTGGCCCCTTGGACAAGCAACGCTGCTACGCAGATGGAATTTGGGGGTAAAATAGAAAAATCGACCATTATCTATCAGCTCGAAAAGTTAGACTATGTAGATTATATCACCTGCGTTAAAATGTATCTGTTTAGGCCAGTGGGTTTAGAAGACATATCAACAAAAGATTTAGAAACAGCAGAAACCGCTACAGCGGCAAGTATTTTAACGGCCTACCCCGAGCATAGCATCATCAATATTAATGATATCCCGGGAATCAATAATCCGGATTGTGAATGTGCCGATTGCAATGACAACGCAATAACAGACAGTAAATTTATTCCAATTAACGAATGCGGTTGTAATTAAATGAGCGATTTAAAAACCATATCGAAAAATAATCCGCAACAGGATAGCATGCAGTTTGATAAACTACGTGAAATTGGTATAAACCGTATTCAGGCTTTAAGTAAAAGCAATTGGAGCGATTATAATCTTCACGATCCGGGAGTAACAACGCTCGAAACACTTTGTTATGCCATAACAGATTTAGGTTACCGCTTGACCTTCGATATGCAGGATTTACTGGCCAGTGATCCTAATTCTGCCGATGCTGATATCGATTTCCGTAATTTTTTTACCGCAAGGCAAATATTGCACAACGCTCCCGTTACCATTAAAGATTTTCGAAAACTCTTAATGGACGTAGCGGTACAGGCAGGGACAGAAACTTTGGGGATAAAAAATGCCTGGGTAATTCCTGCTGATGATGCTGAAATGAAACTTTATGTAAATCAGTTACAGCAGAAATTAGACTATTTCCCGACCGCTACTGATGGAACCGGATTTTTTGTTAAAGGACTTTATAATTTTCTGATCGAATTTGATCAGTCGGTAAACTATGGCGATTTAAATTCCAATTCCATTTCTGCCATATACGTCATCAATAATTTTGCCCCCGATCCATTATTAGAGGGGGTAGAAATAAAGGTAGAAATTCATTTTCCACGCTGGGACGATTTAAGTATCGATTTTAACGACGATGCTGCAATAATTGCGAAAATTAAAAGCCTGAAAATAGAGGTCGATGAATTGCCTGACGATTATAAATTAATTGATAGCAACGATGCAGATCACACAGTTACCCTTGCAGGTACTAAGACAGTTGCCGAAGTTCCTATTGCTCTTGTAGGCCTTGATGCAATTGATGCCGATTTAAACTACTTCATTTTTAATGCGCCCAATGGATTATTACAAACCTACAAACGCAAAATAGGTGTAATAAAAAACATTATAAAAAAGGCTGAAGATAGGTTGAATGATAACCGGCCACTTTGCGAAGATTATTTAAATACCAGAGCACTCAAAGTAGAAGAAATTGCCATTTGTGGCGATATAGAAATAGATCCTTTTGCTGATGCCGCAAGCGTTGCCGCCGAAATTTATTTTCAAATTGCACAGTTTCTATCACCTGATGTATATTTCTACAGCTTGCCCGATATGAAAAACAAAGGAAAAGCTACCGAAGATATTTTTGATGGCCCGGCTTTAGAACATGGTTTTATCGATGACGATGAACTTAACGCTTCCGAACAAAAATGTACCATCCATGTAAGCGATCTGATCAGGATTATCATGGATGTTAAAATTGATGGCAAACAGGTTGTTCAATCGGTTAGCGGCTTGCAATTGGCCAACTTTCCAGAGGATAATGTACTTAATATATCAAAGAAAAGTGTTAAATGGTGTCTTTCTTTAGCGATTGATCAATTTTATGTACCCCGCTTATCCACTAATCTTTCTAATTTATCGTTCTACAAACACAACCTTCCATTTTCGTTTGATAAAGATGAAATGGAAGCAAAATATAAAGCGCTTTTTGCTCAGTCGAGGAAACGTTATCCAGAAAATCCAATTTTAGATAATGCATTTCCAGTGGGCGACTGGAGAGAAATTACTGATTATACCTCGATACAACAAGATTTTCCACTGGTTTATGGTGTAGGTTCTGAAGGGATCCCTAATTTGCCAACTACTGATGATGAAAGAAATCTTCGGATAACCCAGGCCAAACAGTTTAAAGGTTTCTTGTCGTTTTTTGATCAGTTGTTATATGGTTATCTTCAACAGGTTAATGGTTTAAAAGCACTGTTTAGCTTAAACCAGGAACTGGATGAATTTGGTCAGCCTTTGTTGAATAAAACGTACTTCAGCGAACCCTTAAAAGCAACTGGGGGTAATGTAGATATTGTGCCCAATGCAACTGAACAAAGAATATTTATTGATGGTTATGCGGAACATTTGCAGGGAATTACTGAAAGTAAAACCGATTTTGAAAAACGTAAAAACCGCTTTCTAGATCACCTTTTGGCCCGCTTTTGCGAGCAGTTTAGCGATTATGCTTTAATTGCCTACACCATTGACGGTCAAAGGGCTGGAGCAGAACTGATAAAAGATAAATTGTCGTTTTTAAATGCCTATCCGGAAATTAGTAGCAATAGAGGTAAGGCATTTAATTACCACAATGAATTTACCTGGTTTTATAAAAATGTTTCAGGCTACGAAAAAAGGGTAAGCCTACTGTTGGGGATAGATGCTAAAAGAGTAGAAGATTTACATTTTTCGAAAGCGTTTAGAATCTTACCAGTGTCTACAACCTGGAATATCGAAACCAAGGTATTAACCAAAGTTCTTTTTGAGCGGGTTGGTAATTTTACAGATGTACTGGCTGCTAAATCTGCTATGGAAGAATTGATTAGCGCTGCAGTACATATCAATAACTATAAAATTGTGGCAGGTAGTGTTGCCGGTAAATACCAGGTTTTGCTTTTGGCCGATTTAATTCAGGAAAAGGTTATTGCAAAAAGTAAAAACACTACATTAACCTTATCTACTGCCAATTCATTAATTAATAGTCACATCGATTTATGTACCAAAGAGTTATGTGATCAGGTTTTGTCGAGCCGTAAGAACTTAACACCCCCGATTTTAAATTACTTCGAAGTGCTTTCGCATACAGTTAACAATACCACAACACCATTTCTTCATAAAATTGAGTATCAATTATTTGATAAACCTGTTGAAGATGCTGGTAGAAAAGTAATACTAACCGGCGAAATTGAAGGGGCAGAAGTTAAAGGAATTGACGCCGCCGAAACAATGACGGATACCGAAATGAGTTTGATCTGGAAATTAATCAGATTTGCTGCCGACGAAGATTATTACCGCTGCGAACCGCAAAATGTAACCGTTTACACTCCCAATTACCATTTCGAAGTATTCGATATTTATGATAACATAATTGGTATAGATAAAGGGAAAAATTACAATTATCCATTGGCCGAAATCATTGAAGACAGCACCGCTTCACCGATAGTTAAGATTGTTGATTCGCTGTCCAATAATGGTACCTATTCCGTAAACAATACCGTGGCATTGGGGCCAAACATCAAGGTAGAAATTAATGAAACACTCCCTAATAATTATCCTGATGGAAAATTAAGTTTTACCGAAACATTTAACGCTTACCTATACGAAAATGGCCGTAAGCTAACCATAACCGGAACCGATTTGACTGATAGATTGCGAATCGGCGATACTATGAGCTTAATCAAGCCTTCGGCAGCTTTAATCGATTTTCGGATACTAACCATCAGCTTTGCTGATAATAAAACAACCATTATTTCGGATATAGAACTAGATTTTTTAGTAGCACCCAAAGTTACCTATACCAAGTTATTTGCAATTAAAAACGTTACGCCAAAAACAATCGTAATCAGGGCTGGGATGGAAAAACTGGCCATTTCGGATATGGTTGCTTTTTTTAATAAGACATTCATTGATAGAGAAGGTATCCACTTGATTGAACATATCCTGTTAAGGCCAAAAAAACGCGATTTTGATAAACTATTAAACATTCATACCGATGTAGATTGTGTACAGTGCAAAATTGCCGATACCTATAGTTTTGTAATGACAGCCGTGTTGCCCTATTGGCCCGACCGTTTCCGCGATCGAAACTTTAGAACTTTTATTGAGAAAACATTGAGGGAAGAATGCCCCGCGCATGTTGTACTCAATGTGTGTTGGATAAATCCTTTGCAAATGGGGCAATTCGAAAAAGCGTATAAAAATTGGCTCATTCAAATCAATACCACAAGTACTGGCGATGCCGAAAGAGTTAAGGCACTTAAAAATTTTATAGAAATAATACAAGGTTTAAGGAGTGTTTATCCATCCGGAAAGTTGCACAGCTGCAACGAAAACGAAGTGCAGAAAAACCCACTCATTCTAAATCAAACTAACATTGGCATTTTTTAATTAATCTAGCTATGGAACTCATTAATAAAACAACGGTTTTTGAAGAAAACCAGGTACTTACGGCAGGTCAGCTTAATACCATGCAACAGTTCTTGTTTCAGGAAAGCAGATTAACCAGGATTAGATTGATTGGAAGAGGGATCGTTTGTGGCTTACATGCAACTTTTGGCGTAAATACCGTTCATATCTCAAAAGGGGTAGGCGTTACCTCCTGGGGCTTTCTGATTTCACTGGGCGAATGCGATTTAACACATTTTAAACCATATACTCCGCCAGATGGATTAGATTATAAATATTTTAATAAAGCTCCGCTTTTAGAATTGGTTACTGCAGAAAATGCAGCTGCGGTGGCGGCCACACCAATTAATGCGTCATTAATTTTAAGCGATTATGTGGTTGTGCTGTTTTTAGAATCAGCAGCAAGGGATCTTAAAAGCTGCTTGGGTAAAAGCTGCGATGATTTAGGTAAAGAAAATACCTTCACCGTGCGTAAGTTATTGATCAAAATAACCGATCTCATCGATATTAATAGTTTTAATAAAAATAAAGGCGGAGCGATGTATCCCGCGCTCTATAATTTAGAAACAATCGAATATCCACGGGCATTAATTACATCAATTGCAGCAGCTAATTACGCTGCTTTAATTAATACCTATTTGAGTCCGGTTGCAGCCATATTAGAAAAACTCACCAAACAATTAGGCATTATCTATAAAGAATTGCCTGCATTGGTGCGTCATTTTCCGGGAGTCGATTTTGATAACATCCGATCGATGTGGGAGGCGAAATTGATAGAACTCTCCGCTCAATACCTAAGCGGAAAGGCTTACGGATTTCAATATGTGTACGATGCTTTTGAGGATATCATAAAATCGTACGAAGAATTACGCTGCATAGCCATGCATCTACATAGCGTTTGTTTACCCAATGAAGATGCCTTTCCAATGCATTTGATGTTGGGGACTAAGGCTTGTCCTCCCTCCATTTACCGTCAGGAATTTGAATATTCACCTTTATTTAATGAGTATAAAGACTGGAGCAAAAAACTGGTTTCGGTTTTTGGAAGAACCTTGACCATGTTAAACGGTTATTATGATTCCTTAACCGAAAAAGGCGAAAGGGGCATTTTAGCCACACCAAGCAAAGAAAAGTGGCAAAACATTGGCAAGCGGGCTTTCCCAATTTATTTCGATCCCAATATCGATGAATTTGAAAAGTACTGGAACGAATCTTTATGTCTTGGCTGCGATAATGGTAAACCGCTCAGTTATCACTATCAAATGCCTGCAAACCTGCAGCAGTATGGTATGAGCAAGTTAGAAGCACCACTACTGTATAATTTAACCGATACCAGCTTTTTTAGAATGGAAGGCCATTTAGCTATGCCAGAAGATACAGCCGTTTTGCAGTACAAAAAACTACAACGCCGGTTTAACCTGCCCTTTAAGGTCCGTTCTATTTTTATGGGCGAAGGAGGAACCGTGAAAACGATATGCCGCTATCCTGATCTCGATTCGCAATATTTGGTATGGCGCAATGTAATGTTATATTATCTCAATAACCTGATCAAATACAGTACCCTGGCTGAAAAAATGATAGCCCGGTTTGATGATGTAAAAGATGCAGCTAAAGATGCCGTGAGCGGTGTAAATGTTAAAAAAGAAGCTACAGCGCATACAAATGCAGCTGGAAAGGAAACTTTCAGTGATTCAGGCGTTAATACTGAGAAAAAATCTATATTCAGCAATATAAACACCGCTTTTATTAAAGCTGGTATGGTTAACGAACGCATCAACCAGGCCAATTATAGCAAAATAAATAATAGTAAAGGCAGACTGGAACAAACACCCGACGATCTGCAGCGTGAAGTATTGCACCTGGTTGCCCGTTTCAACGATAACATCGAGGAGTTAATTGCTACGCTTACTTTAGAATTTTCTGATTTTGATGAAAACCGTTTTAAAACAGTGTATACAGATTTAATTGTAACCTACGTAAGTGGGATGAAGCTCATGGTCAAAATCATTAATAACGATGGCAATGTAGAGCTAATGGCTTACCTCATGGCCGCCACCTTGTTACATAGAGGCTTAAATGTGTTGATGATCAGGCCTTATATCAATATAGGTACTTTAACTGATATTCGGTCGCAAAGGAATAAAAGCCTGTCTACCAATATCTCATTTTATGATTATATCCGCAAAGCAGGAGCTGTAGAACATTTGGCAGGCGTAAATAAAGGCAATACCCTGTTATTATTGTACCATACAGGCAAAGAAATCGAATACCAAACCATTGGAAAAGCGCCTGAGGCTTTGCCGGTAACGCATAAAGAAGCAGAGGTGGCGGAGCTTGTAACAGCCGAAAAGGCAATTAAAGCCAATTACGAATTAAAGTCTTCAGAAATAAGAGCTCGTATAAAAGAACGTGAAAATGAACTGACCCAAACTGAACTTCAGTTAAAAAAGACTTTAGAAAGTAGGAAGGCCGAAATAAATAAGCGTAAGGTCTTAACAGACGATGAAATCAAGAAAGAAGAATCTCTCTTAAAAACTGAGCTGGAAACAAAAACAAGAGAACTCAAGTCAACAGAAGGTGATGCCGTTAAAAGCGAAGCGATTGAAAAGGAATACAAAGAAAGAATAGTTTTACTACGGAAAAATACAGAATCGGATAAAACAAAAGAGATCAACGAACTAACGAAAAAAATAAAATCTGAATTGGCAGAAAAGCAGAAAAGTGGTGCTGAAGAAATAGAAAAAGCCAGGAAAGAAGAAACTGATGCACAGAAAGAGTACGAAACCCATTTAGCGGCGCTTCATGAAAAGCGTAAGGCGGTAGAAAAAGGAACAAAAGAGAAAGAGTTAGAAGAGATCGTAGTAATAGGTACAAAGAAAAACAAAGGTAAATACTTAAGTGGATTCGAAGCAAAGTTTAATGAACATTATGATAAACTGGTTGAAGAAATAGGCAAACAGGGTTTAGAGAATATCGCATCAAATGTAATTGCCGATTTTACCCTTTACGAAGACGACAGTTGCTGCGAGTGCGATGTGAAAGATTACCGCAATAAAGAACTTACACCGTTGGTGGTGCCAATTTCGCGTTTTGTAGTATATAATCAAAGTAGAATAAACACAGCCAAAATACAGGTGCTCAATAATTTATATCACCCTAGTGATTACAAGGTTATTGTTAAAAGTGATCCTGGTTTAGGTTCAGTAACCTTTGAAGAAGAAATTTACGAGCCTAAACCAAATCTGAAAAAACAGATTTTGGTTTACAGCCTTGATCCGAAAAAGGTGGCAGAAAATAGCCGGGCAATGAAATCTATTATTGCTGTTGATGAACTTGAATATGCCGTAATTGAAAGAGAAACTGGCGAAGAGGTAGGAGCAGCTAAAATTACGTTCTTTATTGGTATGGGCAGAATTCAGGAAGAAACCCATTTAATAAAGGGTAGAGTTGCTTTCGCGCAATCTTACAAGATAGAGGTTTTTGACGAAAAGGGTAGTCAAATTATGTATTCACAAACACCAAATGGTGAAAATTACAGTATAACCGTAGCACCAGGTAATTATTTAATGAGGGTTACCTCAGTAGTATATGGCCTTCAAGAAAGACAAACGAGTGTAAAAGACGCCGATGTAACCGAAAACTTTGAGTTTGGAAAAAACTAATGGTTTAAGAACATGAACAAACACCTCATCCAATCGCAAAAAATGTTGCTCACTGTTGATAATCAACAGGATTGGGAAAAGGTGCAGGCAGAAATCGGCCATTTCTGTAAAACCAGATTGCCGGAAATCTTCAATACCATTTTCGATGAATTTGCCATAAATAATACCATTCGCATCGATAAATTAGAGATCGATTTGGGTAATTTATCTTTAGATAAGTTGATTCAAAATGTTGAAGAACAAATCATTACTCAAGTCTATGGCTATTTTAAAAATCACAATTTTAATAAAGTAAATACTGGTGTTGTTCTAGATGAGAAACTCGGTTTGTTTCTTGAAAATCTGAAGTTTCATCCTGAAACACTTTTAAAACACAACCCAGGTTTATCCGCTAATAGTGGAACTGTTGCTAATGAGTATGAATCGTTGACTTTATATTGTCAAACAGGCTTAAAGCCCTGGTGGTTACCTTCTGAAATTGTTTTTAACCCTTCTGAAATTTTATTGAGGCTTTTCAATATTGATCGAAATCTTTTCTGTCAATTTATTGTAGCGTTAAAGCACAATTCTAGTAGTTATAGCAGATTAATCCAGCTCATTAGCAGGCAGTCATTTTTTTATCATTACCTTCAGTTTAAAACAGATATTATCCTCTTAAAGTATTTTGAACCAAATATTAAGCATGATTTATTTAATGTTATACTTAAGTATTGGCTTGATGGTTTAAAGCAGGATGAACACTTACTGGATACTGAAGATTTCGGGCTTTGGCTTTTCTCGCTGGTGCAGCATATGCCATCATTGAAACCGGCTTTAATAGATAGTATTAAGTTAAGTATCGCTGCCGTTCAGCTCAAAAAAGAAAAGTTGGTACTTCAACGTTTTAATAAATTACTAGCAGCCATTACAAGCAGTAAAGGATTGCCCAAACCTGAATTAATCAGAGAAGAGGAAGTAAGTAAAACGGTGAAAGTAAAGCAAACTAAAGTACTGGATAATGCATCTATCCTAATCGAAAATGCAGGTCTGATTATTTTGTATCCATATTTTAAAAATTTGTTTAATGTTTTGCAATTGCTTAATGCCAATCAGTTTATTGATGAAACGTGTAGACACAAGGCAATAGTGTATTTGCATTATTTGGTTTATAACGAAATGCCTGAAGATGAAAGCAGGTTAATTTTTAATAAAATATTGTGTGGGGCAGATCCGGAAGTGGTAATCAAGCTCAACGAGATCGCATTCACTGAAGAAGAATTAAAGCAGAGTACCGAATTAAAAGCAACGGTGATCAAACATTGGACAAAATTAGGTTCCACTTCGATAGAAGGATTAACCCAAACATTTTTAATGCGGAATGGAAGTTTAATTTTTCGGGAGGGCAATTATAATTTACATGTAGAAAGAAAAGGATTGGATGTTTTGTTAGACACTTTACCCTGGTCATTATCCATAATACGCTTACCATGGAACAATTATTTGATAAATCTGAACTGGTAAACACCACGCTTTTGCGGGGAAACGCAGATGCACTTTTGGCCGAGTTAAACTGGTTTGAAAAAGTGCTGCAGTTACGTAGTGCAATAAATGCAGGTAGTGTTGCTACAGGTACAAGCATTTTTACTGTACAACCGCCAGATTTAAGCGGTTTTGATTCTACTTACACCAGGTTTTTAACTCAGCACCAACTTAAGTTTGCTGATCGGTTTTTGCTTTTTTTGGCAATGGTGAGTCAGATAAAACCCCAATGTTTAGATATATTTTTGGTTACTAATCCACAAACCGGACAGATATTTACCGAATTTGGAGGTAAAAAGGGAAATGTATTCAGTGGCTTTTTACCTACGGCAGAAACATTTTTGTTTTTATTGGCATCTGATAACTTAATGTTGCGCTTTGATTTATTAAAACTATTTGATGCCAGAAACCCACTTTTTGCTTTAAATGTTTTGGAATACGAGCCACTTCCGCCAGGCGAGCCCATTTCGAGCATTCCCTTACACATTAATAAAAACTGGTTCGAAGAGTTTACTACTGGTGAAAGGAGTAAACCCCGTTTCTCGGTCGATTTTCCAGCTCATTTAATCGAAACCAATATGGAATATAGTGATTTGGTTTTACCTGAGCACACTATAGAACATTTAGAATTGTTAAATTCCTGGTTAACACACAACGTTACCATGATGAATGATTTGGGTTTGAAACATAAATTAAAGCCAGGTTTTAGAACGCTTTTTTACGGACAGGCCGGAACAGGAAAATCATTAGCTGCAGCCGTTTTGGGTAAAAAACACAATTTACCCGTTTACCGCATCGATTTAAGTAGAGTGGTTAGTAAATACATTGGCGAAACAGGTAAAAACTTGGCAAAGGTTTTTGATGCAGCTGAAAATCAGGGATGGATACTATTTTTTGATGAAGCAGATGCCCTTTTTGGAAAACGTACAAATGTAAGTGATGCCAGAGATAAGTATGCCAACCAAGAAACAAGCTATTTGTTGCAAAGGATCGAGGATCATAATGGTTTGGTAATACTGGCCAGTAATTTTAAACAGAATATCGATCAGGCATTTTTACGCCGATTTCAATCTGTTATAGAATTCCCTATGCCTCAGGTAAATCAGCGGGCTATCCTTTGGGAGCAAGGGTTTTCTCCGTTTACCAAGCTGGAAGAAAAAGTAAATTTAAATGAAATTGCCCAAAAATTCGAACTTACAGGAGGCGTAATCATTAATGTGGTGCAGTATGCAACCATGCAGATGCTTAAAGATGGAGGCAAAGAAATAAGGCAAAAAGATATTATAGAAGGCATTAAACGTGAATTAAAGAAATCAGGACGAACATTGTAACAATGAGTACTGCATTGGCATATGGAAATTCTCAAGCTAAGTCTGTTACACATAGCAGGCCTGGGACTGGTTGTGTTCAGGCTAAACTAAAAGTGGGTGCCGTAAACGATCCACAAGAGAAAGAGGCTGATCAAGTGGCCGAAAGGGTGATGCGAATGCCGTCTAATACAGGTTTTGCAATGTCGGGTTTTGGTACGGCTACTTCAGGGATGAGTGTGCAACGTAAATGTTCTAGCTGTGAACAGGAGAAAAAAGTATCGCGTAAAGAAACGGCAGTGATGAGAACCCTTGCCAGACCTTCAATACAACGCAAGTGTGCCAGTTGTGAAAACGAAAAGAAAGTATCGAGAAAGGAAAAGCCTAAAGCAATAGCGCCACCTAAGTTGCAACGTAAATGTGCCAGTTGCGAACATGAGGAGCAAGCATCGCGTAAAGAACAAGAGATTGATGAACCTAAATTACAGCGTAAATGCGCCAGCTGCGAAAATGAAGAAAAATTATCCCGTAAAGCCGAAGTACTTAAAGAAATAGATCAACCAGAAGTATTGCAAGCCAAATCGGAATCGGCTTCTGCTGCTGGAGGCAGTGCACCATCAAGTGTGCAATCTGGTATTGCCGCTACAAGGGGTGGTGGAACTACTTTGCCTGGGCATGTTAGTCGCGATTTGGGCAGTAAAATGGGAGGCGATTTTTCGGGAGTAAGGATTCATGATACTTCCCACGCTGCTAAAATGAACGATAGCATTAATGCCAGGGCATTCACAGTTGGCAATAATATTTATTTTAATAAAGGCGAGTATAACCCAAATTCGCAGAGCGGAAAATTTTTGTTGGCACATGAGTTAACGCATACCATGCAGCAAGGGGCATCCCCAGAAATACAAAGATATAGCTGGGATGAGTTTGCCAATGATGTAGCTGGAGGAGTTGATACTGTAGGTGAAGGATTGAGTGATGCGGCTGGTGCTGTTGGAGATGCCGCAAGTGCTGTAGGTGGAGCTGTATCTGATGCGGCAGGTGCCGTTTACGATGCAGGTGTAGATGCAGTAGATTGGCTTGCAACCCAAGCGGGACAGGCGGCACAGGCATTGGCCGATGCTTTAGGTGTGGATGTAAGGATAACCACCAGTGGTTTAGAAATCGATATTCCTGGAGGTTGTCCGTTGGATGGCCATAGTCAGCAGTTTACGTTAGATGCTATGGACCAGGATTTTATGATCCCAATTTTTGCCATGCCAATCGCTCCAGATGTTTTCATTTCGGGCGAAGTAGGGCTTACGGGTAGTATTACACCAGAAGTTCAGGTACAGATAGGGCCAATTTGTTTTGACCCGACACATATTTTAATCAATCCTTTAACCAGCAACTACAGTATTAGCGGTGGTATTAGCATTACAAGCGCTTTATCATTAGGTGCAGAATTACGGGGTGGAATAAAAGGCGAGCTTAGCTTAAGCGGCATTATACCAGTTGGTCCTGTGCCCGTACCAGTAAGTATTCCGCTCTTAAGTGCCGAAGGTGGCCCAGCTGTATTTGTTAGGGCTATTGGCATGCAAACCACACACATTGGTGGCTCATTATCATATGGTGGAGGTACCATTACGGCCAGTCCTGATATAGATCTGGATTTTGGAATTGCTGCCGATCTATTTGCTGGAGCTTATGCTCAACTGAGCGTGCTTGGTTTTAATCTTTGCCGGATTTACTGGCAACCATACGAATGGCATGGTGATGCAGCAGCCTCACTTGGTTTATCGGGTAGCATTAGCGGTGTGCCTGGTCATGGCATTACGGGGGTAAGTGTGGCTACGCCAACAATTACGGGAATTCCTTTTGACAATGCCGCATTGGCTATTGATCGTAGCCAGGGCTTTACAGATGATTGCCCACTTATAAGTGGCTTATGTGCCATTTTAAGCACTTTAGGTTACCTGCCATCTCAAAATGGTGGTAGCTGGGATTGGAATGCAACCGGTGCTCCTGGAAGTGGCTCTTTTGGTCCTGGGCCGAGATTGGCAGGACCGATAGAAGCTTATCAAAAAGTGCCAGGAACTGCCAGCAAGGCTGAATGCAGAGGTGCTTGTGGGGTAAATTGTGATACCTGCGAACATTTGGGTACCATAACAATTTTTGATCCCGCTACCGGAACTTTCTGGCAATATGATGATTTTCAGGATTGCAATACACATGATGGCTGCAGAGAACACGATGCCGGTTTTGATTGGGCTGCTGATGTTAAAGGGGAAACCGGTAACTGGGCCATGATTTTACCTTGGCACATGGCCGCAAATATTGAATGTGCTTGTAATAACCTGGCCGGAAATTGCCCGGCGTGGGCATTTGGCTTGCCACCTTACGATGGGAAAATGTACTTTGCCACATTTGCAAAACCATTGCCTTCGGCAGGACCTGGAGTAGGCCCAAATAATGAGGTAGGTCTAGATTTTTACCACTATAGCGTTAGCCCACCATCAGGCGATTTTGCTGCAGGAGGTGAGCGCTGGACAGATTATAAAACAGATTGCCAGGCTGAGGCACAGGCCGCAACGGGTGTGCCTGATGATTTAAAATATATCTCAACTTTGCCTGATTCGGTAGCAGATACTTACATTGACCGTGGCAATTTTACTGTCAGACCAAGAATGTCGGTGGTGCATGGTGTAATGTACCCATATTACCATTACAGAAACCATACCGTAATTCCGGTTGGAACCTACACCACCGCTGCGTTATCCGTGTTTTCGCCAACTTGCGATTCCCCATTCGGCTATAACGATGATACCTGGTATGATAGAACCGAACCTTTTGATGATGTAAATAATGAGCATCATTTAGTCTTTATAAGGGGTGCCGAAGGGAATCGGATAGAAATGATGGCCAGTGAGCCAATTACTATAGAGAAATTTTTACAGGATATTATTGATACAACTTCTGATACAGATCCAAAACATATTCAGGCCGTTACCGCACAAAATTTATACCGTACGGGCGTAGCACCAAATCTGCAAAAATTAAATACCATTAAAGTTGATGACAATACGGGTAGAGCAATAGATCCAAGTAAACAAGCAGATTTGGAAAAATACGCTAATGATTTTTGGACAAACTCTATCGCTTTAACTACTATTTTAAGGTCGTTAATAGGAAGAGAAAATTTATCAGATGCTCGAGATCGTTATGCCTTAGAAGGTTTGGCTGGCACCTATGGAAGTGTACCAATACCAAAAGGAGATCAAATGACAGGCGATCACCAACCTCAGGCGGCGGCACTCATTTATTCGGCGGCGCAACCTTATTTCCCGCCAAGTAATCCGATAAAAGATGTTTTAGACGGCAGCCATGCACCTTCAGCCTATGTAATCAATTTACACAAATATAGGCATGAAGCTGGTAGAACTTTTGGACATAAAAGTAATCCGATTTTGAAAGCCTTTACGGCTGCTGTTGATACCATAAGGCACGATAAAACTAAAACTCCTAAACAAAAACGGTCGGATAATGTAGATCTATTGAAAAAAGAATTGGGTGCAGATGTTCAGGCAATGAGGGGAGTGGTTAATCAGGCAGAAAGCCACGATAACTGGAAAGATTTGGGTGAGGTAGGTTTTACAGGTACCGATAAAACCGATTTATATAACGAATTAAAAACGCGTATTTTACAAGGTGAACAAGCTATGTTAGCTCAAAATTTAGATCGATATAAAACATAAGTATGGAAAATCTTGTAAGTAAATTTCAAGCTTTTTTGGACAATCAACAGGGCTTTTTAGTTGATTTGGAGCGTGCAGACAATAGCATATTAACTAAATTAATAGCCAATTATGATAAGAACGATTTGGAGGTTTTCACAGAATCAAATAATGGCTCTGCCTGGGCGATCTGGAAGCATGAAAATGCCTTGCCCGTTGTTTTAATAAGTTCTGAAGGTGTTCCTTTTGATATTGCAGCCAAGGATTTTGAAACTTTTTTGGCACTGTTGTATTATGGTACAGGTTTAATATATCAGTGCTTAACTTTCTTGGATTTTGCAAAACGGATGGGGCAAACAGAAAAGCAGGCATTAAAACGTTTTGATAAAAATTACCTCGAAAAGGAATTGCAAAGATTTCATACAGACTATCCGGATTATAATGCGCTGTATAATTTTATTGATGAACAAGGTGTTGGTAAAATAGAAGATCCAATACAAAGTTTTTTGGCTACTACTAAATTAAGAAAAGCTTTTGGCGAGTGGAAAGAAAGTTTTCAATAGCTAAATAATTAATTTAAAAATTCCTTCTTCACCCATTTATTATCGTTACTTATTTTACACCAGCCATTACTTTCTTCAACGATAAAAACCTCCTGATTTTTTGTAAGTGCAGAAACTTTCGGAAAATTGGTGCCTGGCCCGCTTCTTACATTTAGGGTAGTGGCATTTACTGTTGCCCTGGTTACGTTTTTGGTGAAACTTCCATTTACCCAATGTTGTTGCGATGCTGATATTTTATACCAGCCATTTTTCTCTCCGTATACGCGGAGAATAGCCCCTAAGGTTGCTGGCTCAACTCCGGTAACTTTTTTACTTTGGGCATTCGCGTCTTCCCTAATGTTTAAGCTATCGGCGGTAACTGCAACATATTTTATAATATTCTGCGCAGGTTGTGGAACGACACCATTTAAAGCTGCACTTACCAGTGGTAGGAAATCTTGATTGCAATTTTCAACCTTGTTACCGCCAAAAAAATTAGTGCCCGGGCAGGTTTTATTGTTGCCCGTTCCATTATTTCTTACTCCGGTCGTTAAATTAAACCAATGGTGATAAACTACGTTATCGCTGTTAACTGTGATACCGAATTTTTTACACAGTGCTGCCGTTATCCTTACAATAGTATTTTTGTGTTCAGCGGTCATTAAATCCTTTCCTGTATCGAAGTCCCCAAGATTTTCAATACAAATGGCGTGGCTGTTAAAACCTAAAATGCAAGCAGGTGTATTTTCAAGGTTTCTACCGGTTAAAATTGTACCATCGGGAAAAGTAGTAAAATGTTGCCCGATATCCATCCAACCATTATGACTAACGTGGTAATTTTTCATTCCTTGCTGCAAATCAAAGTGATTATTACCCTTAAAATTGATGTAGCTCGGACTCCAGGTATGATGCTCCTGAATGTGTATGATGGTTCGGGCAACTCTTAAATTTGAAATCCACGTTTCAAATTCATTAATATCCATTTTGGTAAAACCGAATTTACTAGTCATAACAAGATTGGTTTAAGGTAAAACTTAACTGTTACAAGGATGAAAATTTTTGAAATTCTAAATGTTCTACTAAATATACTTAAAGTAGTTTAAATCAATGTAAGTTTTTTAATATCAGTTTGTTGTGTTTTTTTATTTTCTCTTTTAAATTGCCTTTTATCTGTTGTTTTTTTCTTTATCTAAAACTGTAAAAACCTGTACCAGCCTTTCTCCATTTTCATCAACCAGGGTTAAAGTATGTCTACCAGGCGGTGGACTAATGGCCAGTTGATGAAAATTAGTAGTGGTGCTAACATATTCATTATCAATATGCCAATATATTTTAGAACCTGAATTTCTGTGGGCTGCATTAATCACAATTTTGCCTCTTGTTCCATCTAGTTCTAAGGGAATGTAAACTATTGCATTGTTTTTCGGGTAAATTACCTCCATTACACTATTTCCACCCGAAAGGTCGCAGCCACTTTTAAAAGGAGGAAGGGATTTATAGTCGCTATTCTTTATTTTGTAATAATACTCCATTGCTGGCGGCAAAATAAACCAGCTTTTGTGCTGCATATGGGTTATGCTTTCACATTGGTCGGTAACCCTAAATGTGCCTGTTCTGTCCAAATGAACCAATTTATGGAAAGGACAAACGACAGTTTTCTCTCCTGCAGCCGGCACTAATTCTTCTGTCACATTGGTACAATATTCTCCAGCTTTATAACCGCTCTGCTTGCATATTTTTATCTTTTTAAGTTTGGTGGCTGGTGTTTCGAACCATTTTCCATTAGGCAGTAACCTAAAAATGTCAAATAGGACTGGGGCAGCTGCTTCAATTCCTACCAGGCCTGGTCTTCCTTCTCCATCGGCATTGCCTACCCAAACACAAACCACATAATTCGGTGTTAAACCAACAGCCCAAGCATCGCGAAAACCAAAGCTCGTTCCTGTTTTCCAGGCAACTCTTTGCGATGAAGAAAACTGCTCCCATAAACCTTCATCACCTGGTCGCATTACCTCTTCCATTGCATTAAAAGTAGCCCAAATCGAGCCATGGTCTAAAAAGGAGGTGCGCTGATAATCTTTTTCATCTTTATTTTCGCCATTGAAATAGCTTGCAGGTTTATAATCTTCAGGGTTATACAAACCTTTATAGGTATTGAAATGGTTTAACGTACGTACCATGCCCATGTAGGTGTTAGCCAAATCCCACATCGTAACTTCGCTACCGCCTAAAATTAACGATAAGCCATAATGATCTGCTGGTTGGTTAAGTGTTCCTATTCCGAGTTTTTTTAGTTTATCGTAAAAACGTTCATATTTGTATTGTTGCAGCATTTTTACTGCAGGGATGTTTAAGGAGCGGCTCAACGCTTTATCTGCAGCAATGGCGCCATCATAGCCCAGATCGTAATTTTGTGGTGAATAGCCCGCTATTTGAGTTGGGATATCGGGAACTAATGTGTGCGGTAATATAAAGCCATCATTCATCATGCTAGCATAAAGCAAGGGTTTTAAGGTACTGCCAGGACTTCGTGGTGCTTTAATCATATCCACGTGGCTTTGTAGGTCAGCATTTTCTGGCTGGTAGATATTGCCTACATAACTTACAACATGACCGGTTCTTGCATCCAGCACTAATGCTGAAATATTGTTGATGTCGTTTGCCCGGTAACGGTTATTGTACCGTTTTAATATGGCATTAACTTTTAGCTGGATATTTTCATCCAGTGTAGAAGTAATTCTGGTAGAGGAGATTTTAAGACTCGCTCGTTCTATTTTAAAACGGTTCAACAGATGCGGCGCATTTTGGGGTAGAGGCATAGGCTTGCCCGGAACGGGTTCTAACTTGGCTAAATTCGCAGTTGCCTGATCGATGTATTTTAACTTAGCCAGCTTATCTAATAAATCGTTTCTTTTTTTAATTAATCGCGTCGAGTTTTTACCCGGATGTACCAAAGAAGGACTATTGGGCAATACAGCCAATGTCGCCATTTCACCCCATGAAAGGGTTTTGGCATTGCGACCATAATATCGCCAACTTGCYGCTTCTAAGCCCACAACATTGCTGCCGAAGGGCGCATTTGCTGCATATAAGCCTATAATTTCCTCTTTTGAATATTTTGTTTCTAAGCGTAAAGCTAAAGTCACTTCCAATAATTTTTGCCAAACCGTTCGGTCTTGTTTTCGCGATAAACGGATTACCTGCATAGTTAATGTACTCCCGCCACTAACCACGCTTTTAGCTTTCCAATTCTGGCGCATGGCCCTGCTCATGGCCAGAAAATCAATGCCAAAGTGACTATAGAACCGCTTATCCTCGAAAGCAATGATGCAATCTTTAAATTTTACAGGAACACTGTCCGCCACAGGGAACCGCCATTGTCCATCGCTGGCAATTGCTGCACTTAATAAATTACCATTGCTTGCCTCAATTACAAACGAAGTAGGTGTTTTGAACAGTTTTGAGGGTAACGAAAAAAGAAAAGCCAAAAGCAGGGCAAAGCAGATAACATCCGAAATGAGGAAAGCTTTTGAGATTTTGTTCATTTAATTTTTTAAAAATAAGAAACCTCACAGGTTTTAAAAACCTGCGAGGTTTAAAACTAATTTTTATTCTACTTCACCACCTGCACCCATTTGCCTGCTTCTGTAGCCGAAATATCATTATTGTACATTGCTTCGCATTGAACGGCTGATAAATAATATTTACCTAGATAAGAGGCATTAAGTAATACCTTGTAAACTAAACTTTCACCTTCCCTTACATTAAAATAGGTGAAAACGCGGTCATCTCTGATATCCTGATAGGTAAAAGGAGATGAGGCTAAAATGCTCTGATTATCGTTAACGCGGGTATTGATAATTTCCCAACCTGAAGGAAAAATCTGTGTTAGCGCCATTTGTTCATAATATCCCATTCTGCCAGGATTTTTTACGGTTACCTCAGCATAAAAATCTGTTCCCTGTTTTAAGGTGGTTGGATCCAGGACTTTACCGTTTAAACGTTTGTAAGTCACGTTCATATCCAATACCTCCGGTCGGTTTGGCAAGAAATTGTTCTGACCAGCAATTGGTTGTCCTTCTAAAACCAAACGGACAAACAATACATTATTGCCATTATTGGTAATAGAAGCCGTATTTCCTTTAAAGGTTACAGGTGTACTGTTGATGTATTGATTTGAACTTACAGGTGCCGATTTTCCGTCTAGTACATACTGATATTGCAGTTTATTTGCCGATTGGTTTGAACCACAGAATTTTGCAATAGCCAACAAACTATAAGCGGTTGTTTGTGTGCTGTACCAGGTGTTTTCGCCAAGTTTAGCAGCTAAAGGTTGTAGTAAATTCGCAGCTTTTGCTTTCTGACCGAGTAGGGTTAGGGTTTCTAAAATCATGGCTTCATCGCGCACATCGGAGCCATAAGTTCCACCCAATTGTTTGTAAGCCTGAATAGATGTATCTAAACCTCTGATCATATTTTGAGCAACATCATTTTGTCCGGCCAGTTTATAAGCAGCTGCCAATCGCCATTTTGCAGCGATTGACAAATATTCAAAAGCTTTTAAACGGTTCATTGCTGCCATTTCAGGTTTTTTAGCTAAGGCAAGCATATACAAACGGTAGGCCTGAGACAAATCTCCTCCATAAAAATTATTACTGTTTGGCGCCCAGTTTGCCGCTTTGGATTTTTGAAAGCGCAACAGTTCATCCAAAAGGCCAACAGGAAGGGTATAACCAGCATTTTGTGCTTCAACCAGGAAGTGTCCGGCATAATTGCTTCCCCATTCATCAGAACTACCTTCGCCAGGCCAGTAAGACAAACCGCCATCTGTAGTTTGGAAACCTTTCAGCCTATTTATACCGGCTTTAATGTTTTTCTCTGTTGTAGCTTTTTGTTGTTCATTCAACGGACTCAATCTATCCAAAAAGAGTTGAGGAAATATACCCGAAGTAGTTTGCTCAATACAGCCATGCGGATATTGGATAAGGTAACTCAATCTTTTACCAAGGTTGATCGCAGGGATAGAAGAAACTTCTAGTGAACCAGAATTTGTTCCTGTCATACCGATTGGCAAATAGTTTACCGCCCATTTGGTATGCGGCTGAACCGTTGCAGACACTACATTGGTTACATATGGGTTTGGATTTCTGATATCCATTTCCACATCGTAAACTGTTTTTTCAGCTCCACTTTGTGCAATCACTTTTACTTTGGCAATGCCTACTGTGTTGGGTGCTTTCACCTCGAAATAGGTCATTTGCTCACCTGTTTGTTTGTAGTAAAGCTGCTGTTTGTTACTGCCTTGAACAATTAAATTATTTGCCTGGAGTTGTACTGATACATTTTTAAGATTGTTCTCTGTAGCAAAAACGGTTACTGGTAAGGTGAAACTTTCTCCCGGACCGATAACCCTTGGCAAAGTAGCCAAAACCATTAACGGCTTTTTAACCTGAACCGATTTTTCGGTAAAACCATATGCAGCATCCTGCCCGGCAACTACCATAGCTCTTACCGCACCAATATATTGAGGCAATTTAAATTTGTGTGTTTTACTTTCGCCTTTGCCAATAGTAAATGGCCCCATAAATTTAACCACTGCTTTAAAACGGTTGGCTTTTGCTGGATTTAAGTTCTTGTTGATGCTACCATCACCACCAATGCTTAAAATGCGTTCTAAATTCCCTCCCCATGCGCCTAATACATAGTCGAATAAATCCCAGGTTTTTACGCCTAAACCTTCGCGGGCATAAAATGCACCATGTGGATCAGGTGTTTTAAAACGTGTTAAATCTAATAAACCTTCATCTACGAGGGCAATGGTATAGGTCATTGCTTTGCCGTTCTGCTCAGCTACAGTAATGGTGTTTTCGGTTTCAGGCTTGATTTTATCCAACATTTTTATGGTTGGTTTTAGGATGGTCTGCGGATCTTCAACCGAAAGCGGAATAGCGCCATACATCCTGATTGGTAAATCGTTAACCGTTTGTGCATGCGGTTGTAATAAAGTAATATTGGCAAAAACATTAGGTGCCATCTCTTTCTCAGCCTTGAACTTAAATTGCGTTTGTCCGGCTTTGGTATCTACCCAGAAGGTTTTTAATACCCGGCTTCCATTTTCAATGGAGATTAACGCTCTTCCGTTTTTACCAGTTGGGATGGTTAAGGTAATATCCTCTCCAACAGTAAATTTTTCCTTATTAGCAGTGAAAGATAACATAGATGCCTCAGTTGGGTTGCTGCCCTGTTCGCGCTGTGCCCAGCCCGGCCAATCTACATAAACAGATTTTCCGGTAACATGTCCACCATTGGCATCACGCACCAAAATTAAATAACGGCCCCATTCTGGTTCATCAACACGTAAATCCCAGCTCCCTTTTCCGTTAGTCAGATTCACTTGATGGCTTTCTACCAATTTGTTATACTGGTTTTGGGTAAAGTTAGCGTAGGTATATTGATCGTCCTGTTCCCACCACCAACGCCATTGTGTTTTATATAATTCTACCTGAACGGTTTTGGTTCCGCTCAACAGTTTTCCATCGGTATTTACATTTACAATTTCGATTTTATGCGCTTTGCCAGTAACCAGCATACCACTCAAACGGTCGCCTTTTTCTGGTCGGATACCCAAATAACTGCTATACACATGATAGGGTATGCTGAAATTATCGATGCTGAAATTACCTCCGGGTTCGAAGACTTTGGTTGTAAAGTTTGCCCTTAACACACCAGGAGCGGTATTGTTCTCATTGAGGTTGGTGTTAATCTGAGCTGTACCGTTCTGGTTTAAAGTGCCTTCGAAAATGGTTTTAACCTGCGATTCGAAGTTAACCGTTGGGTTATCGAAACTAAAACCCTCAAAACCTTTAAATTTAGTCTCTGTAGTGTTTAAGTTTACATCAACCTTCGCTTTTAAGTTTTGCGCAACAGCACCGAATAGCCATTTGGCCGATAGGGTAGCGGCTGATGTTCCTGAACTTAAATATGCTCTATTGCCAACGTTGAAATCAATTTTCAAACGGTTTGGCATTACGGTTTCGATTTTTAGGGTTTTGGTAAATGTAGCTCCACCTGCTTTAACTTTCGCCATCCAGTTACCAGTTGGCGCTGTACTTTCAGTAGCGGTTTTAAAGGTGTAGAATCCATTTAAAGGTTTGTCATTGATCAATCTTTTGTAAAGCTGACCTTTCGGGTTATAGAATTCCATGGTTACCGGATAATTGGCTGGCAGTTTTTTTAGTTTGTCTTCCAGTACGAAAGAAACAAATAAACTGTCGCCTGGCCTCCAAACACCACGCTCGCCATAAATAAAGCCTTTTAAGCCACTTTGGACTACATCACCGCCAACATCGAAGCGGCTTAACGGAAGTGAGCTTCCATCGTCTAGTTTAAGGTAACCACGTTCTGAACCATTTTTAGCGATCAATAAGAAAGGCTGACGTTTCAGGTCAAAACTTGCAAAACCATCACCATCAGTTTTAGTCGTGAAAATGATCTGTTTTTGGTAATCCATCAATTCAAGGTTTACACCACTTAGTGGTTTTGCCGTCAATAAGTCTGTTGCTACAATAAGCATGCTGTTATCGTTACCACGTTTGGCCACCAAACCAATATTCGAGGCAATTAAGTTTCTGCTGGCCCAGCGCTGGTTGGTGTAAAACGATGGCGTACATGGATTGTCTTTATCATTCCACCTGTAATTTGGCGGGTAATAATTATTGTAACGTTGCCAAAAGTCATCGTCTTCGTCAATCTTTTCACCATAACCTTCGTAATCTCCATATTCGGCTTCTTCCTCATTACCATCGGCTTTTTCTTCCCCGGTTTTACAATTGTAAGCATTGTATTCCTGTCTGAAAGCAATGGTAACGCGGTACATGGCACCGGGCTCAGTACGGATCATTTTATCCAGATCAAGGGTGAAACGGTTCTTTTTATGGAGGTTAAGTGCCTTATCTTCATCTAATCGTACCGTTTTTTGCAGAATAGGTTTGGCCACCCTACGCAATTCGTTACCATCTTTATAACTATTCGTTTGAAAAAACTGCGGTATGTTGTTTTCGTAAATTTTGATCACGGTAACATCAACAGCCTTTAAATTAATCGCTTCGAAAGGTAAAACCAGCTTTCCGGAGTTGGGTAAAATGGTACCATTACCTGCAATGGTAACGGCCGGTAATTTATCCTCGAAAACAAGATTGACTACTTTACCGTTTGGAAGTGTTTTCGAATTGATGTTTTCTACTCCTGCATTCACACTTAAAGTATAATTGCCTTTAAGTTCTTCGGCAGCATAAACTTTAACCTGACTGGCATCAATGGTATACCTTAAATCGCTCAGATTGCCAAGTGTAATCATACCTGTTAAATCCTGCCCAACACCAATGGGTTCTGAAAATTGCACCAATGCATAATCTTCTTCGCCCTGAATAGCCTTCATATCCAGTATTTCGAATTTATTTATCGCCGGAACACGGATTTCTACTTCTCCTTTTTGTTCTGCGTCAATGGCATCTCCATCCCAATCTATTTTTAAATTTTGATCGTTTCCAGTCTTTTTTATGCTATCGATAGTGAATTTTGAAGTGTTTTTTGCTGGATCGTGCTGCCATTTGATTTTTAGCTTTTGGTCAAAATCCAATGAAATCGTTTTCTCTATTTTATTGGTTTCTTCTACGTCAGCAGTAGCCACTTCGCCGGTTAATTTCATATAATCCATCGCAGTATTGTTCTGCGAAACCAATCCGTTTTGCGAAAGCATAATCCCTGGGGTAATTACTTTAAACTCAAAGTCGAAATCTTCAAGGCCTTTTTCTGTAGCAGAAACTTCCGAAAGTTTGAATGTAGCTTCGTAGTTTTTGCCAGGTTTGAGGTTTTCATCAGGTCTAAATTCAACCGTTTGCGGATCTATCCAATAGGTTTTGCCCGAGATAGAAGGGGAGAAGTCGAACAGTTCGCGTGAATCTGCTTTGCCCAGATCCTGCATGCCTGTTGCCGCATTGGCTAAATGAACTCTGATAAAACTTTTTTTGGAAATGGTTCCGGAAGTATAGGCTTCGATATATTTTGCATAAGCCTGATTTTCTTCATGATTTTTTTTCTTTCTATTGAAATAGATAAATACAATTGCCGCTATAGAAACAGCAAGTAATCCGATGAAGATAAATTTCTTTTTAGAGGAAGATTGGTAGGTAGATGGTTGTTCCATGTTTGAAATTCGTTAAGATAAATGGGGATATAATGTTACGGTAAAAGCAATGGATGTGCCGCAATTTATCCTTTGCATCCGAAACCCTATATTCCATCCGAAAATAAACTAAAATTCACGTTAAAATAAATTATGTTGAAAATTAACGCTTAGGGTTTGTTCCTTTGCATGGTTTTGGATAAGTTTACAACATTAACCCCAATACAACCAGATATGATAAAGAAACTCTTGATTTTTTCGAGCCTGTTAATTTCGACCAGTTTTTGTTTTGCCCAAAAAACTGAAGTAGAAGATGCCGTAAGCAAATTAACCAAACTGATGGTTACACCAGATAGTTTGGCGCTTGATAAAATAATTTTGAATAACCTAAGTTACGGGCATTCGAGTGGAAAGATTCAAACCAAGCAGGAATTTATGCATTCGTTACTTTCTGGAGAATCTGATTTTGTAGATATTAATTTAACTGATCAAACTGTCGTTGTTCAGAACAAAACAGCTTTGGTTCGTCATACACTAAATGCCAAAACAAATGATAAAAATATTCCAGGAAATGTGAAATTGTATATTCTTTTAATCTGGAGTAAAGAAAAATCGGGCTGGAAATTAATTGGAAGACAGGCTGTTAAGGTGCCTTAGATTAGTTTGGAGTTTACAGTTTGGAGTTCTCAGTTTTGGATGCAGAACTAGCGATAGTATTAAAGTTACATACTTAAAATCTATGAGGAAGTGACTCCAAACTCACCACTCAAAATTCCCAATTTATTTAATCATCACCCCAGGTCTGTTTACCAGCGGAATCTTGATCATATTGGAATCGATGATGCTTTCGGGCAAGAAAATGAATTTCTTATCATAAATAGTGCTACCAATGTAATAGCTTAGCCAATATTCGTTAGTTAAGCCAAAAACTTCAGGATCAATGGCTTCCACGCCTGCAAAAGAATTTGCTTCCATGTCGCCTACAAAATGTCTTAAAACAGAAGTTTTTACCTGCTTTCCGTCTTTTTCTCCATAACCTTTAGAGCTGATTAAAACATTGGTTATCGGTTCGTTTTTTAAATTAACAAGATAAACCGTCCAGCTTTTTACTTCAGGTGTTTCGCCCATCAATACAACGGCCATTGCGATATCTTCAACTGTATTTTCTGGTAAATCTGCTTTCATAACCACTATTTGACGTCACTCTGAATTTATTTCAGAGTCTTTTATTAAAAGATGCTGAAACAAGTTCAGCATGACGAATTATTTTTATTTTTTCTTTGCTACAGCCTTTTTAGCTGGGGCTTTTTTCTTTGCCGGTGCTTTTTTCTTCGTTTCGAAAGCATTAGGCACCTGCTCTACAATCATTTTCTTAACAACTTCCAAATCAATATCAATCAATTCTTCCGGTGTATATTTTTGCTTGGTAGCCTCATTATTCCTTAATTTAAGCATCAACTTGCCAAAACGGATAAATGGTCCCCAACGGCCGTTTTCGATAGATATTTTTTCAGCATCCCAGGTTTTAATGTATCTATTAGCCTCTTTTTCTACTTTTTTACCGATTAAGGTATTAATATCTTCTTGTGTTAAATTGTCGAAATCGTATCCTTTTGCGGGAATATTGATAAAGAGATCGTTCCATTTGATAAACGGACCAAAGCGGCCTTTGCCCTTTGTTACACCTAAACCTTCGTAATAGGCAATAGGTGCATCATCATCCATTTTCTGGCGGATAATTTCAACTGCTCTTTCATAAGTAACCGATAAAGGCTCCTCGTTTTTAGGAAGGGAAATAAAACTTTCGCCCCATTTTACATAAGGACCAAAACGGCCAACACCAATCATTACTTCTTTACCTTCAAAATCAGGAAGTTGGAAAGGAAGTTTAAACAGCTCCAGCGCATCATCTAAAGTAATGGTTGCAACAGATTGTGTGCGCATTAAGCTCGCATACCGAGGTTTTTCCTCTTCATCAAGCTCTCCAATTTGAACCAATGGTCCAAATTTACCTACTTTGGTGTATACATTTTTACCCGTGGCCGGATCTAAGCCCAATAAGCGCTCGCCAGTGGCACGTTCTGCAGTTTCAAGCGTAGTTTCTACTTCGCTATGAAATGGATTATAGAACGAGTGCAGCATTTTAGTCCACTCTTGTAAACCCTGGGCAATTTCATCAAATTCTTTCTCCACCTTTGCCGTGAAGTTAAAATCGACAATGCCTTTGAAATGTTCTACCAGGAAATCGTTTACTACCTCACCAATATCGGTAGGGAAGAGTTTTGATTTCTCCGCACCGGTAATTTCTGATTTTATTTCTTTTTTTACTTGCCCGTCAGCTAAAATGATAGAAGTAAACTTGCGTTGTTTGCCATCTCTATCTTCTTTAACCACATAACCACGGTTTTGTACCGTAGAAATGGTTGGTGCATAAGTAGACGGGCGGCCAATGCCCAATTCTTCTAGTTTTTTAACCAAACTGGCCTCTGTATATCTTGCTGGCGGACGAGAATAACGCTCGGTTGCCTGCATTTCTTTTAAAAATAGTTCCTGCCCCTTGCTTAATGGAGGTAAAATTGCGCCACCTTCTTTTTCTTCGTTTTCTTCATCATCGGTAGATTCCAGATAAACTTTTAAGAAACCGTCAAATTTTAATACCTCACCTTCGGCAACTAAGTGTTCTTTTCGGGTTGAGGCGGTGATCTGAGCAGTTGTTTTTTCGAACAATGCTTCGCTCATTTGTGAAGCAATAGAGCGTTTCCAGATTAAATCGTACAAGCGTTTTTCGGAAATATCGCCGTCTACACTGTGTCTGTCGAAATAAGTAGGGCGGATGGCTTCGTGAGCCTCCTGGGCACCAGCAGATTTTGTTTTATAAACGCGGTGTTGGTGGTATTTATCGCCGTAAGCAGATTTAATCTCGGCAGCAGCAGCATTTAATGCAGTTTCGGATAAGTTTACAGAGTCTGTTCTCATGTAGGTAATCTTACCTGCTTCGTACAGTCTTTGTGCAACCTGCATGGTTCTGGCTACCGAAAATCCTAATTTTCTGGAGGCTTCTTGTTGTAAGGTTGAAGTGGTAAATGGGGCTGCAGGATTACGTTTTGCCGGCCTTGTTTCTAAACTGGTAATATCGAACCTGGCATTTGTACAGTCCTGAAGAAATTTTTCAGCATCAGCCTCATTTTCGAAACGTTGTGGCAATTCTGCTTTTACAATTTCTTTTCCTTTGCCGGTAGCAAACTGGGCAGTAATTTTATAGGCAGCAGCAGCATTAAAGTTTAGAACTTCTCTTTCTCTATCAACAATTAAACGTACAGCAACTGATTGTACACGGCCCGCAGATAATGATGGTTTTACCTTTTTCCATAAAACAGGAGAAAGTTCGAAACCCACCAGACGATCTAATACACGACGTGCCTGTTGCGCATTTACCAGATTATAATCAATTCCGCGCGGACTATCGATTGCTTTTAAAATTGCTGGTTTGGTAATTTCATGAAAAACGATGCGCTTTGTTTTCTCCACTTTTAGGCCTAAAGTTTCGAATAAGTGCCACGAAATAGCTTCCCCTTCACGGTCCTCATCGGATGCTAGCCATACCATTTCGGCTTCCTTAGCTAGTTTTTTTAACTCGGCGACAATGTTTTTTTTGTCGGCGGGTACCTCGTATGTCTGCGCAAAATTATTTTTGATATCAATAGCCATATCACCTTTAACTAAATCGCGGATGTGGCCGTAGCTAGATTTTACAAGAAAATCTTTGCCTAGGTAGCCTTCTATAGTTTTAGCTTTTGCGGGTGACTCGACGATTAATAAATTTTTGGCCATGAAATACGTTTTTGTGCAAATAAAGCTATAATTAAAGCATAAATCAAAACATGAATAGAATTAAATACAATTTTTTTATTAAATGCAGCGGAAATATGTTGGTTTATAGGTTGATTTTAATGTGGTTTTAATCTTTTTTTGGAAAGCAATATTAGTAATTTGTAGGTAAGGCTTTCTCCCGCCCTTTGCTACAAATCCTCAACCTCGTTCCTCGGTCTGCGGGTTTTTCGCTTCGGTCGGGTTTAGGTGGCATGTGTTTACTGCTATTTAGGTTTTAACGGCGTTGTGCCAAGCTGAAGGTACAAAAGGGATCAGGCTTTGTTAATTAAACCAGATAGAGCGGAATAGCCCACAGCGTAGCGAGGACTATAAGCGATAGCGGGGCCGTAAACCACCAAGAACCACTGCCCTCAATTTCCTAATCAAAAAAGACACTTATTTGAGCAATGAAATATATGCTTTCATTTTCAAATCATGCTCACAGTTTGTTCTATTGGCCAGTTCTCTTACCTAATTTGCTACATTTAATTTACAACAACGTTACGTTGGCACAACCTATTTGTGCCTATATTCGTATATAAAAATAAAACAACGATGATCAGCACAATTCTAATCCTACTAAACTTATTGGTATCTCCACCAAAAAATGTTTACGAGTTCAGCTTTAAAACCATTGATGGTAAAGAAATTAAACTATCGAAATTTAAAGGCAAAAAAATCTTAATTGTTAACACCGCTTCTAAATGTGGTTTTACACCACAGTATGAAGATTTGGAAAAACTTCAAAAGCAATACGGCAAAAAGGTAGTATTAATTGGTTTCCCTGCGGGTAACTTTGGCGGACAGGAGTTTTCTACCAATGCAGAGATTAAAGAATTCTGTACCGGAAAGTACAATGTATCTTTTATGTTGGCAGAGAAAAGCAGTGTTAAAGGTGATGATATCAGTCCATTGTTCAAGTATTTAACCTCTCAAACCAATACAGAAGAGCAAGGCGATATTAAATGGAACTTTGAGAAATTCTTAATTAATGAAAAAGGAGAATTGGTACACCGTTTCCGTTCTAAAACAAAACCTACTGACGAGGCGATTGTAAAGAACCTATAAAGCTTAGCGTTTAGGGGTTAGTGTTTAGGCGCTAAACTCTAAACGCTAACCCTTTAACAATTCCATTTAAATTAGTTTTTCTCCAAAACTGTTTTCCAAACCAAGGCACTGAGCGCCGCACCAATAATGGGTGCTACAATAAACAGCCAAACCTGGCTTAAGGCTTCTCCGCCAACCAAAAGTGCGGGGCCAATACTTCTTGCCGGATTTACTGATACACCCGTTACCGGAATGCCCACAATATGAATGAGTGTTAAACTTAAGCCGATTGCAAGCCCTGCAAAGCCGCCGTTGATATTTTTAGTAGAGGTTGAGCCGAAAATAACCAATAAGAAAATAAAGGTGAGTACAATTTCGGCAATAAAACCAGCATGTAGGCTGTAATGCTGTGGAGATAGTGCTGCAAAACCATTTTGCCCTAATCCATTTGTTGCCAAAGAATATTCTGGCTTTCCTGAGGCAATTTGCAGTAAGATAAATGCGCCTGCAATGCCGCCTAATACCTGAGCCACAATGTAATAAGCGGCTTCAGTAATTTTCATCCGGCCAGCGATTACCATTCCGATTGAAATTGCCGGATTAATGTGACAGCCTGAAATGTGCCCAATAGCATAAGCCATTGCGGTGACCGATAAGCCAAAGGCAAAAGATATGCCTAATAAGCCTACGCCAGTTGTGCCATTTGCGCCAGCTATAACCGCGCTACCACAACCCATTAAAACCAACACGAGCGTGCCTAGAAATTCGGCACTGAATTTAGAAAGTTTACTTGTCTCCATATAATTTATTATTTAAAGGTTTAAATATTATATCCGGATGATTGTCAATCGAATATAACTAAAAATTTAGAATATAAAAATGGAATAAAATGCTGGTGATTTAGTCTGATTGAATTACGGAATTTTAGACAAGAGAAAGGGGCTTAAATCCATAAGCCCCATTTAAACCAAACAAACTATTTATGAAGTTTATATAAAACCCATATTAGAATAAAATGTTTTGATGAAAATTAAAATTATTTACAATTTTTGCGGGTAATTATGCTTTTGTCTAGTCAATTGCCATTTTTTTGCTCAAAATAAGTCCTACTGTAACTAAATTGATAGAAAACGGCAAGCTATTTTTGACTTTAGGGTGTTAAAATAGGTTGAGTTGTTCTGGCTGGTATAGGTTAGGGTCGAAATTGTAAACTTCGGGTGTGTTTTGAGTATTGCTTACATAATACAACGCTGTTTCCTCATATCTTGAAGCTACTTTAACAAAAGTATTGCCGGCAACATTTTTAAAAAGATTTTCAACCAGCTGTGGGTCGTTATTATCTTTTGATAAGTGGCTCAATAATAAATGACTCATGTATGGGGCTTTATGGTTGATGAAAAGCTCCAGCGCCTGTGTATTGCTTAAGTGACCGTGACCACTTGTAATCCTCCGCTTCAAAAAATAAGGATATCGGCCATTTTCCAGCATCTCTGTATCGTAATTGGCTTCCAAGAAAGCGGCATGACAGTTTTTGAAATGGGCAATTAAACGATCGCACACTGAGCCAATATCTGTAAAAACACCCACTCTTACCTCGTTGCATTCAACAGTAAAACTATAAGGATCAGCTGCATCGTGAAATTTAGAAAAAGCAGAAATCTTTAAACCACCAATCTGAATGTGCTGTAAATGGCTTAATGAAAAGGTATTGTTTGTGTCCAAAGCCAAGCGGCTGCTTTTTAGGGTAGCTGTGCTAATGTAAACCGGGAGTTTATGTTTTTTAGCAAATACCGCCAGCCCCTTAATGTGGTCGCTATGTTCGTGTGAGATAAAAATGGCTTTTACTTTACTGATTGATAAACCCAAACGGTTCATCCGTGTTTCAACCTCTTTGCAGGTTAGGCCAACATCAACCAAAATTGCTTCATTATCGTTACCCACATAGTAACAATTGCCATTACTGCCCGAATTAATTGATGTAAAATATAGTGCCATTTTTCAGCCTGCAAGATAAGGCTTATTTGGCGAAGGAAAAAGGAAAACTATACTCTTGCGCCATTGTGTTCTACCAAACGCGAAAGGAGGGGTAGAAAAGCCTGAATCAAGTTGATTTCTTCTGAGGAGAAGATTTTTTCCATGGTTTGTGCCAGCCATTCTTCTTTTATTTTTCTGCTGGCAATAATGTGTTTTTCGCCAAGCTTGGTTAAGCCGATAAAAACCTTTCGTTTATCCTCATTGCTTGGAAAGCGTTCCACACATTTGGCATCGAACAAGCGGTTGATGATCTGTGAAATAGCTTGTTTTGACACCCTTTCCATATCTGCCAGCTCTGTAGATAACATTTTGCCATGTTGTTCGAGCAGCGACATCGTTAACAGTTCGGCATTGCTAAAGTCTGAACTTACGTTCTGTTTGCGTAGCTGCCTGGTTAAGCGGGTAACTGTGTTTCTTAGTTTTGCGGCAATATCTTGTGTTTGAGTAGGCATCTTAATGGTAAATAAACTTTACAAATATAAGCTTTTAATTTTGTAGATAAACTAATATGGGTCTTTGTTTTGTTTGAATTGTGATTCTGACGTGATAAAACTTTCTGTTTTTGGTTTTTTGATCTGATTTTAGTTTTGTACTTTTGTAAAGTTACTTTACTATTTTAAACATGAGTATTTTTCGTTCGCTAAGGCACTATAATTACAGGTTATTTTTTACAGGTCAGGCTATTTCATTAATCGGCACATGGATGCAGCGTGTAGCCATCAGTTGGTTGGTATATCGTTTAACAGGATCGGCTTTTTTGCTGGGACTGATTACTTTTTTGAGTTTAATCCCTTCACTGGTACTTGCACCGTATGCTGGGAGCTATGTAGATAGACATAATAAGTATAAGATATTGGTGATTACCCAGGTGATCCTGATGCTGCAGGCAGGTGCCCTGGCTTTGATGATCTGGTTTAAAGTATACGATATGTTCTGGATTGCAGCACTTTCACTGGTTCAGGGCTTGGTAAATGCTTTTGATGTTACTGCCCGTCAATCTTTAATGGTAAATTTAATTGATGATAAAGAAGATTTACCAAATGCCATTGCGCTTAATTCTTCCATGTTTAATGCCGCCAGGCTAATCGGCCCGGCGTTGGCAGGGGTAATTTTGAGTACTTTAGGTGAAGATATCTGTTTCCTGATCAATTTTGTGAGCTTTATTGCTGTACTGGGTTGTATGGTGATGATGAAGCTTAAACTCACCGTACATCAAAAATCGAAAGAAAATATCTGGATCGACCTGAAAAAAGGTTACGATTATCTTAAATCATCGCCAGATTTGGCATCCATGGTATTGATGATGGCTGCATCGAGTTTATTGGTAATTCCTTTCACAACTTTATTGCCTGTTTTTGCCAAAGATATTTTTAATGGAAATGCCACAACATTTGGCTGGTTTGAAAGCGCAGCAGGATTTGGTGCATTCTTCGGTGCCATTTATATGGCTACATTAAAAGTGAAGCAAAACCTGCAGAAAATTGTAATGATGTCGGGTATTTTGCTGGCCATTTCGGTTGTAGCGCTGGCTATATCACCATCGCTTGTTCTGGCTTTAATCTGTACCGGTTTAGCTGCTTTGGGTTTGATGGCTCAAACCTCATCTATCAATACTTATCTGCAGACTCATGCCGATGATGTAATGAGGGGAAGGACTTTAAGTTATTATATTATGGCTTACCAGGGCGTATTGCCAATCGGCAGTTTATTGATGGGGTATTTAGCGCATCTTTTTGGTACGCAGACTGTAGTTGCTTTTGAAGGTGTTGCGGGTTTGTTGATTGTAGCTGCGTTTGTGTACAATGAAAAGCACAGGAATCAATTGAACAGTAGTGCAATGTCGTTAAATTAATATGTCATCTGGAATTTTTTAATTTGGGTACGAGTGGTCGTCGAGGTTGTATCATAAAGGCGATTTCAGCCCAGAAGCTGTCATGTTGAGCCTGTCGAAACACCTCAAAGAGTATTTAAACAGGTCCTTCGACAAGCTCAGGATGACAAATTTATATTTATGATACACCCTCCTTAATAGATAGATAAAGATGCTGATCCCGAACATTCGGGACAGCATGACGATCGAGTAGATACAACATTGTGCACAAAACGCTAGACGCCATGCGCCAAACGTTTACCCGTGCACAATCAGCTTACAATCCACAATTACTTTCTGGTAATTATGAATATCAATTTCTTTGCTAATCAATTGTATCAATAGTTTAATTGCGTTTTCACCTACTGATTCGGGGTTTTCTTCAATAGAGGCAATAGGTGGTGAATCGAGATAACTGATAAAAGAGGTGTTCCCGAATCCTACGTATTCAATTTTGTCAAAGTCAGGGTGGTTTATCGATTTCAGGTATTTCATCGCATCGAACATAATAGGTTCTTTAAAAGCCACGAGCGCAGTAGGCATATTTTCTGGGTTGGCAAATAAATTCTTAATTGCTGAGATCGTATTTTCTTTGTCGAAATCGGTGTAAGCAACCAATTCTGATGAAAAAGGAACCTGATTATCATTTAAAGCATTGATGTAGCCATTAAAGCGATCGTGCGTAAAATTAATCATTTTTGGACCGCCTAAATAAGCAATCTTTTTATGCCCCCTGTCTATTAAAAACTTTGTAGCCTGATAACTGCCCTGAAAAGTATTGCCCAAAACTTTATGGCAGCTTAAGTTAAAACTCGGGTTTCGGGCATAATACACTACCGGAGTGCCCATGTTTTCGAACTGGTCTAAATGCGAAAAATCTTGCGTGTGTTTTGAAATAGCCACAATTAAACCATCAACCCGGCTCCGCAACAACATATTTGCAGATTGGATTTCTTTTTTCAGGTCATCGTGAGATTGGCTGATAATAACATTATATCCATTTTGTGTGGCAAATTGCTCTACACCATAAATACTTCTGGTAAAATAGTGATCTAAAAGATTGGGTAAGATAATACCAATAATGTGCGATTTCTTTTCCTTTAAATTAATAGCTGATTTATTGGGCGTAAAATGCAAATCGCGGGCCATTTCCTGAACACGTTGTTTCGTGTACTCGTTTATGGTTGGGTAGTTATTAAGGGCCTTTGATACTGTTGATACTGACATCTTTAACTTTTCAGCCAAGAATTTTAGTGTAACAGGGGTATTATTCATTATCTTTTCCAATCTCAGTGCATAGTTAAGAAAAAAACGCAATTATTTCAAACGTTTGAAATGTTGTTTCAATGGATTTTATTACGTTTTGGCCTATTTTAAAACGTTTAATTTTTTAAGCTTTTCTAAATTCGTAATCACGAGCACAAACTTCCCAAATAAACATGATGAAATCATTACCTGCTGCCAGCAAATGTTGCCAAAAACCTAACTTATGCTTTTGCAGCAAATCACTCCTTATTAATGAAAAACTAAATTTTGCTCAAATTTAGGAGGGCAGTGGAAACACCGTCTGTTAATTAATTGTTAGTTTTGAAACGATCAATTAATTAATATTAAAACTTAAGTTATGCTAAAAACAACCTATAGCGTATTTTTAATCTGCTTTTCGCTCCTTTCATCAATCAGTTACGGTCAGGTTACCGCTATACAAAACATTCAGGGACGGAAAATTCAGAGCCTTAATGGTAAATGGAATTATATTGTTGATCCTTACGAAAACGGTTATTACGATTATCGTCACGATCCATTCGACCAGTCGAAAACCGGAACCGGAGGTTATTACGATGATAAAACTCAGAAAGACAAGTCAGAACTGATCGAGTATGATTTCGATCATTCGCCACAAATGAATGTTCCTGGCGATTGGAACTCGCAATCGGAAAAATTAGAGCTTTACGAAGGCAATGTCTGGCTGCGCAAAAAGTTTGATGCAAAACCAGAAAAAGGGAAAAAATATTTCGTGTATTTCGGTGCAGTAAATTACGAAGCCCATGTTTACCTCAACGGTAAAAAACTGGGGGTACACAAGGGCGGTTTTACACCTTTCCAGTTCGATGTAACCAGCAACTTAAAAATTGGCGAAAACTCCATTGTGCTTAAAGTTGATAATATCCGTAAACAGGATGAAATTCCAACTGTAAATACCGATTGGTGGAACTATGGCGGCATTACACGCGATGTTTACTTAGCCGAATTTCCTGAACATTTTATCAGTGACTATAAACTTCAGCTTGTTAAAGGAAGCAATAACTTATTAAATTTTTCGGTAAAACTTGCTGATGCAACCGTTGGACAGGAAATTATGCTTTCTATTCCAGAGCTGAAGCTCGAAAAGAAATACAAAACAGATAGCGAAGGTAAAATTGTAGATGAGTTTATCTGGAACAATTTAAGTTTATGGTCGCCAGAAACACCAAAATTATATGCGGTAAATATTAAAACCGATAAAGAAAATATCAACGATAAAATTGGTTTCAGAACCATTCAGGTTGATGGCGATAGTATCTTGTTAAACGGTAAATCTGTTTTTTTAAGAGGAATCTCACTACATGACGAAAACCCGCTTTTAGCTGGTCGTTTACGCTCAGAAGGCGATATGCGTATGATGTTGCAATGGGCAAAAGAAATGAACTGTAACTACGTTCGCCTGGCGCATTACCCGCATAACGAAGAAATGATTCGCCTTGCTGATGAAATGGGACTATTGGTTTGGGCTGAAGTTCCTGTTTACTGGACCATCAGCTGGACAAATCCGGCAACCTATGCCAATGCAAAAAAGCAATTGACTGATTTAATCGTACGAGATAAAAACAGGGCAAGTGTGATCGTCTGGTCTATTGGCAACGAAACCCCGTTAAGCGATGCCCGTTTGAGTTTTATGAGCAATTTGGCAGAAACTGCCCGCTCTTTGGATGATACCCGTTTAGTGGCTGCTGCTTTAGAAGTACACCGCGAGGGAAATAACATCATTTTAAACGATCCCCTGGGCGAAAAAATCGATCTGGTAAGTTTTAATGAATATGCTGGTTGGTACTGGGGAGGTAATCCATCCGAAATTACCAAATACAATTTCGATATTAAATATAAAAAACCTGTGGTAATTACTGAGTTTGGGGGCGATGCTTTGGGCGGTTTCCACGCCGATGAAAATACACGTTGGAGCGAAGAATACCAAGAGGCGTTGTACAAAAATCAGATTGCTATGTTAAGCAAAATTGGGGCTTTAAGAGGCATGACGCCATGGATTTTGACCGATTTCAGGTCACCAAGAAGACAACATCCTATTTATCAGAATTTCTGGAACCGTAAAGGCTTGATCAGCGAAACAGGTAAAAAAAAGAAAGCCTTCTTCGTGCTGAAAGATTTTTACGACCAGATGCAGGTCAAATACAAATAAAATATGAACAGCTTACAGAAAACTAGTTTTGCTCCTAAAATAATGCTTTCGATGGCGCTGTTAAATAAACTTAAAAAGAACTAAACAAATGGTAAAAGAAGTAGAAAGTCTGTTTTCGCTGAAAAACAAGGTTGTAGTAGTTACAGGTGCTACAGGTGTTTTGGGCGAGGCTTTTGTAAATGGATTATGTGCAGCTGGTGCTGTAATCGTTGTTATAGGAAGAAATGAAGACGCTGCAAAGCAAAGGGTTGCTGATGTAACAAACGCAGGAGGAAAAGCTATTTATATTATTGCTGATGTATTGGATGAGCAGAATCTGCTTAATGCGAATGAAATCATTATCAAAGAATTTGGTCGCATAGATGCGCTGATTAATGCAGCAGGTGGAAATGTGGCGGAAGCCGTTATTCAGCCCGGAAGTGATATTTTTGATCTTAATATTCCAGCCCTAAAACAAGCATTTGACCTCAATTTATTTGGAACTATTTTGCCTACACAGATTTTCGGTAAAGAAATCGCGAAAAATGGGGGTAGTATTGTGAATATTTCATCAGTTTCTGCTAATCAGGCCATTACACGCGTATTGGGTTACTCATTGGCCAAAACATCTATAGATTGTTATACCAAATGGATGGCTGTTGAATTAGCCAATCGTTATCAGGATAAAATCAGGATAAATGCCATTGTACCCGGCTTTTTTATTACTAACCAGAACAGGGCGTTATTAACCAATGAAGATGGTTCTTTGACTGCAAGAGGGCAGGCCATCATTTCTAAAACACCCTTTAAACGGTTTGGAGCGCCAGAAGAATTGATTGGCGCTTTAGTATATTTGCTAAGTGATGCCTCTAAATTTGTAAATGGACAGAATGTTACCGTGGATGGGGGATTTACAGCATTTTCTGGCGTTTAGATATCAATACAATCACATAATCAGTGTAATCTTAATCTGTGCAATCAAATACAATGAAGTATAAAAAATTAGAACAAACCTGGCGTTGGTATGGTCCGAACGATCCAGTTAGCCTACAAGATGTTAAACAAGCAGGAGCTACGGGCGTTGTAACCGCACTGCATCATATACCACATGGTGAAGTTTGGCCATTACATGATATTCAGGAAAGAAAAGCCATTATCGAGGCAGCAGGTTTAACCTGGTCGGTAGTAGAAAGTGTTCCCGTGCATGAAGCGATTAAAACGCGTAGGGCAGATGCAGGGCAGTATATCGAAAATTATAAAACCTCTTTGCGTAACCTGTCGGCCTGCGGAATTAAGACTGTGTGCTACAACTTTATGCCTGTTTTAGATTGGACACGTACACAATTGGACCTGGAAATGACCGATGGATCGAAAGCCCTTTATTTTAACTGGATCGATCTGGCCATTTTTGATCTCTATATTTTGAAGAGAGAAGGTGCAGAAGCAGATTATTCGCAATCTATTTTAGATAGGGCAGCAGCTAAACATGCTACTTTAACAGCGCAGGATTTAGTTGATCTTCGCATCAATGTATTAATGGGCATCCCGACCGAAAAAGAAATCGAGTTGGAGACTTTGCGTAATAGCATTAATGAATATAAAGCCATTGGAAGACAAGGATTAAAAGAAAATTTGAAATTTTTCTTGTTATCTATTGCTGATGTTTGTACAGAAGAAGGTATTAAAATGACCATCCATCCTGACGATCCCCCTTATGCTATTTTAGGTTTGCCAAGAATTGCGAGTACGCTCGAAGATTTTAATTATATTATTAAAGAAGTAGACCAGGCTTTTAACGGTGTTTGTTTCTGTACAGGCTCATTAGGTGCCGGAATGGGGAATAATGCTTTAGAGATCTTCAATGCAGTTAAGGAACGTGTTTATTTTGCGCATTTGCGTAACGTTAAAAAAGATGAGGACGGTAGTTTTTACGAAGCAGATCATTTAGGTGGTGATGTGAACATGTATGAAATCATGAAAGCCTTATCAGAAGAAAATGCTTTGCGCGATAAATCAATTCCTTTCCGCCCAGATCATGGCCACCAAATGTTGGATGATTTGGCCAAAGAAACCAACCCAGGTTATTCGGCGATAGGCAGATTAAGGGGTTTAGCCGAATTAAGAGGCTTAGAAATAGGCGTTACAGGGAATTACTAAACAATTTTCCTAGAGAAACACATTCGCTTTGTCATCCTGAGCGTAGTCGAAGGATCTTTTAGCGTTAATTTAACACATAAGCGCACAAATAAAACTTATTTATTTGTGCGCATTTTTTGTAATGGCTGAGCTTGCATCTGCCTTTCGCCAACCGACAAACACTTAGCGCTGATCCTTATTATCCATAAATACACACCAATTCCCGAAATTTTAACTCACCTTTGCTTGTGGCTTGAAATTTGAGTCTCTTAAAATTATGGAAAACAGCAATAACCCCAAGAAGAAGATCTTAACGCCTTCTGTTGTACATGATGATTTACCTGAGGTTAAGAAGCCTGAGCATTTACGGAAGGTGCCACTAAATCACGACAGTAGATTGCCAGAAAATCCTGAAAGAAATTATCACCATGAAGAATTAAAGAGTGTAACCGTCGGTCACGACAAAATTCGGCATGCCGATGATGATATTTGGAACGGAGAAGACGCGTAATTTAGATTTATCCTGTTTTTTGGATACTCGCTATGTACTTTTGGTACAGAATAGGGTGAAAAACAACGTTTTTTATGGGGTGAAATCAAATTTATTCCGCCCAAATTTAATTTTAATTGCTTCGTTCTTAAATACTTATTTGAAATAGAAAAAGTACCCTCTAAATAGTTTAAAATATATTTTTACATATTAAATAGAACTTCTATATTTGCAGCTCATTAAAAAATGAGCCTCGGTAGCTCAGCTGGATAGAGCGTCGGTTTTCTAAACCGAGGGTCAGGGGTTCGAGTCCCTTCCGGGGTACAGTCAATGGCTTTCAGATCATCTGAGAGCCATTTTTTATTTCACATGCTATACTGTTTTGTTTCGCATTTGGCGCGCAACTGGTGCGCTTGTTTAAAATTGTTTAATTAAATCAAAGTTATTTTGTTTGGTTTTCAATTCCAAATTATTCAGATCATTCCATCGTCAGCAAAACTGTAATAGCTGTTTTCGCTTATAATGATATGATCCCATACATTAATATCTAGCAACTTTCCACACTCGGCCAATCTATTTGTTAATTTAATGTCTGCATCACTCGGTTTAAGATCTTGACTTGGGTGGTTATGAGCCAATATAATTGATGAACAGTTAGCTTTTAAGGCAGTAGCAAACACTATCTTTGGATCAACATAAGTACCGCTAACACCACCCATTGAGATATCAACAAAACCAAGCACTCGGTTACTTCTATTAAGAAGCAAGATCTTAAATTCTTCGAGAAATGCGATCCTCCCCATATCCCATTGACTCTTTAAAAGCTGAAACGTTTGGTTTGATGAGGTAATCTTAGGGCGATCCGTGATATTGTAATCTGGTTTGTAGCTTACCTGCACTTCAGCTACTTTAAATTGTTCTTGTACCATAGTTGTATCTATTTAAATATGGCACATGTACCAAGCTTTCAACTCAACTAAATCAAGAAGCAACGGATATAAATAGCCAGTGTGGTGGCTATCTGAGCGTTTATGCCGGAATTTCTTGAAATGTGTTGAGGGGAGAAGCTTAAATTGGTGCAATAGTTAGATAGATACCATAATATCAATCATTAACTTCTCCGTTTTTCCAGTAGTCTTCCGCAATGGGTATTCTTTGCAGCACCTCTTTGCAAATCTTCTTGTAAACGTTACCTAGCCCAAATAGATAATCTTTGTCGTAACGGAACCAATCTTCGTTTAGACTACTCTCGGTATTCATGTTGCTTTGAATACGCTTTCGCTTGTTAACATCATGAGCAGTTACTTTATTAGGCTTAATCTCGAGTCCCCAAGAAGTTATAATGCCATTTGGTTGGCAATTGGCAATTTCAATTACGAATCCACCACCACTTCTGTCAAACTGAAACGTTAAAAGGTTAATCCGTTCATCTGTCTGCCGTCTAAAGTGTGGGAAAGAGCCTTTAAAGTTTAAACTTCTTAAGACTGGTATCACAGTTTGATTCAAACATTTAACCATATCGTTTCTATTAGAACTGCTCATTGGCTCTCATTTAGTTTTCTGATAAGTGGAATTGGCAGTTACCCCTTACTTCCTAATATCCATCTTTCAATCTATTTCTTTCTTTTAAGGGGAAGGTTTTAGTTTTGGATATCCGTCTTTGGTTTTTAAAGGTGAGCCGCCAACTCCATGCTTTATAAGCAAACACTTTTTATCAAGAGACGCTAAACTGATATTTGTCATTTCCGAGCTTTGTAACTGTAGATTAGCAAGTTCTACCAAGGCGTTAGCAGAAGGGATGCCTTTGAAACGTTGTTCAAAATATAATGAGTTTGTATGAGCCTGAGCAACTTCGAGTATGAGACTATCAAGATGGTTCTTCATTGATTGTTCAGCTTCAACTTTTGAAACTCTCTCAACAAGAGTGGAAGTAGCAGACATTAAAGCACCTTTAATAAAATCTGGAGTAGCAAGGACTTTATAGGCGATATCTACATCAGATCCAATTAGATCAAGGTTCTCGATTTGCTTTTTGTATTCGTCAATCAAGCCATTGAGATCTTGATTAGCAAACTGTATAGAATCAGCCTCGTTTGAAATTGCATTAATTTCCTTAGCCTTAATCTCTTTTAATATCTTCCGGTTTGAGACTTGTAAGATAGCATTTGACTTCTCTATCGATGACTGAATCTGTTTATATGAATCTACAAATGGTGACCTGCATCCTACTATTAGAAAGATCAGTACAATTAACTTCTTATTGTTCATTTGTATGTGATTTTAGTTTTAACCACTCGTTAAAGTACCTGATTACTGTCTCATCAATATTGATTCTGTCCACTCCATCAATATACCATTGTACTTCGTCACTTATTAAATCACTCTTGGCATAATACAGAAAGTAGAACTCCTGAAGTGATTTCTCATAATCAAGTTCAAGGTAAAGATCTCTAAGCTCAGTAAGAACTGTTACTGATTCTAGCGTACCATCAAGGCGCATCTGTATAAGGTAATTGACATAATTCCATACAGTTTGGAGTTTATCAGAGAAGTCCAAGCCCCATTCATTAAGTGCTTTTGTAGTCAAGGTCTGCATTTCAAAGTAATCGAATGGCTCACCCATACCTGCCAAGATAACAAGATGTTCAGTATCATAACCATTCATTAGCATTTCAACTGCCCAATCAGACCAAGTCCTGTCAAAGTCACGATCTAATGCTTTATAAGCTAAAACCCTTATTGTAGAATTTGGTAATGGACGCATTTTAGAGAAAGTAGTGTTTAATAATAGTTCTTTTAAACGTATTGGGAGGATAAGCTTATATTGGTGCTATAGTTGGATAGATACTTCCTTACTAGCCCTCATGGGTTGTCGTCATCTTCTTCTCTTTATAATGTGGTTGCCATCCTCTTTATGCGTAATTTCATTAAAGTACACTAAAGGTGCATAATACAGTCTTTCAATGAAAGCCAAACTAGGTTTACCCTGTTTGTTTCTTATCAATTTAAGCAGCCCACCTATACCTTTCTTTACATAGTTTAAATGCTCGGCGAACTCATGTATTGAATAGCCTAAACTTGGTTCATTTATATGTGTCATTTCATTACGAAGCCTGCGAAGAGCCTTGAATTGAGTCCATTGATTTCCTTCGTTAATGTCATTCAAACTACCACCTGCGGAGTATGCCATAAAAAGATTTAATCTGTCTTCCAATCTAGAAGTCACCTTTAGTTCGTCAAGAACCGGAGACTTAATACCACTATGATTGTATATCAATATGTGCCGATTAATGAATGCATCAACAAGTGAAATACAGGCAGTAAGATATGCTCTATAATATCTTGTGCACATTACAAAATCATACTCATCGCTGTACATACAGGCTTCTTCTCTATAAAATAGAATGTCTTCAGAGAGAGCCATTTCCACAGGTATATTGGTCATCGGCGGTGTAAGGGATTTTGTATGTCCAGCATATGTGGATTCGATCTTTAGAAACCCCATAGTTGGCGTTGTTATCCCGAACATACCTCCAAAGATTTCATCTCTATTATCAGCATTAGATTGCGAGACAGATTCATATCCATTGGCCTTGACATCTGCTAACAGCTCTCTAAAAGAAACTTTATTAGTAGCACCGTTTCTAGATATATCAAAGGTCGCTCTTTCCCATCCACCTTTGGGAGATCGGACGCCATTGTCTAGCAGTGTTTTAATAAGTATCTTTTTTGCCTCAGTATTCGAGACTCCATACTGTTCTAATTCAAGGAATGCATGTTGAGTTTGTTCGTTCATTCGTCCAGTATTGTACCATCCCAAAATTTGTAATGCTCAGCAAACCAACACAAATGTTTTGATAGCCCCTCAAGATCAGGGAATAAGTTGAGGTAATTAATGCCGTAATGATTAAGCATATGTACCATTTCCTCCTTTAGACTCTTTGGAATGATAAATCTCTCCAACTCCCCTTTGAATGATTTGTTGTCAAACTCAAGAATGGGTTGGTTATGAATGGAAAAGTAACCATATTGATTAGCGATTCTCATAGTTGGTGTATTTGGCTGGTAAATAACTATGGATGGTGCTTTGATTAAGAAAGGATTAGGGTTTTTTTCAACATTTACAAATCGGGTAACTTTGTGTATGTAGATAGCACCATCAACATCCAAATTATCTGCTGATGCAAAAAAAGCAGCTGTAAGAGGATTATGAGTCCAATCAAGCATTCGAGTTGGTAGACCTGTGTGTTGTGCAATTGACAGTAACTCCCAGTCATTATAACGGTCATTGTTAAGGAGAGATACTGCTCTGCGTTTCCATTGCTTAAATAACTTTTCATCATTTGAATGAGAAAACTCATCTCTGCCAGCTTTGGGAACGAGTTTCCAATCAGCATTACTTTGTCCTCTGAACTTAAAGGTAGTTGATTTCCTTAAAGTCGCTAGCTTCTTATGAAACATTGTCAAATCTGCTATTATAGTTTCTTTCATTTTGTGATTAATATCTTCTTGGTGCTGATCTTGTATGTAGCTTAACATATGCTCATCTTTACGAGCATAGCCTTTTACATGCACGCTTCCATCTGATGAACTCCTGGATTTAGTTATTGATCTCTTAATTGCAGATGGTGTATAAGCGGATATGGTTTACCTAGTGCTATAACTTACGGTTAACCACCTTTCTACTCTATAAGTCGTCTTTTGCTTTGGCTCTTATGATAGCTCCATTGATTTTATCTAAGTAAGCTAGCTTAACAAAACAACTTGTTATACTGTTATGTTCAATCGAAACTTCTATGTCACCCTGCTCCGTCTGCCAAATCGAGTAGTACTTACATCTATCAAACTGAACTTGATACATCTTATTATGATCATCCTGACGCTCGTCATCAAATTTTTCAACTTTGGTACTTGGTTTCCCATACTTCTCTGTCAGCAACTCTTTCAGACTACTGTAATTTCCGTATAGTGCTGACCATGTTTCTCTGTCTGGAAAGGCAACAGCTATTTGATAGACCAAGTCTTTTTGCTTAAGCGTTGAAACCCCAACTACGCAATTCTTATAACCTGCGAAATCTCCTTGGAGGATCGCTGTCCCATCTTTAGTTGCGATGTGGCTGAAACCATTCTGTTTCATCTTAAATACATAATCTATCAAGGTGCCAGTTATCGGTACGCCTTTGAAAGTTAAGTGTTGGGAGGTTGGCTTTTGTGCGAATGTTATGACCGAGACTGTCAGCATAATCATAATTGCTAAAGTTGCCTTTAAAGATAGAATGTGTCGTTTCATCGAGCGTTAACTTTATAAGAGAGATTTAGTTATGCAAAGATAATAGAATGAGAGATGATTGCAAGTCAACCAATCCATCTTATCAATATCCAAGATTTTTTACTTAACCTACTTTAGGGGAGAGTTACCAGTTTTTGGATATGCTGAAAAGGTGTAGATATCGATGTTGTGTTTACAAGGTCAGGAGTGCTCCAAACAGTTGTTTACCTTTTAAAACGACAATCATAATGCTGACCACTCGTTGCACATTTTTATTTTGAAGAGGGTAATAAAACAGATACGACAGGGAAATGTGCATCGTCTTGCAGTTTTTACCTACCATTCAATATTGAATTCGAGATTTTTTCTCTGTACTCAACTAGACCGTGTGACTCCTCGAACGCTTTAAGCTGGTATACAGCAACATTAAAATCTTCTAACAATCTAGGTAGTTCGCAACCGCCTCCGTTGGAATTTATGTGATTATTATAAGCTACGATAGCATCAAAGTGATTTTTCATTAGCGTCCTATGCACCTCCACTAAGTGCTCAATCATATCATCGGTTTTCTGATAGATTCTTATTGACTTGCATTTATCAATACTCAAGAGTATTGATATGTCTTCGATATTTCCAATATCAATGATTTCAGCGCGTTTAACCGTATTTTTGAATGCGAATCTAAATTCTCTTTGATACTTATATCTTAATGGCTTTTCGAAGTAGCTTTTTGATCTTTCCGTCATGCCAAAGTCTGTATACTTAACAGGACTTGTATGAAAGTTCAAGTTAAGTTTGGTCAGTGACAATTCAACGCGTCTTATAAATTCTGCCACGCCTTGTATAATAAGCATGTGAGAACCAAAGTCTTTCATTTCAGCAGGAAGTTGTTCATGTAGCATGTTAAAATCGTTCTGGCTGGTGACTGCGTAGAGGCAAAAGATATTTATAAACAGCTCTTCATTTCTATAGGTAGAAAGGTAATTTCCATCAGGTAATCGGATTGATTCAACAGATATATCAAAGAACTCCCTTTTAAGGTCTATTGTGACGCCCTTTCCTATAGTTTGTTTGTATACCCTTTCATATTTATCACCAACAGCATTATTATCACAGCCTTCAAAGAACTCCAAAATATTAAAATACAGTTCGCCTCTTTGAAGTTGCTTGAGACGATCTTCACTCGAATACTTGATCAATGAAAGTAAAATTTCCTTACTATTAGTGTCCATCTATCTAAGATACAAATTACATTTAATATACTGCTCACCGCCTGCGAACTGAGAAAATGTGTGAGAATCAGTAGCTGCAAAGCAACAGGATTCGATCTATGTTTTAACACAAGCGTAGCGCAGCATTTTCGATTACGCATGGTGAGCTGAAAAGTGGAGCCTGACTAGATTTATCCAGGATAAAGCGAAGCAGATCCTAGATAAAGATAGAGAGAAGGCTCACGAAGGCATCTGCATTGCCAAAATTAAAACCATAACAGAAACTTATTGAATGGGTATTTCTTGTGGCGACCATAAACCACTTTTTCTTATGCCAGGAGACCACAAGGTGTATCCCAAACAGGCAAAAATGACTCCGATCAACCATGATTTTTGAAAAATAGATTTCATTTCCAACAATCCTCTGAGCTATTCCTTATTTTTGCTGGAGGTTATGGCCAAATAGCTTAATTAAGAAATGGATAATAGATTTTCTAACAGCAAACAGGTTGCGGTGGTTTCCACTTTTTCTCATCTTTTGAATACGAATTTTAAGGGAGATATAAATGCAATTTGCTGGCAGAGAGACCTGGTTGGCGACTTTAAGGAAATTGTATCCAAACTTGAACTGAAAGCGGACCTCACTGAAGTTTCTATGGAAGATCTCCATGCGCTTAAGCTATCGGAACAAGGTAGTATGGCAAGGGAAGTTATCTTAAGTGATTTTCAGTTGTTGGCAGACTCCGGAGCATCGCCTTCGCTCAATTTAATCAAAAGTTATCAGCGGGATGAGGAACTCGGTTTCATTTCAACAGATGTATATTCATTCCATGTAGACCGTTCGCCTATCGGTACGGATACTTTTTTATGTACCTATTATGGTGCGGCAAGTGAAATCATCGCTAATCATCAGGCTGAACAAAAAATCCTGGTCCCTGAAATCCGGCAAAAGCTCAAAGAGCTGCATAACGGTCCGGAATCGGAATTTGAAAGCTTTTTGATGGAACATTATTTTGACCTGCATTACCAGGCCAAAGCTGATGCAAGGCCTATTAATTTGGGATTGGGGCATTTATGGAGGTTGGCAGTAGATTATCCTGGTAAACAGGTTTTACCATGCGTGCACCGCGCACCCAACGAAAAAGATGGTGAGTATAGATTGCTTCTGATCTGCTAAAATTAAATTTTCTAATCTAATCCCCTTTATTAGCTGTTAATCAGATAGGTTACATCAGATTAATTATCTGCATGGCAATCTTTCTGTTTAAAAAATACCCCTCGAAAAGTTTCGTAGTTAACATTTCTGCTTACTAATTTAACATTACTGCTCTGTGGTCATGATATGGCATTGTAGTTTTGCATCATAAAAACATACCACCATATTCTAACCAATTAATTCTTTGTTCCGTTATGAAACGATTCTCTTTCTTTATTATATTTTTATTTGTTGCTGGGAGACTGCTTGCTGCTGAAGCTGTTGAGACGCTGGAGAATGGAATGAAGGTACACCCCAAGGGAGGAGCTGCCAAAACTATTGAAATAAATGTGATCAACAGCCGTATTGTTAGGGTACAGGCTTCACCCGAAAGCACTATTCCCCAGGTTACAAGCCTTTGCGTAGTAGCTGGGCTGACTCCGACAGTACCTTTCAAAGTAACAGGAAATGCAGAATTTGCCCAACTCTCTACCCAGGAACTTACCGTTAAGGTTTCCCTTGTTACAGGTAAGGTTTCATTTACTGATAAATTTGGAAAAGTAGTACTACAGGAGGCAAAAAGAAGTTTTAGTCCTATTAATGTTGAAAACGATAAAGGATATACCATGCAACAGGTCTTCTCGGGTACTCCAGGCGAGGCCATTTATGGGCTCGGACAGCATCAGTCTGACGATTTTAACTATAAACATAAAAGCGAAGACCTCTTCCAGTACAATACGAAAGTGGCGGTGCCATTCATCATGTCTACAAATAACTATGGGGTATTGTGGGATAATTATTCGCAGAGTAAATACGGCGATCCCCGAGATTATAAAGACCTGAACCAGTTTACCCTCTTTAATAAACAAGGCAAAAAAGGTTTCCTTACCGCTACGTATAATCAAAAAAATAACGCGCCTATTATCCGTCAGGAGTCGGCAATCGACTATGAAAACCTCACAACTGTGAAGAAATTTCCTGCAGATTTTAATTTTAACAATGGTTCTGTAGTGTGGGAAGGAGAAATTCTTGCCAACCAAACTGATATTTACAAGTTTAGTCTTTATTATGCAGGTTATACCAAAGTATGGCTTGATGGAAAATTGGTAGTACCGGAGCGTTGGAGAACTTCATGGAATCCGAATACTTATCGGTTTCCTTTCTCGCTAACAAAGGGAAAACGCACCAAAATAAGACTAGAATGGAAACCCGATGGAGGTGTTTCCTATGTTGGCCTTAAAGCACTTTCTTCATCTCCGATAGAAAAAAACGGTAATATATCCTTTTGGTCAGAAATGGGCGATAAGATGGATTATTATTTCGTGGCCGGCAAAAACATGGACGATGTAATCAGTGGTTACCGCACCCTGACTGGCAAGGCGAGTATTATGCCCAAATGGGCAATGGGTTTTTGGCAGAGCCGTGAGCGTTACAAAACCCAGGATGAACTATTAAACGTTGTAAGTGAATACCGGAAGCGTAAGATTCCGCTTGATAATATTGTGCTTGATTGGAATTATTGGCCCGAAAATGCCTGGGGAAGCCATCAGTTTGACCTGAAACGGTTTCCTGATGCCAAAGGAATGGTAGACTCCGTGCATAAAGAAAATGCAAATATCATGATATCGGTATGGCCAAAATTCTATGCTACAACAGATCATTTTAAACAATTTAAGCAAAAAGGATGGATGTATATGCAGGCAGTGCAGGATAGTGTACGCGATTGGATAGGCCCGGGTTATGTAGGATCTTTCTACGATGCCTACAGCCCCGATGCGCAAAAACTTTTTTGGAAACAGATGAAAGAAAACCTTTACGTAAAGGGATTCGATGCCTGGTGGATGGATGCTTCTGAGCCCAACATTCGTGATTGTACCGACATGGACTACCGCAAGAAACTGTGCGGGCCTACCGCGCTGGGTTCTTCTACAAAATACTTTAATGCATATGCACTGATGAACGCCAACGCTATTTATAACGGGCAGCGTGAAGCGGATAATAACAAACGGGTATTTCTGTTAACGCGATCTGGTTTTGCGGGTTTACAAAGGTATTCTACCGCTACCTGGAGTGGCGATATCGCCTCAAGATGGGAAGACCTAAAAGCACAGATTCCTGCCGGGCTTAATTTTGCAATGTCGGGTATTCCGTTCTGGACAATGGATATTGGCGGCTTCTGTGTGGAGAAACGTTATGGAGATGGCCAGCTTATTTTTGACGAGACTGGCAATGAGAATGCTGACCTGAAAGAATGGCGTGAGTTAAATTTGCGTTGGTTCCAGTTTGGGGCATTTTGCCCACTGTTCCGCAGTCATGGCCAGTTTCCTTACCGCGAAATCTATAACCTTGCTCCAGAAGGCCATCCGGTTTACAAAAGTCTGGTTTATTACGATGAATTACGCTACCGCTTAATGCCTTACATCTATTCGTTGGCAGGAATGGCGTATCATAAGGATTATACCCTGATGAGATCGCTCGCAATGGATTATACTGCCGATAAACAAACTTATGGCGTGAGTGATCAGTTCCTTTTGGGTTCAGGCTTGATGGTTTGTCCTGTTTATAGTTACAAAGCACGTAGCCGCGAAGTTTATTTTCCGGCAGGAAACAAATGGTATGATTTCTATACAGGAAAGCAGATTGAAGGCGGCCAAAAGTTGAATATAGAAGCACCACTTGAGCGTATTCCTCTTTTTGTTCCTGCAGGTACTATTTTGCCTGTTGGTGATGTGATGCAATATACTTCAGAAAAGAAAGCTGATGATATAGAGATCAGGGTTTACAAAGGTAAAGATGGAAAGTTCAGTTTATACGAAGACGAAGGAAACAACTATAATTACGAAAAGGGTGCATTTTCAACGATCAATTTTGAGTACAACCATGCCGATGGTACGCTAACAATCGGCAATCGTGAGGGTACTTACGAAGGGATGTTAACCAAAAGAATTTTTAGAGTGATTGCCATTGGTAATACAGCTGAAGAGGCTAAAGTTGTTCAATACAATGGTGCTAAAACAGTGGTGAAACTCTGAAGACTTGATTAATAAGCAAATGCGTTGCCATAATTTTGTTTTTTTGTTTAAATCCATGTTCAAACCTAGCAGATTAGCAGCATTGGCACCTCATTTTGAGCTAAATTGAGCTAAAATGGGCCGTCATAATCGTGGCAGGCAGTGCAAGTGCTTGGCCGCTTGTGGCGCACTGCTTAAGGGCAGCATAACCGTAAGCGGTGGCGCTATTCTGCGAATACAAGCTCTGGCTTTACCTTTTAGGTAAAGAAAAGGTAACCCCGGGGTAAGCTTGGGGTTAACCTGGTAGCAACAAAGGGTAAAGAACAGGTAAAGCAGGGGTAATCAAAAACAGCCCTTTTGCTGGCTTTCCAGGTAGGCAACCAGTAAATCTTTCAGGCAAAAACGATAAAAACTAAACACAAAAGAATATAATTTAATGAAATCGATATTTTTAACTATAGTAGCAACAGGAGCCTGGTTAATGGTTAACGCGCAACAAAAGCTGCCAGTTTACCTTGATATAAATAAACCCATAGAAGAGCGGGTTGAAAATGCACTTTCAGCAATGACCACCGAAGAAAAAGTGTCGCTTTGTTATGCCCAGTCTAAGTTTAGTTCAAAAGGCGTACCCCGCTTAGGAATTCCTGAAGTTTGGACGGATGATGGCCCCCACGGTATCCGTGAGGAAGTTTTATGGGATGAATGGGGCGGGGCCAACTGGACAAATGATTCTTGTACGGCCTTTCCTGCGCTTACCTGTCTGTCGGCTTCCTTTAATCCTAAATTATCGCTGCTTTATGGCAAGTCAATAGGAGAAGAGGCGCGTTACCGCAATAAAACCGTTTTGTTAGGCCCTGGGGTAAACATTTACCGTACACCATTAAACGGGCGTAATTTTGAATATCTGGGTGAAGATCCTTATCTCAGTTCACGTATGGTGGTGCCTTATATACAGGGTGTTCAATCCATTGGCGTAGCAGCATGTGTAAAACATTTTGCACTGAATAACCAGGAAGAATGGCGCGGGCATATCAATGTTGATCTGAGCGACCGTGCATTATATGAAATTTATTTACCTGCTTTTAAGGCCGCAGTGCAAGAAGGGAAAGCCTGGTCTATTATGGGTTCTTACAATCAGTTTAGAGGCGAGCATTGCTGCCACAATGATCTGCTTTTGAATAAAATCTTAAAAAAAGACTGGAAATTTGATGGTGTGGTGATTAGCGACTGGGGAGGTGTTCATAGCACCGATCAGGCGGTTAACAACGGGCTGGATCTCGAAATGGGTACCTACACCGATGGTTTAACAACTAAGGGAAAGTTTCCTTACTCGGATTACTATCTGGCCAATCCGTTCCTTAAAGGCATAAAAGAGGGGAAATATGATATCGCTTTGCTTAATGATAAAGCCCGCCGGATATTACGTTTGATTTTCCGTACCACCATGAGCGCCAACAGGCCCTTTGGCCGTTTCGTTTCTCCCGAACACAGTGAAGCAGCCCGTAAAATAGCTCAGGAAGGCATTGTGCTTTTAAAGAATGATAAACAGTTTTTTCCTGTTACAAACGGTAAATTCAAAAAGATTGCTGTTATAGGTGAAAATGCCGATCGCAGTCTGGTAATCGGCGGTGGATCATCATCACTGAAGGTGGCTTATGAAAAATCGCCATTGGATGGGTTGATTGCTAAATATGGGAAAGACCATATAACATACAGTCTTGGATATGCTTCGGGGCCATCAATGTACGGACGTGAAGAACCATCCAAGCTAAATGCTGATTCTTTGATGGATGCGGCAATCGAAGTTGCTAAACATGCCGACATTGTATTCTTTATCGGAGGACTGAATAAAAACCACTTTCAGGATTGTGAAGGTGGTGACCGTAAATCGTTAAGTCTTCCTTTCGGCCAGGATAAACTGATTGATGCTTTATTGAAAGTAAATAAAAACATGGCTGTGGTACTGCTTAGTGGTAATGCAGTATCGATGCCTTGGGTAGATAAGGTGCCAGCCATTATTCAGGGATGGTATCTTGGTTCAGAGGCTGGATCTGCATTGGCTGATGTTATTTCGGGGGAGGTAAACCCTTCTGGTAAGCTGCCATTCTCTTTTCCAAAAAAGCTGGAAGATAACGGTGCACATTTTTACGGTAAAATTTCCTATCCTGGAGATAGTATTAACCAATATTACAAGGAAGATATTTTGGTCGGCTACCGTTGGTTTGATACAAAAAAAATAGTGCCTCAATACGCCTTCGGATACGGCCTTTCTTACACCAGCTTTAATTTAGGCACTCTTTCTGCAGATAAATCGGTTTATAGTAAAAACGATATCATCAAGGTCAGGTTTACTATTAAGAACACAGGAGCACGCTATGGGGCTGAGGTTGCTCAGTTGTATATGAACGATCCTGTTTGCAGCGTACCTCGCCCGGTAAAAGAGCTGAAAGCCTTTGAAAAAGTGTTCCTGCAGCCAGGGGAAACGAAAGTTGTTGAAATGGATGTAAAAGTGTCAGATCTTGCCTTCTATGATGAAAGTAAAAAGGATTGGAACGTTGAACCTGGAGACTTTATCCTGCAGCTTGGAAATTCATCCAATAATATTTCCCAGAAACTGAAGATAACTGTTAAATAGCCGGCAGAGAAGAAGAACGTAAAATAAAACAGTATTATTTGGAGAGAAATGAGATTGTATCATAAAGGCAACTCCATCTCAGATGCTGTCATGTTGAGCTTGTCGAAACACCTTAATGGGTATTTAAACAAGTCCTTCGACAAGCTATCAATGACAGACTTCCATGGAAAGCTCGTCATTGCGAGGTACGAAGCAATCTTAATGCGCACGCTGGTAGCGATCGTTGTAAGATTGCTTCGTCGGCTGAAAAAGCCTTCTCGCAATGACGATTCCTCGCAGCTTAAAATAGGATAAAAACCCCTTATGTCATTAATATTAATTTTCATAAAATAAATTATCCTTCAGGATGACAAATCTATATTTATGATACAACCTCATTTCTTTTAGTTTCAATCTTTAATATGCTGCTATCGTTACTTTATCTAAATATTTTTTGGACGGCCAGTTGAACCTTAGCTGCGTCATTTTCGATGGTTTTTTTGATAGACTCGTCAAATGAAGGAGGGAAATCTGCTGTAACGGAGATCAGCTGTGCATGATTGGTCACAGTAAGTTCAAAGGCATGACTCCCGAACTTAAATTTGCTTTTTATTTTGTCTGCCTGTTTTTCAATTGCCTTAGAAAATTCATAGCTGTTGCTGATTTCGTCAAAATGATCCTTTACTGCATGGAAGATCAGGTGTGTTTCTACATCCAATTCGTTGATGATCACCCTGGCATTCAACAGCTCTTGTGCTGTTTTTCCTTCAGCTCCTTCCTGTAGGTTCTTCAAAGAGGGAAGCAAGTCTTCACTGAAGATGATATCTTTAGGATCGTTAATGAAAATTGTTGAAGGATTACCGTTTTCATCCATTCGCTGTTGAAGGTATATCGTGTCATTGCCGTCCTTAAGTTCTACGCTAGCTGGGGCAATATATTCTGTTTTAATGTCGGTAATGGTGTTTTTGATGAGCTTAACAACATATGCCAACACAGGGTAATCTGTAATATCGTTCATTGTTTCTTTTTTACAAATGTACGGCTTAGTTGAAGTGATATAAAGCGCCTATGGAAAACGAATTGATAATTTTGTTGTAAAGTGATCAACAAGAGGTAATTAATTTTTTCTTTGGCGAGACGCTGAGGTCCATCATTCATTTTACACCATTCAATCACTGAAAATATTAGCAAAATTTAATATTGTGGGTAATTTTATTCAAAGTTTTTTTTGATGTGCAGACTGTAATTTTTTTGCTATGTTTATACATCTAATCCGCTAATCGTATGAGAGTCCCGTTATCTTGTATTGTTGTCGATGATTCTGACTTAGATAGGAAGTCTGTTGAAAATGAAATAGATAGGTGTTCAGATTTAAAATTAGTTGGAAGTTTTGACAACTGTATTGAAGCATTGAGTTTTTTCAATGCGCACCATCCAGATATTCTGTTTGTGGATATAGATATGCCTGATATTAATGGACTCGAATTTATCAGAACCATTAACAATACCAGTACCATTAATGTTATTATTTCGGCTCACCCTGAGTATGCATTAGAAGGTTTTTTGCTCAAGGTTTTTGATTTCATTTTAAAGCCTGTAGAAAGCGATCGATTTGATGTATGTATGAAGCGCTTAACTGATTTTGTTATCCTTAAAGAGAAGGCGGAGTTATATGATATTTTATTCGAAAATGAAAATGTTATCTTTAAGGAGGGGTATGCTACGGTTAAACTAAATGTAAATGAGATTATTTATTTAGAGGCTTTTGGCGATTATACGAAAGTTGTTACTTCAAATAAAAACTATCTAACTTTAACTACCTTGAGTGCATTTCTAGAGTCGTTGCCTAGCGGCAAATTTATCCGTATTCATCGAAGCTACGTGGTTTCTATTAATAAAATTCAAGGTACGAGTTTAAAAAGTATTGATATGGGGGCAAGCGTTATTCCGGTAGGTAAAACGTATGTTAAGGAAGCTAAGAAAATTTTTAATTGATGGTTGACTTTAAATATCAATGATGAAAAAATACCTATTTAACATCGTTATTTTTTTTCTTTTCTTTTATTGTGCAGGGGTATTTGCCCAAAAACAACCAGATTTTCCTAAAATAAAATCGGCAAATAATATTAATGATTATTTAGAAAAGTTACTTCTTTCGTGCGATTCTGTTTATTTGGCGGGAGATAATAAATTACTCGGAACAACCCTAACTACGGCATTTAAAATTACCCCCAAAAACGATGCGAAGCATTTGTGCCGTTTTTGGTTTTACAAAGGTCTTTTAACCGAATCAAGTACGGCTTCTTCTGATTCTTGTATCAAAAATTATGAACAGGCACTAAAATATGCCAGGCAGGTTACCGATACAAAAATCATTACACAATCTTTAGGTTCTATCTTGTCGCTTTGCAATCCGGAAAAGAAATCAGGCAAAGCCCGGAGGGATTCTATTGCAAAGGTTTTGCAAACGGTGGTTGATAGCAAAAAAGATAACTATGCTGTGGCAGTTGCCCTCTTGTTTATTTCGAGGTATTATAAACTGACCGGCAACGACGGGAAAGCACTTCAATATGCCTTAAACGCATTTTCAAATTATAAGGAATTATACCAGTCGAAAAAAATAAGCTCAGACGAAGTGGCGGAGGCAGCGGTAATCGTTTCTAGAACTTATGGTAATATGGACCAGGAGGCTAAACAACAGGTTTATTTGGAGGAGATGCGCAAGTATTTAGTTAAAAATAAGGTTTTGCTAAGCTACTATTATTTGTATACTGCCAAAAACCTAGTGATCACAAAGAAAATGAGTAAGGCAGAATTATACTATGATAGCTTATTAAATATTTGCAAAAAATACAGTAATGCCGAATTATGGAACAATTGTTTAGATGCTGATATGTACTTTGCGCAGGGTTTTATCAAATTCGGTAAAAACAAAGAGGCCTTAAAATACAGTACGCACGCCAATACAATAGGTGAAATCTGGGCCTTTGATTTTTATAAAGCGCAATTAAATTACGTGAATGGAAAAGTATACTTAGCCTTAAAGGATTATACAAAAGCATTGCCTTATTTTAAAAAAGCCGAACCATTGGCGCTTGCCTGGAGCTATCAAGATATGCGCATCGCCTCGATAGAAAACATAGCAAATTGTTATGCAGGTTTAGGCAATTGGAAACAAGCATATGCCTACAGCAAAAAACTAAGCATGGTTAAAGATTCTTTAACTGCAATTGATACCAAAAAAATATTCGCTGAAGCCGAAGAAAAATATCAAAATAAAGAAAAGAAGCAATTGATCGATATTCAGAACGAACAACTGCTATTTGCCAAAAAACAAAAATGGTGGCTCATATCAGGTCTTTTACTATCAGGTTTGGTTGCAGTATTATTATATGCCATTTATAGGAATAAAAAGCAATCGGCCAATATATTAGATCAAAAAAACCGGGAATTAGATATTCTAAATAAAAAACTTAATGAATCCAATTTAACCAAAACAAAATTATTTGGTATTATTTCTCACGATTTACGAAGTCCTGTAAGCCAGTTATTCACTTTTTTAAAGCTCCAGCAAAAAAATGATATTCAGGTCTCTGAAGAAGAGCGGGATCAACACCGACAAAAATTAATAACATCTTCGAAAAATCTCTTAGAAACAATGGAAGATCTATTACTCTGGTCCAAAAGTCAGATGGAAAATTTTGAACTCGACATTGACGAGGTTGATTTGGCCCAATTGTTCAGCGATACCGTCTTGTTGATGCAAAATCAGGCCGATGCCAAAGAGATAAGGCTAATCACAGAAATTAAGGGGATAGGCAGCTTAAACAGCGATCAAAATTTATTGCTGATTATCTTACGCAATTTGGTGCAGAATGCAATCAATCATGCTTTTAACCGAACAACAATTTATTTAAGGGCAGGTTTAAATCAAAACAGCCAGATTTATATCGCTGTAATTAATCAAGGTGGGGTAATCCCTGCTGATCAGATCCAGGCGTTAATAGATAATAAGCAGGTAAAAAGCAAATCATCTGGTTATGGGTTATTGATTGTTAAGGAGCTTGCCTTAAAAATTAATGCAGCATTTAACATCAGCAGCGGTATCGAAAATGGCACCGAAATTACCTTGGTTTTTTAAAACTAGAGAGGGTTGATCGAAAGATTATTTTTATGGCTTTCGTAAGGGAATGACCTAAAATGGTCTTCATCTTCCGTAATAGTGGGTATGGTACCCGAAAACTGTTTAAAGTCGCGGATGAGGTGCATGTGGTCGAAATAGCCACAATGAAACGCGATCTTGTTCCATGATAGATTTGGATGTTGTTCTTTAAGTTTATAGGTGTTAGAAAATCTAATTAAACGCCCAAACATTCGCGGTGAAACACCAATTTTATGGTTACATAGCCTCTCAAACTGCCGCAGGCTTAAACAGGCGAGAGAGGCCGTCTGCTCTATGGTCAGGTTACCGCCCGACCGGATAAAAATATCAATGGCCCGATCGAAGGGAGAGGCTGCAGCTAAGCTGTTCAGTTTTTCCTTCAAAAAGGACTGAATAATATCATTTTGTATAGGGGCCGAACTTGCTTCTGCCAACTGTTCGCTTAATATAGCTGCATAGTTCCCTAAAAATAGTTTTGCATCATAACAGGTGTTCAGCACTTCATTCTGAGGTACGTTTTCCATCAAACTGTTCCAGCCGATAGGCTTAAATTGCACACAGACCGCCCGGTGTTTTTTGCCGAGATTCATGATCGTAGAAAATAAATGGAAGCTGGCCAGAATCACGTTTTCTCTTTCCACCAATTGCCCGTTTTCATAAGCGCTGATTTTGTCTTCGAGTATAAAACATAAGCAAGACCTGTAATCGGGAACGATTGTGATCTCTTTAATGAAATCTTCGTTGAAATTGAGGTCTATAACAATAATGCTCTCTACATATTGTTGCAGACTTGGTTCAGGCATAAAATAGGTAAAACCCATAATATTTTGACCTTTTAAGGTGAGAGGTTAAGGATAATATTTACAATATCCAAGTTAAGCATTTATATCAGAATTTTACACTTCTCTTTAAATAACATGCATTTGCTTGAGGTTGTCGTGTTTGTACTATGTGTCAAACCTCATTCTGGGATAAATTTGATCTGTGATCGTGTGGATTACAAATGCCAGGCAAACCCTTTACCGATTATTTCGTTCCGTTCATCGATTAGGTTCCAAATTGTTGTGTATTGAGCAATATCTTCAATCAATCAAAAATTACCCTTATGAAAAATTTTTACGCTTTCTTAATCATCTGCCTTATTGCTATCTTATTTAATTCGTGTTCTGAAACTGGATTGGAAGGACCAGAAGGCCCAGCCGGACCACAAGGAGTGGCAGGAAATGCTGGCCCGTTAGGCGCTGCAGGCAAAGATGGCAGCATCATTTATAGTGGAACAGGTACACCTCCGACAGTACTTGGCGCAAATGGCGATTATTATTTAGATCGGGCAACAGGAAACCTTTACGGACCAAAAATAGCTGCTGGCTGGGCTACGCCAATTACTTTAATGGGGATAGCTGGTGCGAATGGCACCAACGGAACCAATGGTACAAACGGTACGAATGGTGTTAATGGTACAAATGGAACCAATGGCAGCACTACTTTAAGTGGAAATGGTATTCCATCTTCATCGGCTGGTATAACAGGAGATTATTATCTGGATAAGACCAATTATCAACTATATGGACCAAAAACAGCCACGGGCTGGGGCATCCCGATTTTATTGCGTGGTGCTGATGGTGCACAAGGCCCAACAGGCGCTGCAGGTAAAGATGGCAGCATTATTTATAGTGGTTCGGGTGTTCCAGTTGCTACAGTAGGAGCCAACGGAGATTATTACTTAGATAAAACGACGGGTAATTTATACGGACCAAAAACCGCTGGGGCTTGGGGTACACCAATTGTACTGAAAGGCACTAATGGTATAAACGGGGCTAATGGCACTAACGGAACTGATGGTACGAATGGAGCTAACGGCACAAATGGGGCTAATGGTACGAACGGCACCAACGGTACAAATGGTAGTACAACCTTAAGTGGAAATGGCGCACCCGGATCAACTGCTGGTGTAACTGGCGATTATTATTTAGACAAAACCAATTATTTATTATACGGCCCTAAAGATAATACAGGCTGGGGTGTTCCTATTCTTTTGCGTGGCGCAGCTGGGGCTCAGGGACCTACTGGTCCGGCAGGTGCCGATGGAACTGTTATTTATAGTGGAGAAACTGCCCCGGATCCTAATTTGGGGAAAAATGGAGATTTCTACATTTCAAGGCTTCCGGTTATGATTTATGGCCCTAAAACAGCTCTTTTTGGTTGGGGTGACGGTACCAATTTAAAAGGTGCGGATGGAATTAATGGTGCAAATGGCACAAATGGAACTAATGGTACCAATGGAAATAGAATTTTAAGCGGAGGCAGTTTTCCGCAAAATACATTAGGTAACGATGGTGATTTTTACATAGACTTAACAAGTTATGTTATGTATGGCCCTAAAACAGGTGGCGCTTGGCCTTTTCCGGGTACATCTTTAAAAGGTGCAGATGGGAATGCTAATGTAGTCTCTTTAGAAACGCCCGATAATGTAACCTTTAACTGGAGTGGTGAAGGTGCTAATTTCAATACCTATGCTTTAAAGAAACATGGGGTCTCATTTAACGATACTACATCGGTATTTAACATCCCCGCCATACATTTAACTGCTGTAAATAAAGGTATTGTAATGGTGTATATGCGAAAAACAGAAACACCGGGTGTTTATAGCTGGAAACAGTTGAACTATACAGATTTAAGCCAAAATCCAAATCAAAATTTAATTTATAGCTATTCGTTGAGGGTTGATGCAACTACCGCAAAAGTTAGGATTTCATTTTATAATGGATTTGGTTCAACTTTCACTGCCTATCCAGTTGATAAGGTTAGGATAGTCATCATTCCACAAAGTACAACAGGGGTGTTAAGTATAAATCCTAATAATACACCATTGTTGCAGACCATGCAAAAGCTCAATCTAAATGACAAGGATTTTAAAGCATTAAAGTGATCACATTCATGTAGCTGATTAAAAAGTTGCTGATTATTCTTTATTCCAACAAACGTAGAATTTATGAAACGTATATCACTTTTAGTGTTGTTTTTATTCGCTGCCTGTTATTTGGCTAAGTCGCAAGATTTAGGTCAAATAGCAAAGCAAAAGCCATTTGTCATTAACGGTACCGTTGGCCTCGGGCTTGGCACATATAATGTAAATGGAATTCCGGCCAGACAAAGGGATTTCTCTTATATTTTTAATGGAGCACCAACTTTAACCGTTTACGGTATATCGTTCCCATTTTCTATTGTAGTTAGCGATCAACAACGGAGTTATACGCAACCCTTTAACCAGTATGGCATTAGTCCGACTTATAAATGGGCCACCTTTCATGCGGGCTGGCAAAGTTTAGAATTTTCGCCATTTACCTTGGCCGGTCATAATTTTTTGGGTGGAGGCATAGAACTTAATCCTGGCAGATTAAGGTTTGGATTTATTTACGGTCGGTTTAATAAAGCGATAGAAGAAGATCTGAATCAGCCGCTCGCTTTGGCACAACAGGCCGCGTACAAGAGAACAGGTTACAGTGCCAAATTGGGCTGGGGTACTGAACGTAACCATGTGGATCTAATTTTTCTGAATGCCAAAGACCATGTAGGTTCTCTAAGCGCTACACCAATTTCTACTGAGTTAAGCCCATCAGAAAATATGGTGCTGGGCATTTCTTCAAAATTTAGTTTTCTGAAACATTTTGTTTTTGATATGGATGTTTCAGGCAGTATCTATACCCGAAATGTATTATCGGATACCGTTAAAAACTTAAAGTTGGATAAAGTTGATTTTATTAAAAACCTGATTACGCTCAATTCCTCTACCCAATTATTAACAGCAGCACAAACCAGTATTGGTTACAATGCCACCAGCTACAATGTAAGATTCAGGTACCGTAGGGTAGATCCTGATTATAAAAGTATGGGCGCTTATTATTTCGAAACGGATGTACAGAATTATACGGTTGAGGGAATGTTGCGTTTAATGAAGGGCCAGTTGCAATTGGGTGGAAGTTTTGGTCTGCAAAATGACAACATCCTGCACGATAAATCAGTCCGGTCTAACCGAAAAATTGGCGCTGCGAATATCTCGTTCAATAAAGCTGATTATGGTGCAGACCTCCGCTATACCAATTTCGGGATCACACAAGATCGGGGATTAAACCCCATTATAGATATGTTCCGTGTGGCCAGAACCAATCATAATTTAAGTGCCATGTTACGTTATAATATTAATAACGAAAGTATTACCCATGGTTTTGTACTCGTCGGCAATCTGCAATCGCTAGTCGATTTAAATGAATTAACGAAGCCCAATAGCAAATCGAACAGTAAAATGGCCAATTTATCTTATCAGTTCGGTCTGCCCAAAAAATCTTTTAGCGCCAACGCCAATTTAAGTTATACGGTAGCAGAAGTAACTTTTGGCAAAACCATTTTTTATGGACCAACATTAGGCGTTAGCCAAGCGCTGGATAAAGGTAATTTGGGCTTAAGTGCTTCGGTTAGCTATCAATCGCAACGCAATAACAACATCGATGCCGGGAATATTTTTAATGTAAATTTTAACAGTTCTTATCGCCTTGGCAAAAGAAATGCGGCCAATTTAACGCTCAATTATTTAAAGAGCAATTCAAAAGATGTAACGCTTCCTTCATTTAACGAATTGAGGTCAAATCTTGGTTTAACACATTCCTTTTAAATTTTAACATCAATTGCTATGACTAAGTTCTCCCCAATTATAAAGCGTTTTAAAGGAAGCACAACTTTGCTTTTGATTGCCTTTTTAATGATGGTTTCATGTGGTTTGTTTGCACAAGTTAACATCAATGTTAGCATTTCGCCGCCCTATTCGCCTTTTTATGCAGATTATGCTGGCCAAAATGCATCCAAAGTATTATTGATTGTACAAAACCTAACCTCAACCCAGAAAAAAATTAAGCTGACTGGTCAGTTAAGTGGAGATAATGGCATCACAATCTCCACTAAGTCAACTTATACTCCTTTACAGCCAATCATTTTAAATCCAAATGAAACCAAACAACTCAACGGACTGGCTTTAAAAGATATTTTCGATTTAAACACACTAAATGTATATGGAATTGATAAAGTAAAGCTGGTGCGGACCTCGCGTTTGCCAGAAGGCAATTACACTTTTTGTATCCAGGCAGTAGATATGGCCAATAATCAGGTCATTTCTACAGGTGCACCACTGGGCTGTTCATCCATCAGCATTATTTATCCGGATGCCCCGTTTTTGATGAACCCTTCACCGAATGTTTCGGTGCCGGCCATTAAAACAATGTCATTCAGCTGGGGGAACAACGTTATCTTACCAATGGGAATGGAATATACTTTACAGGTTGCCGAAATGCCTGATGTGAAAACAGATCCTAACCAGGTTTTAAATTCAACTTCTTTCCCTGTCATCAACAGAAAAATATTTACCGTTACCAGTACACCGCTTTTACCATCAGATCCACCATTAAAAGAAGGTAAACGTTATGCCTGGCGGGTAATTGCTACAGATCCGAGTGGAAAAATAGTTTTTAAGAATAATGGAATAAGCCGTGCCAATGAGTTTAGGTATGGAGAAAATCCTTATATCACCTCAACACTTCAGTTAGATACGCCCAAAGCAAATATCGCCATTAAAAATTTAGATGACTTAAAGTTTAACTGGACTTTCACCGATAATTCTTCCAAAAATGACAATGTTGGTTTTTATGACGGGCCAGTTGCCATGAAACAAAACAATTTTGGCGTTACTGCTAAATACGAATTGCACATTACTAAAGTAAAAAATGCAGAAGATTTAGCGGCCGAAAAGAAAGCAAATTTGACTAAAGGATTGGGCGGTAACAAGCAAAATGCAGCAAAAGATAACGGCATTTTTATTCCTGTAAATAAAGAAACTATAGATTTTAAATCATCGCCAGCAATGGCTGCATATATAAAAGATGGTAACAATTATACCTGGCAAGTAAAGCATATAGCGACTGGTGTATTATCAGAAGAAAGAATATTTACAGTAAAATCCGAAAAAAATATTACAGATTATACAATCGCCTTATCAGGCACTTTGCAGTATAATTTTTATGATAATTATGCAACAGGCTTTAACAAAATAAAACAAGATAAAGAGCTAAAAATCAAACTCGAAACGCAATTGCAGAATGCAAAATCTAAAGCTGAGTTAATGAAAATAAAAGCAGAACTTGATAAAAATGTTGTTTTAACAGAGCTGGAAAAAGGTTTTCCTGTGGCTAATAAAAATGTACAGATATTAAAAGTACAATTGTTGGCACCAGTTTTTAAAGTAACCAAAAGTGTTAAAGTGATGGAAAACGGTGTCGAAAAAATATATTCAGAGGAGCAGGATAGCATTGCATCGGTAAGCGATTTATTAACCTACCCTTATGGCGCACCAACAATTCCATCGGCAACAGTTGTAGCAACAGGTAAAACCGATGCAATGGGTAATTTAACCGATGGAAAAGGCAGTTTAAAAATCGATGTCCCAATTAACCAAGCTCAATTTAAAGTTTCAGAACCCCTAACTATATCGGGTAAACGCTACGCTTTTGTAGAAGGTTTAGTGGTGAAAATAGACGATAATCACCTGTCAGATCCAAATTGGTTTGTGGTACCTAATGCAAATAATAGAAGCATTACCTTAACCGAAAACACAGTTGAAGCATATAGTTATAAAGTAAATACCAAGCTAACTACCACAGCGCAACGTAATTATAAAGGCAAATTATATATCCTCCGCAAAGCCGAAAGTGTATTTGATGGGGAGGTTGAAAATATAATAGGGCAAACTAAAGAAATACCCATTTACAAATCTTCAACCGTGCTGGGTAAAGATATAATTAAAAAAAGCACCAAAAGTTATGTAGTGGTTGGCAGCACTGATATTAACGAGTTAGATGCAAATAATTTTAACACTTCTTTTTCAAACTTAGTAAGCGCTGTAAATGCAAATGATACTTATACGGTGTTTTTTGAGCCAACTGATGAATTAGATGCTTTATATTTTAGCCCACAAACGGTAAGTAAAATTGGTGGTAAAACAAATGCTTTTGAAGCTACAAATTTTGCCAATAAAAACTTAACAGAAACCGTTGAGTTTGGACCAAAATTCCTTTCTATGAACGTTTCTGGCAGGTACACCTACAAATGGGCAAAGCCTTACGGCAAAACCAACACACCATTGCCATTACCAGAAGGAACAGAATTAAAACTGCTAAAAGGAAATTTAGCTCAAAAAGATCTTTTAAAAGATGGAACTATTTTATCAGATGAGCGCGTAATAGCCACTACCACTGTTAAAAAAAATGGAGAATATTCTTTTAAAGTGGGCATGCAAGATTACAATACCTTTAACGATGGGCAAACCTATAATTTAGTTGTTGTAATCCAAAGTAATCAGTATTATTCAGAACCTCATCCCATTCCCTATAACCAAAACGAAAATATTAACGTACCAGACTTAACCGCAACGGTACAACAATATAGTTTCAAATCTAAACTTGCTGTAAACAATGGACCGGGTGCTACACCGCCAATTACGCCAATAGCAGGTATGGATGTTTATTTATGCCGAAAAATTGGCGATGAAATACCTATCGGCCGACCTGTAAATGATGGCGACCCAAATAAAGGAACCTATTTCAAAAAGATTTGGGAACGCAAAAACGCATATAATGAAACAGAGAAATACGAAATTATAGATAAAATGGTTTCATTTGGCTCTGCCGGAAAAGAAGGTTATTTTGCTTTCGATAGATTGATTGTACCAGCCGATATTAACGATAAGTATTATATTTTTGCCGAGCCAATAAGCACCAGTCAAGACAATTACATTACGCAAGATGCTTTTTCGGTTACCAGTGTGCTCAATTTCGAAACACAAAAACAAGGTAGTTTTACCGATCAACAAGTCTTTTCTACACAAGATTACAATATTGGATACACACACGTACCCGTAGTTCCTTTGGCGCCTTACATAGACGGAGCCGTTTACCCAAGCAGTAACGCAAGCACATCCGTATTATCAGGTGTTCATGTAGAGCTTTTTAATATGTCTGGCTTATCAAATACAGCAACCAATAGCCAAATCGAAACTTATTTAAAAGGTAAAACACCACAAAAAGATCTTATAACCGGCACAAATGGTCGTTTCCTATTCGAAAATATTAACAGTTGGTTATACGATAGCTGGAAACTACTCCGCCTTACCAAAAATGGATTTTTAGTTACCTATAAAGTATTAAATAGTGGTAAACCATTGGTAAAGGGGCAACGTGAAAATCTGGGTAAAGTTTACATGGATTTACCAATTATGTTAACTACAACAGTGGTTGATGATAAAGAAAATACAGTAGCCGCCCGCATTATTGTTGGCGATGATTTTAGCTGGAACGATTATAAACCCGAAACCGGTTACCCTACAACGCTACAATCGCCAAAAGGCAAAGTAGCTTTTACCATAATTCCTGTAGATAGAGCCAATTACAAAACAACCGTTGTTACGTTAGATAATGTTATAGCAAACCAAACCGTAAAGTTTAAGGTTAAGAAGAACACCCGCAACATTACGGTGTATTGTTATAAAAAAGGAACAAAAATCACATTAGAAAGTACCGTAACAGTTTTAAACACTGGTAATTATTTGCAAACTAAAGGAACTTTTTTAGGGAAAAATTACAACTACGTGGAAATTGCAGCAGGCGGTAGCCAGTTCGAGTTAAAAATAGTACCAACCGATAAAAATTACACCATCGCAAAAACACAAGTACATGTAGATGGACTTACAGATGTAATTGTTAGCGTAGAAGTAGAACCTGCCGTTAGCATAACAGTTAATGCCCAAGAAGTTTTCGGTAATTGGGAAACCAAACCTTTAAATGGCGAGTACAATACCTACGTTGAAGGTATGGATGAAGATGAGTATGATAAAACCAGTAAAAAAGTAACTATAGTAACAAACTCAGCTAAAGAAGAAATTAAAGTAGTACCGAAAACAGATAAACTACCCAAAAAGATAAAATTAGGAGCGCTTAAAAAAGCCAGTACAACTGAAATGGCATCGGCAGCGCCTAAAAATAATAACTATTACAGCGCTGTACAGCAAAATGATGATGATTTAGCTAAAGATATGGTATCGCCCGATGGCGCTACCGAAACAAAAATCAATGGTTATGATGATAATGCGATAACAGAAAATGAAATAGCCATACCAAAAAATGAAGCAACTTTTTCTACCGAAACCTATTATACCATAACGCTGAGCAGGTTGCCTGCCAACAGATCATTCACAATTATTGGTACTAAAGCAGATTATATTGGAGGTACACAGCCCATAAACCCAGGCGGTGCAAACGCTAATGTTATGCTCAACTTTGTAAAAGCACCTAATATGAATGTAAACAGCATGTATGGTTTTCCAATCGAACTAACCAAAGCTCAGTATGTAACTAATACACAATATAAAATATCGGGCAAGTTAACGCCAACAGGTAATGTAAGCGAAAGCACCCTGAAAAGAAAATATGTGGATCGTAAACTTGAATTTACCGATATTTTGGTAAACGTAAACCAAGCACCATCGGGACAGGAAAAAGACCGCTTTTTTACCTTGGCAAATGGAATGGTTTTCAACCAAAATGATTTAGAAGCCGTGTTATTTTCTAAATACGATATTAAAATTTTGGATAAAGGTGGGCTGGCTTTATATCCTCAAACCGCTACAACAGCCAGCATATTTGGAAAAATAGGTTTAGATGCTGCATCGTTGGCTAAAGGAGTAGAAACTTCATCATCAGATAATGTTGGCGATACCAACTATTTATACCTCAACAATGCAAATGCGTCTTACGCGTTGATTACTGCTTTGCCAGCAGATAAAAAGACGAATAATTTATATACATTTTCTACCGGTAATTCTGACCTGACCTCTTCCCAATTTTTGGTATCAAGCAATACACGCGCTAAACCAAAGTTTATTGGGGCAGATGATATTAGTGTTACACCAGATGCAAACGTAATGTTAACGAATACAGGTATTTCATTTTTGGGTACACTAACTACCGATTTAGCTTACACAACTAATCGGGATATACAAGCTAAAGCAAAGTTTACCTTAAACGAAAATGGTTTCAAATCGGAGAACCAACAAAAAATTACCATTAAATTAAACCAATGGCAATTAGAGGCTCCAACCTGGACTTTTGGCTCCGAAGGCCTTACCCTTAAAGGCAGTCTTAACGCCTTGGGCTTAACTTTTCCTTTCTCAAACTTAAAAGTTAGCCGCACTAAAATTGGTTTTGGAGATTTTGAAGTTAATAGTTTAAAACTGCTGAATGCATTTCCGATTACCATAAACGGAAATGATGTGTACACCAGTTTTGGTTACGATAAAGGGTACTCAAAAGATAAAGGAGAATGGTCGGTATCGCTCATCACAAAATCTGGCATCACCTCATTAGCTAGTCTTAAAGGTTTGCCTGATTTAGAACCTACCGATGAAATTAAAATTAACAATATTAATCTTTATGATACCGGTAACGAAAACGACACCAGAATTTTACTGTCCGAAAAACAACCAGCAGTTACCTTAAACGGCATTGCGAAATACAAACCAAGCACAGTTTGGGGCGGCGCTGATTTTGTAACTTTCAGAGGCGATTTAAACATGGATATTCCAGGTTTCACCGGACTAGATTTAGTAACCTACGATTTAACCTATAAAGCAGAAAATGGCAAGTTAGCACATAAACATGATGTGAAGTTTCAAAACTTAGGGTTAGATACCAAAGGGATAAAAGTAACATTTGATGGCGACCAACGATTTAACGACGGTGAACTTTACTTAAAAGGTTATTTAACAGATAAAGACCTTAAAGGCAAGTATAAAATTCCTGTAGAACTCACTAAAACAAAAACCGAAACTAAACTAACTGTACCAAAAGATACCAAAATATACCTCAATGAAGGCGAAAAAGCTGGAAGCTATTTAGATAAAGCAACCGGACAAAGCATGGTTGTAGGTAAAGAGTGGCAATACTTTACCTTCGGTGGCGACATGACAGGGGCAAACGGAATAGCACCATCGCCAATGAGTTTTACCATAAAAGGTGATATAGTAGCAAATCCATCTGCCCTTGGCGTAAATAATATGAGTGCAGGTGGCGTACAAGGTTTAAGTATTGTTTACGATTTTACTGAAAACGCATTAATTGGATCTGGTCACCTTAACCAAAATACAGATTTTGCCAGCTTAGATTTAGATGCAGAATTAAAATTAGGCTCCAGCGAATGGTACATTTTTAGTAATGGCCTGGCCGATGTAAAATACACGCCATTTACAGGCATAGGCGTTGGTTTTATGGTGGGTAATAAAACCCTAACCGAAACACAAAAAAACTCATTTTATAAACATTTTGGCAATGCCGATGTAACCGATGCTACAAAAACAGCATTTACAAAGGTGCAAGGAGTGTTGTTAGTCGTATCGGCCGAAATGCCAATACCACTCTTACCGAGCTTCGATTTAGATCTCGATCCTGTTGCACACTGCTCATTTACCCACGGTTTATTTGCCGCGGCATATTTAAAGGCAGATTTCACCTCAAACCCTAAGGATATTGCCATCTCGGTAGGCGGCAGAGTAGGTGCATTTGTAAAATTAAGCGCCGGTGCAAGTATAGGTTTAGCTTGTGCAGGTATAAATTTAGGTGCCAAAACCTATGCAGATATTAATGGCTATTTAGCACCATTAAAAGGAGAGTTTTCTGCAACAATGGGGCTTACATTTGTATTAGAAGGTAGCGCTTATGTAGGCGGAGGTGTTTGCAATAGCAGTTGCGAAACACCTTGCGTAAGTATAGGTTTTACAGATATCTGTAGTCCAATACCTTGCGTTAGGGTAGGCCTTAATAAAACACTGGTATTAGGTGTACAAGCAGGAGTAAATAACAAAGGTATTTTCATTTCAAATCAATCTAAAACATATCAATAGTTATGAAACCGTATAGAATTCCAGTAGTTAAAAGTTTATTGATTATGCTTTTCGTACAAATTGGTTTACAGGCCAACGCTCAAAAGGAAGGTAAAGTTGCCTTTAATGGATATAAAGGCACTTATATATACAATTTATTTAAACCTGCTTCTGCCGAACACCCAGATGGAGATGTAATTGCTTTTCGTTTAGATAGAAAAGCACAAAATGAATCCAATTGGCAAGCGCTATATAAATTTAGTACCCCTTCTAATTATGAAGAACTAAAGAATAATTATCAGGCAGCAAGAAACAAAGTTTTTGAATACAATCCAACTACTACTTATACGGCAGATGAGGTGTGGCCAATATTTAAAAAGAAATTTAATTACGATTCGCTTTCTGTTTATCTTACTCAACAGCCATTAGCAATTGCATTTAATATTTTATTGGTTGATACTACTGCGAAACAGAATGTGGTTTATCAATACAGGGTAATACAGCTTAAAAGAGATGGAACCGAACAGCATAAATATACCTCAACACCTGTTTCTGCTAATGATTTTTTTATAACCAATAAACCAAAAAGCGCCAATAGAAAAACCACTGGAGATGTATTTAGAATAGAATGGAGCGCTAAAGCTACTGCACAGATACCGGAAGTTTTATTGGTGAAAAGAAGCGATGGCGTTAAAATGCCGTTCAATAGAATTTTAACAACTTATAATATTGAGCATCGTGGTGATAGCATAATATACACCGTAGAAGATAATCAAGTAAGTAAAGATGTGCTTTATCAATATACCATTAGTCCGGTAAACCGTTTTGGAGGTGGTGCAAAAATACTTTCAGATACACTTCGGGTAGCTTCTTTGGATCAACAAATGTTAATACCTAAAATTTTTACGGCAACTGCCGATTCAATTGGTAATAACATAAAACTAAATTGGGCTTTTATAAAACCAGATTATGTGAGTGTGGTAAATATTTATCGCTCAACTGAATATGAAGGTGGTTATAAACTTTTAGTCTCAACCGCTGGATACAATTATATTGATAAAACCATTATCCCTGGTCAGAAATATTATTATTATTTAGTGGTTGTAGATAAACTTGGAAGAGCTACAGAAAGAGGGATTAAAGTTTACGGCTTAGTTCATCAAATCAAACAATCAGATCCGCCAGCAAATGTTGTTGTTAGAAATGTGAATAAACATAATGTAGTTAGTTGGACAGATTACAATAACGATACCCGTGGATACTATGTATATCGTACCAATGAAGTTGGGGGAGACATGAAACCGATTACAGAAATGATATATTTTGATGAGAAAGCCAAAAGAAATTACGTTTATACCGATACAACAAGTAATTTATCACCAACAGTTGGCTATGCCCTTGTGTCTGAGAATTTAAGTAATACCAGAAGCGGTTTTTCTAAAATTATTTACCTAAGTAATCCAAATTTTCGCGTTGCGGCACCAGTTATCGTAGATTTTAAAAAAGATGGAAAAGGTATTTATCTTTTTTGGCAAGATACAACTGTTGTAAAACAGATAGCTGGTTATAATGTTTATCGGAAATCTGGAAATTCATCTTATGTTAAAGTTAATAAAACACCTGTTCTAGGCTTCAAAAATACATTTAAGGATGAATTTCTTTTTAATGATATTGAAGTGAGCTATAAAATAACTGGTGTAACTGACGCAGATAAGGAAAGCGAATTTAGCAATGAAATAACGGTAAACACAAGTCAATCGGTTTATGCCCCAAATTCATTAAAATCCTTTACTGGCAAAGATAATAAAAGCATCATTTTACAATGGCAACCCTCACAAAGCGAAGTAGCCAAATATGAAATTTATAGATATGTAAGAGGTACAGACCCAACAAAAATAGCTGATGTTAATGCAAAAGTTTTTACATACATAGATGCAAACTTCATTAAAGAAAAAAACAACTATTATTTTATTAAAACGATAGGAGTGAATGGTAAAACGTCTTTACCATCTGCAGAAACATATGTGGGTAACCGTTAAGTTAAGTAGGCAATTGTCTGGCTTAAAGAATTTAATAATTCGGGAAAATAAATTTTCGCTCAATATTCGGTCTACATTTGTAGGCCGTTTTTTATTTTTTAGCTAAGAGCACATCAATATCTGCCACTTTCTCGTAGGCCCAAAAACCTCATGCAAATTGAGCGGGAATTGTAAATACCGCCATTCTCGTGAAAACGAAACGAAAAAAAGGATATTTAAGATTCCAGATCAGATTAAAGACAAGGCAAAGCCATGAATATTCCGTGTATCAGTGCTTCCGTAGCTAAATGCAAGGTATTCCAGGTTAATTGATCAGCACATAAAGCTTTAAAAAATGAAATAGTGCGATTAAAGGCTGTCGGGAGAAAATATCAAAGGAAAAAACTGCCCTTCCATTTTATGTCCTGCACCAATAGGTTCCACTCCCTTAAGTAAGGCTTCGTCGGTATTCGATTCGGTACCGTCAGTAAATACATTTAAAACGAAAGCACTTCTTGAACGTGGTGATTTATTTTCGAACGAGCCATGAACCATTAATGGGTGGTGAAACGTAGCATATCCCTTTTTAAGTTCGATTGGGACTGGATTAAATTCTGCTTTCTGCTCTTCGGTTAAATACTGCATTAAGCCTTCCATATCCCCAGCTAAATCTGGTTTATCCAGCAAGCCCCAGTTATGGCTTTTAGGTACATAATATAAACAACCGTTTTCGGTAGTTGCATCATCTAATCCAACCCAGCAGGTTAAATGTTGCATGGGCCCGGTGCGTGTCCAATAAGAATAATCCTGGTGCCAGGCTACAACTCCTCCATGTTTTGCTGGTTTACAGAACAATTGATCGTGCCAGAAACGTACGCCTTTATTACCTAAAATCTGACTGGCCGCCATCGCAAAAGCGGGATTCCATATCACATCATGAAAGCCTTCTGTAATTCGCCAGGCGCCTAAAGCATGAAATAAAACTGAATTAGGATCTGCAGATTCATTGCTGTGAAACTCATGAAACAGCCCATTTAAGGGGTGTGCAGGATCTATAATTTCTGCTAATTCCTTGTTCAACCGCTCAACTTGCCATTCCTCCAATAACTTTATATCGCTAACGTATCCAAACGTCTTAAAAAAATCAAGTTGCTCGTTGCTGAGCTTGTATTGTTCCCACTCAGAAGCTTTGGTGGGCCATTTAAATAGATCGGAAATGAGTTGATGTTTTTTTGAAAGGTCTTGCAGATTGGGTATGGTCATCAATTTTATACGGTTTATGGTTAGAAATTGCTCATTTATTTAAAGGTAATAAAACATTTTCCTTCACAGAACAGGCAAGGCAAATTTGATTCTAATTTTTTCCCGATAAGCGGTGTTTTACGATTTAATGAGCTAATGCGGTGTAACCAATTTCAGATAACAAGTGATAAATATTTAACATTGAATTAATAATCGGTCATTAGTTTTGCGGTATAAATATTTGGTTAGTATTTATAAGTTTAGGTTAGTTGATTATAAAAGCCCAGATGGATATCGGGGCTTTTTATATTTTAACCCATGCGATAGAAAAACTCGTCGGCTACGATTTTTCCGTCTTTAACCTCATAAACACAGATTTCACTCATGGCCATTCTTCCATGGGCTTTATAAGTGGCATCAATGTTCATTACAATAGCAAAATGATTGTCTGCTACAATTGGTTCTGAGCACGAAGAGCTATGTATCTCTTCAACACTTTCTTCCCATTGTATGGTTTTCTTTTTAACGGCATCTTTGCCTTCTGTTAATTCCATTGGCGAGCCTTTTGGCTCTTTGCTTACAACGTTATCGGCGTAAAGTTCATCAATGGCTTGTTCGTGTTTGCCTTCACGGCAAAGCTGCACCAGTTTGTCAGCTACTTCCTGTGTATTCATATGCTTATATTTAGTTGTGATCTAAGTTATCTAAAAATAAACGCTTTACCTGGTTAAAAGGTTTTATGTTTAGGTTGAAGTACTAATGAACGATTGCAGCATCAAAATTCGTGATAATTAGTCTTGCGTAAATAGAAATGCAATCACATCTCGACCGCAATATTCCAAAGGAATCCCTTTAGAGGGCTTACCATAATTCTAATTTAAAGGCTTCTGGTATAATACCAGGAGCCTTTTATGTTTAATTACAATCGTTTGCCCCATTTGTATGTTAGCATATACGGTTGTAATTATTTAATCATTTCAATTATTTAGTTGTGCTTGGTTACCATAGCATAGATTTCCATTAAATTGTCTATTACCGCGTCAGGTTTAGCTTTTTCTAATTGTTTCTGTGTATGTGCGCCTGTGGTAATGCCAATGCTTAAGCCGCAACCTGCATTTTTACCTTCTTCAATATCAATACTTGAATCTCCAACCTTAACAACCGATTTACCATCGGTAAGACCATGCTGTCTCATTGCCAATAAAATCATATCAGGTTCTGGTCTGTTTTGGCCGACCTCAGAAGCAGTAACGAGTGTATCGAATTCGGTACCTGCCTTCCAACCCAGTCTGCTCAGTATAGCCTCTGCGGTAACCCTGTCGTAACCTGTATTAAGTACCAAAATTATTCCTTCTTTCCGAAGTTTTTCAAAAAGTTCAATCGAACCAGGTTGAGGTAAAATTTCCTCAGTTTCATACGCCAGTTTCAGTTTGCCAATAAATTTTTCATATATATCGAAGACCATGGCTTCATCAAAAGAACCTTCGTAAGTTTTAAGTACCGATCTGATTGCTTCTTTCTTTTCCTTTCCTGCTGCAACAGCAAGAACCTGATCAAGGGAATATGAAAAACCAGCGACATTTATTGCATCCATTAGGGTTTTGTAAACTAGGTTGTTTTCGTTCACTGTAGTGCCAGCCATATCGAATACTACCATTTTAATTTCAGGGTACATCTGCTTTCTATTAAATTGGATAAATTAATTTTTTGAACTTTATCGTCAAATATACTATCGGTAGTTTTACTAAACAAATGTTTAGCAATAGTTAACATTTAGGTTAACATTTATTTACTTTAGCTAAACACTAAAAGTCCATTTGTGTATTATTGTTTGGTCATTAATAAAGGATGGACAAGAATAGCTAGATTTCAATTAACAGAAAAAGATAAATATGAAAAATACAATCTAATTAGTTGCGAATTTACATTGCTCAAAGAAAGTATTCAGAAAAACCATTTAACTTAAGAGGTTAGCGGGGCGTTAATTGTAAAATCGAAAATATCAAAATTACTTGGATCATCTTGTGCATTCGCCAGTACGATAGGCCGTTAGTAGTTCTAAAATAAATGTGCGAAAAAAGCGAAGGCACGCCTGCACATGCAAGATTTGATTAGTTTGAGAATAGGATATTTTACGTGGATCATTAAAATATCTTTGGTTTTTTAGATATTGATCATGTGATAATCAGTATGGTTTGTTTTAAATTATAAATCTTAATATAAAAATGTTGTTCGTTTCTAAAATGATGCACTTCTATTTTTTTTATCGGTCCTGAATATGATTCGTATGTAATATAATCACCCTCCCGGAGCGTTTGAAGCTCAGCACGGCTGGTCCATCTTTGTATTCTCATATTTGTGATAAACTGGCTCCTATAACAGGATCAACATTAAGGATTGCTGAAAGAGAGCGCCCTTTTTAACAGGATTTTCACCCGTTATTTGTCAGTATAGCTTTTATTTACTCACATAGAACATATAGTTATACTAGTTTTGCGCATACGTTAAAATGGTTTTTTTGTTACGGTAAAATAATCATCTAAAAAAACGTTTTTTGTAATTCGGTAACTCGAATAATTTTATAAAAATCGAAATTCTACCCACATGTTTTAAATGTAGGTAATCATTAAAACAATATAATTGCTGGCAAGAATATACTTTTCTACAGCACAGCTTAAATAAATGTAAAGTAAATTGTTCGTCAATTGTGAAGTGCAATAAACCGTTAATTCCATAATTTGCATTTGATTAATTGTTGGATATGAAAAATAAAATTTTGCCTTTTTTGGGGGTTATTTTATTCATTTGTTTTAGCTGTAACTCAACTAAGAATCTGACGGCTTCTCATGCTATCAGTACAACTGCTGAGCAAATAAAGGATGGCAACCAGTTAATTGATTCACTTTTAGCCGATCGGTTCAGTTACAACAAAGCGCTGATTGAAGATGGTTTTAATTCAAAAAAACAGCTTCCAAAACCCACAGCAATTATTAACAATACTCCGCTCAAAACCATTTCGTTCAATGGCTTAAATTATTTAGTTAAGGATGATAAAGTTGTTGACATTAAAGGACTTAAGTTATCCGCGTCAGCACTGTCTATAATAACCGAAAAGTTAGCATATTTAGATCAGATTCAGTACAATTGTTGTGAAAAAGCAAACCTGGAATACCAACAGAAAAATCGCGATATGAATGCCATTAAAACACTGGATCGTCAGTATTTTGCAGCACTGAATACCTTAAAAAATATCATTTCAAGCATAGCCACCGAAGCCAGAAAACGGGATGCATCTGTATCGATAGAAATGTCGCTAGCCAAAATCAAGTTACCCGATATCAAGAATCCCGATATGAAAACTAAGCGTAGTTATGTAGCCAAAATTGAATGATATCAGATGAAGTGGTACAAGAATACAACATCGCCCACATATGCTGGTTTGGGTTGGTCTTTAATCACAAGCGTTGCTTGAATCGTAACTTTAGTTATTCCCCTCAAATTGCTAATGCAATTTAATTTTGCTTTTAATTGCACTTCGCTATCCACTAAAACTGCCTGACCAAATTTAAAACGTTCAATACCATAATTGATCTCCATTTTAATATTACGTACATCCGCAATCTGTTTCCATAAATAAGGAATTAAGGATAAGGTTAAATATCCATGTGCTATTGTTGCCTTAAATGGCCCTTCATTTTTAGCTTTTTCCGGGTCGGTGTGTATCCATTGGTGATCTAAGGTTGCATCGGCAAATTTATTAATCTGTTCTTGGTCTATGGTATGCCATTGAGAAACACCTAGTTCTTTACCTAGATGTGATTCATACTCTTCGAAATTATTAATCACCAACATATATTCTGTTTATAAGATTAGTACTGTTTAAAACTCCTTTAGGCATAACAATCCTTCAGGTATTATAGTTTTATTCACTCTTTAGTATTCAATTATAATCATAATAACGGTGTATTTGCAGGATATGGTTGAAAATATTCAAAAGATTTTTCTGTCCATTTTGCATTGATTTATGAACAGCAAGTGCAGGTTGTTTATAATCAGCTAGATAAGCATTATCGCTGTTTACTCAAAATCGATTAAATTTTAAAAAAAAGAAGTAACTGGAAGCAAAGGATGCTAACCTGGCCAGTGGGCTAATAAATGGCGCTGGAGGAAATGTAGTATGAGATGGAGAATGTAAGAGGAGAGATGTAAAATGGATGATGGATGTCTTGCTAACTATTACTCGGGTTCGAAAATAAAAGCGCTTCACTCAACGCTAAGTACTTTTATTTTTTGTTTAAATGTTTTGATTTTAAGGTTGTTAAATATTATCTAAATATTTAATTTGATATATTTAAATTAAAATTTAGATTTGTCTAAAATTATATTTAGACAAATCATTTCTGTTCATGAAACCATTCTTACTATACTGCTTCTGTTTTTTTATATCGCTAAATGCCATCGCGCAAAAAGTTATGGTTAAAGGTTTGGTCACCTCCCAAAATGAACCTGTAGAAAATATCACCATTAAAATTTTAGGATCTAAGGGATCCACCAAATCAAATATTTCGGGTACCTATCAATTAGGTGGTATTCCATCCGGAAATTATGACCTCATTTTTTCGGGCATAGGTTATCAATCCAAAAGAATCAAAGTAACGCTAAACGGAGATACTGCACTGGTTAACGCTGATCTGTTAAGCTTAGCATCTGATTTAGGCGATGTGGTAATTACCGGGGTTAACCGGGCCACACAGCTGCGTAAAAGCCCTGTACCTATTGCGGTCCTCTCGAAAAAATCAATGGATCAAAATGTGAATACTAACCTGATCGAAGCTATTGTTAAAGGCGTTCCTGGAATTACAGCTGTTACCACGGGGCCAAATGTTTCTAAACCCTTTATTAGAGGTTTGGGGTATAATCGTGTGTTAACTTTGTATGATGGTTTACGGCAGGAGGGCCAGCAATGGGGCGATGAACATGGTATTGAGGTAGATGAATATGGTATTACCAGGGCCGAAGTTGTAAAAGGTCCGGCCAGTTTAACCTATGGTTCTGATGCCTTAGCAGGTGTAATTAATATGATTCCTTACAGCCCGAATTTTGAAGATGGTAAATTGAAAGGCGATTTTACAGCAAATTACCAAAGTAATAATGGCATGATCGGTTCGTCGCTCGGATTGGCCTACATTAAAAACGATTGGAAATATACGTTTAGGGCGACTGGGAAAACAGCACATAATTACCAAAACAAAATTGATGGATTGGTTTACGGAACAGCTTTTAGAGAATACAATCTATCTGCCAGTGCCAGAGTAGATAAAGCCTGGGGTTATTCTAAAACTGCCGTTACCTATTACGATAATTTAATGGAAATTCCTGATGGTAGCAGAGATTCTTTATCACGACGATTTACCAGGCAGGTTTTAGATAACGGAGATGATATTAAAAACAGGCCTATTGTGCCTGAAAGTGATTTGAATACCTACTCCATTAATCCCTTACATCAGCACATTCAACATTACCGATTTTATAACACCAGTCAGTTTAAATTTGGAACGAGTGATTTAAATTTATTGATTGGCGGACAGCAAAGTGTAAGGAGAGAATATAATCACCCAACATTGCCAAGTCAGGCCGGGCTTTATGTAGTGTTAAACACTTTTAATTATGATCTTAAATACAACCTTCCAGATTTTGCCGGTATCGAAAGTACCATTGGAGTAAATGGTATGTACCAGGGAAACAGGAGCAAGGCTGCTACCGATTTTCCCATTCCCGATTATGATCTTTTCGATATCGGTGCTTTTTATTTTGCAAAGAAATCGATGGGTAAAATCGATGTTTCCGGAGGAATCAGGATAGACAGAAGAAATATACACTGGAGTGATTTTTATGTAGGTACCAATGCACAAACAGGTTTTGGTAAACAGGTGAGCTCGACTGATGCCACTGGAAAATTGCAATTCCCTTCTTTTGATAAAAACTATTATGGCTTGTCAGGAAGTTTGGGTTTAACCTATAACATTTCTGAAAAACTGCTCATTAAAGCCAATATTGCCAGGGGATACCGTGCACCAAACATTACAGAAATCGGTTCAAATGGATTAGATCCCGGTGCGCACATTGTGTATTTGGGCAACAGGACTTTTAAACCAGAGTTTAACCTTCAGGAAGATATAGGCGTTATTGCTTACTTAAAAGATGCTGAAATAAGTATGGAACTGTTTAATAACAATATTCAGAACTACATCTATCAATCGCGCTTGACCGATGCCAATGGGAATCCAGTGGTTATAGTTCCTGGAAACCTAACTTATCAGTATCAGCAGTCGAAAGCAAGATTATATGGTGCAGAAATTTCGGTAAATCTACATCCTTCAGCGATGAAATGGTTAAGTTTTAACAATAGTTTGGCTTACGTGGTTGGGTTGAACCAGAATCAGGAATTATTAAATAAACATGGTAAGGAAGCTAAATACCTACCCTTTATTCCGCCATTGCAGGTGAGAACAGAGATCAAGGCGACCGCTCAAAAGGCTATAGGCATTTTTGATAAGCCTTATATTAAAATTGATGCTGCTTTTTTCGCTGATCAGGATAAATTTTATGCTTTAGATAATACTGAAACCTTTACGCCAGGTTATACCTTAATCAACGGAGGAATAGGATCAACACTGAAAACTAAAAAAGGAAAGACCTTATGTGATATTTTTCTTCAGGCAGATAATATTTTCAATATCGCATACCAATCAAATTTAAATCGATTAAAATATTTCGAATATTATAACCCTTCGCCAAATGGCAGATCAGGAATTTACAATATGGGCAGGAACTTAAGTTTTAAAGTTATTATTCCGATTTAAGGATGGATAATGTAAGATGAAATGGTTGATGGATCATAGTTGATAGTTAATGGCTTATGATCAATAAAATATCTGCAGATGGAAATGTAGGTAATGGCTATAAACTATTGACCAAAAAACCATTGACCATAAGCTTCTAATGGGAACTATAGCACGGTTATATAATCATGTTTTAGGGTTAAATGTTTCGTTTAGGAAATGGGAGGTATTTATATCTTCCATTTTCTTTTGCCATCAAACCTTTTTTCTACCAACCGTTCCACCTTACGGACTAATAAACTATTTTGCCTATTTTTACCCTATATGGAACCCTCTTTAAACGAACAGCGTTTAACTTTTTTAAGGCAATCAATTGGCAAGGTAATTACCAATTCGCCGTCTAACTTTATGAACTGGCTGGCTCCTGTTTTAGTTAAAGCAGAGTACGGTATGTTGGTTTGCCAGTATACCATCCGTAAAGAAATGACCAATCCTTATCAAATTTTACATGGTGGTGTAACGGCAGGCATTATTGATGATTTAATTGGTGCAACGGTTTTTACAATGGGACTGAACGAACGTTATACCACCGTAAATAACTATGTCGATTATTTTGCCCCTGCAAGCGAAGGAGATGAAGTAATCGCCRAAACATCAATAGTGAAAAAAGGACGCACGATATTAAATCTGCAATGCGAGATATTTTTACCTTCAAAAAAGCGTTTAATAGCTAAAGGCTACTCGAATATGTTAAACATAGGTTAAGCCTTTCCTTGTAGTTTAAGAATTAATTATTAATTCCTTTAAATTAACGAAACATTCTCGTTTATAATTTGTTGTAAATTAACCAAAAATATAATGAGCCATGTTAGAAAATTATTCCACCCTGCAATTCATTGTTAGAGGCAAAATTTTTAAGGGATTTTGCATGCGTATTCAAGATGATTTTCATGAAACTTATGCCGTTGTTTTAGATGGCTATCATTCTTTTTGTATCTGGCTGGATAATAAAACAGAAAAATGGTGTGCTTCGAAAAACGTAGCGATTGATCCTGATGCTATTGATGAAATCATTAACAGGATATCTATCCCACAACAATCTTGCTAATTTATGTTTCCCCAGATTTAGAAAATAGCTGTAGATTAATGTTTTTGCTTTTTGACTACACACCCAGTTCTGTGAACTTTGTGCCCTTCTGTCTGTAGTTAAAAACTACGCAAAAAACATATAACTAAGCACTATAGCTGTACAAACCCCAACTAAATCAGCCAATAACATCGAACCGATGGCATAACGTGTATTCTTTATACCAACAGAACCAAAGTAAACCGCTACTACATAAAAAGTAGTATCAGACGCACCCTGAAAAACACCCGATAATTTACTGGCAAATGAATCTGGTCCGCTAGAAATCATAGTGCTTACCATCATTCCTCGGGCAGCACCACCACTTAAAGGCCTGATCAAAGCTGTGGGCAGCGCATCAACAAATTTGGTGTCGGCTCCAAAAAACACAAACATGTTTTTAATCCCGCTCATGATTACATCAAAAGTTCCACTGGTTCTGAGCATGCTTACCGCAACTAAAATTCCAACTAAATAGGGGATAATTTTCAGTGCAGTTTCAAATCCGCCTTTGGCGCCATCAATAAACGCATCAAAAACATCAATTTTTTTATATAGTGCACCCAATACAATCAATAAAAAGATCAATAAAATTATTCCACCGCTTAATAAGCCTGAAAATGATTTTATGCTTTCTGCATTTAACTTACTTACGTACCAAACCAGTAAACCAACCACTGCCGAGATACTTAATACCCAGGTAATGATAACGGGTTGAAGTAGGTTTATCTTTTGTTTAAAGGATACAATGAGCATGGCGGCCATGGTACCAACAAAAGTTACAATCAAACACGGAATGAAAATATCGGTTGGGTCTTGCGCATTTTGGGTTGACCTAATGGCAATTACACTAACAGGAATTAAGCATAAACCTGCGGCATGCAAGCATAAAAACATAATCTGCGAATTGCTGGCAACATCCTTATTTGGATTAAGCTCCTGCAAACTTTCCATCGCCTTTATACCAAATGGAGTGGCGGCATTATCTAAGCCTAATAAATTGGCTGAGAAATTCATGATCATGTGCCCCATAGACGGATGTCCTTTTGGAATTTCAGGAAAGAGTTTTGAAAAAAAAGGGCCAATAATTCTGGATAATAAACGGATACCACCTGCTTTTTCGGCGATGCTCATTAACCCCATAAATAAAGCCAGTGTTCCAATTAATTTAATGCAAAGGTCAACCGCAATCCAGCAGGTTTCGATAATGCCGTCTAATTTTAAAGGGTTTAAGGGATCGGATGATTTACCGATTACCATCCAGTTAAAAATATCGCTATGTCCGAAAAAGAAACATTTAATACTTGCTACTACAATAGCCACGATAATAAATGCTGACCAAATTCTGCTTAATGCCATTGGGGTTGTTTAGTTTTATTTTGAATGGGTTAAAATACCGCTTTTAAGCGAAAATTCATAGAGGGAGAGTCTGGAGTCTACAGTCTTTAGTCTGAAGTCAGATTATGCAAGCTAAATAATGGTTGATAGTCAGTAGTTAAATTGTTGATTGCTATGGTTTTTAAACAATATGCTATAAACTATAAGGCCATCAACTATGATCTATCAAGCCATTAACCAAAAGAAAAGTCCATAGCCAATAGTATTAAGCTATCAACCATGAACTTCTGACTCTGGACTTCGGACTAACTATGGTTTATCATCTGTTAGTTCAAAACCCCAGGTTTTTCCTTTTTCAGTTGCAGGTACTCCGCTTGTCATCCAGGCTGGCGCTTTCGCACCTTTTAGATAATAATCGAAAAACTGTTGCTCACGGATTTGAATATCCTTACGGTTCTGGCGTTGAACCAGGTTATGCGCTTCGCCATTATAGTTTAACATCCAAACTGGTTTACCTAAACGGCGCAGACCGGTAAACATTTCGATACCCTGATACCAAGGCACAGCTCCATCTGCATCATTAGCCATTACCACAACAGGGGTATTTACTTTCGGGAACATAAATAGTGGTGAGTTCTCGATGTATAATTCTGGTTTTTCCCAAAGTGTTGCACCAATACGACTCTGTGTTTTTTCGTATTGAAACTGACGGTTCATACCAGTTTCCCAACGGATACCACCATAAGCAGAAGTCATATTGACTACAGGCGCACCGGCCCAAGCGGCAGCATACATGTTATTCTGCGTAATGAGATAGGCTACTTGATAACCACCCCAGCTTTGACCTTGGATACCGATTTTACTACCATCTACCCAGCTATTTTTCTTCAGGCTTTCTACACCAGAGTTGATGAATTCAACTGCAGATTTACCTGGGTGACCAGTTTCATAGCTAATATCTGGCGCAAAAACCAGGTATCCGTTACTCACGAAATAAGAAATATTTAATCGAGATGGAGTAGGTGCTGGCGCTTGATAAGTGTATAAACCATCCGTTAGTTTTTCGTAGAAATACGCAATCATCGGATATTTCTTATTTGGATCGAAATTTTCCGGTTTGTACAGTATACCTTCGGCTTTATAGCCTTTCGGCGTGGTCCACTTAACCAGCTCAGCCGTGCCCCAATTGTAGTTTTTTTGTTGAGGGTTGGTATTGCTTAATTTGGTTTCAGTTTTGAAATCGGTAGTGATATAAACATTTGGCGATTCTACATAATTGGCTTTATCGTAAATATAAGCATCAGCATCTTTAGCTTTTAGCAGGTTTGAATATTTAAACTTAGCCATTACTACCAATTCTGGCGCTTTAGCCGAACCTACGTTGGTACGGTAAAACCCGTTTTCTTTAGTTAAATTATTAAAACCATCTAACCAAACCGTTTCGTTCACTTTTACAAATTTGCTATCTGCATTGCGCTCAAACCTGTTATCCTGTTGTACTCTTTCGTAACGGAAGGTAATGTTGTTTGCTCTTCCAAAACTGGCAGTAATATTTTTTGGTGCCGATTTTCCATCTGGTGAGAACGACCAGATATCGTATTTATCGTAAATTAAAACAGCTTTATCACCTTCGGTCCATGTTGCTAAACCGTAAGGGGAAGGTAAATCCGGTACATCGTTTTCCTCATCAACAAATTTTTCGCTTAATCCAGCTGTTAATACGGTTACTTTTCCGGTGGTTACACTATAAGTATTCCAGCTACCTGCTTTTCTATCAAAATATAAAACATAGTTTCCGCCAGGAGAAGCCATTGCATAACCGCTTAAATTATCAATGATTTTCTTTTTCTGGCCATTTTTAGTATCAACTAGATAATAATCTTTTGACGTAGAACCACTCCATTGTGATTCGATCCTGCGGCCATAGTCTGTAGATGCTAAAACCAGATTCGCATCACCTTCAGCAATCAGATTGGCGTCAGGCAATTTTAAATCCGCTAATGGAATTACTTTTGGATCACTGCTATAAACATCAATCACCGATAAATAGCTTTTTTTACCGTCTCTATCTGCATTTTTAAGCTGCATAGGTTGCAAGTAATCGTCTTTGTAATTCCAAACATCAACTTTGGCCACTTCGAAATCTACAATAGTGGTGTCTTTTGGTTTTTTGATAGGGGAGATGCCGAAAAACAATTTCTTGCCATCTTTACTAAAGGTTATTTTACCATCGCCATTAACCGACCATTTTGCAGGTAGTCCTGGCATATCAAAATCAACCAGTATCTGCGCCGTATCTAGTGTTAAAGAGTTGTAATAAATGTTGTAATTTTTTATTTCCTGTTTCTCCGGACTTTGCTCGCCCACAAAAGCCACATGTTCGCTTTCCTCATCAAAAGTGAAGTTTTTGAAACTTCCTTTACCTTTAATCAGGCTTTTTAATATGCCTTTTTCTGTATTGAGCAAGAATACACCCTGTGGGGCCGTTTTGTCTTTTTTAGACCCGCTGCAGGCAAAAACCAACTGTTTGCCATCTTTACTGAAATAATAATCGGTAACGAATTTATAAGTTTTATCTGTGCCCGTTAAAAGGTTTTTCACCACTAAATCGGTTCCTTCGTCGGTCTTACCTTTTCCGGCAGGTTCATCATCTGCAAAATCCATTTCACCATCCTTTTTCTCAGCCGGTTTTACAGTTTTCTTTGCTGTATCCGGCTTTTCAGTTAGATAAGCCATTACACCTGCACCTTCTTCAGGGAATTTGAAAGATTTTACCCTTGCCACTTTTGTAACGGCACTGGTGCTGAGGTTGACAATGCCCAACGAATCTTTTGGTAATTCATCTGGCTTTTTCTTTTTAATTTTAGCCTGACGTAAATCCTTATTTAAGGGACGGATATTAAAAGCAGCAAACTTAGAATCATTACTAAACTGTGAGTTCATTCCCCTTGGTATATTAATCTTCGCATTCGTTTTAATATTGGTAAGGTACAATTGTGCATCACCTTCTTGCTGTAAGATGCTGTACATGGCCCATTGACCATTATTTGATAATTGCTTTGTTCCTACTGATTCCCAGGTATCATATACCGAATGATCTAAAGGTTTCTTTTGGGCGTAGGCAAAGCTGACAACGAAAAACAGAATAATAGTTAGTCTCTTTTGCATTTTTAAAAGTTAATTAATTTGTTGGTTGAGATTTAATCTTCTAAAATTGGATTTTTTTAGCTTATTAGGAAACTTGTATGCCAAATATTACAATTAAAAGCATTTAGTTGGAAAGTCAGAGGTCGGAGATTGTGGTAAAGCAAAAACCCCCGATTACTTTAAGCAATCGAGGGTTTTCATATTATTAAAGGCTAAATTACTTTTTAGCTTGTTGTTGCTGACGCATATAATCATCTAAACGTTGTTGGAATTTAGATTTTTTCTTTTTCTCATCAGCCGGTCTGGCTTTATTTTGCTGAATTAAAGCGTGGATTTTATCATCATCAACCATTTTACGGATTAAGAACTGCTGTCCGAAAGTCATTAAGTTGGCCAAGAAATAATAATAGTTTAATCCGGCAGGGTAGCTGTTCAATACACCTAAGAAAATAACCGGCATAATGTAACCGATGTATTTCATTTGGCCTGTAGCACCAGAAACCTGATTGTTAAAGTAAGTCATAATCAATGTAGAGATCGTCATCAATACACACATTAAACTTAAGTGATCGCCAATGAAAGGGATTTTTACGCCAAATTTGATGAACTCATCATAAGTAGATAAATCTTTCATCCAAAGGAAACTCTCACCGCGTAACTCAAACAAGTTAGGGAAGAAGAAGAAGAAGGCCATTACCAAAGGCAACTGTAATACCATTGGCAGGCATCCACCCAGAGGATTTACACCAGCTTTCTTATATAGTTTTAAATATTCCTGTTGAACCAATGTTGGATTATCTTCACCTACTTTAGCTTTTATCTCATCCATTTCTGGTTTCAAAACCCTCATTTTAGCCATTGATAGGTATGACTTGTAAGTAAGTGGTGATAAAGCAAGTTTTAGTAAAATGGTTAATACCAAGATAATTAATCCGTAGTTCCAGCCAAAACTGTTTAAGAAGTTAAATACAGGTAATACAATGAAACGGTTAATGTATTTTAAAGGCCAGTAACCCATATCAACCTGTTGCTCTAAATCGTATCCCTGAGCTTTTAAGGCAGAGAATTTATTGGTTCCGAAATAGAATTCCATTTCATAAACCTGGTTGGCTGTATGTGCATAAGGCAATTGCATATTGGCATCATAAAACTTCACCTGGCCAGGAGTGGTTGGGATTTTAACTTCTAAACTTCCTTTTTCGAAAGCCTGTTTTGAAATTAAAGAAGCTGAGAAAAAGTGCTGCTTGAATGAGAACCATTGAATTTTACCTTTCGATAACTCTTCTTTCTCATCTTTCGAAACACTTAGGTGGTTCACATCACCATCTAAATACTTGTAATAAGGAGCAGAATAACGGTGCTCACTTTCGATCGATTTTTCTTGCTGTAATAAAGTAGTCTGCCAGTTTAAGCCAATATTATTGCCTGCAATTACTTGCTGTAAGCCAACTAAATTGATGTTGAAAGCGACTTTGTTACTTAACGCTTTTAAATCGTATACATATTCGACATATGCGTTTGCACCATAATTGGCACGCATGGTAACTGTATTTCCGGTTTTTGTCGGGGTAAAGTATAAATCGTTGGTATTAATTACTTTGCCAGCAGCATTCAGGTTTAAACCAAATTTGTTCTGGTTACCATCAAATAAAATCAGTGGTTTACCGGTAAAGGTTTTCTGGCCCTTAACTTCAACCGAGGTAATTTTACCGCCTTTATTGCTTAAAGTGATTAATAATTTCTCGTTTTCTAGAACAGTATTGGCTTCGGTACCAGTAATTGCGGTACCAAAAGGGCCTTTTAGGGCTAAAGAATCTACAACTGGGTTAGCAATCGCAGCTGTTTTAGTAGTATCTTTTTGTACTGGTGTAACGCCAGCTTTTTTTGCCAATTCTATACTGTCTCTTTCTTTGGCTTTTTTAATTTCCACCGCGTTCGGCTTCAAAAAGTAGAATGATCCTGCCAAAATGATCATAATCAGGAACAGTCCTGTAAAGGTATTTCTATCCATTATTTATGTATGTACTGCTTTTAATTCGTTTTCTTTTTCGCAAACTCCATCGCAGCGGCGACAAATTTAACAAAAAGTGGGTGAGGATTAGCAACTGTTGATTTTAATTCTGGGTGAAACTGCCCGCCAACGAAAAATGGATGATTTTTAAGCTCCACAATTTCAACTAAATTGGTTTGCGGATTCATACCTGACGCAATCATTCCTGCATCTTCATATTGCTTTAAATAAGCATTGTTAAATTCGTAACGGTGACGGTGGCGCTCATTGATGTGTGATTTGCCGTAAATAGAAAAAGCTTTTGTTCCTTTTTTGATATCACAAGGATAAGAGCCTAAACGCATTGTTCCACCTTTATTTGTTATTTTTTTCTGCTCTTCCATCATGTTAATTACCGGATTTGCAGCATTTTCCTCAATTTCTGTAGTATGTGCATCTTTCAAACCTAAAACGTTCCGTCCAAATTCGATAACAGCACATTGCATACCCAGGCAGATTCCGAAGAAAGGAATATTGTTCTCGCGAACATATTTTATAGCATCAATTTTACCTTCAATACCCCGGCTACCAAAACCTGGTGCAACTAAAACGCCTTGTAAGTGACCTAATTTATCTTTTACATTATCAGGGAAAATGCCTTCAGAGTGTATATATTCTACCTTAACCTTACATTCATTTTTCGAACCTGCGTGTACAAAAGATTCTATAATTGATTTATAAGCATCAGGTAATTCTACATACTTACCGATTAAACCAATTTTAACCTCTGCCGTAGGATTTTTTAAACGGCCCAGGAAGTCTTTCCAGCTTTCCATATCAGGGTCGCTTTTGGTCGGTAATTTTAATTTCGATAAAACAGTTTTATCCAATTGTTCTTTTAACATCAACAATGGCACATCATAAATAGTAGATGCATCCATCGATTCGACTACGGCATTGATGTTAACGTTACAAAATAAAGCAATTTTTTTTCTGATCTCAGGGCTAATATGGTGCTCGGTTCTGCAAACCAATATATCCGGCTGTATTCCGTACTCCAACAAAGCTTTAACCGAGTGTTGTGTCGGCTTGGTTTTTAACTCACCTGCAGCAGCTAAATAAGGCACCAGGGTTAAGTGGATTACAATAGCATTGGTACTGCCTTCTTCCCATTTAAACTGACGAACAGCCTCAATAAATGGTAACGATTCGATATCACCCACAGTTCCACCAAGTTCTGTAATTATAATATCATATTCACCGCTATCACCTAAAATACGCATGTTGCGTTTAATTTCGTCGGTAATGTGGGGTACAACCTGAACTGTTTTGCCCAGATACTCACCTTTACGCTCTTTATTAATTACATTCTGGTAAATACGGCCGGTAGTAATGTTGTTTGCCTGTGATGTTGGAACGTTAAGGAAACGCTCATAATGACCAAGATCCAGATCGGTTTCAGCACCATCTTCGGTTACAAAGCATTCGCCATGTTCGTATGGATTTAAAGTTCCTGGATCGATATTAATGTACGGATCGAATTTTTGAATGGTTACACGGTAGCCACGTGCCTGTAAAAGTTTAGCTAAAGATGCGGAAATGATGCCCTTACCTAAAGAGGAAGTAACACCGCCCGTAACAAAAATATACTTTGTCATGATTGATAATTTGTGGAATTAACCAGGTGTTTTGGACCTGGTTAATTGTTTTTGTACGGGATACAAAGGTACAAAAAATTATCGCTCGATTAGATACTTGCCAGAATATTTTTTCTCCATATTATATCTCTGATAGTGACTGTTTTAGGTAAGGTGATCACCTAAAGTATCAGCGTGTAGAGTTCTTTTTTAATGTCTTCTATCTTTCTGGGGTTCTTTTTATCCTCATAACGGGTATAGAGGTCGATCATTTTTTTGAAATCTTTTTCGGTATCGGTTCTTTTACCTTTTGCAGGAGGAGCAATGTTAAAGATAGGAACGTTTTTAGCTTCAACCTTGGTGGCAAACCAGGTAGTATTATACCGAGGTATGGCTAGGCCTAATATCATTCCAGGTAAGCCTGTAAATCCTTCAGGGCCACCTTTTAACAAAATTTCTTCACTATAGAAAGCCACTACAGTAACCGAATCGTTTATTACTGCTATTGCTTTACGGCATTCGTAACCTGCAATTTGGCGTACATCATGCATGATTTTCCAATTGAGATGGGGGATAGTATCTTTTAAAATAAAATCTTCGCCTCTTATTGGTTTTCTGATTACTCTTGCTTTTTTGCTAAAGTCGGTATACAGCTCATTTGTATTCTCACCAGCAATAAAGAAGAAATTATTGTCGTTCAAGGTCTCTTTTGGTTTAATCTTATAAATGGAGCTACTGTCGTTAAAGCTATAATCCCAATTGGAAATCCTGTATTTGCTCATTTTATCCCTGGCATCGTCTGATATCCAGGTGTTTGATGCCAATTGCTGTTTTTGATTGATCTTTTTCTCGAAAGTTATTTTGGCACTTTTGATGAAAACAGTTTGTGCACGCACTACTATAACTGCAGAAAACAAGATTATGGTTAGTCCTAAATTTTTCATCTTCAATTATTTTTTGTCTTGTTTAACAAAGTTTCCGGTTAAATTATAGGTGATGCCAATTAGGACGTACCTCGGAATAAAGCTATTGGTGTATTCACTGATGTTATTGCCTCCCACGTAGCGATTATAGCCGATTTTTTCAGCTAGAATGTCAGAAATGGATACTTTAAGCTCTAATTCTTGTGATTTGAGCATCTTTTTTGATAAATAAGCGTTCCATAAGGCAATATTTACTGGTGTGCTAAAAGAAGAATTTGCTGGTTGATATGACAAGGATATCGATGTATTAAATTCTGTATTGTATGGAAGTTCTATGTTTCCAGAAATATCATGGTTGTGGCTAAAGTTTTTACCATTATTTATCGAACCGATTGACGAACGGCTGTTCGAAAAAGTAACCGATGGATTATACTGGATTTGAACTTTATCTCCATAATAGCTAAAACGAGGACGTATATTAATGCTATTGTTCACATTCTCATTCAACTTATTGTTTAAGATTGAAACGGAGTTCGAATGATTGAAATTGGCATTTAAACCTGCGTTAAAGTGGATTTTGCTAAAACTTTTATTAAAACTCGCACCTGCGTAAAAATTATTATTACCATTTAAATTGATATAACTGCTGATGGTTTTATTCACATCATCGACTGTTCTTGAGCTTACAACGGCATTTTTGGTAAAGCTGTAGCCACCATACACATACGCATACATCTGTGACTTTTGCTGATACGTATTAAAATTAAAGCCAAAATTATTGTTGAAAGATGGTTTTAAATTTGGATTACCTTTTATTTCGTAAAGTGGATTGTTAATTTGTCTGATAGGTTGCAACTGATCTAAACTCGGCTGTCGGGTATTACCATTGTAGTTTAATGATACACTGGTGTTTTTACCAAGTTTATAGTTAAAGTTACTCTGTGGGGCCCAGTTTAAATAGTTTCGGTTAAATTTATTGTTGCGGTCCAGATCATTCAGCTCGAATGTCGTTTCGGTAGCCTCCGCACCACCAGATAGCGTGAACTTCTTTGATCTGTATTGCAACACAATTTTACCAATGTTCGAAAAATTATTGAAATCGAAATTGTTGCTCAGTGAATCGATTCGTTTATTATTTAATGATTTATCGAATACCAGTTTATGGCTATTTGATGTTACTGTTTTAAAGCTGTATGCTGTTTGTAATGAAAATTGCTTGCCTAAAGGTTCGGTATATGATATTCTGGTACCAAGAGAGCTTTCACTTCCCGAATTATCGTTCAGAAAGTTTTGGTTGACAGTTCTGTTGATTGTTCCATTCCCATCATAGTAATTGGTTACACTTAAACTGGTGCCCAAACTCGTGCTGCTTTTGGTTTCAGGTTGTATGTCAATAGAGAGTGTTCTTCCTTTTTTTACAAACTTTTTAGCGTAATTAATATTTCCGTTAAACAAGTCGTTGTCGCCATTGCTATCATTAGACTGATCACTATTATTTACAAATATCCCTGCGTCATTTTTAGTTTCGTTCTTGCTGATATACTGGCTGCTGTTTTTGCGTTTGCTACCTGCAAAGGATATTTTTAAGGTAGAAAGCGAATCTAATTTAATATCGACACTGCCTTTTAAACTCTGTCCGGTATTTCTGGTTTCGCTGTTTGAGCTGCCTTCGCTAAAAAAATTCGTTCCGTTGGGCAGTAACGACTGGTTTTTAGAAGTTGTTCTGTCCAATATGTTTCTGTCACTGCCTTTATAATTGAGCTTTAGGCCAACTTTGTTTTCGTTCCATTTGTCAGAAAAATGCGCCCCATATCCCGTTACATCAGGTAGTCCGCTTGATGGTGAAAAATCATCTTCATCACGGCTGCCGCCATAGCTGATCATTACTGTACTGCCGTCATCGCCAACTTCAATAACATCATAATCATTGCCTTTTAGCTTGCTCATGGCAGCACTGGCTTTCGAATCTTGATTGGTATTGGAGTTAGAGCCAAAAACCGCGGCCTTTAATTTGTTTTTATAAATGCCCGCCATGCCACCTATATTTTTATAATGCTTAAGGTCGCTATTGGCATCCAGGGTGCTGAGATACCCATTTTTGGCGTTTTCCTTGAGTTTGATGTTCATTACCTTCTCTTTGGCATCACCTTCTTTTATACCAGATAATTCTTCCTCTTTGGTTTTTTTGTCATAAACCTGCACTTCACTAACGGCATTGGCTTTCAGGTATTTCTGGGCCAGAAGTGGATCGTCGCCAAAAAATTCTTCGCCATCAACCAAAAGTGTATTTACATCTTTTCCACCAGCTTTTATGGCGCCATCTTTATCAACCTCAATTCCAGGTAAGCGTCTTAATAAATCCTGTAAATTAGCATGTGGTTTTACCGCAAAACTATCTGCCTGGTAGGTTATGGTATCGCCCTTCATGCTAATGGCCTGCTTTTGGGCTTTAATTACCACTTCGTTTAAAAGCGTGGCTTTGCTATCCATCGCGATATTACCCAGGTTAAATTTTGATGAATCAGACAATTGGATGTCTCTAATATAATCGGCCATCCTCGGAAAAGTGACCACCAGGGTATAATTTCCTTTTTTTAAATTCGAAAACTCGAATTCACCGTTAACCTTGGTCCGTGCATCTTTAACTAAAATGGAATCTTTACTTCTTATTAGCAGGATAGAACTGTTCTGTAATTTTATTTTTTCAACGGTATCAATCACAACGCCTTTTATACTAGCATTTTGCGCCAGTGCCGGAAAAAATAGTAATGAAAAAATGAGAGCCGAGAAGAGTTGTTTGAGCATGTAGGTGTTGAAGGAGCGTTAATAAAATAGTGCGTTTGGTTAAGTGCCTGAAAATACAACTATTTATTTAGTTATCGCAAATAAAAATAAAATTTTTTTATTTAAAAAAGAATATAAGCACATGATTTGCGGAGAATAATATCTTTAAAAAAGAAGAGGCGGGGGGGGGAAGAAGTAAAAGTTATGCGTTTAATGAGGGCATTTTAGATTGATACGCTTCACCATCAGTAGCAACATTTATTTTGTTACTGCTAAATCATTTTTTTGATCAGAACAATCTGCCCAAAATGGTAGTAACTGTGCTCAATTACACCTTCTAGCTTACGCAGATAGGTGCCATACCTTTCATTTACAAATACCTGATCTAATTTTTCATCTGGCATTTGTGCTACTTCACCGGCGAAAGCTGCCGAATTAGCCAAAAACTCTTCAACAGCTTTTTCCAATCTTCTTCTGATTGCATTGGCGGCAGTCAAAACTATACTGATCTTTAATTTCCAACAGGCCGCCTGGTAGTTGGTGTGGACAATCCAATAACCATTTAATAAAACTTCTCTTAATCGGTTTGCAATAAATTCAGATCTTTTCATTTCTAAATTCCTGGCGTTGATTTATATCTATTAACAGCAGTTATAATAAATCTTCACTTTCTGCTCTTTCTCGCTCCAGGCAATGTAAATGTTGTTCTCTTTTCCTAAACGATACTTAAAGCCATTTAATCCCGATTTTTTTAATTCCTCATAAAGGGCTTTGTCAGGTGTATAATTATCGGCTTTATCCTCAGGCATTACTGCAGGTTCGAGAAAATTATCATCGCTAAAAAAATCATCAGCAATGGTTTTTAAGAAAATAATCTGGTCTTTTTCTTTTGAAAGATCAACATTTGGATCGGTACTGCCCAATAATTCAGTTCCTTTTATTTTGGTATTGTAAATTTCTTTTCCGTCGGCGTTTTTGATTGTGAAATTCAATACCATTTCTTCGGGTTTTCTACCAGTAAGTTCGATCTTAAAAGTGTCCAAACGTTTTAAATCAGAAAAAGATTTGGCGAGGCGCTGGTTAACATTTTTAAACTCAATGGCATTGGTTTCCTTTTTGCTGTTCGAATTACAGGCAACGAGCGCTAACAGACAGATAGCAACAAAGAGCGGTATATTTCTCATATTCAAAACTACAAATTTTATGTTTTAGTTCATGTCCATATTTTATGATATCCCTTAATTTAAAAGGAATAGCCGATAGATAACCACAATTGAAAGTCGAAATAACCACCTGGGAGCCTATTCTTTAAATTATTTTGAACATGATAATAATCTCCATAACCTAAGCCTGTTAAGCCCTCTAAAAGAAAATGTTTTCCCGGAATAAATGATACGCCAAATGTTCCACCGTAACGCAAAGAACCTGCACTAAAATCCCTGTTTCGGCCCCAGCTGAAAATACCGGTTTCATCAACGGAGCGATGCGAGACAGCAGTTTTATCGAGGTTTCCGAAATAAACGCCATAAAAAGCATTGGCTTCTCTTTTTTTGATCGGGCGGATGTATTTCTTTGCACGAAGTAAGAAGCCTTCGTAATGGAGATAATCTCGGTAGCCCAGATTTTTAATTTCGCCTGAGGTGTATGCGAGCTCTAAACCATAGCGGTTTGAAAAAGTCTTTTCCATGGCTATTGTAGGCCTTTTGGCTACTAAATTCAAAATGTTTGTCTTTATCGTTAAGCCAGGTTCATCTTGTGCAAAGCTGGAATAGGCACATAAAATGAATATAAATAGGAGCGTTTTCTTTTTCATAATAAGGACGAAAATACTAAAATATTAGCCTCAAGCAATTAAAACTGTTGCAAACCAAAATTTAGTTCTTATATTTACGTAACTGATTACGTAATTAATTATTATTATGAATTTTTTCGAAGAAACTGGTAAAGTAGCTATAGGTAGCAGGTTAAGAATGCTAACCGATAAAGTAACTGAAGACGCATCGCAGATTTATAAGTTGTATAATATTGATATGCAACCTAAGTGGTTTCCTGTGTTTTATGCTTTGGCACAAGAGAAAGAAAAAACAATTACCGAACTGGCTAAAGATATTGGCCATTCTCATCCATCGGTGAGTAAAATCATTAGCGAAATGCTAAAAAAGGGTTACGTTAAAGAGGGAAAAGATAAAACCGATGGACGAAGGAATGTGGTGAGCCTTTCTCCTGCAGGTTTAGAGATCTCTAAAAAAATTGAAGATCAGCTAATCGATGTAAATGCTGCCATTGAAGAGATTTCGGGCCAATCACAAAATAAACTTTGGGAAGCAATAGGCGAGTGGGAGTTTTTATTGGAGCAAAAAACCTTGTTGAGAAGAGTAATTGAAAAGAAAAAAGAAAGAGATAGCTTAAAGATTGAGATTGTAGATTACCAGCCCAAATACCAGGAAATATTCAGGTCGCTAAATGTAGAGTGGATTTCACAGTATTTTACCATGGAAGAATCTGATTATAAAGCTTTGGATAATCCGCAGGGTTATATTTTAGATAAAGGAGGTTTTATATTGGTTGCTCTTTACGAAGGTGAGCCTTTGGGTGTTTGTGCACTAATTAAGATGTATGATGGCGAATATGATTTTGAACTGGCCAAAATGGCGGTATCGCCAAAAACACAAGGAAAAAATGTGGGCTTTCTATTGGCAAATGCCATTATTGATAAGGCAAGATCGTTAGGCGCATCTAAAATTTATTTGGAGAGCAATACCATTTTAAAACCAGCCATAAACCTTTACCATAAACTGGGTTTCCAAAAAGTGGCAGGTAAGCCCACACCGTACACGCGATGTAATATTCAGATGGAACTGGTGATTAGGTAGAGCTTAGTGTTTAGGGGGGTAGCGCTAACCTCTAAACTCTAAACTTATAACCAATGTTTAAATGGAACTTAGTCTAGTTTCAAAGCCTTAAGCAATTTATTCAGTTTTAATAAGTCTTCTGGTGTATCTATTGCAACTGTTTCTAAGTCAGTTACTTTTGTTTGGATATAAAATCCATTTTCGATCCAGCGAAGTTGTTCTAAGCTTTCGGCAATTTCTAAAGAAGATGGTGGTAATTTGGTAATGGCTTTTAACGATTCTGTGCGGTAACCGTAAATTCCGATGTGCTTGTAAAACTGATGCTTTTCTGCCCATACACCTGGTTCTCCATTTCTGATAAAAGGAATTGGGCTACGGCTAAAATACATGGCGCGACCGTTTACATCGATCACCACTTTAGGACTATTGGGATTGTATACACTTTCCTGACTCTGGATAGATTTGATTAATGTTGCTAACTGTACTTTTTCTTCAGTAAAGCAGCTTGCCAGTAATTCAATCTGAGCAGGTTCGATAAATGGTTCATCACCCTGGATGTTGATCACAATATCGTACCCAGGTAAAGTTTCAATCACTTCAGCGCATCTATCAGTTCCGCTTTGGTGATTAGTTGAGGTAAAGATAAATTCCCCACCAAACCGTTTTACTTCATCGGCAATCCGTACATCATCGGTGGCAATTACTACTTTCGATAAGCTTTCGGCTTTCGATGCTTGCTCGTAAACCCTTTGGATCATGGTTTTTCCGGCAATATCTACTAAAGGCTTTCCCGGAAAACGGGTAGAGGCATATCGTGCAGGAATAATTCCGATAATTTTAGACATACTATTTATTTAAAGTTCTTAATAAGACAACCGCACCAATAATAAGCGCCATAACTACATAAGAAATTGGATGAGCAAAGTTAAATGTCCAGCCCAAAATTTTATTGCGCTTGGGAACCAAAACCCTGGAATCTGATTTATTGAAATAAATAATTCCCCATTTCCAGTTTAATGGGTTTTCGTGCTGAAAATCTTTGCCCACCTTATTCGTTCAGATTAAAATAAACCGTTAATCTCCGCCTCAATAGATTGAATTACCGTACCTAGATCTTCTGGGTTGTTGGTGAAATCTAATTTATCTTTATCCAAAATCAGTAATTTCCCCAGGTTATAACCCTTAATCCAGGCTTCGTATTTTTCGTTCAGTTTAGACAGGTAATCGATACGGATGCCTGCTTCGTACTCACGGCCACGACGTTGGATATTATTAACCAATGTAGGTACCGATGCACGCAGGTAAACCAATAAATCGGGTGGTTTAATAAAAGAGGTAATGTTATCAAAAATAGCCCTGTAATTATCATGATCGCGGGTGGTCATTAATGCCATATCATGCAGGTTTTCTGCAAAAATATGTGCGTCTTCATAAATGGTCCTATCCTGGATTACGTTGCGTTTATTTACTTCAATGTCGGTAATTTGCTGAAAACGACTGTTTAGGAAATAAATCTGAAGATTAAAGCTCCAACGTTTCATGTCGCTGTAAAAATCTTCCAGATAAGGGTTATTGTCCACAGCCTCGTATAAAGCTTCCCATCCATAATTCTTGGCTAATAAACCTGTTAAGGTAGTTTTACCGGCACCTATATTTCCTACAATTGCTATGTGCATTTTCTTTAGATTGGAGATTTGAGATATGAGATTTGAGATTCGAGATATGCGACTGAGAATTAATCTCAAATCTAATATCTCAAATCTAGTTTCTCATATCTCAAATCTATTAAAATTATTAAAAACTTTTAAACCCGATTAAACTGCGAACCTCTCTGATGGTTTTTTGCGCGCTTTCGCGGGCCTTTAATGCACCATGTTTGGCTACCTGCCTTAAATATGAATCATTTTTGGCAATATCCAAAATACGCTCACGCATAGGTGCAGTCGTAATAATCATATCTTCTGCCAACTGTTTTTTGAAATCGCCGTAACGGATCTGCATTTTGCTATATAAATCTTCAAAATGTGCAAGTGTATCCGCACTCGAAACCACTTTCATTAAATCAAAAAGATTCTGAATAGGTTCAGGTTTTGGTTGGTTTTCTTCCGTTGGGCCACCGTCACTAACTGCTCTCATTACTTTTTTACGAATGGTTTCAGGGTCATCAGATAGGTAAACTGCATTGGCTTCGCCTTCTGATTTACCCATTTTGCCTTTACCATCTAAACCAGGTACTTTAACCAGTTTGTCAGAGTAGCTAAAAGCGTAAGGTTCAGGAAAATATTCTGTATTGTATAACCTGTTGAAACGGTTCCCGAAAGTACGCGCCATTTCCAAATGTTGCTCCTGATCTTTTCCAACAGGTACTTTAGTAGCTTTGTGGATTAAAATATCGGCGGCCATTAATACGGGATAGGTTAATAAACCTGCATTTACGTTATCTGGGTTGGCACGCACTTTATCTTTAAAAGATGTGCTGCGCTCTAATTCACCCATATAAGCGTTCATATTTAAGTATAGATAAAGCTCTGCAATTTCCGGAACATCACTTTGTATATAAATGGTACTATTTTCTGGGTCAATTCCACTGGCCAGATATTCAACCAAAACATGTTTAATATTTCCATGTAAATCGGCTGGAGTAGGATGTGTAGTTAAAGAGTGTAAATCGGCGATAAAAAAGTAGCAATTGTAGTCGTTCTGCATTTGAACGAAGTTTTTAACTGCACCATAATAATTACCCAAATGTAATTTTCCTGTTGAGCGGATACCACTCACCACTGTTTCTTTCATAATGGCACGAAATTAAAAATAAAATACAAGCAAATCATAAATCGCTTCAATTTTAATGGTAAGATTTTTTTAGTGTCGTCGTCATCTCTACCGAAGCGGAGAGATCTATAAGCTGAAATTTTTATTTTCCTAGTGGTTGACCTCTCATCGACCAAAAAGCTGCATCCTCATAATTTGAAGATGAAAGCAGGTATTTCATCGGAGGCTGTAGTCCTTCTTTCCGTTATATTCCTTGCTGCGCTCTGGGCTTTACACTTCAATAAGGTTTATTGACAGTGATTTTTGCAAGGACGGAACTGCGGAGAAGTACCTTTTCGATCGTTATCTCTCACTATTTTTTTCGTCATCTCGATCGGAGTGTAACGTAGCGGAGAGATCTTTTCCTAGCGCTGGTGCCGCAACAACCACAGCGAGCAATATAACCATAATTTGAAAATGAAAGCCGGTATTTCATCGGGAGCTACAGTCCTTCTTTCCGTTGCAAGTCCTCGCTGTGCTCCGGGCTTTACACTTCAATAAGGTTTACCAACAGCGGTTTTTGCGGGGACGGAACCGTGGAGAAGTACCTTTCGTCATCTCACTATTTTTTTCGTCATCTCGATCGGAGTGTAATGTAGCGGAGAGATCTTTAGAACGGGTTTCGCCAGTGCTTGGTATAATACAACCATAATCTTAGCCCAATGCAATCAGTTGTTTGAAATATCAAACTATTTTATATTTTTGGTTATCTATGATTTATCTTCTAAGACAAGTACACCGGATATGGTTTCTATTCTGGATACTGTTTTTTTTCGCTCTGTTCTATCCAATATATTACATTACCTCACGTAATGAGAAGTACTACAGTACGCTCAATTTTTTCAGAAAAGCCAACAGTTTTTTGTGCAGTTTGTTTTCAGGTGTTTTTTTTTGTTATCAATATGAAGAAAAGCTAAATCCCAAACAAACTTACATCTATTGCGCAAACCACACCTCTAACCTGGATATTATGATTTTCTGTATCATGGGGCATGGTAAATTCCATTTTATGGGAAAGGACGAATTGTTGAATAATCCCGTATTAGGCATTTTTTTTAAAACCATCGATATTTCTGTAAACCGCGACAGTAAGATTTCGGCTTTTAAAGCATTTAAAAAAGCTGGCGAAAACCTAGAAAAGGGGATGAGCCTGATTATTTTTCCGGAAGGTAAAATAGACGACCATTACCCACCAAAGTTGGGTGAGTTTAAAAATGGTCCGTTCCGCCTGGCTATCGATAAAAATATACCGCTCGTACCTGTGAGTATTACCAATGTTTGGAAAATTAATTGGGATGATGGAGCAAAGTATGGAAGTAAGCCAGGAATTTGCGATATTTACGTCCACAAACCCATAAATACATCAACTTTGGCAGATGTTGATTCTGATGTACTGAAAGAAAAGGTTTACAGATTGATTGATAGCAAGTTAGTATAAATATGAACTTAGACGCAAAAACCATCCATAAAATAGCCGATCTGGCCAGAATTCATATTGATGAAAAACAGGTCGATACACTGATCCCTGAAATGAACAAAATTTTGTCATTCATGGAAAAGTTAAATGAACTGGATACTTCAAACGTGAAACCATTGGTTTATATGAACGAATCGGTTAATGTTTGGAGGGAAGATGTGGTTAAGCAGGAAATAGCTACAGCTGATGGTTTGAAAAATGCAGCAAAGCATACCGACCAATTTTTTATGGTACCAAAAATTATTGAGAAATAATGGTGTAATCGTCATGCTGATTAATTCAGCATCTTTAAGATTAACATTTGTGCAGTAATTTTTAACCCTCTTGTAACATCTTACCCTTTACGCTTGTCTAAAAAAGAAAAAACATGGAGAAACCACTCATCACTATAAAAGAAATTGGCCGTAAATATGTTATTGGATCTGAAGTGATTCACGCTTTAAAATCAGTTTCTTTAGATATTAATAAAGGCGAATTCGTAGCATTGATGGGCCCATCTGGTTCCGGTAAATCAACCCTGATGAATATTTTAGGCTGTTTAGATACACCCTCAAGCGGAACCTATGTTTTAAATGGAACCAATGTGAGTCACATGAGTGATGATGCCTTGGCAGAAGTGCGCAACCAGGAAATCGGCTTCGTTTTTCAAACCTTTAACTTATTGCCACGTTCAACATCTTTAGATAATGTTGCCTTACCTTTAATTTATGCTGGAACAAGTAAAAAGGACAGGGATGCAAGAGCAGCTAAAGCATTAGAAAATGTAGGCTTAGGCAATCGTATGGATCATAAGCCAAATGAACTATCGGGCGGTCAACGTCAACGTGTGGCCGTAGCCAGGGCTTTGATCAATAATCCATCTATTATTTTGGCCGATGAGCCAACAGGTAACTTAGATACCAAAACATCAATTGAAATAATGGGCCTGCTTGAAGAAATCCACAGTAAAGGAAACACCATTATTCTGGTTACGCACGAGGAAGATATTGCGCAGCATGCTCACCGTATTGTACGTATGCGTGATGGCTTGATTGAAAACGATTATTTAAATACAGATGTAAAAAATGTATCTCCACGTTTACAGGCTTTGAATGATACTGGCAGCGATTGGGAGAAAATTAATTAAGGCTTAAGGTATAAGGTTTAAGGCGTAAGGTTTTACCCTAAACCTTCTACCTTTTACCTTCAACCTTTCTAAATGAAAATCTACACTAAAACTGGCGATAAGGGCAAAACATCACTCATTGGTGGTACCCGTGTACCTAAATATCATTTACGTATCGAAACCTATGGAACTGTTGACGAGTTAAATTCGCACATAGGTTTAATTATGTGCCAGGATATTGAGGCGCACGACCAGAAGCTATTAAAAGAAATTCAGGATAGGTTATTTACTATTGGTTCATCGCTTGCAGCAGACCCTGAAACATCTAAAATGAAGATCCCCGATCTGCACGATACTGATATTACCTTGTTGGAAAATGAGATGGATCTGATGAACGAAAAGCTGCCTGCTTTAAAACATTTTGTTTTACCTGGCGGAAATACTGTCGTTTCTTACTGCCATATTGCTAGATGTGTTTGTAGAAGGGCAGAACGACTCACAGTTGAACTTGCAGAAAATAGCTTTGTAGATGAGCGTGTAACAGTTTATTTGAATCGTTTAAGCGATTATTTATTCGTTTTGGCACGAAAACTGACCGTGTATTTTAAGACGGAAGAAAATATTTGGATTCCGCGGGTTTAATAGTGGAAAAATAAGTTTGTTTTGCTCAAAAATTTTAATATACTTTGCGCAATAATAAGAACAAGAATTTAATTGAATTGACGATATGTATTGGACATTAGAATTAGCATCGCACTTGGAAGACGCACCATGGCCTGCAACTAAAGACGAATTAATTGATTATGGTATCCGCTCTGGTGCCCCAGTAGAAGTAATTGAAAACTTACAGGCATTAGAAGATGATGGCGAACCTTATGAAACCATTGAGGAAATTTGGCCAGATTACCCAACTAAAGAAGATTTCTTCTTTAACGAGGACGAATACTAAACATTAGAAACTATAAAAAACCTTCCAGCTAAACTGGGAGGTTTTTTTTATGCTTTCATTTCCCATACTATTCGTCATACCGATAAAATAATTACATTTTTTAAACAAAAGTGAAAAGCCAAGTGTTAATACACCAATAATATAACATTGCTAAAAAATTAACACTATGGGAAATTTATTGTATTTAGTCGCAGTAGTATTGGTAATACTCTGGGTGATCGGATTTATATTTCACGGCTTCGGAGACGTTGGCGGTATAATCCACGTTTTATTGGTAATCGCAGTTATTGCAATTCTGCTTAAAGTAATTGGACGGGCAGCGTAAAAAAAATATATCGCACCGATATTCATTGGTTTAGAAGTAGGGGACGCTTTGAAATGGATGGATTAAAAAAGGAGTTTCATTTTTGAAACTCCTTTTTATATTTTTAATTTTTTAACAACAATTCGGCAAGTTCAAGATCAATAGGATAGGTAATTTTAATATTTCCTCTTTCTCCTTCGATGATATTAATCTCATAACCAATAGATTCTACCACGCTTGCGTCATCTGTAAAATGAGCGTCGAACTCTTGGTTGTAAGCTTCTTTAAGAATGCTAAGGCTAAAAGTTTGTGGCGTTTGTACTAAATAGATCTCATCGCGTTTTAATGCCGCTGTTTTATCGTCTCTAAGCAAGCGTACGCTATCGCTTGATTGTACGGCTGCAATAACGTTTCCCTGTAGCTCAGCTTCATTAAAACAGTTGTCGATAAGAGATTTGGAAACGAGCGGACGAACGGCATCGTGAATGGCAACATAACTTTCTTCTTCGATAGCATGGATTGCATTTTTCACAGAGTGAAAACGCTCCGTGCCGCCATCGATAACCTGGTGTGGTACATGGAAATTAAATTCCTCACATAACCGAGTCCAGTAAGCTTGTTGATCTTTGTTTAGAACCAATAAAATTTTAGGTTGGGTATCACTTTGTGCAAAAGCTTTTATGGTATGCATCAAAACCGGAAGGTTTTTGAGCAGTAGAAATTGTTTTGGGGTTTCCGTTTGCATCCGATTGCCAGAACCGCCTGCTACAATTATAGCGTAGTATTTCATGTTTTAAGATGTGAGATTATAGATTTGAGATATGAGACTTGGTTTAACTCAAATCTCATATCTCAATACTCAAATCTATATAATTAGCATGGCATCGCCATAGCTGTAAAATTTATATTTTTCTTTTACTGCAACTTCGTAAGCATTCATTACGTTCTCATATCCGCCAAATGCACTTACCATCATCAATAAAGTAGATTCTGGGGTGTGGAAATTGGTAATCATTGAGTTTGCAATACTGAAATCGTAAGGAGGGAAGATAAACTTACTGGTCCAATCGTTAGCCGATTTTAATGTTCTGTTAGCAGAAACAGCCGATTCGATAGCACGCATTGAAGTAGTACCTACCGCGCAGATTTTTCTTTTTTCCTCTAAAGCTTTGTTTACAATGTTTGCATCTTTTTGCTCGATAATAAATTGCTCAGAATCCATTTTGTGTTTGGTTAAGTCTTCAACCTCAACAGTTCTGAAAGTTCCTAAACCAACGTGTAAAGTTACTTCTGCAAATTCTATACCTTTAAGTTCAAGACGTTTCATCAACTCACGACTAAAGTGTAAACCAGCAGTTGGAGCAGCTACAGCACCTTCGTGCTTAGCAAAAATGGTTTGATAACGTTCTTTATCTTCAGCAGTAGCTTTGCGTTTAATGTATTTAGGAAGTGGAGTTTCACCTAAAATTTCAACGTTTTTTCTAAATTCTTCGTCAGTACCTTCAAATAGGAAACGGATGGTACGGCCACGTGATGTGGTGTTGTCTACAACCTCAGCAACCAATAAATCGTCGTCGCCAAAATATAATTTATTACCTACACGGATTTTACGTGCCGGATCTACCAAAACATCCCATAAACGTAATTCCTTGTTTAATTCACGTAGCAAGAAAACCTCGATGGTTGCACCGGTTTTCTCTTTATTGCCATATAAACGGGCAGGGAAAACCTTAGTGTTATTTAATATCATTACGTCTTTGTCATCGAAATAACCTAAAACGTCTTTAAAAATTTTATGTTCAATTTTACCGCTGTCTTTATGTAAAACCATTAGGCGAGCTTCGTCGCGCTGTTCTGCCGGATTGTTGGCTACTAATGATTCTGGTAAGTTGAATTTGAATTGTGATAATTTCATTCTTGATGAATTTTTTGAGGTGCAAAAATACGAATTTAATTTTTCTTTTTCGTATTTTATCAAACGCAATTTATGTATATTATGTTTTAATCAATTTAAATCAAATAATACAGGGCGATTAATGCATTGTAGACATAAAATTAATTAGTTTTGAAGATAAGCTGTAACCTTTTGAAAAGCTTTGCATCTAACCTTTAATTATGATAATCTTTAGGCTAATAGGCGAGAGTTTCCGTTTTGCATTTGATGCGTTGCGCCAGAATAAATTACGCACCATGTTATCGCTTTTGGCTATAACAATCGGTATTTTTACCATCATTGCTGTATTCTCTGCAGTAGATACCTTTCGCGGTAAATTGCAGTCCAGTGTAGATAAACTGGGTTCCAATACTATTTATATTCAAAAATGGCCTTGGAGTTTTGGTGATAATTACCCTTGGTGGAAATATATGAACCGCCCTCAGCCTTCATTGCGCGATTTTGAAGCCCTCCGCGAGAGAATTGAAAATGCACAAGGCGTTACATTCGAAATATCAACTAACGATAGGACGATCAAATACAGAAGTAACTCAGTAGAAGGGATTTCGGTATGGGCAGCATCGCACGATTTTAATAAGACCTGGAATTTCGAGCTTCAGGACGGCCGGTATTTTACCGAAAATGAGAGTAAAAACGGCTCACCTGTTTGTATTTTAGGTTCTGATATAGCCGACGGGCTTTTTGATGGAGGTGCGCCAGTAGGTAAACAGGTACAGATTTTAGGAAGAAGATTAACTGTTGTTGGTGTTTTCAAAAAAGAAGGAGAAGATATGTTAGGTACCTCTCTTGATAAAAACGTAAATATTCCGATTGCTTTTGCGAAAGGTGTTTTAGATATCCAAAGCGAGCGTTATGGTCCACAGATTACAGTTCGTGGTAAGGATAATGTGAATTTAGAAGAGGTAGAAAGCGAATTGAAAGGTTTAATGCGCTCCATCCACAGGATCAGACCTGGCCAGGAAGAAGATTTTGCACTAAATAAAACCACCATTATTTCTAACCAGTTAGATTCGATGTTTAAAATGGTAAATATTGCCGGTTGGGTAATTGGTGGGTTTTCGATCCTGGTTGGTGGTTTCAGTATTGCCAATATCATGTTCGTATCGGTTAAGGAACGTACCAATATTATCGGCATCCAAAAATCGCTGGGTGCAAAAAACTATTTTATCCTGCTTCAATTCATATTCGAATCGATTTCGCTTTGTATTTTAGGTGGTTTGCTGGGTTTATTACTGGTCTTTCTGCTCGCCCTGGGGATTGGTGCGGCCACAGATTTTCATATTATACTGGGCTTGAACAATATTGCCTTAGGTATTGGCATATCAATAATCATCGGCACTATCTCTGGTTTTTGGCCAGCATATTCAGCATCAAGGTTAGACCCGGTAGAGGCGATTAGAAGTTAATTTGCAGTTAACGGTTTCTGGTTTTCAGTTGCAATGCCCTTAGTTGATAAACCTTATTGCAGTGGAAAGCCCGCAGCGCAGCGAGGAATGTAACGGAAAGAAGGACTGAATTTTCCGATGAAATGCTTGCTTTCGTTTCCAAAAACCATATCGTCATTTCGAGGGGTAATTTATTTTATAAAAATCAATATGAGTGACGTTTAATTGATTTCTTTTGCCCTAAGGCGCGGTCTTGCCTCGGCTCGCCGCCACCGAAGGGCTCTTTCTTTTTGGCATCAAAAAGAAGCAAAAAATGCCGGCTGAAAATTTTTCTTTCGAAGCTAGTGGGTTGGCTTGATGAGTGCGGCCCGAAAAATTTGTTAGGCCGGGTTTAAGTACAACGGGGATACCGTGGTGAGGCCTAGTTGGGCGGAAACACAAAATCGGTTAAAATGTTGATTATTAGTAGTTATGTAAAATAACGTCAATGGTAGCGGAGTGCAACGCAGTCGAGAACCCGAAGGCTCAGCGAAGCTAAATCTGTTGCAATAGATCTCTCTCCCGAAAATTCGGGACTGAGCTTCAGTCGAGATGACGAACCTTTTTTTCTTGAGATAACGGTAATATAAATAAAAAACCCATGTTAAACTTAATTAACATGGATTTTTATGATGATATTGCTAACCGCAAACGGTTAACTGAAAACTTGTTAGGCTAACTTACCTAAAGCTTCTTTAATTCTTCTTAATGCTTCAACCAAACTCTCGTCAGATGCTGCATAAGATAAACGGATGTAGTTGTTGTTACCAAACGAATCGCCACCAACAGTTGCTACGTGACCAACGTTTAATAGATATAAAGCCAGGTCTGAAGAATCTTTAATTACATTTCCGTCAGCATCTTTTTTACCGAAGAACGAACTGATTTCTGGAAAAAAGTAGAAAGCACCATCAGGAAGATTTGTTTTTACACCTGGGATTTCGTTTAATAAATTGTAAACCAATTCTCTACGGCGCAAAAATGCTTCTTTCATTTCTAAAACACTGGCTAAACCTTGCTCGTAAGCAACAATTCCTGCTCTTTGCGCAATAGAACAGGTTCCAGAAGTGGTTTGTCCCTGTAATTTATCGTTAGCTGCTGCAATTTCTTTATTAGCGGCAATATAACCTAATCTCCAGCCTGTCATGGCGAAAGCCTTAGAGAAACCGTTAACAATGATTACACGGTCTTTAATGCTGTCGAATTGAGCAATAGACTCATGTTTATCAACAAAGTTAATATGCTCATAAATCTCATCAGATAAGATGTAGATATTAGGGTGTTTTTCGAAAACGGCAACCAGCGCTGCTAATTCTTCTTTACTATAAACCGAACCTGTTGGGTTACATGGCGAAGAAAACATGAATAATTTCGATTTCGGCGTAATGGCTGCTTCTAATTGCGCAGGAGTGATTTTGAAATCACTTTCAATATCGGTATCGATAAAAACAGATTTTCCTTCTGCAAGGGTTACCATTTCTGAGTAAGAAACCCAGTAAGGAGTAGGGATGATTACTTCATCATCAGGATCAATCAAAGTTAAAATAACATTCGATAAAGATTGTTTTGCACCTGTTGAAACCACGATCTGAGAAATATCATAGTCCAGGTTGTTTTCTGTTTTTAGCTTGTTTACGATTGCCTGGCGCAGGTCTGGATAGCCCGGTACCGGCGAATAACGTGTATAATTTTCATCTAATGCCTTTTTAGCTGCATTTTTTACGTGATCGGGTGTATTGAAATCGGGTTCACCAACGCTTAAACTAATGATGTTAATGCCCTTAGACGCTAGCTCGCGACCAAGTTTGGTCATTTTAAGGGTTGCGGATTCAGATAGACTGTTGATTCTTTTGGATAAGGTGCTCATGGTTAATTACTTTGAGCGCAAATATATAAACCAAATATTATTCTGCACTAAAAAAGACATAGTTTTTCTCATTTAATTTATTCGATAAGCGTATTTTTGAAAAAAATATCCTGGTGTCGGTAAAAAAGAAAGCTATAATAATTTCTCTGGTGGTGAGTGTGGTGCTGATGTTGGCCAAGTTTGTTGCGTACTTTATTACGGGATCAAACGCCATCTTAACAGACGCAGCAGAGAGTATTGTAAATGTAATAGCAGGGAGTTTTGCCTTTTATAGCATTTACCTAAGCACACAACCCCGCGACGAAAATCATCCTTATGGACATGGAAAAGTTGAGTTTTTCTCGGCTTTTGTAGAAGGGATATTGATTTTGATCGCAGGAGTGGTTATTATTTTCAAATCTTCGTACAACCTTATCTATCCTCATTTGGTAGGGGAACTATTAACAGGAACGCTGATTATTGGCATCACGGGCCTGATTAATCTGATTGTGGGCCTATACCTCATCAATGTAGGTAAAGATGAGCATTCGGTTACATTGCAGGCTGATGGTAAACATTTGTTAACTGATACCTACACCAGCGCGGCGATTGTTGTTGGTTTAATATTAATTCAGCTAACAAATATTATTTGGCTAGATAGCCTGCTTTCTTTTTTGGTAGGTTTTTACATTGTTTATTCTGGTTATAAACTTACCCGTGGTTCGGTGGGTGGATTAATGGATGAAAGTGATTTTACACTTGTTGAAGAAGTAGTAGATGTTTTACAAAAGAACAGGCACAACCCATGGATTGATGTGCACAACCTGCGTACCCAGCAATATGGCCCTGAATTTCATATCGATTGCCATGTAACATTGCCTTATTATTTTGACTTAAATAAAGTTCACCGCGAAATCTCGCAGATTGATGAACTGATCAATAAAAACGGCTTTCGCAAAGCAGAACTCTTTATTCATGCAGATCCATGCTTGCCTGAATGTTGCCATTATTGCCACATGAGTGAATGCCCAGTGAGGGCAGAGGCCTTTAAAAAGGAAATTGTATGGACACCAGAAATAGTAATTAAAAATAAAAAGCATTTCGAAAATGAGCTACTTTAATGTTAGGGTCTATGGATTGTTAATTAACCAAAATAATGAGGTTTTGGTAAGTGATGAGGAAGAATATGGCTTTCGTTTCAGTAAGTTTCCAGGTGGCGGTTTAGAACTTGGCGAAGGATTAATCGATGGATTAAAACGTGAGTTTGTGGAAGAATGCGATGCTGAAATTGAAGTATTATCTCATTTTTATACTACAGATTTTTTTGAAAAATCGTCATTTAACGATAGCCAGGTAATTAGTGTGTATTATATTGTTAAAGAAAAAGCTCCTTTGCAGCTGACCTTTAAAGATGTTATTTACGATTTCGATGGAGAAGGTGAAATTCTTCAGGCTTTCAGGTGGGTGAAAATTGAAGATTTAAATATTGAGGATATTACCTTTAAAACAGATAAAACCGTAGGCCAACTTCTAAAAAATCAATATTCAGTTATATTATAATCATGATGCCCGATTCGTCCAAACTCCATACTCCAGATTCTAAACTCAACTTAACTGAACGCGATCAAAAGGTAATCTGGCATCCCTATACCCAAATGAAAAATGCACTTCCTCATATCCCAATTATTAGGGGCGAGGGGGTATACGTTTTTGATGAGGATGGTAAACGGTATATCGATGCGGTTTCATCCTGGTGGGTGAACATTCATGGTCATTCACACCCTTATATTGCACAAAAAGTAGCCGAACAGCTCAATGTGCTTGAACATGTGATTTTTGCAGGTTTTACGCACGAGCCCGCTGTGCTACTTGCAGAAAGGCTTTTACCTATATTGCCTGGCAAACAGGATAAAGTTTTTTATACCGATAACGGATCAACAGCAGTAGAGGTAGCCTTAAAAATGTGCCTGCAGTACTGGGACAATAAGGGCACGCCAAAAACGAAGATTTTAGCCTTTAAAAATGCCTATCATGGCGATACTTTTGGCGCCATGTCTGTTAGCGGCCGCAGTATTTTTACCGATGCTTTTAACAGTCTATTGTTTGATGTCGAGTTTATCGATCTGCCAAACGAAAATAACATCTCATATCTAACATCTCATATCTCGAATCTTAAAGATACCGCTTGTTTTATCTTCGAACCACTCATTCTAGGATCGGGCGGGATGTTGATGTACGAAGCTAAATATTTGGATCAACTTTTATCTGCCTGTAAAGATGCAGCAATTTTAACCATTGCTGATGAAGTGATGACAGGTTTCGGTAGAACAGGAACTTATTTCGCTTGCGAGAAATTAACTAACAAGCCTGATATTATTTGTTTAAGCAAAGGTTTAACCGGTGGAACAATGCCATTAGGGGTAACCACCTGTACGAAGGAGATTTTTGAAGCATTCTTAAGTGACGATAAATTAAAAACACTTTACCACGGACACTCTTTTACAGCGAATCCTATTGCCTGTGTAGCTTCTTTAGCGAGTTTAGATATTCTGTTAAAAAGCGAAACACTTCAGAATATTAAGCGTGTAGAAGCCAAACATGCTGTTTTTCTTGAAGAAATTAAAGCACATCCTAAAGTTAAAGCAATTAGGCAAACGGGAACAATTATTGCAATAGAGTGGGAGACTGGCAATGAAACCTCTTATTTAAGTAATCTGCGTAATTTATTGTATGCGTACTTTTTAGATAAGGGAATTATATTGAGGCCATTGGGCAATATTATCTATATCCTCCCACCGTATGTAATCAGCGATGAAGATCTCGATTATATTTATGCAGGCATAAAATCGGCTTTAGAAGAGGTATAGGTGCTTTTAGGTCGTAGCTAGTTGCTACGACCAGTATTTGTTTTTTAGAATGGTCGTCATTCCCACGCAGGTGGGAATCTTAAAGCAACTTACAAATCAAGCTAAAGCATTAAGATTATCTTCGATGAGCACTTCGTGGTTCCCAATCAAGTTGAGAATGACGAATCGACTAAATCTGTCATTCAAACTCCTTTGTTTTTCCTGAAACTGACTTCTCAGAATGACGAAACGGGCGAATTACGCTCCTGGTTCCAAATAATTTTTAAGTGCATCATTAACGAAATAAGTCCAGCCGCCATTGAAACTTGTTTTGGCAAAGTCAGGGCCGTTCTCAGCAAAGCTTTCTATACCACTATGTGTTAATTTCAGCCTTGTTTGCTCGCCTTGCTCAAATAACTCCCAGCTTACAACAGAGTTACCCGGATAACCGTCATACCGCCAACTGTAGGCGAGTTTCCTGCCCTCAACAATTTCTGTTATTTCGCAGAGATGTAAATATTGAGGACCATCATCCGGTCCACCAGAAAACTCAAACTTAAAGCCTACTTCGGGTTTAAAGTTTTCCAATTGAAAATACCACTGTTTAATTTCATTGTTGTCGGTTAAAGCTTTCCAAACTTTTTCGATAGGCGCATTATACACCCGTTCTACAATAACTGGTTCGTTTTTCATCTTTATTTTGATTTAGTGTCTTTTGATAAGTGTATTTCTAAAGCATCTAATTTGCTTGTCCAAAAAATACGGTATTGTTCTACCCATTTAGATACTTCTGCTAATTTTTGAAATTGTATGTTAAAGTACCGGTCACGGCCTTGTTGGGTAACTTCTACTAAACCACATTCTGTTAAAACTTTAATGTGCTGTGAAATGGCAGGTCGGCTCATGTCGAAATTTTCGGCAATCGCATTTAAATTTAAGGTGTTATGCGCAATTAGATTGATGATTTCTCTTCGGGTAGGATCGGCAATGGCTTGAAATACATCTCTTCTCATAAAATTAATTGCGTAAGTAATTGCTTACAAATATAAATGTAAGTAATTGCTTACGCAAATTTTAATTTATTTTTAAATAATAAAATTAACCCAAGGGCATTTTGCTCATATCCATATATAGAATACTCCATCTTTGTCCATCCAGATCAACAAAACCACAGCCATACATCCAGCCGTCTTTATAACCGGGCTCGCCATAAAGTGTGCCACCGGCAGCTACAACTTTTTCAGCCAGATCATCTACTTCCTCCGGACTTTCTGCATCAAAGGAGAATAATACTTCGCCGCCATTGCGTTTATCGGCAATACTGGTTCCTGCAAACCCTTCGTACAAAGCCTCTTCAAAAAGCATAATCGCTAAATTACTTTCTCCTACTAAAAAGCACGCCGAATCTTCGCGGGCGCCATACTGGAGGTTAAGCGTAAAACCGAGTTGCGTGAAGAATGCTTTTGACTGGTTAATGTTTTTTACCGGAAGGTTTATCCAAAGTGATTTTGTCATAACGTTTTATATTTGATGTAAGTAAAGATAGGTAAGCAGCTATAGAGTTGTCCTTGCTAAAAAAGAAAATTAACAGGGCTGTTTGAGACAATTCAGGTTATCGTGATTAGCTTATATTTTCTTCTATTCCTTATATGGTTAACGCATTGCGGCAATATTGCGCCTTGTGAAGCATAGTACTTTATTAGCCTGCGTTTTATAATCTTATGGGCTTAACTGGTTAGTGAAGTTATTGTACTAATTCTTGCCATGCACGGCATTTAAGGGTATTTCAGCTCATAATGTTAAGAATTGTACTTAAGCTTTGTACTTTTCTGAAAGGTCCTTTGAGGCCACATTGCAATAAGAAAGTGTAAGTGCATCGATAAGCATTTCGTCTGTTAATGCTGTTAGGTCAAAAATTGTCCAACCTTGTTTGCCCCAAGCCCCGCTAGCTGGCCATATGCTGTTCCGATCAAAATCACAGAAAACAGACTGATCAATTGCTGATAATTTAAATGTTGCCTGCTTTTTCTGGGTATTTAGCGTAGCAAAGATCTTTTTATTTACCCGGAAGGAAGTTTTTTCGAAATGTGGCAATTCAATAACTTCATCAAAAGATAGGCAATGAGCTATAAATATTGATGAATCCATGGCGTGTAGTTAAACGTTACAATTTATACAATTTCTGTGGGTGTTGTTCCGCGTAGTTCAGAATTAAATTTAAGATATAACTGTTGGACTGATAGATAGAAAGATCATTTTTGATTGGCGCCAGACCGTCAGCAAGATAGTTCTTATCGGTGAAGTAGCCCATTCCATAAAATTTTCCATTCTCTACAACCAAACAGCTAAACTCGTTGTCTTTTCTGCCCTCATCCACCAATGCGAAACTTGGTTGTTGTTTCTGGATATCGGCCAATGCTGTGTTTAATTTTTTATTATAAACACTTACAGTTTCTATTCCGCTGCAGGCACCAAAACATTGCCCATTTTCGTGTGCATAACATTTAGTGGCCGTTTTTTGCAGGTAACAGAGCTTAGCACAAAGCTGGTATTTATCAACAAGTTGGTTTAAGAAATTATAACCTTCCAATAAGCTGTTAAAACTCTGAAAAGCGTTATTGTTTTTTTTATGTTTATCTATCGCTAAGCGCAAATAGCCGTTTTGATCTTCGAAAACATATAAATCATATTTATGCTCATAACGCTTCATTGCCCGGTTGTTTTCAGGCCAAAGCCGTTTTATTTCATTGGCTTCTAAAATGAGTGCCATTAATTCGGTACCACAGATTACATGGTCTACATGATGAATCGTGCGTAAAAAATCCTGGCGTTGCCGGTTAGGTGTATTGCCTGTAAAGTGACTGGTTACGCGTTTCTTAAGGTCTTTAGCTTTTCCAACATAAATAATCTTGCCCTTACTATCTTTAAAATAATATACACCAGGTTGATGAGGTAACCTCAGAATCGAAGCTTTATCTAAGTGCGGCGGTAAAGCCTGCTCTTTTGATGTTTTCTTCAGCATTTCCGCAATTATGCCTTCCTGATCGTATTCTAGCAATAAATTGAATAGGATACTTGTTGCATCTGCATCTCCCGCTGCCCGGTGTCGGTTTTGAATCGGAATCTGCAAGGCTGTACAAAGTTTTCCTAAACTATATGAAGATTTGCCAGGAATTAGTTTTCTGCTCAACCTTACCGTACACAGCTTTTTGCATTGTAAATCATATCCTGCAGCTGCCAAATGATGCTTCAAAAAGGAATAATCGAAGTTTACATTGTGCGCCACAAAAACCTTATCGTTTAATAACTGATAAATCTGTAAAGCAACATCATCAAAAGTTGGGGCATCCAACAACATGTTATCATCAATACCTGTAAGCGCCGTAATGTAAACGGGTATAGGCTGCTTCGGATTAATTAGGGTAGTGTAAGATTCAACTATTTCATTGCCATCATGGATGTTAATGGCAACCTCGGTAATACCATTTGCTGAGGCATGACCACCAGTGGTTTCGATATCTACAACTGCGTATAACATTAAATTAATTTGAAATACAAATCTATGCTAAAATAATTAGTATGAAAATAATTTTGATTATTTCTTTAGYATAAAAAAAACGGTTATGTATTTAACGTAACCGCTCTGGTATTTTGTATGTAAATATTTAAAGTTTACTTAGTAGCTTGCTTAAATTAGGTTTGATGCCAATAGAAATCGGTACAGTGTTAAAAGCCCTGTTCTGGATTTTACTAAAGCCATACATGTAACTGGCCTCTACAAATAAATTGGCACCTCCAATATTATATTCAATACCGGCCCCACCTTCGGCAATACCCAAACCATTCGATTTATTATCTTGGGTAACCTGCAGGGTTGTGGTATTAACGCTAGCCTGAGGCGTAAGAATAAAACCGCCACCAGCACCTGCAAAACCATAAAAAGCCCATTTGTTTACAATTTTACGGTACCCTAAAGCAACATTTAGCAAGTAGGTGGTTGCCCTGCCTTTTTGTAAAGTATAGGTGTAGCCCGCATCTGGCGTTATCTGGTTAAAAGTAAAAGCATGTAAACTTGCTTTAGGGTATAAGAACAAACCACCTTTACCCAAACCCAAGTTTAAACCTAAAGATGTTGAAAATTTTGGTTTAAAATAATCCGAAGTTTCGCCCATTGGGAATGCAAAGCCAATTCCACTCATAGAATAGAGTTTATCTGGTCTGCTTTGTGCTTTTACTTTGATTGATAATGCTGCACATAACAACAGAAGAGATAGTAGTAATTTTAATTTCATATCTGATTTTTTAATTTTCGGTTAAAGCACTTACTTTTTGGAGCAAATCTGCCATGTTAAAGGGTTTTTCTAAATAATCGTCGGGATGGTATTGTTGCGATGTGATATAGTTTTCATCGTACCTCGCCGATGCCATAATAATAGGGATGCGCGCTGTTTCAGGATTTAACCTTAACTCTTTAAACACAGCACGCCCATCCATCCCATTTAACATAATATCTAGAATTATCAGATCGGGACTAAAATCTCTTATTGTTTTAAAAATATGTCGTGGCGATAGTAACGGATAAACTTTATAATGTTCGGTTTCTAATACATTCTGGAAAACTTCTAATACATCTGGATCATCATCCACAACCAACACTCTTTTCAAAACAGATAAATCAATTAATAATAAAATAGATTATCCTAATACAAAGTTTTAGACGTAATGTTTTGATTATGCCTTAAAAATTGATCCGATGCTGATGTTCGAACTATTAAAGACTATATTATGGTGCCGGGACGGGGCTTTTCCTGAAGTAAATTGTTCTTGATAAAATTTGCGAAAAGTTCTATATATGTGCCCGAAACAGTAAACGATGTTTCGCCAGAAAGCAGTATTTTATTACCGAGTACACTTTTAATATGCTGTTTTGCAATAACAACAGTAGGGTTAATCTGGATAAATGCCGAATGCTTCTTTAACATTTTCAAAGTCTTGGTAAAATTAGATTTTGAACTTAGAAAAGCATTTTTTGTAGTTTTAAATTGAATATCTTCCCCCATTTCTTCTATTGCAATCAATTCATTCAGATCTATTCTTACCAAATCAGCATTTTCTCCTTGTAAAGGGATGTAAAAGAAATGATCGGCGAAAATGGAAAAAGGATGTTGTTCTTTTTTTCCAGTTGGATAGAGGTTGTTTATTGTTTTCGTAAAATGTAAAATAGAGTAGGGCTTAAGCAAATAAGCATCCGCATCAACTTTAAAAGCATCAATGGCATACCGTGGGTGCGCCGTAGTGAAAACCAGGTGTTTTGTTTTTTGTCTTAATAAGGTTGCCAGTTCGATTCCGGAAAGTGAAGGCATTTCGACATCCATAAAAATAATATCGACAGGATTAGATACCGATATTTCTGCCAGGGCTTGGAGTGGTTCAGTAAAAGTTTGGATAAGCTTTAAATCAGGCAGTTTCTCCATATATGCTATTAAGCTCTCTAGGGAATGAGGGTCGTCATCAATAGCGATACAACTTATTGACATTTTTTATAGGTTTAGTTGATGCAAATTACAATTTCAACCATTAAAATGAAAAAAAAACATATTCGAAACGGATTTTTATGTATTCAGCAAGGAAAATCAGCTTTTCTTTTGAGGTTATTGTGTAATTTGAAATTTTAAACTAAAGTTATTAAAGCACGCTTTCTTATTTGATTTTAATAACCAGCATTACTTTGAAAAACTGGTCTGAATCAGTAAAGTAGCTGAATTCAGCATTTTTACCATAACTGTAAGCTAAACGCTTCTTTATGTTTTCCAATCCGGAACTTAAGCCTGAGTTGTCTTTAATTGCTTTTACTAAGTTTGAAGTTTCTATGATAAGTTGACCATTTTCAATTCTCAAACTCACTTCGGCAGGATGTGATGGTGTAAGCAGCTCGCCATGCTTAAACATGTTTTCTACTAAAGTGATTAATACTAGAGGAATGATTTTAGTGTTACGTATTTCATCATCGTACCAGAAACGGAGCTGTAAATGGTGATCTTTACGAAGCTGATGCAGGTTGATGAGGTTTTCTACCTGGTTAATCTCCTCATCAAGCAAAATAAATTCTTTATCCTGATTGCTATCAACCGAATAGCGCATCATCTCTGCAAGAGAATGAATGGCCTCTGCTGCAACCGGAGAAGAATCTTTGGCATTTTGGTAAATAAAATCCAGGGTATTAAATAACAAATGGGGCTGTATCTGGGCTTTTAGAAAAGCATTCTCTGATTTTGCGATTTGAATGATGTTATTTAAACGTTGCTTTTCTAAATCTTCGATTTTTTTTCGCTCTTCCAGGAAATTAAGTAGAAAGTAATAACTGGTAGAGAAACTCATAAAATAGATAGCACGATAAATTGGATGAGCAAAAAACGATGCTGTAAATTCAATCTTAAACGGACCATTATAGGATGTGTAGTTGAGAAGGATATAATCTAAAATTACAATTAATATAAGGTACGCAACCAGCTCCAGTAAGATAAATAATGGCAATCTCCACCATCGGCCACCTAGCGTTTTTAATGCAGACGGCAATACAACGTGGGCATGAAAATAAAAGGTTGCCACGTTGAAACTATAAAAAGTAATGTAATTACTGATTAGTTGAAATTTCCCTATAAAAATACCAATGATAACGGCCTCGTAAAATATAAATATGGTCCAACATATAATGTGGAGTTTTTTATCTGATATCCAGCTTAGAATTTTGTGAAATTTATTTTTCCTACTTATTAAGTTCATTTAGCAAGTTAATTTGGGAGCGGGTACATAGGGTTAACAAAGAAACTTTGGTAATTTGCTTCTTTTGATAACTAAAATACTAAAAAATTAGTTTAAGATCGGTTTGTTTTAATTGTTTTCTCCTTAATATAGTCCTGTATGCTTTCACGGTAACTATTTCCTACATTAATAGTTAGATTATTGATCATTTTTAAGGTATTGCCCTCTACCTTTTCAATATAATTCTTGGCTATGATAAATGAGCGATGTACCTGGGCAAAATTCTGATAGTCTTTTAAAATGATTTTTATCTCTGATAACGCAATGTATGATACAATCGTTTCGTTTATGGTAAAAATGCGTACATAGTTTTGAAGACTTTCTACGGCTACAATGTCGGTGTACCTTACTTTAATTAAGTTATTTTTTTCGCTTTTATTCCTAACAAAAAAATAATCATCATCTTGCTTAACTGTTAGGTTTGGTACACTCGGGCTATAAGGGAATAATCTATTTATGGTTTCAGCAAAACGGGCAAAAGTGTATGGTTTTAATAAATAAGCACTAGCATACATTTCAAAAGCCTCGTAAGCATATTTAGAGTGGGAGGTGGTAAATATTAATTTGTCTGTTTTATGCCTTATTGCTTTTGATAATTCTAAGCCCGAGATCATAGGCATATCAACATCTATAAAAACAATGTCAACGTTATCTCCTGCTGTAATTTCGTTTAATGCCTGTAACGGATCTGTATACGAGTTTATTAAATGAACGTTTGCAAGATGATTGATATATGATTTTATACCGTTGACGGCGTGAATGTCGTCATCAATTACGATACATGTTAATTTCATTAGGCGTGTTTTAAGGTTAAACGAAATTATAGGTTGCTTTTTAAATAAAGAAATTATTTTAGGCCTGCAACGATGTTTAGTTGGTTTTTGTAGTAAATATGATATGTATATGTTTTTTTATGCAAGAAACATGATCAGCGAAAACCGATGATGAAGGTTTTTACAAAAAGAATAAAACAAATTTATTTAATTACTTGTATAACAATATATTGTATTTTGAATCGTAGTTATTAATAGATATATTTAATAACCAAAATAATCATCCCTAATCACCTAAAACAATATCCCATGAAAAATAGAACCCGCACCGCCAATAGATTAAACGTGTCTATTACCAAAAAGGTTATTGAACTACAGGAGCAAGGTTACGACTGTGATTTTCTGCTACTGGCTAACGGTAGTTTACAGTGCATGCAAACTAACTTAAGCTATCCGCTAAGTACGGTTGCTATTAAACAAAGGGAACATGGCTACGATTTCTTTAGCCATTCTTATAAAAATGTACATACTATTGAAACAGGAAATGGTGAAAGAGGTGTACTGCTTACCGAAAAAGTATTTTAACCGCTTACTTTATGCCTTTAATCAGTAGTTAAAATTTACTGTGTTTAGCAGGTATTTCATGCGAACTTAATTATTGCGATGCGTTGCAATATCAGACGATATATTTAGGGCATTTTAGTAAAAACTTTTTTTTTCTTCTTTTTGTTTAAATTTTATTGAATATATTTAAACAAAATAATGACTTATTCTATTTCAGATCTTGAACAGCTTTCGGGCATCCATTCTCATACCATCAGGATCTGGGAGCAGCGGTACAATGCACTGAGTCCGATGCGATCTCAAGGCAATACGCGTTTATATGATGATAAGCAGCTTCGAAGACTATTAAACATCGTAAGCTTAAATAAAAGCGGTTTAAAAATTTCTAAAATCTGCAGCCTTTCTGATGAAGCGATTGATAAACTTCTCGACCAACAGTTCTCATATCCTACTGATGATGAGCAGACAGATTATGTTTCGCAACTCATTAGGCATGGTTTGGCTTTTGATGAGCACTCATTTAATCATTTAATTGATCAAAGCATTGATCAGTTGGGACTTTCTGATTGCTACCGGAAAATAATGTATCCATTATTGGTCCGTTTGGGCTTAATGTGGCGAAAAGACGATATTTGCCCTGCACACGAGCATTTTTTATCAAACATTATCCGTCAAAAAATATTTACACATATCAATAATCTTCCTTTAACAAGGCATGCTGGCGAAAGTTGGCTTCTTTTTTTACCGGAAGACGAGGATCATGATATTGGGCTGCTTTTTGCCAGTTATATGCTGAGGATGCATCATCATCAAGTTATTTTCTTAGGCAGCAAAGTTCCATTGGATTCAATTAAGTGGATATTTTCCACATTAAATGTAGGTCATGTTTTGCTTTTTATGATAAAGTCAAGATTAGAACCTGCCGCACAAAAATACATAGATCAATTGTCTGAAATATGCTCATCCGCTAAGATCCATCTTGCGGGAAATAGTGATGTTATTGGTAAACTAAACAATATCGGCCACATCAACTGGTTTAAAACGCTCGATGAATTTGAAAAAACAATACAATACCCTTTTTTACATGAAAGAAATTTTTGATCAACTATCTGCCAATTGTAGCCGGCTTACCACTAAGTTGTATAGTACCAGCTTTTCTTATGGTATTTATTTTCTTGGTAAAGAACTGCGTCAACCCATACACTCCATTTATGGCTTTGTACGTTTAGCAGATGAAATTGTAGATAGTTTCCATCACTATGACAAGAATTTTTTACTGGAAAAATTTAAGGAGGATACTTTCGAAGCCATTAACCTGGGCATTAGTTTAAACCCCATTTTAAATTCATTCCAAAGGGTTGTAAATCAATACCAGATAGATCTGGAGCTGATTGTTCTTTTTCTGAGGAGTATGGAGATGGATCTTTCTACGCAAGAATATACACCAGAACTTTACAACGAATATATTTTAGGCTCCGCAGAAGTGGTAGGTTTGATGTGTTTAAAGGTTTTTACCAATGGCAGTATTGCGGATTACGAACAATTGAAGCCTTACGCCATGAAATTGGGCTCTGCATTTCAGAAGGTTAATTTTTTGAGGGATGTGAAGGCTGATCATCAAACACTTAGCCGGAATTATTTTCCCAATGTTAATTTAGCCCTATTCTGCGATCATCAAAAAAAAGAAATCGAAAAAGAAATTGAAGCCGAATTTGCAATGGCCTTAACTGGTATTAAGCAGTTGCCCACAGCATCCAGAAATGGTGTATATTTGTCTTATATCTATTATAAAAAATTATTTGCTAAGATAAAGCGCTTAAGTGCTGAAAAAATTATGACTGAAAGGATAAGAATCTCGAACACGCGTAAAGTTGGTTTGATGTTTGGTTCTATTATCCGCAATAAGTTAAATGTAATTTAAATGGAAGAACAAGTTATTCTGGTTGATGAGGAGGATGTACCGAAAGGACAGATGGATAAAATGGAAGCACACGAAAAAGGTGTATTGCACCGTGCCTTTTCTGTTTTTATTTTTAATTCTAAACGGGAACTATTACTGCAGCAGAGAGCAATGAGCAAATATCATTCTGCAGGTTTATGGACGAATACCTGTTGCAGTCATCCTCGGATTGGAGAAAGTAATATCCATGCAGCAAAAAGGAGATTGATGGAAGAAATGGGGATGGACTGTGAATTGAACTATCTGTTTAAATTTACCTACAAGGCAATATTTGAAGATGGATTAACGGAACACGAAGTTGATCATGTTTTTTTTGGCATGAGTGATGAATTACCAGTTATAAATCATGATGAAGTAGAAGGCTTTAAGTATATGGATTTGGAGACCTTGGCACAGGATATTGCGATTAATCCGAGTGCTTATACGCCGTGGTTAAGAATCTGCTTGGATAAAGTTGTAACGCACGCATCAACGGCTAAAACAAAAAACGGGCATACAGCCTAAGCCATATACCCGTATCTAAATTAACGCTCTCGGGGACAAATATAGGACTAGTTTAGAAAATTCCTAAAAGTTTAACATTTCTTTTACTTTAAGATTATAGTTCGCAGTTTGGATTTATGTTGATCTGTAAATTAAGGTATTAATATATAGGTATTTATAAGTTTGGACAGAGATAAGTGCTAAAAAATATTTTTTTTCTTAGACATATCATTTTATGATATTTGTTACAGTTTTAGGTTTATCAATCTGTTTTGCTAACTTCTTTTTTCTCGATCGAGAAGCGCTTCTGTGATATTATTCATCCTCTAATTTTTGGAATTTAAATTTATCCTTAATGTGACGGTTAAAATATCTTCCTTTCGATCCGGAAGCCTTTAACATCTTATAAATTTTTTCGGGGACCTTTTTATATTGATAAATCATATCGGTTACAAAGATGATTTTCAATGTTTCTGTAGCTGCATCATAACTAAAATATTTGATTACTGATGATGGCATAATATTAATTTATACCTTAAAAAACAGCTGCTATTAAAAATGGTTTTAATCGTTTTTGAGTGCCGATTCTTCTTTCGCTGCCTTAATTTTTTCTTTTTTAAGGTCAATTCTGATGATATTGTACAAACTCATATAAACATTTGCCACCCATACTATCGAAAAGAAAGAAATAACGTAACCACGCCAATCGGGATAAAGTAAAGTGAATCTGGTAATAAAAAGCAGAATAGCGGTTACATAATGACTGAAGCAATATTCGCAGGTAAAAACATAGAAAAACTTTCGTTTAAATAACTTACTACAATTCTTCGAACGGTCTACACAAAATTCACGTGGTTCTTTAAATATTTCTTCTTTGGTAACTGTCCATGCGATGCAAGCTACGGGTAAGGCCATAATAAAGAGATAATAGATGTGTGCTTCCATGATGATCAAATTCAGGTATAAGTACAACCTTAAAGCCTTGAAAATGTTTAGTTAAGCGATAAACATTTTGAGTATATTTATGTTAGTTAAGATATATCTAATCACTTATTGTTATGGAAAGATCAGAAATTATATCTCTTTTAGAGGTAATCAATCAACAGGTTAGTTCTTCGGTTTTAGGTGGGATGGAAGAAGAGTATGAAGAATTAGAAAGTATGGGCCTGATTAAAATTAACCGCGAATCGGTACAATGGTCGTCTGCTATGACGCCTGCCGGAAATGCTTATTTGGGGCATGATTAGTTGGGGTTAAAGAATTCAGCAATCTGATTGAGTTCTGTTTGGAAGGTAAAACTTTAAGACCTCATTTGTGCAAAGGAGAGCGTCAAAATAAATTGATCATCTCTATAATTTGGAAAGCAGTTGGAGTGGTTCTTCGTTTAATGTAGTCCCGCCCCCGTTTCTGCCCCGATGAAGAATCGTGGCATTTCACTATGGTCGGGTTTAGCTTACTCCTGTTTTTGCTTTTATGCCAGTTTTCCTTGCGATAGGCAATTTACTCTTGACAATTGACTCAAGAACGCTGACTTTGGACCTCGGACTAAATAATGGTCAAAGCCATATAGCCCTGATGGCAATGGAAATCCCTTTTGGACGCCCCTTGCATTGTTTAATATCGGGTTTTAACCAAAAGGATTGGAATGGACAGCAGGACTGAACCCTCCCTAATGGCTACTGGCTTTGCGCTTCAAAAAAATAACTGTTTATTTTTAACGATTGATCAGCATCCCTCCCATCAGAATCTTTACGACTAAACTTTGACCAATTTATTGTTGGAATTCTGCTAAATTTGCAGCAAGTTTAGAATTGTGCCCTAAATAAAATAAAAGGCCATTCTATCTGCAGATATGAACGATTTACAACTTAGAACGGTAAATGTAACCAGATACGTTACGCCTTTGCGCGAGGGTGGCTCTATGCCTGCCATTGCGGAAGCTGATGATAACTTTTTATATGTACTTAAATTTAGAGGGGCAGGACAGGGTACCCGGGCTTTAATTGCCGAACTAATTGGTGGCGAAATAGCCCGCTATTTAGGTTTGCGTGTACCTGAATTGGTTTTTGCCAATTTAGATGAAGCTTTTGGGAGAACAGAACCCGACGAAGAAATCCAAGATCTGCTAAAAGCCAGCGTGGGCTTAAATTTGGCATTACACTATTTATCTGGCGCAATAACATTCGATCCGACTGTAACTACTGTTGATGCTAAACTTGCCTCGCAGATTGTATGGCTAGATTGTTTTTTAACCAACATGGACCGGACGTGCAGAAATACCAATATGTTGCTGTGGCATAAGGAGCTTTGGCTAATCGACCATGGTGCTGCATTATATTTTCATCATTCTTGGCAAAACTGGGAAGAACAGGCTATTAAACCCTTCTTTTTGGTAAAAGACCACGTATTGTTACCATGGGCAACTGAACTGGAAAGTGTAAATGATGAATTCAGCAAACTACTTAGCCCTGAAAAGATCAAATCTGTTATTAATTTAATCCCTGACGACTGGTTGGAAGGCGAAACGAACTTTGAAAGTAAAGCAGCACACCGTAATGCCTATACGCATTTCCTTACTACCAGGTTAACTCATTCAACTATATTTTTAAAGGAAGCACAGCATGCAAGGGAAATTCTTATTTGAGTACGCTGTGATTCGCGTAATGCCCAGGGTAGAACGTGAAGAATTTATTAATGTGGGCATTATTTTGTTTTGTGCCAAGCAAAAGTTTTTAAAAAGTGTTTTTTTCCTGGATGAGACAAGAGTAAAGGCTTTTTCTGCGAAGATAGATTTAGAAGAGCTAAAAGAGAACTTATGTGCTTTTGAAAGAATAAGTACAGCCGCAAAAGGATCAGGTCCCATTGGTCAATACGACCAGGCTTCCCGTTTTAGGTGGCTCACGGCAACCAGAAGTACGGTAGTGCAGTGCTCAAAAGTACACCCTGGTTTTTGCGATGATGCCGAAGAAACTCTATTAAGACTGCATAACGAGCTTGTTTTATAGCGCTATGTGCATGGCGCTAAGCGTTTGATTTACCTTTAAGAACAAATATTTTCGGCTCTTGAAGAATACATCAATCTAACAATTAAGCAATTAATCAGTTTACAATTGGCAGTTTTTAGTTAGCAATCAAACAATTTAACAATTAACCAGTTAACCAATTTTCACAATTAACCAGTTTATCCTTGCCAAAAGAATATTTCAAAAAACTCCAAGATCTGCTCAATACTGAGCGCAACGAAGATTTACAATCGTATTTAAAACTTACTGAAAATACTTCGGCTGCCGATAGGAGAGCCTTGGGTTTAACCTGGTATCCTATTGCAATCAGGAACACCGAAATAGGCCGTGGCGATTATTTAACTGTAGAGTTGGAAAGGACTACCCATCAGGATTTTTCGCATCAGTTCCGTTTTGGTTCGGCGGTGGTATTATTTTCTAATCACGATGCCAAGGAAGATCGGATAGAGGGGATTATAAATCACCAAAGTGGCAGCAGGATGAAAATCAGCTTCCGTGTTGATGAATTACCAGACTGGACCAGAGATGGCAAACTTGGTGTAGATTTACTTTTTGATAATAACAGTTACGACGAAATGCAGAGTGCCCTTAAACAGGCTACACATTTGGCAGAAAATGAATCAGAAAATAAACTGATCCGTATTTTAACGAAAGGAGAAAAACCTTCATTTCGGGGCGAAGAGAAATTTATCATTCCAAATACGCTAAACGACTCGCAGCAATTAGCGGTGAATAAAATTATTGCAGCCGATCATTTGGCTGTGGTTCATGGTCCACCAGGCACTGGAAAAACGACAACACTTGTGCACGCTATAAAATCGTTGGTTAAACACAGCGATCAAAAAATCCTGGTGGTAGCACCAAGTAATACTGCTGTTGATTTACTTACTGAAAAATTAGCGGCTGAAGGGTTAAAAGTAATCCGTGTGGGGAATCCGGCAAGGGTTTCAGAAAGATTGCTTGCGGCTACTCTTGATCATCAAATGGCCGATCATCCGGAGATGAAAACGATTAAGGCTTTAAAAAAACAAGCCAGTGAGTATAAAAACATGGCTCATAAATACAAGCGGAGCTTCGGCAAAGCAGAACGGGAGCAACGTAAGGCCTTGTTTGATGAAGCGCATAAAATTGGAAAGGAAGTAGAAAAAACGGAGCAGTATATTATGGATAATCTGTTTACTAAAGCACAGATTATTACCGCCACCCTGGTGGGAGCCAACCATTATACTGTTCGGAATTTAAAGTATAATACCATTGTAATTGATGAGGCTGGCCAGGCTTTGGAACCTGCTTGTTGGATACCGATTTTAAAAGCACAGAAAGTAATATTAGCTGGTGATCATTTTCAGCTTTCTCCAACTATAAAATCAAATGAAGCAGCCAGAAATGGTTTAAGTAATACTTTACTCGAAAAAGCAGTAAATCTTCATCCAGAGTCGGTTGTGTTGTTAAAAGAGCAATACAGAATGAACAAAAATATTATGGGTTATTCATCTCGGGTGTTTTATAAAAATGAGTTAATAGCGCATCACTCTGTTGCCGATCATTTATTGTTTACCGGCGATCAACCGATTCAATTTATCGATACTGCAGGTTGTAGTTTTGACGAAAAATTAGATGGAACAAGTACAACCAATCCTGATGAAGCTGCATTTTTGGTCAAACATTTAACGAATTTGGTTGCTAGTTTGACAGATAAAACCTTAACTGATAGTTTTCCGTCTGTTGCCATTGTCTCCCCTTATAAACAGCAGGTTCAGATTTTAAATGCGTTGGTTCAGGAAAATGAAATTTTAAATCCATATCGCAATAACATTGCAGTTAACACCATTGATAGCTTTCAGGGGCAGGAACGTGATGTGGTTTATATTAGCCTCACCAGGAGTAATGGTGATGGAAGCATTGGGTTTTTGTCAGATACCAGGAGAATGAATGTTGCCATGACAAGGGCAAAGAAAAAGCTGGTTGTTATTGGCGATAGTTCTACTTTATCGAAATCTAATTTTTATGCTGAATTTATCCAGTATGCTGAGCAATTGAACGCATACCACAGCGCCTGGGAATTTATGGAGCTGTAACCGTAAAATTGTTGCTTTTTACAATTGCTTCACATGATATGACGCAAGTTGATGCTAAACCTTTTCCAGTTTCTTTTCTTCTGCGAGTTTGCCCGATATACTGGCCCCTGCAATTAACAGTTCTTGCGTAATGGTTTTGGTATATTCTGTAATTTCTGATTTAAAATCTTTTACGGATGAGCCTGAACGTATTTCTTCCAATCTTTTTTCCCACTGTCCGGTAAGTTCAGCCTGTGCAATCTGCTTGTCCTTCACTACTTCATAAACAGCCAAACCTTTATTGGTAGGTACAAGATTTCGCTTTTCCCTTGTAATATATTCTCTGGTGATTAACGTTTCGATAATGGATGCACGAGTTGCCGGCGTACCTAAGCCACTATCTTTCATGGCATAACGCAGTTCTTCGTCTTCAATCTCTTTACCACAGGTTTCGAGCGCTTTTAATAGCGAAGCCTCGTTATACATTGGCTTTGGTTTAGTCTGCTTTTCTAAAAGAGATTTTTCTGTTATAGGCAATAGTTCTCCAACAGCAACCTTTGGTAAAGCTACATTGTCTTCATCTTTTTTATCATCTTCAGGGTCGTTAAAAACAGCCCGCCAGCCTGCAGAGCGGATTACCGTTCCATTGGCCACAAACGTAACTCCTGATTGAATGGTTATTTTGGTTAACTCCTTAATACATTCCTGATGAAAAGCCTCAATCATCCGACCAACAACCATATCGTATACAGCTTGTTTATCTGAGCTTAGCCCATAAGCTTGTTCGCCGGTTGGTAAAACAGCATGGTGATCGGTTACTTTTTTAGCGTTAACACTTCGCTTATTTAAAGTGATGGTTTGCAAAAACTGTGCTTGCTTTCCAAAATCAGCATGATCGGTAAATTTTGCAATCAAATCTGGAACTCCGGCAAAAACATCATCACCAATGTAGCGCGATCCGGTACGGGGGTAAGAAACCAATTTGCTCTCGTACAGGTTTTGCAAAATATTAAGTGTTTGATCAGCAGTATATCCCTTTTTCTTATTGGCTTCTTGCTGTAAACTACTTAAGTCGTGCAATAAGGGAGGTGGTTCTTTTCTTGGCTTTGCTTCTACAGCTGTAATGTTTCCGCCGGTTGGAAAACCAGAAGCCACATCCTCTACAAGCGCAAATAACTTTTCTACTTCTTCCTTTTCTTTATAATTCGAGGTTGATATAGCCTTAAAAACCTGTTCATCTTTAGAAAGTAAAATACTGATTTGATAATAGGTTTGAGGAACGAAATTTTTAATCTCCAAAAAACGAGCACAGATCATGGCCAGGGTAGGCGTTTGTACCCGCCCTAATGAAAGAACTGTTCTGTTACCTGCCGAAATACTTAGCGCCTGTGTGGCATTCATTCCCACCAGCCAGTCTGACTCTGAGCGGCAATGGGCCGAATTAAACAAGGTATCGTAATCGGTTCCGGGTTTTAAATTTCTGAATCCATCTTTTATAGCTTCATCTGTTTGCGAAGAGATCCAAAGGCGTTTGAAAGGTTTTTTGCATTTGAGGTAATAATAAATGTACCTGAAAATTAATTCACCCTCACGCCCCGCATCCGTAGCCACAATAATTTCACTCGCCTCATCAAAAAGTTTTTTTATGGTGTCTAATTGTTTTCGCACTGCCGGATCTTCTACAAAACCATCTTTTGTTTTAATCTTTCTAATGGCAAGTTTAAACTTTTGCGGAAGCATGGGTAAATGTTGCTTCCTCCAGCCAATAAAGCCATAATCTTGAGGGGGAGCCAATTGTAATAAATGCCCGAATGCCCAGGTAAAAGAATATCCTTTACCTTCAATGTATCCATCTTTTCTGGTGGTTGCTCCGAAAACTTTAGCAAGTTCACGACCAACAGAGGGCTTTTCTGCAATTACAATCTTCATGAATGGGCTTATCTTTTCAACCCCAAAGATGATTAAAATATTGGCAACCGATTAAAAAAATTACTCACAATGCTACTTAACATTCGTTTGGGCAAACAATTATCAGATAACTTTGTCCATCATTTGTGTCAGAAATTTATATATCGGATTGATTAACAATTCGGTAATATCACTATCTAACAGCTACAATTGATTTTTAATGAATGGATAAAATTTATGAACTGGCAGGTAATAAAATTAAAGTAGGGCTCGAACCACAATTAATCCGCGTGTATAGTAATGCTCAACTTTGGACTTATCTTGATGGAAAAGCAGATGCAAGGTTTGAGCTTTTGATAAATACAATTAAAGCCGATTATGAACAGCATTTCGGTAAAGCACTAGCGATTTCTAACGCTTCGCTTATTGTAGAAATCCTGGTACATGTGTATTGCGATTATCTGGGACTATCCTTCAATCGCATGGTGCAAATAAAATGGATTCAAGCTTTGGTTAAAAAACTGCTCAAACGGGCAGAAGTTGTAGACTGCGGCGAAAAGGGGGTAGACAGTAACCGTTGGGTTTGGGATTTACTAGCCAGTAGCAAATCGTTTTTTATCTGGATTTTACCTAAAAACCTGAACGCCAAAAATATTAAACAACATTAATCCATTTGGGCTGCTAAAATCTGTTCCTGATTTAATACAACACTTGCTGCCAGTGTTTCATTTAAAAATGATGAATTGTATTGTTGTTCTGAATTATTGATGAACAGTACCGTTCGGTCAGAGATGGTATTGATCACCTGATCGGCCAACTTAGCCGGGACAGCAGGACAACCCTGACTTCTGCCCAGTCTGCCTAATTGATCGATGCTTTTTTGACTTACATAACTGGCGCCATGAACCACAATGGACCTTTCTCTTGCATTGCTGTTAAAACCTTGGTCCATACCATCCAATTTAAGCGAACGGCCATGTTTTCCGTAGTAGACTTCACCGGTTAAATAAAAACCTAAGCTACTCTGGTTCGAATTGATATTGTTGGAAAAGTAGGCTGGTTTATCGCCACCACTGTTTTGCCCATGAGCTACCCAAGTATTTAATACCAGTTTTTTGCTCGCAAGATCGATAATATACAGGCGTTTTTTAGAACTTTCCTGATCAAAATCGGCAATGGTTAAAATAGATTTGCTATTTAAAAGACCAGAATATTTTAAGTTATAAAAACCGGTTAGGGCTTTTTCAAAAACCTGTTCACTTAATCCGGCAGAATCTAAATGAACCTGATGGTAAATATTTGAGATATATTGATTGTATAAGCTATCTGTAGCTACGTACTTAACTACTTCTTGTTGTGTATGGGGAAGCTCCGCTGCTTTCCAACTTGTTCCGACAATGCTCATACCCATCAAAAAAATCGTAGCAATGTCCAGGATGTATTTCTTCATTCAGTATGGTTTAGTTTGATATTGAGCTATTTATACGGTTGTTTTGCTCAAATGTTGCCCAAATCAATTCTGTAGCGTTTCAAATACATTTGGTTTTACATTTTCGTGACTTAAAGCGGAATAATATAGCTTTTAGGAATGTGAGGCGGCAAGCTATATCATATCTGTTGTTTCCCGCAGAATCGCAGAAGGACACAGATTTGAGTAGCTTGTCATGCCTAACGGAAATGATCCTCTCTAATTAAATTATAATCTGTGTTAATCGCTTTAATCTGCGGGGGAAAACTTACTAATTTTTCTTTAAATCTATTTTCCTATTTTTGCTGCATAAAAATGTAAAATGCCAAACGAAGAAAATGATTACTCTTTCTGGACCAAATACAAAAGATTTGCTTCAACAGAAATTTTGATGTACCTGATCATGATTATTGGTATTGGCCTCGGGATTATTTTTTTAAGCTAAGTGCTAATTTTAAATAATCTGCAGCATTTACATCATTAATGAATTTCGAAAACTCATTATACTGCGCTGCAGGAAATGTACCATCGTTTAGTATAAATTTCCGGTAATAGGTTAGTTTGTTGCCTACTAAGCTGGCCTTACATACATATTCTCCGAAAGGGCTTTTAAAAGCTTTATCTTGTCCAATAATCAATTCTGTAATTACATTATCTGGCAAGGTATAAACAATGCTATCTTCGTCTGTATATCCACGGTTAATGTAAACAGGCAGTGTTCTGTTCTTTATTTCAGGAATTGACCGCCTCAGGTTAAAGGCATTGAGCTGTAAAAACATTTTATTTCCATTAACAGGCGCATAATTTCTGATATTAATGCTTACTTCTTCAGTTAATTTGGGCGATATATCTTTTTTCTGCGCAAAGGACACTGCTTCGAAATCAATATTGTCAATGTTATAAGCTTCTTTTAGTAGTTTATGCTGTTCGGTTATTGATTTACCAATCAGCGATTCCTGATTTTCATATTGTGAGCCAGCATACACGGTATTCATTTTTCCAGATACAGTGCCATCTAACTGAACAGTTAAGTTGGCTTTACGTATCTGCAAGTTCTCAGCAGTTGTTAGTTTTGGTGTATGCAATAGTTTACCTCCCTCGTTAGTACAGGCAAGCACCAATCTATCATCCGTAAAATCGCTTAAAAAGCCAAAGGGGATTTTTTGGCTGGTGCATTCTAACCAGGTTGTGTCGCCCTTTAACGGCATGCATAAAATAATATGATTGCCTTGTACCATACTGGCATAGTTCGGGTCCATACTTTTCTTTTCAGAACCAGCCGATACTACGCAGTAATAAGAATCTATATTTGCTGCACTGAGCAGGCTTTGCATATAGTTTACTAAAGCTTTACAATCACCATAAGCCAACCGATCTACTTCGCTGGCTGCAATCGGCTGAAAACCACCAATACCAATCTGTACACTAATGTATCTTGTTTTCTCTTGTAAGTACTGATAGATTTTACGCGCCTTATCCTTGTCCGTTTTTTCGTTCTTTACAAGATCCTTTATCATTTCGATGGTGGCAGGTGGCAAGGCTTTGCGTTCTGCTAACAAATCGTCATAAATCCACTTGCCTAGCTCTTTCCAGTTGGTATAACTGCCTTTATGGTTGTAATAATAAAACGCTTGCGGGGCAATCTGGATGTTGGTTGCATAAGTTTCGTGCGCCGGGCTATAGGGTTCAGTTCTAACCGCCAGGATATTATTTGCCTTCCAAATTGTTTTTTTCTGCTTCTCATCAGTTAGTACTTCTGGTGTTCCGCTATAATTCTGGGTTTTTATTCTTACCTGATCTGTTGGCTTACAAATAAAGGTATAAGTACTTTTCTCTACTGAAACATCATCTGCTGGTTTCGGGCTCCAATCGGGTATAATCAGATTTTGTTTATTTCTAATTTCATAATTGTAAACCAGGGTGTAAGGATATTGGTTTACCGGTGGTAGATAGTGTTTTACGCGGCTATCAACAAATAGGGAGAACCCATCGGCCGCGCTCATATCAGCAAAATCGTTTTGAGAAAACTTGTTGGTGAGTTTGCCAACGCTGTTGTAAACTTCTCCTCTTATCCCTTTAATTGAAATATTTTTATCGTAATAGAGTACCAAACGTGCTTCGTCCTCTCCATTTTGGTTAAATACCGTAATGGCTTTTTTTACATTAAGCATTACGTTATCAGGCGAGCGCATATCGATGGTTGTTTCTTCATTCCTGATACAGGCATTGGCGCGGTTGCGCAGGTTAGCGGGAATTAAATCAACATCATAGTTGTCTTGCGCAAAGCCAACAACAGAAACTAAAAGCAAGGAAAATGTGGTAAATAAGAATCTCATTTAATTTGCTTTTTTTAATAAAAACTCTGTTTTCTGGTTTTGGATGATCTTGCTATAGAATTCCTTTAAGAAAAGATATTCTTCAGGCTGATAAATAGCATTGTTAAACTGTAAAATCTGACTCATCGAAATAGTGTTTCCATCTAAACCTGTTTGCAATAAATACTTTCCACCAGAATTGGGTAAAGCTATTGCCATATCTTTTGGTTTTTCTATCAATTGGTATTTTTCTGGTAAAAGCACATTGATGATAATGCGCTCGTCAGACGCTGCACCCAAATCAACTGGGTAGGTACGTTCGTTTAAATTAAATGGATTTTTCGAAATGGTATTGATAAAAAATGGGCTAAAATAAAACTGATCTTTATTTGTACCATCGTTTATGGTAAACTCTACCTCGTATTTTTCTATTAAAGAATTTTCTACACTATCCAGGTTCAAAATTTGATGATCAAGTATCTTAATTCTGGTTAAACGTTCATCAAGCTTCTCGACATATTCATCCGGCGAATTGTATCGAAGAATATCTTTACGTTTGCCATATGCCGCGTAACCCATGGTATGGGTAGTTAAAGTGCCAATGATTTTTCCTTCAGTTGTCATTTTTCCTGTTAGGATATAACTGGTAGTTGTTTTCTGGCTGGCCTTTAAATCAATCCAGTAAGATGGTTTCTTTAAATTGATTACCCTGCCCTGGTCGTTAATACACCGAAGTGGTAACAATCCGAAGGGTAGAAGTGGTTCTGTAGCATCCAGTAAATAACTTTTATCGGCAAGATTTACTTTAGCAACCAGGTAATTAAAATCACTCATTACCGGATAAAGCTTGTTTACTGTTCCATTATCACGGGTAGAAAGGATAACAGCCTCTACATCTAAACCAGCTGCAGAAAGTGCCGCAATTAGGCTCAGGTTAATATCTGCTACGTTGCCCGATCTGTTTTCTAGTGCTTTTTTAATGTTATCTTCGGCGTATTTTCCGTAATAATTATTCCATTTGATCTGTTTTTTAATGTAATTATAAACGGCTTTTGCTTTATCTAAATCGGTAGTGCTTCCTTTCGTAATTTCTGGAATGAGGTCTTTAAAAACATCTTTCCTTTTCATCTGATCGCCCAGGGTTTTATACGATGACAGTTCATAATCAACATCTTTCCAGGTTTTAGTATAGGAAGTTTTTGCTCCATTCAAATTCTGTACGTCCGAAAGCTCAAAATAAATAGCCGATTTAAAGTTACTGGGCGCGGTCATGTTATCCTCTTCGATAAATGCCGGAATGTTTTTCATCATGTAGTTGATTTTTGAGCAATCGATAGCTACGCCTGAAAGCCTTAAACATTCTTTGCTCAGTTCTGCTTTTTGATCCGTCAGTTTTTGAAATCCACGTAAGGAAACATTGTAATTGTAAATGCCTGGGATGTAAACCAAATATTCGCTAATCACCTTTGGAATGCTGCTTTGAAATTCCCATGTTTTGAAATTAAATAAGTTGGGCGATTTTAACCTATAACTATATTCAATTATAGCGCCTTCTTTGAGGTTTGGAAGCGTAAACTTGGTTAGTCTGGTGTATTTTGACCGGTTTTCAGTGAAAACAGCCTTTCTGTCCATTACGGTTTCTACAAAATTATTGTTTACATAATTAAAAGTAGAAGCTTTTAAATCATTGATCGTTTCTTCGCGAGATTCGTCTTTATAGGTTGGAATAACAATATTAGCTTCCTTAAAGCCTTCTTTATTATAGATTTTGATTTTCACATGGTGCTCAAAAATCAGTTCTAAACTTCCAGTATTATCATCCCTTTGGATAGATGCTGTACCAAACTCTTTTAAAACAATAGCGTTGGCATTACTGTCTAATTTTTTTCTGTCGAATTCGTAATCATCATAAGTGATTGCGCCAAAGTCAAAGTTTTGAGCATGAGTAGTTAATGATAAAAATAGGAGGAATAGTATGGCTAATGTCTTATTCATTTGAGCGTATATAAATTGTCGCAATTTAATCCTACAAACTAACATTCTGAAATAATTTGACAATTAAATTTATAAATTAATAAAGCTGTTTTACAGAACTAATGAAACCTTTTTAGCACTTTTGAAAAAAAAGAATTTGACATTCCGATTCAAATCTAATGTCGCCAATCTCACATCATAAGAAATGAAATTAAATTTAAAGCGCCCATTAGCATTTTTTGATTTAGAAGCTACTGGAATTAATGTTGGAGCCGACAGAATCGTTGAAATAGCGATTTTAAAAGCCATGCCAGATGGTTCTGAACTGGTTAAAACCTGGCGTGTAAATCCAGAAATGCCGATTCCTTTGCAAACTTCGTTAATACACGGTATTTATGATGAAGACATTGCAAACGAGCCTACCTTTAAAACTTTGGCAGCCGAAATTGCCGAATTTATTGGAGAAAGTGATCTGGCGGGATACAATTCGAATAAATTTGATATCCCGATGCTTTTAGAAGAATTTTTAAGAGCTGAAGTAGATTTTGATATGAATAACCGCAAGTTTGTTGATGTACAGAATATATTCCATCAAATGGAGCAACGTACCTTAAAAGCGGCTTATAAATTCTATTGTCAGGAAGATTTAATTAATGCACATGCTGCAGAAGCAGATGTTATTGCCACTTATAAGGTTTTACTTGGACAGTTAGAAATGTACAAAGAAACCGAGTTTGAGAGCAAACAAGGTGTAAAAAGTATTCCCGTTGTAAATGACGTAGATGCACTGCATATTTTTACCAATATTAATAAACCGGTAGATTTTGCTGGTAGATTGGTGTATAATGATAATGATGAAGTGTGTTTCAATTTTGGTAAACATAAAGGTAAAACAACAGCACAGGTATTTTCAGTAGAACCTAGTTATTATGCCTGGATGAAGAATGGCGATTTCCCCTTGTACACAAAGAAGAAATTAGATGAGGAGTGGGCAAAATTCAATGTAAAGAAAAATGAGAACAGGGCAGCACGACCTCAAAATAATACACCTGCCAATAAACCTCAATATCAACAGAAACCTCAACCAAAGACAGAAAAACCTGCACAGCCGATTAATACAGATATGTTGGAGCAGTTGAAAATGAAGTTTGGTAAGTAGATTTTGGTTAATCGGTTAATATTGATTTTTTATTAAAAGATAAGATTACGCTATGCGCAAAGCGCTTTGCCCTAAACTCAAAAAATGAAATCTATAAAAATATTTAGCCTTTTATTGTGTACAGCGTTTTACGCTAATGCGCAGACTACTTTATCAATAGCACCTGAATTTCAAAAAACCTATCAAAAGGAAACGAGAAATATGGACGGAAAACCTGGGAAAAATTATTGGCAAAATATTTCAAAATATGATCTTAATGTAGATTTTAATCCAACCAGCAGGTTGTTAAAAGGTAAGGTTCAGGTAACTTATACCAATAATAGTCCTGATACGCTGAAGCAGATATGGTTTAAGCTTTACCCAAATCTATATAAAAAAGGAACACCAAGAAAGTCAAAATTGGCAGAGTCTGACCTGGGTGATGGAGTTGATATTGAAAAACTGGCAACGAACGGAAAGTCAATCACTGATTTTAAAATTGATGGAACCAATATGACGGTGAATGTTCCTGCGGTTGTTCCTGGCAGAACCATTAGCTTTTCTATAGATTATAGCTATACTTTAAATAAAGGATCGCATATGCGTACAGGTCAGGTAGATGAGGGATCTCATTTCGTGGCTTACTTTTTCCCGCGTATTGCGGTTTATGATGATGTAGACGGGTGGAATAAATTCCCTTACACAGGAGCTGAGGAGTTTTATAACGATTTTGACCAGTTCAATGCTTCAATTACGGTTCCAGGTGGATATGGAGTTTGGGCAACCGGCGACCTGAAAAACCCTTCAGAAGTTTTCCAGAAAGATATTGTTTCCAGAATGTTATCTGCCGAAAAAAATGACGCTGTAATTGATGTGATTACCGACAAAGATTTAGCTGATAAAAAAGTAACTCAGCAGAATGCTTTTAATACCTTTAAATTCGAGGCTAAAAACGTTACTGATTTTGTATTTGCGCTAAGCGATCATTACCTGTGGAAATCGAGCAGTTTAGTAGTTGATCCTAAAACAAAAAGAAGAACCCGTGTTGATGCTGTTTTTAATCCAAAACATAAAGATTATTACGAAGTGATTGATTTCGCCCGTAAAACGGTTGAAGCCATGAGTTATACTTTTCCTAAATGGCCTTTTCCATACAATCATGAAACGATATTCGATGGTTTGGACCAAATGGAATACCCAATGATGGTGAACGATAACCCGGTTGATAACCGCACAGATGCGATTACTTTAACCGACCATGAAATTTTTCATACTATGTTTCCTTTTTACATGGGCATAAATGAGACAAAATATGGTTGGATGGACGAAGGTTGGGCCACAATAGGCGAGTGGTTGATTTCTCCGATGATTGATTCTACAATTGTTGATGAATACGGCGTACAACCTACTGCTTCGTCATCTGGCGGCAAAGATGATACCCCAATAATGACTTTAACACCAGATTTAAAAGGATCAGGATCTTTTACCAATTCGTACCCTAAACCAGGTTTGGCTTATTTGTTTGTTAAAGATTACCTAGGAGATGAACTGTTTACCAAAGCTTTGCATACTTATATTAAAAACTGGAATGGTAAACACCCGATGCCATACGATTTCTTTAATAGCATGAATGAGGGAAGCGGTAAAAATTTAAACTGGTTCTGGAAAGACTGGTTTTTTGAAGATGGCGTTACCGATATGGCTATTAAAGCAGTTGACAAAACATCAAGTGGATATACAATTACCATTGAGAACAAAAGCGTTAAGCCGTTGCCAATCGATTTATCCCTGACTTATGACGATGGTTCTGTCGAAAATAACCATAACACTATTGGTGTTTGGGAAAAAGGGGATACGCAAGTGAAAATAAATATAAAAACAAGCAAGAAATTATCAAAAGTAGTGATGGGAAACCCACACACCCCTGATAAAGTGAAAAGCGATAATGGTTTTTCATTGAATTAGATGAATACGGAGGAAGTTAAGTTGAACTGAGCAAATCGCCCAAAAACTTGACTTCCTTAACATAGGTAAGTTTTATGGCGATCGTCATAATGAACTTGTTTCAGGATCTATTAAACTTAATTCTTTGATTGTGGATGCTGAAATAAATTGAGTATAACGCATTATTGATTAATGAGTTGTATTTTATAAGCTGGAAAATAATTGTCATTGCTTACTAAGCTTAGATTTTCAGTAATTGATTGAGATATCATCAATCTATCAAAAGGATCATTATGGAAATGCTGTAGCTTTGAAAGTTGGATGATATGATTCAATGTAATAGGTAGTATGTCAAATCCACTTTTTTCTATAATATTAAATATTTCTTCAATTGTTGAATTTAAATTCAACCTTCCTAGAGCATATTTAATGGATAATTCCCAATAACTAGCTATACTAACAAAACACTTGTTTTTTGAATCTTCAATAAGATCTTTGACTTTTTTTGAAAGTTTATCATCATTAGTGATAAACCAGATTACAATATGCGTGTCAAGTAAAAGATTCATTATAGGTAATCTTCAAAACCTTCAATAGGATCATTAAAATTATCCTTTATGCTAATTAGACCTTTCCCTAAACCAGATACTCTTTTTTTTGATTTATCAATTGATTTCTCTTTTGCCATTAAAGAATCAATATAATCTGATACCCTTTTTTTTAGCCCGGTAGGTAAGTCTGCTAATTTTGTATATAATTGAATGTCAGTCATAATATCAAATATAAAAAAGATTTGTGACTATTCAGGTTTCAGAAAATCGATATTCCTTTTTAGTCCGGAGAATTTAGTGCGCTTAACTGCCGATCCTTTAAAGACCTTTTTAAAAACATCATCTGTAATTTCAGTCAGATCTTTTGCGTTCAAATCCAGTAAGCCGTTCTCAGGCTTAAAAGCTTCTTCATTGTGTGCTTTAGAGAAACGATTCCATGGGCAAACATCCTGACAGATATCACAACCGAACATCCAGTTGCTCATTTTATCTTTAAACTCATTGGGAATTTCATTTTTCAGCTCAATGGTGAGGTAGGAGATACATTTGGTTCCATCTACAACCTGAGGTGCAATAATGGCATCAGTTGGGCAGGCATCTAAACATCTTGTGCAGCTTCCGCAATAATCAGCTTGATATGGGTGATCGTAATCTAGCTCCAGATCAACAATCAACTCTGCAAGAAAAAAAAAGGAACCATCAGTTTTACTGATCAGGTTAGAATTTTTACCAATCCAGCCAATACCCGATTTTTTCGCCCAGGCACGATCTAAAACCGGAGCAGAATCTACAAATGCCCTTCCCGAAACCTCACCAATGTTTTCTTCAATAAAATGAGTTAATTCCTTTAATTTATCTTTTATTACTGTATGGTAATCTTGTCCGTACGCATATTTGGAAATTTTTGGCGCATCAGGATCTGATTGTTTTTCTTCTGTATAATAGTTTAAGGATAAGGAAATTACTGATTTTGCGTCCTCAACTAAAAGTCTGGGGTCGAGGCGTTTATCGAAATAATTTTCCATATATTTCATTTCACCATGGCGGTTTTGATTCAGCCATTTTTCTAACCTTGGTGCCTCTTCTTCAAGAAATTCAGCTTTTGAAATGCCACAGGCCATAAAACCCAAACGCAGGGCTTCATCTTTGATGAGTTGGCTATATTTTGCAGAATTGTTGTACACCGATCTGCAAAGATAAGGCTTAGGATTTAAAACATTTTCATTAATCACTTGTTCTAAATACAGAAACTAAATTAATTAATTATGGTTCATCCTGATTGAAATTACACTAGGAAAGGACGAACTTTTAGAGTATTAGCTATGGAAAATATAGATCCACAACATACGGAATCAGGAGCAGCTCCTAAACCGATCGAAAAAGATTACGAAAGTCATAAAGAAAACCCGGGGCCGGCAAAACCTGCCGTTACTGAGAAAGATGAAAACGGTGGCGGTCAAGCCTTAAAATGGGTTTTACCGATAGCCATTATCATTGGTTTGATTATATGGTTTGTGATGAGAAAATAATTAGCTTTAGATTAAAATGAAAATGCCGGTAAATTAATTTGACCGGCATTTTTTATGTGTTTTTATTTTAATAGTTTAACCTGATAAAGGTCTTTCCGCCTGTCTTTTAGCACTTTTACTGTTCCATAGTGGTGCAGTTCGTCTAGTAAATGCAGGTCAACATCTACCACTAAAACCATCTCCGTATTTGGCGTAGCTTCTGCTTTTATGGCATTGGTAGGGAAAGCGAAATCAGAAGGTGTAAAAACTGCCGATTGCGCGAACTGGATGTCCATGTTGTTTACCTTCGGTAAATTGCCCACGCAGCCTGCAATGGCCACATAACATTCGTTTTCTATAGCTCTTGCTTGTGCGCAATGGCGAACACGTGTATAACCATTCTGTGTATCCGTTAAGAATGGTACAAATAAAATCTGCATGCCCTGATCGGCATAAATGCGGCTTAATTCAGGGAATTCTACATCGTAACAGATCAAAATGCCCACTTTACCACAATCGGTATCAAATACCTGTACTTTATCGCCACCGATCATACCATAATATTTTTGCTCATTCGGTGTAATGTGGATTTTTCTATACTCGTCTATTTTACCGGTACGGTGACAAAGGTAAGTGGCATTATAAAGTTTGCCATCCTCAATAAGTGGCATACTGCCTGTAATGATGTTAGTATTGTAGCTCAAGGAATACTCATGCATTTTTTGTACAATCTCTTCTGTTTTTTCGGCGAGTTTGCGCATGGCCTCAATCTCTGGCAAATGATTATAAGGTTGCAGTAAGGGCGTGTTGAATAGCTCAGGGAACATCACGAAATCTGATTTGTAACCACTTAGCGCATCAACAAAAAACTCTACTTGCTCATAAAATGCATCCATATTGGGGAATAAACGCATTTCCCATTGCACCAAACCCAAACGGATGGTCATTGCCGAACGGGCTGAAGCATCAATACCTTGATAATAAATGTTATTCCACTCAATTAAGGTAGCATACTCTTTTGATTCTTTATCACCAGGTAAATAGTTTTTCAATACTTTTCTTACGTGAAAATCATTAGAGATCTGGAAAGTCAATGTAGGATCGTAAATTTCTTTTGCTTTTACCTTGTCTATATACTGCCTTGGGCTAAGCTGTTCTGCATATTGGTGATAACCCGGAATTCTGCCACCGGCAATAATGCTTTTTAGATTTAGGCTTTCGCAGAGTTCTTTACGTGCCTCATATAACCTTCTTCCCAAGCGCAAACCACGGAAGTCAGGGTGCACGAAAATTTCGATTCCATAGAGGGTGTCGCCGTTTGGATCGTGTGTCGTAAAAGAATAATCACCAGTGATCAACTTGTAGGTATGCCGATCTCCATATTCGTCGTACTCTACAATAATGGCTAATGAACAGGCTACAACCTTATCATCAACAGCGATACAGAGCTGTCCTTCTGGGAAAATATTTAAAAGTTTTGCAATACTTGATTTTGGCCAGATGGAACCACCCATACTGTCGTAGGCCTGGAGCATCGATTCTTTAAGATCTTCGTAATCTTCGAGCGTTAGTTTACGTAATTCAATATTCATAATGTTTGATTTCTATGTTATGAACACCAAAAGGGCTTAAATGTTCAGATGGATTGTATATTTCTTAGAAGATCCTGAAACAAATCCGAAAGCTATCGGATCAGGAGGACGGAATGTTTGATTTGATGCAATAGTAACCCGAGTAACGTCACCCTGAATTCATTTCAGGGTCTTTTTTTTTATTCAATCATAGAAGAGAAATCGTTTATAAAACGACAATAGATTTCTCCATTCCGTTGCACTTCAGTCGAAATGACGATTTGGCAAGAAACAATCTTGTATTAAAACAGCTTCCCGGTTTGGCCTGGATAATTTTTCTTTAAGTGCTTGTAAGCCGCTTCGGTAACTTCTCTACCCCGTGAAGTACGCATAATATATCCCTCTTGAATCAAAAACGGCTCATAAACCTCCTCAATAGTACCTTCATCTTCTCCAACAGCTGTCGCAATGGTTTTTAAACCTACCGGACCGCCTTTAAATTTATCGATAATGGTAACCAGGATCCTGTTGTCCATTTCATCCAAGCCATGTTCATCTACATTTAATGCATTGAGGGCATAGCGGGCAATTTCAGTATCGATATTTCCGTTTCCTTTAATCTGCGCAAAATCTCTTGTTCTCCGTAGAAGTGCATTGGCAATACGGGGCGTGCCACGGCTACGGCGGGCAATTTCGTAGGCACCTTCATCACTGATCGGCGTTTTTAATATATCAGAAGAGCGTAGCACAATTGTGGTTAGCAATTTAGCGTCATAGTAAGCCAGGCGGGCATTGATGCCAAAGCGTGCCCTTAACGGAGCAGTCAACAATCCGGAGCGGGTGGTAGCACCTACTAAAGTAAAAGGATTAAGCGAAATCTGTACAGAACGGGCATTCGGGCCAGTTTCGAGCATAATATCGATTTTAAAATCTTCCATGGCAGAGTATAGATATTCTTCCACAAGAGGAGATAAACGATGGATCTCATCAATAAAAAGGATATCGCCTTCATCCAAGCCGGTTAATAAACCAGCCAAATCGCCAGGTTTGTCTAATACCGGACCAGAGGTTACTTTGATGCCAGTAGCCATTTCATTGGCAATGATATGAGAGAGTGTGGTTTTACCTAATCCGGGAGGACCATGCAAAAGAACGTGATCTAAAGCCTCACCACGGAGTTTCGCCGCCTGAACAAAAATCTTCAGATTTTCCATCACTTTTTCCTGTCCCGTAAAATCTTCAAAAGCCTGTGGCCTTAAAACCCTTTCAATATCACGATCGGTTGGGCTTAGGTTGCTTGCTTCAGGATCCAGATTCTCATTCATACAGCAAATATAAAATTAAATGCTAAAAAAATTAGGATTTTTTAAATTTATCAGAAACGACAAGATCTTTTGATCCGGCAGTATATTTATAAAAACCTTCGCCAGTTTTACTACCTTTTTTACCTGCAGCAACCATATTTACCAATAATGGACATGGTGCGTATTTAGGATTACCAAAACCGTCGTTCAATACTTTTAATATTGCCAAACAAACATCCAGACCAATAAAATCGGCTAACTGCAAGGGCCCCATCGGATGTGCCATTCCAAGTTTCATTACGGTATCGATTTCATAAACGCCTGCAACGCCTTCATACAGAGTGTAAATGGCCTCGTTAATCATTGGCATTAAAATGCGGTTAGCCACAAAACCCGGATAATCATTTACCTCAACAGGAACTTTCTCCAAACTTTGCGATAGCGACATAATAGTACTGGTTGTTTCATCACTGGTGGCATAACCTCTTATTACTTCTACTAGCTTCATTACCGGAACAGGGTTCATAAAGTGCATCCCGATTACCTTATCACCTCTACCGGTTATGGCAGCAATCTGCGTAATGGAAATAGAGGAGGTATTAGAAGCCAGAATAGCATGTGCAGGTGCGTACTCATCTAAATCCTTAAAAATCTTCAGTTTTAAGTCCACATTTTCGGTAGCGGCTTCTACAATTAAATCGGAACTTTGAACGCCATCCTTTATTGAGGTATAGGTGGTGATGTTATTAAGAGCGGCCGCTTTCTGATCTTCTGTTAATGTGGCTTTGGCAACCTGTCTGTCTAAATTTTTGGTAATGGTTTGTATGGCCCTATCCAATGCAGCTTGATTAATATCAATCAGGTTGACTTGATAATTGAATTGTGCAAAGGTATGAGCGATGCCATTTCCCATCGTGCCAGATCCTATAACTGCGATTTGTTTCATCTTTAAGAGATTAAAAAAAGAGAATTTAATAGTAAACGATTAGTTAAAATAGAGATCTTGCCGGATAGCCCGATCTCTATTTATTATATTAAGTTATGGTGCCAATCTTGTTTTAGTCCAGATTCCTTTAACCTTTTCGAAATTTATCCTGTCGTGCAGCCTGCTGCTTCTTCCTTGCCAAAACTCTATCCTTGTAGGTTTTACAATATAACCGCCCCAGTGCGCAGGTTTTACAATACCTTTATCGGTGCTTTTAGCCTTTAATTCTTCAAATTTTTCTTCTAAAAATGCTCTGTTTGGAATAACCTGGCTCTGTGGAGAGGCTACGGCTCCAATCTGACTGTCAATTGGCCTCGTATTGAAATATTCTTCGGAAGTTTCCTTATCTAGTTTTTCTACCGTTCCTTCGATCCTCACCTGTCTTTCCAATTCAGGCCAGAAAAATACTAAAGCTGCGTATGGATTACGTTTTAGCTCTTTTCCTTTAGCACTTAGGTAATTCGTAAAAAATCTAAATCCATCTGTATCAACGCCTTTAAGTAAAACAATACGGGCATCGGGTCTGCCGGCTTTATCGGCTGTAGCTAAAGTCATTACATTGGGTTCGTATATCTGGGCATCAACAGCATGTTGAAACCACTTTTTAAACTGGATAATTGGGTCTTGATCAACGTCAGATTCATCCAGCAAAGCGCTTTTGTAATCTTGGCGCAGGTTTTGTAGAAATTCATTTGTAACTTGCATTTAACAAAAATAGACATCTTTTACGGTGTAACAAATGATTATCATCATGCTGAACAATATAAAACCTAAAACAGGCCGCTTGCTCATCTCAGAGCCATTTATGGCCGATCCTAATTTTAAAAGATCTGTTGTGCTATTAACAGAGCATGGCGATGATGGAACTGTAGGTTATATACTTAACCAGGTAGGTAATCTTATGCTGAATGATGTGATACAAGATTTATGGGATGCAAAAAACTACATTTATTTTGGCGGACCTGTTGCTGCAGATACCTTACATTTCATTCATCGTAGTTATGATAAACTACAGAGTGGTGAGCCTATTGGGAATGGACTGTATTGGGGTGGGAATTTTGAAACACTTAAAATCCTTTTAAATACCAATGCCATAAGCGCTGAGGAAATAAAATTTTTTATGGGCTACTCTGGCTGGGGCCATGGACAGCTCGATCGCGAAATAGAGCAGAACGCCTGGATGGTGAGCGATACCTTTAATCCTGATCTCATTTTTAGTAACGATGATGAAAAACTTTGGCGGGATGTGATCGTAAATTTAGGACCAAAATATGCACATATCAGTAATTTTCCCGTTGACCCGAATCTGAACTAATTAGTTGGCGATTTTCAGTTAACAGATTCTAGGTGAATAAAAATAGTATTATAATAAAAAGGGCGATGAAATTATTTTTACATCGCCCTTTTATATTTATGTTTAAATAAGTTTAGTTATTATTATACTGATCATTTCTTTCAAATTGTCTTAATGAGATCGTCATGCTGAATTTATTTCAGCATCTTTCCTGCAATAGACCCCGAAATGAATTTACTTCGTAGCTTTCCACTTCGCTACAGGTCAGGGTGACGACCCATAATATTGTATTAATCGAACTTAGTTGAATAGACTAAAGACTCCTGACTTAGGACTCAAGACTATCAGCGCTTTCTTCAACCTTTCTTCTCAGTTCATCTTTATAAGCTTGCATTTTAACTGTTAAAGAATCATCAGCTGTAGCTAAAATCTGAGTGGCCAATAAACCTGCATTTTTAGCAGCGTTTAATGCCACTGTAGCCACCGGGATACCATTCGGCATTTGTAAGATCGATAAAATACTATCCCAGCCATCGATAGAGTTTGATGACTTAACCGGAACACCAATTACTGGTAATGTGGTGATAGAAGCAACCATTCCTGGTAAATGGGCAGCACCACCGGCACCGGCAATAATCACTTTTAAACCACGGCCTTGTGCTTCTTTAGCATAATTAAACATCCGTTCTGGTGTTCTGTGGGCAGAAACAACCGTAATTTCATAGTTTATTCCAAATTCTTTTAATACATCAGCAGCATCTTGCATAACAGGTAAATCTGATTTGCTACCCATGATAATTCCAACTAATGCCGAATTTGAATTTCCTTGACTCATATTTATTTTATTTCTTTTTAACTTCTTTAAACTTTTGCATTTCCACCTTGTTTTTAATTCCCATTTAAAGGGCTAGGAGTTTTATGCGATTACTTTTAATGTTTTTTGTACAAAGCGTGCTTTTTCTATGGCTTTTTCTCTATCGATATCTACAATGGTTACATGGCCCATCTTACGGAAAGGTTTTGTGTATTTCTTGCCATACAGGTGAACAAAAACACCGTCAATCGCTAGTATTTTTTCCAGATTTTCATATTTAGCCACACCTTCGAAGCCTTTTTCGCCAAGTAGGTTAATCATAATGGCATTGGTAATACTCGTAGTATCGCCAAGTGGCAAATTATAAATAGAACGTAAATGTTGTTCGAACTGAGAAACATAATTGCCCTCGATAGTTTGGTGACCGCTATTGTGCGGACGAGGAGCCACTTCGTTAACCAGCAACTCTCCATCTTTGCAAATAAACATTTCTACCGCTAAAATCCCGGTGATGTTCATTGCTGAGGCAATATTTTTAGCAATGTTTTCTGCTTTTTGTTGCAAGCTTTCGGCAAAAGTAGATGGGGAAATTAAAAACTCAACCAAATTGGCCTCTGGGTTAAATTCCATTTCTACCATCGGGAAAGTTTTCATATCGCCGTTGGCATTACGGGCAACAATTACGGCAACTTCTTTTTCAAAATCGACCAGTTTTTCAATAATACAAGGTGCATCGAAAGCTCTGGCCAGATCGGCTGCACTATTGATTTTCATCACACCTTTGCCATCATAACCATCTTTACGCAGTTTTAAAATATATGGAAAAGGGATAGTACTGTTCTCCATATCTTCCTTCGTATTTACAATCTGGAAAGGAGAGGTTGGGATATCGTTTTCTTTAAAAAACTGTTTTTGTACACCTTTATCTTGAATTAAACGGATCACCCTAGATTGTGGAAATACCTTTTTGCCTTCTTTTTCAAGCTGCTCAAGTGCGTCGATATTTACCTTTTCAATTTCAATGGTAATGATATCGGCTTTCTTTCCAAAAGCGTAAACGGTGTCAAAATCGGTAATTGAGCCATTTTCGAAGTAATTAGAGATGTGTTTGCAAGGGGCATCAGGATCTGGGTCTAAAACTAATGTGGTTACATTGTAATTGATTGCTTGTTGAATGAGCATTCTGCCCAATTGTCCGCCACCTAAAATACCTAATTTTAATTCGCTAATCTGTTTTGCCATGCGCTTGAAAATAATGCTACTTTTGTGCAAAAGTAACCATAATAAATTTTATTGATGAATGCTGATGCAATAATTATTGGTGCAGGTGCCTGCGGATTGATGTGTGCGGTGCAGGCAGGCTATCTGGGCAAGAAAGTAATTGTGCTCGAAAAAAATGACAAACCCGGTGCCAAAATTTTAATTTCGGGTGGAGGCCGCTGTAATTATACGAATCAATTTGCATCAGCTGAGCAGTTTATATCAGCAAACCCACATTTTATCAAATCTGCTTTCACGCAGTGGACAGTTGACGATACCATTGGCTTTTTTGAAACTTATGGCATTACAGGCAAAGAAAAAACTTTAGGCCAATTATTTCCTGATGATAAAAATGCGAAACATGTTGTTGAGGTTTTTACATCCGTTTGCGAAGATTTCGGGCAAGAAATTAGGTGTAACGCAGATGTAAAGGATATTGAATTATTGCCAGAAGGCTTTAAAGTAATTTATGAAAAAAATGGTAAAACCGTAGTTTTAACTGCGGAAAAGTTGGTGATTACCACTGGAGGTTTACCCATCCCAAAAATGGGTGCTACAGATTTCGCCTTACGTTTTGCGAGAAAACACGATCTAAAAATAATTGAAACGGCCCCCGCTTTGGTTCCTTTGACCATAACTGGTAAGGATGAAGAATGGTTTGCGCAGCTTTCGGGAAATTCTGTTTTTTGCGAAGTAAGCAATGATGAGATTTCGTTCGAAGAAAATATCCTTTTTACGCACTGGGGATTAAGTGGGCCTGCTATTTTGCAGATTTCTTCGTTTTGGAGGAGGGGTGAAACAATTAACCTAAATCTGTTGCCAAATCAACATATTGTTTCGCTGTTGGATGATGAAAGAAAAAATAATGGTAAAACTTTATTGTCGACGTTTTTAAACAGGATTTATACCAAGAAATTTACCGATGCATTAGGTAAGTTTTTACCTTTAAGCAAACCTGTTGCAGGATTAACAAAATCAGAAATCGATTTAATTGAACAAACCATTCACCATTTTAAGGTTAAACCTGCAGGTGATAAAGGCTATGATAAAGCCGAAGTAATGCGGGGTGGAATTGACACTAACGAAATATCTTCTAAAACTTTAGCATGTAAAAAGATTCCGAACCTGTTTTTTGGTGGCGAATGTTTAGATGTTACAGGTTGGCTTGGCGGCTATAATTTTCAATGGGCCTGGGCAAGCGGTTTTGTAATTGCGCAGAATTTGTAATATCCGTCACCCTGTCCAGATTTTTCATCGGGTCCAGGGTCTATCTAAGTCTCTCATGTTTTTAAGCGGCGTAGCCCTCAATAAGACAGATGAAAACAAAAATACCCTGGATTAAACGTTATAGGTTTGTAAATAGCGCTACTTATATCCTCAGGTGACTAAGGTAGTCAATATTGTTTTGGAAATGTTTGGTAGGCGCTCTTCGGATAGTGCAGTCCTGCTATCCCTTCAAGTCCTCACTCATACTTCGCTCCGGGCTTTCCGTTCTATCAGGTTTATTTAACAAAGTGACGGCTTCCTGGAAAGAAAAATAACACAATCAAATCTATCAGGTTTCGAAAACCTGGTAGGTTTGGATCTACAAATAAACATTCGGCATAATTTCCCATGCCCAGGGCTTTTTAAAGGTTTTGAACGTTCTGAGCTGCGAAAAATATAAAACCTCACTTGTTTTTCGGTTTGCAATATCCCTTCGGTGCAGATTACCAACAGTGGTAAATAATTCGCGGGTTTTAAAATCATACACCCTTTCGGTCATATCGCCACTGTTCTGGTTAAAATAAAGATTGATCGCGCTTGTTAAAAACCAGTCCTTATTTTCAAATTTAAAGGTATAGCCCAGTTCCCAACGCCATTCGGAACCACCCTGGAAACGGAGGTAGAGTTGTTGGTCTTTAATGGCAATCTGTTGTAGCGGATCGCCCAATTTACCACCTTCTTCTGAACGTAAAATGAAATCGTTGTTTTGGGTAGATAAACTGTAATTACCTGTTGATTTATCTTTAAAAAATATAGCCAATATTCTTGGTTTCTGGGTTTCTTTAATGATATCTGTATTGTTGTCTCCATAAACACGGGTTTCATCAATTGATCTGTTAAACTCAAAAACTACTGCTAAATCATCTGAAGCATCATTGTTTAAGTCGCCATAAACCCGATCGATAACGATCCAGTTTGAGGGGGTAAACTGTTCAATAGAAGCGCCTTGTGTTTTAATTTTGGGGAATACAAATGTTTTTTGTGCAAAGCTGATTTGCACACAGACCATCAGGATGTAAAAACAAAAAACTTTCATTCAGGTAGAAAACGTGTTGATGTAGGGTTAAAACGTTTAGATTGGTGTTTTAGTTTAAGATAGTTGTATATCCCGATAAATCCGTCATCCCAACTTGATTGGGTATTGTAGTGCATTAGACTTTTAAAAAACAGTTTACGATTTTCTAATCGTAAAGTCGTTTCTTCATGCATTTAGCGATAATCCTTAAAATTCCCGTACTTTTGCTGAAAAAACAATTCCCTTTGAAAACCGAAATATTTGCCATTACGCCGCCATTTACCCAACTGAATACCCCATATCCAGCAACGGCGTATATAAAAGGTTTTCTGAATACTAAAAATATCAGCGCTACACAGGCCGATTTAGGTATTGAAGTTATTTTACAGCTGTTCTCTAAAAAAGGATTGCAAGATCTGTTCAATCACACTGAGCGAAGTTTATGCGTTGATAATGAAAATCCAAAAAGCGATAATGCTAAACGTATTTTTGCATTGCAAGACGAATATTTAAAAACCATCGATGCGGTAATTGCTTTTCTACAGGGTAAGAATCCAACTTTGGCCTTGCAGATCTGTAGTGATGATTTTCTGCCCCAAGCTTCGCGTTTTGCAGCTTTAGAAGAGTTAGATTGGGCTTTTGGCGCAATGGGTACGCAAGATAAAGCGAAACATTTGGCTACACTTTATCTTGAAGATATATCTGATTACATAGTAGAGCGTGTTGATGAAAATTTTGGTTTTAGCCGTTATGCAGAACGTTTAGGCAGAAGTGCTAATTCCTTTGATGAACTTTACGATGCTTTGTATAAAAAGCCAACCTACATAGATGAGATCCTGATTTCGGTTTTAAAAGAGAAAATTGAAACTGTTCAGCCTAAATTGTTCTTGATTTCTGTTCCTTTTCCGGGCAATTTGTATAGTGCTTTCCGTTGTGCACAATGGGTCAAGGCCAATCATCCGGAAATCAAAATTTCTATGGGCGGTGGTTTCCCGAATACAGAATTAAGATCATTATCGGATGCAAGGGTTTTTGAATTCTTCGATTACATTACCTTAGATGACGGCGAATTACCAATTGAACTCTTATATCAAAATATTACTCATCCTATTCCGGCTGAAGCCCATTTTTATAAAAGGACTTTTCTGCTAGAAAACGGCATGGTGGTTTACCGTAACGATGCCTTCAGAAATGATTATAAGCAGGCTGATGTTGGTACACCAGATTATGCTGGATTGTTATTAGATAAGTATATTTCAGTAATTGAAATCGTAAACCCGATGCACCGTATGTGGAGTGATGGGCGCTGGAACAAACTCACGATGGCCCATGGTTGTTATTGGGGCAAATGCACGTTCTGCGATATTTCGCTTGATTATATTAAAGTTTACGAACCGGTTGCTGCTAAATTGATTGTAGATCGGATTGAAGATTTATATGAAAAAACCGGGCAAAATGGCTTTCACTTTGTTGATGAGGCTGCACCACCTGCGCTTATGCGTGAGGTAGCTTTGGAAATCATCAGAAGAAAGTTAGCGGTTACCTGGTGGACGAACATCCGTTTTGAAAAAAGCTTTACTCAAGATCTATGTTTATTGTTAAAGGCTTCGGGTTGTATTGCCGTTTCGGGTGGATTAGAGGTGGCATCCGACCGTTTGTTAAAGCTGATCGATAAAGGTGTAACGGTAGAACAAGTGGCTAAGGTTACGCGTAATTTTTCCGAAGCTGGAATTATGGTGCATGCTTATTTAATGTATGGTTACCCCACACAAACAGTACAGGAAACGATCGACAGTTTAGAGATGGTACGTCAGTTGTTTGAGGTTGGGATATTACAGTCAGGCTTTTGGCACCAGTTTGCCATGACGGCACATAGTCCGGTAGGCATGTACCCGGAAAAGTTTGGTGTGGTGAAAGACACTGAAGTGATTGGCACTTTTGCCAATAACGATATCAATTATACCGATAAAACGGGCATTGACCATAATAAATTCAGTTTCGGGTTGAAAAAGTCACTCTTCAATTTTATGCATGGTATCTGTTTTGATTATGAACTGCAGGATTGGTTTGATTTTAAAATTCCTAGGACGAAAATTCCTTCAGATTTTATTGAGAGAGCTTTAAATGATGAAGATCAGTTTAATACGAAACCTACCGCAAAAGTAGTTTGGATAGGAGGAAAGCCCTCCGCCGAGTATTTTACCAAATCGAAAAAGGGTAATACCTGGGAAATGGCATCATTAACTTTTCACGATAAAAAAGAAACCTTTACAGTACAAACCAACAAAAACGAAGGCGCTTGGCTGAGCACTATTTTAAATAAAATCTCGATCTCCAATGAAAAAGTCTTTACATTTCAGGAGGTTAAAGCAGATTTTGAAAATGAGATGGAAAACTTTGAGTTGTTCTGGTATTCTAAACCGATCAACACGCTTCGAGAATACGGCTTGTTGGTTTTGTAAATTTTGCTTAGGCTCGTTTCCAACAAACGTAAGCTTATATTTTATTGTACCTGAGCTATACTGCTTTTTTTAGCTGGTTTGCCTAATTCGATCGTCATGCTGAATTTATTTCAGCATCTTTCTAGCTATTAAGACCCTGAAATGAATTCAGGGTGACGACCGCTTATAAAAAAAAGTTTAGAAAGAACTGTAAGAACAAATCATAAATTAAAGCATAGGCTACTACATCTTCATTTTAAAATGCGTCAGGAAATAGATGATGCAGATTAATATAATTGAATTTAAGATTAACAGTAACCAGGAAATGATCGATTTCCGGTCTTTCATCACCGCTATAAAAGACGTAATGTAAGCCATTGCAATTAGCGCCAGGAATAAGTTTACAGTTTGGATACCCAAAATGTAATATCCGTTGTATGAAAAAACGAGCGCACTGAGCACTAAGAATACAACAGAGGCGGTATTATAGAGTTTATTCGGTTTCATGTTGATTTAATTTACCATGTAAAGAGGATTTAATCGCACCCTTTACATGGCTCAAAATTTTATAGTTTAATCACAATGCGGAACAGTAAAAGTCCAGGTTTCTGATTCTCCGTTTGGAATAATATAGCCATTTCCTCTGATATTCTCGAACCATAATTTACCTCTAAGTTTCTCTCTGGTTCCTACTTCATTTAAGGTAGCACTATCGTAAAGTCGACCATTGATCATTACATATTTAATTTTCTCCGAATTGCGGATATCATCTAAAGGATTGGCGTCCATAATCACCATGTCAGCTAGTTTTCCAACTTCTAGCGATCCGATTTCTTTGTTCATGCCCAAATAACTTGCACCGTTTAAGGTTGCAGCCCTGATGGCTTGCATTGGCGTAAAACCTCCCTGAACAAACATCCAAAGCTCCCAGTGTGCACCTAAACCTTGGATTTGTCCGTGTGCACCAAGATTAATCTTTGTACCACCATCTGCAATTTGTTTAGCAGCCTTAGCAATATCGATATGGTTATAATCACTGTATTCAGAAGTCGTTCTTCGTCTTGCTCTCGCATCTATAATCGAGCGGGGGGTGTAAGTCATTAATTTTTCATTTTCCCAAACATTGGTTCTGTCGTACCAGTAATTTTCGCCCCATTGACCGCCGTAAGCTACAATTAGAGTAGGTGTATAAGCTACATCGGTGTTGTTCCAAAGCGTGGTCACATCTTTATAAACCGGTATAACAGGAATACTATGTTCTATCCCGGTATGCCCATCGGCAACCATATTCATGTTGGTGAAAAAAGTAGAGCCACCTTCAGGTACAACTTCCATATTTAACTGTCGGGCTGCTTCTAAAATCTGCTGACGTTGCTCTCTACGCGGTTGATTATACGATTTTACTGAAAATGCACCAACTGCTTTTAACCTGCGCAGATTAGCCAAAGCATCATCTAAACTATTAATCACCACTTTGAAATCGCCATCAGCACCATATAAAATACCACCGGTTGAATAAACTCTCGGGCCAACCATTCTGCCGGCCTTAAGCATTTCGCCTTGGCTAAAAACCATTTCGGTATTGCTCGATGGATCGTGTGAAGTGGTTACACCAAAAGCCAGATTGGCCATATAACTCCAATCGCTCTGTGGTGTTATTCCATCAGGACTGGTACGCAAATGGGCATGAACATCAACAATGCCTGGCATAATGGTTTTGCCATTAACATCAATTACTTTGGCGTTGGCCGGAATGCTTACTGCATCTGCTTTTCCTATTGCAGTAATTTTATTTCCATCGGTAATAATGGTTCCATTTTCAATAACTTCGTCACCTTTCATCGAGATAATCCTTGCACCTTTCAACGCCACTATTCCGGTAGGGATATCGGATTTTAAAACTAAATTGATGTCGATAGAAGATGCTTCGGTTTTAGGTGTAGTTCCATCAAAGTTGAAAGCATTATTTACATCAACGGTAAAATATTTCGGCCCCAACGTCCAATGTAAGCTTTTACTATCGGCGCTCCATTGAATATATGTTCCACCATCGGTAGTCACTTTTGTAACCGGAATGGCTTTATTACCCGCCGATGCATCCTGTGCAGTACCAATATTGATCATTGGTGTGATGTAAACGTTAAACAATTCGTTAAATGCCACCCACTTATTATCCGGACTGATAACAAACTGATTTGCATATTGAGAAGTAAAGTGTGTTCTTTCGTTCGCCCCGTTTAAATCGATACTTTTTAATGCTTTTTTGCCATCTGTATAACTCTGGAAATAAATGCGTGTATCGGTATTATTAAACTGTGGACGGATTCCATTATCTAAAATCAAAGTTTTAGCACCACCATTGGCTGGCATCATGAAAATACCTGTTCCGCGACCATAGTTATAACCTAAAACATCGTTACCACTTCCTTTTCTGAAAACGATTTTATCGCCTTTTGTTGAGTATTGAGGAGAATAATAAAAACCTTTTTCATCAGTTAGCATAATGGTTTTTCCCGATTTTACATCCGTACGCTTTATTGCCCCACGTAATTCATCGCTCCAGGTGGTATAAACAACATATTTTCCATCGGGACTAAAAGCAGGTTCAAATTCGAAATCCAATCCGTTGGTTAACCTTTCTGGTGTTCCTGCTGGTAATTCTTGTTTGTATAAGTATCCTGCGGCATTAAAAACAATTATTTTTCCATCGGGCGAAGTGGTTAATTGTCTTAACATTTTGGCTGAAAATTCATTGCTGAAAACCTGCTGTTCAAAATGTAATGCTTTTTGTACAGTTTGAATCGTATTCGCCTGAAAAGGAATAGTGCTGTTGATCAGTGTACCAATTTCTGTTTTTCTGATTTTTCCTTTTGCATAGAAAACAATGCTTTTGCTATCTGGAGTCCAAGCAAAATTTGGATAAACGCCAAAAATAGCCCAGGTTTCCTGCTGGTCATGGGATAAATCTTCATTAACCGGCCATTCTTCGCCAGTCTTCAGGTTCTGAACATATAAAGTAGATTTTAACCTTACGCGCTTTACAAAAGCTATTAAATTTCCATCCGGAGAAACTTGCGGGCGACAGGCACCACCTTGTTCATTAATTAAAGTAGTTAATTTTCCTGTTGTTAAATCCAGTTGACGGATCGCATAGATAGTCCCGTTAGGATCTTTACTATATTCAAAATTAGGACCAGGACTTACATCTTCACTAAAGTAAACATATTTGCCATCTGGCGAAACGTTAGGTTCGCCCGCATCTTGCTGATCATTTTTACGTTTGGTTAACTGCACGCCATCTCCACCGTTTATACTATACATCCACATTTCGCCGGCACCTAAGGAACGACCAGCAGTAAAGTGTTTTCTTGCAATTATGTATTCGCTATTTGGCATCCAAGTAGCATTGTTCAACAGTCTGAAATTTTCTTTGGTAACCTGTTTTTTGTCAGAACCATCACGGTTCATAATCCATATATTATCTCCACCGCTTTTATCGCTGGTGTAAGAAATGTATTTTCCGTTAGGACTAAAACGGGGTTGAACGTCCCAGGCAATGCCACCACTAACTAGTTTTGCTACTCCTCCGCTAATTGGCATCACGTAAATGTCGCCAAGTAAATCAAAGGCAATTTCCTGTCCATCAGCACTTACATCAAGGTTCATCCAGGTACCTTCATCAGTATTTAAAGTGAAGTTTTTTGTGGTGCCCTGGTATTTTTCAATATCCCATTTTTTCTCTTGGGCGTTTGAACTAAAAAATAATAGGGAAAGAGCGGATAGGAAATAGAGATGTTTCATCAAATTTTTGATTAATTGTGGCGCAATTTAGCAATATCAACAGCTTTTTTATAGTTTTGGTACTGCCGATTTATGACAGCAATAGAGATTTTACAAAAATATTGGGGACATCAAGCTTTTAGGCCTTTACAGGAAGATATTATTTCTTCGGTTTTAGAGGGAAAGGATAGTTTAGCATTATTGCCTACAGGTGGGGGTAAATCGATCTGTTTTCAGGTTCCTGCTTTGGTTAAAGAGGGGATTTGTATTGTCGTTTCGCCCTTAATTGCCTTGATGAAGGATCAGGTAGAAAACCTGAAATCGAAAGGGATTGAAGCCATTGCCATTTATGCAGGCATGGGTAAACGCGAAATCGATATCTTGCTGGATAACTGTATTTACGGAAAAATAAAATTCCTCTATTTATCTCCAGAGCGTCTATTGTCTGATTTAGTACGGGTTCGCATTTCGTACATGAACGTAAATTTAATAGCTGTAGATGAAGCGCATTGTATATCGCAGTGGGGGTACGATTTTCGTCCACCATACCAACAGATTGCCAAACTTCGCGAAATCCTTCCAGATGTTCCGGTTTTGGCACTTACCGCAACCGCTACTGAATTTGTTCGGAAAGATATTGTAGAGAAGCTTGAAATGAAAGACCCACAGGTTTTTGTTAAAAGTTTTGCCAGGGATAATTTAAGTTATGTGGTTTTCGGCAATGAAGACAAATATAAAAAGCTGATCGATATTTGCCAAAAGGTAAAGGGTACAGGTTTAGTTTATGTACGTAACCGCAGGGAAACTGCTGAGGTTGCTAATTTTATCAATAGGAATCAGATTAAAGCCGATTTTTACCATGCAGGATTAGAACGGGATGTACGTTTCTTAAAACAAGAAGAGTGGAAAAATAACAAAACCCGAATTATGGTGGCCACAAATGCTTTCGGGATGGGAATTGATAAGGCAGACGTTCGTTTTGTGGTGCATTTAGATTTACCCGAAAGTTTAGAAGCTTACTACCAGGAAGCTGGCAGGGCAGGACGTGACGAAAAACGAAGTTACGCGGTTCTTCTAGCTAATCAATCTGATGTTTTAGGCTTAGAATCCAGGTATCTCGATAGTTTTCCCACTCCAGATGAGATCAGAAAAACCTATCACTACCTCGGTAATTATTTTCAATTGGCATTTGGTGCAGGCGAAGGTTTAACTTTTACTTTTGATATAGCTGATTTCTGTAAACGGTTTAATATTAGTGTTTTAAAAACAATTTCTGCTTTGAAGTTTTTAGAACACGATGGCTACCTCACCTTATCTGAAAGTGTTTTTCTACCATCGAGAATGATGTTTATTGCCAGTCATGAAGACATTTACCGTTTTCAGATTGAAAACAAAGCTTACGATGGCATTATAAAAACCATTCTGCGTTCGCATGGAGGTGCTTTCGACGGTTTTGTTAAGATTAATGAAGCCGATTTAGCCAAGAAAACAGGATTGTCGTATAAAGAAATTATCGCACTGCTTAACAAATTGCAGGCCATCGAGTTACTTACTTATACTCAGCAAACCGATCAGCCGCAATTGCAATACATTAGGCCGAGAGTAGATATGGACCATTTCGATCTGGACGTGAAATACCTCGAACTGAGAAAGGAAATCCTACACAAACAGATTAACGCAGTGGTAGCTTATGCTTCATCAAATTTATGCAGGAGTATTCAACTGCTTCATTATTTCGACGAACAGCATGCTACAAAATGTGGGGTATGCGATGTTTGTTTGGCTGAAAAAAGAGCTGAAAATCAGAGTCAGATGGAAGAGGAGATTGAATTTGAGATCGTTTCTTTACTGCAACAACAGCCTTTAAGTCTTGATGATCTGGTTGTAAATATTAAAAATGGAGCCGAAGCTGAAAGAATTGATGCCATTAGAGAATTATTAGATGCCGGTAAGATTAAAACAGATGGGAAGAAATATTATCTTTAGATGTGAGATGTGAGATGTGAGATGTGAGATGTGAGATGTGAGATGTGAGATGTGAGATGTGAGATGTGAGATGTGAGATGTGAGATGTGAGATGTGAGATGTGAGAAAAATGCCAATCAAGTTACCAATAAAATATTAGTTTTGTAATGAACTATTTAATCTGTACAATCAAACAATCAATGTAATCTTCCGCGAAGCGAAAAAACAAATGATAACAAAAAACAATAAGAAAACCATCCGTTCGTGGGCATTTTTCGATTGGGCAAACTCTGCCTATAACTTAGTCATCACTTCTACTATTTTTCCAGCTTATTATACCATTATTACCACCACTAAAGAACATGGTGATAAAGTGGATTTCTTTGGCCGGACCTTTGTAAATACCTCGCTTTCCAATTATGCCTTATCGCTTGCTTATTTGATTATGGCTTTTGCTTTGCCAATGCTTTCATCCATTGCGGATAGAAGAGGGAATAAAAAGTCTTTTATGAAATTCTTTACCTATGTAGGTGGGGCGGCCTGCATCGGTTTATATTTCTTTAAGCTAGATACGCTCGAAATGAGTATCATTTTGTTTGCATTAGCAGCAATGGGTTATATCGGCGGGGTATTATTCAGCAACTCTTATTTGCCAGAAATCGCAACCGAAGAACATCAGGATCGTGTGAGTGCACAAGGTTTTTCGTATGGGTACATCGGCTCGGTTTTACTCCAACTGATTTGTTTTCTATTTGTGTTAAAACCGGAATGGTTTGGTATTACTGATGCTTCATTTCCACCAAGGTTATCATTTTTATTGGTTGGCGTGTGGTGGATCGGTTTCTCTCAGATTCCTTTTTCAGCACTTCCGAACGGAACACCTCAGCACGATAAAATAAAAACGAATATCCTTAAAGATGGCTTTAGCGAACTATCGAAAGTTTGGGCGCAGGTTAAACAAATGAGGGTTTTAAAAGGATTTTTAGTTTCTTTCTTTTTCTACTCTATGGGTGTACAAACCATTATGCTTGCTGCTGCTGGTTTCGCTGAAAAAACATTAAAATTAGGAACGGCAAAATTGATTGCAGTGATATTGATCATTCAGCTTGTTGCTATCCCCGGCGCCATGCTCATGTCGTATTTAGCTAAAAAAATAGGGAATATAAATGTGTTAATTATGGTAGTTGTAGTATGGATAGGCTGTTGTGTTTTTGGTTATTACATCACTGGCGAGTATCAATTTTACTCATTGGCCGCAATTGTAGGCTTAATTATGGGCGGAATCCAATCTTTATCGCGCTCTACCTATTCTAAATATTTACCGGTTGATACAAAAGATAGCACTTCATTCTTCAGCTTTTACGATGTAACGGAGAAATTGGCGATTGTAATTGGCCTTTTCAGTTTTGCCTACATTGAAGATTTAACCGGAAATATTCGCTACTCAATTATCGCTTTGGCATCATTTTTTATTGTTGGATTAGTTCTTTTAGTACTTCTAAGAAAAAACGAACATAAAGAATCGCTAAAATTGTAAGTTTGCAGTCGTTAAGAATATTATGAAAGTAGAATTATTTGTGCCTTGTTTTGTAGATCAGCTCTATCCTGAAACCGCTTTTAATACTTTGAGATTATTAGAAAAATCGGGATGTGATGTAACCTACAATTCAAAACAAACCTGTTGTGGGCAACCTGCATACAATGCGGGTTATTGGGATGAGGCTAAAGAAGTGGGTACAAAATTCTTAAACGATTTTACCGAAAACACCTATGTTGTAGCGCCATCAGCATCGTGTGTAGGCATGGTGAAAGGTGGATTTAACGATCTGTTTACCAATACCATTGTGCACAACAAATGTCGGAGTTTGCAATCTAATATATGGGAGCTTTCTGATTTTCTGGTAAACATAGCCAAAAGAGATTATTTCGGCGCTGAGTTGGAAGGAAAAGCTGTTTACCACGATTCGTGTAGCGCATTGCGTGAGTGCAAAATCAAAGATGAACCCCGCCAGTTGCTTTCTAAAGTACACGGCTTAGAAATGATCGAAATGGAAGATACCGATATGTGCTGTGGTTTCGGCGGAACATTTGCGGTTAAATTTGACGCTATATCATCTGCAATGGCCGAGCAGAAAGTTAATCATGCGCTGGCACAACAGGCAGATTACATAATTTCGACCGATTTGTCTTGCCTTTTGCATCTTCAAGGTTATATCGATAAAAATAACCTCCCCATCAAGACCATGCACATCGCCGATGTATTGTGTAATGGCTGGCTGGAAAGTACAGAATATTAGTTTAAACCTCGCAGGTTTCAAAAACCTGCGAGGTTTTCTTTTGAAAGAACCACTGTTTTGTGTAAAATAAACCTGACCGTCAGCGTTATCCCGATTTAAAGATCAATTTTAAATTAGAGAGTATGTTCAATCGGGATTAAGCAGAGGGCAGGACTACCGCAACCAAAGAACCATTGCAATTGCTTTTCAAAAACAAGCTCTATTGTAAAAAATAAATTACATCTGCCTTTAAACAGCTTGCTCAGCCAATTCAGCAGTTGATTTTAACACAATTTAACACGTTTTACATTACAAACTACAATATCTTTGTTAAACCTTTTTAAGGCTTTCGTATCTAACAAACAAAACAAAATCGTAATGAAAAAAATAATCTTCGCTTTACTGGGAGTTTTATCAATCGCATCAATTGCAGATGCACAGCAGAAAAAAACTTCAGGAGCCATACAATTTGAAAATATTATCGATCCGGCAGCTATGGCTTCGGCAAGTGGTATCCAGCTAACCGATCAGATGAAAGCCAGAATGCCCTCATCTAGCAAAAGCAACTTCGAGTTGTTATTTACGGCTACAAATGCCAGTTATATGCCAGTTGAAGAAACTGAGGATAGTAATGGAGCAGGTGGTGGCGGTGGCGGCATGGGCCGTATGATGATGCGTTTTGGTGGTGGTGGAGGTAACAGAGAATATTACTATACCTTTGCAGATAAGGGCCTTACGGAGGTTTTTGATCTGAACGATACGACATATTACATGCCGAGTAAATTAACTTTATCTACTTCTGGTCCGATTGGCTCAATGAGAATGGGCGGTAGAAATCCTAATGATACCACTACAGCAAAACCAGCTCCGGCACCAACCATAGAAGTGATTAAAACAGATTCTACTAAACAGATTATTGGTTTTACCTGTCACCAGGCGATTATAAGATCTACAAGGGCTATTAAAATCTTGGATATGGATAAAAACGTAGTAGAAGAAACCAAAATCTGGTATACAAAAGATTTGGGGTTCGACTTTTCTCCAAACCCAAATATGTGGACTGAAGGTGCAGTTTTAGCGATCGAAGGCAGAGGTAATAGTTCAATTGCCAAAAGCATCGAATATAGGAATGTAAGTGCAAAAGATGTAACCGCACCTAAAAAAGCAAAACTGATCACTGCTGAAGAGTATAAAACTAAAATGGAGAACATGATGAAACGTTTTAGACAGAACAGACCAGGTGGTGGCCAGGTAAGATCATTTGGTATGAATTAATTCAGTTCGTTGCCAGACATCCGAAGTTTGAGTATAGGCCTGTGTCTCATGCGAACTTCGGATGTCTTTACATAAATTACCACCATAATAATTCTATTGTTGCCCTGAACTGCAAGCGTTCAGGGCTTTTTTTGTATCATTTTTGAAAAGGTTGACTTTAGTTTTTGCATCTAAACTGAGAATAACTATTATTGGGGTTAAATATAACCTAGCCAAAAGTGATTACAGCCGAGAACAAAACAAATTTATTAGCAACCAAGCAACATTTCGAAATTTTAGATGGATTAAGGGGCGTAGCTGCCATTGTGGTGGTAATTTATCACTTTATGGAAATCGCGATTACCAATTATAACAAGAATTTTCTTTCACATGGTTTCCTCGCTGTCGACTTCTTTTTCTGTTTATCCGGCTTTGTAATTGCCTATGCTTACGATAGCCGTGCACCACATATCGGGATTACACAGTTCTTTAAATTAAGGCTTATCCGTTTGCACCCGCTGGTGGTTATTGGTTCCGTTTTAGGACTGATCACTTTTCTGATCGATCCATACAGCGATCTTTATGAGGTTTATGGATTCGGGAAAACCTTTCTTTTATTTTTATCTTCAGCTTTTTTAATCCCTTATCCGGCCATGCCCGAGCGGTATACCAACTTATTCTGCTTAAATGCACCGGCCTGGTCGTTATTTTGGGAATATATTGCCAATATCTTTTACATTTTTATACTTTACCGCCTGGGTAAAAAATCACTGATCGCTTTGGTTGTTATAGGAGCGGTATGCCTTTGTTATGTAGCTGTTCGCGCTACCAACGTAGGTGGCGGCTGGGGAGGACAGAATTTCTGGGACGGTGGAGCACGTGTGCTGTATTCTTTTACAGCCGGTATGCTGGTTTACCGTTTAAATTGGGTGATCAAAAATAAACTTGGCTTTTTAGGCATGATCGTACTTTTGCTCGCAGCCTTTTTAGTTCCTTTTAATGATAAATACAATTGGATTACCGAGCCGATACTTGTGCTGTTTTACTTTCCGCTTTTAGTGGCATTAGGAGCAGGTACCGTATTAAACCCATCGTTTAAAAAGATCTGTAATCTCTCAGGCGAAATATCATATCCGCTTTATATGGTACATTATCCATTTGTTTGGATATTTTTAACCTATGTAGCCGAAGTTCAGCCACCAGCATCCTCACTTTGGGTGGTGATACCGGTTTCTGTACTGCTTTTAATTGTTTTCTCTTATATGGTAATGAGATTTGTAGATATTCCTTTGCGCAAATACCTTAAGCAAAAATTTTTAAACGATAACAGAATATGAAATCTTTAAAACCTGCCTTGTTTTTCCTTTTCTTAATTATGCTGTTTAGCTGCAAGCCATCAAATAATGATTATACCTACAACGAAAAAGTAACTTCAATTTTTTTGCGGGAAATGAAACAGATCGATGAAACGGATAGTGTTTTTAAAGATACTTCGAAGGTATATGCAAAAGGTTTTCCTGATTCTATTTTCCTGTCGCACAAGGCTGACAATCTGATCAATAATTCAAAAATAGACCTTCTTGATATCGCACGTTTGAAACCAAGTAAAGCGGCTGCAAAATTTAACGAAGGTGTAATACAATACCTCACTGCCATAAACGATTATGGCAAAACAGCAAAGGAAATGCTGCATGTAAAAGCCATTGACGAAAAACGAAAATACTATGACCTGCTGGCCGTTAAATATGAAAAACTGAATACCTATCCTGATCAGTTACTGGCTATTCAGAAAGTTTATCTGCAAGAAGTAGGACTGCAGCCGAAGTAGAATTTTAAGCGGCAGTATTAAATAGCAGGATAAATTTCGTACCTTTGCACAAAATAAAATCACATTGTAAGTGATCTTTAAAACTTTTTTATTTAAAATTTAAATCATAGTTGTAGATGATTAACATTACTTTACCTGACGGTTCTGTCCGTCAGTATGAAAAGGGCACTTCTGCCCACCAAATTGCATTGTCAATTTCTGAGGGCTTGGCCCGTAACGTATTAGCCGCTGAGGTTAATGGCGAAGTTTGGGATTCAATAAGACCAATCGAATCTGATTCATCAGTAAAATTATTGACCTGGAATGATACTGCCGGAAAATCGACTTTTTGGCATTCATCAGCTCACTTAATGGCTGAGGCTTTAGAAGCACTTTATCCGGGTACCAAATTCGGTATCGGCCCAGCTATCGAAACTGGTTTTTATTATGATGTAGACTTTGGCGACCGTGAATTTTCTTCGGACGATTTCAAGGCCATCGAAACCAAAATGATCGAACTGGCTAAGCAAAAGGAAACTTTTGTACGCGAAAGTGTGAGCAAAGCTGATGCGGTAAAATATTTTACCGAAAAAGGCGATGAGTACAAATTGGATTTAATTGATGGCCTGGAAGATGGTAAGATTACTTTCTATACCCAAGGTTCATTTACCGATTTATGCCGTGGCCCACATATTCCGAATACTGGTTTTGTGAAGGCAGTAAAACTGATGAATGTAGCTGGTGCTTACTGGCGAGGCGATGAAACCAAAAAACAATTAACCCGTATTTATGGGGTAACTTTCCCTAAGGCGAGCGAGCTTACTGAATATCTTTTAATGATTGAGGAAGCAAAAAAACGCGATCACCGTAAATTAGGGAAAGAGCTGGAGTTATTTGCTTTCTCAGAAAAAGTAGGAATGGGCTTGCCTTTATGGCTGCCTAAAGGAACTGCTTTGCGCGAGCGCTTGGTGAACTTTTTAACTAAAGCACAGGCTAAAGCAGGCTACGAGCAAGTAGTAACACCACATATCGGACACAAAAATTTATATGTAACCTCAGGTCACTGGGAGAAATACGGTAAAGATTCCTTCCAACCAATTAAAACGCCACAAGAAGGAGAGGAGTTCTTCCTAAAACCGATGAACTGCCCTCACCACTGTGAGATTTACAAAACAAAACCTCGTTCTTATAAAGATCTTCCGGTTCGTTTTGCCGAGTTTGGCACGGTTTACCGTTACGAACAAAGTGGCGAATTACATGGGTTAACCCGTGTACGTGGCTTTACTCAAGATGATGCACACTTATTCTGTATGCCAGAACAGGTGAAAGAAGAGTTTAAAAAAGTAATCGACTTGGTGCTTTATGTATTTAAATCATTAGGTTTTGATAACTATACTGCTCAGGTTTCATTAAGAGACCCGGAGAACAAATCGAAATATATTGGTTCTGACGAAAATTGGAGACTATCTGAAAATGCCATTATCGAAGCAGCTGCAGAAAAAGGCTTAAATACTGTTGTAGAATATGGCGAAGCCGCTTTCTATGGCCCTAAGCTCGATTTTATGGTGAAAGATGCTTTAGGTAGAAAATGGCAGTTAGGTACTATTCAGGTTGATTATAATTTACCAGAGCGTTTCGAATTGGAATACACTGGTAGCGATAACCAGAAGCACAGACCAGTAATGATTCACCGTGCACCATTTGGTTCATTAGAAAGATTTATTGCTGTTTTGATCGAACATTGTGCCGGAAACTTCCCGTTATGGTTAAGTCCGGAGCAATTTATTGTTCTTCCTATTTCAGAAAAATATGAAGAATATGCAAAAAAAGTTTTAGATGAACTAAATAATTCCGATATTCGCGGGCTGATTGACTTTCGTGATGAGAAAATCGGTCGCAAAATACGCGATTCGGAAGTTAAAAAGATCCCATACATGCTCATTATCGGTGATAAGGAAATGGCAGAAGGAAAAGTTTCTGTCCGCAAACATGGTGAGGGAGATTTAGGCGAAATGACGTTGGAAGAGTTCAACAATTTATTAAGAAAAGAAATAACAGTTTAAATTAAATAGTACAAATTTGGCATTAGGAAGACCAGGATTTAACAGGGGACCACGTCCACCTTTTAAGAAAAAAGAAGCAGAGCATAACATTAATCAGTATATTAAATCGCCCGAAGTGCGTTTAGCTGGCGATAATGTTGAACCGGGGATTTATCCTTTGGCAAAAGCTTTGGCACTTGCTGATGAACTGGAATTGGATTTGGTAGAAATATCTCCAAATGCCGTACCACCAGTTTGTAGAATTATTGATTACAGTAAATTTGTTTACGAGCAGAAGAAAAAGCAGAAAGAAATTAAAGCTAATGCAAAACAAACTGTAATTAAGGAGATCCGTTTTGGTCCTAACACCAACGATCACGATTTCCAGTTTAAATTGAAGCATGCAGTAAGCTTTTTAGAGAACGGTGAGAAAGTTAGAGCTTATGTGCATTTTAAAGGTAGAGCAATTGTTTACAAAGAGCAGGGAGAAATTTTATTGTTAAAATTCGCTCAGGCTTTAGAAGATGTAGGAAAAGTAGAGTTGTTACCTAAGTTAGAAGGTAAACGGATGTTCCTAACAGTTGCGCCTAAAGTAGCAAAAAAATAAAAATAGGTTTATAAATTAAAAAACAGGTTATGCCAAAAATGAAAACCAATTCCAGTGCTAAAAAGCGTTTTTCGCTTACTGGAACAGGTAAAATCAAAAGAAACAACGCATACAAAAGTCACATCTTAACAAAGATGAGCACTAAACGTAAACGTGCCTTAGGTCAAGCAAGTATCGTATCTGATGCTGATATGGGTAACGTTAAACGTATGCTTTGTATCGGAAAGTAATTTATTAATTCACCAGGTATCAGGCTTTAAGTTTCCGGTTAAACGGAACGCCGCTTGCCAAAAAACAACAACAACATGCCACGTTCGGTAAACGCAGTAGCTTCGAGAAGAAGAAGAAAAAAAATCCTTAATCTAGCCAAAGGCTATTGGGGAGCAAGAAGTAAGGTTTATACTGTTGCTAAAAACACAGTAGAAAAAGGTTTGCAATATGCATACCGTGACCGTAAAGTTAAGAAAAGAGAATTCCGCGGATTATGGATCCAACGTATTAATGCAGGTGCTCGTCAGCACGGTATTTCTTACTCTCAATTAATTGGTAAACTAGCTTCTAAAGAAATCGGTTTAAACCGTAAAGTATTGGCTGATTTAGCAATGAATCATCCAGAAGCTTTCAAAGCTGTAATTGATGCAGTAAAATAGAAATTTTCGCTTAGGCGATAATCATATTTAAAAAAGGTCCCGATGTAAAATCGGGACCTTTTTTGTTGTTTGGTTTTGAAAATCTAATATAATCCCAATTCTGCAAGACTGGCAAACTGTAGGCCATCCTGTGCTGAATTTAAAATAACTTTAAAATACTGGAATGTTTTGGCGCTTCCAAACTCAAAGTACTGCGGACCATTTATATTTTGAGCTACATAATTGCTAACAGAAGTGAAGTTTACGCCATCTGTACTCGTTAGTAGTTCAAAGTTTTTCACAGCCCTGCTTAAACCACTTCTCTGTGTTAAACTTAAACCTGTTGCGGTTTTTGAAGCTCCTAAATTAATTACTATAGTATGTGGATAGCTTGTTGCTGAGCTGCTCCATCTCGAATGCCAGTAAGTACTTGCGTTTCCGTCGATTAATCTGATCGCCCTGCCATTTGTAGCACCTTCGCCGCTGGTTTCTTCAGAACTAAATGAAGCAATACTCCACCCTGTTTTGCTTAACTCATTTTTCGTTGAAAAATTTAATACTGGTAAGCCTCCTGAAAAAGTATAAGCATAAATCTGTTCGGTTACGGTTCCATTGTCATGTACCAATTTAACTTTCAGTTCGTATGGAATACCATCGGCTTTTTCCTGCAAATCGGCAATTGGCATTACAACCCTAAAGCTATCTGTGCCGATTTTCTTCGATTCCCACGTAATGGCATTATAATCATGGTTTACACCTGTACCTTCATTGTTTACATTCGGATCATTATAGTATAAAATGCTGGTTACATTACCGATTGAAGTAAATTTACCTGATACCACTATAGAAGCCAAAGTGCTGGAGTAGCTGGCGTATATTTTATTAATGCTGCTGGTTACCGAACCGTAATAGGTGTTAGCGTTATTATTGAAAACCTGATTGGCATTTAAAATAGCCGCGTCTGCAGCGGTTAAAAATGTAGGGCTTTTTCCTAAGGTTCCATTACCTGCCCACATTAATGCCATACCTAAAGTTGAGTTTTCAGAAACTTTCTGTCTGTTGTGCGGTAGATTTAATCCATGACCAAGTTCATGTACCATGCCTCCAAACCAAACACTGAAGCGGTTGCCGACGGTAGTGCTTAAGCCAAGATTTGCAATGTCCATTTCTTCATAATCCAGCGCGTAACACCATCTGCCGGTACCATAAAACGGACCTCCGCTTGGTGTACCATCAGTGCCGATAGAATATCTTGGAATAATGATCAAGGTATGATCGCTGGTTTTATCTGCGGGGTGCGCAGCAAAATAAGCGTTTACTTCGCTTGCCACTGCGCCGCTACCTCCAGAATATGGATAACTTGCTTTTGGCAACGTTCCTCTAATGGTTAGGATTTTTACATTTCCTGTGCCATCATCAGCAAGGCCAAATGTTTTATTGCCATAACCATTGCGGTTCATTTCTTGTTTGTACCAATCTTGTGTCCATAATAAAAGATCGCTCAACCTTTTTCTATAACCCGCAAGGGTATCGAGGTCGTTAGGTACAAAATAAACAACATTTACATTGCGGCTTTGGGTAATAATGTTGGTTGTAGCTAATTTTTTGTTAATAGAGAAGGTTTTTTCCTCTGGTTGTAATACTTCGGCCTTTTTACAAGATAGGGCGAACAGGCAGGCACAGAATAGCCCTGTTAAAAGTAAACTGTTTTTTTTCATACGATAATTTTAGGTTTAGGTTGATAATATTTGGAATTGGTTGTTGTTGCTTTTTATATGCTGCACTCAGCCTCTTTACCTAATCTTGTCGATTTTAATGCGAAGATTTTATATCACCATAATTTGCCAGTCTTGGCCACTGTTCCAAACCTTAAAAAGAGCGTATTGTAAATAGATTTTTACCTTATCTGAATTTAAGTTACAAACAAACTTATACAGTAGATTGAATTAAAACCGCGCAAACGTTTGTGTGGGATGAAATGTAATAGCGCTAAATTATATGATAGAAGTGCAGGTTAGCCTAGCTTTACAGCTCTATGATTAGCTATTTAAAATGAACTTAAAGTTTATGACGCGCAAACGTTTGATAGGCCTGTATTCGCTGTTTGATTTGCTAGTAAATGGATGTTTACATCCGAATGTAAAGTTCTAGAAGAGAGTATTGAATTTTTGCGCCCTCAGGGTAGCCTTAAAGAGAGGGAGGGCAATGTCATTAAGTGTCGTCATTTCGAGCGGAGCGCAACGTAGCCGAGAACCCGAAGGCTCAGCGAAGCTAAATCTAAAAAAAAATAAAGCTCTCTCCCGAAAATCGGGACTGCGCAACAGTCGAGATGACGACTTTTCTATTGAAATTATGATGATTAACTCTGATCGTCTGTTTCTGCGTCTGGTGCATTCTTTTGAACCGATTCGATACCGTTATCTCTGGCGGCTGTACTTTCGTACATTTCGCTGGAGCCAATAATCTGGCCATTTGTAGCCTTTAAACTAAAATGGTACTTGCCATTAGACGATGTCTTTTTCTCAAATTTAGAATCATCTTGCGCATTTTTTTTAACAGATTCGATTCCATTTTCGCAGCTCGATTTGGCTGAATAGCCTTCGCTGGTTAAAATGGTCTGGCCATTGCTGGCTTTAAGATTAAACTGGAATTCTCCGTTTGATCTTTTGGTAATTACAAATTTTCCCATAAGTCTGATTTTTAAATTAAGTACTTGGTTAGTATTTTAATCTTATAATAAGCAGGTGTTATTCCTAAAGTTATTAAAGTTTGTAGCCAATTACAATAAGCAGACAAGAGAATTAATGATAATTTAACCCAGGCTATTGGTAAACTTCATGCGAATACCGCTTTGAAAGTTCTGGATAATTTTAAAAATTTCGATTAAGGTTACTTTTTCAATTTTGGTTAAACTATCAATTTCGATAAAGTTATTGGGTGCCGCCTGATCATTGATAATCAGATTAGCCTGATGTTTCAATCTTAAGCCCATTAAATAATAATAAGACTGCGAAAGTTCGTTAAACTGCTCTTCACTAAAAACACCAAGTTCTCTTAAGGCCTTTAAACGTTCGCCCGTATTCTCTTTTTGGAAAATCCTGTTCTGTAAAGCATAAACCCTTGCCAGATCTACAATAGGGGTCATGGCTGTTTTAATATCGAATACCTCTTTTTTATGGATTTTTTGTGTTCTTATATTTCTAAAATAGGTGAGCGGTGGCTCATAGAGTAAGGCATTTTTGGCCAGATATACGTAGAATTTTTCGATGGGTTTCTGCAGTTCTTCATCAACAAAAGCACGTAAGCTTTCCATAATGGTTAAATCGCCATAGATGGCCCTGCAATCAAAAAATGCAGCAAATTTTACGGCAGCTTCTGGTAAAGCTTCTTCTATCCAGTTTTTATAATTGTATTTCCAGTGCGATAGTGAATGCGTCCAGTTTGGGTTAGTGGCCATATAATCGCCATCGCAGTATACAAAACCAACAAAATTTAATTTATCCGAAACCTGGGTAGCCATATCTAGAAAATAAGAACGTACAGCCGCTCTTTTATCTTCTCCGGTATCTTCATAAATAATGGCATTGTCCTGATCGGTTTTTAAGCTAAGCTCTTTTCTGCCTTCACTACCCAAAACCATAAATACAAATTTTGCAGGTGGCGGACCAAGTTTAGCAATTACCTCTTCAATAATTTTAAAGGAAATGGTATCGGCAATAGTTGTTACCACCTCATTTACAATTTTCGAATGTACACCTCTAGCCAATAATTGCGATACAATGCCTGGTACTTTTTGCCATTTTAATTTTAGATCGCCGGTATTCACAGCAGATTTAACAGATTGGATAAAAACCAATGGAGATTCTGCCTGCTCGCTTAAAAGGCGGTTCCTGCTTAAAAAGCCAACATAATTACCATTGTCGTTTACCAGTAAATAGCGCGACTTTTTGCTGAACATCATCAATATCGCCTCATACACATAAGCATCCGGAGTTATGGTAACAATATTGGTATCCATAACTTCGTCAATAGGCAAATTTGAATTCAGTTGTTTGGCAATTACATTATCCCTTAAAGTAATATCGGTTACGAAGCCCAGATAAACATCCTGATCATTTTTAATAAAGAGGCAACTGGTTTTCTGTTCTGACATTTTAATTGCAGCTTCAAAAATAGGTGTGCCTGGGCTGCAACTTACTATCTTTTTAAAAGTAATGTCTCCAATACGAGCGGTATAAATTTGATCGGCTAGTTTATCTTCCATTAAAAAATCCCTGTAAAATTCTTTTAAATGAAAATTCTTTTGTCTTTTTCTTTTCCAGGTTAAAAGTATGCTCCTGATGGTAGGCTGAAGTTAAGCTAATTTTGCCTGTTTTTAAAAGATGAAAGAAAATCTTTGCGGTGTTTAGTGTATCAGATAAAGCATTGTGCGTATTTTCGGGTGCTTCATTAAATAAAATGGTATAAAATTTATCCAGCTTTAAATGACTGATTACCGTATTGGTGATGTAAGGTGCGCTTGCCTTCATCGTACAGAAAAAAGCCAGGTTTTTAAATATATTTTCCTTTCCGATGCGGTATAATTCAACATTCACCATATGATAATCGAGCTCAATAAAATGTCCGATCACTAAAGGCTTGTATTTTTCTATATCTTCAGAAAACTGTAACATCACTTTTTCTTTGTTTTCGCCATGTGTATGCAGATATTCAGGGGTAATTTTGTGGATTTTTAATGCAGCCTTATCAATAGTGAAATCTATATTTTTTATGTAGTGATTCTCCCGCTTAATTTCCTGATAAAATTGATCATAAATAATCCAGGCAATTTGGACAATATGAGGCCAGTTCTTTTCTTTAGAATAAGGCGCCGTCCAATTTTTAGGCAGACCTGAAGTTTCGGTATCAACAACGAGGAAGTATTCTTGCAATTTTAACGTGGTTAGATGAACTATTTCAAAGGTAATTATTTAACAATATAAACTGTAATTATTCATATATCCTTTAATAAGGGCGATTGTTAAATAAAGTGTTTTTTTATTTGTTAAAGTGAAAGATTAACACTTATTTGGTGTTAAAATTCAATTAAAATATGCGCTCTCTATTATTTAGCTCCTTAGCCTGTTTATTGTGCCTTGGTTCTGCTTTTGCCCAGGAAAAGCTCGGAGAAAACATGCATTTCAAAAAACTTGATAACGGTTTAGAAGTGCTGGTTGTTGTAGACCGGACAGTGCCACTGGTTACCATCGAAATGGCCTGCAGAAATGGTTCTTTTACTGAAACCGACGAATTTAACGGCTTAAGTCATCTTTACGAGCATTTATTCTTTAAGGCTAACAAGGATTATCCCGATTTCGAACGTTTAAATTCGAGAATGAACGATCTGGATATCAATTCGAATGCCACTACGCGGGAAGAAGTGGTTAATTATTTTTTTACCCTTCCTGCTGCTAATTTAAAACCCGGATTAAGTTTAATGAATTCCTCAATCCGTTATCCAAAATTCATAAAAGAAGATATGGCTTTGGAAAATGAAGTGGTAAATGCCGAATTTACAAGACACGAATCGAGTCCGGTATTTGCTTTGATAGAGGCCAATTCGCGACATATGTGGGGTGCAAATTATTCCCGCAAAAATGTAATTGGTAGCCACGAGGTAATTTTATCAGCTTCTCCATCAAAAATGGATTCCATTAAAAATAAATATTATTGGCCAAATAATTCAGTTCTGGTAATTGCTGGTGATGTTAAAGTTGATGAAGCTTTTAGTTATGTAAATTCTGTTTTTGGAAGCTGGAAACGATCGCCGGTTGATCCTTTTGTGAAATGGCCAATACCTGAGTTTAAGCCGCTTCAAAAAAACGATTATTATTTTGTAGAATCGAATAAAAGCCCTGTTCCGTTTATGCTGTTTAGCTGGCATGGTCCAGATACCAGAAACGATATTCCGGCCACTTATGCTGCTGATGTTTTTTCTTTTATTGTGAATCAAAACGGTTCTAAAATGAAACAGGCGCTTATTAATTCAGGATTAGCCCAACAGGCTGATGTGAATTATTATACGCAAAAATATACAGGCCCAATTAGTTTAATGGTGAGTCCTAATCCGGCAAAAATAAATGAATGTTACCAGGAGGTGCTGAAGCAAATTTCGCTTTGGGCCAATGAAGATTATTTATCTGATCTGCAGATTGAAAGAGCCAAAAGACTATTATCTATAGAACAGGTAGAAAGGAGAGAGGTTACTTCTGATTATGCACATTTACTTTCCTTCTGGTGGGCTTCGGCATCGATTGATTATTATACCCATTATGAAGAAAATGTAAATAAAGTAACAAGAAAGGATTTACTTGATTATGTACGCAAGTATATTAAAGATAAACCTTATTGCGCTGGCCTAATGATGGATAAAGCAGGTATGAATGAAGTGAAGCCAGAAACATTTTTTAAATCACCCAAATAACCTAACGCTCGATGAAAAGATTCATATTTTTTATAAACTTTATCTTAGTTTTTCATATTGCCAACGCGCAAACCAAAGCCATTTCATTTGATGTAAACGGTTTAAAGGTGATTTTAAAACCTACCCAGAAGGAAACAGTTAGTATGAGCATGTTTTTTAAAGGTGGCGTAATGAATTATAATGCGGAAAGGGCAGGAATTGAAAATCTGGCTTTAGCATCTGCCGCTACCTGTGGTACTAAAAATTATAGCGTTGTCGATTATCAGGAGTTGGCTGATGAATATGGTATTGATATTTCTGGTTCATCTACAACTGATTATGGTACCATTAGCATGGACTGTATTTCTAAGTATCTTGATCAAGGCTGGAAGCTTTTTTCGGATGCTGTAATTAATCCGGCTTTTGATAAAACAGAGTTTCAAACGACTAAAGAACGTATGATTACGGGTATTTATCATAGTCAATCTGATCCTGAAACAAGGATTGAGCAATTGAGCATGGAAAGTATGTTTAAAGATTCGCCTTATAGCACTAATCCTTTGGGCACAAGCAAAACTGTTGGTGGTTTTACTGCCGAAATGGTTAGTAATTATTATCATAACGAATTGTTGAATAAGAATAAAATGTTTTTGGTCGTAGCTGGGAACATCACAAAAGAAGAACTTGAAAAGAAGATTCAAGCTTCTTTCAGCGCGCTTAAAGGAAAAGTTTATACGCCACCAGTTTACGATCGTAAAACTTTAACAGGGGAGCATCTGGTAATCGAACAAAGAGATATTGCCACGAATTACATGAGTTGCATTATGAATGCCCCAACCATGACGAATGCCGATTATTATGCTTTTGTACTAACCATTAACGCATTAAGTGGCACTATGAATTATGAACTGAGAACTAAACTTGGTTTATCATATGCACCAGGAGCAACCGTTAAGGTGCAACAGATTCCATATACCTCTATGTTTGTAAGTACCACTCAACCCAAAAAAGCTTTTAAAGCAATGATTACGGTATACAACAATATTAAAGAAGGGAAGTATGGTGAACGTTATCTTGAGGCATTAAAAAAAGAACATCGGGATAGATACTACAGGCATCAGGAAAGCGCAAGTTCGATTGTGAAAGATTTGGGTGAAGCTGAAGTACTTGGCGATTATAGTATTACCGAGAATATGGTAGCTAATATTAACAAGGTAAGCTTGCAGAATATGAAAGATTCTTTCGGAAAATATTTAAAAGGTGCCATTTGGATATACCTAGGTGATGAACAGGTAGGTAGGGCAGCTTTTCAGTAATAGCATTCGTCATTGTGCGAGGAGGAACGACGAAGCAATCTTATAAGATGAATTAAAAGATTGCTTCGTCGGTTGAAAAAACCTTCTCGCAATGACGATAAAGAGGATGCGCTTTATTTACCAATCAACAAAAAGGCCACAGCAGCTAATACAGCGCCTATTATCGGTCCGACAATAGGTACCCAGGCATAACTCCAGTCGCTACTTCCTTTTCCTTTCATTGGGATTAAAAAGTGAATAATCCGAGGGCCCAAATCTCTTGCCGGATTAATAGCATATCCGGTTGTTCCACCTAAAGCCAAACCAATTACCCACACCAAAAACGCTACCGGGATTGCGCCCATTGAGCCTAATCCAATAGGGGTAACCGTTTCTTTAGTGCCCATACTCGCATCAGTAAAATAAAAGATCACAAATATTAAAACGAAAGTGCCTATAATTTCTGACACCAAATTTGACGACATATTTCTGATGGCTGGAGCGGTTGCAAAAGGAGCAGCCTTTAAACCTTGGTCATCTGTAGCATCAAAATGATCTTTGTAAATAAGCCAAACCAGGAAAGATCCTGTCATGGCACCAGCCAGTTGTGCAATAATATAAAATGGCACCAATGCCCAGCTGAATCCCTTCCCGATTGCAAGTCCGAGGGTTACAATTGGATTTAAGTGCGCCCCACTGTACGGGCCGGCAACAACAACCCCTACAAATACGGCAAGTGCCCAGGCGGTTGTAATTACAATCCAACCACTATCGTTGCCTTTAGTACCTTTAAGTACTACGTTAGCCACTACACCATTTCCTAAAAGAATCATTAGTGCAGTACCAATAAATTCTGCGAGATATACATTCATATAATTAAATTCTTATCCGATTAAAATTGTTCAATTAGTCTTCTGCATTTACCCTGGCTGCTTTTATAGCCCTATTCCAGCCCTTTATTCTTTCGGTATTATCAATTCCTTCCTCAGCAACAAAAGTTCTGTTGATTTTCCATTGCGAGCGGATCTGATCTATACTTTTCCAGAAACCAGTGGCTAATCCGGCGAGGTATGCAGCACCAATAGCGGTAACTTCGGTTACATCGGGTCTGATTACTTTACAGTTTAACAGATCGGCCTGAAACTGCATCAATAAATCGTTAGCTGTAGCACCACCATCTACCCTTAATTCGGCAATATTTACGCCTGCATCTGCTTCCATAGCTTTCAAAACATCCATGGTTTGATAGGCAATACTTTCTAAGGCTGCCCTTGCAATATGCGATTTGTTTGTACCTCGGGTTAATCCTGTTATGGTACCACGGGCATGCTGGTCCCAGTGTGGAGCACCTAAACCTGCAAAAGCAGGAACAACATAAACCCCATCGGTATCTTTTACTTTTTTAGCTAATGTTTCCACATCTGCTGATTTAGAAATGAGCCCCATTTCATCGCGAAGCCACTGTACCACCGCACCACCAATAAAAATACTCCCTTCTAAAGCGTAATCTACCTCACCATTAATCTGCCAGGCAATAGTGGTTAATAGATTATTGGCTGATATTTTTGGCTTCGACCCGATATTCATTAGCATAAAACAGCCAGTACCATAAGTGTTTTTTACCATCCCGATCTCGGTGCACATTTGCCCGAATAAAGCAGATTGCTGATCGCCGGCTATCCCTGCAATAGGAATTTTTGCTGCCAGTATGCGTCCTGCGGTTTCACCATAAACTTCACTTGATGATTTTACTTCAGGAAGCATGGCTTTCGGTATCGAAAAAAGCTCAAGCAATTCATCGTCCCAGCTTAAAGTGTGGATGTTATAGAGCATCGTTCGTGATGCATTACTGACATCGGTTACATGTTTTTCGCCTGCTGTTAATTTCCAGATTAACCAGGTATCGATGGTTCCGAAAGCAAGTTTTCCGGCTTCCGCTTTTTCCCTTGCCCCGGCAACATTTTCTAAGATCCACCTGGCCTTAGTAGCCGAGAAATAAGAGTCTATAATCAGACCCGTTTTTTCCTGTATTTTATTGGCCAGCCCTTGTGCTTTAATTTCATCACAATAGGCAGAAGTACGCCTGTCCTGCCAAACAATGGCATTGTAAATTGGTTGTCCGGTTTCTTTATCCCAAACCACAGTGGTTTCTCGCTGATTGGTAATGCCAATAGAATCGATATCGCCTACGGTTAAGCCTGCTTTAACGATCACTTCTGTTACAACCGCCAACTGTGTCGACCAGATTTCCATTGGATCGTGCTCTACCCAGCCGGCTTTGGGATAAATCTGTGTGAATTCTCGTTGTGCAATGGCAACAATTTCGCCATTGTGATTAAAAATAATTGCTCTCGAACTTGTGGTTCCCTGATCGATAGACAAGATGTATTTACTCATAATTAGGAATTTGGTTAATTGGCTAAAGCCGATTCGGTTATTTTAGGTGTTGAATGATAAATATAACCATCGGCTAATTTATTAAAAGTTTCGATTTGGTTAGTTTCCCAGTTTTTATCAGCAGATAATTCTTTGGCCAGGAGCGAAGCTACCCTGGGTGCCATATCTTTGGCCGCTTGTGCATTAATAAACAAGATCCTTAATCTCCTGCTTAAAATATCTTCTACTGTTTCGGCCATTTCGTTTCGTGCAGACCAAATTACCTCAGCTTCTGTATAAGGGAATGCAGGATGTAATTTATTGCCAAGACTTGGATCTTGCGTAATTAATGCTTCAATTTTACTGCGATCCGATCCATAGATAGCCAAATGACTATCTGTTGTAGTGGTTAAACTACCATGTATGCTTAAATTTTGGGTTACGCATGCTTTCGATTCTAAACCAGCATGAGTAATGGCTAAATCAACCGTTTCTTCTGCCATTCGGCGATAGGTGGTCCATTTACCACCAGTAATGGTAATTAATCCCTTTGCAGAAACAATAAGTTTATGGTCTCTGCTAATTTCTTTTGTACTATTTCCATCTCCGTTGGTTGGAGCGGCCAATGGGCGCAAACCTGAGAATACACTTAAGATATCTTTTTCCATGGGCTTGCGGTTAAAATAACTCGCCGCTGTACTCATAATAAAATCTACCTCTTCTTTTAATGCTCTGGGTTCTAAACTATGTTCGTTTAARGGGGTGTCTGTTGTACCTACCAGTAAATGTTCGTGCCATGGAACGGCAAATAGAACACGTCCATCAGAGGTTTTTGGTATCATTAAAGCCGATTCACTATTTAAAAAACTTTTGTCTAGCACCACATGTACACCTTGGCTAGGGCGTACCATTTTTTTTGAATTCGGGTTATTCATTTGCAGGATGTCATCCACAAACACGCCTGTTGCATTAATTACTATTTTGCCAGTATATTTAGCTGTTATCCCGGTTATGGTGTCTTCTGTTTCAATGCCCGTAACTACGTCGCCACTTTTTAACAAGCCGGTTACCTTTGTATAGTTCAATAATGAAGCGCCGTTTTCAACAGCAGTTTGTGCAATGTTTATCGCTAAACGGGCGTCATCAAACTTTCCATCGTAATACCTGATGCTTCCTTTTAATCCCTTTTCTTTAATGCCAGGCATCATGGTTAAGGTTTCTTTTTTAGAGAAAAACTTAGATTTGCCGAAGCTATATTTGCCTGCTAACCAATCGTAAAGCGTAAGTCCGGTTAAATATTTTATAACAGAGAACCAATCGTAACAGGGAATCAGAAATTCTTCTTTATTTACCAGGTGCTTTGCGTTTTGTTGTAATAAACCACGTTCTTTTAAGGCATGTTTAACTAAACCGATATCTCCTTGTGCAAGATAGCGAACACCACCATGTACCAGTTTAGTACTCCGGCTGGATGTTCCTTTGGCAAAATCAGATTGTTCTACCAATAAAGTTTTAAAGCCCCGGCTCGCAGCATCCAATGCAGTACCCAAACCTGTGGCACCTCCGCCAATAATAATGAAGTCCCAATTTATGTCTTCTGTTAGGTGATGCTGGTGTAATCTTCCCATTTAGATTTATAAAAATAATAAAACGAAACAATACGCAATTATAAGAAATCATAATCGAAATAATATAATATGTGTGTTAAAAATTTATTAAATATTTGTGCAAAATATTTTAAAGAATGTTTTTATTGTTAATTTGCAGCACGCTAATTAAATATACTATGATGAATTTGGCTGAGAGGCACCAGTTTATATTAAGTCGCCTGCAACGTGATCAATACATAAATGTAGTCGATTTATGTAAGGAGTTGAAAGTTTCGTCTGTAACAATAAGAAAGGACTTAAAACTACTTGAAGATAAGAGCCTATTGTTTAGGACCCACGGTGGGGCTACTGTAAACAATCCATATACGGTAGACCGTCCGGTTAATGAGAAAGAGAAAATACAATCTACAGAAAAGAACAAAATAGGTATTGCGGCTGCTGCATTGTTAAATGACAATGATTCTATCGTTATTGCATCAGGTACTACAGTGCTTTATTTTGCCAAGAATATTGCGCCAGCAACAAATTTAACCGTTGTAACTTCTGCATTAAATGTAGCCCTCGAATTAATGCGCGAACCTAGTATTGAAGTAATACAATTGGGCGGATTGCTTAGGAAAAGTTCTTCATCGGTAATGGGTGCTTATGCAGAACAGGTTTTGCAGGATTTTTATTTTAATAAACTATTTCTAGGTGTTGATGGGATTGATCTTGATTTTGGAATAACTACTACTAACGCCATGGAAGCACATTTAAACCGCAAAATGATTGGTGCATCACAAAAAACGATTGTACTTGCCGATTCTACTAAATTTGGGAAAAGAGGCTTTGGAAAGATATGTGGATTAGAAGAAATTGATCATATTATTACCGATAAAGGAATTTCTGAACAAATTGTTAAACATTTGGAGAGTTTAGGTGTTACTGTTACTATCGTATAGCGCATTCCACGCGAACGGTATAATCCAAACATTATAATTTGAACATGGAAAGAAAACGAATACACATTTTAGAGGATGATCAAGAGATCAGAAACGTTATTGAAATTCTATTAAAAGATGAGGGTTTCGAATTGCAGCTTTCATCATCATTTGCTGAGTTAAAGAAAAATATCCAGGATGCAATGCCTGATCTTTTTTTACTTGATGTAATGTTACCAGATGGAAACGGAGCAGAAATTTGTGAAGATTTAAAAACAGATATTTTTACCAAACACATCCCAATTATCGTAATGTCTGCACAGAATAATAGCGAACAGAAAGCTATTGATGCATTTGCTGATGATTATATCAGTAAACCTTTTGATATTTATGATGTTTTAGAGCGTATTAATGCGCATCTGAAACGAAGCGCTGAAAATAAAACAAAAGTTTAATTAAAAATTAAGCCTAATAAAAAAGGGAAACATTAACGTTTCCCTTTTTTTTATGGATAGCGTTTATTAGGTCTGTTTTACATCTTGCGCTTTGTTAAACATCACAAAACGTTTAGAATCGCCAACGCGTTGAGGTACTGTTGCATTTGAAACAATGGCGTAATCTTCAGTATTCTTGTTTATAAAAACGCCTGCGCCAATAATGTTGTGGCTGCCAATAACAATATCTTCTTTTACAGCAGAATTAATTCCTAAAAAAGAATTATTACCAATGGTTACATTTCCTGCCAGGATATTGCCCGATAACAGAACATTGTTTTCTATCGTAGCGTGATGACCAATCCGCGCGCCGATAAGCATACAATTATTACCAATGCTTACAAAAGGCTGTATGTCGCAGCACTGATCGATAAAAGTATTGTGTCCAAATACCAAGTCGGGCCACACGTTGGCTTTCGATGAAATATAATTTGCAAAACTATAGCCCGATTCGCCCACCCTGTGGTACACGCTTTCCCTGGCACTGTTTCTACCAATGGCAATATGCATTTTATGGGTTTCTGGGGGGAAATCTTTAATCACTTGGGTGAGACTTAAAATGGGTAATCCTAATAGCATACTTCCTGCAGGAGGTACATACGCATCATCAACACAAAAGGCAACAACATTATAGTCGCTGTCATTCATAAAGGAGTAACAAATAAACTCAGCCATTTTTCCAGTTCCATAAATAATAACTTTCATATTTAATTCTTGTTTTTAGGTTTCTAACGAATTTATGCATAAAACAGGCTTTTAAACCTTTTTAAAGCATACTGTACATATTTTGCTAATTCCTGTTTACAGCTTTCACAGTTGCGCATTTTTTTACTTTTTGCGCTGCTTTAAAGGGATATTGCTTTTATGTTAATCGTTTTATCTGATTTGATCGCCAATAACATATCGCTGTTAAGGAAAACTCAATCGTGTTAAGCAGAATGTATTTTTAAACAATTAAAAATGTGTTGTAAAACAGCTTGCACAGAAATATGCGAAGCATGGCTTGTTCACTACCTGGTTAGGAAAAAATAATAGGTTAAGCAGTAAATCTAGCCTTGGTAATCGGCAGCTTTTCTTTAAAATTTTATAAAATCATTTTATTCCCCCTATAAATTGTAGTATTAAATAGCTTTTTTAAATGTTAAAACATTTTCTGATGTTTTTTGAGTTTCACCGATTAAGATCTCACTAAAAAACAGGCTTTTTTGAGTAAAAATATAGGCCGAATATTATACAAGTTACGCGTTGTAAAATTTACAAATGATGTGCAATTTATGAGCACAGTATTTAAAATGCTGTGCATGCTGGTCATATTTTATACAATTTAAATACAACCCCAATCTGCCTATAAAACATTGACGCTTAATTGCATAGCTTAGTTCTCAATAAATCAAAACAAAAAACTAAACATTACTTAAGCTATGAAGAAAGTAATATTATTTATCGCAATATATACAAGCATTATCACCGGATGCGCTCCCAGAAGAGATCTTGTATACTTTAGTAACCTGGCCAAACAAACTAGCGAAGTTAAGCTTCAAGGTCAGGAAGTTAAAATTCAGCAAAACGACCTTTTAAGTGTAAGCATAAACAGCTTAAATCAGGAGTCGAATGTTTTATTTGCTGTTAATACCAAAAATGCAGGCGCTGAAAACAATTATAAAGTAGAAGGTTACCGGGTAAGTAAGGATGGAATGATTAACCTGCCTGTTGTAGGTAACGTTCGCCTGGAAGGTTTAACCATTGAGCAGGCACAAACTACCATATCGAAAGAATTGGATAAATATGTAAAAAAACCGGTAGTTGACGTTCAGTTGGTCAATTTTAAAGTAACAGTAATTGGAGAAGTAAACCGGCCATCAACCTTCACTGTACAGGGAGATAATATTAACCTCTTAGAAGCATTAGGAATGGCGGGCGATATGACTGTTTATGGCAAAAGGGAAAATATTTTAGTGATCAGACAACAGGATGGTCAAAGGGTCATGAAAAGACTTAACCTGAACAATCAGGATGTGATGGATTCTCCATTCTTTTATCTGAAACAAAACGATGTCGTATATGTAGAGCCTGATAAATCAAAAGCGATTGAATACAGTCCCAATACACGCATTATGCCAGTGGTAATTGCTTCTATATCAGCAGTTGCAGTATTAATCACAGCTGTTCTTCGTCGATAAACGTCTCTTAAAACATTATATCATGCTTAAACAAAGTACAAATGGTGGCGCAAAAGATTTTGCAGAAACTATGACAAGATTTGCCAGAAACTGGCACTATTTCTTAATCAGTATCATTATTTCTATGGCTGCCGTATATGCTTTTCTATACGTTACCCCACCAAAATATAAAGTGAGCAGCACACTTTTAATCTCTGATGATAAAAATGGTGCAGCAATGTCTAATAGTACCGCTTTTAGTGATCTTAATATGTTTCAAACGGTTAAAACGGTTGATAATGAAATTGAGATCTTAAGATCGAGAGATCTGATTTTTAAAGTATTGAAAAAACTAAATCTAGAAACTGCCTACTTTAAAAAAGAAGGGATTAGAGAAAAAGAGCTTTACGGAAAAACGTCTCCACTTGTAGTTACTGCTATCAGTTTAAAAAATGGTGCTTACGGAAGAAAAATTAACGTTTCTTATCTGGATGAAATCTCTTACATCATTCAGGATAGCTTAAAAACAAATATTGTAAAGTATGGCGATACCATTAATACCAAAAACTACGCGATTAAAATAGATAAGGGACCAGCATATAAAACCGAATTTGGTAAAATTAGACTTCAGTTTAAAAACTTATATAAAATGACCGAGGCTTATAACCTGGTTTCATTAAAAATAGTTCCGGTTGTTAAAGATGCCAATACCATTACCATTAGTTTGAACGATGTGGTTCCTCAGCGGGGAATTGATATTCTTAACGATCTGATCGAAACTTATAACATCAATAACGTTAATAATAAAAATACCATTGCCCGTAATACCATTAAATTTATCGATAACCGCCTAAAATACCTGGTTGCAGATCTTACAGGTACTGAAGAGGACGTAGAAAACTACAAACAACAAAATCGTGTTACCGATGTTAATATGGATGCGCAGATGAATGCTGCACGTTCAGGAGAGTATAATCAGTTACTTGAAACATCATCAGTGCAGCTGAGGATATTACGGTCTATCGAAAATTATTTCAGAGGCAAACAAAGCCAATATAACCTGGCGCCAAGTGCAATGGGCTTAAAAGACCCGATTTTGAATTCGTTGATTTCAAAATTTAACGATCTTCAACTGGAAAGAAATAGGATGTTACGTACCGCTAATGCAGAAAATCCTTTGGTACTCAACCTTAACGAGCAGATAGCAACCTTAAAAACCAATATCTTAGAAAACTTATCTAGTATTAAACAAGGTTTCGTTATTGAAAGAAACAACCTGAGCGCCAACTACTCTCAATTCGATAATAAAATTAAATCTGTACCTACTATAGAGCGTGGCTTATTAGAAAGAAGCCGTGAACAAAGTGTAAAATCGGGTTTATATAAGTATTTGCTGCAAAAAAGAGAGGAAACTGCATTATCGCTTTCTGCAACCGTTCCTACTTCACAGGTGGTAGATAAACCGGCTTACAACACTATTCCTAATAGCCCTAAACAACCACTTTTATATCTGTGTGGATTCATTTTTGGTTTTTTTGTTCCAGCTGGAGTAATTTACGCAAAAGGATTTTTCAACAATAAGGTACAGGATGCCAGTACTATTGAGTTAACCGGCGCCAAAATGCTTGGTGAACTTTCTCATAACCTGGATAAAAGCACCATTGTTTTTCAAAAAGACAACCGTTCTACCATATCAGAGTTGTTTAGGTATATCAGAATGAATTTAGGGCTGATGTCTAACAATATCGAGAATAAGGTAATGTTGGTTACTTCGAGTATGAAAGGAGAGGGTAAAACATTCTTTAGTGTAAATCTGGCTACTACCTTAGGCATGCTTGATAAAAAAGTTGTTGTACTGGAGTTCGATCTAAGAAAACCTGACCTCTTGAATAAAGTTGGTTTAAAACAAACTAACGGTTTAACCGATTATTTAATTGGTGAGTCTGTGTTAGATGATATTATTAAACCTACCAGTGTTTCAGATAATATCTGGGTTATAGGATGCGGTCAATCGCCTGAAAACCCTGCAGAAGTAATGATGAGTCCTAAGATGGATCTATTGTTTAATGAACTGAAAGAAAGGTTCGATTACATCATTATCGATACTTCGCCGGTTGGCCAGGTGGCTGATGCCTTTAGTTTGGCAGAATATGCCGATGTAAGCATTTACCTGGTGCGGTATAATTACACCAATAAATACCAGCTCGCCATATTGAAAGATATTTGCGAAAACAATAAGCTTAAAAATCCGATGGTTGTTTTTAACGATGCCAAACGGGAGAAAAGCCAGAAATACAGCTACGGTGGTTACGGTTATGCCATGGCAAACTAAAGTTAGCCGGTTTTTAAGAGAGAATACCAATACCCTTTACCAAATAAACGTCCCCAAACGATTTAATTCTGTTTACAAACAATAAGGCCTAGATGCATAAACTGTGCATCGATTAAAGGCATTAGCAGCTTGCAAACAACTCTCAATTAGATTGCCCTTTTGCCCAAAAAGCAAAATAACATTTGAAAATAAAAATTGTCATGTAAGTGATATAGCGAAGCTGTATCCAGTGAGCAAACAAATTTAGAATAGTGTTTAAACAGGTTAACTGTGTAAAGCGGTTAATTGGTTAGTCGGAAATACTAATTACAATTAACCGGTTCCTACAATTTAAACAATTAACCAATAATAGTCATGTAAGTGATATAGCGAAGCTGTATCAAATTACCTAAAAAATAAAACTATAACCTCATCAAAAAAATGGAATCTACAATTAACATCAAGCCCTCGTTCGCAAAAAAATGGTTTGTGATCTATACTCGCCCACGTTGGGAGAAAAAAGTTGACCGTTTGCTGCAAGAGCAAGGTTTCGAATCTTTTTGCCCTGTACGTAATGTAGAAAATCAATGGGCCGATAGAAAGAAAATAGTTAGTCTTCCGCTTTTTACCGGATATGTATTTGTGAAAATTGATGAGCGTGAAGGTTACAAAATCAGGTATACACTAGGTGTTTTAAACTTTATTAATTACATGGGTAAACCTGCAGTGGTTCGGGATAGTGAGATTGAAAAGTTGAAACACATTATGGATACCTACAATGATGTAGATGTAGTGAGTTTAACCGGTGTTTCCAAAGGAGACCGTGTTCGGATCAGTAATGGTCTCTTCCATAATCAGGAAGGAGAGGTGATCCAGATTCAAGGTAAGCATGTTTTAATGTCATTCGATCATTTAGACTGTGCTTTAGTTACCAGAGTGCCAATAAGCAACTTAACATTAACTGTAAATACGCAACAACATTATGTATAACGCTGAAGATAATCTGAAAATGACGGTAATTGGTCTTGGCTACGTTGGCTTACCGTTGGCAGTAGAGTTTGCAAAAAAATACAAGGTATTTGGCTTTGATATTAACCAGAGCAGGATAGCAGAATTAAAAGCTGGATACGACAATACATTGGAAGTTAATGAATCAGAATTGAATGAGGTTTTAACCTTCGAATGCACAACTTTAAAAGGCCTGTACTGTACCAATGAAATCGAAAAATTACGCAGCTCGTCGGTTTACATTGTTACAGTACCAACGCCTGTTGATAAAAATAACAGGCCAGATTTAACACCTTTAATTAAAGCGAGTTCAGTTGTGGCTAAGGTTTTAAAGAAGGGAGATATAGTGGTTTACGAATCAACCGTATATCCTGGTGTAACTGAAGACGAATGTGTACCCATTTTAGAAAAAGGATCTGGTTTGGTTTTCAATAAAGATTTTTTTGCTGGTTATTCTCCAGAGCGTATTAATCCTGGAGATAAACAACATACTGTTGCCAATATCTTAAAAATCACATCAGGTTCTACTCCCGAAGCTGCAGAAAAAATAGATGCGCTGTATCGTTCGGTAATTACTGCCGGAACTTATAAAGCTTCGTCTATTAAAGTAGCGGAAGCAGCAAAAGTAATTGAAAACGCCCAGCGCGATATCAATATTGCTTTTGTAAATGAACTAGCCATGATTTTTAACCAGATCGGTATCGATACTTCTGAGGTTTTAGCGGCAGCCGGAACCAAATGGAATTTCCTGAATTTTAAACCAGGTTTGGTTGGTGGACATTGTATTGGCGTAGATCCATATTATTTGGCTCAAAAAGCACAGGAAGCTGGCTATCACCCCGAAATTATTTTAGCCGGACGACGTGTAAACGATGGAATGGGTAAATATGTGGCTGATCAGATCATAAAAAAAATGATCGCTAAAAACATCCATATTGTGGGAGCAGAAGTGCTGGTGTTGGGCTTTACCTTTAAAGAAAACTGTCCTGATGTACGCAATACCAAAGTAATTGATATTGTAAGGCGGTTAGAAGAATACAAAGTTAAAGTAACCATTCACGATCCCTGGGCAAATGCTGATCAAGCCAAGCATAACTATGGCATTATCTGCGAAAATGGCTCATCAAAAACCAGAAAGTACGATGGAATTATACTGGCAGTAGCGCACGAAGCTTTTAATAGTTTAAATATCACAGCATTGCGTAAACCGGAATGTGTGGTGTACGATATAAAAGCAGTATTGCCACAATCATTAGAAACCGTTCGATTGTAAGGTCATGAGTTTAACATATAAAGCGCGATCGGGCATTATATGGTCGATCGGACAGCAGTTTAGTGTTAAATTCATAAACCTGTTCGTTACCATCATATTGGCCCGCTTATTAAGTCCTGCAGAATTTGGCTTAATTGCAATGCTCTCTATTTTTATCGCTGTTGGTAATTCCTTAATGGATAGCGGCTTAACATCGTCACTGATCCGCACAAGGATGGCGGGACAAAAGGATTTTTCTACCATATTTTTTTTTAACCTGTTTGGAAGCATCATTGTATATGGTGTTTTGTTCTTTGCAGCACCGCTAATAGCTGGTTTTTACAGGCAGCCAACACTTACAGATATTGTTAGGGTTTATGGATTAACCTTTTTAATCAATGCCTTTTTTAGTATTCAGAGTACTTTATTAACTAAGGAAATGAAATTTAAACTGCAAACGGTCATTCAGATACCTGCAGTAGTACTAGGCGGTTGTTTAGGTATTTACCTGGCAAAAAATGGTTATGGAACCTGGAGTTTAGTTTGGATGAGTTTGCTGAGTGCGAGTGTTTCTACCGTTTTACATTGGTTTTATTCAGACTGGCGACCACGACTGATTTTTAATAAAAAAAGCTTCAGAAAGCACTTTCATTTTGGTTACAAAATGACACTTTCTGGCCTGTTGGATGCCATTTATCAAAATTTATACACCGTTATTATAGGTCGCTTTTATGCGGCAGCCCAATTGGGCTTTTATGCCAGAGCAGATAGTTTAAGTCAGTTACCCATTGGGATTATTTCTACCGCAATTGGTAAAGTAACCTATCCTATGTTTTCGAACATCAGCAATGACGATGTAAAGCTTAAAATGGTTTACCGCAGGTTAATGCAGCAGGTGTTATTCTGGAATGCACCCATCCTGATTTTTTTAGCACTTATTGCCCAACCTTTAATCTCTTTGCTTTTAACCGATAAATGGCTGCCATCTGTACCTTATTTTCAGATTTTATGTATTGCGGGTATTCTATATCCGGTACACGCATATAACCTGAATATTTTAAAAGTTAAAGGTCAAAGTGGACAGTTCTTGAAATTAGAAATTATAAAAAAGGTGCTAAGTGTAATCGGAATTATCTGTGTAATTCCATTTGGCATCATGGGACTTCTATATTTTCAGCTCTTCTTTACTGTTTTCGCCTATTATATCAATTCAACATATAGTGGCAAATTAATCAATTACCCAATTAAAGAACAGCTTCATGATATTGTGCCTATTTTAATGTTATCCAGTCTGTTAGGTTTAGCTTGTTACTGCCTCGATACCTGGTGTTTAACACATTATCACATCAACAATATTTTGCGCATTGCTGGTATAAGCATCATCTATGGCAGTTTTTACCTCGGCATAAGTAGCAGCATCAAACTCGCTGCACTCCTTGATTTTAAACAATTAATCCTCAAACAATGATACCTGTAACCAAACCCTTTTTGCCTAAACAGGCAGATTTTAAAAGCTATGTAAGTAGCATTTGGGCCAGACAGTGGCTCACCAATAATGGTCCTTTGGTAAATGAACTGGAGTTGAAGTTGCAACAATACTTAGAGCTACCTCATTTATTATATGTAACCAATGGTACTATCGCATTACAGCTGGCCATACAGGCATTAGAAGTAAAAGGCGAAATTATTACCACACCGTTTTCTTTCGTGGCTACCACCAGCAGTATTGTTTGGCAAGGTTGCAAACCTGTTTTTGTTGATATAGATGAAGATACCCTTAACATAGATCCCAATAAAATTGAAGCGGCCATTACGTCTAATACCTCGGCAATTTTGGCTACACACGTTTTTGGAAACCCTTGTGATATTGAAGCGATAGACCGCATTGCAAAAAAACATGGACTAAAGGTAATTTATGATGCCGCCCATTGTTTTGGCACAAAATATAAAGGTAAATCGATCTTCGCTTATGGCGATGTAAGCACAACCAGCTTCCATGCAACTAAACTGTTTCATACCATTGAAGGTGGGGCTGTTTTTACTCAAAATCCTGATACTTTAAAGAGAATGGCGCTGATGCGTAATTTCGGTTATAGTGGGGTAGATACCTTTTCAGAGATTGGAACTAATGCTAAAAACTCCGAGTTTCACGCTGCAATGGGTCTTTGTAACCTAAAACATATCGATCAGATTTTAAGTAAACGCAAAGAGCTATCACAGCATTACGAAATGCGTTTAAACAAAATTGAAGCCCAGTTTCAGGTTATTCAGGCCGATACGGAATTTAATTACGCATACTATCCCGTAATATTCAGATCGGAAGAAATTATGCTCGATTGCATGAAACAGTTAGAACTGGTTCAGGTGTATTGTAGGCGATACTTTTACCCATCCTTATCGGCCTTGCCATACATTGCGAAGGTAAATATGCCGATCTGTGATTCTATTTCTAAACGCATTATGTGTTTGCCACTTTACCATACGTTAACCAGTGCCGATCAGGATTTAGTAGTCAGGATTATTTTGAGAACCCAGAATTACCGCAAAAAACAAGTGCTTAAACTCGCTGATTACAGTACCATGGTTAATGGCAGCATAGGCATGGCGGTTAACGGCAATTAATAGCAGCTTCTATTATGAAACAAGACGATACAGGTATAATGGTTAGCATTTTTTGCATCACTTATAACCACAGTAAATTTATTGCGAAAGCACTGGATGGATTTCTGATGCAGAAATGCAATTTTAATACAGAAATTATTATTGGAGACGATTGTTCTACAGATGGAACCACAGAGATTATCGATGAATATGTTGCCAAACATCCTGATAAAATTAAGCGTTTAAAAGCGCCAAAGAATATCGGTGCTACCCAAAACGTAATTCGGGTTGCGCTAGAAACCAAAGGTAAATACGTAGCCACATGCGATGGTGATGATTATTGGTTAGATCCATATAAACTGCAGAAACAGGTAGATTTTTTAGAAAATAATCCAGAATATGTAATGTGCTGCCATTATACACGCGAAATAAATTTTGATGATACTGAACTGTTTTACATGGATTTTAACCCTGTTCCCTTACAGTATAGCTTTAGCGATCTGATTGTAAACAGGCAAGTTGAAACCTGTACCGCAACTATTGTTTACCGCAACATTGAAGCCATTAGAAATCTTTATAAAAACGATTGGTTTTTGAAATGCAATGCCTGTGATAAACTGTTGAAACTCTATTGTACCTGGGTAACGGGTAAAAAAATATATGTTTTACCTGAAGTAATGAGCTGTTACAGGCGTCATCCCGGAGGGATTTGGAGTCCGGTTGCTTATATTCCATTAAAGAAGATGCAACTGAGTGATTTCTATATCATCATTAAAATCTTCACATATACTGGCTTACAGAAAGTTAAACTTTTGAACTTTTACCTCAGAAAATACTTCCTCTTCGAAGTGAAATATAAAACCTTTGGAAACGCTTTCCAGACCATTAAAACAATTGTAAACTAATTCGAAATGACTACTAAATTATGCTTCGTAATCAACAGTTTAGAAGGTGGCGGAGCTGAAAGGGTAATTAGTAATCTGGCTAATCATTTCAGTGAAAAAAAATGCAGTGTTACAATGATTTGCCTTAATACAGCTCAAGTTAAATATCAGATCAATAAACAGGTTAAAATTGTAAATCTTGTAGAAAGAAAAGAAAGTCAAAATCTCTTAAACAGGATTAGATATGCTTACTTAACTTTTTACCGGTTACTTTCTCTATTAAAGAAAGAAAAACCGGACTGTACCATTTGTTTTATGACATCGGCGAACGTGTGGGCAGGTTTATGTTGTATGATTTTAGGTTTGCCTTACCTGGTTTCAGAAAGAACGGCCCTAAATAGCACCATACAACAATACAACAAATTACTACAGTGGTTTATATTCCATATTTATAGAAAATCAAAAGCCATTGTGCTACCAGCATTTGGAATGTTTAAAGGATTTAAAAGGATTAAGCAATTCGAAAAACTGAATAATTTTGAAACCATCCATAATCCAATCAATCAGTTTATAAAGCCAAATAAAGATACCGTAAATGATAAAGCATTTATACTTTCTGTTGGAAGATTAACTCGCGAAAAAGGTTTCGATCTGCTTATTAATGCTTATAGCCGCTTGGAGTTATCCGATGTTGATCTTTTAATCTCGGGTGAAGGCCCTGAAAGAGAAAACCTCGAAAAGCAGATTACGGATTTAAATTTAACAGATAAAGTTAAATTGATCGGCTTTAAATCGAACCTGCAGGATTATTATGCGCAAGCAGAGGTTTTTGTGCTTTCTTCCAGAAATGAGGGCTATCCAAATGTATTGGTAGAAGCGATGGGAATGGGCTGTGCCTGTGTAGCAATGGACTGTGAGTTTGGTCCTTCAGAGATTATCGAACATGGAATTAACGGGCTTTTGGTGGCTAAAGAAGATATAGTAGGGCTTTCATTATCTATTGATAAGATACTTAATAACAGTAAGTTAAAAAATAAATTTTCAGCAAAAGCAAAATCGATCAACAAAACAAATTCTATTGAACTCATTTCTGCCAACTGGGAGCAACTCATCATGTCATGATTAAAAAAATAATGTTTCTCTTTTTGTTGTTTGCCTATGTTTATGCAACAACATTCAATATCTTCATGACTGGGGTCTTCAGAATTCCGGCACCAATAGTTTTCCTGGCGCCCTTAATCTATTTCTACCGGACAGAAGAAACAGGGTTTCTATATGGCAAAGAATTATTTATTTTCTTTATTGCCGCCCTGTTTTTTTATCTCATAGGTCAGGCAGATGTTACTGGTTTTTTTGCCTTATTAATTGTTGCTGCATGCTTTGCCTTGTTGTTCAACTATGTTATCGGTACGAATTTAAAACGGATGAACATCGCAGTCGGATTTTTCTTTGGTGTATTGCTGCTTTCCGGAATCATAATGTTTATCGATCACCAGTACAATATGGCGGCTATCCGTTCGCTTTTGGTGCAGGAAGACGTATTACAGGCACCAGCAGGGATATCGACCACTATTTTTACTTTCGGCTACCAGATGGCTGCTTTAACGCCATTTTTAGTTATTAATGCTCTACTGTTTAAACGAAGCTGGCTAATTAACCTTCTCTTATTTGGGTTATCGCTCTCTCTTATTTTCTTCGGTATGCAACGGTCGGTTTTGGTCGCTTTTGCAGTTGTAACCGGATTATTTTTTTTAAGCTATTATAAAGCCAAATCCATTTTAATATTCGGTGTGTTTTGCGCCATATTTTTTATCGCGCAAAGTTCAATTGAACAATTTTCCGAGGGGAAAAAACAACAGAATATTTTAAATAAAAGTGCCGAAAATGCGAAAGGTAAAGAAGAGCGTGGCGATTTAATGGGAGAGAACATCCAAATTATAACCGAATATCCTTTTGGGCTATTGTTTTATGGAAAAACCTGGAACGATGTAGTGCAACACAATTTTGTTTATAAAAAAGGGCCTATCGTAATTACATCCCATAATGCCTATTTAATGTTTATTACTTATTTGGGGCCTTTGCTGGGCTTTATTTTACTCATTTTATTATATCGAAAAGTAGGGAAGATCATTTTTTATGCTTTTCTGCACATCAAAGATAAGAAAAATGCGCTTCTGGTCTGTTTGAGCTGTTCTTTTTTGGCAATATCCATCAACTCATTTTTTCATAACGAATGGCTTTTGGCAACGAGCGGACCAACATTGTTCCTATACTTTGCCATTCTACAACTCTCCAAAATCAAAATGGTAGACCCCATTTTGGTTGAATACAATTAACACAAATAAATTGACGAATATGAATATCCCATTCTCTCCGCCCTTTATCGATCAATCTGTTGTTGATCAGGTATTGGAAACACTTAACGATAAATGGATTACTACAGGGCCAAAAGTAAAAGCCCTTGAATGTGAAATTAAAGCGATGACTGGAACTGATGAGGTGATCTGTGTAAATTCCTGGACATCGGGTGCTATTTTAATGTTAAAGTGGTTTGGTGTTAAAGCTGGCGACGAAGTAATTGTACCGGCATATACCTATAGTGCCACAGCATTAGCGGTGCTTCATTGCGGCGCAACTCCGGTTATGGTTGATGTGCTTGATGATTTTAATATCGATCCTGAAAAGGTTAAGGCTGCAATTACTACAAAAACCAAAGCTATAATTGCAGTAGATATTGCCGGCTGGCCGTGTGATTATGCTGCGCTAAAAGAATTGATTAATCATGTTGATGTTAAGAAAAAATTTAAATGTCAGTCAGATAAACAATTCTTACTTAAAAGAATATTGCTGATTTCGGACGCTGCACATTCAATAGGCAGTTTATATTACGATAAACCAGCGGCACAGCTGTGCGATGTAACGATATTTTCGTTTCATGCCGTTAAAAATATTACCACAGCCGAAGGAGGCGCGATCTGCTTAAACCTGCCAGCTGCATTTGATCCTCAGGAAGAATACAACTACTTAAAAATGTACACACTTAATGGTCAGAACAAAGATGCGCTTTCTAAATCAAGAGGTGCTGGCTGGAGGTACGACATCCTGTTTCAGGGACTAAAGATCAATATGCCTGATATCTGCGCTGCAATTGGTTTAGCACAGATCAGGAAATATAATCCAGATCTTTTACCTAAGCGTAAGAAAATTGCGCAGCATTACTGCGATGGCTTTCAGCACGAAGATTGGTTTATTGCCCCACCTTTAGTGAGTACGCAACGCGAATCCTGTTACCATCTTTTCCCCTTGAGGGTTAAAGGTTTAACCGAGATACAGCGAGATCAGATCATTGATGACCTGGCATCTTTGGGGATTGCGAGCAATGTGCATTTTATCCCGATGCCAATGCTTACGCTCTTTAAAAACCTGGGTTATAAAATTGAAGATTATCCAATGGCCTATCAGAATTATGCTTGTGAGATCTCTCTACCCATTTATCCACAATTAACAGATACAGAAGTAGAATTTATCATCACTTCCGTAATCAGCTGTGTGCATATTCAATTAAATAGCCATTCAGAAATTGAAGAAAGTGGCTTTTCAGGGCATAAACAAATGGCAGTAGCATCATGAAAATAAATAAAAAAAGAATATTCGATGTGGTTTTTGCAATGCTGTGTTTAGTGTTGTTCAGTCCGCTTTTAATCTTGATTGCCATCCTAATCAAGCTAGACTCGAAAGGTCCTGTTATTTTTAAACAGATCAGGGTTGGACGGAATATGAAAGATTTTCATTTGGCAAAGTTTCGAACCATGTATGTAATACAGGGTAACAATAGCTTACTCACCATCGGGAACAGGGATAACCGCATTACAAGGATAGGCTACTGGTTACGGAAATACAAGTTAGATGAATTGCCCCAGCTATTGAATGTTTTAAAAGGGCAGATGAGTTTTGTTGGACCAAGACCGGAAGTTAGAAAATACGTGAATCTTTACAATGAAGAACAACGTTACGTTTTATCCGTTAAACCGGGTATTACTGATTGGGCATCGGTTGAGTTCTGCAATGAAAATGAGCTGCTAAAACATGCCGAAGATCCTGAAACTTATTACATCGAAAGGATTATCCCCGCAAAAATTAAACAGAACATGAGGTATATCAATCACAATGATATCCTAACCGATTTTAAAATTATTTGGTTAACGATTAATAGGATTGTCATCAACTAAAATGATATGTACGCTCCACAAAAAACTATTAAAGAAGAAGTTAAGCTTAAAAAGAAAGTTTTCTTTGTACTCAGCTCATTAACTTCGGGCGGCTCAGAACGGGTGTTCTGGAATTTGGCCCAAGGATTTAACAAAGATAAGTTTGACGTGACCATTGTGATTTTAGATTCGACCGTGAATTGTTTCTCGATGGATCTGGAAGGTGTCCGTTTTATCGATTTAAAAACCAAAAAAGCATCTAAATCTTTTTTTGCGCTTTATAACTTACTAAAAAAAGAAGAACCCTATGCGGTTTTTTCTACAACCGATCACATCAATATTTTAGTCTCACTGGTTGGCAGGTTTTTAAAAATTCCGATGCTTATTGCTAGGGCGTCTAATATTCCGCACGAACAAAGATTGTTTGAAGGATTTAAGTCGAGGTTTTACGAGCTTTTTGCCAGCGCAAGTTATCGGGGCTACAAACAGATCGTTTGCCAATCAGAAGAAATGAAACAATCATTGATTGATACTTATAATGTCAATCAGGAGCTGATCAGGGTTATTGCCAATCCAGTATTGAAAACTAATAAGTTAAAGGAGGCTAAAACACCTGATAAAATTTATAAATTATTAGTTGTGGCCCGTTTTGCACTGGAAAAAGGCTTAGAACGGCTGGTTGATATTATGGCGCATTTGCCCGAAAATTATCATCTCGATTTCGTGGGAACAGGAGCACTAAAAGATCAGATTAACACTAAAATTAAGGACCTGCAGCTCGATCACAGACTTAAAATTTTAGGAGAGATTAAAAACATCCACGAGGTAATGGTTCAGCACGATTTAATGGTGTTGAGCTCTTATACAGAAGGTTTCCCGAATGTGGTTTTAGAAGCGCTTACCGTAGGCCTACCAGTAGTAACCTTTAGAGTGAGTGGCATTCCTGGATTAATTATCGATGGCTTTAACGGTTTTGTTTTAGAACAGGATGATCTGGCAGGCTTTAGGCGGCGAATTATCCAGGCCTGCACTCAAGGCCAATGGAACCCGGCTGAGATTAGGAGAAATGTATATCAGAAATGTGCGCTTGATAAAATCAGCGCTCAATATGAAGAATTAATTAGTTAACAATCTAAAATATTATCACTATGTGTGGAATATACGGCACAACCATACCTTACTCAAACGGAACTATCCGTGAGAAAATGGCAAGAATCAGTTTTCGAGGTCCGGATTATACAGGGGTTCAACGTTACGATCAGGTTATTTTTGCACACAATAGATTGGCCATTATCGATCTTGATGCCCGCTCCAATCAACCCTTTTCATATATGCACCTCCATATTGTTTTTAACGGAGAAATATACAATTACAAAGACATTAGAAAAGACCTGGAACGGAAAAACTATCAGTTTAACACCAGTTCAGATACCGAAGTAATATGCGCAGCTTATTTAGAATATGGAGCCGATTGCTTAACCCGTTTTAACGGAATGTTTGCTTTTGTGATTTATGATACCCATAAAAACGAGCTGTTTGGTGCCAGAGATCGCTTTGGCAAAAAACCTTTTTATTATGCACACGATCACTCGTCGTTCGAATTTGCAAGTCAACCCTCACAAATCAATATAGACAGGAATCTAAGTGTTAACGAAGAAGCCATTAATCAATATTTAATCTGGGGTTATGTGCCAGAGCCTCAGTCTATTTATGCAGAGGTGAAACAGTTACCTGCAGCCAACTATTTTAAATACGACCTTAAATCTCATAAGCTTAAAATTACAGAATACTGGACTTTAGATTATGGCTGGAAGAATAAATTTGATGGAAGTTATGAAGAAGCTAAAGAAGCTTTAGCGCTTATTTTGGCCGATGCGGTTAAAATCAGGATGAATGCTGATGTACCATTGGGTGTGTTTTTATCTGGCGGTATAGATTCATCGTTAATTGCAGCTATGGCCACAAAAGAAATCGACCACGTTAAAACATTTTCTATAAAATTTAATGAAAAAGGTTTCGATGAAAGTGCTTATGCCAATCAGGTTGCGAAACACTTAGGTACCGACCATTATACCATTGAATGTAATTACAATGATGGCATTGACTTGATTGAAAACTTTAACCGTTTTTATGACGAGCCTTTTGCTGATTCGAGTGCTATACCTACCATGTTGCTCAGTAAAAATACCAGGAAGCATGTAACCGTTGCCTTAAGTGGTGATGCTGGCGACGAAGCTTTTTTAGGCTATCATCGCTATAAATGGATTAAACAGGTTAACAGCCTGTTTTATGCGCCACACAGCATTAGAAAAGCATTGGCAGGCTTAATTAGCCAATTGCCGAGCTATCGCCATAAATTAATTGCCATGGGTATTTCCATGGAAGATATAGAAAAGCTATATGTAAAAATGTTTGGCAATATGGAAAATTCTTGGGTAAAACAACCCGATCTGGCCAAGTATAACCCATTGATGCATATTTTAACCAATCCATCTAAACCTTTGTTAGAACGGATTTCTGATTTTGATATTAAAACCTATTTAAACGGAGATATCAACACCAAAGTAGATCGTGCTTCAATGGCCTTTTCGCTTGAATCACGTTCTCCTTTAATGGATTACAGAGTGATAGAGTTTTCTAGAAGCCTACCCACAGCATTTAAATACACCAATGGAAACCAAAAACGGATATTAAAAGATTTATTGTTCGATCGTGTTCCTGCACATATTTTCGATAGGCCAAAGGCTGGCTTTACCATGCCATTCCAGCATTGGTTCAGAAATGAATTAAAAGATTATGTGATGGATAATTTATCAGTCGATAATTTGAAGAACATCCCTGGCATTCATTTGAAAAGAACCCAAGAGATTATCAATGAGCATATGACCGGGAAGTGGAACAGGTATCCACAGATATGGAAATTGCTGGTACTCTCTCAATGGTTAATTAAAAATAAATCAACTGCAGATAAAGTTTCTTTAGTAGCATAACAAGATGAATGCAACTGTTAACCTCTTTAATAAAATATTCGCAGCTGATAAATGGAATATTGGTTTTATTTATCAAACACCTGAAGAACTGATCAGCACAAAAAAGCTAAATGCGGGGATAAACTGGCTACAAGAAGACAACATCGATTATGCCGCTGATCCTTTTGTGGTGAGTGTAAATAATGCACCAAGGATTTATTACGAAGAACTGGATTTTTGGAAAGGGAAGGGCGAGATTATGATGATTGATGGATTCGACTTCAAAAACAAGAAGAAAGTGCAGGGCATCAAGCCAGATGCGATCCATTTATCTTATCCCTATCTTATAGAAGAAAATGGTTGTTTATACTGCATTCCCGAAACGTCAGAAGCGAAAGAAATAGCACTCTATCAGGTTGACCAGGAGAATCCTAGCCAGTTAACCAAAATAAAAGTGCTGGTTAGTGGAAAAGCTTTTGTAGATAGCTCGATTATTTATCATGAAAATAGATATTGGCTTTTTACCAGTGTATCCGGAGATCATCATCACCTGTATATTTATCATTCAAAAACGCTAAACGGTCAATACACAGGGCATTATCAGAACCCAATTCCTGTAGAAAAAGAATTTTGCAGAGCTGCAGGGAGTTTATTTAAAGTTGGCAAATCACTGTACCGCCCTACACAAAATCCAATTAACCGCTACGGAGGCTCAATTATCATTAACGAAATTGAAACACTGAGCGAAAAAGCGTTTTCAACCATCAATAAATTCGAAATATTGCCAGACAAACCTTACAACAAAGGGCTCCATAACATCAGTTTCGCCAACAACATTATTGTAATAGATGGCAAGCGGAAAGTAATAAGCTTGATGATGCCGTTCAAAAAAATTGCTCGAAACCTTAAAAGGAAATAAATCGCCATTCGAAATGACAACACCAGAAAAAAGAATGATTTTTATTTCGTTAACCGATGCCCCCAATGGTGCTGAAAATGTGTTGTTGATGATGGCTACCGCTGTTAATGGCGAAATGTACTTTTTAAAGAAACACCCTTTTACAGGGCTTAAAATTTCTGAAGGGATTTCCAAAAAATACTTATCTAAAAGAACAATTTTTTGGGGTTTTGTAAAACTGATGCCAATACTCCGAAAATATAAAAAGGATGATGTGTTAATGAGTACGCACCCGTACTTAAATGCTTTTTTAGGCTTTTTAAAACGCATAGGTTATCTCAGGTCCAAATTAATTGTACGCGAATGCACTTCTGTTTTTACCCGTTTCACCGGAATTAAAAAACGCATTTATCAAATCATTTACCGCATTGGTTATCCGGCTGTAGATTTAGTAGTTTGCCAAACTACATTAATGAAAATACAACTGCTTGATCATAATGGCTTTTTATCGAAGCACAAAATATTGGTTCAACCCAATCCCGTCGATTTTAATAAAATCATTGCTAAATCTGATCAGCCTTTAATTAATGGCGATGCTAAACTCGATTTTATCTGCTCTGCAGGAAGGTTGATCCCAGAAAAAGGATTTCCGATTTTGATCAAAGCTTTTAAACTGATTCAGCAGGAATATCCCAAGCTGAAATTACTCGTACTTGGAGAGGGAAAAGAAAGAGCATCATTAATCAATATTATTCAGGAGAATAACTTAAGCGATTCGGTTTTTTTAAAAGGACAGATAGATAATCCGGCTCCTTATTTTAAACAGGCAAAACTTTGCGTGGTATCTTCCATAAAAGAAGGTTTTCCGAATGTACTGTTAGAAATGATGTCGGTAAACAGCGCAGTCGTATCCACACTTTGTGCAGGAGGCATCAGCGAAATTCCGACTATTACCAAAGTTGAAGTAAACAATGTAGAAGCCCTCGCCAAAGCGATGGGCGAAAAATTGAAACATAACCAAAATCAGGATGCCGAAACGGCGATGCAGTATCTGTACGGCCGTAGACCAGAAATATTTGCTCAATCTATTTTAAACGCATTGCAGCAACATAACTAAATCCAAAATATTAAACTAACTATTACCGTATTTTCTGATGGGATGCTTTGCTGTATCCTAAAAACTAATAATTAAGCCTTCTGTGAGGCCATTCTTAACTGTTTCTCAAACTTAAATTTTATGAAAATTCTAATTACCGGTACAGCCGGATTTATTGGTTTCCATTTGGCTAAACGCTTATTGGAAAGAGGAGACGTTGTTGTGGGCATTGATAACATCAACGATTATTATGATGTAAACCTTAAACATGCCCGCTTGGCTCAAACTGGTATTAACCATACTGATTTGGTTTACGGTATTCCTCAGGTAAGTGATAGGTATGAAAATTATACTTTCATAAAGTTGGATATCTGCGATAAAGAAAGTTTAGAAAATTGTTTTAAAACCTATCAGTTCGATGCGGTTTGTAATTTGGCCGCTCAGGCAGGAGTACGGTATAGTTTAACCAATCCAGATGCCTATATAGAAGCCAACATTAAAGGTTTTTTAAATATTCTGGAATGTAGCCGTCATTTTAAAATTGGCCATTTATTGTACGCCAGCTCTTCAAGTGTTTATGGATTAAATAAAAAAATGCCATTTTCTGCTCATGATAATGTAGATCATCCAGTTTCACTATACGCTGCTTCTAAAAAAAGCAACGAATTAATGGCACATGCTTATAGCCATTTATTTAATCTACCAACCACTGGTTTACGTTTCTTTACAGTTTACGGTCCTTGGGGCCGCCCGGATATGGCTTTGTTCTTGTTTACAAAAGCGATTTTAGAAGGCAAGCCCATCGAAGTTTTTAATAACGGGGAAATGAAAAGAGATTTTACATATGTGGATGATATTATTGAAGGCATTGTGAGGGTTTTTGATCAACCAGCACAGGCAAACCCAAACTGGAATAACCAAAACCCTGATCCAGCTACATCAGCAGCGCCTTTTGCCGTATTTAATATTGGGCGGGGGGCACCGGTTAACTTGTTGGATTTTGTTGAAGAAATTGAAAAAGAGACGGGATTAACCGCACAAAAAATATTTATGCCCATGCAAGATGGCGATGTGGCAGAAACATCAGCAGATATTGATGATTTAAAAAACTTATTAAATTATGAACCATCTGTTTCTGTGCACAAAGGTGTAAAGAATTTTGTGAACTGGTTTACAACTTTTTATCACCCAAATTTACAGTTGGAACCTAAAACAACTGTTGTTGCAATTTAGTTTGTCATGACTGTGTAAACTAGATGTATAATAAATTTTATAAAACTGAATTATTAAACTGTCATTTTACTATCTGTAAGCAATTGGTTTACAGTATAAGTAATGCCGAATATTAAGCCTATTATTTAATTATCAGCGTTTTAACTGCATTTTATTAAATGTACTCATTTATCGCATATAGCGTTAAGTTGTAAATTTAAAAAAAATAAAAAATGCAGAGAAAGACAAAATTGTTTAAAAAAGTGAGTTTAATTGGTTTAATGTTAACGACAATTATCTTCTTTAGTAATTGTAAAAAAAGTGTGAATGCCGATGATCAGTTGGCCGACAGTACAGAATTGTTTTCAAGCGATTCAACATCAGTATTAGCAGCTATTAGTGGTAGTACAGGTAAATTAAGCCTTATAGGTGTAAAGTCTGAAGGAGGTTATGCATATAAAATTTCACAATCCATTTCTGGCGGTGACAATGCTACTTCAAAAGAACAATCAATTTTAAGATTATTTGAAAACGGAGTAGAACTTGGTCCTGCTCATAGCATACACGATGATATTAGGAATTTAGGTAAAGGAAGGTTTAGCCATTGGGGTACTACGGTAATATTTTCAGCGTCTGACAATACCGACCCAAGAACTAACGGCCGTTCTTATACCTATGTAATGGGCGGTACAAGTGCTGTTTTACCACCGGCAGAAACGGTAACTCCACCTGCAAATACAACTATAAATGTAGCCTTAGTAGGTTATGCTTTAGTAAATGGTAAAACAACAGGTGGCCAGGGTGGTGTCGAAACTACAGTAACAACCCTTGATCAATTAAAAGCAGCTGTTGGTGATAACATTACACGTACTATTTATGTAAGTGGTACCATTAAAGGCGCTGGTAAGGATATTGTTTATGTAAAATCAAACAAATCTATTATTGGTAGATCTGGAGCTGTTATTGAGGGTGTGAATCTATTTATTTATACAGTAAGTAACATTATAATTCAGAACATCACTTTTAAAAATTACGTAGAACAGGCAGCAGTGCAAATCAAAGATGCTGCTCACCATGTTTGGGTAGATCATTGCGATTTCTCTACAGATCGTACTCATGGCTGGGAATATTGGGGTAAAGATATTTGCATTACCAGAGAATCTGATTATGTAACTGTTTCCTGGAGTAAATTCCACGATACCAACCTATCAGTACTAATTAGTGGTGGTATCGAAGGTCACGAAGCAGATAAAGGTAAATTACATGTAACCATGCACCACAACATGTGGTACAATATTACCGAAAGAGAGCCATCAATGAATTATGGTAGTGTACACATGTTTAACAACTATCACCTTAACAACTCTGGTTACTCTATTGGTACAAGAGCAGGTGGTATAGTGAGAACAGATAATGAGTATTTCTCAAATTGTGTTAAACCATTAACTACAAAAGTGGCAAGTGATCCGGAAGGATATTTTAGCGGTATTACCACCAATATTTACGATAAATGTGGTGCAAACAATATAACAACGGTAGTTTCTACCTGGGTTCCAGAGTATGAGTATGCATCATTCCTTAACGATGCGGCGAGTGTGCCTGCAATTGTTACGGCAAATGCTGGTGCCAGGTAGGTAAAGCAAAACCTTCATATTTTTTCTGTAATAAGCCACCTGGATAGGTGGCTTTGCAGTTTAAATTAAAATTTTGACATGATGAATATAACAAGTAAAAAGATTTTTATCGTTTGCGACTCTTCCAGATCCCTGCTCGATTTTAGAGGGAAGCTGATCGAAAAAATGCAGCAACATAACCAGGTTTTTGTGTTTACACCAAAAATTGAACAAGAATCTGTTCGGAGTAAACTGAAAGAACTGAATGTAATTACCTACGAGAGTAAATTAGATGGTAGTAATGTTTCTATCATATCCGATTTAAGGTTTATCTTTTCGCTATATAAACTCATCAGGCAAATAAAACCTGATATTTTTTTCCCCTACACCTTTAAACCTGTTATTTACGGCTCTTTTTTAGCTAAAATATGCAAGGTTAAACTAATTGCCCCCATGCTTACTGGCTTGGGTTATAACTTTACCGATAATTCATCCGGTAATAAACTAATTGTTAAAATAACAAGGTTATTACTAAAACTAAGTCTGAAACCCAATCCACGTTTAAATATTATTTTTCAGAACAAAGACGATTCTCAACGCTTAATCGATCTGAAGATCCTGAATAAAAAACACCAGGTTTATGTGGTTAACGGATCGGGGGTAGATTTAAGTCATTATCACTATTCTAAACCAAGCACCTCGCCCATAACCTTTTTAATGGTATCGCGGCTCATTAATGCAAAAGGCATTAAAGAATATTACGATGCCGCTAAATTAGTTAAGCAAAGGTTTCCGCAAGCCGTTTTTAAACTCATTGGACCATACGATCCGAATATTGACGCCATTGCACCCGAGCTGTATCAAAAAATTGCGAGTGGAGATACGATTCAATACATCGGACAGGTTGATGATGTGCGTCCAGATATAGAGCGCTCTTCGGTAATGGTGCATCCTTCTTATTATGGAGAAGGCGTTCCACGCTGTGTGCTCGAAGGAATGGCCATAGGCAGGGCAGTAATTACCTGCGACTCTGTAGGGTGCCGTGAAACTGTTAATAACGACCTTAAGCAGGCCAATGGATTTCTTATCCCGATTAAAGATGCCGGTGCACTAGCCAATAAAATGGAATATTTTATTAATAACAGTGATGATATTATTGCTTTTGGAAACAAAGGGCATGAATTTGCAAAAACAAAGTTTGATGTGAATATCGTGAATGCAGAACTCTTTAAGATTATGCATTTACAGGCTTAACCAACCTTTGCACACCAATAACTAACCAAATAAATAAACTAAACCTAAAATTGTGAACAATACATTTATTTACAAACGAGCCACTTTAGCCGACTTTAGGGAAGCTATTGATGAGTATGGATGGGTTGTATATGAAAAGGCAATCAATCAGAAATTAATTTCAGAAATAACCACAGGTTTCGAAACTTCTTATCTGTTAAGAAGAGAAATACAGGTTTTAAATGGAATTGAAGAAAATATGGAGGGAACATTACATCATTTGCTTGAGAAAGATAATTTCGCTATCGAGCTTTTGAGTAAATTGTACTGCCACAGAGAAATCCGTGATTTTTTGGGCGGAAACTACATTCTTAATGGGATAAATGGAGTAATTAACACCAAGAAGGCCAAGTCTTATATTCAGAATATCCATCGCGATGTACGTACATTTTCCGCTGAATCTAAGTTTATGATCCAGATGATTATTGTGCTGGATGATTTTACCATTTTTAATGGCGCCACACACTTTTTGTCGGGTTCTCATAAATTAGATATTAAACCCGAAGAAAAGCACTTTAAAGCTTTCGCTAAACAAGCTATTGCCAAAAAAGGAAGCATTATATTATTCGATTCCAATATCTGGCATGCAGGGGGGATTAATTTCACCCGCAAACAGCGTAGAGCTTTAACCTTAGGTTTTACCAAACCTTACATCAAACAACAATTCGATTATCCCAGATTTTTGGGATACGAATTTGGCGAAAAAATAGATAGCGATTTAAGGCAGATTATTGGTTACAACGCCAGGGTACCTGCCAGTTTACAGGAATATTACAGACCTGTAGAAAGCAGAATGTATAAAGCAGATCAAGGGTAGAGGACAAAACGATGGAAACAGAAACGCACTCACCCAAAACGATAGGTGGCTACATCCCGCTAGAATTATCAAAAGGGGAACTTTATTACCCTGATTTAATTGCACTTAATACCGGCAGAAATGCACTGGAGTATGTGTTAAGGACAAGAAAATACTCCACCATATATCTTCCATACTATACCTGCGAGGTTTTGCTAGAACCGCTACAAAAGCTAAATGTACAATATCACTTTTATCATATAGATGAAGATTTAGATCCGGTAATAGATTTTGAAATAGGCGAACATTGCTGCTTACTTTACACCAATTACTTCGGACTTAAAACGGAAACCGTTAAAAAGCTGGCTAAAAAAATCAAGAACCTGATTATAGATAATGCCCAAGCATTTTTTTCTAAGCCGGTAAACAATTGCGATACCTTCTACTCATGCCGCAAGTTTTTCGGCGTACCCGATGGCGCCTATCTTAATATCTCTAAAACATTGGGTTTAAATTTAAAACAGGATCAATCAACAGATCGGTTTGCTCACCTGATTAAAAGTATCGATATCAATATTGAAGAGGGCTATGCCGATTATATAGAAAACAACAAGCAGCTGTGCAATAACGAAATCAAAAAGATGTCGGTATTAACAAAAACCATTCTTTCCAGCATCGATTACGATAAGTGCGCCGATATCAGAAGAAAGAACTTTGCTTATCTGGATGAGCACCTGGGGCAGGAAAATATTTTGAGGCTAAATTTTTCTGAAGAGGATGTGCCGATGGTTTACCCACTTCTGGGAGAAGATCCATCTATTAAACAGCAGCTCATCAATCAAAAAATATTTGTAGCCACCTATTGGCCTAATGTTTACGAATGGGCACATGTTGATAGTTATGAATACTTTCTGGCTAAACATCTTGTTTCGTTACCAATTGATCACCGCTACAGCATAACCGATATGAAAGTAATTGTTAAAGCTTTAAAACCGCTCATATGAACACTCAGATTTACCTAAGGCCATTAGCGTTAAAAGATGCAGATGTGTCGTACAAGTGGAGAAACGATCCTGAAGTGTGGTCGTACACCAAATTTGTGTTAAAAGAGCCAATTACCGCCGAAGTTGAAAAACAATGGCTATTAAATAAACTAAATCTGACCAACGAAAAACGTTTTGCCATCTGCGTAAAAAACACCAATGAATACATTGGCAATATTCAGTTGCTCGATATCGGAAACGATAGTGCAGAATTTCACCTCTTCATCGGCGAAAAGAAATACTGGGGGAAGGGCATAGGCTATAATGCCTCTTTAATGTTGTTAAAATATGCCTTTTATAACCTTAACCTTAAACACATTTTCTTAGAAGTACATTCAGATAACCTGGCTGCTTATTCTATTTATAAAAAAGTAGGCTTTCAACCTGTTTCACAGCAGGAAGATTTCATAAAAATGGTAATTAATTCATCTGTTTTACTTGCCACAAACTAAACTAGTTACTTTAAATCTACCCTAATTTAATAGCTCGAAATGAGAAAGATTATTACAATTGATGATAAACAAGAATGGTCTGCATATGTAAAGCGTGCTTTGCATTACGATTTTTATCACACCTGGTATTATCACTCTTTAGATAAAAGTGGTTTACCTATACTGTTTGTGTATGAGGAAGGCGAAAATTACATTGCATTCCCACTTTTGAAGAGAAACATTCCTGGTTCCGATTTTTTTGATTTTACATCGGTTTATGGATATACAGGGCCTATTTCAAACATGGACTTCAATTCTTTGGACGATGATTTTATGGAACGCTTTAAAAATACATTCATAGCGTATCTCGAAACTGGTCAAAATGTAACCGTTTTTTCCAGATTGCATCCGTTTTTTAATCAGGAAAGGTTAATGGAGAAGTTTTCTGGAGTATATGCCAATGGAAAAACAGTGGCAATCGATTTAACCACAACCATTGAAAGTCAAAGGGCAGGCTACCGAAAAAGCGTAAAAGAAAAAATCAGGCGGTTACGAAAGCGCGATTATGAAGTCCGAATTTCGACCGATATTAATGATGCGGGTATATTTTCTGAAATATATACCGAAAATATGATTCGAATAGGCGCAAAAGACCATTACCTTTTTAATAATGCCTATTTCGTTGCGCTACTTTCTTCTGATGAATTTGATAGCAAGCTTTTTTTGGTGTATAAAGATGGGATAGCCATATCTGGCGCCATAGTAGTTTGTACCAAAGAAATTATGCAGGTGCACCTTTTGGCTACCAGAACCGCTTACCTGTTCGAATCGCCAGCTAAATTATTAACTGATGAAATTACCATAATTGGTAGACAATTAGGATATAAATACTTTAACCTGGGTGGGGGTGTTAATTTTAAAGAAGATAACCTTTTTGGTTGGAAGATGGGTTTCTCTAATTTATGTTTCGAATTTAATAGCTGGCGGTATATTGCCAATAATGAATTATACAATGCACTTTTAAACGAAAGATCGCTAGATCCTTTTTCGACTGTTGATTTTTTTCCACTCTACCGTAGTCCTATAATTGCTTCGTAATTAATTATTATTTCTTTTAATAAAATGGATATGCTGATTGAAAATAATGCTGCGGGCACTACTTTGCAATTAACTTTAGCGCAAAAAGACGATTGGGTAAAGTATATTAGCTTGGCTGTCGATTATGATTTTTATCATACCTGGCACTATCATGCTATGGCAACTAACGGAAGGCCCATTTTATTTGTGTATTGCGAAGCCAATAATTTTATTGCTATGCCTTTATTGGAACGTGCAATCCAGGATACGCCATATTACGATCTGCATTGCGTTTACGGATATTCAGGTCCTGTTTCTAACCTGAAATTTACCGATATGAGCGATAGTTTGAAAGAAAATTTTCTAAATGCTTTTTCAGCATTCTTATATAAAGGCAGCTATGTTTCTGTTTTCTCCAGGCTTCACCCTTTTTTTGATCAAAATATGCTGTTACAAAAAACTGATAGCATATATGAAAATGGAAAAACAGTTGCCATTAACTTACAACAAAGTATAGAAGAGCAGCGTAAACGGTATAGGCAAACAACGAGAGATAGCATTAAGAAATGTAGAAAGTTTGGTTATATTGCTGTTGAGGCTGCCAGTCAGGAAGATATCGCTGCTTTCACGAAGCTTTATCAATCTAATATGAACCGTATTAGTGCTGCTGATTTTTATCTTTTTACTGAAGAATACTTTACCAAGCTTGTTCAGGCTACAGAATTCGACTGTAAGTTAATCCTGGTTTATTCGAACGATGATTTAGTTTGTGGCAGTATAATTATGTGTACCAATAGCATTATAGAAGGACACTTAATTGCCACTAATGCCCATTATCTTAAAAATTCTCCAGCTAAATTCTTGGTCGATGAAATTAGTGAGTTAGGTCGCAAATGGAAGATGAAATACTACCATTTAGGTGGTGGACTTGGTTATAAAGAAGATTCGCTATTTGAATGGAAACTGGGTTTTTCGAGTATGGTTTTAGATTATTGCAGTTGGCGTTTTATTGCCAATAAAGCCGTTTACAATCAGTTGGTAGAAAAATCGGGTAACCAGTTACATACCGATATAGACTTTTTCCCCCTCTATAGAATGATACCTCAATAAACTTTAAACAAATATTTAATGATTCTCAATTATGAAAAATTTCTTCTTTCCAGACAGAGCACACTCAAGGTGGTTAATTTTATTGATTGATCAGATGATCGTTGTATGGACATTGTTTATATCCATTGTATTAACCAATACATTAAACTACACCGACGTTTTTAACTCAGGCAATGCAGTTTACGTGGCACTTTATTGTTCCATCGCTGCAGGTGTTTTCATTTCACTAAGAATACACACCGGTATTATCCGTTATTCCAATACCGAAGATATTTTGAGGGTCTTCCTTGCGGTTTTTGTAACCAGCTTACTCTTTGTTAGTGTAAATAAAATACTTTCACAACGTTTTCAATTGCTTTGGCATCAAATGGATAAGGCATTGATATTGAACTTTTTTATCTCCTCATCGCTGCTTATTCTCATGCGTATTTTGGTAAAAGGAGTGTTTTTATTTTTTAAAGAACTCAAATCAGAAACCAAAGAGAATATTCTGATTTATGGATCAGAAAAAAAAGCGATTCTCATCAAAAAAGCAATAGAACAGAATGGAGATTCTAACCTGAACATCATTGGCTTTGTTGATGATAACAGAGATCGGGTTGATAAATACCTCGAGCAGAAAAAAGTATACCACTCTTGCTCGGTAGCGTTATTAAAAGAAAAACACAATATAAAAAAGATACTTTTTGCAGAAGATGCACTAAACACTTTAAATAAAAAGAAAATTATCGATATCTGTGTTAACGAAGGTATGAAAGTAATTATGGTGCCACCATCAGATAAATGGTTGTACGGGAAGTTGGATTCGCACCAATTACGTGATCTGAAAATTGAAGATCTGCTGGAACGTGAACCGATTAAGCTCAATAAAAAGAATATTCTTAAAGATTTAAGCGGTAAATGTATTTTAGTTACAGGCGCTGCGGGTTCTATCGGATCGGAGATTGTTCGGCAGGCCTTACAGTACAATCCTAAATCTGTAATTCTCTGCGACCAGGCAGAAACACCGCTTCACGATTTAAAACTCGAACTGGAAGATAACTTCCAGGACGCGAACGTGAAGATATTTATGGCCAATGTGCAGAATTTAAACCGGATCAGAACATTATTCGAACTCTATAAACCTGAAATTGTTTTCCATGCTGCGGCTTACAAACATGTTCCCATGATGGAGAATAATCCAGCTGAGGCCATTTTAACCAATGTACTGGGCACTAAAAACATGGCCGATATATCAATGGAATTTGGCGTAGAAAAGTTTGTAATGATTTCGACCGATAAAGCCGTTAAGCCAACCAATGTAATGGGGGCATCTAAACGTTTGGCCGAAATTTATATTCAGTCACTAAACAGTCCTGAGATTATTTCAACTGGTGAAATTACCACACAAGCTTCGCGCACCCGTTTTGTAACTACCCGTTTCGGAAATGTTTTAGGCTCAAATGGCTCTGTTATTCCGAGGTTTAAAAGCCAGATAGAAAAAAGGGGGCCTATAACAGTAACCGATCCGGAAATTACCCGCTATTTTATGACGATTCCGGAGGCCGTTCAATTGGTAATGGAAGCCGGAGCAATGGGTAAAGGGGGAGAGATATACCTTTTCGATATGGGTAAGCCAGTTAAGATTGTCGATTTAGCTGTAAATATGATCAAATTAGCGGGTTTAACACCTTATGTGGATGTCGATATTGTGTTTACAGGTTTAAGGCCAGGAGAGAAGCTGTATGAAGAGCTTTTGCTTATTGACGAAGAAATTATACCCACCCATCATCCAAAAATTAAAATATCGCAAAAAGTAGCTTACAATTATTTGTACGTTAATCAGATTATTAAAGATCTGATAGTGCTGAATAACGATGGCAACGATTTGAATATGGTGAAAAAAATGAAAGAAATTATACCCGATTACATCAGTAATAATTCAAGATTTGAAGAATTAGACCTGTTGGTTGCCAATTAATTACCGTAAAAATACCCTAATAAAATTATTTTACTTTTGTTCGTGAAATAATTATTAAATTGCATTAAATAGTAATAGTCGTCCCAGATTGTTGATCGAGTTTAAATGTTTTATTTTAAATTAAATTAACTGCTATGAGTTTAAATGTAGGCCAAGTTCTTGAGCGTGTTGTACGCAGAGATAGAATGGGGATAAGTGAATTATCCCGGAAATTAAATGTAAGTAGAAGAACTATTTACAATTGGTTTGATCAGAAAAGTCTAAACCCTGAAATTATTTGGAAAGTGGGTACCGTAATCGGTCACGATTTTTCTGTTGAGTTACCCGAAACTTTTGCTAAAAACAGTAACTATATCCACGAAGCTTTAGATGCACATACAGGGGATCAAACCAAAGGTGATGCGAATTCTGTATACTTCTGGATGAATAAATACATCAAGTTACTTGAAAAATACAACGAAATATTAAGCAATAACAACATAGATAAGAGTGTTTCTGAAACGGTTGCACATCATACTATGCCAAGAAATAACAATCGGTCTATTTCTTAAGCCATCGCTGGTATTTTAATTTATTTTAAACCCATATCTTCTTAGGGTTTACCATCCCCGGTGAACTCTCCCTTTTTTTTATAGTATCTCTCTAAATAATTCACCATAAGTACAATTATGGTGATGGATTTCTATTCACTAAAATTTCGAAATCATGAAAACAATTAACGCACTAACTCTACTGTTGCCATTGTTTGCTTTTCAAGGCGCCAAAGCACAATCGCAGGTTTATGGTGGTACCGGTATCCGGTATTCTGTTGGTATTGAAACAGGTTTGGCTACTGGCTATTTGGCCAAAAAGTACGAGGCACCGCTTGGCGTTTCCGTTCAGGCAGAATTTCCCATCACTGAAAGCATTTTATATGCCTCGGTAAATACCGGATTCAATAACATTTTTGTATCGGGCAACTACTCCCACCTGGTAGATGATTTACAGCTTGTACCAGTTAAAGCAGGCTTAAAATATTTCTACAGAAGTAATCTTTATCTGCAGTCGGAAATAGGTTTCTCCTTCCTTTTAAATAAAACAAATTGTGTTGAGGGCAAAAAAGCTGCGTTTGTATACGCGCCACAGGCAGGGATGATATTTTATCTGCACAACAATAATTATATCGATACAGGATTACGCTATGAAAGCAATGGCAAATTCTATCACTGCGACCATACGAACAACTTTGTAGGCTTCAGAATCGCCTGGGGCTTCAGTTTATAAAACGGGCATTCCTAAGTAATCATCTTTAATAAGCTTCATAAATGAAAGCAAGTATACAATACAATACGATGAACGGATTGTGGATCCTTTTTATTGATTGTAAATATGAGGATTCTCCGAAATACATTAGGATGATTACGAAAATTATAATCAAAATGTTATCAGGAACAGTCATTCCCGGCAATCGGCGAAGGGTTAGATCTGGCAGGCATTACCTGATCCATGAGCATGTGATAGAATTGCACACAGACGAATGGTTTCCATTGGTGCTGGCAAGCGAGAGCAAAGAGCTTTTGGAAGGTATCAAATCCATTTTTATGGATATGAGCGGGAAAAAATAACCCGCCCAATTTATTTTATCGATCAAAAATACGGGAAGGTTGCTCCGAAAGGAGTAGCCTTTTCTTGTTTCCATGCTATCGTAAGCAATAAAGACTGCAACATAATTTATAATCGATCCGAATCCGTCACGATGAAAATCCTATCGTATGGAACGATTAATTAAGTGTTTAAACTTGTCTTTCTACAAGCTACAATTGACGTATTCTAAAGAGAATTCGTCATTGCGAGGCACGAAGCAATCTTAATGCGCGCCGCTAGTAGCGATCGTTGTAAGATTGCTCGTAGCTTACAATAAGCTAAAAATCTATATGTCATTTATATTAATTTTTATGCAATAAATTATCCCTAATATTCGATTACAACCTTACCAATCGTTTTTCCGCTTTCTAATAAGCGGTGTGCTTCTTTTAGGTTTGCTGCTGTAAATCCTTTCAGCGTGGTGTTTAATGTCGTTTTAAGCGTGCCATTGTCAAAAAGTTCGGCGAGTTTATTTAAAATATGGTGTTGCTCTTCCATATCATCGGTTTGATACATCGAACGGGTGTACATCAATTCCCACGAAAAAGTAACACTTTTGTTTTTCAACTTATTCAGCGCAATAGGAGTGGCTGAACCGGTAATGGAAACAATGTGTCCCTGAGGTTTGATCAATTCTACTATCGCATCCCAATAGTTATTTAAATCAACAAAATCTAGTATAAAGTCTACTTCCTGATAACCTCCTGCATGTATTTCTTCAATCAGGTTTTTATGGTCTACTACCAAATCGGCTCCCATATCCAGGCACCATTCTTTGGTTTCTGTACGCGAAGCGGTGGTAATTACCTTTAGTCCGCTTATTTTTTTTGCGAGCTGTATGGCAATTGAACCTACACCACCGGCACCTCCAATAATGAGTATACTTTTTCCTTTATCTTTTTGTTCGCTGATGCGGATACGATCGTATAACGATTCCCATGCTGTAAGCGCGGTTAGGGGCATAGCAGCAGCTTCGGCATTGCTGAGTGTGCTTGGCTTTAAACCTACAATACGTTCATCTATCAATTGATATTCGGTATTACTGCCACTGCGCGTAAGGTCACCAGCATAATAAACCGCATCGCCAGGTTTAAAAAAAGTAACCACCTCTCCAACAGCTTCTACCGTTCCGGTAGCATCCCAGCCAATCACTTTAGGCGTTTCCAATACAGTATCTTTAGCACTGTTCTGGCGTATTTTATAATCTACCGGATTTACACTGATTGCATTTATCTTAACCAGTATATCGCGTCCGCTAGGTTGTGGAACAGCTGTTTCAAATTCGATAAAACTTTCTTCTGCCGAAATGGGTAGTGAGGTTTCAAATCCTATAGCTTTCATGTCTTTATATTAATATGCAATTTTATAATTTCTTTAAGGCAAATATAAACTGATATGGTGTTATTATTCAGTATAAATTTGCTTTTAATTGGTAAATTTGCGCTATGGTTTAGCACAAAATGAATAGAGAAACTTTATACGAACCTTTTGAAATTGTTTATAAAAAGCTAGATGAATGTCCGAAAGAAGGCCATAAACATTTATTTTTTGAACTGATATATGTTTTATCGGGCACAGGAAAACAATGCATCAATAACAATAAATTTGATTATTATGCCGGCCATATGTTTCTGATTACGCCAGAAGATTGCCATTCGTTTGAGATAGAAACCACTACCGAATTTTTCTTTCTGCGTTTTGGAAATGTATATATCCGATCGAAGGATTTTCGTACCGATGATGTACAGCGGATGGAATATATTCTGCAGAATGCTAGTCATCAACCAGGCTGTATCCTAAAAAACTTTTCAGATAAACCTTTTATTCGGTCGCTTATTGATGCGATGATGGCCGAATATGTAAACCGTGATCTGTATAACAAAGAGTTAATTGCGAAAATGGTAGATACGATGATTGTTGTGGTAGCCCGGAATATTGCCAAATACCTGCCTGCTGCCATTAAAGAAGATGCTGAAGAGAAAACCTTGGCCTTACTAAACTATATTCAGGCGAATATTTATAACCCTGAGAAATTAAGGGCTGAAAAACTGAGCAACCAGTTTGGTATTTCTGAGAATTATTTTGGTAAATATTTCAAGAAACATACCAACGAAACACTTCAGCAATATATTGCCAATTTAAGGATTAAACTGGTTGAGGCACGTTTGCGTTTCAGTAACATGCGGATCAATGAAATTGCATATGAGTTGGGGTTTACGGACGAAAGCCATTTGAATAAATTCTTCAAATCACAAAGGGGATTAAGCCTTAAAGCTTTTAGAAACTTAAAAACAACTTACAGTTGCTAAAAAGCAACAAAAAGTAGCATAATTACAACTATAATGAGCGACTGATTTGCTGAATCTGGTTAACAGGCCGGCTACATTTGCAATGTCGAAAGATTAAAAAAAGACAGTACGTATGGATGCAAAAATGATCGGCAACAAAATTGCCGGAGCACGAAAAAAAACAAACATGTCTCAAGCCGGACTTGCCGGACATGTATTTGTAAGCCCACAGGCCGTTGGAAAATGGGAGCGGGGAGAATCAATGCCAGACATTATTACCTTGAACCAGCTCGCCAAGATTCTGGATGTAGACCTCAATTATTTTTCAGAAAACCGCCCTTCTATAAATGCCATCAGTGCGGTTGAAGAGACAATACCAGAGGTAAACAGTTTAACAGATTCACATCAGCCACAGCTACTGACCAATTTTAGCGGAAACGATCTGGCCAAAACCGATTTTGCTGGTGTTATTGCACATAAGCTGAAATTTAACGGGAGTAATTTACGCGGCTCAGATTTTACTGGTGCTGACCTGACTGGCAGTTCGTTTCTGGGTAGCGATGCACGTGAAGCCAGTTTTCATGCTGCAAACCTAACTGATTGCAGCCTGTCGGCTACTGATCTTACAGCCACTAATTTTGATCAGGCCATTTTGGTGCGTACAAAATTCTATGCTTTAGAACTGGCGGGGGCAAAAATCAGTAATACCAAGCTAACTGAGGTAAAACTGAGCAAGACCGATTTAAGGAAAACGGTTTTTGAAAACTGCGTGTTTGAGGGGGTAGACTTTGACTATTCCGATCTGCGTGGACTGCGTTTGGATGGGCAGACTTTTACAGGGGTGCTGTTTCACAACGCAGCACTTAACGAAACTACATTTAAAGGTGCAACCCTTAAAAATGTATCTTTTCGCTCTACCTTCGCCCTCACCAATAAATATTACAAGGCTATTAAAACGATCTGCTTTGAAGGGGCAACGATGGATAAGCTAACCTATGCTTCACTCAAAGGTTTAGGTGCCGATTTATCGAAGGTTAACCTGGTGTAATATAGGCATATCTATGCCTCTTAAAAAAGGAAGTGAGATGATCGGTATAGATGGATCGTCATTGCGAGGCCGATTTTTTATCGGATGAAGCAACCTTATCGCACCAGGAAAGGTTGTTTCCCCGAAAGTCGGCATAGGCTTTTGTTCCTCCCCGCAATGGCGCCCCATTTTCTAAGCTGCCAATCATAAACCAGTTAACCTTCAGGTATTTCTGGCTCTACCAATTTAATCAGTTTTTCTAACGATTCCTGCCAACCCAGGTAACACATTTCGGCAGGTATGGCTGCTGGTATATTTTCCTGTAAAATTTCCAGTTCTGTACCTACTGAAGTTTTTTTTAATCTGATCGTATTTACGATGGTTCCTGGCATGTTAGGATCATCAAATTTATCTGTGAACTTCAGCAGCTCATTCGGCTTAACCTCCAGGTACTCTCCACCGAAAGAATTGCTATTGCCCGTGGTGAAATTCTGGAACGACATTTTAAAAGTACCACCCACTTTAACATCCATTTGGTGTACCGTACCCAGATAACCGTAAGGTGGCATCCAGGAAGCAAGCGCTACAGGCTCGATGAATGCACGATATAACTTTTCAGGAGATGCCTTAATTACTCTGTGTAATGAAACTTGGTTGTTAGACATAAAATAGATTTTTTTCTGATCCTACTCATCTGGCTTTTCGGTTCGCCCGTTTTTAAATGGTTGCTGCTCCACTTTCTTAACAAAGATGACAGTAAAAAGTTAAGGCAAGTGGGGGTTAATGCGACTTTATTAGGGGTTACTTGCGCTAGCTGATATTGGGCGTAAGATGTGAATTGTATTTAAAGGTAGCTAACATTCTATGGTTTAATGTCCCTTAAGCACTAAGACTTAGGCTAAACTGCCAATATCGAGCGTATTAAGATATTAAGTCCGAGGCACTAAGACTTGCGTTAGAACGGGTTAATCGAGATTTTGGATAAACTTACTGATGACCTAAATATAAATATTGTAGTTTTGCTATGCGCAGAAATATATCATTCATGTTTCCTTAACACCGATAATAAAAAATCTTAGTCAGAATAAGTGATTTACAAAGAATTTCCTCCAGACCAATTACTAACCAAATTTATAAAGAGCTATTGGTGGTTCGACAATTGCACTGCTGAAAAACTGGACTTTACAATTTTGCCGGATGGCTATTTTGACCTTATCGTTTCACTTGACAATTATGAGCAACAAGAAATTTCGCTGACAGGACTTTGGACAAAACAAGTGGATGTTTCTATTGAGCCAAACAGACAAGTATTTGGAGTGCGGTTCAAATTATTGGCAGCTGACTACATTTTAAGACAGAAAATATCAGCACTTTTAGATAGTGAACAATTAATGAATAGCATGTTTTGGCAATTAGACCAACTTTCATTTCATAATGTTGAAACAATCATCGAAAAATTGAATAAAACTATCCTTTCAACCACATCAAATCAAAAAGATATCGACATTAGAAGAGAGAATTTGTTCAATTTGCTGTATCAGACCAATGGCGGACTGTCAGTTGAAGAATATTCTCAACACGTATTTTGGAGCAGTAGACAAATCAATCGTTATTTCCAAGATAGATTTGGTATCCCTTTAAAATCATATTGCAAGATTTTGAAATGTTTCGCGTCTTTTTCATCCGTTAAAAAGGGTCATTTCTTTCCTGAACAAAATTATTTCGACCAATCACATTTCATTAAAGATTTGAAAGAATTTACGGGGAACAATCCAACAAAGCTGTTTGAAAACAAAAACGACCGATTTTTACAATTAGCCACGATGAAAGAACCGTAATTTTGTACTATTAAACAATTAAAGAAATACAAAATGAAATTTAGTAATATCAGGCTATTAGTGAACGACTTTGATAAATGCTTTACATTTTACAATGACGTTCTAGGTTTGGAATGCTCTTGGGGCGGTTTAGGTGACAATTATGCAAGTTTCAATATTGGATGCCCTTCCGGACTTGCTTTGTTTAAAGCTGACCTTATGAATCATGCTATAAATAAAGTAGTAAACAAAAATGAGTCTGAACAAGACAAAGCTGTAATTATTTTGCAGGTAGACAGTGTGGATCAAGTGTACGCTTCGCTTCGAAATAAGGAAGTGAATTTTTTAGGAGCGCCGAAATCGATGTCAGATTGGGGGACTAGAGTCGTGCACTTCAGAGACCCCGAAGGTAATTTAATTGAATTATATTCTGAATTGGAAAAAGTCGATAATTAATAATAGACGCACAGGGTTTTTCAAGACTTGCGCTCAATATCGTTAAGTTAAGCGTTTTAAATTATTTTTGTTGTGCCGAATGGCTTACCATATTGACATTAGACCTGTACTAGAATGGGATGGATGTTTCGATAAGCGAAAAAAGCCTGAAATCTTACGATTTCAGGCTTTGATTTTTCGGCGGAAAGCGAGGGATTCGAACCCCCGGACCTGTTACAGTCAACAGTTTTCAAGACTGCCGCATTCGACCACTCTGCCAGCTTTCCGGAGGCAAAAGTACGAACTCCGGTTAAATCTGCAAACTATGAATGCTTTTTTTTTATATAAACTTGATAATTACTTAACACAGAGGGAGAAAAAATTATTTCTTCTGGATATTTTCTTCAATTGGTTCCGATTTTTTGAACAAATTAAAGGTAGGGCGAATAATCTTCACACTTCTTTTGCTCACATCAACACTGGCATTTAGTTCAAAACCGATCAATAAAATCAAAGAATTGAGGTAAAGCCAGATCATGATTACGATTAATGTTCCGATAGAACCATACACTTTGTTATATGACGCAAAATGGTTAATGTAGAAAGAAAAACCCCAAATAGTGAGGAAAGCTAAAATGGTAGCCAACCAGGAACCTGCACTAAAGAAACGCCACTTTTTTGAATGTGCTGGCCCGTATCGATATAAGATCGATACCGTTAAAAAATATAAAATAGCCAATAGTGCCCATTGGGTAAACTGTACGGCAAAGGCCAGGAAACTACCCTTAATGTGGAGTTCGTTTGTGATCTTATTCAGTAAAACTTCTCCCAGAGTCATGGCGCTGATGCAGATGATGATGGAAAAACAAATAATCGTAGTTAATACCAGTGCAATTAAGCGTTGTTTTAACCAGCCCCTGGTTTCGATAATCAATGATGATTTATTAAAAGCCTTCATTAAATTTTTAACCCCATTTGTAGCAAAAAATATGGCTGATAAAAAACCGAACGATAGCAAACCCTTGTTCTGATTTTTGATAATATCTTTTAACGTAGTTTCAAAGGCATCAAAAGCATTGTGTGGCAGTACAAGCTGTATTAAGTTTAACAGCTGATCCTGGAAGCCTTTAATTGGAATAAAAGGAATTAACGTAAATAAGAAGATAATGCCTGGGAAGATAGCCAGCATGAAACTATAAGCTAATGATGATGATTTGTTTACCAAAGCATCTTTGCCAATTTCACGAAAGAAAAATGTAGCTACAGTATACAATGGAAGTGGGCTAAAACCAGGCAAAACACATCCCTTCGTCCATTCGATAAATCTAGAATAGAGTTTAAGATGTAATAATTGCCTATGTAACCATTCCATTGTATTTGTTAATTAAAAAACACCGATAGTTTTTGCATAAAATTTTCGGGTGGATTTGTAGGTTTGTTTTTCTTCATATCAACGAAAACCAATGTAGTTGTCCCAATGTTGATCAACTCTTCTTTTTCGTTATACAACTCGTACTCGAAAAAGATCCTGATGCCAGGTAAGGTTTTGATGATTGTTTTTACCGTAATTTCCTGATCGTATAGGGCAGGTTTAATATATTTGCATTTTAATTCCAAAACTGGCATCATAATTCCATCAGCTTCCATCGAGCTATAGCTCATGCCCAAACTACGCAACATTTCTACCCGGCCTACTTCGTAGTACTGTGCATAATTGCCGTAATACATATAACCCATTTGATCGGTTTCGCCATACCGAACCCTGATTTTTGTACTGTGGCTATACATTATTTAAAAATGTTTCTTTTGTTTAAAGCTTCACGATATTTCTTTGCATTGATTTCGTGCTGTGCTTTATTTTCAGCAAAGTTATGGTAGCCGGAAAAATCTTCTTTGGCACACATGTAAATGTAATTGTTGTTATCGCGGTTTAGTACAGCATCAATCGCATTAATACTTGGCATCATAATAGGGCCTGGAGGCAAACCAGCATATTTATACGTGTTGTAAAGCGATTGTACCTGTAATAATTTTCCGGTTACCCTTTTTACCGTAAAATCGTTGTTTGCAAAAATTACCGTTGGATCAGCCTGTAACAATATGCCTTTATTCAAACGGTTTAAATACAAACCTGCTATAATGGGCATTTCTTTGTCGTAAAGCGCCTCTGCATCAACAATTGAAGCTAAGGTGTATACCTGTACCGGAGTCAGGTTTAAACTTGCTGCTTTTTGCTTGCGGTCGGCTGTCCAGAATTTATCATATTCCTTGTGCATGCGCTCAAAGAAGTCAACCGGCGAAATATTCCAATACATTTCGTAAGTGTTCGGAATAAACATGGCATACACATTATCCTGGTTAAAACCGTATTTGCTAATCAGCGCCGTAGAATCTAAAACATTGATAAAGCTTAACGAATCGGCTTCCAGATTGCTGGCCAGATATGCAGCGAAGTTTTCTTTCTTGCGGATGTTATGGAATTTCAATTTAACCGGATCTTGATTTCCAGCTTTAATTAAGTTAATTAAACTGCGGTTGGTCATTCCTTTGGTTAAACGGTAACGTCCGGGTTTAACGCTTGTAGCTAAATTCATTTTTCCGGCAGCTGCAGTAAAAGAAGAGATACTTTTTACCAGATCTTTCTTTTTAATTTCTGCGATCAGATCATCGTAGCTGCTTCCGGTTTTGATATATAGATATTTTTGATTTTCGGTAACGTTGGGGGCAAAGTAAAGCCTGTAAATATTTAACGCAAAGTAACCAGCAATTAAAATAACAACAAGTGCAATCACTATTGCCACTTTTTTGCCTGTACTCATGTTCTTTTTTTCTACTTCAGTCATCTGTAAATATGATACGTGTTTATTGTTGTTTGTTAGATAGGGTAATGTTAATCTTTGTGCCTATAGCCACTTTGGTTAACGAATCAACCAGCATAGGATCTTGTTTAATAATAATGGCAGCAGCACTATCGGTAATAGGGCCATCGTAAATAATAGTGCCTAAACTCAGGTTCGAACCTCTTAGGCTAAATTTCGCTTCATCCATCGTTAATCCCATTAGTTGTGGAATATCTACTTCTTCGTTTCCACGTCCATCGCCCAATACCAGGTTAATCCTGGAGCCAACAGGCACAACCTGTCCTACTGCTATTGGCTGGCCGCCGAAAGAAGCTTCTAAAACCACATCGCGGCTTACATCTGGCTTATAGGTGGTATCGCCGAGTTTTAATCTAGAGCTCTCTATTATAGCCTGTGCTTCTCTTAAGGTCTTAAACGCTATATCAGGGAATTTTGTATTCGGTGTTTTACCTGCGTTAATGGTTAAGTAAATGGTACGGTTATCTTTTACAAAAGTATTGGGATCAGGATCCTGATCAATTACAATTCCTGCAGGTTGATCCATAATAAAAACAGAATCTACTTCATATTTTAATCCGGCATCTTCGAGTTTCTTAACTGCCTGCTCAAAAGATAAGCCTTTTACCATAGGTACATTTAGGCCCTGTCCGTGTTTGGTATAATATCTTAAACTAAAAAAAGCAACCAGTAGAAGCACAACAACAGTTATTATTGCAGCTAAAATATTGTTTCTAAACGATTTGGTTTTTAAATAATCTATAAATTTAGACATGAATCTTAATTTGGGTTATGCGTACAAGCTCAAATGTAACTATTTTAATGATTGATTGAATTATAGAATCCATTTCCTCATTCAATCATTCAATAAATTCTCTCCTTCAATATTACTAAAGCACAAAGATATTTATATTTTTGAGGATATATTTATATTCAATTTCTATTTATAAAAGGATTTTTAACATGAAGAAAACGATAGCATTGTTAACAGGCGGTACCACAGGCGAATGGGTTGTTTCGGTGAAAAGCGCAGCCACTATTGCCCAAAATATCGACCCCAATTTATACGATGTGTATAAGATTATGCTGAACGAAAAGGGCTGGTTTTATGAACCTGCTGATTCTGTTAAAATTGAAATTGATAAAAATGATTTTTCCTTAACGCTTGAAGGAAGAAAAATTAAGTTCGATGGCGTTTTTATTGCTATCCATGGTTCGCCTGGCGAGGATGGGAAATTACAAGGCTATTTTGATATGTTAGGTATCCCATACACGGCCTGTGATGCACTAACTTCATCAATTACGATGAATAAAGGTTACACCAAAGCGGTTGTAGAAGGCATTGATAACCTGTACACCGCAAAATCTGTTCAGATATTTAAAGGTGGCAACTATAATTTAAATCAAATTAAGCAAGATCTAAGATTGCCTTATTTTGTTAAACCAAATAGTGGTGGCAGTAGTATTGGCATGAGTAAGGTAAAACATGCTGATGATCTGGAAAGTGCTATAGAAAAGGCTTTTAAAGAGGATGGTCAGATTTTAATTGAGGAGTTTGTTAGTGGTAGAGAGTTTTCGATAGGCATTTTTGGCGCTGAAGGAAAAATTATTGTCTTGCCAACCACAGAAGTTATCCCGGTAAATGAATTTTTTGATTTCGAAGCCAAATATACGCCAGGCGCAACTGAAGAAATTACACCGGGCAGAATGAATGAAGAAGAGGTGAGTCGCGTACAGCAGGTGGTAAAGGATGTATATAAGAAACTAAATTGCAGGGGAGTGGTACGTGTTGATTATTTCCTGGAAGAAGGAACTGGTAAATTTTATTTTATCGAAATCAATACCATTCCCGGGCAAACAGCAACCAGTTTTATCCCACAACAGGTAGCGGCAATGGGTATTACACTGAAAGAGTTTTACACCCGTTTAATGAAAGAAACATTAGGGTAGTCTTCGTGAACTTTGTCATTCTGAATGCAATGAAGAATCTTTAAGATATTAGCATGCTTTTATGATCTATTGGCTTTGTTAGCGAGGTAATTTAGGTTAGGTGTTTCATTGGCTAGGGATTCTTCACTTCGTTCAGAATGACAAGTGACATATAATTATATCGAAAATAATCTTTAAGATCTTTTATAGACCTACTTAAGTACTTATTGGCCTAAATTATGATGAACTTCCAGAAACTGATTGATAAAGGTTTAAAACTCAAAAGCTATCCAAAAGATTCGGTTGTTTACGAGCCCGGTATGCAGCCGCGCTACGTGTATTTTATCAAATCAGGTGAGGTAAGAATGGTTACCGTTAGCGATGAAGGAAAGGAATTTATTCAAGGGGTTTTTAAAACAGGGCAATATTTTGGCGAACCTGCATTATTGATCGACAGGCCTTATTTAGCTTTTACCATCACCAATAAAGATTCGCACATTATTGCTGTAAATAAAGAAGATTTCTTTGATTTGATCAAAAACGAACCCGATTTTAGCATGCACCTGATCCGGACGCTAAGTCACCGCCTTTTTTATAAATCGATGATGCTGGAAGAACTGGCAAGCGAAAAAGCAGAGCATCGGTTGTTAACGATTATCAATTACCTTCTCGACGATATTGCTGTGGGTGAAAATTTAAAGGTAACGCGACAAGAATTAGCCGATATGACTGGTTTAAGGGTAGAAACAGTGATTCGTGGCACTAAAATACTAGCCGAAAGAGGCCTGATCAAAACCATTAAAGGGAAAATAGTAAAGGTTTAGCATTTTATTTGGAACCAATAAACAAATGACCAGTGAACAAATGACTAATGAACTAACAAACCATCCCTCAAACATGACGTAGATCATAAATTAGTTTTTAATTTTAGCCTTACCTTTGTGGTATCAAATTAGAAGATTATGGCTGAGTTATCTAAATTTCAAGCATTTTTACAGTGTAAATGCCCGCGCTGCCGCAAAGGAGATATCTTTACCGGAAGTGCTTATTCTTTCAGATTACAAAAAACAAATATTACCTGTCCGCATTGCAATTTAAAATTTGAACGTGAACCTGGATTTTTCTACGTAGCGATGTTTGTAAGTTATGCCATGAATGTTGCAGAAATTATTACCATTGGAGTAGCATCGTATGTTTTAGGCTTGCCTTTAATTTATGAAAACCTGTGGTATTATGTAAGTTTAATCTTAACGGGTGTTTTATTGTTATCTCCAATTAATTACCGCTATTCGAGAGTTATTTTGCTTCATTACCTTACACCAGGATTGCACTATGTTCCCGGAAGTGGGGATTAGTGCTAAAAAACTAATCCAAAAAGGTCTTCCAGCGGGTAGAGGTCTAAAAAGCAAGCGGTAAAATTAAAGAAAAAGTGAATAAAAACACCATACCACAATGTTTTAGTTCTAATTCTGAGCCAACCAAGAAATAAAGCAAAAGGCAGCAACCAGAATACCGAAATCAGGCTGAAATGAATGATGAAAAATAAAATAGAGGAAATATAAATAGCTTCTTTTTCGTCAACCACACTTAATAACTTCTGCATTAAATAGCCTCTGTAAGCCAATTCTTCGAATATAGCAGGGTAGAGGGCAATAGAAGCAAACATTAACCAGGTACCATATTTATGAAATGCGAATATGGAATAATACTCCATTTCCTTTTTAAAAACAAGTTCGTTTAAATGGTCAACCACAAATGTGACCATAATGGAAGCCAAAATAGTAGCAGTTATTAAGCCCGTTAATTTCCATATAGAAAAACCTGGCCATTTTAGTATATTTTTATTTTCCGACCAGCTATTAAAAAAGAACAAAGTGGCAGCGATACCCATTATACCATCGATACAAAAAAACGTAGTTAAAGAATGTTCTTCTATGAGCAATGAAGTTGCACAGCACAATATCTCTATCATAAAGAACAGGCCGATTTGTTGTATGTTTGGCCACTTCTTACTGTGAATTACAACTTCCTTATAATTTTGGGCGCTACCGCAATGGCTACAGAATTTATGGCCTACAGGAACTTCATTTTAGCAATGATCACATAAATTATCCGAAATTTGCAGCTCCTCCAAGTTAATCGATATTAAGCTCTTTTTTTATTTTATCAGCTTCAAGAACTGCCCGAATACCTTTAATTAGATAAATGATGATCGCAACTTTAAAAATAATGCCCTTAAAAATACTAGTTGGGTCGGCAATAAGGTTTAAGATTTGAATGATTACATAAAGTGATAGGCCTGAAACCATGGCCGTAATAGGTTTGGTTTTGCCTAAAACACCAAAAGCCACAAATGCTCCTACAAGGATTACATTCATAATTAATAATGTAAACTGATCTTCCGGTGCTGCAGTAAAGAAAATGAAAACAGCTGATACGGCATTGATACCAGCAATCCAATACAGCGAATTACAGGCACTTTCTAYCGATCTATTCAAATCGCTAAGATCTATCTCCTTAACGGTTCTGTTCGCAATGTGATGGTCTTTTTCTTCTTTGGTTCCTTGAAAAGGGAAGCCGCAATTGTTGCAATAGGTATCTGAAGGAACAAATGGTCTGTAGCAGCTACTACATAAGCTTTCGCTTTGGTTTTCCATAATATGAGCGTTAATATTTTGTGTAAATATAGAATTGAAAAAAAACAATCCAAAAAAAACGAGGAAATATTTCCCCGTTTTGTCGTAATTTCTAAAAAAACTACTTCTTCATCGGGTGCTGAACATATTCAGATAGTCTCACAACCTTTCCATTTTTCAATTTAATATCGTTAAATAAAGCCACTGTATCGGTTTTTCCATCTTTTGTCGAAGACACCTGGTTGTACCACAGGCTTACCCATTCTTCACTTTTATCTTTGTTCACAACCGATTCCATGTCTTGCATGTCGATTTTAAAACTCTTCATTTTGTCGAATTCGCCTTGTAATTCTTTCAAGAGCTGAGATTTTGTCCCCTTAAATTTGTAACCATCCAGGTCTAAGGCCACACTGTCGGCAAGCACCTTGCTCATACTGGCTGTATCTAAACTTTCGAATGTTTTAATAAGGGTCATTGCGGTTACCGCATTTTTTGTATCGGGGTTCATTTCCCAGTTTTGCACCTGTTTAATGGTATAGGGGTACTTGGTACTATCTGCTGCTACTGCCATATCAGTAGTTTTAGCTTCCTTATTTTCACATGCTGCAAAAAGTAAGGTAGCCATAATCAGGGATGATAATTTTTTCATGATAATTAGTTTATTGGTTTGATTAAATATAACTAATTACTTGAATATTAATGGAATGTATACAGTTTTTGTTCCCTGAGTTTACATACCTGAAATAGGAACAACTAAATAATACAGCTAACAAAATGTAAAGCCAGCTCAAAGTATTGGATGCTAAAAATGATTTTAACAATTTGTAGAATAATGCAAAAACGAATAAAAATATCACAAACGAATAGGGTTTAAAGATTATTCATTTTGTTAGCGCATTAATTTAAAGCTGTGCTTATCGTCCTCGTTTGTAACGAGGATGGAGGGGAAGGGCGATTTTATCGCCTTTAAACTGTTCATTTTGCATTACAAATGCGGATCTCAACAGTCCTCGTTGCAAACGAGGGCCGTTTTATGTTTCTGTACAGTCAAAGATTTCTCCTCCGAAAGAGTTCCTTTGGAACACTACGGTCGAAATGACGATTGAAATTAATTATTTATTTATTGTACTGGTAATACCATCTACCAAAGCCTTTACTTTTATTTCGGAAGTGAGTTCGTATCGATATTCATCCTCAATACTGCCCATTTTGGTTTCCGTATTTCTGAATCCCATTTTACTTGGCACAAATTCCTTTGCTGAAGCATGAAATTGCCTGGCACCCGTTTGATTAATAAGGTTTTTGATATTGTTTTCATTTATACCTGCACCAGGCATGATGGTAATCCGGCCATTGGCCTTTTTTACAAGCTGTGCTAGTTTTTCTGCTCCCAGAATCGCAGAAGAAGCACCTCCAGAGGTAAGTACCCTTTTTATGTTGAGTGCGATTAAATCTTCCAATGCCTGATTCATATCGTTGCTCATATCAAATGCCCTGTGGAAAGCCACCTCCATAGGTTTAGCCAGTTCAATTAATTCAGCACACCTTTCTTTATCGATAGTGCCATCTGCTTTAAGTATTCCGGTAACTATACCTTCACAATTTAATGATTTGCAGATTTTTATATCTTCTTTCATTAACTCAAATTCGATTTCGGAATATAGAAAATCGCCTCCACGCGGACGGATAATTGGCCAAACTTCGATGGATAGGTTTTTCTTAGACAGGGCAATTTGAGCATAACTTGGTGTTGTACCACCTTCTGCCAGGTTATCACAAAGCTCCACTCTTTTTGCTCCACCATTTTGCGCAGCCAATGCCGATTGATAGGAATTAGCACATACTTCTAAGCAACCAATTGCCACTTCATTCATTATATAGATTTATTAATTTAAATTATTCCTGTGGCCCTGCTGGCCCTAAAACTACCCATCCCTTTGGCGATTTGTAGGTGTTAAGTAACTGCACTGATTTTCCGCCATCCGGATACCAGCATACCTCTGTAATTACCCAATGGGTTTCGTCAACTTTTTTACGTTCCGGAAAAGCATTTTGGATAGTGGAAAAATCAGGAAAACCATGTTCTTCTATATTGTTGATGAAAGATAGTTTAAGCACTTCGGCAGTTTCGTTGATGATATCCTGATCAATCTCCATTTTCATCACAGAAAGTAAGGATTTAGCTTCTTCAAAAAAATCCTTACAGGCTATGGCAGCATCAATATCTTTATTGTTGTAGGCTTTTTCAATCGCCAGAATTGCACCTTCCGGTGTTTCGAGATTGGCTTTGAAATGATCAACGCCCTCATCAATATATAAACCTATGCTGTTGTCAAATGCTGCTTTCTCTTTTTCTGCAACGCCATCCCTAATGGCCCGTATGGTATAACCGCCAATTAATCTGCCGTTTTCAATAATCATCCAATCAGAGATTAAATCGCGCTTTATGCCGATTTTTTGATTAAATTTTACAGAACGAATATTTACCGGTTCGTTTCCAACGGTACCAAATAAGTTTCCTTCATCGTCAAAATGTGGGTCTGTTAACCAAATATGTTCGCCTTCATCACCATCGGTAATGAGTACTTTAATAGAAAAATAATTTTGGTAAGGTTGTTTGTTTTTTAAACTTTCTTCGAAATACCAAAGGGTTAAATTGGCTTTTTCGATCGCCCATTTCATGCGTTCATCTTCGCTCGGCACATAAACCATATCTGGCTCACCCTCTCGCTCGGCAACATTTTTCTTTCCGAAAATTTTGGATAATAATCCCATTTACCGTTTCATTTTTGTTAATCGTTTGGGAAAATTCAACATATTAATAATAGCTTTTGCCTTTGATTAAAAGATCTTGTTTTTCTGCATTGCAAACGGCATAGCTAAAACCTTTCTGGATGGCATAGGCACCATACTCGCCTTTTTTGTTGATAGCTAAAAATCCTACCTGTATGTTTTTGGCAGTTTCGGGTTTCTTTTTAATGATACGCATTACCGCTTCTTTACAGGCGGCTTCGGGAGTATAACCCTGACGCATTAATTCTACCACCAAAAATGATCCAACGTTTCTTACCACCTCTTCACCTACACCTGTTGAAGTTGCACCGCCAACTTCATTGTCTACGTAAAGGCCAGCGCCTATAATCGGGCTATCACCAATTCTTCCATGTAATTTATAGGCCATGCCACTGGTTGTACAGGCACCAGAAATGTTTCCTTTAGCATCAATTGCGAGCATGCCAATGGTATCGTGATTATATTGGTTTCCAGGAAGTTTTTGCGGCGCAGCTTTCTGGTAGAGCTTATTTTCGATGTTCATTACAGGCGCATATTTCGCCGTTTTTAACCATTCTTTCCAAGCTTTTTCGCTGGCAGGAGTAAGTAAGTTTTCTTTTTTAAAACCCTGTTCTAACGCAAACTGCAAAGCACCATCGCCAGCCAACATTACGTGCGGCGTTTTTTCCATCACTTTACGCGCAACCGAGATAGGATGTTTAATATGTTCGAGTGCTAAAACGGCGCCACAGTTACCGAGTTCATCCATAATACAGGCATCGAGGGTAACGTGTCCATCGCGATCTGGCAAACCACCATATCCAACAGATTGGTTGTTCTCATCAGCCTCGGGTACCCAAACGCCTTGCTCTACAGCATCTAAGGCACGTCCACCGGTTGATAAGACCTTCCATGCATCAGCATTAGCCGCAATTCCAAAGTCCCAGGTCGAAATTACAATCGGGAAATTTTCTGCTTTTGTTTCTTCATGCGGAATTACATTAGCGATACTACTTTTATCAATAGCCAGCAATCCAGCCGATAGGGCAGATGCTTTTATAAATTTGCGGCGGTTAAACATGTGTGTGGTTATTGTTTGTGGTGTTATTAATTTAACTAATGGTAAACCGATCTGCATCCTTTAAAAATGGAAATTGTCTTCTGATTTTGACCAATTCTTCGTAATTAATACTGAATGTATATAAATCTTCGTCTTCCGGTTTATAATAAACGGTATTACCGTAAGGATCTAAGCACATGGATAATCCACTGTGGTAAATCTGATTTCCATCATGCCCAACGCGGTTTACAGCAATAACATAACTTTGGTTTTCTATTGCCCTGGCCGGAATTAATGCTTTCCAATGTGCCGATCGTTTATCAGGCCAGTTGGCAACTAAGAGTAAGATATCGTATTCCTGATCTACATTGCGTAACCAAACCGGAAAACGCAAATCGTAACAAATGGCTAATCTGATTTTCCATCCTTTAAGTTCGACAATAAGTTTTTCTTTACCCGGACTAAAGTGGTGATCTTCATCACCCATGCCAAACAAATGGCGTTTATCGTAATGCTGGTTTTTACCATCTGGCTCCATCCAGATTAAACGGTTAAAATATTGATTGTTTTCTTTTATGATGATGCTTCCCGTAACTACGCAGTTGTACTGATGTGCCATTTTTTGCATCCACTGCATCGTTTTTCCACCCATTTCTTCGGCTAAGGCTTCAGAGTTCATGCTAAAACCTGTGTTAAACATTTCGGGTAAAATAATAATATCGGTTTTCTCCCTTACACCCATCGATAATCTAAGTGCCAGATTCAAAAGGTTTTTCTCAATGTTTTCCCAAAAAAGATAGGCCTGAAAGACAGTTACTTTCAGATTTTCTATTTGAGTGTACACAGGTGTTTCCATTGTATATAGGTTTAGTCTGGTTAAACGTTTTTTAATTTCTCTGCCGCTAAGGCAAGTGTAGCATTTTCTTTAGCAAAGCAAAACCTGATAATTTTATGATCGGTTGCTTTTTGGTAAAATGCAGAAACCGGAATGGTGGCCACGCCAAATTCCTTGATCAGCCTCATACTAAAATCAGTGTCTTTTTCATCGCTGATACTGCTGTAGCTTGCGCATTGAAAATACGAACCGTTGCAAGGTAAAAGCTTAAAACGGCTTTCAGCCAAAAGACTTCTGAAATAATCTCTTTTTTGTTGAAAGAATGTGCCTATTTCAGTATAATTTTTTGGTTCTTTAATATAATCGGCAATAGCCTGCTGCATGGGACTATTAACGCTGAAAACATTAAATTGGTGTACCTTCCTAAATTCTTTGGTTAGTTTCTCTGGTGCCAAACAGTAACCCAGTTTCCAGCCAGTAGCATGTAAGAGCTTACCAAAGGAGGCTACAATAAAACTTCTTTGCTTTAATTCAGGGTAAAGCATTACACTTTGGTGTTTTTGTTCATCGTAAATTAGATGTTCATAAACTTCGTCGCTCAAGATTAAAATATCGGTTCCTGTAATCAGTTTAATAAGCGATTTCATATCATCTGACGATAAAATACTACCCGTTGGGTTTTGTGGCGTATTTAAGATGATCATTGTGGTTTTGGCCGTAAACAATTTCTTAACCATATCCCAGTCAATTGCATAACTCGGCGGGGCAAGCTCGTAGGTTTTAACCAGGCCTCCTAAAAGTTTAATGGTAGGTGCGTAACTATCATAGGCTGGCTCGAAAATGATAACTTCATCACCTGCATTGATAATGGCGGCCAATGCTGTAAAAATAGCTTGCGTTCCACCTGCTGTAACCGTAATTTCTGTTTCAGGATTATATTTTATGTTATATAATTTTTCAACTTTCTCAGCAATGGTTTCTTTTAAAAAACCAGAACCAGGCATCGGAGCATATTGATTATAACCATCTTGCATGGCTTTATTTACCAATTCAACTAGTTTTGGATCGCAGGCGTAGTCAGGAAATCCCTGAGAAAGATTAATGGCATTGTGTTCTGCGGCAAGTTTACTCATCACCGAAAAAATGGTGGTACTTACGCCAGGAAGTTTAGATTGTATATTAAGCATCTTATAAGCGAAAATAGGAAAAAAAAGCTTAAAGCGTAAAAACCCATGCCAAAAGCCCCGCTACTTGATCGTGCGATTGCAATTCTGCATAAAGAGAAAATTTTAAGAATCATTAAACCCTCGTGTTAAATTAACGTCAATAACCAGCGTATTAAACAGGCGGTTGTCAATGAATTTTAGTTCGGAATTTTTGTATTATTTCAAATATATTTTCGCTTATTTAAAATTATTCCAGATAAACCCCTTTCTTTGCATTTTAAAATCTCAATTATTCATTAAATATGAAGTTTAAACACTTAACCGCTGCCTTTTTACTGGTAATAAGTGCATCTGCATTTGTTAGCCCGAAAAAAGCTTTAAGAACATTTGTTTCCAACTACGAAAATGTATTGGGCACATCCTTAGAATTAAAATTTAAAACAACCAATCAGGCCGATGCAGATGTAGCCGAAGCGCGTGCATTAAACGAAATAGATAGGTTAGATGATATTTTAAGTGCTTATAAAGCTGACAGCGAGTTTAGTAAATGGATGAGCAATGGTAAACAAACCACCAAAGTTTCGGCAGATTTGTTTGAAGTTTTAAAGCAATTTGAGCATTATAAAGTATTAACCAATGGCGCACTTGATGCATCAGCTAAAGTAATAGGTGATGTTTGGAAAAAAGCAGCGGCCGAAGATCGTTTACCATCTGCTGAAGCATTAGCGCATGCAGTTACTTTGGTTAAACAAAAACACTACATTTTAAACGAACAGGATAAAACGGTTACCCGTTTGGATGATGCACCATTGGCATTAAATTCTTTTGCAAAAAGTTATATCATTAATAAAGCTGCTGAGAAAGCGCTTCAAAGCCAGGGAATTGAAAACGTGGTTGTGAATATTGGTGGCGATATGGTAATTAAAGGAAATCAGCCCGAAGCTATCGAAATAGCAAACCCTAAAGCTGATGCCGAGAACGATGCCGCACTAACAACAGTCAAAGTGTCGAATATGGCCGTGGCAACCAGTGGTAATTACCGCAGGGGTTTTAATGTAAATGGAAAATGGTATTCGCATATTGTTGATCCACGTACTGGAAAACCTGCTTCGGAAATAATTAGTGCAACGGTTATTGGCCCAGATGCTAGTGAAGCAGGTGCTTTGGCTACTTCTTTTAATGTACTTTCTATTGCCGAGATCGAGGCATTGACTGCGACTAGAAATGACATCGCCTACTTGTTAATCACTAAAGATGGCAAAGAAATTAAAAGCAAAGAATGGGCTAATTACGAGCTTGCTTTAAATAAGCCAGCTCCTGTTTTAGAAAAAGCAAACAAAGCGGATAAACTTTGGAATACTAAATATGAATTAGTGGTAAACTTAGAAATTGCCAACATCGAATCTACAGATGGTAAACGTGTCCGTCGTCCGTTTGTGGCAGTATGGATTGAGGATGCAGCTAAAAGCCCAGTGCGTAATCTGGCTATTTGGTATAACAAACCACGTTGGTTGCCAGATTTAAAATCGTGGAGCCGTGCCAATGGCGATGAGTTTAAAAAAGGAGCGGAAGGAAAACTAAGCTCAACAAGTTCTGCAACACGTGGCCCAGGTAAATATAGCTTATCATGGGATGGAAAAGACGATAGCGGGAAGTTGGTAAAAGCAGGTAATTACACCGTTTTTATTGAAGTAGCCCGCGAACATGGAACTTATCAGGTAATTGCTCAAGAAATGAAATTTACCAGCTCAGCAAAAAGAATAGAATTAACGCCAAATACAGAACTAACATCAGCATCTCTTGACTACAGAAAAATCGGAACCGCAAAAAAATAAGATAACGGTTGCACCTAGCGGCCTGGGCAAAAAGCAGGTTAAAAAAGATAATGGAAAAGGTAAGGGTAAAAAGCGTTTAGCCGGTTTATCACGCTGGTTGCACATTTATTTATCGATGGTGAGTTTTACGATTCTACTATTCTTTGCTGTATCGGGCTTAACCTTAAATCATGCAGATTGGTTTACTTCTGGTAAGGAAGTGGTTACTAAAGATTCTGGATCAGTAAGTTTAAAATGGGTAAACCAACCAGATACCAATAAGATCAATAAGTTACAAATTGTTGAATTTTTTAGGGGTAAACATGAGGTTAAAGGCGCATTGAGCGATTTTAGGATAGATGACAGGGAACTGAGCTTAACCTTTAACGGACCAGGTTACCTGGCCGATTCCTTTATTGATCGTGAAACCGGAAAATACGAATTAACCACAACCAGATTTGGTGTTGTTGCTGTGATTAACGATTTGCATAAAGGAAGAGATTCTGGTAAGGCCTGGTCGTGGATTATCGATATTTCGGCAGTGCTGATGACGTTGGTATCTATTTCAGGAATTATCTTAATCTGTTTTATTAAAAAGAAACGATTAAGCGGCTTCATCATCGCAGCAGTGGGTACGATTGTTTGCTATTTGATTTACAAGTTATTTGTACCATAGTTTTAATTCCAACACACGGAGAGACTGTATCATATTTGTGATTCCATTCGAACTTGTCACGCTGAGCTTATCGAAACGCTTTGCGTGGCATTTAAACAAGTCCTTCGACAGGCTATTGTTGATAGATTCCGTAGATAAATCGTCATTGCGAGGCACGAAGCAATCTTAAAGCGCTCGCTACTAGCGATAGTTGTAAGATTGCTTTGTCGGCTGAAAAGGCCTCCTCGCAATGACGATTCCTCGCCGACACATAGCACTAAAAACCTCTTGGTGTCTTTGTGGTAAAATATTAATGCGCTGCAACAGCAGCATCAGGCGATGCCTCCACTTCAGTGGTGATAAACCTTCTACCGATTAACAAACAGCCTAAAGCAATAAACGCAGCTGCTGTCATTACCAAAGGCATAGGCACAACCGAGTGTTCGCTAAATAAACTTACCATTACCGAGGCCAGTGCGCCTAATCCCATTTGTAAGGCACCCATTAGGGCCGATGCACTACCCGCATTTTTGGTAAACGGAGCGAGTGACAAGGCAGCCGCATTTGGGTTAATTAAACCTAAGCAGGCCAAAAATAAGGCGATAAAGCCTATGGTAGAATATAAATTTAACCAGTTATTTAAGGCGAAAACCAAAAAGATTAAACTGAAAATACATTGTGCAATAAGTGCATAGGTTACAATATTTTTGCTGGTAAACCATTTTAGTATCAAGCTGTTCACTTGACTCGATCCAATAAATGATACAGAAAGCAGTGCGAAGATCCAGCCGTAGCCTGTTTTACTTACCTCATATATTTTCATAAATACCTGAGGCGACGAAGATACATAGGCGAATAATCCCGAAAAGGTAATCGAACTGATTAGCGCATAGGTGTAAAATTGAGGCTCTTTTAAAACGGTAAAGAAATTGTTTAAAATAGGTTTTGGTTTTAAAGAGTAATTCGGATCAGGTTTATAACTCTCCGGTAGCTTGAAAATTGAAGCCAGGAGCATTAAAACGGCCATCAATCCTAAAAATACAAACACATATTTCCAGCCCAGGGCCGAAATTAAGTAGCCCCCTGCAGTTGGGGCAAGCATAGGCGAAACCGCGATCACCAGCATTAAGGAAGCAAATACTTTCGGGCTTTCTTCTACCGAAAACAGATCCCGTACCATGGCAACAGAGGCTACAGCTGTGGCACAACTTCCAATGGCCTGCACAAAACGTAAAACAATTAGTTGATTAACATCAGTTACAGCCAAACAAAGAAAAGAGGCAAGGATATAAAGTGCTAAACCAAAATATAACGGTTTCTTTCTCCCAAATTTATCTAATAGCGGACCATACAATAACTGGCCGGCAGAAATCCCGATAAAAAAGCTTGATAATGATAGGGCTACAGTTGATTCATTACTTCTTAAATCCTTTGCAATATCAACAAAACCAGGTAGGTACATATCAATAGAGAAGGGGCCAAGAGCTGCCAATGAACCTAAAATGAGTATGAGATAGAAGTGTTGTTTTTTAGCCATGAAGATTACCAGATTTTGTTAGCGCAAAGATTGGGAGATTTAATTTGCTAACCTATTTTTACCGTCGAACGATTGTAAAAATCATATTTTATTATTGAACGATTAAAGCGAGTGGCTGCGTAATCTTTGTGTTAGCCCTGTTAAAAATACGATGATTGTTATGCTAAATCTGCTATTTATTTATAGATTTATAGTCTATGACTTTTAAGACGAAAGAAAGCCGTTTACTACTCATTCTGGGTAGCTTTTTTGTAGCAAATGCTATATTATCAGAGTTTATTGGGGTTAAATTGTTCAGTGTTGAAGAAACGCTGGGCTTTAAAAAGTTCGACATAAACTTACTGGGTGTTCCGCATCTATCCTTTGTAATGTCGGCAGGAGTATTAACCTGGCCGATTATTTTCATCATGACGGATATTATCAATGAATATTTTGGTGTTAAACAAGTTCGGTTCTTATCTATTCTTACCGCCATATTAATTGCATTTGCCTTTCTTGTGGTTTGGGGATCGATGCATTTAACTGCCGCCGATTTCTGGGTGCATCAAAATATAAACGGAGAAGACCTCAATATGAATAATGCATTTGCGGGGATATTCGGGCAAGGGATGTGGATCATTGTAGGATCGATTACGGCCTTTATTATCGGGCAAATGGTTGATGTAATGATATTCCATAAAATAAAAAGAATAACAGGGGAGCGGGCACTTTGGCTACGCGCTACAGGTTCTACTTTGGTCTCTCAGTTTATTGATAGTTTTGTGGTCATTTTTATCGCATTTTACATAAATCCTCAATACCATTATAGCTGGCAACAGGTTTTTGCCATTGGTTTAGTAGGATATACCTATAAGTTCGTTGTGGCTATTTTAATGACCCCGATTTTATATATCGTACACGCCATAATTGATGGTTACTTAGGGAAAGACCTCGCACACAAGCTGATCAAAATGGCTGGAAGGGGATAAACATTTAAAACAAATAATAACCAAATTAATCCTATTTATGAGAAACATTTTAATGCTATTGGCAGTGCTTTCATTATTTTCTTGTGTTAACAAAGATGCAGGCAAAAAAGGTTCAGATCTTAATATTCAAGGTACCTGGCAGTTAGTTTCGGCTACAACCATCGAAAATGGAACTAGCCAAACAACAGATTATTCCGGCAAGCTGAAAATGATCAAGATGTTTAATRACACACATTTTGCATTCTTAAAACACAGCCTTAATCCTAAAGATACCAGCAGTTTTGATGCTGGTGGAGGAAGTTATGTACTGGATAAAGATGATTATACCGAGCATTTAGAATATTATAAAAACAAAGATTGGGAAGGCAAAACTTTTAAGTTTAAACTCGCTATCCATAAAGATACTTTGATTCAGAAAGGCATTGAGAAGGTAGAAAAAGCAGGGGTAGACCGGGTGATTATCGAAAAATACATTAAGGTAAAGTAATTAACGCAAAAGGTCGGACTCGCTCCGACCTTTGTGCTTAACAACAAAACAAATAAAAAAATTAACCTTAAAAATAAATTATAGGCTTGCCAATTCCTGGGCAAATACATTTTCACTCAATTGCTCTTGTTTGTATATCTGTCTGCCTGTGTAAGCCACAAAAACAGATTCATCCAAAAGCAAGTCGCGGTTCTTAATTAAACTCTCCAACTTAACTGTTCCAACCACATATTTATAGCTGCTTGCAGCATAACGTTCGCTGATGTTGTCAAATTCTAACAGTGTAATCAGATCTTCATCCGCATAACGTAGGTAAATCTCCAATAAAATTTCTTCCGTATGTTTTACGCCATTTTCTGAGTGGTATTTTTTATACTCGTAACGGTAATCGTAACGCAAGGCAGCAATGTCAGAAAGTACAGCAGCACCAGTAGGGTGGCCTCCGGCACCTTTACCGTAGAAAAATTGTTTATCAGCAAAAGCCGCCTGAACTGCAACTGCATTGTACTCGTTTTCTACGTTGTAAAGGAAATCATCTTTAGCTACCAGCTTCGGTAGTACATAAGTTACGATATCTTTTGTATTCACTTTACGTGCCGTAGGAACCAATTTGATTTTAAAGTTTTTCTCACGCGCATATTTAATGTCGTGGTTAGAAAGGTTCTGTATACCGATGTTTAAAATGGCATCTGGATTTACAAATAAACCATATGCGTGTGCTGTGGCAATAGCCAGTTTATATTTCGGATCGTAGCCCCCCACATCCAAAATCGGGTCGGTTTCTGCGAAACCTAAATCTTGTGCTTCTTTTAAAGCCGAGTCGTAACTTTGGTTCTCATTAAATATTTTCGACAAAATGTAATTAGATGAGCCATTAAAAATTCCACTCAAAGCATGGAATAATTCATTGTCGTAATATTCCTCCAGGTTACGGATAATTGGAATACTGCCGCAAACGGCCCCTTCGTACAATAAAGAAGTACCATACTCTTGTTGTAAATCAACCAGCTCTTTTAAGTGTGTGGCGATCATTTTTTTATTGGCAGAAACTACGTTTTTACCGTTTTTTAATGCAGTGGTTACAATTTCGTAAGCAGCATCGGCATCGTTAATTAATTCTACAATTGTATTGATCTCTGTATTGTTCAGTATTTCGTTGCGATCAGTGGTGAACAGATCTTTATTAAGGGTACGCTTCTTTCTTGGGTCTTTTATTGCAATTTTAATGATCTCCAGGTTTAGGTTCTGGCTTTGGATAATATCCAATAAACCTTGTCCTACAACACCGAAACCAAATAAACCGATTTTTAAATTCTTACTCATTGTTATTTTTGTGATTACACAGATAGATGGATTACACCGATATAGCTGTTCTTATTTTGTGATTTATTTTAAATTTTATTATGGTACCCAGTTTTTCACCTTCAACCTTTACACCCTCTACCTTTTACCTCTCTAGGCGGTATGCTGTAGTTTGATTATTTTTTTATTCCGGCTTTCTTTGATGAAGTTTCCAATTACGTTAGTCAAGGCATCTGTTTCGATTAAAAATCCATCGTGACCATAATCTGAGTGCAAGGCACTAAATTCTGCTCCTGGGATATGATCGGCCAGGTATTTTTGCTCCGATAAAGGAAACAAAACGTCATTTTCTATCCCGATTACCAAAGTATTTGCCGTAATTAATTTTAGTGCATCAGCAATGCTTTTGCGGTTACGGCCCACATTGTGGCTGTCCATTGCTTTGGTTAAATAATAATAACTGTAGGCGTTAAAACGGTTAATCAGTTTTTCTCCCTGATAATTCTGATAAGAAGAGGATCTGAAATTGTCGGTTTTATCGTTTACGCTTTCTACCTGTGTACTGCCGTAAGCACTGTAGGTTCTATAACTTAAAAGTGCAATGCTACGGGCTGTTTTTAAACCTTTGCTGCCACCGTTTGGCTGGTTGGCATAAAAAGTTCTATCGGTAGTAATGGCCAAACGCTGACTTTCGTTAAAAGCAATTCCCCATGGAGAATGGGCTGCATTAGTCGCAATCAAGATCAGGTTTTCAATTTTATTCGGCTCCGAAATACTCCACTCAACAGCTTGCTGTCCGCCTAAAGAACCTCCGATCAATAATTTAATATAATCAATGCCTAAATGCGAAGCCAATAACTGGTGTGCCGATACTAAATCGCGGATAGTAAACTGCGGAAACGAAAGGTAATAAGGTAAGCCTGTTACGGGATTAGTACTTAATGGATTTGTGCTGCCGTAATGCGAGCCTAAAACATTAGCGCAAACGATATAATGCTCTTCGGGATTGAACAAAGCATTTTCGCCGAACAAACCTTCCCACCATTCAAAAACGTCAGCATTGGCGGTAAGTGCATGGCAAACCCAAATTACATTATCTTTATTTGCATTTAATTTGCCATAAGTTTGATAAGCAACTTGCAGGTTACGGATCTTTTTTCCGCTCTCTAATTTAAACTGTTTGTTATAACTATATGTTGATGCAAAATTCCCTGAAGTGGATTTTACATTATCGTTTTTACTGTTATGCATTTTGTAATGTTGTTGTTGTTAAAAGCCCATAAAGGGGTTTAGGGTTTAGGCTTGTAAATTCTCTGCGGGAACTGTAGCATTAATGGTTGCAAATGCCTGTTCGAAATCGGCTTTAATATCATCAATATGCTCAATGCCTACCGAAACCCTCAGTGCATTCGGTTTTACTCCTGCTGCTAATTGCTCTGTTTCGCTTAATTGCTGGTGCGTTGTGGCAGAAGGCTGAATGATCAGCGTTTTTGCATCACCCACATTGGCCAGGTGCGACGCCAGTTTTAAGTTATCAATTACCTGTGATGCATTTTCTTTGCTTCCAGCTAATTCGAAAGACAAAACTGCGCCAAAACCATTGCTTAAATATTTTTTAGCCAGGTTGTTATATTTACTGCTGGCTAAGCCAGGGTACTGAACTTCTTTAACTAGTGGATGGTTTTCTAACCAGGTTGCCAATTCTAACGCATTATCTACATGGCGCTGAACGCGGAGTGATAAAGTTTCTAATCCTTGTAATAAAAGAAAAGAATTGAAAGGCGATAGGGCAGGTCCCAGATCTCTTAATCCTTCTACCCGGGCACGGATGATAAACTGGATGTTACCAAATGGTCCGCCGATACCAAAAACATCGCTGAAAACCAAACCATGATAACCTTCTGAAGGCTCAGAGAATTGAGGGAATTTCCCATTGCCCCAGTTGTAATTTCCACCGTCAACGATAACCCCGCCAATACTTGTTCCATGCCCGCCGATCCATTTAGTTGCAGATTCTACAACAATGTTGGCGCCATGTTCCAATGGTTTAAACAAATAACCTCCTGCACCAAAAGTATTGTCGACCACTAATGGTAGATCGTATTTTTTTGCAATTGCGGCAATTTTTTCGAAATCAGGCACACTAAATGCAGGGTTGCCAATGGTTTCTAAAAAGATTGCTTTTGTTTTATCGGTTATTTTACTTTCAAATTCTTCAGGTACATCTGGATTTGCAAAATCGACATGAATACCCAAGCGCTTAAAAGCTACTTTGAATTGATTATAGGTTCCGCCGTAAATGTGAGATGAAGAAACGATGCTATCACCAGCCTCCAATATGTTATTTAGTGCGATAAATTGAGCGGCTTGCCCCGATGCGACTGCTAAAGCTGCCACGCCACCTTCTAAAGCGGCAATACGTTTTTCGAAAACATCGCTGGTTGGATTCATGATCCTGGTGTAGATATTACCAAACTCTTTTAAGGCAAATAAATTGGCGCCGTGTTCTGCATTTTTAAAACCATAAGAAGTGGTTTGGTAAATAGGAACAGCTCTTGATCCTGTTGTTGGATCTATTTCCTGGCCAGCGTGCAGTTGTAAAGTTTCAAATTTATATGATGTTGACATAATTTCTATTTTTTTAGTTGATGTGATTAGATAGCAGAAATTAGGATAATCCTAAAACCTAGCAGGGCGTATCCCGGTTTCCCGGGACCTTCCAATTTGAAAGAAACAAAAAAGGAAGATTTTTAAATTACTGTATGCAACAGCACATACAAGTAAACGCACGCATATCACAACAAATAAAAGAAATAGAAGCTTGTTCTACCTTTTTAAGGTCTGTACTGGGTTCGCTTAGCGATTGAAGATTTAATGTTTTCATCAGTTCTAATTTATATCTCCAAATAACACCATGTTATCCGGTCAGGAATTGGCACCTTCTCTTTCTGAGGGTTGCCAGTGGGTCATCGAGCCAGTCTCTCGCCACTTCTTTATAAATCAACCCGTGAAGATTGACTTTTATTTAGCTATCTGCCAAATAATATTTCAAATGTCTGAATTTAATTTTAATCCACAAAATAAAATTTCGAAATTACATTAACTCATTGAAAATGAATTGCGTATTTTTATGATGCAATGACAATCTGAAACTTTAATACTGAATTAACGCTTAAAATTCTAAGTTTGTGGTACCTATCTAAATTAATTATGATGAAAAATACAAAATCACTATGTTTAGGCCTGTTGTTTACTATTGCTTGTTTAAATAATGTAAATGCTCAATTCGGAGGCTTAAAAGATAAATTATTAAAAGTGGGCACTGCCCAGGGTGCTAAAGCTTTAGGCGTAGACAAGTTTTTAAAACAACCTGCTGCCATTACCACTAATTTTGAAGACGTAAATAGAGAAGGCGAAAAGCTGCCTGATTTTATTAATTCATTAAATTTAAAAGCCCAGCCCTTGTATTTACTGCCTAAAAATCCAGATGGTGGTTTTGTGCTTTGTGAGGGGCTTTACGAAATGACCAATAAAAGTTATTGTCTAAAAGCAGGAACTTTTGCCCCATCAAAGGGTGATGGTTACATGTTTGCACCTGTTTTAGGCCCGAAGGAAGAAATTGTGGTTTCTATACTGAAAAGCGCTGAGAAACATCCTGATGTAGACCAGCACGATATTCAGGCATTATTATGGACCATTATTGCAAGAACAAAATTTGCCGATTTTAACGGACAGGTTAAAGTAACTGCCATTAAATTATTAACACCAAAACAACTTACACAATTGGAAGGTGGTGCTTTAGGTGTTTTGCCTTTCGATGTAATGGAAAAGGCTAAAGACCAGTTACCATCGGGGGTGAGGGCTGTTTTTGAAACAGAAAATAATATCCGTCAACTGGTTTCGTCTGGGAATTATACTTATGCTGATATGGAAAAATATGCGATTATAGCGGGTATGGCGCCACCAAGAAGCGATGTGCCAAGCGGTATCTGGACCAAACACCCTGACGGTTATTATGTACGTTATTTTCCTTCTGGTTATTCGATTACCAAGGTACAGGTTTATGTACCTAAAGAATTATTGGCTGGTGGTACAAAATTAATATATGATGCTGCTGGTGACATTGCCTGCCCAGCTAATACAGGCTCGCAACGTTTAGCGCAGACTAATGAGCCTCTGGAGGCAAATTATTCGTTGAAGTTGACTACGATTTGTAATCCTAAATAGATTTCAAAACAAATATTCGTCATTGCGAGGAGGAACGACGAAGCAATCTTAAAGCGCACGCTAGTAGCGAYCGTTGTAAGATTGCTTCGTCGGCTGAAAAAGCCTTCTCGCAATGACGATTCTTTTTAACCCAAAGCCTGCGCTAAATCGGCGATAATATCGTCTACATGCTCTAAGCCCACAGAAATACGGAGTAAATTTTTTGGCGTTTTACTATCAGGGCCTTCCACCGAATAACGGTGCTCAATTAAACTTTCTACACCACCTAAACTGGTAGCCTGCGCAAATAGCTGAACCTTATTTACTACTTTGTGGGCCACTTCAACACCTCCTTTAACCAAAAACGACATCATCCCACCAAAATCTTTCATTTGTTTCTTTGCAATTTCGTGCTGTGGGTGACTTTCCAAACCTGGATAAAAAACAGCTTCAACATTTGGATGTCCGTTTAAATAGTCAGCTATGATTTTTCCATTTTCACAGTGGCCTTTCATGCGGTAAGCCAGTGTTTTAATGCTTCTGGTTAACAGGAAACAATCAAAGGGAGAAGGAACCGCACCACCCGTTTGCTGAATATTTTTGATTTTCTCCCATAACGCATCTTTTTTTGCTGTTGCCAGAATTCCACCAAGTACATCGCTATGGCCACCCAGGTATTTGGTACTGCTATGCATTACAATATCAGCACCCAGTAAAATCGGGTTTTGTAAAATAGGCGAAGCAAAGGTGCTGTCGCAGGCCATTGTAATGTTTTTAGCTTTAGCTATTTTGGCAATTTGTTCGATATCGGTAATCTTTAATAATGGGTTGGATGGGGTTTCGATCCAGATCAATTTGGTGTTAGGTTTGATGCTCGATTGGATTAGGTTTAAATCAGTTTGGTCAACAAAATCAAATTCCAAACTATCGTTAAAAATCGTAAGAAGCTGTTTTTTAATTCCCCAATACATATCATCAGGAGCAATAATGTGGCTACCAGGTTTTAAGGCCTGGAACAAAACCATACCACAGGTATTGCCCGAAGAAAAAGCAGCAGCATCTTCGCCATATTCTAATGTGGCTACAGTGTTTTCTAAAGCAGACCGGTTTGGATTGCTTACCCTGCTATACATATGCCCTCCGGGATAACCTCCATCTTCATCACGAAAAAAAGTTGTTGATAAATTAATAGGCAGGGTAACATCGCCAGTAATGCTTTTTACAAGATTAGCAGCGTGAATAGCAAGGGTTTCGGGTTTCATGATAATTGATTTTGATCGAAGTGATATGGTGATGCAATTTAATAATTTGGCGCTAATTTAAGGTTCGTAATGGTTTTGGCAAGATTTATGTAACAAGTTTGACGAAATTAAATTAAACGAAAATGAAAAGATTATTTATAGCTATCGCAATAGCATGTTCTACTTTAGTAATGTTACAAAGTTGTTCATCAACTAAAAATGCTGCAACAGGTATTAATGGTGGTAGAGGAACAATTACTGGTACCTGGGTTTTAAACAATGTAACTTTAGAGGGTTTGCCTGACCAAGCTGTTCAAGGTTTATTCGGCGAAAAATCATATAAATGTTTTCAGGGAAGTACATGGAAATTAACCAATAGCGGTAATGGTTCTTATACTTTACCAGCATCAAGTACTTGTGGTTCAGTAATGCAAACTATTTTCTGGTCGGCAACACCTGCTGATGAAACTTTCCAATTCAAGAAAATTTTTGAAGGTGATAAAGCTAAAAATGTAACAGAGGGTTACCGTTTGGTGTTAACTCAACTTTCTAAAGGAAATATGGTTATGAAATCGCCAATTGAATTCGGTGGAAAAACAGCTAATATCGTGTTGACGTTTTCTCCAGCAGCCAATTAAGCATTAGTTACGTAACCGTTATGAACGGCTTCATAACTAATAATAAATGTTCATGATAGCATTACTATCACTGAAACACATAAATTGCCAGTGAAAAACATATAGTGAGAGCACTTCTGAAAAGAGGTGCTTTTTTTGTTTACTGTTTTTTAGGTGCCACGGAAACACGGATTTACACGGAGTTTCTTAGACTCTTTTATAATAGGGTTTTACCATAGATTAATACAGATATAAATTAGAATCAGGTTTTGTCTTACAAGCCTGTCCGTCAAGCGGGGAACATCAATTTATACTGAAGTTTGACAGTTATTTTTCCGTGACTTCCGTGTTTCCGTGGCTAATATTAACGCCTACAGCTAAGCTCACATTAAAAGCAATCAATATCAGTGTTCATCTGTGGTTGATTCTCACAGCCAACATTCAAAAATCGCGGTTTGTTACAAGAAAATGATTTTCAAATCGCCTCATTATTGTATTTTTGTTCAAAATAAATCAGGAATGAATACAACTGAGCAAGTTGAAAAGATATTAGCTGATACCAATTTATCAACTGAATTACAAAACATAGCACACAAAGTCCTTCACGGAGAACGGATTACCTTTGATGAAGGCGTTCACTTGTACGAACATGCAGAACTGGGTTACCTTGGTATTCTGGCAAATTTTATCCGCGAACAGAAACACGGTGATAAAACTTATTTCAACCGGAACTTCCATTTAGAACCTACCAATCTTTGCGTTTACGACTGCAAATTTTGCTCATACTCCCGTTTAATCAAACAAAAAGAAGAAGGCTGGGCCTTAACAATGGAGCAAATGCTCGATATCGTTAAAAAATATGATGGCGAACCTGTAACGGAAGTGCATATTGTAGGTGGGGTACTTCCTCAATATGATGTTGCCTTTTATTCTGCTTTATTTTCGGCTATTAAACAGCATCGCCCTGATTTGCATGTGAAAGCATTAACACCTGTTGAGTACCATTATATCTTTAAGAAAGCCAAAATCGATTATGCAACAGGTATGCGTTTGATGAAAGAGGCCGGATTAGAATCAATACCAGGTGGAGGAGCAGAGATTTTTCACCCTGAAATCAGAGAACAGATTGCTAAAGATAAATGTACTGGTCAGCAATGGCTTGATATTCATGAAGAATGGCATAAACTTGGTATGCGCAGTAATGCCACCATGCTTTATGGTCATATTGAAAAATATTGGCACCGGGTAGATCATATGGAGAAATTACGGGAATTGCAGGATCGCACGGGTGGTTTCCAGACTTTTATTCCACTAAAATTCAGAAATCAACATAACCAGATGAGTAATGTGCCTGAATCTTCAGTAATTGAAGACTTAAGGAATTACGCCATCGCCCGTATTTATATGGACAACTTCGATCATATTAAAGCTTATTGGGCAATGATCAGTCGTGAAACAGCTCAGCTATCCTTAAATTATGGTGTTGATGATATAGACGGAACCTTGGATGATACCACCAAAATATATTCAATGGCCGGAGCCGAAGAGCAAACACCCGCAATGAGTACCAAAGAGCTGGTGAATCTGATTAAACAAGTGGGGAGAAAAGCAATAGAGCGTGATACTTTGTATAATGTGGTTACCGATTTCGAGCACGTAGTTTTCGAAGAAGAAAAGAAACCTCAGTATTATAAGCTACCCGTTGTGAATTAATAATCGAATGAAAGAATGAGAGATTGAGTGAATGTGATAGGCAACTCGGTATTCGATCATCAAAACTCAATCATTCATTAATTAAACAATCAATAAACTCAATCATTCAAAATTCAATCATTATTGATGAAGGAAATATACATTATACGCCACGGCGAAACGGAACTTAACAGACAAGGCATAGTACAGGGCAGAGGTATAAATTCTGACTTAAATGATTTAGGTAGGGCACAGGCCGAAGCGTTTTATCAAACCTATAAAAATGTCCCATTTGATAAGATTTACACTTCGGATTTAAAACGTACCTGGCAAACCGTCCAGAAGTTTATTGATTCGAGATTACCCTGGGAAAAACTTTCGGGTTTAGACGAATTGGCCTGGGGCATTTGGGAAGGGAAACCGAATACAGAAGATGCACGAGATGCTTTCCGTGAGATGCTGCAAAGCTGGCAGGATGGTGATTATACTGCTCATTTCGAAGGTGGCGAAAGCGTTCAGGATGTTTACGAACGTTTAAAACAACCGATGGAAGTTTTGATGAGCAGACCTGAAGAGAAAACAGTTTTACTTTGCATGCATGGTAGAGCAATGCGCGTTTTCTTGTGTTTATTGTTGGGTAAACCACTGAGCGAAATGACCGAGTTTCCACATCAAAATACGGTGCTTTATAAAATGGGATTCGAAGATGGAAAATTTACTGTTCTTGAATTTAATAGTGCCGTTCATTTAGACGGTTTAGTAATTGAATAATTCGCTTAACGCCAAACGCGAAGCGCAAAACATAACACCTTGAATAAGATTAAAATATCGGCTGTTGCCTATACCAATACCAAAGCTTTTATATACGGATTAGAACATTCGGACATTATAAATAAAATTGATTTAAGTTTAGATATTCCTTCAGATTGCGCAGCTAAAGTAATTAACGGTCAGGTTGATATCGGTTTAATGCCTGTAGCAGCTATTCCCTTGGTTCCAAATGCCAATATTGTAGCCGATTATTGTATTGGAAGTGATGGAGGTGTAAATTCTGTATTCATTTTTAGTGAAGTTCCTGCCCAGGAAATTAAAACGGTTAGACTGGACACCCACTCGCGTACTTCGAACAATTTAGCCAAGGTATTGCTTAAGTTTCATTGGAAAAAAGAAGTGGAGTTTACTACCGACCCTGCTGCAAAAACCGATGCTTTTGTTTTAATCGGTGATAGAACCTTTGGTAAAAAAGAAGACTTTGCTTACGCTTACGACATGGGTGAGGAGTGGAAAAACTTTACCGGATTACCATTTATGTATGCGGCCTGGGTGGCCAACAAAGAAATCTCACTAGAATTTAAGGCTGAATTTAATGCCGCTTTAAAATTTGGCTTAGCCCATAGAAAAAATGTTTTACAGGAATTACCTGAAGTGCCGAATTTCGATCTGGAGGATTACCTGTACTACAAACTTCAATTTGATGTTACCGATGATAGAAAAAAAGCATTAAATCTGTTTTTGGGATATATTGAAGAATTGGAAAAAGTAAGTATATAAATAAAATCGTCATTCCCAACTTGATTGGGAATCTTAATGCATTGCTATGACTGCTTTAAGATTCCCGCCTACGCGGGAATGACGGCCTCGCCAAAGAAATTTAGTGTGCTTTCATTTTACCAGCCACTTTTTCGAGTGTACTTTTTAATTTTGTTAAAGCACCTGTAATAGCCAAATCGTAGGTATTACCCATATTGGTTACGGCTATAGGGTCTTTTCCTGTTATTCTGGCTTCTAATAAACACCTTTTATCATCTAAGCCATCTTTACTGCCGTTTTCATCAGATAGATGAACTTCTAAGCGCGTAATTAGATCGCTATATCTGCTCAAGCCTTCATTTAGCTGTGTCTGAATTTTTTCGTCGTATTCTTGGTGTATGGTTAAGTTTTTGTCGGTATTCAATTGGATCGTCATAATTAAAATATTAGGTATAAATTTATATTAATGTAACAGCAATAGGGCCAAAACGTTTTGAAATTAGTGTTAATTTTAGTTAATAGGTTCAATGTATAATTGTCTTCCCCATAGCTGTAGATCTGCCGCAAGCATATAAGGGTTTTCAAAAAGGTCGTCAATTTCCTTATTTATTTTCTCAATTGCGTTAATGTCCGAAGTTCTAATTCGAGTTTCATGGTTGTGCTGGGTTCCGCTTGCGGTAAAGTTTAACGATCCCATGTAAGCGATTTGACCATCAATTAGGTATATTTTACTGTGAATTAAAGATGTTTTTTCATTACACATATATACTTTAAAAGGAAATAGCTGAGTATAGTTGTAAGAATAGATCCGAAGGTTTTTAATTTTTATCTTGTACAAACCCCGTATGAAGAATAGAATAATAATAGGTATAAAACCTAGGAATATTCTAAGGTCTCTGAAATAATAAGCCAATACAATCAATAGTGCTATTAGGCCGTAGCTAATGTATGAAAGTGTTTCTGCAAGCTTAATCCACTTATTCCTGATTATTTGTTTATCAAAGTCTGTATTGCATTTCTGAATAATGAGTTTATAGATATTTCTTTCACGATCACCATAAAAATCCTCGATATTGTTTGTGGTAATTAACTTAACATCAATGTTTTTATCTTTTAGATTAATCAATTCTGAAATTAGGTATGGTGATAGGTAAGGGGATATGATTTTGACAGAATGTTTTGCACTCCTCATATCATCCATTAACTTTTTACCTGCCCCTTTTCCTATATAAATATCACAAAGTGCGTTATTGTAGTACATAACTGAGATCTTAAGTTTCTGTTTTTGTTAACTATCTCATTATAATATATTTATTTAATGCAAGTAGTATTATGATTAAGGTAATATTTTTTGACAAATAATAAGAATTTTATTAATCAAACCATTGTAGCTAAACCTGGTAGGAGCGAACACGAGTGTAACGAAGTAAAGCGGATAACAGGACTATACCAACCAAAAGGCACAGAACCCTTCATTTTCAAATAATAGTTAACTGTTTAAATTGTATAAACTGGTGAACTATTGAAGAATGAGAACTATGATGCAAAGGGTTAAAACAGCCCATAGTTCATAAACCTGATTGAAGCGGTAGCTCCCGATTGAAAAGAGGGACTACAAGCAAAAAGCAGGGCCACAGCCCCCCAAATGTACAGAACCCTTAATTTTCAAGAAATGTTTAATTGTTCAAGCGGTAGAAATCGGTTCACCGTGATATGCCTCAATTAACCGACTTGAGCAGTAAACCGGTTAAACAAACTAACAATCTTTTAACTTTTCAACAAAACAGTTGTAAAATGCTTATTCGTGTTATCTTTATGGCTTTTGTAAATTAATTTCAGTTTTGGCTAAAGACACGAATAAAGAAACCCCGTTAATGCAGCAATACAACGCGATTAAAGCGAAGTATCCGGGCGCACTTTTACTATTTAGGGTTGGCGATTTTTATGAAACCTTTGGCGAAGATGCCATTAAAACGGCACAGATATTAGGCATAGTATTAACCAGAAGAGGTACCGGGCCCAATGGCGGCGCTTTAGAACTGGCTGGTTTTCCGCATCACTCGTTAGATAATTATTTATCCAAACTGGTACGGGCAGGACAACGGGTAGCCATTTGCGATCAGCTGGAAGACCCTAAAACCACAAAAACCATTGTTAAACGTGGTGTAACAGAATTGGTTACGCCTGGAGTAGCTTACGGTGATAATATTGTAAACCAAAAATCGAACAATTTCCTGGCCTGTGTTTTCTTTGATAAAACACAACTGGGCGTTTCATTTTTAGATATATCGACAGGTGAATTCTTAATTGCGCAGGGCAACAGCGATTATATTGATAAACTTTTGCAAGGTTTTAAACCTACAGAGGTTATTTTTCAGAAATCGAAACGACAGGCATTTACCGAGCACTTCGGCGACCGTTTTTACACTTTTGGTTTAGACGAATGGCCTTTTACCACTGATTTTGGGAACGAAACGCTGATGAAACACTTTGAGGTTTCTTCGTTAAAAGGTTTTGGTGTAGAGCGTTTACAGAGCGGAATTGTTGCTGCTGGTGTTATTCTACACTATTTGGGCGAAACGGAGCATCGTAATCTACAACACATCAGTTCGATCGGCCGTATTGAGGAAGACCGTTACATGTGGTTAGACCGTTTCACCATTCGCAACCTGGAATTGGTGAATTCGCCTAACGACAATGCCGTAACCTTGTTCGATATTTTGGATCATACCTGTACGCCAATGGGCGCACGTTTGTTGCAGAAGTGGATCATCATGCCCTTAAAAGAATTGAAGCCCATCCAGGAGCGACTTGGAATGGTGGAGTATTTTGTAAAACATGAAGAATTACAAGGCGAATTTTTAAATAACATTAAACAGATTGGCGATTTAGAACGACTCATTTCTAAAGTCGGCCTTCAACGCGTTGGTCCGAGAGAATTGGTTGCTTTAAAACGCGCACTTTACCATATTGAGGCGGTAAAAAAACTGGCTGCCAATTCTAAAAACCCTTTCCTGATTAAAATAGCGGATCAGTTAAATCCGTGTTTAGCCATTAGGGAGAGAATTGAAAGGGAATTACAGCCCGAACCACCAGCTTTGCTGATTAAAGGAAATGTAATTGCAGACGGAATTGATGAAGATCTAGATCGCTTGCGTAAAATAGCTTTTGGTGGTAAAGATTATCTGGTTCAGATACAAAAACGTGAAGCAGAAGCAACGGGTATCCCATCGTTAAAAATCGCCTTTAATAATGTTTTCGGCTATTATTTGGAAGTTACCCATACCCATAAAGATAAAGTGCCAGCAGGCTGGATCCGTAAACAAACGCTGGTAAATGCCGAACGTTACATTACACCGGAGCTTAAAGAATACGAAGATCAGATTTTGGGTGCGGAAGAGAAGATACAGGCTATCGAAATCCGTTTATACAACGAACTGATGTACGAAACAGCCAGTTACATCAAACCGATCCAACTCGATTCGTTTTTAATTGCGCAGCTGGATTGTTTACTGTGTTTCGCACAGTTAGCGGCCAAAAACCATTATAACAAGCCAAAAGTTACCGAAAATAAAGTGCTTGATATTAAAGGTGGCCGCCACCCGGTAATTGAGAAACAATTGCCCGTTGGAGAAGAATACATTACCAATGATGTATATCTCGATACGGAAAGTCAACAGATTATTATGATTACTGGTCCCAACATGGCGGGTAAGTCGGCCATTTTAAGGCAAACGGCGTTAATTGTACTGATGGCGCAAATGGGATCATTCGTTCCTGCTAAAGATGCTGAAGTAGGTATTGTAGATAAGATTTTTACCCGGGTAGGGGCATCTGATAATATTTCTTCAGGAGAAAGTACGTTTATGGTCGAAATGAATGAAACGGCCAGTATCCTGAACAACATTTCGGATGACAGTTTAATCTTACTTGATGAAATTGGGCGTGGAACGAGTACCTACGATGGCATTTCAATCGCCTGGGCCATTGCCGAATTTTTGCATCAACATCCAACTGCCAGACCAAAAACCTTATTTGCTACGCACTACCATGAATTAAATGAACTGGCCAATACTATGCCGCGCATTAAAAACTTTAATGTATCGGTAAAAGAAATGACCAATAAAGTTATCTTTTTACGGAAACTCGTTCCTGGTGGCAGTGAGCATAGTTTTGGTATACACGTAGCGAAAATGGCTGGTATGCCAAGCAAGTTAATTGGTCGCGCGAATGAGATATTGAAAAAACTCGAAATAGACCGTACAGAAGGTCAAAGTATAAAAGACAGCATTAAAAAAGTGCAGAACCAGGCTTATCAGTTACAGATGTTTGCTATTGATGATCCTGTTCTGGTTAAAATCCGCGATACATTGAATAATTTGGATGTAAACGCATTAACGCCTGTAGAAGCTTTGTTGAAACTGGACGAAATACAACGATTAATTAAAAATTAACCACAGATAAAAAGGATGAACACAGATGTTAGTATTATAAATATCTGTGTGAATGTGTGATCAAAAGAATTAAAAATTATGATAAAAACTAAATATTCTTTTTCTTTATTTTTAGTTCTCTCAATCATCATAACTTCTTGCGGAACAAGAAAATACACCGTTAAAAGTGATACGAAAGCTTCGAAAGCGGCAGATGCAATGGCAAATTTACAGAGCAAACCGCTCTATCGTTTCATTACCGATTGGACAGGTGTAAAATACCGTTTTGGGGGTTTAGATAAAGGCGGTATTGATTGTTCTGGTTTTGCTTTTTTATTGGAGAAAGAAATTTACGGAGTTACACTTCCGCGTATTTCCCGCGAGCAAGCTAATGTGGTGAAGTGTAAAAATATAGATAATTTAAAAGAAGGAGATCTGGTGTTTTTCTCTTTTGGCGGTAATGATGTAGATCATGTAGGGGTATACCTCAATAATGGTTTTTTCGTACACGCCAGCACTACCAGAGGCGTAATTGTTGATGATTTAACGCTTCCTGCTTATCAACGTGTATTGGTTAAATCGGGATCGGTGAATTAGTTAATTCCTATACTTGTCGTCATGCTGAACTTGTTTCAGCATCTTATTACTCAAAATGAATTACAATGAGTATTATTCTTTTAAAGACCCTGAAACAAGTTCAGGGTGACGGACGTTAAAAACAAAACAATCCCCACCAAATTTCGTTATTCATTTATGCGTATATTTTTCATAATCTGCTTATCTTTAACCACTTATTTCGCTACAGCGCAGGTAACATTGCTCAAGTTGGATGAGTTGGATAAACGCATCGCTAATGGAAAAGATACAACTTATGTAATCAATTTCTGGGCCACCTGGTGTTCACCATGTGTGGCTGAGTTGCCGAATTTCGAGAAATTACGTTTAGCCAATTTAAAAAAGCCTGTTAAGGTGCTTTTGGTGAGTTTAGATTTCAAGTCAAAATTGCAAAAGGAAGTGATTCCATTTGTGTTGAACAATAAAATTAATGCCGAAGTATTTCTTTTAAACGAACCCGATCAGCAACAGTATATTGAACGGATAGACAAAAAATGGTCGGGTGCTATTCCTGCTACATTATTTGTAAACAAGAAAGCCAGACGTTTTTACGAGAAGGAATTTACAGAAACTGAACTGAAAAATACTTTGTTAAACTTAAAATAGATCGTTATGAAAAGATTGATTTTAGTGGCTTTTATGCTGGTTTCAGGATTCGCATTTGCCCAGACTGAAGGTTATAAAGTGGGCGATGTAGTAAAAGATTTCTCGCTGAAAAACGTAAACAACAAAATGGTTGCCTTGGCCGATTACAAGGATGCAAAGGGCTATATTGTGGTTTTTACCTGTAATACCTGTCCGGTGGCAAAAGCTTATCAGGAGCGTATCTCTGCTTTAAACGCAACTTATGCTGCAAAAGGTTATCCTGTTGTGGCCATTAATCCAAACGATGCTGGGGCCGTTCCGGACGAAAGTTTCCAAAAAATGCAGGCACTGGCCACAGAAAAGAAATTCAATTTCCCTTATCTTCTAGATCCCAACCATGCGGTAACCAAACAATTTGGTGCTACCAGAACACCGCATGTTTTTGTGCTGAACAAAACCGATAAAGGAAATGTTGTTGAGTACATTGGTGCCATAGATAACGATCCGGAAGAAGCAAACAGTACAAAAGTAGAGTATGTTAAAAATGCAGTTAACGAATTATCCATCGGTAAAAAACCTGCAATTGCATCAACTAAAGCTGTTGGCTGTGGTATAAAATGGAAAAAAGGCTAAACAAAAAGGTTGTATTATAATATTTAGCATCTCGAGAGGTTGATGACAGGTTTTGGCGGTTCGTCATTCCCAACTTGATTGGGAACCACGAAGTGCTCATGAGTGCCTCTGAACAAAGGAAAACTTATGAATAATCGTAATGCAAGCGCTTTAAGATTCCCGCCTGCGCGGGAAAGACGACGACGCTGTTAGTCTGTCAATAGTAACCTGTCGAAGGGCCCGTTTAAATACGCCTTAAAGTATTTCGACGACTTGTCCCGATTTTCATCGGAGGCTCTCCGTAGGAGTCCTTTGGACAACATGACAGCGTCTGAGGTGAAATCGCCTTTATGAACCCCCTCTTGGTTTTAAATATACCTTAACCACCATTGCCTGTGTGTTTCCTTATATCGTTTAAACCACCTGCATGGAAGATACAAAGAGGCCACCACGCAAAGCCATATTAAATACACGATTGGTAAACCAAAGCCAAAGGCTGCAGGTCTAAATAAAAATGGAACCTGTACAATTTCTTTGTTGCTATGTCCTGTGGCAAAAAATATCACAATTAAGAGGGTGTGCAACAGATAAAAGTGTATTACATAATAAAAGAAGGGGACAGCACCGTATACAGAAGTTATCCTGGCAAACCGGTTGCTCAGTTTTTCAGTAAAGGCCAAAAATAACATGGCCGGACCTAAAGTCATAGCGATATACTGTAAAGATGGCGGATATTTGTTTACATTAAAAAAAGCAAGCACGTTTTTAAAGAAATCGTGATATTCTTTTCGCGGAACGGGATCGCCATATATATTGATCAACCTCAGGGAGATAAACACAAAGATAGTGAGCAAACCTACAATTAATAAATTGCGCTGCCGGCGGTCGGCGGCGTAACCTTTTTTATACCAGGCACCAACGCCATAGCCCACAAACATCACGCCTGTCCATGGGAGGATGGCGTAAAATACACCAACAAAATGATTGGCAGAAAGCGGCACAACGGTTCCTGATGCCGTGAAAAATATTTTTAAGATCAAGCCACCATTTGAATCTGGTGGAGCAGGGAATAAATTGAAAAGATTATGCCCAAAAACCAATATCAGGCCGGTTATCAGCACAGTTTTATACGAAATTCGACTGGCCAATCCAAGGAATATCATACTGGTTCCTATAGCCCAGATCACCTGAAGAATAATAAAATTATATGTTCCATTAAAGGTTAACCCGAATGTGATGACAACAATTTCTATCAGTATTAACCATAAACCCCGTTTTAACAAAAATGAACTCGCCTGGGCTGCCGTTTTGTTCTGTGCCGATAAATAAGCAGATAATCCTGATAAGAAAACAAAGGTTGGTGCACAAAAATGTGTAATCCAACGGGTAAAAAACAACATCCCCGTAGTGGTGTCTGGATTTAGCGGATCGCCGGTCATGGCGCCAACATGAAAGAAATCTCTTGTATGATCCAGTGCCATAATGATCATCACTAATCCGCGGAGTATATCAATAGATAAAATTCGTTTTGATAGGGGACTGTTATCAGCATTCATATAAATAGGTTTGGTTATTTAAATATACTCATTCAAAATTATTTTTACTGACATAATTATTACCTTTAGGTCCGTCAAAAATGTTATCTGAATCAATTTCAGTATGATGCATAAGAAAATCGATTTAGGAATAGTTTAATTGACTATAGTGATTTTGATGTTCGAAAAATTATAATAATATTTGTTAAGCGCTAACCGAATAAAATCTTACCACTAAATTTATCATAATCGATAATATATAGATTTCGTTTAGTAGAAATTAAACCAAAATATCATAACACATCATAATGAAAAGAAGAACATTTATACAAAACACAGGCTTGTTAGGGGCAGGAGTTGTCGCATCGAAATTTTCTTTTGCCGCTAATCTCGCACCGGAATTCCCTGTGGTACGTGTAGCTGCCGCAAAACGGCACTTTCAAAGTAAAGCTGTAGATGCCGCAATTAAAACTTTCCAGGCAAACGTTAAAAACCCCGAATTGGCCTGGCTGTTCGAAAACTGTTTTCCCAATACTTTAGATACTACGGTTTACCATTCAGAAAAAGAGGGTAGACCAGACACTTATGTAATTACCGGTGATATTGATGCGATGTGGTTGCGCGATAGCTCCGCACAGGTTTGGCCATATCTTCAGTTCGTAAACGAAGATGAACCACTTAAAAAATTGATAGCGGGCGTAATTATCCACCAAACGAAATGTGTTTTAAAAGATCCTTATGCAAATGCTTTTTATGGCGATGCCACAAAGGTAGGTGAGTGGAAAACCGATAAAACGGCCATGCAGCCTGGTGTACATGAGCGTAAATGGGAAATAGATTCTTTATGTTATCCAATCCGTCTGGCTTACCATTATTGGAAAAAAACAGGCGATAAAACCCCTTTTGATGCCAATTGGAAAAAAGGAATTGAAGCTACTTTAAAAACATTTAAAGAACAACAACGAAAAACGGATAAAGGGCCATATCATTTTCAACGCGAAACTACCCAACCTACCGATTCATTACCGATGGCGGGTTATGGTTTTCCGGTAAATCCGGTTGGATTAATTTGTTCGGCATTCCGTCCGAGTGATGACGCCACCATTTTTCCATTCCTGGTTCCTTCTAACTTTTTTGCGGTATCAAGCTTAAAGCAGGCAGCAGAAATGATTAAAGCTTTACAGCATGACCAGGCTTTGGAAAGCGGTTTGTTAAACCTGGCTGATGAAGTGAGTGCAGCGCTACAGAAACACGCTATCGTTAGTCATCCAAAATATGGTAAAATTTACGCCTTTGAGGTAGATGGTTTTGGAAGCTCGTATCTGATGGACGATTCTAATGTACCAAGCTTGTTGGGCTTACCTTATTTAGGTGCAATGAAAATTGAAGATCCGATCTATCAGAATACGAGGAAATTCGCCCTTTCTAAAGATAATCCGTATTTCTTTAAAGGAACAGCTGCCGAGGGAATTGGTGGGCCGCACGCTGGTCAGGATATGATCTGGCCAATGAGTATCACAATGCGTGCTTTAACTTCAAAAAATGATGCAGAGATTAAAGCCTGTATCGAAATGTTACGCAAGACACATGCTGGTAAAGGTTTTATGCACGAGTCTTTCAATAAAGACAACCCGGCAAACTTTACAAGGGCTTGGTTTGCTTGGTCTAACACCTTATTTGGTGAGTTACTTTGGAGAACCTACCACGAAAAACCAGCTTTATTAAAAGCTTAATATAACCGACCGTATTGATTGTTGTTAATGACTGATATTGACTTCAGTTCAATTCCCAATCAATACGGTTTTGTTTTATCTTTCCATACATTGTATCAGAAATTGCCAATGCCCATAAAGGTATCTTTTACGTCTAAAAAAACATATTCACACTGAACTTACCTTTTACAAAATGACAATAATAAATGATAATTTGCCTACCTCTATACTTTTAGAAATTAAAATAGGAGAGGTTATAACAGATGGAAAGGGCCAATCTGGCACAGTTAAAAGTATTGAAATCAGTGAAACGGATGAGCTTTTAATGTTTCTTTTTCAGTTGGAAGATGGCCACATCATTGTTAGGAGGCTTAAGCAGGTCTGTTAGTATATTAGTATTCGTCATTCTACTTAAACATGAATGGAACAATCTTATTGTTAACTACCTATTTAACTATAAATTGGTAAATATTTTTTGACAACGTCCTCATTTACATATTCTTAGAATGCTAGTCATTGCGGGGCCGAAGATAACCCAATGATTGAGTTCATGAATGCCTTTAAAAACAACTGCACAAATGAATAATCTTAAAGCGTGTCCTGTAGCGATCGTGTTAAGATTGAGGCTGTATCATAAAGACAATTTCTTCCCAGATTTTGTCATGTTGAGCCTGTCGAAACACATAAAAGATTATTTAACTATGTCCTTCGACAGGCTCAGGATGATAATTCGATATATTTGATATGGTCTCTTCGTTAGCTGAAAAAGCCTTCTTGCAATGACGATACTACAATGTTTCCATCTCCCTTACAATATAGGCCTCGGATCGAAAATCACTTGGAATGATTTAATCTTCTCGTCTTCCAGTTTGTACCAGCCGCTTGAAAAGATTGTTTTTTCACCCATGTTGATATCGTACCAAAGGCAAACTTCTTCCTGATCTACAAATACTTTTTTAACATCATATTTGAATTTCATTTTCTTCATGTCTTCGATGTAAATATCTGCGCCATTTCTTTCGCCCATAACACCTTTAAAAGTCATATCGTCATGCAGTTGTGCTCTGGCCATTTCAAAGTTTTCGGTGTTTAAGGCATTGATAAAATCAAGGACAACAACTTTAGCATTATGTTCGGTTAATAGTTTATCGGATGTGCTCATAACAAAATCTATTTATGATTAAACGAAAATTGGAAGAGAAATGTTTGGAAGGGAATAATTGAATGAGTGAATGATTGAATGACGGAATGGTTAAACAGGTTACTCCAACATTCAATCATTCAAAACCCAATCATTCTCTCATTTGCTTTAGCCTTCAAAACTATATACTTTTCCAACCTGTGTTTTAAAACTGTATTTAAAGTCATTTCCTGATTTTTCTTCATCGATGCCTTTAAGCTTAGGTTTTAACGCATTAGGAGACCTCACAATGCAATCTTCGCCTGATAACGATTTGATCGACAGTCTTATGACTTTACCATCTTTCCACTGCAGATCTGTAATTTCGAAGTTCCCTCTTGCTCTTAAACCCTGAATACTTCCTGTTGACCATTGATCGGGCAGGGCAGGTAAAAATTGCAATTCACCAGCCTGGCTTTGTAAGAGCATTTCTGAAACGCCCGCAGTATAACCAAAATTTCCATCAATCTGGAACGGTGGATGTGCACAGAAAAGATTGGTGTAAATGCCGCCACCTTTGTTGTAATCGGTACCTGAGCCACCTACTGGTGTAATGAAGTTCTGTAATATTTTGTAGGCATGATTTCCATCCTGTAGTCTGGCCCAAAAGTTAATCTTCCAGGCCATAGACCATCCTGTCGATTCGTCGCCACGTGCAGTTAAAGTTACCCTCGCGGCTTTGGCAAGTTCTGGTGTTTTAATGGTGCTGATTTCTCTCCCTGGATGCAGACCAAACAGATGAGAAATGTGTCTATGTTGATCTTTGGGATCATCACGGTCGGTTTCCCATTCCTGCAATTGCCCCCATTTGCCAATTTTAGGCTTTAATAAGTGTGCTTTAAGGTCTGCAATGTGTTTTTTGTAATCACCATCAATGCCTAAAATTTCGGCTGCTTCTATATAATTGGTGAAGAGATCGTATACAATTTGCTGATCGTGCGTTACGCCATCTTCAGTTGGCCCATGCTCTGGCGACCAGCCCAATGGCGATACCAAAGTCCCATCTGGTCTTCTTTTCAAGTGGTCGTCCCAAAACTCCGATATCTCCTTTATAATTGGGTAAGCAAAATTCTTTAGATAATCCTTGTCTTTTGTAAAAGCATAGTGCTCCCAAAGTGCTTGTGCATACCACGCGCTACCAGGCGTGTTCCATAAAAAACTCATTCCGCCGAAAATATTATTTTCAGTTTTTACGGTCCAGCCACGGGTATTCGGATATTGTTTGCGTGTGGCAACAGCACTCACTTCCCGCATGCTGTTAATGTAATCGAGGTATGGGAGCTGACATTCAGAAAGATTGGTCGGCCCTGCCAGCCAATAATTCATCTGGATATTGATGTTAGAATGATAATCGCTGCCCCATGGCGGAGTATTGCTTTCGTTCCAGAGACCCTGTAGGTTGGCCGGTAAACCGCCCAGTCTTGATGAACTGATCAAGAGGTATCTTCCGTATTGAAAAATCAACGCTTCTAAGGCTGGATCAGGAGTCTTTTTATAATTGATTAGCCTTTGATAAGTTGGTAAACTGTTGTTTTTAATATCATGCTCACCTAAATTAATAGCCAAACGGTTAAATAATTGCTGGTAATCCTGAATATGTGCTTTTAACAGATTTGAATATGATTTTGTACTTGCTTGTTTCAGGATGCGGTCTATCTTTGAAGCCGGTTCTTCTCCTTTCCAGTTATCGCTACGTTTATTGCTATAATTCGTAGCAGCGGTAAAGAGGATGGTTATGGCATCGGCATTTGCTATTTTTAATTTTTCGCCATCATCGTCTTTAACTGCATGGCTGCTGCCATTTTCGATTTTAACCAAGGCAGTGGCCTGATAAGGCATTCCGTTGGATAACTTGCCAGTAAACTGGATGGTATTTCCGTTTACTGTTACATTGCCCTGATGTGCGTTTTTAAGCCTAACCGTGCCTGAGTATGATTTTTTCTGATCAGCAGTTAACCTTAAAACCATTACTTTATCCGGAAAGCTGCAAAAATATTCACGTTTATAGGTGGTCCCATTTTGAGTGTAATTGATGGAATGGACCGCATCCGTTAGATTTAATTTCCGTGTATAATTGCTGAAATTTTGTTCTTTATTATCGAAATCAATAAATATATCGCCAAAAGCCTGGTACATACCGCGATCATTTTCATCTCCGGTCCAGAGCGTATTATCATTAAACTGAATATGTTCGTGATTTACATTGCCGAAAATCATACCACCAATGCGACCATTACCAATGGGGTAGGCTTCTGTCATCCAGTTCTTTGCAGGTTTATCGTCCCAAAGCAATAAAGATGGTTTTTCTTTCTGTTGAGCGAAAACAGGCGTGAAAAAGCTAAAGGCTGAAAATGAGATTAGCGTGCAGAGAATAGCTTGCTTGCAATTAAAAAACATGTTGGTTATTTGATTAGTGTGTAATCAAATATATAGATAATCAAACGATTGCGCTGCCCGCTAAGTAGATGAATATATATCGATTATTGGCATACTATTCAATTATTTAAGCATGCGATAATTTGCACTAGCGAAATTTTAGTTGGTAACTATTATGATATTTTAGAATGGATTTTAATAGATTTTCTATATTTGATACGACACACTAAAACGTTTTATGTAAAATGAAATCGCTAACCAAATTGCTAACCTTAATCTTGGTTTTGAGCCTTACGCGCATATATACCGCTCAAAGTCAATCCAAAACAGCTTTTACCAAGTATGTAAATACTTTTATCGGCACAGCGCCCTTAACCGATTCTAAAATTTTAGGTTATGAGTTGCCACAGGGTTGGCGATCGTGGGCGGGTTTAACTTTTCCAGGTAGCTCATTACCCAATGCTATGGTGCAGTTAAGTCCGATTACCGAATTTGGATCTGGTGCAGGTTACGAATATGAAGATGATACTATTTATGGCTTTGCGCACACCAATAAAGGGCACTGGAACCTGTGCAACATTCCAATTCTACCACTATCTAATGCTAACGGTAAATTCGGATCGAAATTTTCGCACAAAAATGAAAGTTCGGCACCAGGTTTTTACCAGGTTTATCTCAATGATTATAAGATAAATGTAAAGCTTACTTCAACTTTGAGGTGTGGATTTCATCAATATGACTATAAGAATACCACTAACAGACAGATTCTTTTCGACATGGGAAAGGCCAATAGCAGGGTTTCTACATGGAATATCGAGCAAGTTAGTACTTCTGCTATACAGGGATTCCAAGGTGGAGAAAATGTATATTTCTATGCAACGGTAAATGCCAAGATCGAAAAACTTGATCAGACTGATGTAGGTAAACGCTCAGGCTATGCGATTATGCACCTGGCTGATGGCGGTTCAGCGCCTGTGGAACTTAAAATCGGCTTATCGTTTGTAAGTACGGCTAATGCCAAAGAAAACCTGGAACGAGAGATTGGCAACAAGACTTTTCAGGAGACTCGCAATGAAGCGACTGCAAAATGGGAAACGCTTTTATCTACCATACAGGTAAAGGGTGGTACCGAAAAGCAGAAGCAAATGTTATATTCTTGTTTGTACCGGTCTTTTTTATGGCCGGCTTTGCGGAGTGATGTAAACGGCGAATTTAAGGATGCTAAGCACAACGTTGTAAAGGGTAATTTCAACTATTATACCGAACCTTCCCTTTGGGATACTTATCGCAATAAGGATGTACTGCTGGGTTTAATTACGCCTAAGGTTACCCTGGATGTAATTAAATCGATGAAAGAGGTTGGCGATAAAACAGGTTTCATCCCAACGTTTTTTCATGGCGACCATGGCGCATCTTCTATTGCAGGCGCTTATTTGAGGGGAATAGATGATTTCGATATCAGGGGGACATATCAAATTTTATTACGTAATGCCAATGTAGATGGTGGCGCCCGTCCATTTGTGAAAGAATATATCGAGAAGGGTTATATCTCAGACCCTGATGTTAAAAATCCACATGTCGAAACCAAAGCCAAGGCGGGTGTTTCTAAAACACTGGAATACGCTTACGATGATTATTCGCTGGCCCAAATCGCTAAAAAACTGGGTGATAGCAGCAATTACCGCACCTTGATGGCGAGATCGAAAAACTATAAAAACATGTTTGATCCTGGTACGCGCTTTATGAGGGGCAGATTAGAGAATGGCGATTGGATCAAACCTTTTAATCCACAATACCCTTATTACGAATATATGTACAGGGAAGCCAACGCCTGGCAGGTTTCGTTTTATGCGCCTCATGATATGAAAGGTTTAATCAAACTATATGGTGGTGCAAAAGGGTTCGAATCTAAGCTAGATTCCCTGTTTACTGTGCCCTGGAACCCGAAATATATTGCAAGAAATGTAGAAACCATGATTGGTCAATACTGCCAGGGAAATCAGCCCGATCATGAAGCTCCTTTTGCTTATACATTTATCGGGAAGCCAGAAAAATCACAAAAAATTATTGATAAAATCTTAAATGAGCTATATGGTATAGGGAGCGATGGTTTGGCGCTTTCAGGGATGGATGATGCTGGTGAAATGTCGGCCTGGTATGTATTCAGTTCTTTAGGTTTGTATCCATTCTCCGCAACAGATGCCGAATATTTGGTTACGGCTCCACTTTTTGATGAGGTAAAATGGAAAACCAGTACAGGAAAATTGTTAACAATAACTAAACCTGGAAAGGGAAGGGGAATCACCAACATTAAAGTTAACGGGAAAGCAAATAACGGATATTTCATCTCCCACGATCTGTTTAAAAACGGCGGTAAGGTAGAAATTGGTACACGATAAGTTTATTTAAGCAACTATTTGTTTATTTGAAGAAAGAAAATATGGCTAGCAAAGCGTTCTCCTAAATAGGAAGCCGCTTTTTTGTTAAAACAAATTTCTAATACAAACAACCCTATCAATAAAAGCAGATTTGGTATCATAAAATTCTTAAATTAGAGCGTGTTAGAATTACTGAATGCTTAATCTGCTTTATTCAAGATTGTAAGAAAATAATAGCTTAATAGCGAGCCAATTATACAAAAGCAAGTTCTTGATTATCTTTTGATTGTAATCGATTCAGTGCTTCATTTATTCCTACTTCCTTGATCAAACCTTTTAATGAAATGTCTTCATCTATCAAACTCCAGCGGAGGCCAATACCATTACCTCTTATTTCAACTGTTTCTAACTCTTTCTTCTTGGCATTTTTTATTCTAGGGAAATGCTTTAATGCAACTTTAATTACCGCACTATTTGTCAAAAGCAAAACAATTAGGTTTAATTCTTTGCTAATGATAAATTGTTGAATGCGAATTCCTTTTTCAAAGATCAACTTATCAAACGGATCTGAAGACCTTTTATTTACAATACTGTCTGTATTTTTATTTTTATTTTTTGAAGTGTTCATTCCAGCTTTTAATTATTCCATCACATGTTCTTTTACTAATCCCATAATTTCTTCACGTTCACGAGGCTTGAAACCGTATACATATTGTTCTAAAATTGGATTCATCCAAATCTTGGCCTCTGCGTCACCTTTTTCTACATGTACGTGTATTGGCTCATTATTTTCATTACTGTAAAAAAAGAATCTGTATCCGAAGATTTCAAAGACTGTAGGCATATAACAAAAATATGGTTATTTTAGTTATTAACCAAGCAAGCTATTACATGGTAAGCTCTAGCTTACCGAAAAGGTTTGATGTAAAACGGTGTTTATTCAATTACAATAAATTTTAATATTTTAGTATAAAATATTGTCTGAAGCTCAGATTTGTTGATTCAAATATTTATTAATTTTAATTGCATGGCAAGATATACTGTAACACAAAGAAGCAGGTACCCTCTTGTTTTTATTGAGATAGCTGGCATCTCTATATTTTTGGCCTATTGGCTATGTAAACATTATGGTTGGGATTGGATTATGGGCATTGCCATTTTCTTGACTTGTATTGTCGCTATTGGAATGCTATTTTTTCGATTCAAAGTTTTCCGTTATATTTTTTCGATTGTTTTTTCATTGGCTTGGGGATTTTTGGCCTTTATATTCGCTTCTAGTGTAAGCAAATCTGACTTAAGTCATTGGATAGCGCTCATCTTTGTGTTCATTATAAGCCTTTTTATCCATCGTAGCTATTTCTATATCGAAACAGGCAGTGAAAGAATAGACTTTAGAGCTTAGTGATCCGTACGTATCGATCTTTTCCAAAGCTTCCCTGGTATTTGGTTTGAGGGGTTGATTAAATTTACTTACATTTACGAAGAGAATGGATGATGTCTTATTGTTTTTCTGCTGTTCTACATTATATCTGATTTTCTAAATTTAAGCCATCTGGTCATTCCATTACCTATAACATGATAATAAACGCAGACGAACCTCGATATTCAATTGCTGATCCTTACCCATGGTATAAATGGGTTCAACAGGAAAAACCTGTTTTTAGAACGTCCGAAGGTATGTGGATGATCACAGGCTATGAGGATGCAATGATGTTATTAAGTGATCCCCGCTGTTCGCATTGGGGGCAGGACAGCAGAACTTTTCAGTATTTGAGTCCGGTTGAAAAAGCCATTGCGCAAACATTACATGCGCTGGCACCCGGTAATACGCCTGCATTTCGCAAGCAGATCATGCACCAGCTTGCTGCCAGAACGCTCCAAGTCGATGAAGATGACATGAAGCGACAGGCAGATGAAATTTTCGATGCGCTTCGTTTTTCCTCCCGTATGGAATTCATGAGTGATTATGCCCATCCATTTACATTCGGAACGATTTGCCGGGTAATGGGGATGCCACAAGAAGAGGTGGATGCGTTTTCCCAAATAGTGAGTCGCTTGCAAGGGGGATACCTGAGTTTTATTGATGAAAAATCATGGATAAATGGTGGGGACGAACAAAAAAAAACATTCATCGACACGCTGCGAAGGCTGATCGGGTTGAAACGGCAAACACCTGGTAAGGATTTGTGCAGTGCTATCCTCACCGTTGTGCCAGCTGATGACCGGAATGATTCTTATATAATTTCACTGATGGTGTTACTTTTTTATGCCGGCCATCAGAATATGATGAATTTTATGGGAAATGCTTTGGTAGCATTACAAGACAGAACTGAAGACCAGTCAATGCTTCGCGAAAGCTTGCCGTTTGCGATAAATAGCGTGGATGAATTGATCCGTTATGATTCTCCGCTACAATCCGTTTTGCTAATTACTCAGGAACCGATACATCTTCACGGCACTACTATTCCTGCCGGTAGCCAATTGCTCATTAGCATAGGTGCGGCAAACAGGGATCCTGCAAAATTTGACAACCCGGATCAATTAATATTGACCAGAAGACCAAACCATCTTGGTTTTGGCGCGGGTGCTTTTAGGTGTATAGGCGCGAGACTTGCGCAAATTCAGGGCGGTATTGGCCTGCACCGTTTTTTTGCGCATGTGCGCACTTACGCTCCTGTTGCTGATCATATAAGCTGGAGTCATTTCAGCGTTCAAAGAGGGCCATCTTCTATTTTATTGGATATAAACTGGAATCATGAAAAATGAATTGGCCACTGCGGGTGGTTTTATTGAGAGGTACGATCACATGATCCTGTCTGAAACCATGAAAGCCATGTATGGCAATTCAGGTTTTTATAATGTAGGCGATTGGACCAACAATCATGCGACCCTGGAAGCTGCATGCGAGGCGCTCGTCATAAAACATCTTGATCAGGTAGCAATGCAGCAGGATCCCATTAGGATATTGGATGCGGGATGCGGACTGGGAACGGGTTCCAGTGTCATTGCCCGACGGTTCAGTAACGCGCACGTTGTTGGTATCAATATTTCTGAAAAGCAGATTTCGTTTGCACAGGAAGTTCATGCTGGTATTGATTTCCAGGTGATGGATGCTACACGAATGGAATTCCCGGACGAATATTTTGATTTAATCGTCAGTGTTGAAGCTGCATTTCATTTTGATACCCGAAAAGATTTTCTTGATTGCGCTTACAGAAAACTTCGTCCAGGCGGTCAACTTATTTTTTCGGACATGTTGTTGAACAATACCGATTGGGTTGGAAACTGGTCTGTGCCGGCTGCAAACCTGATTACTGATATAAATAATTATACGAAACTATGCATCGGCGCTGGCTTTCAGCTACTCCAATGCATCGATATCAAGCATTTTTCCATAAAGGGATTTTGCAATTATCTCCGTACTTCAATGCAGCTGACAGATCTCGCCGATGGGCTTGAAGACTCGGTTATTGCCTACCTGCTAACGAGTTTGAAGAAACAATAATCATAAAAAAAATGATGGTCGTTATGGGCACAATTAAACGACAAATTGTTTGATATTCCGACGATGCATTCATCAACCTGGATACCAGACTATTTAAGAATGTCTGGCTGCTTGGGTTAACTAAGCATAGCCCGTACATAATCGTTCAGGAAGATTGTTGGGATCCTGTTTGGTCTTAAAGCTTTCGAATGCGTTTACCCGGCCATTTTGTTGGTTTCTGCGCTTCGCGAGCTCCTTCAGAAAGCCAGCGTTGAATGGGGGCTTAATAAGACATTTTTGTGAAATGGCTATACGATGATAATGTTGAAACTTAGCGCAATACGCTCGCTTGATGAAAGATTCTGGCCTACTGAATGCGGTATTTTGCTGTTAAACAAAATAAGACGCCGATCCTTCGGTGCATACCTTACCGTATTGAAGTTTTCGGGTTTTGTACGGGCTGATGCCCATAAATTGTCCGATAGCTCTTCAAACGAAAGATCACCGCAGTTCGGGGCCGTCCTGATGTAATAAACACCACTGATGTAAGATCCGTCATGTGTGTGCATACGTTCATAATTTCCGGGGGAGGAAATACTGACCCATGAATCGGAGATGGCGTACTTGTTGCCCGGCCGGGTTTCCAGGATATCAAGATATTGGCTGATCTCATTAATCAGTCCATTGTGCAAAACACTAAATTCGCTGCGCGCAAAAATGTCTGGGACAGAACCGTATGTAGTGTACAGGTTGGACCTTGTAGACAATGGAAACTCCTGCCTTAGCGAATGAGCGGCTTCGACCAGTCGCTCATTCGCATCTTCACTGATGAGTTCATCCTTATAATAAAATGCTTTGGGAAAGAAATATTCTATAGGCATATACAAGTCAGTTAATTATTCGTGCATTAATGAAAAATAACGTTATGTCAGCTGTTAAATCTTCAAAGGCAATTTTCAATAAGGTGCTCAATATCTGATCCGGTTTGAAACCTGCAATCCTCCAATTGATCCGCTGAGTGCCGAGCTAAATACGACCTGGCCAAGACCAGCATCCCAGTTATTGCCAAATGCCAGGTTACTGATGGTATTGTTGGAAATTCCAATTGCCTCGCTCTTGATTATCCCGGTTCCAATTCCCTTGGCCAAAGCTCCCCATCCGGCTGCTACAGGCCCATTAACAGCCAACCCTGCAAGCGCTGCGCCTTTCTCGGTAACCCATGCTCCTGCCTTTACAGCTGTTGCCATTCCAGGCTGACCGAAAACTTCTAACACTCCTGCGGCAGCGCGCGCTGTAGCCGTAAATTCTGTAAGTGCTACCTGGGCTGATTTTGCTGCAATACCCAAACCAGCTCCAAAACCTCCGCTTAATGCGCCAGTAAGCGCACCAATGCCCATCTGGATACCATAATCTTTCCAGCTAAAATCATCGAAGTGAAAAGCCGAATAGGTAATCGAACTCACACCGGCTCCGTAGAAAAAGCCGGAAAGTGCCGCCATTCCAACGGAAGCTGGTGTGCCCAATCCAACCGTAAGTACATCGATAACAGCAGCCGCCACGTCGATAACAACACCTACTAGGATTTCTACAGCTCCAATAACTATTCCTCCGATGGCACTGAAGAAACTACCGATAGAGAACATACCGGTTGGATCAATAAACAACACCGGATTGTTGGATGCGTAGATATAAGGACTGAAATACTGGCGACCAGGGTCGGTTGCTATAAACCTTCCGATGGCAGCACTGTAGAAACGGGCCCTGTAGTTGTACAATCCTATTTCCGAATCAAATTCCTGACCGGTGTACAGATAAGACAGGAACCCGGGACTCGGCTCATTGACATTCGACAAAGCGCCAAATGTGAGGTATTCGTATGAGGCAACCACATTGCCAGTGAGATCGATAACCGCCCTCGCAGACCCAAGATGATCTTTTAGGATATGATACAGATCAAGAGTAGTACCGTCAAACTTTCGCATAGCGATAAGTCCACCAGGACCATAGACATAGTTCACAGAGGACCTTGTTTTTCCATCTGCACTGATAAAGATCTCCTGTAATGGCATTGCGCTCGTACCCCGGACATATAATTTTGTGCCGGCAGGCGTAGATCCTCCCGTAACGGTTTTTAGCAATCGTTCGTTACGGCAACCGTAAGTGAAATTCAACGTGGCACCACCCTGTGTGGTATCTGCAATACTTACAGCCAGCATAGTAGCAGGGTCGTAAGTAAAGCCCAGGGCAAATGGTTTGCTGATCTTTGAATCAGCTGTGGTCATTAAAATGGCGTTCCCGTTATGGTTATAGCCAAACTGTGCGATCACCTGTGAGTTATTGACGTCACTAATGGTGTTTACCTGTTGGCTACCTTGGTTATAGGCGTAGGCACACGAGATACTACTGCCCGAAAAGTTCTGTATGTTGCCGTTTGAATCATAACTTACATCAGGTGCCGCGGATGGGCTGGCTGGTGGGTTTGTCAGGGCTTTCGCGTTCTGTAGCTGGCCAATGGAGTCGTAGGCATACTGTAGCTGGTCATTGGCCTGGCCACTAACCTGGGCTGCAGAAGAAGCAATGGTGCCATCAAAATATCCTGCGCCGCCATAGCCTCCCGATGTATAAGTAAGGGTTTCCTGGAAAAGGCTTGAGCCTGCCTGGTTCTGATTATTGATGTTCAGCAACCAGTTTGGTGCATTGAAACCATAGGTCTGTTTGATAGTTGCATTTGCGAGCGCCAAATGATTTTCCAAAGGTGTACCCGTTGCATCATAGCTGAAATTTCCGATCGTACTGGTTCCCGATTGGCCCGGTGTCTGAGATGATATCTCGTCTGTAATGCCGGTAATCTGGTTCAATGAATTTAGCTGGTAAAATATAGAATAGTCATAGGTTTCATTCGGATATTGAATTTGGGTAATGGTGCCAAAATCATTGTATTCGTAATTAACAACCCGGTCGTTACCGCTATCAAAAGAATTCACGGTCAGGGTGTCGGAAATTACATTGCCAAAAATATCGTAAGCGAGGTTTTCCGTTACATCTGCGGTTCCGGTAGTACCATTATTGRCTTGCATGGAAGAAATTCTGCCGATTGCATTTGAACCAATACCACCTCCATCATACACGTTCTTTTGTCTCCAGGTCGGCGTATTCTGTGGCCAGAGTGGGTTAGTATTGGCATATTGCTGCAACTGCTGTTGGTTCCAGGTTCCCGCAATGTAGCCGGTTTCAACAGGGCGGGAGAGGAGATCATACTTTATATAAATGAAATTTCCGTCTGCTGCTCCCTGCGGATCCTGTTTAAAGCGAATATTCCCAGCCTGGTCATAGATAAATGTAGCTGGCGCATTCGTTCCTTGCTGCAGTGTGAGTAGCTGGTTTAAATAATCGAAAGTCTGTAGTGTCACCCAATCGTTCTGCACAGAATTGGCAGGTGGGTTGAAATAGTTTGGAGAGCGGACGATTGTTGGGTTGCCAGCATCATCAAAGCCGGTTTCATTTTTGATTTCGGTGCCGTTAGCAGACACATTTTGGATCACCTGATCAAGCAATGTGCTTACCTCGTAGAAGACGTTGCCGTTGGGATTCGTTGTTGTCTTTTTCGAATAAATCATAACTCCCGGCTGGCCAGCTACAGCACTATAACTCGTATAGGTGCATTTGCCACCATTTACGCTGAAATCTTCGCCAGGCACACTTTCCTGGACTACTCGGGCAAGTGGAGATGTTTCAAATGTTTGCCTTGCAAATGGATAACCATTATCAGCAGGGTAGGCCGTGCTCACTAGGCCTGTCATGGTTCCTGCAGTCCAGTTCATGGCGGCAAAATCGCTGCAGTAGCTAAACATTGGGTTTTGTTGGGGAGAAATATATGCCTGTTTCGTCCTTATGGCCATTCTGCCCAGATTGTCGGATACCAGCTGACCAACCACCATTTGTGTGCCAGCATATTGCTGCGCCTGGATATTTTTGCCATTTGCATCGTCGAATGAGATAGCAGCCATTGGTGTTACTGCTGTAGCGATTTGTGAAATGGCTACCTTGTTGCCAAAGAAAATGGTGGGTACACCAGACAAATTAGCAGATGCTGTATAGCTGAAGATCATTTTTCCATCTGCCCAGAAAACAGCAGTTGACTGGCCGGCAAGCAATGTCCACTGCTTGTTCATGGTATATACTGCTATATTAGCACCATCCAGTTTCAGCGCATAACGGTAAGCGTTGTCGGGACTGGTAATCGTCCAGCCTTTGCCCGTGGCAGCGCCTGTGCTGATAGTAGATGTTGCAGGAAGCAGGAAGCCGGCATTATTAAATGCAATGCAAAGAGCAGCGGACAAGGTACCTGCATCAAGCTGGGCTGCAAACGGATTCTGGGGAAGGTTAAATGCGCGTGCATCCACAGCAGGCAGCACGTTTGCTCCGGTCGAATCCAGCAATTGCCAGGAAGTTAATTGCGGATTCCACTGAATGGTAAGTACCGATCCCAGGTGGATTCCCAATGGCGCATCAGGCGTTTCGAGCAGATTGAATTCAACATCCAACGCATAATCTGAGGTCAAATTACCGTCGGCATATGTGAGCGAGCCTGCTGTACCAGCTGATTGCTGCGTAAGGACGGTTCCAGTTACAATCCAGTTACCGGCTCCTTGCTGCCATACGGACGACCACTCTGGGCCACGTGTAAATTCGGTGAGCTCGCCGCCATTGGTCCCGGTAATAGTAAGTGAAGCATTAGGGTTTGCGGGAGCAAATACCCCCAGGTTTCCACTACGGGACAAGTAACCATTTTGAATTTTTGAAGTCCTGTCTGCCGCATTGGTGGATAAAATTTCCTGCTGGAAACTGTCCAATACTTTACGGCTTATTTCGCCATTTGCGCCAAGTACGGCTGTAGGCTGTTCTAAAGTGTTATTATAGCTGTAAGCCTCGAAGATACATGCCAATGGTGTGAACCGCAGATTATCTACAAGCACGTTGCAGGATGTATTCGCATTTTCACAAATAATTGTAATCTGCGCAGTGCCCTTCGGGTTGGGAAGATCAATTAATTGGGATACATACACCCACTGACCAACGGTATCGGGGAAGTTGAGAACAGTCGGGGTGCCGCCGGCAACCGATATTTGCCAGGAGGCATTACCGGCGCTATTGTTAAATGTTGAGGGTTTTTTAACCCAGGCAGAAAATATATATTGCTGATCCTGGCGAATAGGGGTAAATGAGCCTTGCACGCCTGCTGCGCCGTGGCTGCCTGCTGCAATGCTTAGGCTATTAGTGCCTGTATGGGCATCCACCACGGTATTTTGGCTATTAGGAACAATAGTCCCACCAGATCCAATTACCCAGCCAATTGGCGTTTCGTAAGTTTCAAAATCATAATAGCTCACTTCATTTCCCGATAGACTGCCATTTGGAAATTTGGCAACTAATGACTGCTGGTTTTTATCGTAAATGAATGACGAAACAAGTCCATTGCCATCTACCTGCTCTGTTATGAGGTTACCGGTACCTGATCTGGAAATGATTTTAGTCTTTAATTGCCATGCAGCTGTCGGCGTGTCGGATGGGAATTGTGGTGCCACAGTGCCTGGTGTTGTCCAGTCAAAAATTTGATAAGCAGCCAGTTTGCACGAACCGGCACCAGTACAATCGGTGTTCACGACATTGTTCGCCCAGTTACGGAAAATGGTCGCCTGGCTCTTCACATAATTTCTTGAACTATTATCTGCCGGCGCTACACTTTGGGTTGTCATAGCCACCGTAGAGAACATGTGCAGCTTGTTGAACGAAGCAGCATATGCCGGAACCTGGTAAGCGTATAAGGTTTCTATGCGGAGATTTTTCTGCACACCGTCTGCATCATAATAAGATTTCTCCTGAGATAATAATACGCCGGTTGTCTTGTCGTAAGTGCCTGTTGACCATTGTACAATGCCATCTTTCATATTGGCCGTCTTTTCGCAACGTGCATATCCGCCTAAAAGATATTTACCGGAAACATCTTTTGAATAGATGGTCCAGTAATTCAGCTGCGACGATACGAGACTGCCGTCGTTTGCAAAATCTTTTTGGCCCAGTTGAATTCCATTAAGAATATTCTGAAAATTCTGGAGCCCACCGGAAGGATAAAGCGTCGATTGCTGGGCCAATCCGTTGGAATAATAAAACTGACTACTTCCTTCTGGTGTGGATGTTGGTAAGGCAGCTATCTCTTTAACACCGGGAACTACAATTACCAGTGGATACTGCGCCACGCCCATTAAGGCATTGTAAACAATTTGAGATTCGGGGGAGTTGGCGTAGTAGTAGGATTGTGTAAAACTTTGCGTGGTGTCGTACTGATCCTCAATCACAAGGTATGCCACGGGTGTATCTGTCACGGACTGGTTGAAATTAACTTCATCCAGATTCCATAAATCCATTGTAGGGCTTGCATCGAAAGAAGCTGCAGACGAAGGATAGGTGACCAGAAAGCGGCCGGCAACCAACATTGTTCCGGCAGTGCCATCGGGTACATATGATTTTACATTATTCAGCTTCTGCGGCACTTGTGCATTTCCATTTCTTAAAGCTGCTACGTAGGATGATGCTGTATTGTCGCTGGCATCCTGGTAGCTAATAAATCTCGGACCCCGGTTTTGGAGACTTTGCGGATAATTGAAACTGTTGAGTTGTGTTGACAATGATCGCCATGTGCCATCTGTGCCGCGGAAATAAATGGTTTTGCCAACCGTCATATAATTACCAGAAACACTCGGGTTAGTCCCGGATGGAACATTTGACAAAATAGACCATGAGCCGGCATTGGGATTGAACGCTGCCCATTGATTTGCTGCAGAACCGCTGGCAGGAGAAAGAATGGATATATCCTCACCAGTGGCCATGTTCAAACCAATTGTAGCGCCAGGAGAAGAAAAGCTTTTTGGATTCCAAACCGAGCCATAGCTCTGATCGCCGCCGGCATCCCGCAACATTGCGAGATTATTATTTACGGTGGATCCAACTATAGATGTCTGGAATATTTGATAGAGTAAATTTCCGCTTACTATAGGAGAAGACAAATCAACCATGCCTGGTGATGACGTGTTCAGGACAAAGAAATTCTCGTCCCAGTTAAATAATCTAAGGCTATAATTAATAGCCGTATCGGTAGTAGATGTAGCAAATGTAAGTACCAATGAGCTTGGCGTGGGGCTTACGGCGAGGAAGGCCATATTGGTTGGCTGATCTACTACTATATCGATATTGCTTAAAGTCCATGTACTGCCGGCGTTCCATGTGCCATCTAAAGCGCGGTAAAACAGATAATTTTTCAGTTGTCGGGAACTCGGGAGATAACAGGACACTGCATAAAAATTCTGAACCGCAGTAATGGCAGCCAGTACACAATCAGAAGAATTTGGCAACAGCGGAGATCCGTTCCCGTTCCACATTCCATCCTGCCAGTTATACGAAAATCCCTGTACCCGGGTGGTGGTATAATCGGTGTTATAAGCCATTACAAAGCTGTCTCCTGCAACAAAAACGGACTGAGCTTCTGAATTGGCCTTTACGGTAAGCACGAAAGGCTGATTATTGTACATAACCCAGTTTCCGAATTTTAAGTCCTGTCCTGCGTCATCGTTACGGAACAGGTACAATTCATCGTTGCCTGTGGAACTATTGCGGAGGGAAAGCGCGAAGAAATTCTCCGTTGTTTGTACCATCAGGCTACCGGTCGCTACAGTCTTACTAATGCTGATGGTTTGGTTAACCCATTGTCCATTCCACGATTGGATTTTTACCTGTACCTGGTTGCTGCTCTGGTAAGTGAATACAACGTAATTGGAACCAAACCAAACTCGGGGAATACTGCCGGTGATCGGATTTTGCAGTTGCACTTTTTTTGATGAATTAGTAGATGTTATGGTTTGTGCCTTGTATTCAAATGACGCTTTGCCGCCTTCGGGATATACAACGGCACTTAGGGCGCCAGGGTTGATGCTGGACGGATTTGTCGGGAAATATTCAAAATTCATTGCCGGAAGTGTTTCGCCGTTATTTGTGTACTGAAACACCGACTGGAGACACCGTTTGTACATCAATGAATAATTGCTGTTTGATGATGCCGCATTATTGATGAATTCGTAGGTGAACTTCATACCCGAGAGTGGGTTGCCATCTGCATCTGCCACGTCAACAGAATCTAAAAAATAGGTTTCATACCTGTCTTGATAGGCGTTGGGAGAGGGGGGCGCTATCTGGGTATGCAATGGCTGGTATTCGACAATTGGAGTGCCGTCACTTGCACCGCCAGGATTAAGGATGCCGAATTTATTTCCATAATTCAAAGTAATGACCCGGCCATAGCTGTCAATTACCTTTCCCAAATAAGAGGCCTGTGTATACGCAAGTCCGGAGGAAATTAATTTCTGTGCTACGTTTGTGTATTGATAGTTAACTGAATTGCCCATTGGCGTTACAATGGATGCGAGATTCCAGGACGTGGGATAGAGCACCTGCGTTGCGCCAACATTACTGGAACCGATCCAGTTTCCCCAGCTTATACCCCATTGGGTTGCATTTGAAGCGGTGTCGTTTCCCGCGCCATAAGTGTAGGTGAACCCGTCTTCTTTTATAATGATCCAAATCTTTAGTGCAGGATTATACTGTACTGACCAAAACTGAAAATTCCGCAGTTGAAATATCCAGTTGCCGCTTACGGTTTCACCGGTTTTTACCATTGGGTTGGAACTGCCTCCGGAGACCAGGTAGTAGGTGTCAGACGTTACCGATGCACTTCCTCCTTTGTCTACTGTAATCATTTCAATAGGCATCTGCCAGCCCAGCCCAAGGATGCCTGTAGGAGCCTCTGTATTCCAGGTATTTAAGTTGTTTTTTATATTGCTGGAATAAAGAACAGATAGCTTTACATCAAGGCCTTCGAGCCCCGGTAAAGTCATCAGATCCAATGGCATAGATACACAGCCGCGAAATTTATTGACGCTGCTTTTAATGTTGCCTATTGCCGTTTTATCAAACTCAAAAGAGTGTAATGCAGGCACTTCAGATTGAGCAGCACCGCTGCCATTATTTGATGGTTTAGTAGACATAACAGGATGGATTTTATTTGAGAACTTTTAGTGATTGAAGTTGGAGATGCGTTATTTGGCTAAAAAATGTAGACCTAGTATTTTAATTCAAAACAGTAAACTGTTTCTCTATCTTTTCTAGGGAAATTTGTTCTATTTGTCTTGGAAGGGTTCTAAAACAGGTTCCTTCTTTGGGCAGGGTTGTCATCATATGCCTCAGATAGAAGTCATCAGGAACATGGAATACACTTGTTTGTGCGGGGTCTGCCTCTTCGTCTACATGACAACAAAGCAGCGGTAAATGGGCTGGTATAGCCACACCTGCGGCAACGGGTCTAATGGCCATGCTTAAATTGGGCGGTGAGCCATGGACTGCTCTCGTATTCATGAATAACACTTGTCCAGCCTTCATAGGAATGTAATGCATGTGCCTGGCTTCAATAGTGTCTACCCATTCGGTATAAGGTAGCATGGTAGGTGAACGGTAAAGATTTTTTAAGCGATGGCTTCCAGGCAAAACGCCAAGGCAGCCATTGGTTTTATCTACGTCAACGAGCGGGCACCAGATACTAAGTCCTGTGTGATTTTCTTCTTCTACAAAAGTGGGATCCTGATGCAGCGGGAACTTACCATATTCTGAGTCTGCGCGCTTGGCCACGAAGCTTCCTAAAACAAATTTATATTCATTTAGTGCAGGAAGCAGGCTCCGTTCAAAAACCGGTAAGATATTTTGATGGATGAAACGCCGCATTTCAATATCCTGAAGTACCACAGAAGCAACAAAATCGAATGTATGTTGCACCTCCACAGTTGTAAAAACCGACTTTAAGTCTGCTATATCTTTTGTGCTAAGAAGATCCAAAACCAAATATCCCTGCTCCTGGAAAGTTGCATTATATTTTTGGTCAACGAATACATTTTGTACCATAATTTATTGGATTAAAAAAATGAAAATCACATCCAGTTATATATAACGCTGCTGTTGTGTGGTGCTTTCGTTGGAATAATTTTCGAAAGTACCCGCATAATAGTTGCAGTCGTAATGATGGACCTCTTATCTTCGTAGTATGTTCCCGAAGGATTGTTCCAGGGCTCGTAACAGAAGTTATCTGTCACGCGGAGATTTGCCGAACCATACCACTGCCCATTCTCTGCCTGCCAGTTGAGCAAGGTGCGAAGATGAGCGCCTATTTTTTCATCAGCATAACCTCTGATGCATTCAATGCCGATATAACAGGCAAGATCAAAAGCATTGTCTATCTGAATAGAAGATACATCATATTCATAAGTATCCAGCGGTTCCTGTAGGCCCAAGCGATCCAGTACTTCCAACGTTATGAATGTACTGTAATAGGGGTTTCGCCACCAGTAGGAACGCCAAAAGCCGTTGTCCATCCGGTGGGTGTGTAAAGCTTTTTGAAACGGATCAAGAAACGTGGTCCTATCTTCCGCAGACATTCCGTGATAACCCCAGGGAGTAACATCCCAATGACCTGTGGCCCATGCATCAGGTTCGGTATAAGTGGCAATACAGTCATCTTCCCGCCAGTGTTCCCGGAAAAATAAACGGTCAGCCGCTGCAACGGGAAGTGCAAGTTCATCGAATAATGCAACAGCCATTGCAGTTGAGTCTGCATCAGGTCCTGTCATGGCATTGAATCCCCACCCGGAATTATAACTTCTTTTTTCGGCTAGCCAGCTGGCAGCTTTGATTGCAGCATTAATAGCGTCGTTATTGCCGCTTTTTTTTCCATACTGGGCCAGCGCCTGTGCTGCGTATGCGGTAACCCATTGGTCTGATGTACCTACAGGCAAGTGATAATCGTCCCAGCTGCCATTTTCGTTTTGAACCGATAGGAGGTACCGCATCGAATCTTTGAGCGCTCCCCATATTTCATCTGATTCCGGCATGCCGTTTTGTACATCATGCTTTAGGTATAGATTCAACCTTGGTTTTTGATCCGTGGTTAGTCCAAACCCAATGAAAGCTATCTGGTATTCCTGACAGTTCAGCATCATGCCGGTATCTACAGGCGTAAGTAAAAATCGCGTTGTTAATTGGCTAATAATCGATGACCACTCGTCAGAAGTATATCTGAGGCAATGGCCACACAGGTCTGCTTTTACATCGGCATGAGCTCCGGTCAGGAGATTAAAGCCAATACTCATCACCAACCCATTCAAATCTGTTTTATATTTTTCCGTTGCAATGGCAAGGAAATCTTTCATTTCCTGCGATGAAAACAGGTCGATCCCTAAATGCTGAAAGTCTGTAGTCTCGCGCATCCGGAAGTAGATCTTCGCCCTTGAATTTTCAAGTGTGCTTCCTTCCAATCCCGCACTTGCAACAATACAGTGTTCCTTTAATTTATTTATTATGGTTATTGCATCATTGGCCGAAGGTAAAATTGCTTTGAGCCAGGTGGTTACAGTATTCCATCCTTTTTCCTGGCTAAGGGGTGCCATTTCCAGGTAGAAAGCAATTCCAGCCTGTTGCGGGCTTGTGCCAATCCATACAAATCCTTGTTTGTAAATGTTGCGGTCATCTTTATTTTTTGGCAATAATATTTCAATCGTCTTTTCAGCAATCTCTTTCAAATCACTGCTTTCGCTGCTGTCAATAGCATGCCTAAGTGTTTTGATGGATGAATGATAACGTGATTCAGTGGCAGTATGAAATGCGCCTGGATCGCCAATAACGCGGAGCGATGTTCCCTTGCCGGAAGTTGTAAGGCAAAGCTGCAATGGTGAACCGTCGTTGTTCAGGCATGAAGCACCGGTAATAAAATCTTCAGTACCAGAATCAGAATCAAGAAGCTGGTAACAGCTATCTGTTAAAGAGTTAGCCGTAGGTTGGAGTCGCTCAGCAAGCGAAATAAGCCGTTGAACTTTTTGGCCGAGGCGTACACTACGAATCATATAAGTTTTAAGGTTGAGAAGACAGGATAAATTAGATTTTGGTTTAGGAGCTTATAAACCCCACAGCTGATTTGAACATCAGCAGCGGGGTTTGAATAGTTTAAATTGCGATTGCAAACGAAGAATGTTACAATCGTAAATTATGAATTAACCACCTGGTTGAATATTGATCTGTGGAGTCTGACCCGTATTGCTGCCTGTTGAACCGGATGTGCCATTTGAACCAGTATTTCCTGGTGTTCCGTTTGCGCCACCTGATGAGCCGCCAGTACCGGCTGTGCCGCCTGTGCCGCCAACACCGCCGCTGCCTCCATTACCAGGAAGACCAGCTATAGGATGGCCAATAAGCTGAGAGCCAGCATCCAGACTTCCGTAAGTGATATTGATCACATTACCATTACCGCCATTGCCACCATTAGCTCCGTTTCCTCCGGCTCCACCGTTACCGCCGTTACCGCCGTTATAGCCACCACGGGAATAAGCTCCTGAACTGGAGCMATTACCACCATTGCCACCATTACCGCCGCTTCCACCATTACCACCGCTTCCGCCATCGCCACCATTGCCGCCTCCGCCTACAACAGAGAAAGTACCGGTAACTTTACCAATGTACATGGTAGTAGCGGGAGAATCGCCGCCGTTGCCGCCAACACTGGCATTACCACCATTACCAGCAATGGCACCACTAGTACCATTGGAACCGTCGTTACATCCGGAAGCCCAGTTGCAACTTGCGTTCTGACCAGCAACGCCATTCTGGCCGCTTCCGCCTGGCTGGCCATTTGTGCCCGCTGTACCTGGTGCACCAAGAATGTTGATGTCGCCGGTGGCTTGTTGCGCAGCTAATACTTTCGCAGCATTAGTAGTTGATTTGATTAGGACAGCAATAGAAATTTTACCTGTTGTCTGGACAAAAATTTGTCCGCCAGGTAAAACGGTTACTGTTCCGAACTGATTGTTAGTGTCCGTGATGTACAGCGGATTTGACGGACTTACTGTCACGTCTAATGGGGTAGAATTTGATGAGGTTGACATAGAAGGTTTTTTAGAGGGTTAAAAATTTAGTAGAAAAGAATTGTAAGATAATATCCAAACAAATTGTAATATTAATGTATAATCTAATGTAATACTATAGTTATTTTGTTGTATAAAATTAATATATTTATATTTTAATTTCCTAATATTTAATTGTTTTTTTTTAAAATTAATGCTGATGATTTCGATGATAATTAGTAAAAACAGCCCATTGAACGAATCTTGGCAGTATTTCTATGAAAAATAATTATCGAAGTTTTCTTTCCATCGCGTCTTTTGTGGATAGATTTTGTTAAACTACACGCTCTTTGCTTTGAGCGTTAGCTCTTGCTAACCTGTTAATGCTAAGGATTATATAACTTGAACTCAATTAACAATCTGRCTTTTAGCGCTATTCTTTAGGTGGTTTAGTATTAGTGTCAGGGTCTTAATAGCAGGAAGATGCTGACCACGTAGTATCTACAAGACGATCGAGTAAGATAAAGCAACTGTAAACACCACCCCATTTTATTTAAAAAATCTAGTTTGTAGAATTTGGCAGTGTTTTCACCAATGCACACCGAACAGGCGATTGTGATGTAAAGAATGATCAACCCGAAAAGACAAATGCAGGATTATTTTTATGGAATCGTCCAGGATGAAGTAGAAGGAAAGTCTCGACAAATCTTCAAGGCCATTAGGCTGTTACCATTTCTTTTCTTAAAATAACCTTAATTCCGCGTTTGTAAAGAAAAGTCCCGTTTGCCCGTTAATTTTGATAATTCCATCCAAGCAGCCATAATTTTAGTATATTAGGATAATCAAAAGGGATGGTACCCCAAATCAATCCATCTGATTAAAAATTCCCCAAAAAAAATATTCTAAAGTCCACCTTTACGCCACATTTACTCCACGTTTAGGCCACCTTCCGGCCAGGCTTGCTTGCATACTGCTTCGCACATGCTTCGGTTGAGTTGTAGCCCTGGTGTAGATCAGGTAGGTCAAAGGTTTGCGTCGCTTAAGATCAGCGAGTTCACAATAGCTAAATGAAAGGTAAAGAGAAAGTTATCGTGAGGTATTGTTGGTCTGGAGCTGTGTCGGAGCAGCCTGAGTGAAGGGGCAATAAAACGGCTTTGGGATTATTCAAATTATCGAGGTATTTGATGATCCTCCCGACATTATCTCGAATACTTTTGTATTCGATTTTATCAATTGCCTGCTGTATCGATTAACCCGGTCGCGAGCAGTATTGTTTTTTTTAAATGTTATGTATTAAACGTTAGCCCTTTCTTAATACCGAGTCGGAACTGTGGTATAATGCTTTTGAATGCTACTTTATTTTTTCACGGTGGTTTAATCCCCAATCAACCAATGTTTCGGTGACCGGGAAAACACTTAGCCCATATTCTGTCATTGCATAATTCACGGTAATAGGCCTGGTTTCCATAACCGTTCGGGTAACGAGGAGGTTTATTTCAAGTTCCCTCAACTCTTTGGAAAGCATTTTTGCAGATATACCCTCAACCTCACGCTGGATCTTCTTAAATGTGTTTTTTTCATCTATATGATTGTTAAGATATCGCATAATCCGTAGCTTCCACTTGCCGCCAAGTATTTCCAGGCTATCCCGGATAGCCGCCAGCTCCTGCTCGCAGGTCGCTTCCCGTTTGATTGGTGTTTCCATATTTGATAGTTAACAAAAGGTAACCGGTAACCATTAGTTAACCGATAACAAACTTAAAGTTTTGTGTCCTAATTTTGAAATCATAAAAATGAAAACAAATGAAAAAGAAAGTTGACTATTACGTATTGGATGTTTTTACGGATCAAAAATTTAAAGGAAATCAGTTGTCTGTAGTTTATACTGAGGAACAATTGGAACTGGAACAATATTATGACATCGCCAGGGAGTTTGGATATTCAGAGACTTCTTTTGTAAATTATTCGGTAGCTGAGAAAGTGTTTAGCGTAAGGTCATTTACGCCAGCGAATTTTGAGATTACCGGAGCTGGACATAATCTTTTGGGTGCAGTATGCTTGGCTATCTTAAAAAAATGGGATATTTTCCGCGAACAAAAAGGACAGACCTGGGTGTTAATGGCAAGTGAAAAGATTCCCCTTAAGGTCACTGAGAAGGATGGAATTCCTTACGTTGGCATGAAACAGAGACCTGCTGAAATCATGGTAACGGTACCTGCCAGCATAATTGCCGAAGCCATTGGACTAGGTACCGACGATCTTACCCTTAACGATTGGAATATCAATATTGTAAAAACAGAAGTGGGACACCTGATGGTTCCCATAAAGAATTCGGAATTCTTAAACAAAGCAGTATTGAATAAAAGTCTTTTGAAAGAAGCTTCCTCCAAATTCGGATTTGAAGGTTGCTATCTTTTTACTACTGAACATGGCAAAAGTGAATTTCTTGCAGAAACACGTTTTTTTAACCCCAGTATTGGTATTGATGAAGATCCTGCTACCGGAACTGCAGCGGGGCCTTTAACCGGTTACCTTGAAAATCTTGGCTATGTGGAAAAAAACCAAAGTTATCGCATCTTACAAGGTGCTCATGTTAGGAGGCCCTCTTTTATTGAGGCAGAAGTAGTTGACGATGGAATTTGGATAAGCGGATCTTCTATAATCGTTATGGAAGGTGTAATGTATTTAGATTGATTCGGACCCGGGGAGCTTTTCGGAAATTGATTTTCCATAGCGGCAGCAAAATGACAAAAAATGCAATTGAGTACCAAAATAATAAATCAATAAAAAACCCTTTTGACGATCTATAATTTAATCTATTAGCAATGCAAAGCCAGCAGGAATAAAACAAAAAAACCTCACATTTCTGTGAGGTTTTTCGTGATCCCGCTGGGATTCGAACCCAGGACCACTACATTAAAAGTGTAATGCTCTACCAGCTGAGCTACGGAATCATTTCCTTTTGTTTAAGGAGGTGCAAATATAGGGATTTATCCTTTTCTTGCAAACATTTTTTGAAAATGTTTTTATTGTTTTTTAGTCTATGTAAAATTGGCGCTTCTAACTGGTTGATTTTAAATTTTGTAAGCCCAAAAACAATTTTAAAATTTATTTTTATTTGAGTAATATTTTCTCAAATCATTGCCTATTCACTCGCTTTTGGGATAAAATTGAGAAAAGACTGAAACTGTGCCTTGTGTTTGTTTTTGTCCAGTTTAAAATAAAAGGCCCCACGGCGCGAACTCGATTTGTCCTTGTCGGCTTGTTTAATTAACAATCCACTGGCCGTAATCTTACGGATAAAGTTCCGGTTATCTATCGGCGAATCGTAAACCTGCTCGTATAAAGCCTGCAATTGCGGTATAGTAAACCGTTTTGGTAAAAGCTCAAATAAAATAGGATGGAGGGCTGCCTGATAGCGGATTTTATCCATAGCGGCCTTAACCATTATATCGTGGTCGAAAATTAATTCGGGAACTTCTTTTAGCTTAAACCACTCGGCATGGTACTGGTCATTGATCTGTTTACTATATTTATTTATATCGATCAGTGCAAAGTAGACTACCGAAACCGTACGTTCGATAGGATCCCGATCTGGACTGCCATAAGCATGAAGTTGCTCCAGGTAAACATCGTGTAATCCTGTTAATTCCAATAAAATTCTTTTGGCGGCACCATCAAGATCTTCATGTTCACCGATAAAACCACCCATTAAACTCCACTTATCTTTTACGGGTTCTATTGCCCTTTTTATTACCAAAAGTTTTAGCTGATCGCCGTCATAACCAAAAATAATGCAGTCTACTGCAACAAGAACAGGTTTTTGATTTAAATATTTTCCCATGTTAAAATAGCGTATTTAATTTAGCATCGTTATAATCTGTAATATAACCCAAGATATTCGGATAACCTTCAAATTCTTCGATAGTATGTGTTGTGGTTAATACAATGCAAGGCATACCTGCATTTAAAGCCGATTCTACGCCCTTTGGTGCGTCTTCGAAAACCAGGCAATCTGCCGGTGTTATATTTAATGCTGCCGCTGCCTTTATAAAAGTTTCTGGATCTGGTTTACTTGTTTTTACGTCATCTGCACTCACTATTGCATCCAAATAACGACGGATATTCAATCCATCTACTACAAAATCTATATTAAAAGGTATCGCAGCAGATCCGATCGCCATAGGAATGTTAGCCTCTTTTGTGCGTTCCAAAAAATGATCGAGTCCATCAATCAGTGCTAAATGGGGCATGTAGCCTTCCTGATAACGCTTTTCTTTATCAATAGAAAGGCGTTCTATTTCTTCAGCGTTAAATTTATCTTTTCCGAAAACGCGTTCTAAAACTTCGTGGTTTTTACCATACATTTCCTTTTTTACGTTTTCGTAATCAAGTTTGGCACCTAAATCTTCTGTCATGATGCTGTACCAGGCTAAGGTATGGTATTCCATATCGTTAATCATAGTGCCGTTCAAATCAAAAAGAAAAGCCTTTGGCTTGAAATTTAAATTATGCATATGGCTGCTAAATTATGTGATTTTTTTTACTGTTGAGAATCCTCACCGATATTATGAAAAAATAAGTATAATCGTTACTTTAACGTTAATAATTTTTTCCTACATTAGCCTTAACCAAAAATAAATCAATATGAAGCCGTATCTAATTTTGTGTGCAATTGCAGGTCTGCTTCCTCAAATTTTTAATCCATGAAAAAAATATTTCTTAAGGCTTTGCCCTTCGCTACATTGTGTTTAGCTGTAGCTTTTACTTCTTGTAACCAAAAATCGGATAAAGGGACACAAACAACCGAGCAAACTGATTCGTTAAAATATACCACTACTATTGATGGGAAAAGTGTGAAGCTTTATACTTTAAAAAATAAACAAGGTGCTTCAGTTTCCATTACCAATTATGGCGGGAGGGTAGTATCACTTTTGGTACCCGATAAAAATAACAAGTTAACTGATGTGGTTTTGGGTTACGATAGCGTAGGTTCGTACCGCAAAAAAGGTGAGCCATTTTTTGGTGCATTAATTGGCAGATACGGAAACCGCATTGGTAAAGGTAAATTTACGCTGGATGGGAAAGAATATGATTTACAGCTTAATGATGGTGTTAATACCCTCCACGGTGGTACAGATGGCTTTTTCTCGAAAGTTTGGGATGCTAAACAATTAGATGGACAAAAATTAGAGTTGAGTTATGTTTCAAATGACGGCGAAGCAGGTTATCCAGGGAAATTAGATGTTAAGGTAACTTATACCTTAACTGATGATAATGCTTTGCAGATTGATTATTTAGCTACTACTGATAAAACGACTGTGGTAAATTTAACCAATCATGCTTATTTCAACCTAAATGGAGAGGGAAACAATACGATTTTAGATCACGAATTAACGATTGATGCAAATGCCTACACACCAGTAGACTCTACGCTTATTCCAACAGGTAAATTGCAGCCTGTAGCTGGAACAGCATTTGATTTCAACAAAGCGAAAACCATCGGAAAATCGATCGAAGAAAATGATCAGCAGTTAAAGTTCGGCAAAGGTTACGATCATAATTTTGTATTGACCCATCATGATGGCAAAACGGCTATTGCAACCGTTAAAAGTCCTGTTACAGGAATAACAATGGAAGTTTATACCACCGAGCCAGGCTTACAGTTTTATAGCGGCAACTTTTTAACAGGCGCTGATAAAGACGGTAAAGGTGGGAAATCATATCCTCACCGTTCAGCTTTCTGCTTAGAAACACAACATTTTCCTGATGCGCCAAATCATGCAAATTTTGCATCAACAGTGCTTAAACCGGGCGAAACATATAAAACGAGTACTACTTATAAGTTTTTGAAATAACGTTAACGGGTTGCATCATAAATATAGAATTGTCATCCTGAGCTTGTCGAAGGACCTATCATAATGCCGTTACGGCGTTTCGACAGGCTCAACGTGACAAATTTCTAGAGAAACTATGTTTATGATACAACCTCTTATTTTACTCCAAATTCGGCTTTAAGGGTTTAATAACCGATCAGGAAATTGTGTGATTTTCTCAATGGTTAATTGTTGCATGATCTGGTATAAGTGAGTTTTGAACATATTGATGGTATGATCGCCTCCTTCATTACCTAAAGCGCCAACTCCATACATAAAAGGCCGGCCCATAAAGTTGAATTCAGATCCAACGGCATGTGCTCTTGCTAAATCAACACCTGAACGGATACCGCCATCTAACATGATCTTCAATTTTGATTTGTATAGTGGATTGTTCGCCAATTTGATCAGTGAATTGATTGAGGATTCGCCTGCATCAATTTGTCTGCCGCCATGATTGGAAACAATCACACCATCGGCACCGATTTGGATAGCAGCCTGCATATCTTCATCAGTCGCGATTCCCTTCAATACTAAAGGTCCTTTCCAAAGATCACGAATGGCAGAAACCTTTTCAATATCAACCTTACCGGTAAATGTTTTGTTCATGAACTGTCCAAGTTGCGACATATCCATTCCTTTTTCCATGTAAGGCTTTAAGGTAGCAAACGATGGAATTCCATGTTGTAGGGTTTTAATTCCCCATAACGGACGGGCAAAAGCCTGCAGGATATTATTGACTGACATTTTTGGTGGAATGGATAAGCCGCTCTTGATTTCTTTATATCGTAAACCAAATGCAGGCACATCTACCAGCACAACCAATACCGGGCATTCAACGCCTTTTAAGCGATTTAAGATGTCATCCCTCAGGCTATTCTCCGTAGGGTGGTACAATTGAAACCATGCTTTTCCTTCAGATACTTCGGCAATTCGTTCGATACTACTGGTGGATACGGTGCTTAATGTATAAGGAATATCGGCTTTAGCGGCGGCCTTAGCTAAAATTTCGGGAGCATTAGGCCACATCAAACCTTGCAAACCAATAGGAGATACCCCAAATGGAGCACTGTAACGACGGCCAAATAATTCGACCGACATGTCGATATCTCCACCAACGCGTAAGTAATTCGGTTTAAGGTAGATATTGTCGAAGTCGCTCTCATTTCTCGATAAATTAAGCCCCTCATTACAACCACCCTCCAGGTAGTCAAAAGCAAATTTAGGAATCCTTGACTTTGCCTTTTTTCTTAAGTCGGCTACAGAAGGGAATTGAGGATTGTAAGGGAATGTAATCTTTTTACTCATATTTAATATTGTATTGGTCAGATCTATTTCAAAAAGCGAAAACTAATATTTTATATTATAATTCCCGTCCTGCTCTATCTGCTTTTTTTAATTCTAGTTAAGGATTTTTGCGTAGGGTTTTGATGTGTCATTCTGAACGAAGTGAAGAATCCTTTGCAAATAAATCACCATCAAAAAGATCCTTCATTGCATTCAGGATGACAAATAGGTCAAAATTATGTTGTTAAACTCCGTAAAACGCAGTTGCATTATCATTAAAAATCAATTTCTGTTCTGCTGAGGAAAATTGTTGCGCATACTTATAAACTAAATTAAACCAATCCTGATACGGTCTGCTGAGCAGCATTACCGGCCAATCGCTACCGTACATTACCCTTTCAGGACCAAAATGTTCGAATACCACATCAAAGCAATTAAAAAGCTCTTTTTCTGTCCAGTTTTTCCAGTCTGCTTCAGTAAGTAAACCGGATACCTTGCAAAGTACATTTGGATTTGAAGCCAATACTTTAATATTTTCAGACCAAGATTTTATCTCCTGACTTTTAACATCCGGTTTGCCACAATGATCCAATACAAATGGTTGATCGGGGATTTGATCAACCATTTGTATGATAGCTGCTAATTGATCGTGATAGCACAATAAATCGTAAGTGTAATTGTATTTTTTTAAAAGATTAACGCCAGCAATAAACTTTTTATTCAGGATAAAATCTGCGTTTTCAGCTTGTAAAATATGTCGCCAGCCCTTAATCTTCTTGAAATTACTCCAATAAGTTAAACGTTCGTCTAAATTCGGATCGAGTAAATCTACCCATCCAACAATCCCTTTTACAATTTCATTTTGCGCTGCCAGCGATAACAAAAACTGGTTTTCCTCTTCCGATTGGCTAGCCTGCACAGCTATACATCCCGTGATTTGATGATCGTTATAAACCCCTATAAGATCTTTCGGAGAAAAATCATTACGGATGGCAAACATATCTTCATTTATCCAGCTATCTCTAACCGGATCGAAATTCCAAAAATGTACGTGTGTATCAATCATAAAAAAAGCAATTTAAAGTTTAAAGATCTGATCCATCAAGATCCATTTTTCTCCTGGTTTCGAACCTGGTAGTGCCTGCTGGAATTTCCACATCAAATTTTCCCATTCCTGCACTTTTGGATTGGCTAAATCGGCTTTCGATTTTTCCTCAAAAGAAAAGCTTTCATTCACTTCCATAATCATAAATAGCCTGTTTCCTAATAAATAGATTTCCAGATCATCAATTCCAGAAGAAATAATACTTTCTTTAATTTCAGGCCAAATCGATTGATGATACTGCTTATACGCTTCTATAAGCTTTTCATCGTTTACAAGATCGAGTGTTAAACAGTATCTTTTCATATTAGTTTCCGCTGTAGGCTTTAACAGTTTGCTTGCTCGAGCCTAAGCCATCAATACCCAATTCTACCACATCACCAGCTTTTAAATACCAAGGTTCAGGTTTTTGACCTAAACCTACGCCTGCCGGTGTTCCCGTCGTAATTACATCTCCTGGTAAAAGTGTCATAAACTGGCTGATGTAAGCAATCATAAACGGAACATTAAAAATCAGGTTTGAGGTATTACCATCCTGCAGGGTTTTTCCGTTTACCGTTAACCAAAGGCGAAGATTGTGCACATCGGCAATTTCATCCTGGGTAGCAATAAATGGTCCGATAGGTGCGAAGGTATCGCAGCTTTTTCCCTTTACCCATTGTCCGTTTCTTTCAATCTGGAACTCGCGCTCGCTATAATCGTTATGCAAAACATAACCAGCAATGTGGTCTAAAGCATTTTCTTCAGCAACATAGCTCGCTTTTTTACCAATCACAATGGCCAATTCCACTTCCCAGTCGGTTTTTTTACTGTTTTTTGGAATAATCAGGTCATCGTTAGGTCCAACAATTGCTGAAGTAGCTTTGAAAAACAAAATGGGCTCTGAAGGGATAGGAGCATTGGTTTCTGCTGCGTGGTCTTTATAGTTTAAGCCCACACAGATAATTTTTGAAGGACGGGCTAAAGCAGGACCAAGGCGTACACCTTTATCAACCTGTGGTAAATCAGCCGATGCAATAGCAGCCTTTAATTGCGCTAAACCATCACCACCAAAAAATTCTTCATTATAATCTCTAACCAATGCAGAAACATCGAAATAATTATCGTTTATAATTACCCCAGGTTTTTCAGCTCCGGTTTCGCCAAATCGTATTAATTTCATTATAAAATGCTTTATTGTATTTGAAAATATTTATTAATTGTTTAAGGTAGTAAATCCACCGTCAATTGGGTAATCGCAGCCTGTAATAAATGAAGCTTCATCGCTACATAGGTATAAAGCCAGGGCACCAACCTCTTCTGGTTTGGCCATTCTGCCGATAGGCTGCGTTTTAGAAAGTTTTTCGAACATTTCAGGGATATTATCCGGGTAGTTTTTCTGTAAGAAACCATCCACGAAGGGCGTATGAACCCGTGCAGGCGAAATAGAGTTACACCTGATGTTTTCACCAATATAATCTTTCGCCACACTCATGGTAATTGCTTTTACCGCACCTTTTGCCGCACTATAAACAAAACGATCTGGAAGACCAACTAATGCCGCAATTGAGGCCATATTGATAATTACACCTCCGCCAGACAAACGGATTTGTGGGACAGCTGCATGCAAACAGTTATAAACACCTTTTACGTTTACGCGCATAACACGGTCAAAATCAGCTTCTTCTGTAGTATCAGCTTTGCCAATATGTGCAATACCTGCGTTATTAATCAGGATATTGATATTTCCGATCTGCTTAAAAACTTCGTGAACTGCATTATGGTCTGAAACATCACATCCATAACTGAATGCTGATCCACCATTTGTTTTAATTTCATCTAAAGTATCCTGGGCGTGTTCAGTCCCCAGTTCGATGATGTGCACCTCAGCGCCCTGTTTAGCTAAAATAGTTGCAATAGCTCTTCCTATGCCGCTTCCCCCGCCTGTAACTACGGCTTTTTTGTTTTTTAGTGAAAACATGTATATGATTATAAATTATAATTGATTAGAATACGAATACAAATAAAATAAATATTCTTGATTAAAAATTTTATCTTCTTGCCTAAATATTAACAGATATTGTCATATGTTATTCCGGCTATTCCAATAGCCTTACCTTGCATAAATTTTACAAAGCCATTCGGTATTATTACTTATATTTGAATAATATATTTATATTTAAATATAGTATTAACCAAATATCACATAAAAAACCTGTTAAAATAGGTTTTGTTATTAGAGCCAATTTGAATGAGAAATTTTCTGATTTTTATTTCCTGTTATTTTTTAGCTGTACCATTTTCTAACGCTACTGAGCGCGCGCAAAAAACAATTGTAATTTCTACAGAAAATCATATTCGTGTGCGTTTTGGCGCAGAAAAATTGTTAAAAGCTTTAGTTAAATTAAATTATTCGACCAAAATCGAACAAAAGAATAAACTTACCGCAAATAACAATGTTATTGCAATTGGTGTGTTTTCTGATAAACTTTTTATCAATCACCTTCCGCTAGAAATCAAGAATAAAATCTCAGTTGCTAAAAAAGAAGGCTTTCATATCTACACGGGGAAAAACGGGCTGCTTTATGTAATTGGCAACGATGCATCCGGTGCTTTATATGGCTGTATAGAATTGGCCGATCAGATCAGCAGCACGGGTAAATTACCTATACGGATAGCACTTTCCGATCAACCTGAAATGGTATTAAGAGGTACCTGTATCGGTCTGCAGAAACCAGATTACCTGCCAGGCCATGATGTTTATGAATATCCTTATACCCCTGAAACTTTCCCCTGGCTTTATGATAAAGCTTTATGGATTAAGTACCTGGATATGATGGTCGAAAACCGCTATAACTCACTTTATCTATGGAATGGGCACCCTTTTTCGTCGCTACTGCGCTTAAAAGATTATCCTTATGCAGTAGAGGTAGATGATGCTACTTTAAAAAAGAACGAAGAAATCTTCCAGTTTTTAACGAAAGAAGCTGACAAACGTGGCATTTGGGTGATCCAGATGTTTTATAATATTATTATTCCTAAACCATTTGCAGATAAACATGGCCTGAAAACACAAGATCGGAACCGTCCGATTATTCCTTTAATTGCCGATTATACCCGAAAATCGATTTCATCCTTTGTAGAGAAGTACCCAAACGTTGGTTTAATGGTGGCTTTGGGTGAGGCAATGGAGGGTGTTGGTCAAGATGATATTGATTGGTTTACCAAAACGATTATTCCCGGGGTGAAAGATGGATTAAAAGCAGCCGGCATTAAGGAAGAACCCCCGATTGTACTGCGTGCACATGATACCGACGCACCAAGTGTGATGAAAGCAGCGCTGCCCTTTTATAAAAATCTATATACCGAAAATAAGTTTAATGGTGAGGCTTTAACTACTTATACCCCGCGTGGGGCATGGGCAGATCTAAACAGGAAATTAGCTGCTATTGGTACGATCAATATCTCTAACGTGCATATTTTAGCCAATTTAGAGCCTTTTCGCTACGGTTCGGCAGACTTTATCCAGAAATCAGTTCAGGCGATGAACAAGATTTATGGTGCAAAAGGCTTGCATTTATATCCTCAAGCCAGCTATTGGGATTGGCCTTATTCGGCTGATGAGGTAAAAGGAAGGTTATTGGAGGTAGACCGCGATTGGATCTGGTACAAGGAATGGGCAAGATATTCGTGGAATTCGCAGAGAGACCGTAGTGAAGAAATTAACTATTGGGGAAATGAGCTGGCTAATAAATATGGTGCTAATTTAACTGGAGGTAAAGCTATTCTGAATGCCTATGAAGAATCGGGTGAGATATCACCCAAACTTTTGCGCAGGTATGGCATTACCGATGGTAACCGACAAACGTTAACCCTGGGCATGCTGATGACTCAGCTCATTAATCCGTTCCGTTATGGGTTGTTTACATTAATGTACGAATCGGAAGCCCCAGAAGGCGAAATGATTATCGAATACGCCGAAAAAGAATGGAAGAAACAAGGCCATATTGGTGAAACCCCGGTTCAGGTGGCACGCGAAGTGGTTGAACATGGCAAAAAAGCCATTCAATCTATTAATGAGGCTGCACCCAGTATAACAAAAGATACTGCAGAGTTTAAGCGGCTTAGAAATGATATCTATTGTTATGATGAAATGGCTAATTTTTATGCTGAGAAAGTTAAGGCAGCCCTGTGGATATTGCGGTATAAAAATTCGAACCAGGTAGCTGATTTAGAGCAGGCATTGCCTTTTCTCCAAAAAAGCGTAGATCATTATGCTAAACTGGTTAAATTGACTGAACACAGTTACCTGTATGCCAATAGTATGCAAACCAAACAGCGGAAAATCCCGATGCGTGGTGTGGATAAAACCTTTATCCATTGGAAAGAGATGCTACCGGTTTTCGCCAAAGAGCTCAATCATTTTAAAAGAAGTATCGATTCTCTGAAATCAATAAAACAGGGAACGGTAACTGCAATTGTGCCTTACAAAGCTGCTGATGTTAAAGTCTTAAATGAAACAGAAAGTTATGTGATAGCCAAAGATGCACCACTTTTCGCAGATACTGCAATTAAGATTAAAGAAGTTGCAGCGCAGTTGGTGGGTTTAAGGGGGATTAAGCTGACAAAGGAAAAGCAAATTAAAATTGGAACAGAAATTAGATTCAGCACCAAAGCACCTGTAAAATTGCTGATAGGCTTTTTTAATCAGAAAGATCCTCAATATCTTGCTCCTCCACAGCTGGAAACAGATGCGAGTGCCAATAACTATGGTCAGTCTGAAATCAAGATATCGAATGCATTGGTGCCTTATGGTTTTCCACCGGTAAATGTTCATGCTTATTCTTTCCCTGCAGGAACACATACTTTAAATTTAGGTAAAGGGGCCTGCCTGGTTTTAGGGTTTATTGATGACAAACAGGAACTGCGGATTTTTAATGCAGGTTTAGATGGTAGAGGAAAAGACATCGATTGGTTATTTGAATAATGATGAATACAATAAATTTAATTGCAACAGCAGCATTGTCGGTATTGACAATCACAGGCTTTGCACAACAGAAATCAATTCTGGGTACCGAAAAGCTGAAGAAATATGTTACTTATTTCAATTCTATCGACACCGAGGCGGTAAAAAACCATGTGCCCAATGCCGAAGCCTTTACATGGTTAGCTGAGCAGGTACCTTTATTCGAATGCCCAGATTCGGTATTGGAGCAAAACTATTATTACCGCTGGTGGACTTACCGCAAACACCTGGTTAAAACGCCTGATGGTTTTATATTCACTGAATTTATCGAACCGGTTAAACATGCAGGGAAATATAATTCCATTAGCTGCGCATTAGGTCACCATATTTACGAGGGCAGGTGGTTAAAGGATAATAGCTATTTAAAAGATTACATCAAATTCTGGCTTTACCATGCCGATGTTGGCCAAACGAAACAACGTTTCCATCAATTTAGCAGCTGGGTTGATGATGCTGTTTATCAGAATTATCTGGTACAACCCGATCAAGAATTTTTGAAGGAAATTTTGCCAGCGCTGGATAAAGATTACGCCAAATGGGAAGCTGAAAGACAGCTTAAAAACGGCCTGTTCTGGCAACATGATGTTAAGGATGGCATGGAAGAATCGATTAGCGGATCGCGAAAAGACCAGAATCAACGACCAACCATAAACAGTTATATGTATGGCAATGCAATGGCTTTGGATAAAATTGCAGTTCTGTTAGGTGATAAAACCTTAGCTGACAAATACAAAAATAAAGCAATTGCGCTTAAAAAACTGGTTCAGGATAGTTTGTGGAATGCTTCTTCTTTGTTTTTTGAAACAAGAAAAGCCAAAGGAGGTTCATCTGATGTTAGAGAGGCCATCGGTTTTACGCCATGGGAATTTAACTTGCCGGATGATCAGTCAAATTATGCAAAAGCCTGGGATCAGTTATTGGATACTGCTGGATTTAAAGCACCCTGGGGCTTAACCACGGCTGAAAGAAGAAACCCAACATTTAGAACAAGGGGAACAGGGCACAGTTGCGAATGGGATGGAGCACTTTGGCCGTTTGCCAGCTCACAAACTTTAAAAGGATTGGCAAATCTACTCACGAATTATAAAAAAAATGGTAAAATGAATGCCGAAGTCTTTTACCGGGAACTGCACCAGTATGCTGCTTCTCATGTCAAAAATGGAAAACCTTACATCGGTGAGTATCAGGATGAAAAAATAGGTGAATGGTTAAAAGGTGATAATCCACGGAGCAGTTTTTACAATCACTCTACATTTAATGATCTAATCATCAACGATCTGATCGGAATAAAACCACGTCAGGATAATGTGCTTGAGATTTTTCCATTAATCCCTAAAAACCAGTGGGATTGGTTCATGTTAGATCAAGTTTCGTATCACCATAAAACGTTAACCATTTTGTGGGATAAAACCGGAAAAAAATACAATAAAGGCAAAGGATTATTGGTATTTGCAGATGGTAAAGAAATTTATAAAGGAAAGGATTTAAAGCCTTTAAAAGTGCAGATGAATTAAAGAATATGGTCGAAGGATATGGGGCATTAGTTCAGTTAAACATCCATTTGAAGTTGCCTATAGATATTTTTAACCTCTCGTCGTCACCCTGAATTTATTTCAGGGTCTCTTTGCATGACAGATGCTGAAATGAATTCAGCATGACGCGACTATTAAATAACGAAAACAAATGAAATACATTTTCAAAAGCTTATTTTTCCTAATTGTAATAGCTAATTGCTTAACTGCAAAAGCCCAGTCTTATTACAACGTAGTTAAATACGGCGCTAAAAACGACAGCAGTAAACTGGCTACAACAGCGATCAAAAATGCGATAGAAGCGGCATCAAAAGCGGGTGGTGGAACCGTTTATTTTCCTGCGGGAAAATACCTAACTGGCTCGATTCATTTAAAAAGTAACATTACTATATTGATTGATGCCGGTGCCGAATTGCATTTCAGCGATAACTTTGACGATTATTTACCCATGGTGAAAAGCCGTTACGAAGGAGTTGATGTAACCAGTTTTTCGCCTTTGTTTTATGCCTATAAAGCAGAGAATATCTCGATTATTGGTAGGGGAATTATCGATGGACATGGCAAAAAATGGTGGGATTTTGTAGAAGGTTATAAGGAAGGGCAAGCGCGATCGAAATGGCAAACCACATTTGATGGCTTGAACAAGGATATTATTTTGCCAGATGATCCTAAGCAGATGAAACGCGGTTTTCTTCGTCCGCCGTTTATACAACCGATGTTCTGTAAAAATGTGCTGATAGATGGGATAACCATCCGCAATTCGCCTTTTTGGACCATAAATCCCGAGTTCTGTGAAAACGTTAAGGTTCATGCCGTTACCATCAACAATCCCCATTCGCCAAATACAGACGGCATTAATCCTGAATCTTGTAAAAATGTGCACATTTCAGATTGCCACATCAGTGTGGGCGATGACTGTATTACCATCAAATCGGGCAAAGATGCGCCTGGACGAAAAATGGCTGTTCCTGCAGAAAATTATGTGATTACAAATTGTACCATGTTATCAGGTCATGGCGGAGTGGTTATCGGCAGTGAAATGTCGGGCAATGTACGTAAAATAGCCATCTCGAACTGTGTCTTCGACGGAACAGATAGGGGAATCCGCATTAAAACAGCCCGTGGCAGGGGTGGTGTGGTTGAAGAAATTAGGGTGAGTAACATCATCATGAAAAACATTAAAGATCAGGCGATTGTGCTCGATATGCAATACGCCAAAACAAATGTAGAGCCCGTTTCTGATCGTACACCGATTTTTAGGAATATCCATTTCAGCAATATCACCGGTCAGGTTAACCAGGCAGGTTATTTAAATGGCTTAGAAGAAATGCCTATCGATAATATTACCTTCAATGATATTAATATGGACGCCAAAACTGGTTTTTCTATTCAAAATTCCAGTAATATTGAGTTTCATAACGTAACCGTGAACACCGAATTAGGTGCATCGATAAAGGCATTAAAGGTGAATAATTTAATTGTTGATGGTTTAAAAAGTAATAAACCTCATGCCAATGCTGCTGTAATTGATATCACCAATGTATCTGATCTGTTTCTGTACAATGCTTTCCCAACGAAAGAAACGGTTACTTATTTGAAATTAAGCGGGGCCGAGACTAAAAATATATTCTTAGGAAATAATAATTTTAGACGTGTGAAAGAGGCTGTTAAAAAAGAAAAAGAAGTAAGCAGTAACATCGAAATTATTTCAGGCGATAAAGGACAATAATATGAGGTTTAAACTTTTATTAAGTACATCATTTTTAATATTGGCGGCTCATTTTTGCAGCTTTGCACAAGAAAACAACCATACGTTATGGTACAATAAAGCTGCAGAAAAGTGGACGGATGCCTTGCCAATCGGAAACGGTAGATTAGGCGCCATGATTTTCGCCGGAGCGGCTGTAGATCATATCCAATTTAACGAGGAAACCGTTTGGACAGGCAAACCAAGGGATTATAACCGGAAAGGAGCTTACCAATATCTGCCTGAGATCAGGAAATTACTTTTTGAAGGAAAACAGGCAGCAGCAGAAGCTTTGGCACAAGAACATTTTATGAGCTTGCAAAGTACATCGGGTGACAGAAAAATTTGGGTAAATGAAATGAAAGCCGGAAAAGGCATTCAAGGCAATCCTGCTTTGGCAAATTTTGATGATCAGCTTTGGAAAACGATTAAAGTGCCTTCCTATGAGGGTTGGGAAACTGTAGGATTGGCCAATCTGGATGGCGCGGTTTGGTTCAGAACCACTTTTGAAGTGCCCGAAAACTGGGTTGGAAAAGATCTTGTACTCGATCTTAATCGCATCCGTGATCAGGATTTTACTTATATAAACGGTGAATTGGTCGGTAATACTGATAATACGGAGCCAAGAAAATATACTATTCCTGTAAAGCTGATTAAAAAGGGTAAAAATGTAATTGCCATTCAGGTACTCAACTACTTCGATAAAGGCGGATTGGCTGGTTATAAAGACACCACAAAAAAGATTGGCATTTATCCTATTGGAAGCAGTGTAGAACAGGGCATCTCCTTACATAAAGAGTGGAAATATAAAATTCAGGACGAAGATCCACCTGCCGTTCCACAATATCAGGGCAGTTATCAGCCTTTTGGTGATTTGAATTTGTATTTCAAGCAGACCAAATCGATTGTATCTAATTACAAAAGATCTTTAGATATCACTACTGCCGTTGCGAAAACCACTTATACTTTAAATGGCGTAAACTATGTGCGTGAGTATTTTGCTAGCCAGCCGAATCAAGCTGTTGTAATCCATTTAACGGCCGATAAAAAGGCATCCATTAGTTTCGATGCTGAACTTTCAAGCGCTCACCGAAAATCGTCCGTAAAAGCTTTAGGGAATAATGTGATTGCCTTATCTGTTCAGGTAAAAGATGGTGCGATTAAGGGAGAGAGTCGATTAACGGCTTTAATCAAAAATGGATCTGTGAAGGTGATGAATGGCAAAATTAGCATCAATCAGGCAGATGAAGTAACACTTTACTTGACGGGCGGAACCAATTTTATCAATGCGCAGGATGTTTCTGGGAACCCTGCAGCCGCCAATGTTAAAGCACTCAATAGTTTAAAAGGTAAACCTTACACCGAAATCAAACAGAAGCACATTAAAGAATATCAAAGCTATTACAACACTTTTAATGTCGATTTTGGCCGTTCGGATAATGAAAACCTTCCTACAGATGAAAGATTAACAAAATTTGCAACTGCAAACGATCCTGCTTTTGCTGCGTTATATATGCAGTATGGAAGATATTTGTTGATTTCCAGCTCCAGGCCTGGTACTCAGCCAGCCAATCTTCAAGGGATTTGGAATGATCTGCTTACACCACCATGGGGAAGCAAGTACACTACCAATATTAACCTCGAAATGAACTACTGGCCGACTGAAATTCTTAATTTATCAGCCTTAAACGAGCCGCTTTTCAACAAAATCAAAGGACTGGCGAAAACCGGAGCTGAAACGGCAAAAGCGTATTACAATGCCCGTGGTTGGGTTTTACACCACAATACCGATTTATGGAACGGTACAGCACCAATTAATGCCTCCAATCATGGTATTTGGGTAAGTGGGGGCGGTTGGTTAAGTGATCATTTATGGGAGCATTATCAATTTAGTAAAGACCGTAAGTTTCTGGAAAGTGAAGCCTATCCTTTAATGAAACAAGCTGCTTTATTTTACGAAGATTTTTTAGTGAAAGACCCGAAAACAGGTTGGTTAATTAGTACACCTTCTAATTCACCGGAAAATGGAGGTTTAGTGGCTGGCCCAACAATGGACCACCAGATTATCAGATCGCTTTTCAGAAATTGTATAACAGCAGCCGAAACGCTTAATGTAGATGCCGAATTCAGAAAATCGCTAGCAGAAAAAGTTAAACAGCTGGCGCCAAACCAGATTGGTAAATACGGACAGTTACAAGAATGGTTAACCGATGTAGATGATACCGCAAGTAAACACCGCCATGTTTCTCATTTGTGGGGCGTTTATCCTGGAAATGACATCACCTGGGATAGTAATGAAAAGATGATGCAAGCGGCAAAACAGTCTTTGTTGTACCGCGGAGATGACGCTACAGGCTGGAGTTTAGCCTGGAAAATCAATTTCTGGGCGAGGTTTAAAGATGGCGATCATGCCATGAAACTGGTTAAAATGTTAATGAAGCCAGCCAATAATGGCGCAGGTTCTTATGTGAATCTTTTTGATGCACACCCGCCTTTCCAGATAGATGGAAACTTTGGTGGTGCAGCCGGAATTGCCGAAATGGTTGTGCAAAGTCACCAGGGCTATCTGGATATTTTACCCGCATTGCCAACGGCAATTCCAAACGGAGAAATTAAAGGGCTTCTGGCCCGAGGAGGTTTCGAACTGGATTTAACCTGGGATAAAGGTTTACTAACCTCACTTACCATAAAATCTAAAACAGGAGGAAACTGTAAAATCCGCTACAAAAACAATAATGCAACGTTCGAAACTAAAGCTGGTGAAAGTTATAAGTTGAATGGAGATTTGAAAGCGAGATGAATCAACTTACGAAATCTAAAAGGACTGAGCGGGAGAAGATTTCGTCAGTCTTAGCCTGGATTAACACACGCCAGATTTGCCTGAACACATCCCCGCGAAATTTCCCGAAGAGGTACGTGGGGACACGTACCTTGGCTAGTTGCCTCGGTTTGAGCCCGTACGAACCAAAAAGAATTCAATTTAAACAATTGCTTTTACTGCTGTTATGCTTCATCAATTTTTATGGAGTGAGTTCACTCTATGCACAAAATCAAACCAGGAAAGATGTTTTATTAAATTCAAACTGGCTCAGTATTGCCGATGAAAAAAACAACAATACTTTTGATGGTTTTCAGTTAGCCAGCTACAAAACCTTAAACTGGAAAAAAGTAAATGTTCCGCACAACTGGGATCAATATGAAGGCTATCAACGGAAACTTCATGGCAATAAACATGGCTATGCCTGGTACCGCAAAACATTTAAAAATAACGGAATTAAGTTTGGAAAACGTTTTTTTCTGTATTTTGAAGGTGTGGGTTCGTATGCAACTGTTTGGTTAAACGGTAAAAAAGTGGGTTATCACGCTGGTGGGAGAACAACTTTTACTTTGGATGTCACTTCAGCCATCAAATTAAATAACCAGGAAAATGTACTAGCGGTAAGGGCCGATCATCCTGCAAATATCCAGGATTTACCCTGGGTTGATGGTGGTTGTTCTACAGAACGCGGTTTTTCAGAAGGTTCGCAACCAATGGGCATTTTCCGGCCGGTTCATTTAATTGTGACTAATGATATCCGTGTTGAACCTTTTGGTGTTCACATTTGGAACGATAATAAAATCTCTGCAGAATCTGCTGTTTTAAACCTGAGTACCACACTTAAAAACTATGGTTTAAAGCCTAAAAATATAAACCTTGTAAACAGATTGCTGGATCTGAATGGAAAACAGATTAAAGAACTGAAAAAATCTGTTGTTGTTCCTGTCGGAAAAGAAATTCAGATCGATCAGCAGACAGACAAGATCATCAATCCAAAACTTTGGTCGTTAGAAAATCCGTATCTCTATACTTTACAAACTACCATTATGGAAAATGGAAAGATTGTAGATGAGTTGAAAACCCCTTACGGAATCAGATGGATCAGCTGGCCCATTGGTGAACAAGCAAACCAGAAACAGTTTCTGTTAAATGGAAAACCGGTTTTTATTAACGGTATTGCCGAATATGAACATCTAATCGGGCAGAGCCATGCTTTTAGTAACGAGCAGATCAGTTCGAGAGTTAGGCAAATTAAAGCTGCTGGTTTTAATGCTTTCCGCGATGCACATCAACCACATCATTTATTGTATTCTGATTATTGGGATAAAGAAGGGATTTTATGCTGGACCCAAATGGCTGCTCATATCTGGTATGATACACCCGAATTCAGAAAGAACTTTAAATCACTTTTAACAGACTGGGTAAAAGAGCGCAGAAACAGTCCGGCAGTTGTTTTATGGGGCTTGGAAAACGAGAGTACTTTGCCTGAAGATTTCGCAAAAGAATGTACAGAGCTGATTAGAAAACTCGATCCGACAGCTTCATCACAAAGAAAAGTAACCACTTGTAATGGCGGAAAAGGAACGGATTGGGATGTTCCCCAAAACTGGACCGGCACCTATGGTGGTAATCCGTTAACTTATGGAGAAGATCTTCAGCGGCAGGTTTTGGTTGGTGAATACGGTGCCTGGAGAACAATTGATCTTCACAAACCCGATGCCAATGGAAAAGGTTATACGGAGAACAAAATGACCGATTTAATGGAGACTAAGGTACGCTTGGCCGAGTCGGTAAAAGATAAAACTGCTGGTCATTTTTTCTGGTTGTATAGCTCACACGATAACCCGGGCAGGGTGCAGGGTGGTGAAGGATTGAGAGATCTGGATCGGGTAGGCCCGGTAAATTACAAGGGCATGTTTACACCTTGGGAAGAACCTACTGATGTATTTTATATGTTCAGGGCAAATTATGCACCAAAACAAACTGAACCTATGGTGTATATTGTTTCTCATACCTGGCCTAACCTTTGGAACAAACCAGGTATAAAAGACAGTATAGTGGTTTATTCTAACTGCGATGAAGTAGAACTTTTTAATGATGTAAACGGCAAATCTTTAGGTAGAAGAAAACGCGGTACAATCGGCACACATTTCCAATGGAACAAGCCTGATATCCGGTATAATGTATTGTATGCCGTGGGTTACGTAAATGGAAAAGCAGTAGCCATAGATAAAATCGTGCTGCAGAATTTACCCCAAAGTCCAAATTTTAATGCTTTAATAAATGATAAAAAGTTAACCGTTCCTACACAGGGATATAAATATGTATACCGCGTAAATTGTGGTGGTGGAGATTATATTGATACCAATGGCAATAAATGGTCTGCTGATCGAAATTTAAGTGCTCCTGATAACTTTGGCTCAACCTCTTGGACCGCGGATTTTACTGGTGTTCCAACATTTTTTGCTAGTCAGCGCCGTACTTTTCAACCTATAGACGGGACTAAAGATTGGAAGCTTTTTCAAACTTTTAGATATGGCAGAGATCGGTTAAAATATCATTTTCCGCTTCCAGACGGTGAATACCTGGTTGAACTTTATTTTATAGAGCCTTGGCTGGGTATAGGCGGAGGTTTTGATGCCAAAGCCATGCGTTTATTTGATGTAGCATTTAATGGTAAAACGGTTATTAAAGATTTAGATATCTGGAAGGAAGCAGGAAGTAATACCTTACTAAAGAAAACGATTAAAACGACTGTTAAAGGTGGCTTTTTGGATATTAATTTCCCAGAAGTAAAAGTTGCACAGGCAGTGATTTCTGCCATTGCAATTTCAGGTCTGAACCAAAACATCCAAGCTGCACCATCAAGTAAATCACTCCTGAGCAAAATTAAAAATGCAGCACTATGCGATTGGTTGGATATTGGAGAAGAGCAGTTTAAAGGTGAAAATTCAACTTTTACCGATCTGCCTTCGAATTTATACGGTGCCGAGTGGCTAAAGGCATCACGCGCACAGGAAAGTATCGAATTTACTGCAACTGATACTGTGGATACGTTTGTGGCACTGAATATCAATAGTAGTGTGCCTCAGGGATTCGAAGACACCAAAACTTCACTAACCAATAGTAAGGATGAGATATTCGGTCTTTATCGGAAAAGACTTATTCCGAATGAGCGCATAATTTTTGACAGTAGAATAGCTACCGTTTTTGTATTACCGGTTACCCATTTACAACCCGCTTACGATTTAAAAACCACAACTACTTATAAAGCTACTGATGGTATTTTAGAAGGCAGTGAGGTTGTGAAAGCAATTTTAATGGATAAACAGCGTGTAATTTTTAATGCAGCGAGCCAAGGGAGCTTAACCTGGCAGTTATCAGTTGGCGTTGCCGATACCTATTCCTTAACCCTAAAATACCATAACCCGTCAGAGCAGCTTTTGAAAGGGAAACTCGAGTTTTTATCGGCAGATGGAACATTAATGAAAACAGAAATGGTCGAATTTGCGCCAACTAAAACCGGAAAATGGAACTACCTCAGTACCAATACCGGGAGTATGATTAATGCAGGGACTTATAAACTCAAATTGATTGCTACAGAAACCAAAGGACTGGCAGTTGATGCTTTAGATGTTCAATAAGATAAGATGGTACAATATGTAGCCAAAATCTTATATTAATGTTGATATTTAGACATGCATATTTGTTTTAACCAAATTAATAAACGAGCCAACAAATAATGAAAGGACTTCCTGTAGTCGATCTTGCAATAATCTTCATTTATCTTGTTGGAATGATATTAGTTGGGGTTTATTTTTCGAGGAAAAATAAAAACTCCGAGCAATTTACAAAAGCTTCGGGCCTGATCCCCGGATGGGCGATAGGTTTATCAATTTATGCAACATTTTTAAGTAGCAATACCTTTTTAGGGGTGCCCGGAAAAGCCTTTGGTAGCAATTGGAATGCATTTGTATTCAGCATTTCGATGCCGTTGGCCGCCTGGATCGCTTCAAAATATTTTGTACCCTTTTATCGGAATACCGGCGAAATATCGGCCTATACGCATTTAGAAAAACGTTTTGGCGCCTGGGCGAGGGTTTACGCAGTGGTGTGTTTCTTGTTAACGCAACTGGCCAGAATGGGATCGATATTTTTTGGAATTGCCTTGAGCTTACAAGCACTCACAGGCTATTCTATGCAGATGATTATGATCGTAATGGGCATTTGTATCATTGTTTATACCGTTTTAGGAGGAATTGAAGCGGTAATATGGACAGAAGTGGTACAAGCAGTAGTGAAGACTTTTGGCGCCTTGCTTATTCTGTACTTAATCATTTCGAATATGCCAGGAGGAGTTTCTAAGATTGTAGAGATCGGGAAATCGGCCAATAAGTTTAGCTTAGGTAGTTTTAAGCTCGATTTTGTAGGATCATCGTTTTGGGGCGTGTTGCTTTATGGTTTTTTTATCAACCTGAATAACTTCGGAATGGACCAAAACTACATTCAGCGATACCATACTGCATCCTCAAGTAAAGCAGCTTCGAAATCGATCTGGCTGTGTGTTTGGTTGTATATCCCGGCATCATTGCTCTTTTTTATTATAGGATCTTGCTTGTATGCCTATTATGAAATCAATCCGGAATTGGTGCAGTCGATAAAACACCAGGTAGCTATTGAGCGTTTGCCTTTACATGCTTCGGCAGCAGAGGTGTTGAAGGTACAACATGCATTACAGCCATCGGATTATGGTGACAAAATTATGCCACATTTTATGGTGACTAAAATCCCCATAGGTTTGGTTGGTTTAATTGTATCGGCCATTTTATCTGCAGCAATGAGTACCATAAGTTCAGGGATGAACGCCTCGGCAACGGTGTTTTCGGTAGATATTTACAAAAGATATTTTAAACCTGATGTAACCGAAAAGCAGAATTTATCACTGTTACATTTGGCCACCATTGGCTTTGGTTTATTGGGTATGATTGCTGGTATTGCCATGATTGGTGTAAAAAGCATTTTAGATGTGTGGTGGGAATTATCAGGGATTTTTGCTGCAGGGATGTTAGGACTATTCCTTTTGGGTATTATTAGCAGGCAAACTAAAAACCATGAAGCCATAACAGCAACAATGATAGGCATTGCCGTAATTATATGGATGACATTTTCTTCACTTCTTCCTCCAGAATATGAAATTTTTAGAAATCCTTTACATAAAAACATGATTATCGTGATCGGCACTTTAACCATTTTTTTAGCAGGACTTTTCCTGACGAAAATTAAAGATAGAAAAACTAAAACAGCCCATTAAAAGCCATTCTGGCTTTATCAGGCAATTAAATAGAACAATTTACCATATCAGAATATAATGGAAAACTCACAAAAAGGGTTCATCCCGGTAATGCTCACGCCTTTTTTAAGCAATGGGAACATCGATTACCCAGCCCTTACACAGCTTACCGAGATTTATTTACAGGCCGGATCATCAGGCTTATTTGCCAATTGTCTGTCGAGCGAAATGTTTGAATTGACTGGTAAAGAACGAATTCAGGCCATAAAACATGTGATTAAAGTTGTTAATGGCGCCGTGCCAGTGGTAGCCACAGGAACTTTTGGTGGCGCGATTTCCGAACAGGCCGATTTTGTAAAAGAAGTGAGCGATGCAGGGGTAGAGGCCGTGATTGCCATTACAAGCTTGTTGGCTGATGAAAGTGAATCGGACGAGGTTTTTAATGATCGTGTTTTCGATCTTATCGATCAAACAGATAAAATTCCATTGGGATTTTATGAATGTCCGGTGCCTTATAAAAGGGTATTAAAACCTACTCAACTGGCCGATTTTGTGTCAACCGGAAGAGTGATTTACCATAAAGATACCTGCCTGGATCTTAGTCAGATTAAAGAAAAACTGAAACTGACTGAAGGCAGGGCTTTTGGATTGTACGATGCCTATATCGTGCATGCGGTAGAATCATTAAAAGCTGGAGCTTCGGGCTTATCGTGCATTCAAGGTAATTATTTCCCTGAATTGATTGTTTGGCTTTGCGACCATTATAATGATGAAGCTTTTAAAGATGAAGTACAAGTGGTACAACAGTTTTTAATCGATAACATGGACGTAATGCATAATGTTTATCCAGTGGTGTCGAAATATTTCCTGCAAAAGCGCGGGCTTAATATCTCAACTTTTACCCGCAGAAATGTTGGCTCGTTTACGCCAAGTGTAGTTAAAGAAGTAGAAACATTGTTTGATGATTACACTTTATTACGCAATAATTTAAATATTAAGGTTTTTATATAGTCTTGTTTAAACCTCGCAGGTTTTAAAAACCTGCGAGGTTTGGTATTGAAATCTAATTCAAATACTTCCTTTTATAGTCCAAAGGTGTCATTCCGGTAACTTTTTTAAAGTGCCTGTAGAAATTAGATACATTATTAAAACCGCAATCAAAACAGATCATTTCGGTTGGTAGCTTGTTTTCAATTAAAAAACGGCAGGCATGACTCACCCTAATTTCAATCAGGAAATCATAAAAGGTCTTTTTCGTCATCAGTTTAAAATACCTGCAGAAAGAAGTTACACTTAAGTTACTTAATGAAGCCACTTCTTCCAATGTAATATCCTTTTTATAATTACTCAGGGTATAATTACATATTTTATTGATACGGAGTGTTTCAGACTCATTGCTTTGATAGAATGTATTTTTGCTCGTTACAATTGTCGAAAATTCATCCGTCTCGGCCAATGTTTTAAGGATAGATAAGAGGATAATGATCCGGTCTAAATTGGTTGCATCAACTGCAGCCCGCATTAAATCAACCAGTTTATCTTTAGCTTTCCCTTTAATTACCATTCCGCTTTTTGCTTTTTCGAATAATTTAGGGATCAGGTAAGCTTCAGGTAAAGTAAGCATGTATTTACCCAAACAATCGGGCAAGAAATGAATCACCATGGCTTCAGTTGTAAGATCGGGGTTATTCTGGAAGTATTCATCTTTACAACGCCAGGTATGAGGCAGATTTTCGCCTAATAGCACCATCTCATCTGGCACAAAATTACTGATGTTATCACCAATAAAACGAACGCCTTCTCCTTTGATTACATAATGCAGTTCTAGCTCAGGATGATAATGCCAGATATTCCCAAAATCGGGTTTGATATCATGACGGATACTAAAGGAACTTTGTAAGGTAATTGGAACTTTATGAAAATGAGGTTTCATGTAAAAATAAATATTTGGTTAGGGCTGTATTACAATATTCTACAAATTATACCACAGCGGTCTAAAGTTAACGAGTTTAATGATAACATCCTATATTAATTTGATAAAAACTATCAGAAAATAGTGTTTTTCATTGTTGAGTTTTGTATATAGCCATATAGGCGTAACCAAAATATAAGCTGACAAATTATTTTTATATAAATTATTTGTTCATTAATAAATTATGAGACAAGGTAAACAAGGAGAAATTCTACTGGTTTCAAGTGGCGATCTACGGCTTTCAGCAAATCAAAATTGCTGGGCTGCTCAAGTCGAAATGGAGCGAAAATTAACTTTAGCCATCGAACAATTTGGCTGGAAAGTTAAACGTGCCCATTCATACAATTCAACAAAAAAACATGGCTTTATCGATTCGCAAAGAATGGGTATGGATATCTTTAGAAATATTGATCCCAACCAACCTATAATTGTAGCAGAAAGTGTTTGGCAATACTCACATCATGTACTTGCAGGGCTTACCACACATCGTGGCCCGATACTAACCGTAGCCAACTGGAGCGGACAATGGCCTGGTTTGGTAGGCATGTTAAATCTGAACGGTTGCTTAACCAAAGCGGCAATTCCATATAGTACTTTATGGAGTGAAAATTTTACGGATGATTTTTTTACCGATGGCCTGCAAGAATGGCTCACAACCGGCAAGGTCAGTTACGATCAAAGTCATGTAAAAAGTTTTGCCTTAAGTAAGATCCCACTAAGCGACGACAAGAAAGGAAGAACTTTTGCCAAAAGCTTAAAAGAGCGAAAAGTGATCATGGGCGTGTTTGACGAAGGCTGCATGGGTATGTACAATGCTATCATTCCTGACGAACTGCTGCACAAAACCGGTTTCTTTAAAGAGCGTTTAAGTCAATCGGCATTATATGCAGGTATGCTGCAGGTTACCAATGGTGAAGCAGAGGCTGTTTTAGATTGGCTTTTGCAAAAAGGAATGACCTTTAACTGGGGAACTGAAGAGGAGACACAATTAACTAAAAACCAAACCCTCGAACAGTGTAAAATGTATATCGCCGCCCTGAGGATTGCTGATCATTTTAGCTGCGATACCATTGGAATCCAGTATCAGCAAGGATTGAAAGATTTAACTGTAGCCAGCGATTTAGTAGAGGGTTTATTAAATAACGAAGACCGTCCGCCGGCATTTTCTGTAGATGGTAAAGAACTTTACCCAAAACGGGCTTTACCACATTTTAACGAGGTAGACGAATGTGCCGGTTTAGATGCCCTGGTAACCTACAATCTTTGGAAAGAATTAGGAATGACCGGAGAAAACACCCTTCATGACATCCGTTGGGGTGAATATTACAAAAATGATGATGTAGACGGTTTTGTTTGGCTGTTTTTAATCTCTGGAGCAGCACCACCTGCACATTTTATTGATGGTTATGCCGGAGCAAGCAGCGATAGGCAGCCAGCTATGTATTTCCGTTTAGGTGGTGGATCGTTAAAAGGCATCAGTAAACCAGGTTTCATTGTTTGGAGCCGAGTTTATGTAATGGATAACGAATTACATTGCGATTTGGGCGTTGGAGAAGTAGTAGCTTTGCCTGCGGCCGAAACCAAAAGACGTTGGGACGGAACAACACCCGAATGGCCAATTATGCATGCCATTTTGAAAGGCGTGAGCCGCGATCAGTTGATGGCCAGACATAAAGCTAACCATATTCAGGTGGTTTATACCAATTATGAAGCCGGAGCGCACGAAGCTTGCCGCATTAAAGCAGCTGCAATGGATGAACTTGGCTTAAAAGTGCACTTTTGCGGAGATGTGAACCTAAAAAAAATAAATACAATTTAAATATAAAGACATGAAATCATCAATTTTAGCCTTACTGTTAACCTTCTCGAGCATTACTGCAATTTTTGCTCAGAACAATCCTGTGAACGATAAAGAAGCCTATGTGAAAATGATTACCGAGCGTTCGGCTAAAATTGTTGCCAATCTTGGAATTACAGATGCGAAGAAAACCGAAAAAGTGACGGTAATCATCAGAGATCAATATAGCAATTTAAACGACATCTATGCCGCGCGCGACATTCGTGTTAAAGCAATTAAAGAAAAAAACAAAGACAATAAAGTAGAACGCGATTCAGCCCTTGCTAAGGATAGCCGTGTGGTAGAAACATCATTAGCTAAACTCCATAAAAAATACACCGGCAAACTTTCTGCGCAACTAACTAATGAGCAGGTTGAGCTGGTTAAAAACGGTATGACCTATAATGTATTGCCCATCACTTACAAAGCTTATCAGGAAGAAATTTTAACGCTGACCGAAGATCAGAAAAAACAGATCCTGATCTGGCTTACCGAAGCACGTGAACATGCTATGGATGCAGAATCATCAGATAAAAAGCATGCATGGTTTGGTAAATACAAAGGACGCATTAACAATTACTTATCAGCTGCCGGATACGATCTGAAGAAAGAAGGAGCAGAGTGGGAGAAAAGGAGAAAAGCAAAAGCGCAAACAAACTAGCATGGCTGATGGAGCGTATTTAAACGCTCCATTATTTTTTATATTTTTTTATTCAAGAATATTTCATTTATATATGAATTTATACTTATATTGTATTGTGAATAAAATCACTAAATAGCTTATAGAGAAAAGGTTAATCTTTAATTGATAAAATTATACAATAACCGTTGCTATTTTGTTTGAAAAATTGATATTCCTTCATTAATGTAAAGTTAAAATATACTTTCTAACCAATAATTTTTTAATCTAAAAACAAAAATATGAGCCACCACAAAGACAATTAATGTTAGATAGATTTTTAAAATAACGCTGTCTAATTCTTATGCCTAACTAGCATGCTGTAAAAGCAAATACAAACAAACCCATCCTTAACCGGAAACACTATTGAATAAACTGTATAGCAATTGCCTGTACAGCTTATATATGCTAATGAAATTAATCAAACTCAATGCATGATTGATATCAGATTAGCTGTATTAGTAAAAAAACTAACCAAATAACAAATATGAACTCAAAATTTTTACGAAAAACCTCATGGGTTTTAGTGCTCATGTTATTCACATGTGCCGCTGTTTTTGCGCAACAAAAACAGATTACCGGTAAGGTGGTAGACAAAAAAGACGGGCAACCCATTCCGGGTGTAACTGTCGGGATACGCGGCAAAACTAACAACGTAAGTACCAATGATAAAGGTGAGTTTGCATTGATCGCCGATCCTGCCACCGACGCATTAGTATTTTCTTATATTGGCTTTATCAGGCAAACTATTCCACTGGTCGGAAAAACCAGTTTAACGGTAAATTTTGTAGAAGACAGTCAGAATTTAGATCAGGATGCCGTTGTTGTTATTGGTTATGGAACGAAGAAACGCAGTGAGATTTTAGGTTCAGTGGCCAATATCAGGGCTGAAGAAATTCAGGATTTACCTGTGCCGAACATTGCTGCTGCACTTCGGAATAAGATTGCTGGTGTTGGTGTTAACTCTGTTTCAGGCAAACCTGGTTCTTCGGTTACCATTAATATAAGAGGAGCATCAAGATCAGAACAATCGGCCTTACTGGGCGCGACTACCGAACCATTATACGTAATTGATGGGATTACAGTTACCCGCGATGATTTCGATAATTTAGATCTAACTATGGTTGAAGATATCTCTTTCCTAAAAGATGCTTCAGCAGCTATTTATGGCGCATCGGGTGCAAAGGGAGTAGTTTTAATTACTACTAAAAAAGGAAAAAGAGGAAAGCCACAAATCAGTTATACCGGGTTTTTAGGCTTTTCGGATAATGCAGCAAATGTAGATATGCTTTCTGCATACGAGCATGCCCAGCTGCTAAATGACGGTTATAGAATTGCAAATTCGCCAACTTCTTCTATGTTTTCTGCTGCAGATTTAGAACAACTGAAAAACAGCAGTATTAAAGGCTGGTTTGACGAATTATGGAAGGTTTCTAAGGTAAACCGGCATAATATGAATGTTTCTGGAGGGTCTGAAGCCATCACCTTTTTCGCCGGAGGAAATTATTATGATGAATCTGGTAACTACGGTGGTATTAACTACAGTAAATATGCTTTCAGATCGGGTATGAATGCTAAAATTATCGATGGATTAACAGCTACTGTTACCTTAAGTGCAGATTTTTCGAAAAAGACAAGTGATACTTATAAAAATGGCGGAGAAAACGATCAAGCTTTTTTCCAACAGTTGATTACAACACCTAAATGGGTGCCGATTCAAATTGATGGCAAACCAATTAATTACAATAGCAATACCAATCCGCTTGCTGTTGTAAATTCAGGAAATAATATTTTCGATAAATCTCAAGGACTGGCGCTAAATGCTTCTGTTGATTATAAACCAAAATTTATACCAGGTTTAACCGGGCGCCTGCAATTTGGCAAAAATAACCGAAGCGGTACAAGTGGCCAATACGTGCCACCATACACCGTTTATAATTTCAAAACAACCGGACAAAACAATTTACTTTACACCAATGAAGTTGTAAGTACAATAACTGCAGTAGGTGCTGCAAATACGCAGCTCTCTTCGGGCACAAACTCATCTTCAAGTTATCAGGCTATTGCATCACTAAGTTACGACAGGACATTTGGAAAACATAGCTTGAATGTGCTAGCTGCTTTCGATCAATCAGAGGGTGTAAGTGAGCAATTGAATGTGTACTGGCGAAACCAGGTTTTACCGGGTATTGACGAGTATTGGGGTTTCGATCGCTCAACTTTCACGCTACAGAACAAAAGCATTTTCGAATCGGTTCAGCGTTCTTACATCGGCAGGTTAAATTACGATTATGGCAAGAAATACTTTATTGAAGCAATTGCTCGTATGGATGCATCTTCAAATTTTGCACCTGGCAACCGATGGGGCTTGTTTCCAAGTGTTGGTTTAGGATGGGCAATAAGTGAAGAAGATTTTTTTAAAGACAACGTCAAATTTGTAGATCGTTTAAAAGTTAGAGCCAATTATGGATTGGTGGGAGAAAGCAGGATTAATGCCAGGTTATGGCAATCGAGATACACAGTTGATCCGGCAGGATACCTATATAATGAAACATTAACCGGTGGACTCAATCCTGAGATCATGCCTAATCCTGATATTACCTGGGAAAAGGCCCGTACTTTCAACTTAGGTTTAGACGCCTCTTTTTTGAAAAACAAAATCAATTTCACCTACGAATTTTACCACAGGTATTCTTACGATATGTTTGATAAAGGGAACAATGAAAATTTCCCAATGTATGCAGGCTTTGAAGCACCACTGCTAAATTACCAGCAGCGTACCAATTGGGGACATGAGTTTTCAATAGGTTATAAAGCAAAAATTGATAAAAACTGGGGTGTAAATACCGATATTCTCTTTGGTTTTGCCAATAGTCGGATTGATCAGATGTTTTATAATGAATTTCAGTTATGGGATATTACCTATCCTGATTTAAAATACCAGTTCGGAACGGATCCCAATAAATATAACAGTGGCAACTATGGATTGATTTCGAAGGGGATGCTGAGAACACAAGCGGATGTAGATGCACTTCTCAATCAATACCCAACATATACCATTAACAACAGGGTACCACAAGTTGGTTGGCTGTATTATGAAGATACTAATGGCGATGGAAAAATTACTGAAAAAGATCAGGTTCCTATGTTCGAGTCTACCAATTCTTTTGGTATTGGCTTTAATGTGGCCATTTCTTACAAAACATTGAGTTTAAGTACAAACTTTGTAACCAGGTTTGGCGGAAAGGTGTTTTTTGATAGCAAATCAAAAGCACCTGCAAGTACTACGGTTAATGTTCCGGCTTATTGGCGCGATCACTGGACACCAGAAAATCCAAATGCAGAATTTCCAAGGTTTGATGATGCCGGTATAGCAGCCGGTTGGAATTCGACTTTCTGGGCCAGAAGCGGCACAATGATCAGGATAAACAATATGACCTTAACCTATAAGATGCCCAAAAGCTTGCTTAGCAGGGTCGGTATCGCAGATTCTCGATTGGTTTTAACAGGAAACAACCTATGGACTATCGTAAATCCGCTCAAATACAAAGATCCGTACTCTTCAACAATTTATGACTATCCAACTCTGAGGACAATTTCCTTAGGCTTGAATATAAGTTTATAAAGGTTACAAACTTAAAATCTGAACAATGAAATTTAAATATAAAAATACTTTGGCAATTGGCATGCTTGCTATGCTGATGGCATCTTTTTCGGGATGTAAGAAAGATTTCTTCGATGTAAAAGACAGAAATGGGATTGACTCCAGAATATGGGACAATGAAGGGGCAATACAGTTCCTATTAAATGATACCTATGACGTTGTTATGCCCGATTTCCCTTACGAGTTGGCTGCTAACAATGTAATATACGCAAGTGATGAAGACCGTTTTTCTTCATCAGAAAGTATTATGCGCAAAGCAATTGGCGTAAACGGTACCCTAACTTCTAACGACGTGAAGTTTATTGCTACGAAATACCAGGGGACAAAAGGTGATAACAGGTATTTCGACATTGCACGCTGTAACGTTGCCATCAAGGAAATTCCTGGAGGCAACCTTGCACAAGATTCTAAAAATAAACTGCGGGGACAATTTTTTGCATTGAGAGCACTCTCTTACTTTGAACTGACTCGACTTTACGGTGGTGTTCCTCTGGTACTTACACCGCAAAATCCAGATAATGTAGAGTTAAGTGGAAGATCCAGCGCATCAGCATGTTTTAAATCTGTTGTGAGCGATTTGGATTCTGCAATGGTTTTATTAAATAATGTAACCTGGAATGACGGGAATGAACGGGGTAAATTTACACGTAAGGCAGCGGCCGCATTAAAAGGCCGGGTATTGTTATACTGGGCAAGTCCGCAGTTTAATCCCCTAGATAATCCATCACACCCCTTTGATCAAAGCAGGTGGACTACTGCATATCAGGCTTGTAAAGAAGCTTATGATATATGCAAAGCTTCAGGTAACAGTTTATTACCAAACTATGGAGATATTTTTTTGAAGGAAGGAACCAGTAATACGGAGGCTATAATTGTCCGTTCCTATTCTAATAAAGTTGAAAAAAGAGGTCAGAATGTAGAAGCCAAAGCAAGGCCCACAGAAGAGGGTGGTGGTGCATCTGCATTTATTCCGACCTTAAATCTTGTAAACACTTATACCATGAAGGATGGAGTTCCGGTTGGGCAGGCCAGCTCGTTCACTTACGATCCTGTGCTATTTTGGGTAAACCGCGATCCAAGATTGGATGCAACGATAGCCTACAATGGAAGCAGCTGGAAATTAAGCGGTGCAAGCAGCAGGAGACAATGGAATTATGTTTCGAACATTACCGAACCATCGCCGCAGGGCTTTTATATGAAACGATTTTGCGATCCTGAACTGGCGAAAGGCGCTGTGGCTTATGCCAATGATTTTGGGGGGAATGGCTTAGACTGGATAGAGTTGCGTTATGCTGAAGTAATTATGAATTTGGCAGAATGTGCCAATGAAATCGGTAACCTCGCAGAAGCACAAAATTTAGTAAAAGAAATCAGAATTCGCGCTGGCATTCAGGCTGGAACAAAAAATTACGGACTAGATCTGGCTTCATCGAAATTACTAATGCGAGATTTAATACTGAAAGAAAGAATGATAGAATTTGCGTTCGAAGGTAAACGTGCCTACGATTTAAGACGTACCAGAAATTACCATCTTTTACAAGGCTCAATGCAAACCATACAGTGGGAAACAAAATCTGCAGCACTAAAAACTGAACTTGAAGTAGTTACGGCAAATGGAGCACGGTTTAGAGAAGGAGTTAATGTCAATGACAAAACATCTTTTGAGAAATACTTCAAAACCTCAATATTGAACCAGGGCGTAACTGGCTTCAGTATACCAGATACCTATTATTTCTATGCTTTGCCATCAACATTTATGAATTCTAGCCCGTTATTAGAGCAAACAATCGGTTGGGATGGTGGCACTTTTGATCCTTTAAAATAATTCTTTATTTAAACAGATAAAATCATGAAAAGAATTTTAAAATATTTAGGCTTTTTGGCTGTAGGAGCCGTCGTATTTTCTTCATGTAAAAAAGAAGGAGAAAATATATTTAATATGTTTGATGATGTAACAGTAACCTATCATTCAACAAGCCCTTATGCAGTAACCGATTATAAAGAAGTAAATGCAGGTGATAGCGTGTATCTGGATTACACCATAACTTCTGCAAAGGAGGATATGTATGCTGTCTGTATTTTCGAAACATCGGCGGCTATACCCTCTAAAATTATAGTTAACGATAATCAAAGAAGAAATTATTCGGGAGTTGTAAAACTGAAAATGAATACCCGGGTTGGCAAAACATCCTATCGCATTTGGGCTTTGGATAAAGCAGGGGTTTATTTGGGTGACGGTTACAAAACGATTACAATAGAGGTAAGGTCAGATTATAAATATTGGTCTTCAAGAGAATTATATATTCCTGATACATTAGGTAAAGTGAAGAACTGTTATATGTCACTTTCAACAGGAGAACTATTCAATTACAGTAACGGTGCAGCCAGTTCTGATAAAATAGATCTGGGATTGTATAGGTCGCCCGTAACCGGGACACCAAATGCATATTTGTACAATGTTTATGCTTTAAATTCGAGCCCGATTCCTTTTACTTCCTACGACATTAACGCTTGGACCAAAAAAGCAACGTTATTTGCCGCACCAAAAACCGCACAGTCTGCCGCCTTTTTAAATCTTCGAACAGGCGATCAGATTATTACGGCAGGTAAAAGTGCAAAGCCCACACTTAAAGGTATATCTACCGGGCTGATTCCAGGGAGTTTATTTTATTTTTTAACTGCTGACGGAAAGTATGGTGCTTTTTATGTGAATTCTGTTTCGAGTAACAACTCTTCTGGCGGTGTATTCTTAAACGTTGATGTGAAAATTCAGAATTAATACTATCATTTGTGAGCGCTCAATAACATGGGCTTTAATTCATCTAAAACGAGGCAAAATCTGTCTCGTTTTTTTTAATTTATTTTTATTTAAGAATGTTACATTTATATATGAATATATTTCCATATCTTAGATCATCAAATACAGATCAAGCAAAGAACTATATTGATTTGATTTAGTTACGTTAATAGCCTATAATATGTAGCCAAAATCATACAGTAAATAGCCGATTATTGATTGCAATTTTGAGATATAATATACTTTCTAACCAGAATAAATACCAAGATCAAAGTAAAAAATGAGCCAAATTACCCATATTATCACCGATTTTTTTTATTAGAAGCCGTGGTTGATTCTTTTATCATAAAATAATTTTACATCTATTTTCTCTGCTCTCTTAATACGCTCCATTTGTAAAGTTAAAACGATACTATAGTTGCTCAATCGATTGAAGGTTGAAACTTTTGATCATTGAAGAGATCACACCATTAAAAGCAGACGGGAAATTGTCTAAATAGAATTAAAAACTAACCAAATAATAAGATGAACTTAAAATTTTTACGCAAAATTTCTTTGTCCTTGCTATTTATGCTACTGGCAAGCACAATCCTTTTTGCTCAAGACCGAAAGATTACGGGTAAAGTTGTCGATCAGGCAGATGGGCAGGGAATCCCTGGAGTAAATGTAAGTCTAAAAGGTGTTCCAAGCAATGTGAGCACCAATTCTGACGGTGTTTACACCATCCAGGTAAAATCTGATGCAGATGTTCTTGTATTCTCATTTATAGGATATGTAAGACAACAGGTAACCATAGGCAAGCAAACTAATATTGTAGTTCGTTTAGTTCCGGAAAACAAGAGCCTCGAAGATGTGGTTGTTGTTGGTTATGGTACCCAAAAGAGAAGTCATTTAACAGGTGCTGTTGTAGATATAAAGGCAACCGAGGTGGAGGACTTACCTGCAAGTAATATCGGTGCTGCACTGGCTGGAAAAATATTAGGTGTTGGGGTGAGCGGGGGTATTTCAAGACCAGGTTCTACAGCAAAGTTGACCATTAGAAATCCTAACACTATTTTCTCTAAAGACGGCGGTTCTACAGACCCGCTATATGTAATTGATGATGTAATTCAGATCAATCCTCAAAACGGACAACCTGATGCTACACTCTTTAATAACCTGGATCCTTCTGAAATAGAAAGTTTATCTTTCCTAAAAGATGCATCTGCAGCTATTTATGGTACAAGAGCAGGTAATGGAGTAGTACTAGTAAAAACTAAACGCGGTAAAATCGGACCTCCACGCATCAGTTATAGCGGCTCGTATGCCTTTAATGATGAAGCTTACCGAACTAAAATGATGAGCGCCTATCAGTTTGGGATGTATTATAACATTATGAACGGACCGAATGGAGCTAATGTAAATCCAACAGGCGCTTCAGCAGCTGATAGTTTTTTTAGTCAGGACGAATTAGAGCATTTTAAAAACATTAATTACGATTGGTTAGAAGATGCCTGGAAATCATCCTATAACATGAAACACACTTTAAGTATCTCCGGAGGTACAGACCGCGCAACCTATTTCGGTGATGTAGCTTATTACAAGCAAGATGGAAACCTTTCGAGTCTTGATTTTAAACGTTGGAACTTTAGATCAGGTGCCGATATTAAGGTGGCAACCAATCTGAAGGTTGGTTTGCAGGTTTCAGGAAACAATAGCGAACTCATTAAAACATTCAATAAAATTGGTAGTGAGTTAGATGACAACGATTACAGGAACCTCATCCTTGCGCCTCGTTACGTGCCGATGTACATTAATGGATATCCTGTAAAACTACCGGGAACCACTAATGATTTTTCTACCTATCATTTCTACGAAATCGAAAAATTAGGCAATCTGGCGAATACCAGAAATACCAACTTTACGATAAATTTAAATGCTCAATACGATATTCCCTTCGTTAAAGGTCTAAGTGCAAGAGCTGCATATTCTAGAAATATGGGTAGTAGCAATGGATCACAGATCGGAACAAAATATAATGTTTACACCTTTAAAAAATTAGGTACTAATGAACATATTTACGACGGGGCAACATTACCAACAGCTCTTGTTGCTTCTAATGGTAATCGGTTATATTATTCCAATACGACACAAAGTTCAACACAATCAAACTTTGTGCTAACCTATAACAGGTCGTTCGGAAAACATACGATAGGTGCTTTAGCTACGGTAGAAAGATCTGAGCAAGCCTTTAATAATGAGGTTGTATTTAAAGCAGATCCGATCCAACAAACGAATGGCCAGTTTAACTCAGCAACCGGCGCGATAGACGGAAGCACTACAAAATCAGAAGGAGGATCACTATCATATGTTGCAAGAGCAAACTACAGTTACGCAGATAAGTACCTTGCAGAATTTATGTTTAGAAGTGATGCTTCTACCAAATTTGCACCGGGTAACTATTGGGGTAATTTCTATTCAGGCTCATTGGGCTGGGTAATTTCAGAAGAAGATTTTTTTAAAGTACCTGGTATTGACTTCTTAAAACTAAGGTACTCAATAGGTTTATTAGGTAACGACCAAACTAAGGCCTGGTTATGGAGACAGCGTTACACCTTCCAGGATGGTAAAGGAGCAGTATTTGGTGGAGATGGAAATGCAACTGCAGGTTATAAAATGGAAGCATCTCCAAACCCTGATGCAACCTGGAGCGACGAGCTTAAAAATAACGTGGGTATTGATGCTAAATTTTTAAAAAACCGACTTACATTATCTCTGGATGGTTATTATAATCACGCAACAAATATTTTAACAGAGGTAACATCTAATATTCCAATCACGATTGGTGGTTCAGTAGCCTCACAAAATTATGCTACAGCAGATTACTTTGGCTACGAACTGGGAATTGGTTGGAACGATAAAATTGGCAAGGATTTTAGTTATGGCGTAGATTTTAGGTTTGCTTGGTCAGATAATAAAGTAATCAAAGCAGATTACAATGCAAATGATGTTCTATATCCTTGGAATCCACGTAATGGAACTTCATCTGACGTTGGTAAATGGGGTTATGATTATTTAGGCATGTTTAAAGATCAGCAAGAAATCGATGCTTATTTAAGTCAGTACAAAATTACCTCCGTAAATCCAGGTGCTGCCGGTAGCGGATCAGCAGTGTTGGCCAAAGATTTAAAGCCAGGCATGCTCTATTATAGAGATGTTAGAGGACCTTTACAGCCTGATGGATCTTTTGCAGGTCCAGACGGTATAATTGACTTTAATGATCAGGTACAGTTATCAAAAAAAGCCACCAACCATTATGGTTACGGAACAACATTAAAAGCAAATTATAAAGGAATAGGAATAGAGGCGGTAATTTCAGGTTCGTTTGGGGGATGGTCGGAAATCGATGCCCGTAAAAAAATGAACAATTCTATTTCACGCACTTTTGCAAGTGTGCCTGAGATCTGGGGCGATATTTATGATCCCATCCTAAACCCAACAGGTACTATGCCAAACCCAAATTGGGAAGCTACAAGCTTAAGTCCAACATCAAATTTCTGGAAGGTTTCTTCATTTAGAATGCGTTTAGCTAGCATACAGTTAAATTATTCTCTTCCTAAGCGCTGGCTCGAACAAGTTAAAGTAAGTAATGTACGTGTTTACGCAAGCGCGTTAAACCCTTATAATTTCTATAACCCATATTCTTATAGGGATAGTGATACAGCATACGACGTTTTTCCGAATCTGAAAACTTTTTCTTTTGGATTAAACGTAACTTTTTAACAATTAAAAATAGTTGTACTATTAGATTTTAGAGACATGAAAAAGATTAATAAAATATATGTTTTGGTTTCGCTGGTTATATTAACTGCGAGCTGCAAAGACAGTTTTTTAGAAGAGAAAAAAGATTATGCAGGCTTTAATGAGCAGGTTTTTCAAGAAGCCTCACTGGCTCAGGGCTATGTAGATTATGTATACGGGTTGTTTTTACCAGCAAACAATGGCACTCCAAATGTGCAGGTGCAGAGTGCTACAGATAACGGCACTTACAGTTCGGCATTTACTCAAACTACCGATGAGCTGGCAGGTGAAACGGATTGGAATAAAGAATGGGCCCAAATTTCATATGTAAATACAAATGCATTAAAATACTTTGGACAACGTTTGCCAAATAGTGTAGCCAATAACACCTGGACACGCATGAAAGAGATCAATCTTTTTCTACAGGAAATTGATAAGCATGGTTTAACAACAGATATAACCAATAAGTTTAAAGGACAGATGTACTTTTGGAGAGCCTGGCAATATTTCGAACTGGTAAAGTTATATGGCGGGGTACCACTGGTTTTAACGCCTCAAGATCCAATTGTTTCTTCCGGACCTGCGAATGAAATACAAAGAAGCTCATCTTCTGCCTGTATAGAACAGATTGTTAAAGACTTGGATATGGCCATCTCCTTATTGCCTGGAAAATGGACAGGAGTAGATAATGGTAGAATTACATCAGGCGCAGCTGCTGCGCTAAAAGGTAGGGTATTGTTAACATGGGCAAGCCCACTTTTTAACCGCACCGATGACAGGGCACGTTGGGATAGAGCCTACCAAGCAAATTTAGCAGCCAAAACTTTATTAGAAGCTAATGGCTTTGGCTTATATAAAGTAGGAGGAACAGCAAATGGAGTGGCCTGGGGAAATATGTTTATAGCTGATAACAGTATCGAATCTGTATTCGCTTTTGGCTTTAATGCATTAACAACCGGAAATCCACAAAAAAACAACGGTTGGGAACAAGCTACCAGATCGAGAGAAATTAATGGCGGAGGATCAATATCGCCAACCAAACAGATTGTGGATGCTTTTCCGATGAGGGATGGTAAATCTATTAATGCTTCATCTGCTGCATATCCATATTCGGACGCTAAATTTTACAAAAACAGAGACCCTAGGTTTTATAAAACATTTGTATATAATGGAGCCATCTGGCCGTATTCGGGTGCAACTAATTATAAGCAATGGACTTATGTTTGGAAAAAAACGTCAACAGCTGGCTATAATGGCACTACTGAAACAAAAGGAGCCAATGCAAGCGGTATATATTTATGTAAAGCAAATAATCCAAACGCAAACAATACAATTGGTAACTTTAGCAATAGTCCAACCGACTATATGGAGATAAGATTTGCAGAAGTTGTACTAAATCTTGCTGAATCAGCTATCGGTGCAGATAAACTTAGCGAAGGTTTTGAAGGCATTAAATCTATAAGAGATAGGGCAGGCATTTTAGCCGGTACAGACGGGTCTTATGGTTTGGATGTTGGTTTAAGCCGCGACCAATTATTTGCAGCTGCTTTAAACGAAAGAAAAGTAGAATTCGCCTACGAAAGCAAACGCTTCTGGGATCTAAGAAGATGGATGCTTTTTGAATCTGGTCCTACCGCCACAAGGTTAGGTTTTACACCATTAAATGGCACGCGTAGAACAGGGTTTTATATTGGAGTTAAAACACTTGCAGGTGCTGATTACGTTGGTGCAAATGATCCTTTATTAAAACCGGCCTCAGGAACGGCTCCGCTTATTGATAGAGATCCTGCAACTTATCCTGCTGGAATTACCACCTACGATCAATACGTTGATTACCTTTACGATAACTATTTCAAGATCAGTGTAAGAGACGATCTTGATAAAACAAGCCCGGCTAACTGGAAATTTACATGGTACCCACAATATTATTTCTTCGGCATCAATCAAACGGTATTATCAGCAAGTCCATATCTCCAACAAACAACAGGTTGGGATAGCATGAATGGTGCTGGTACCTTCGATCCATTAAAGTAATTACAGAATATCTTCGGGGCGGTTTGCTCACCACCCCGGTTTTTTTATATTTGGTTTGGAAAAAGGGGACATTAATTTGTTTCCTTTTTTTTATTTAAGAATGTTACATTTATATATGAATTTTATTCCTATCTTGTAACATGGCTGCGAGAATGAATTTAATTTGTTACAGGCATTTTTGCCAATTGATAAGATGATACAATAGATAGCCAAAATTATACATTAAACAGGTGCTTTTTGCATGCAAATTTGAAAGATAATATACTTTCTAACCAAAATTACTTACAAGGATAGACAAAGAAATGAGCCACGATTTTCAATATCAGCAATTAGATTTTTCTGCTAGTTAAAAATATTTCGTAATTTCTTTCTCTTCCCAACGAACAACACAAATGAAAAAGAACATTTTAAATCTGTTGCTAACAACAGCGTTAATACTCTCCGCAAATTATACGTTTGCCCAATATCCAAACATTCCCGCCGATATTAAAAAATCATCTGATTCGATGATGAAAGAAGCCTATCACCAATCTGATATTGCCTGGGAGAAAGCAAAGCCTATTATTGCAAAAGAGGCCGCTCAGGGCAAGCCATATATTCCTTGGGCGGGTAGGCCAAATGATTTACCACAATCAGATTTATTGGCTTTTCCAGGTGCAGAAGGTGGTGGCGCCTATAGTTTTGGTGGCCATGGCGGTAGGGTTATTGTGGTTAAAAACTTAAATGATAAAGGACCTGGTTCTTTACGTGATGCCTGTGAACAAGGTGGTGCAAGGATTGTGGTATTCAATGTTTCAGGGATCATCAGATTAAAAACCCCGCTTATTATCCGCGCGCCTTATATCACTATAGCTGGTCAAACCGCACCTGGTGATGGAGTTTGCGTGGCCGGCGAATCGGTTTGGTTAAACACTCATGATGTTATTGTTCGCTTTATGCGTTTTAGAAGGGGTGAAACCTTTGTTGGCCGTCGCGATGATGCCATTGGTGGTAATCCTGTAGGTAACATTATGATCGATCACGTTTCGGCAAGCTGGGGATTGGATGAAAACATGTCGATGTACCGCCATATGTACAATGATAGTACAGGTAAAACCGAAGAAAAATTGGGAACGGTTAATATTACGATACAAAACTCTATTTTCTCAGAGGCACTAGATTATTGGAACCATGCTTTCGGTAGCACCTTAGGTGGAGAAAACTGTGCCTTTGTTCGTAACCTTTGGGCAGATAATGGCGCACGTAACCCATCAATTGGCTGGAATGGAATTTTTAATTTTGCTAATAATGTGGTTTTTAACTGGAACAACCGCTCAACCGATGGCGGCGATTATACCGCACAATATAACATCATCAATAACTTTTATAAACCAGGTCCGGTTACCGAACTAAAAGATCCTATCAGTTACCGCATTTTAAAACCAGAATCTGGACGCAGTAAATTACCCTATGTTGTTTTTGGCAGGGCTTATGTATCTGGAAATATAATTGACGGTAATGAAAAAGTAACCAAAAATAACTGGGATGGAGGTGTTCAGTTAGAAGATAAAAAAGGAAATTTAATGTCGTTCGACGAAGCAAGTAAATATTTCGCTGCGATGAAAGCTAAGAATCCGTTTCCAATGCCTAAGATTAGCATTATCCCTACTTTAAAAGCTAAAGAATATGTTTTGGCAAATGCTGGTGCAACTTTACCGAAAAGAGATCCGGTTGATACCCGCGTAGTTAAACAGGTTGCTACAGGTAAAATTGAAGTTCACCCTGATGCTAAACCATCTGCTTTTCAATTTGAACACCGCAGATTACCTGGCGATTCTTACAAGCAAGGTATCATTACAGAAGTTTCTCAGGTTGGAGGTTACCCAGAATATAAAGGCACGCCATATAAAGACAGTGATGATGATGGCATGCCCGATGCTTACGAGCTTAAAAATGGTTTAAACCCTAAGGATGCATCTGATGCTGTTAAAATTACAAAAAGTGGTTATGCGAACATCGAAGTATATCTAAATAGTGTTGTTCCCGTTTCAATTGTTAAGCCAAACTAATATGCGTATCTGGAGTTCAATTTTTAGCATAATAGCGCTTTGTGGCATTGGAAATGTAGCTTTTGCACAATATCCGGTAATCCCAGAGGCTATGGAAAAGAAAGCCGATTCGCTTTTAAAAAGTATTGAAGAAAAATCTGAACTGCAATTTTTAAAAGTAAAACACATTGTAGATGAAGAAGCAAAACATGGTAAACCTTATATTCCATGGGCAGCAAAACCAGGCGATTTGCCGCAGGCTAAAACAGTGGCCTTTCCGGGTGCTGAAGGTGGTGGTGCTTATTCTTTTGGTGGCCGCGGAGGAAAAGTTTACGTAGTAACCAGTCTTGAAGATTCGGGCAGCGGAACTTTACGTGAGGCTTGCGAGCAAGGCGGTGCCCGAATCATTGTTTTTAATGTTTCGGGGATCATCAAATTAAAAACGCCCTTGATTATCCGTGCACCTTATATTACCATTGCCGGTCAAAGTGCGCCTGGCGATGGGATCTGTGTGGCTGGCGAATCAGTTTGGATCAACACCCATGATGTAGTGATCCGTTATATGCGTTTCCGTCGGGGAGCAACCGATGTTACCCGTAGAGATGATGCCATTGGCGGAAATCCTGTCGGAAACATCATCATCGATCACGTTTCAACAAGTTGGGGATTAGATGAAAATATGTCGATTTACCGCCATGTTTATGATCCAAAAGACGGTTCTAAACCTGTAAAATTGCCTACGGTAAACGTTACCATTCAAAATTCGATCTTTTCTGAGGCTTTAGATACCTATAACCATGCTTTTGGAAGTACAATTGGTGGTTTGAACAGTACTTTTATGCGTAACCTTTGGGCGTCAAATATCAGTCGGAATCCATCTGTTGGGATGTATGGGGATTTTGGTTTTGCCAATAATGTGATCTTTAACTGGTGGAACAGAAGTGCCGATGGTGGCGATAATGCTTCATTTTATAGTTTCATTAACAACTACTATAAACCAGGACCGATTACTCCTGCAGGGGAACCGATTTCTTATCGTATCTTAAAACCTGAATCGGGCAGAGATAAAAAGTTTGCCAACGAATTTGGTAAAGCTTATATAACCGGAAATATTATAGAAGGAAACGAAAAGGTAACCAAAAATAATTGGGATGGTGGTGTTCAACCTGAAAGCAAAAGAGATAAACAAAAGTTGTTAGATTCGATGAAAGTGGATAAACCTTTGCCAATGGCGAAAATTTCCATCATCGATACCAAAAAAGCTTATGATTATGTTTTGGCCAATGCTGGTGCATCTCTTCCTGTTAGAGACGCTGTTGATCAACGTATTATTAAACAGGTTACAACAGGCAAAATTGAACATGTGGAAGATGGGAAATTGCCTGCTCAACAAAGTTATGTAAAACGCCGTTTACCGGCAAATTCCTATAAACAAGGTATCATTTCTGATATCGCACAAGTTGGCGGTTATCCAGAATATAAAGGAAAACCTTATGTAGACACAGATCATGATGGAATACCGGATGCCTGGGAAACAAAAAACGGACTAAATCCGAAAGATGCTAAGGATGCCTCAAAAATTTCGAAATCAGGTTATGCCAATATCGAAGTTTATTTAAATAGCTTGGTGGATATCAATAAAGTGAGACCTTAAGAAAGGAGAAAGGCCAAAGTTGAAAGCGGAAAGGCTTGGCAGTCGCATAGCAATTTTGCTTTTCGGCTGTCGTCATGCTGAATTTATTTCAGCATCTTTCATGCTATAAAGACCCTGAAATGAATTCAGGGTGACGACCGTTCATAGATTGTTGACAAAGAAAAAAACATCAATGCCAAAAACTAACCACATATTAAAAGTTATACAACTAAAAACCTTACCGTTTTTGGTAATGGCGCTTTTGGCGACTAACTTTTCGTTTGCCCAAAAAACAAAACCGGTAGAGCCACCAAAACCTATCTTTAAAGGGAAGGATGGCAAAATAGCTTATACACCGGATACAGATGGAAACCGGATTCCCGATTTTTCTTATGCTGGTTACATGGCAGGCGAAAAAGCCATTCCTAATGCAACAATAAAGGTCATTGTTCCAGTTTCAAAGGGCGATGCCACCTTAAGGATTCAGTCAGCAATTAATTATGTTTCGAAATTACCCCTTGGTAAAGATGGTTTACGAGGTGCCGTTTTATTAGAAAAAGGAACTTACGAAGTTGCCGGAACATTAAGGTTGTCAGCTTCTGGGGTGGTACTACGGGGAAGTGGAATGGGTGAAAACGGTACAAAGATTTTTGCAACTGGTTTAGACCGGATTGGTGTAATCAGGATTATAGGTCAAAAAAACAGGATAGAAGAACAGGCAATCGCGGTTACTGATCCTTATGTGCCCGTTAATGCAAATAAAATTACACTGTCTAATGCCAATGGATTTAAAGTAGGTGATCAGATCATCATTAACAGACCTTCAACTAAAGAATGGATCGAAATCCTCAAAACGGTCGAATTTGGGGGCGGTGAAAGTGCTTTGGGCTGGAAACCAGGGACAAGAGATATTCATTGGGATAGAAAAATTATCGCCATAAATGGCAATACAATAACTTTCGATGTGCCAATTACAACAGCTTTAGATGCTAAATATGGTGGCGCAACTGTTTCGAAATATAAATGGGATGGAAGAATTACGCAATCTGGTGTTGAAAATCTGAAAATTGAATCAGATTATCATAAAGAAAATATTAAAGACGAATATCACCGTTGGACAGCTATCTGTTTAGAAAACGTACAAGATGCATGGGTTCGTCAGGTGGTTTTTGAGCATTTTGCAGGTTCTGCAGTAAATGTTTTGGAAACTTCAAAAAGGATTACTGTTGAAGATTGTAAATCGTTAGCTCCAATTTCCGAAATCGGTGGCGAGCGCCGTTTTACCTTTTTAACAACCGGTCAGCAAACGCTTTTCCAAAGGTTGTACTCAGAATATGGCTACCATGATTTTGCAGTAGGTTTCTGTACTCCAGGCCCCAATGTTTTTGTGCAGTGTCAGTCTTATTTACCTTTCAGTTTTAGCGGCGCAATTGATAGCTGGGCATCAGGTGTATTATTCGATATCGTAAATATTGATGGACAAGCGTTGAGTTATTTAAACCGTGGACAGGATGGGCAAGGTGCTGGCTGGAGTGCTGCAAATAGTGTTTTTTGGCAATGTAGCGCCGCAAGGGTTGATAATTTTCAGCCACCAACAGCTCAAAACTGGGCTTTTGGAACCTGGTCTCAATTTGCCGGAAATGGCTATTGGGATATGTCAAACGAACAGATTCAGCCGCGAAGCTTATATTATGCCCAACTAAAGGATAGATTGGGAAGTGAGGCGGATAGCAGGAATTTTGTGCTACCTGTTGAAACGGAAGCATCAAGCAGTCCGCCTGTAGATGTGGCATTAAAACTGACAAAATTAGCCTACAAACCTGCTTTAACCGTTTCAGAATATATTGATGCAGCTTCTGACAGGAATAAAATCCCTACAGATGCCGGTTCGGCAAAGAGCATTGATAAGATCGGCTTAGATCAAGTTATTCAACCTGCTCTTGCGGGTGCGATGGGCATCAAAAATGGTTGGTTGGTTCGTGGCAGCGAAATCGTTCTCGGCGGTCGTCAGGATGTGCCCTGGTGGAACGGAAGCCCCCGTCCGTATGGATTAAAAAATGCCAAGTTTCATATCACACGTTTCGTTCCTGGTCGTTCAGGTAATGGTTTAACAGATGATCTGGATTCGATGACCGATGCCATGAAAAACGGTCAGGTTAAAGTGCTAGATCACAATTATGGCCTATGGTACGATAGAAGAAGAGATGATCACGAGCGCATCCGCCGTATGGATGGCGAAGTTTGGGCACCTTTTTATGAATTGCCATTTGCTCGTAGCGGACAGGATAAAGCCTGGGATGGTTTGAGCAAATATGATATTACCAAATACAACCTTTGGTATTGGGACAGGTTAAAGCAATTTGCTAATCTGGCTGATCAAAAAGGCTTGGTTTTAATCCACGAGAACTATTTTCAACACAACATTATCGAGGCCGGGGCGCATTATGCCGATTTTCCTTGGCGTACCGCAAACAACATAAACGACACAGGTTTCCCTGAACCTGTACCATATGCCGGCGACAAACGCATTTTTATGGCTGAGCAGTTTTACGATATCAGCAACGAACACCGCAAGGCAATCCATAAAGCTTATATCAGAAAATGTTTAGAGAATTTTGATGGAAACACAGGCGTTATCCAATTAATCGGTGCCGAATTTACAGGTCCGTTGCACTTTGTTCAGTTCTGGATCGATACCATTAACGAATGGGAAAAAGAAACAGGCAAGCACCCAATTATCGGTTTAAGCGTAACCAAAGATGTTCAGGACGCGATTTTGGCTGATCCAAAGCGTGCTGGTGTTGTTGATCTGATCGATATCAGGTACTGGCATTACCAGGCCGATGGAACGGCTTATGCGCCACAAGGTGGTTTAAGTTTGGCGCCACGTCAGCATGCACGTTTGTTAAAACCTAAAAAAACATCTTTTGAAGAAGTTTATGATGCTGTTTCAGCGTATAAAAATAAATTTCCCGAAAAAGCGGTGATTTATTCAGGAGATAGCTTTGACAGTTTCGGTTGGGCAATTTTAATGGCAGGAGGTTCGCTCTCCAATGTCGATGTAATTGATGCTTCAATTTTAACTGCGGCATCTTCGATGAAACCCTTTTTACCTACAGATAAATCTGCAAAACAATATGGTTTAGAAAACCCTGGCAAAGCTTATATTTTGTATAACGCTTCTGCTAATGGCATCAACCTCGATTTGAGCAAAGTATCTGGGAAATTCAATGTGAAAGTGCTGAACTCCAAAACAGGGAAACTGCTTAAAGAAGAGAAAATTAATGCCGGCGCTATTGCTAAGTTAGAGAAGGTTGGATCAGGAGACGAAGTCATTATCATCAATAAAATTTAACATGAACATTAAATCTAAAATATTTCTGCTTGTTGTGGTTTCTTGCTTAGCTTTTGGCTGTAAGAAAAAATCGCATTTTGGTGATAAAAGTCTCTTGGTTTCAGAGAATGGAAGATATTTAACCACCGGTGATGGTAAACCATTCTTCTGGCTTGGCGACACTGGCTGGTTATTGTTTGGCAGGTTAACAAGAGAAGAGGCAAATACTTATCTCAAAGACCGCAAACAAAAAGGTTTTAATGTCATCCAGGTAATGTTATTACATGATGTTCCATCGAGAAATGTATACCTCGATTCCTCAGTTGTTCATGCCGATGTTTCAAAACCGATGCTTACCCCGGGCAATAATCCAAAAGATTCTTTAGCCTATGATTATTGGGACCATGTTGATTACATTATCGATAAAGCCGCCGAAAAAGGTCTCTATATGGCATTAGTGCCTGTTTGGGGTACAAATGTTAAAGCTGGAAAAGTTAAAAAGGAGCAAGCAAAAGCTTATTCTGAGTTTTTGGCGAAACGTTATAAAGAGAAATGGAATATAATCTGGCTCAATGGCGGCGATATTAAAGGCAGCGATAAAAAAGAAGTTTGGAATACCATTGGCGAAACTTTAAGGGCAAATGATCCCAATCACCTTATTACTTTTCACCCTAGGGGAAGAACAGCCTCATCACAGTGGTTTCAGAATGCAAAATGGTGCGATTTTGATATGGTACAATCTGGCCACCGCCGTTACGATCAGGATACCTCTAAAAATGAGAAATTACATTATGGAGAAGATAACTGGAAATACATTGAAGCCGATTATAAACTGAAACCAACTAAGCCGACAATTGATGGAGAGCCTTCTTATGAGGATATTCCACAAGGTTTACACGACACCCTCCAACCACGTTGGACAGATAGTGATGTAAGAAGATATGGTTACTGGTCGGTTTTTGCGGGTGCCTTTGGCTATACCTATGGCCATAATTCGGTGATGCAGATGTATAAAAAAACAGATTTAAAGCCTGCTTATGGCCCTAAAGACCAATGGATAACGGCCATAAATGCGCCAGGCGCTAAACAAATGCAGTATTTGAAAGATTTAATGTTATCTCATCCTTATTTCGACCGTGTGCCTGATCAGACTTTGGTAGCAGGTAAAAACGGCGAAAAGTACGATCGGATTCTTGCCACAAGAGGTGAAGAATTTGCACTGCTTTACACTTATACCGGGCGCAATTTCAGCGTGCAGCTAGGCAAAATAGATGGTGACGAAGTAAAAGCATCATGGTTTGATCCAAGAACAGGGAAAATCATCCCAATTGGAGAATTTGAAAATAAAGGAATAAAAGAGTTTAACCCACCAGGCGAGCCTGCAAATGGCAAGGATTGGGTATTGGTGTTGGAGGAGATATAAATAGTTAGGTCGTCATTCCCAACTTGATTGGGAATCGTAATGCTTTGGCTATTGTTTGTGTATTAAGATCCCCGCCTGCGCGGGAATGACGACCGCGAGAAACGTCATTTCGACTGGAGTGCAACGGAATGGAGAAATCTATACACAACGATTAATAGATTTCTCGACTTCGGTCGTCATTCCCAACTTGATGGGGAATCTTAAAGCGTTTGCATTAAGATTCCCGCCTGCGCGAGAATGACGATCAAACGAAAAAAATAACGAAAGAATAAAAAACAGTGTTTAAACCCAATTCCATATCATCATTTCGCTTAGCTATAATTGGCCTGCTGCTTTGTGGCTTAACATCCTGCACAAAACAGGCTTATATATTTACCTCCTTCCATGAACCCGCAAATGAAGGCTTGAGGCTTTTGTACAGTTATGATGCTTACCATTGGACAGATTTAAATAAAACCTTCTTGAAACCTGAAGTGGGAACACAGAAAGTTTTACGCGATCCATCAATCGTTCAAGGCCCGGATGGAACCTTTCATTTGGTTTGGACCTGTAGCTGGAAAGGCGATAAGGGCTTCGGTTACGCAAGTTCGAAAGACCTGATCAACTGGAGTGCGCAAAAGTTTCTTCCGGTAATGGAAAGTGAGCCAAAAACGGTAAATGTGTGGGCACCGGAAATCTTTTACGATAACGAGAAAAAAGAATATGTAATCATCTGGGCTTCAACCATACCGTTCCGCTTTGCTAAAGGAATAGAAGAAGAGGAGAATAACCACCGGATGTATAGTATTACAACCAAAGATTTTGAGACTTTCTCAAAGCCAAAACTGTTTCTCGACCCTGGTTTTAGTGTAATCGATGCGGTGATTGTGAAACGCGCAACCAAAGATTATGTGCTGGTTTTAAAAGATAATACCCGCCCGAATAGGAATTTAAAAGTTGCTTTTGCAAAAGATGCTTTAGGTCCTTATGCAAATGTTTCTGAAACTTTTAGTCCGAAATTAACGGAGGGACCAACGGTTGTAAAAGCTGGAAAGGATTGGTTGATTTATTTTGATGCTTACGGAGAAAAGATTTATTCAGCTTATAAAACAGCCGATTTTAAGTCTTTTAAAGATGTAACTGCGGAGGTTTCAATCCCCGAAGGACATAAACACGGAACAATTATAAAAGTGAAAAGGAAAGTGATTGAGAAATTATTGAGGTAAGAACCTTAACGCAATATATATACTCGATCGTCATGCTGACCTGTAGCAAAGCGGAAAGCTACGCAGTAAATTCAGTTCAGCATCATTCAAGAATTGAATAGATTCTGAAACAAGTTCAGAATGACGCGAGATTTTAGGATAATAAACATGAAAATATTTAAAATACTTTGTTTAAGCTTACTATTGGCATTTGCAGGATCAACCTCGCAGGCGCAGGATACGGTGCGTTATACAGGTAAAACCTTGGTAAACGCAGACTATCATCATGGCCAACTTTCGCCGGTGATGGGCGTACACAGTATCCAAACTTTCAGGGCAAACAGAGAACATCCAGAACTGGCCGAAAACTTTGGCTGGACCTACAACCATGCGCCGATGTTGGCTTATTGGAACAACAAATTTTACATCGAATATTTGAGCGATAAAGTTGGAGAAAGTATCCCGCCAGGACAAACATTATTACAGTCCTCAAAAGATGGTTACACCTGGACTAAGCCGGATGTTGTTTTTCCGATTTACAGAATTCCTGATGGAACCACAAAAGAGGGTAGAACTGATGTAGCGAAAGATTTAGATGCCGTGATGCATCAACGCATGGGCTTTTATGTTTCTTCTAAAAACGTGTTCCTTGTTTTGGGTTTTTACGCCATCAGTTTTGATGCAAAAGATGATCCGAACGATGGTCACGGGATTGGCAGGGCAGTAAGAGAAATTCAGGCAGACGGAAAATACGGCCCGATTTATTTCATCCATTACAATCCAGGTTATTCGGAGAAAAACACCAAATACCCATTGTACACCAGAAGTAAAAGTAAAGCTTTTATTGAGGCTTGTAATGAGTTATTAACTAATAAATTAATGACGCAACAATGGAATGAAGAGGCAGATAGAAAAGATCCTTTGATTACTTTACAAAAACAGTATAAAGCCTTCAGCTATTATCACTTGCCTGATGGAAGAGTAGTTGGTTTATGGAAAAATGCCTTAACAGCAATCAGCAATGATAACGGTAAAAGCTGGCCTGAAAACGCGTCGCGTGCACCGGGTTTTGTAAACAGCAATGCCAAAATATGGGGTCAAAAAACTGCTGATGGTAACTACGCGACGGTTTATAATCCTTCAGAGTATAGGTGGCCTTTAGCCATTTCAACAAGCAAAAACGGACTCGATTATACCAATCTTTTACTGGTGCATGGTGAAATTACGCCAATGCGCTACGGAGGCAATTACAAATCTTACGGTCCGCAGTATGTTCGTGGTATTGAAGAAGGGAACGGAAAACCCGCGGATGGAAAATTATGGGTAACCTACAGCATGAATAAAGAAGACATCTGGGTTTCTTCGGTTCCGGTACCCGTTAATGACAAAACTACACAACATGTAAATGATGATTTTAGTAAAATGCCGGCTGATAAAGCGCTCGAAATGTGGAACATATACAGTCCGCTTTGGGCGCCTGTTAACGTCGATAACGGTACTTTGGTTTTAAAAGATAAAGATCCGTTCGACTATGCAAAAGCCGAAAGACTGTTTCCTGCGTCCAGAAAAATTGTTGCTTCGTTTTCGGTTACGCCAAAGCAAAATGATTTTGGTTTGTTGGAAATCGAATTGCAGGATACGAAAGGAATGGCAACTGTACGCCTGACTTTTGATACTGCAGGAACTTTAAGCGCAAAAGCTGGTGCACGGTATAAAAACTTCATGAAATATGAAGCAGGTAAAAGTTATGATATCAAGTTGAAATTAGATGCGTTTACCCGATTTTACACCATCACCGTAAATGGAAAAGATGCATTAACAAGTCTGGCTTTTCAGCCAGTTGCCGATGTTTCCAGAATTGTTTTCCGCACCGGCGATGTTCGTCGTTTTCCTGATGTAGATACACCTGCGGATCAAACCTATGATTTGAAAAATGCAGGGGAATCAGAGAAAACGGAAGCTGTTTATTCGATTAAATACTTAAAAACGGAGGGATTTTGAGACAGTTGGCAGTTTTTAGTTTGAGGTTTTCAGTTTTCCCCTCGTTGCGTTCTAAAGCGTTCGTCATTCCGACCGCCTCATCGTCATTGCGAGGAGGCACGACGTGGCAATCTTTCTTACTCGTAGCCATTCTTGCTTTATGCTCCCTCTCCACCAGTGCAAAAATACTCTTGCCTCAGATCTTATCGAGCAATATGGTTTTACAACGGGATAAACCCATCAATATCTGGGGTTTTGCATCTCCGGATGAGAAAGTTGAAGTCACTTTTGCTGGACAAAAAAAACAGACAATAACCGATAAAAATGGGAACTGGCTTCTTGTTTTAGCTCCACTCAAAACATCAGCAAAGCCGCAAACAATGTCTATCACAGGCTCAAATAAAATTATATTAACCAATATTCTGGTTGGCGAAGTTTGGGTGTGTTCAGGTCAATCCAATATGGAATACGCGATGCGGAAATTGGCTAAAATCCCCAAGCCCAAAAATGAGTACTTTGGTTTTCCATCCGACGAAGTAGACAAAGCACACAATAATCAGATCAGGATTTTCCTGGTTAACCGTAAAACATTAAACAAACCCGATTCGATCCACAAAAGCTGGTCTGTAGCCCAAGATTCGGCATTACGTGCTTTCTCGGCCGTAGGTTATTTCTTCGCGAAAGAAATTCAGGAAAAATTAGGTATTCCCGTAGGCATGATCTCTTCGGCCATTCCAGGCAGCGCCATTGAACCTTGGATAGCAGAAAATGCATTTGCGCAGGAAGACTACTTCAAAAACCAAAAAGTAAATAATGATCCTGGTAAATTTTATCCGACCATGATCGAACCTTTAACACAATTTAAAATCCGCGGCTTTCTTTGGTATCAGGGCGAAACCAATTGTTTTCTGAACGAGAAAATCAGCTACGCCTATAAAATGAAAGTATTGATCAATAGTTGGAGAAAAGCCTGGAAAGAAAAGGATCTGCCGTTTTATTATGTTCAAATTGCACCTTTCGATTATAGTAAACAAAAAAGCGATAAGGTTGTATTAACTGCCGAAACGGAACCAACTTTTTGGGAGGCGCAACAACAGCTATTACTTTTGCCCAATACGGGGATGATTTCTACATCAGATTTAAACGATAATGGGGGAGATTTACATCCAACTTATAAATGGGAAATAGGTAGAAGATTATCGCTTTTGGCGCTGGCAAAAACATACAACAAAGACATACCTTTTTCTGGGCCGATTTACCAGTCTGCGTCCTTTAAAAACGGAAAAGCATTGCTCCATTTTACATACCTGGAATTAAACAATAAACCTATTTTAGGATTTACAATCGCGGGGAAAGAGGGTAAATTCGTAAATGCTGAAGCTATCGTAAAAGACGATAAAGTGGTGGTTTCTTCAAAAGAAATTGCCGAACCAACTGTGGTTCGCTATAACTGGACAGAAAATCCAACAGGAAATTTTAACTGTTACGGTTTGCCAGCATTGCCTTTTAGAACCGATAATCCATTATCAAAACAATTTAAAACCAATTAATGAAACGCAGATTTATACTTTTCTTGTGTTTAACAACCATGTTTTGCTCCCTAAAAGCACAGCAAACGGAGAAATTATACCTATCAGGAACAGGGAACGATAACACTGTTAACTGGGATTTCTTCTGTACAGCTGGTGCAAATTCGGGCAAATGGACCACCATCCCCGTGCCTTCAAACTGGGAATTGCAAGGTTTTGGAAAATATAATTACGGTTTCAACAAAGAGGAAAACAAAGGCAAAGAACAAGGACTTTATAAGCATAAATTTAAGGTTCCTGCAGATTGGAAAAACCGAAAAATCAATATTGTTTTCGAGGGATCGATGACGGATACCGAAGTTAAAATCAACGGAAAATCTGCCGGAGAAACACATCAGGGTTCGTTTTATGTGTTTAGATACGATATTTCTAAATTGGTAAAACTTGGTGGCGATAATTTACTTGAAGTAAAAGTATCCAAACATTCAGCTAATCAATCCGTTAACGAGGCTGAACGGAAGGCCGATTTCTGGATTTTTGGTGGCATCTTCAGACCAGTTTATCTTGAATCTTTGCCTTTAACACATATCGATAGAATTCAGGTCGATGCCAAAGCCAACGGAAATTTCGATGCCAAACTTGCTTACACTGGCGATGCCGATAAAGTTGAAGTAGAAGTTTTTACGAAAGATGCTAAACGTTTTGGAGATCGATTTACCACTTCAATAAAGAAAGGAACACAAAGTATAACGCTTAGCCTTAGCCATCAGTTTTCTAATCCGGAATTGTGGTCGTCAGAATTTCCAAATCTTTACACTGCAACATTCACTTTAGTTAAAAATGGCAAAGAAATCCATCAGCTTTCTAGAAAGATAGGTTTCAGAACGGTAGAAGTAAAAGAACGTGATGGTGTATATGTGAATGGGGTGAAAATGAAATTTAAAGGTGTAAACCGTCACTCTTTTTATCCATCCTCAGGCAGAACAACGAGTAAAAAAATCAGTATTGCTGATGTGCTGTTAATGAAAGAAATGAACATGAATGCCGTTCGGATGTCGCATTATCCACCAGATGGACACTTCTTAGACGTTTGTGATTCGCTCGGCTTATTCGTAATGGATGAATTGGCAGGCTGGCATGGTACTTATGATACGCCTACGGGAACAAAATTGATGAAAGAAATGATGCTGAATGATGAAAATCATCCATCGATTATATTTTGGGCAAATGGAAATGAAGGCGGACATAACCGCGAACTTGATCACCTTTTTGCTGAAGAAGATATACAAAAACGTCCTTTAATCCACCCTTGGGAAGTTTTTGGAGGTTTCGAAACCACCCATTACCGCGAATTTAACTACGGAATCGGCAATTACGATCACGGACACAATATTCTAATGCCGACCGAATTTCTGCATGGCATGTGGGATGGCGGTCATGGTGCAGGCATTGAAGATTACTGGAATGCCATGTGGAACAATCCACTTTCTGCAGGTGGTTTCCTTTGGGATTTTGCCGATCAGGCTGTGGTACGTACCGATAAAAATGGCGAATTAGATACCGATGGAAATCATGGCCCTGACGGAATTGTTGGACCTTACCACGAAAAAGAAGGTAGTTTCTTTACCATTAAAGAAGTCTGGAGTCCTGTTTTTGTAGAGAAAAGAGAAATGACTGCCAGTTTTGATGGTTCGTTTACATTAGAAAACCGTTATGCATTTACCAATCTCAATCAATGTACATTCAACTGGAAATTAAAGAAATTAAAAGCGGGAACAGATGCAGCATTCAAATCTGGAAGAGCCAATGCACCAAATATAAAACCTTTCGAAAAAGGAAAATTACAAGTCGATCTTCCAAGCGACTGGAGGAACTTTGATGCACTTTATCTCACTGCAAATGCACCTGATGGTAAGGAATTGTTTACCTGGAGTTTCCCAATAACACTGCCTAAAGATGATGCAGAGAAGATTGTTGTAAAAACAGGTTCTTCAAAGGTAAATATTAAAGAGGATGCGAAAGTTTATCAGGTATCTGCCAACGGCATCGATTTAACATTCGATAAAATAACAGGTTTGCTGCAACAGGCACAGAATGCCAAAGGTGTAATTCCGTTTTCAAATGGCCCCATTTTACAGGAGGGTGTAAATAATTTTAAAAACTTCATTCAAAAAATGGATGGTGAAAATTTAGTGATTTCATCAAAATTTGATAAAAAAAAAAGTTGGAACACTTTACAATGGACGATTTATCCATCAGGCTGGTTAAAAATGGAAGTGAAATATTTTCCATCAGATTACTTTACCACTTTCGTAGGACTGAACTTCTCTTATCCTGAATCAGAAATCAAAGCAGTTGAATATAAAGGAAGCGGACCATACCGCGTTTGGAAAAACCGAATGAAGGGCACAGCTTTTGGCATTTGGAAAAAGGATTATAATAATTCAGCAACTGGTGAAGCACCTTGGCAATACCCTGAATTTAAGGGCTATTATTCAAACATGTATTGGTGTGAGTTTATTGGTAAAAAACAATCTTTTAAAGTGGTTACAGATAGGGAAGATGTGTTTTTAAGGTTGTTTACGCCAAAAAAATCGAAAGATACAGAATATGATAACATGAGTCCGACATTTCCGAATGGTGATATTTCATTTATGAACGCAATTTCGGCAATTGGCACAAAAACACAAAAACCAGAAACTACAGGCCCCATGGGAATGAAGAATATCTATTACGATTTTGATAAAGCCCCAAATAGAGCACTAAATATGACCTTGTATTTTGATTTTTCAGGTAGATAGGTTTAACCGCAAAGAAAAGAAGAAAGAATAATTAAAGAATTAAAAAATCAGTGTAATCCATTAATCTATGTAATCAACCGCGAAGCGTAAAGAAGAATAATGGCCCGCAGATAACGCAGATTTACGCAGATGAGAAAATATCGGTCTGCGTAGATCTTCGAAATCAGCGGGAGCAAATAAATGTTTAACCGCAAAGAATGCTAAGTTTTTCGCAAAGCAAAGAAAAAATAGCCTGCAGATAACGCGGATTTACGCAGATGAGAAAATATTGGTCTGCGTAAATCTTCGAAATCAGCGGGAGCAAATAAATGTTTAACCGCAAAGAACGCTAAGTTTTTCGCATTGCAAAGAAAAAGAATAGCCCGCAGATAACGCGGATTTACGCAGATGAGAAAATTATTGGTCTGCGTAAATCTTCGAAATCAGCGGGAGCAAATAAATGTTTAACCGCAAAGAACACTAAGTTTTTCGCAAAGCAAAAGAAGAAAGAATAATTAAAGAAGTAGAAAATCAGTGAAGTCAATTAATCTGTGTAATCAACCACGAAGTATAATGAACATTAAAATCTACATAGCGATCATCAGCATTTGGTTTCTATCCTTTTCAAAAGTGATGGCGCAGATCTCGTTGCAAAACACGACCTGCGAAATGCTCGAGAATCCTTTGGGTATTGATGTTTTGAAACCTCGATTGGCATGGCATATCATCTCAAATGAAAGAAATGTAATGCAAACGGCTTATCAGATTTTGGTATCTTCTTCGCCTGAGAAATTAAATGCTAATGAGGGCGATTTATGGGATTCAGGAAAGATTAACTCACCAGAATCTATTCATATAGCTTACAACGGAAAAGTGCTTAAAAGCCGGATGAAAGCCTATTGGAAAGTTAAAGTGTGGACCAATGTTGGGCAAAGCGAATGGTCTGCTAACAACTATTTTTCTATGGGTTTGCTATACTACAAAGATTGGCCGAAAGGCTGGATTGGTTTTGACAGGGCATTCCCATGGGATAACATTAAAACGGATTCGCGTTTATCAGCCAGGTATTTCAGAAAAGAGTTTCAGAGTACGAAAGAAATCAAGTCTGCTACGGCATCAATCATTGGTTTAGGTTTGTACGAACTCTACATCAACGGCAAAAAAGTTGGAAATGATGTTTTATCTCCATCGCCTACAGATTATACCAAAAACGTAAAATATAACACTTACGATGTAAGCAGTTACCTTCAGAACGGTAAAAATGCAGTTGGCACGATACTCGGAAATGGCCGTTTCTTCGCGATGCGTCAAAATGAAAAACCTTATAAAATTAAAACATTTGGTTTTCCGAAAATGCTGATGAACATCAACATTGTTTACACCGATGGAACAACAGCAAATATTGATACCGACGATAGCTGGAAAGGCACAGCAGATGGACCTATCAGAACCAATAACGAATATGATGGGGAAGAATACGATGCTACAAAAGAAGCTCCAGGCTGGAATAAGGTCGGTTTTGACGATAGCAAGTGGGCAAAAGCCGAATTTGTACAAGAACCAACAGGAACCATTGAAGCCCAGATGAATGAAAACATGAAAGTGATGAATACAATAAAGCCTGTTTCAATCACTAAACTTTCTGGTGGCCGGTATATTTTGGATATGGGTCAAAACATGGTGGGTTGGCTGCAGATCAAGGTAAAAGGCGTAAAGGGCAAACAAATCAAAATGCGTTTTGCAGAGTCGTTACAAAATAATGGAGAACTTTTTACGGCTAATCTTCGTAATGCGAAATGTACCGATTTATACACTTTAAAAGGAGGAGAATTAGAAATCTGGGGGCCTACTTTTGCATACCGCGGATTTAGATACGTAGAGCTTTCAGGATATACTTACCAACCATCGGTGAATGATTTTCTTGGCAAAATGATTTATGATAACATTAAAACGGTCGGAACTTTCGAAACTTCAGATGCTTTAACCAATCAGATCTTCAAAAATGCCTGGTGGGGCATTGCCGGAAGTTATAAGGGGATTCCGGTTGATTGTCCTCAACGCAACGAGCGGATGCCTTGGCTTGGCGATAGGGGCGCTGTGGCTTACGGAGAAAGTTTTCTTTTTGATAACGGACGCTTTTATACCAAATGGTTACAGGACATCAGAAACTCGCAAAAGGAAGATGGAGCTATTCCTGATGTGGCACCTGCTTTCTGGAGGTACTACAGCGATAACATGACCTGGCCAGGAGCAATGCTTTTGGTGACCGAAATGCTTTACAAACAAACCGGTGATGTTTCGGCCGTTCGGGATAATTACCCAGCAATGAAAAAGTGGTTAGCTTACATGCAAGATCGCTACATGAAAGATTATATTTTAACTAAAGATAGTTACGGCGATTGGTGTATGCCTCCTATTACCATCGAATTTGGCCAGGGCAAAAGCGCAGACAAGAAATATCCTTCTGAATTAATTTCGACGGCTTATTATTATCATTTCACGCAGTTGATGATACAATTCGCTAAGGTAAGCGGCAATGATGAAGATGTAAAAGCATATGAACTTTTGGGGAATAAAATCAAGGAAGCTTTCAACCAGAAATATTATAACGATAAAGGTTATTATGCTTCTAATGCCTTAACGGATAACATCATTCCACTTTATTTCGGAATGGTTCCACAGAACAAAATAGATCAGGTTTTTAAGAATATCACTTATACTGTTGAAGTGACAAATAAAGGCCATTTAAGTAATGGTTTAGTCGGTATTCAGTGGCTAATGCGCTGTTTAAACGACTATGGGCGACCAGATTTAGCTTATACTGTGGCTACGCGAAAATCTTATCCTAGCTGGGGCTATATGGTTGATAATGGTGCAACCACCATTTGGGAATTATGGAATGGCAATACGGCTGATCCGAAAATGAATTCACAGAACCACGTGATGATGCTAGGCGATCTGCTGATCTGGTATTACGAAAATCTGGCTGGTATAAAATCGGAGGAGGCTGCTTTTAAAAAAATCACCATGAAACCTGAAATGATCAATGGTTTAAACTCGGTAAATGCAAGTTACAATTCGGTTTATGGGTTAATCAAAAGCAGTTATAGCAAAACGGCTAACCAGTTTAACTGGAACATTACCATCCCAGCAAATACAACGGCGTTGGTTTATATTCCTGCAAATAATAAAAATGAAGTTTCAGAAAAAAATAAGTCAATAAAGGATTTAAAATTTGTAAAAATGGAGCATAATAACGCTGTTTATGAACTTGGTTCTGGCGATTATGCTTTTGTGGTGGAGAAAAAATAATTATTACGGTCGTCATGCTGAACTTGTTTCAGCATCTTATTTGATAAGATCCCGATGTAAAATCGGGGCAGGGTGACGCTTAAAGAAAAATAGAATTATGAGAAAGTTTTTTAAACCATTTATGCTACTCAGCTTACTGATCACCGCAGTAAATGCATTCAGCCAAACCAAAGATATTGTTGTGCCAGAAGAAATCCTGACAAAGGCAAAAGAATGGACTTCTGCATTAAATTTAAGTGATGCAACAAAAAAATCTGCTGTTGAAAATGTAATTGCGGCTCATTTAACCACAATTAGAGATTGGCATAACGACCACCCATCATCAACTGTTCCTGACGGAATAAACCCTGTTACCGGCAATAAACTAAGTGATTTAGATAAACAGATCATTGCTGATTCTGCTATGCCATCAATGGTTCATCAATCGCTTATGGATGGATTGAAAAAGAATTTAACACCAGAGCAGGTAGAAACCATTTTAGACAAATACACCATCGGAAAGGTTGATTTCACGATGAAAGGTTACAAAGCGATTGTTCCTGATTTAACTGCCGATGAGGAAGCCAAGATTTTGGCTTTTTTGAAGCAAGCCAGGGAACAAGCTGTCGATTATAAAAACATGAAGCAGATTTCGGCCATTTTCGAGATTTACAAAACGAAATCAGAGCAGATGTTAAATAATAACGGTCGCAGCTGGAGAGCGCTTTATAGTGCTTACACTAAAAAGATAAAGGAAGAGAAAGCAGCAAAACAAAAGCAGTAGGCAATTTCCAGTGAAAAGTTTTCAGTTTTTGAGTAATAAAGCAAATCTGTGCAATCAAATAATCTGTGTAATCAACCTCGAAGAGAAAGAATTATGATATCAAAAAAAATATACACCACAATAGGACTTATTTTAGCAGTAACACTTAGTGCCAAAGCTCAGGTAGAGAAATGGCAAACTGGAATCGTAAAACAAGAATTCCTATACGACAAAGCACCATTCCCATCGTGCCACTCTGCAACAATCGCAGAAACGCCAACGGGCTTAGTCGCTTCATTTTTTGGTGGCACAAAAGAACGGAATCCCGATGTAGAAATCTACATCAGTCGTTTTGTGGATGGCAAATGGCTGGCACCGGTTTCGGCTGCTAATGGTATCCAACCTGATGGTAAAAGATTACCTACATGGAATCCTGTTTTATATCAGGTTCCTAGTGGAGATTTACTGTTGTTTTATAAAATCGGGCCAAAACCATCAGAATGGTGGGGCATGATGAGAACCTCAAAAGATGGCGGTAAAACCTGGTCGGATGCTACAAAATTGCCCGATGGTTATATTGGCCCTGTAAAAAACAAACCCGTTTTATTAAGCAACGGGAATCTCTTTGCACCATCGAGTAAAGAAGGCGACGGTTGGAAAATTCACTTCGAGGTAACCAAGGATAATGGTAAAACCTGGAGAACCGTAGGCCCATTGCCCGAAAATGGAATCAAAGCCATTCAACCGAGCATTTTACAACATGGAAATGGAAAATTGCAGCTATTGGCCAGAACAGCAAATCGAGCCATTGTAGAATCCTGGTCTGAAGATAACGGCGAAACCTGGTCGGTATTAACCAAAACATCATTACCCAATAACAACTCCGGTACAGACGCCGTAACCATGAAAGATGGCCGCCACGTATTGGTTTACAACCATGTTTTGCCTCCGGGCGATTTAGCCAAAGGGCCACGTACTCCATTAAATGTTTCGGTTTCAAAAGACGGAAAAAAATGGTCGGCCGCATTGATTCTGGAAGATTCGCCCATCAGCCAGTATTCTTATCCTGCGGTGATTCAAACTGCTGATGGCATGTTACATTTCATTTATACCTGGAGAAGAGAGAAAATTAAACACGTTGTGGTTGATCCTTCGAAGCTAAAATTAAAGAAAATCAAAAATGGGATCTGGCCGAAACTGAAAGGTTATACGGCTCCGGTAATTACTGAAACTAAAAATGAGGAGGGTTAAGATGATAGATTCAATGAGATACGTCATTTCGAGGTTGTTGCGATCGTCATTGCGAGGAGGCACGACGTGGCAATCTATCCTGTCAAGAAAGATTGCTTCGGCTGATGAACTATTTATTTGTCATGGATTTTGCGCTCGTCATGCTGAATTTATTTCAGCATCTTTCATGTTAAGCCGCCTTGCTATTAAGACCCTGAAACAAGTTCAGGGTGACGATCGATCGATTGGAAGAAAGATAAGTTTAGCATTAATGCTGCTTTTCTCCATTTCTTTAGCCACATCCGCCCAAATCCAAAACACCGATAACTTCTATAAAAAGCCGCTTGTAGAAGTTTTGAAAGAGATCCAAACACGCTTCAAAGTACAGATCAAATATTCAGAACCACAGGTAAAAGATAAATGGGTGAACTATGCAGAATGGCGTTTCCGTGCAAACGTTGATGAAACTCTTGCAAACGTACTTGCACCGTTGGATATGAAAGTAAACAAGGAAAAGCCAGGTGTTTACAAATTGAAAGAATATGAATATTACCGTTGGGAGGTTCAGGATGGATGGGCCTATTTGGATAGCTTGGCAACAAAATACCACGATCAGGCCAGTTGGGAAAAACGTAAGGCACAAATAAAGCCCGAATTATACCAAGCCTTATTGTTATCGCCATTGCCTGCCAAACCAAATTCAAAACCGATTATGACAGCGAAAAGAATTTTTGACGGTTATTCGGTCGAAAACATTGCATTAGAAATTTTACCTGGGGTTTGGATTAATGGCTCACTATATAAACCGTTAAATTTTAAAGGAAAAATCCCATTGGTTTTAAGTCCTGACGGACACTGGGAAAAACAACGTTTTAGACCTGATTGTCAGATCCGCTGTGCAATGATTGCCAGAATGGGCGCTATGGCCTTTAGCTACGACTTATTTGCCTGGGGCGAATCGATGCTCCAGTTTAAATATGAAGATCATCGCAAAAGCTTAGCGCAAACCATTCAGGCTTTGGGAGGAATCAGGATTTTAGACTACTTCAGTGCGCTAAAAGAAACCGATACAGCCAGAATTGGCATCAGTGGAGGTTCGGGTGCAGGAAGTCATTCCATTTTAATGACCGCCATGGATAACAGGATTAAACTAAGTGCTCCCGTAGTGGCGATGTCGTCTTACTTTTATGGTGGCTGCCCTTGCGAAAGCGGAATGCCAATCCACCAATGTGGTGGTGGAACTGATAATGTAGAACTGGCTGCAATGGCAGCACCTCGGCCCCAGTTATTGGTGTCAGATGGTAGCGACTGGACAGCACACACACCAGAACACGATTTTCCTTATCTACAAAAAATGTACAGTTATTATGGTGTGAAAGATAAGGTCGAGAATGTTCATCTTCCGGATGAAAAACATGATTTTGGCATTAATAAGCGCATTGCACTTTACGATTTCCTGATCAAAAACTTCAAACTAAATGGTACTGCAGTTAAAGATAAAGCCGGTAAATACAATGAAAGTAAAGTAACCATCGAAAAGGAAAATGCCCTTTATGTTTTTGGCGATAAAGGCGAAAAACTACCTAAAAATGCAGTGATGGGATTTGAAAATCTGGAAAAATTATTCCCTTTAAGTACAAGCAAATAATAGATATGGAGCATCAAAACAGGAGGTCTTTTATTGGTCATGTGACATTGCTAACAGGCGCTTTAATGATCCCGAATCAATTGCTTTTGGCAGCAGAGAAAAAGAACGATTATAAAGTTGCCGTGATTGATTTAATGATTTTAAAACGTCAGAAAATCAGCGCTTTGCCACTCGCAAAAGAAATCGGTGCAGACGGATTGGAAATAGACATGGGTGGTTTGGGCGATCGGGAAACATTTGACAATAAACTGGCCGATCCAAAAATCAGGCAGGAGTATCTGGATAAGGCAAAGGAATTAAATCTTGAAATCTGTTCGTTGGCGATGACCGGATTTTATGCGCAATCATTTGCCAAGCGACCAACTTATCAGAAAATGATCCAGGATTGTTTAGATACTGCTAAAGCAATGCATATTAAAGTGGTCTTTCTTCCATTGGGTATTCAAGGTGATTTGGTTAAAAACCCAGAACTCCGTGAACCTATTATAGAGCGGTTAAAAGTTGCTGGAAAAATGGCTGCCAAAGTGGGAATTACTATTGGAATTGAAAGCGCTTTAGATGCAAAAGGTGAATTGCAATTATTAAAAGATATTGATTGCAAGCATGTTAAAAGCTACTTCAATTTCTCGAATGCCATAAAGAATGGAAGGGATTTACACCAAGAGCTGAGAATTTTAGGCAAAAAGAACATCGTTCAGATCCATGCCACAAATGAAGATGGTGTTTGGTTACAGAACGATCCGAAAATTGATTTGAACAAAGTTAAAGAAACTTTAGATGATATGGGTTGGAGTGGTTGGCTGGTTGTAGAAAGAAGCAGGGATGCCAAACAGCCAACAAATGTAAAATATAATTTCAGTGCCAATACAAGCTACCTGAAATCAGTTTTTCAAAGTGAGGGATCGTCATTGCGAGGCACGAAGCAATCTCAATAGTAGAATTATAAAAATGGGTTTAACTACAATAATACAAACAATACAGCTGCCTTGGTTCGTGTCTCCACGAACCAAACAAATTAAACCATTCTTTAGTCTGCTGATTTTTTTATCATTATTATGTTTTAAAGTTAATGCAATAGATATTTACGTATCCGTAAATGGCAATGATACTAATGTAGGAACCAAGGAAAAGCCTTTGGCCACACTACATTCTGCCATCAGAAAAGCCCGCGAATTGAGGCGTTTAGATGATGCTTCCACTAAGGATGGAATCCGGATTATAATCGGCAAGGGTTTTTACCAATTGCACGAACCCGTAGTTCTTCGACCTGAAGATTCTGGTACAAAAGATAGTCCGACAACAATTATTTCAGCACCTAACGAAAAAGTTATTTTGAGCGGAGGCATTCAAATAAAAAACTGGAAAAAGTTAAATCACACCATTGCTGGTCTGCCAAACGAATCTATAGGGAGGGTTTGGGTAGCTGATATTCCAAATTTAGATGGGGGCGACCTACAGTTCAGACAGCTATGGGTAGATGGCAATAAGGCCGTTCGCGCAAAAAACTATAATGGAGAAGAAATGGGGAGGATTTTATCATGGGATAGCGAAAAGCAAACCTGTAAAATTCCACTTCAAAAAAACATCAGTTTAGGCAGTATCAAAGGAATGGAAATGCTGATCCACCAATGGTGGGCCATTGCAAATCTTCGTGTAAAGTCTGTTAAAATTATAGGAAATGCTGCAGAACTTTCTTTTATGCAGCCCGAAAGCAGGATCCAATCCGAGCATCCCTGGCCAGCACCATGGATTTCAGACAAAACAGGGAATTCTGCTTTTTACCTTACAAATGCCATTCAATTCTTGAACGAACCTGGAGAATGGTTTGAAGATTTACAGCACCACAAACTTTATTATTGGCCCAAAGCATCAGAAAATATGCTAAATGCCGAAATAATTGCTCCCGTTTTAGAAAACCTGGTTAAAATCGAAGGAACAATTGATCAACCGGTTTCCTATGTAAATTTCAAGGGCATTTCATTTCAGCACTCCACTTGGTTAAGGCCATCAAAACAAGGTCATGTTCCTCATCAGGCCGGCATGTACATGCTTGATGCCTATAAACTCGAAAAAGCCGGGACACCAGACAAACCTACGCTAGAAAATCAGGCCTGGGTTGGCCGTCCGGTTGCTGCAGTCGAAGTGAGTTATGCCAATCACACTGCTTTCGAATCTTGCCAGTTCGAGCACCTGGCGTCAACAGGTTTGGATTATAAAAAAGGAACTGCAGATAATGCAATCAATGGCAACTTATTTAAGGATATTGGTGGTTCAGCCATTCTAATCGGAACTTTCTCTGATGAAGTGACCGAAGTGCATTTGCCTTACAATCCCACAGACCAAAGAGAAATTTCGACGAACAATAAAATCGAGAACAACCTGATTACCGATGTGACCAACGAAGATTGGGGCGCTGTTGGTATAGGCGCAGGTTATGTTAGGGGGATTAAAATTCTGCATAACGAAATTAGCGATGTGTCTTATTCAGGCATCAGCGTAGGTTGGGGCTGGACGAAAACCCGAAATGCGATGGAAAACAATACCATCAGCGGCAATAAGATTCATCACTACGGAAAACACATGTACGATGTAGCCGGAATTTATACACTATCTGCTCAGCCCGGATCATTCATTACCGAAAATGTAGTCGATAGCATTTACAAAGCACCATATTCGCACCTGCCTGATCATTGGTTTTACCTTTATACAGATGAAGGTTCTTCGTATTTTACCATCAAAAATAACTGGACGCCAACTGAAAAGTATCTTCAAAATGCCAATGGACCAGACAATTTATGGGAAAGCAACGGACCAAAAGTTGCCGATCATATCAAGCAAAGTGCGGGTTTAGAAAAGCCTTTTCAATATTTATTGAAAGAGAAAACCAATTGTTCAAAAAGAGGCACCAATCAGGCCGTAGATCAATCTGTTGTATTCGAATTGGTTTATAAGACAGGTAATCTACCGGGTAACAGTGCCTTAAAAACTTTTGCAAAAGAAAATAATCTCCTGCCAGGTTCAATTTATAAATGGGGAAATCGATTGGTAATTTATACTTCAAGTTTAAAAGTGGAGAGTTTGCAGCAAACTTTAAAACGCTTAAATGCGACAGAAATTAAATTGTACGACAATCTGTTTTACGACTTCAACAGAGAAAAGAATTGTGGCGATAAACCAGTAGCAGAATGGGATAATATCATTTTATCAGCCAATTTGGTAAAGGATGAAAAACTCCAGAAAGAATATCTGGCTTACCATAAAACACAGTTTGAAAAATGGCCAGAGATATCGAAAGGATTTTGTAAGGCCGAGTTTCAGCGGTTAGCCATCTTTAAAAACGATAGACAGTTAATGCTGATCATTAGTATTCCTAAAGGAAAAAGTTTAGATGAATTGAATCCAAAAACCACTGAGAACAATCCAAAAGTAGACGAATGGAATGCAATAATGAAAAAATACCAGGAAGGGATTGAAGGAACAAAACCAGAAGAGGTTTGGGTTTTCTTTAAACCGGTTGAGTAAATATTTTTAGATATATGTCATCCTGAGGCACGAAGGATCTTTTAACAGTGGAAAACTGGCTTAAAGTACAGTACAACAAAAAACTCGAATAAAACCGTGGGTTCGGCGCAGTTAGGTTAGAGATTCTTCCTGCGTCAGAATGACAACAATTTATAAAAACAAAAACGCTTATAAAAATAATATCATGTTAAGATTAGGGATTTTAGGTTTAGGAGAGGGCAGAAGTACCATTTCTGCATCATTGGCAAGCAAAAAGTTTAAGCTTATCCAGATTTGCGATGCCAATAAAAAGCTTTGCGAAGAACGGGCTTTAGAATTTGATTTTCAAAACTGGACAACCAATTACGAGGATATGTTAACCAGCGACAAAATCGATATGATTGCGATTTACACGCCAGATCATCTGCATTTTGAGCACATTAAACTGGCGCTTGAACATGGGAAGCATGTGGTGTGTACCAAACCATTTATCGATGATTTAGCTCAGGCCAATGAGCTGTTGGAGTTAGCAAAGAAATCAAGAAAAAAGATTTTCGTAGGGCAAAGCTCTCGTTTTTTTGAACCCGCCATGCGCCAGAAAAAAGATTTTGATAAGGGCTTAATCGGAGAACTGATCACTATCGAAAGTCATTACCATGCCGATCATCGCTGGTTTTTGGAAAAAGGCTGGTCGTTAAAACAATCATTTAAATGGTTGTATGGCGGTTTAAGTCACCCTGTTGATTTCATCAGGTGGTACATGCCAGATATTGAAGAAGTTATGGGTTATGGCATGTTGAGTAGCAACGGTTTAAAAGCCGGACTGAAAAATCAGGATACCATGCACTTTATTTTTAAAGCAAAAGATGGCAGAATTGCGCGGGTTAGCGGTGCTTACACTGGTCCAACACAGCCTGCAAGTCGCGATAGTGGCATGAGCTGTATCCTGCGAGGAACAGAAGGCGCTAGCCAGGCCGATTACCATGAACTACGATATTCTGTTACAACCAAAACCGGCGAAGAAAAGATCATCACCTGGGGCGATTCTACTTTAAAGCACTATTTCCGTTTCGAAGGGCAAAGCCATCACGCCGGAGAATACCAGAATTATTTAGAATATTTTGCAGATAGCATCAACAATAATTTTACCGCATACCCTGATTTAAAAGAAGGCATCGGGACTGTGGCACTATTACAAGCAATGGATCAATCTTTAGAAACCGGTTTGCCAGTAAAAGTTGATGAAATTTTGAAAGCAAATCACATTACAAGGGAATCGATAGGATTGTAATTGTTTGCCACGGAGACACAGAAAACACGGAACATAATGCGCCATGGTTTGTGTCTCACGAACCAGTAATTGCGAGGCACGAAGCAATCTGTCCAGTAAAATAGATGCTGAAATAAATTCAGCATGACGTAACTATAAAAATGGTCGTCAGGACTCCGTGAATTCTGTGATTCCGTGGCAAAACTAAATAACTAACCAAAATAAACCTAATGGGAAACATTGTAGAACGATTAACCAGTTTAGATTACTTTATCGTAATTGCTTACCTCATCATCCTGATCTTCATTGGTTATCGGGCCAGTTTTTCTAAAAAGAAGAACGATGATGAGACCTTATTTTTGGCCAATAAATCATTAAACTGGAGTAGCATCGGCTTTAACATGTGGGGCACCAATGTAGGTCCGTCGATGTTATTGGCTTTCGCAAGTATTGGCTATAGCACCGGTATCGTAGCCGTTAATTTCGATTGGTATGCCTTTATCTTTTTATTCTTACTGGCCATCGTTTTCGCTCCAAAATACCTTGCCGCCAAAGTGAGTACCATGCCCGAGTTTATGGGCAACCGTTATGGCGATTCTACACAAAACATCCTCGCCTGGTATGCACTGGTTAAGATTTTAATTTCGTGGTTATCGCTCGGTTTGTTTGCCGGAGGTTTTTTGGTCCGCCAGATTTTGGGCATACCGATGTGGCAATCGGTTACCGTATTGGTCGCTTTTGCCGGACTGTTTACCTTTTTCGGCGGTTTAAAAGCCATTGCCAAAGTAAATGTTTTCCAAATGATTTTATTGATCGCCGTTTCATTATCGCTCATGCTTTTGGGACTGAATAAAGTTGGTGGACTTTCTGCTTTATATCAAAAAACACCGCATCATTTCTGGAATTTAATCCAACCCGCCAGCGATCCAAAATATCCATGGTACGCCATTTTGTTGGGGTATCCGGTTGCAGCTGTGGCCTTTTTCTGTACCGATCAATCGATGGTTCAATCTGTTCTGGGTGCTAAGAACTTAAAACAAGGGCAATTGGGCGTGAGTTTTATTGGCTGGCTAAAAATCCTTTCCTTACCATTATTTATTGGAACAGGAATCCTTTGTTATGTGTTATTTCCTGGATTAAAAGATCCGAACGAAGCTTATATGACCATGGTAACCAATTTATTCCCGCCTGGCATGAATGGCTTGGTAATCGTTGTGCTGATTGCGGTTTTGGTGGGTACCATCGGATCTTCTTTAAATTCATTAAGTACCGTTTTTACGATGGATATTTATGTAAAGAAAATCAACCCACAGGCGAGTAATAAACAGATCATCCGCATTGGCCGATGGGCAGTTGTTGCGGGATGTATTTTCGCGGTTATAGTGGTTTTGGCCATTGACAATATTAAAGGATTGAATTTATTCGATGTTTTTCAATCGGTTTTGGGCTTTATTGCACCGCCATTATCGGTGGTGTTTTTACTCACTGTTTTCTGGAAAAGAACCACAAGAAAAGCGGTGAATTTTACACTTTCAATCGGCTCCATTTTAAGCTTGGGCGTTGGTGTAACTTATTTATGGATTTTACCATCGGATAAATACACTTTCTGGCCGCATTATCTGATGCTTTCGTTTTTCATTTTCGCAGGATTAATGATCATTGCGATTTTGATTTCTTTATTGGATAGATCACCAAGTATTTACACGGTTAATGAAGAACACCAGGCCAATATAGAAAAACCAGCAAGAACAGTTTGGATTTCGTGGATTGCATTAGCCATCGTAATGGTTGCACTTTACATTTTATTTAATGGGCATTAAAAATAATGAACCACAGATGAAAAGGATGCACACAGATATAAAAATCTGTGCTTATCTGTGTTAATCTGTGGCTAAAAAATTCAATAATATGAAAAATTTAAAAAAACTTATTCTCATTGCCATTTTCACCTGCTCGGCAGCACAGCTTTTCGCGCAAAAAGCCTCATGGATCTGGTACCCCGGCGATTTAGATATTTACATGAGCAATGTGATGCAGAACCGCAGAACCGAAAGAGGCTCCTTTTTCCCTGTCTTCTGGAAAATGGATAGTCATTATGTTTTGGTCGATTTTCACAAAGAATTTAATCTTGCTCAGGCTGAAGAGGTTAAATTGTTTGTAGAAGGTACTTACAACGTTAAAATCGATGGTCAGGCCATTGCGGGTTTTCCAAAAAGCATTCAGATTCCAGCAGGGAAACACAAATTGAGTTTGAAGGTTTACAACCAGGCGCATGTTCCGGCGATTTTTGTTCAGGGTAAAACGGTAGTTTCTGATGAAACCTGGCTCACTACTTTCGAGGATAAAGAATGGATCGATGCGAGTGGAAAAACCTCTGATAAATCGGGAACTACCTTTGTTTTAGCAGGCTCATGGAATTTAACTGATCCAACTCAATTGCCATCACAGTTTAAATTGCCTGTTAAAGGTATTGCCGCGGTAAGTAGAAAAAAGAATGAGGGGGGAGAACTATTAGATTTTGGAAAAGAAACTTTTGGCTTCATTAAGGTTCATGGTTTAAAAGGTAAAGGTAGATTGAGTTTATTTTATGGTGAATCTGCTGAAGAAGCTTATTCTGAAGATAAATGTGAGACTTTAGATTATGTGGATATTGATTTGGCTGTGAAAAAGGATTCCATTATGCCACTTTCGAAAGCATTTAGATATGTGAACCGCCAAACAACTGGAAATGTAACAGTCGATTCTATTTCCATGTTATATGAGTATTCACCAGTAACAGAACGCGGAAGTTTTAAATCTTCGGATGAGGAGCTAAACAAAATTTACGATGTGGCCAAATATACCTTCCATTTAAATACCCGCGAGTTCTTTATCGATGGCATAAAACGCGATCGCTGGGTGTGGAGTGGCGATGCTTATCAAAGTTATTTGATGAACTATTACTCGTTTTTTGATGCACCAACTGTAAAACGGACTTTATTGGCTCAGCGTGGAAAAGATCCCGTAACGGCGCACATCAATACCATTATGGATTACTCTTTTTATTGGTTTTTAGGGATTTATGATTACTATAAATTTACCGGCGACCAGAAGTTCGTACAGGATATTTACCCACGAATGCAGTCGCTAATGACTTACATCGATGGAAGAAAGAATAAAAATGGCCTGTTAGAATGGATGCCTGGTGACTGGATTTTTATCGATTGGGCAGATAAACTAAGTAAAGATGGTGAAGTAAGTTTCGAACAGTTGTTATATGCCAGGAGTTTAGAAACAATGGCTTTATGTGCCAAATTAGCCAATGATGCAGAAGGCATTGCCAAATACGATAAACAGGCTAAAGAGCTGAAAAACAAGATTTTTGAACTTTATTGGAATCAGCAAAAAAGCGCTTTGGTTCACAGCCGGATTGACGATAAACAAACAGATAATGTAACCCGTTATGCCAACATGTTCGGGATTTTCTTTGATTATTTTACACCGGAACAAAAGTTATCGGTTAAAAAGAATGTGCTTTTAAACGATCAGATTGCCAAAATTACCACACCTTATATGCGTTTTTATGAGCTCGAAGCATTATGTGCCATGGGCGAACAACCTTATGTATTAAAGGAAATGAAAAATTATTGGGGCGGCATGTTAAAATTGGGCGCAACCTCTTTTTGGGAGGAATACAACCCAGATAAAAAGGGAACCGAACACTTGGCTATGTACGGCCGCCCGTTTGGAAAAAGCCTTTGCCACGCCTGGGGTGCAAGTCCGATTTATTTATTGGGAAAATATTATTTAGGCGTACAACCTACCACACCAGGTTATGAAACTTACACCATTGAACCTAATCTGGGTGGCTTAGCCTGGATGGAGGGCAAAGTCCCAACTGCGAATGGTGATATTTCAGTGTTTTGCAGTAAAAAAGAAATCAAAGTTTCTTCTCCAACAGGCGTAGGTAAACTAAAGATAAAAAGCAAAACCAAACCAGTTGTGAAAGGCACTGAAATGAAAGAAGTATCGAAAGGTTCGTATGAAATTACAATTGAAAAAGGCAAGGATTATAGCGTGAAGTATTCGGGCTAGTTTCGTCATTGCGAGAAGGCTTTTTCAGCCGACGAAGCAATCTTACTACTATGGATTATAGCGACCGCTTTAAGATTGCTTCGTCATTCTTCCTCGCAATGACTATAAGCTTATAAACCTGTGAGGTTTGAAACGAAAATCTCAATACGGTAACTTCGCGTTAGGGATTGTACCAATTCCTCATCGGTACCAGAGCGAAGCGGAGGTTTTATTTAGCCGGTCATATTATTTAGAAAAGCGGGGTTCGGTGCTTTTAGGTTATGAAAGTCCTGCTCTCCCTCCAAGTCCTCACTCATTCTTCGCTCCGGGCTTTCCGTTCTATCAGGTTTATTTAACCAAACTCAGTAGTTCTTGGCTACACATCAACCTGTCTATAGCTTATTGCGATAGATACCGAGTTAGGGATTGTAAGGGTTCTGGGCTAACGCTCGTTTCTAACGAGCGTTGAATAGCTTGTCGTTTACAAACGATAAAATCGTAAAGTTATTCATGCACTCGTTGGGAAACGAGCGCAAGCAATTAAGCGAAATATCATGATACGGTAGCTTCGCGTTAGGGATTGTAAGGGTTCAGTACCGATTTTTCATCGGTACCGGAGCGAAGCGCAGCCCTGAAAAGCCCGGACCCTTGCGTAGCTTGGGGAACGCCCAAATGAATTGCGGTTTCTTACACGCTCAATTTCTACATCAGGATCAGTACTTTAATAAAAAGATAGATCCTGAAACAACCCGATAGCTATCGGGTTCAGGATGACGACTTGACAAGTAAAATCAACAATTAAACCCCAATCCGTTGTTCTATTTTTTTAACACATTTATAGGCCTCGGCAAGGATCACATCATTTTCAATCGCTTGATCTACATTTATCGCATTTAACATTGAAATGGTTAAACAGGCGATAATTCCATTATTGCCATTAATACCAATTGGTACCGAAAGATCGGTAACACCAGAAACTGAATCACTATTTTTGAAATAAGAGCCAGTTTGCTGAATATCTTCCAATGAGGTCAAAAAATCTTCTTGCTGGGCTTTAGCATATTTTTTAAAAATGGAATTGTTTTTTAATGTTGTGCTACGCTCAGCCTCGGGCATATAAGCCAATAAAACCTTTCCTGATGCAGTTAAAGGTAATGGAAACAAATTTCCCTCCTCGATAGAAAGCGCAATCGGCCCCGGACTTTTCGCATGAATAATCACCATTACCTGGTTCATGTACAAAATACTCAAATGGCAAGATTGACGGATACTATTTGCCAGTTCCTCTAAAGGAAACTGGGCAGCTTTACGCAGTTCATCAATAGGCGAGTGCCGGTGCGAGAGGTAAAAAAGCTTTAACGATAGCCTATACTTGCCCGAAACTTCATCACGTAAAATATAGCCACGACTTTCCAGACTCATCAACATCCTGTAAATTTCGTTTGGCGTTTTCTCAATACCAATAGCAATTTCAGTTTGAGACAATGGGATAGATTGTGCTGATAAATACTCCAATATATCAAGTCCTTTATCCAAAGCAGGGGCTTGGTACTTCGATTCTTTTTCGTTCATGCGGGTTTAAATTTGGCTGTATCGTATTTTTTACAATTTCAAACATACAAAATGCTTTCTTATTTATCCAAGAGAAGATTTTGTATAATTTAAATACGAATATATGTTTTCATATTTAAAAAAAACATTTATATTTGAATTAGTGATCGCATTTTAAAGTTAATAAATTTATAAGGCTTAATTCCATAGAATTGAGAATTTATTTCTGAAAAAATTTATCGCTGATGACCATTTATAAACCTAACCAAAACATCCGAAACGGTGTGCAATAGTGAATGAGCAAACTTGTAATATTTTCTTGGCTTTATCTGTTAAGCATCCCGCTTTTTGCGCAAGATATTAAGGTTGCTCAATTGGATTGTGCGTATCGGAATAATCCTATTGGCATCGATGTTCTTTCGCCGGGTTTGAGCTGGAAACTGCAATCAGCTAAACACAATATTATGCAAACAAGCTATCAAATCGTAGTTTCTAGCAGTTTAAGCAATTTAAATAAAAATATTGGGGATGTTTGGGATACTAAAAAAGTAAACTCAGGCCAATCATTACAGATTAAATATAAAGGTAAAAAGTTATTATCAAGCAAAACCTATTATTGGAAAGTCCGTGTTTGGGATAATTTCGGGCATGAATCTGGCTGGAGCGCTTCGGCCTTTTGGCAAATGGGATTGCTCAACACAGCCGATTGGAAAGGTGCAAAATGGATTGCCTACGAAAAACTGGCAGACTCTAACGTAAATAGTCTGCCAACGGATGGTAAAAAAGACAAATACATTGGCAATAATATCTTGCCGATGTTCCGCAAAGGTTTTACGGTAACGAAGACAATTAAAAAAGCTACTGCTTTTATTTCTGGTTTAGGCCATTTTGAAATGAGTTTAAACGGAGCGAAAGTTGGCGACGACTTTTTAGCACCCGGCTGGACGAAGTATGATAAAGAGGCCTTGTACCTGACTTATGATTTAACTAAACAGCTTAAGAGAGGTGAAAATGCAATAGGAGTGATGCTGGGCAATGGTTTTTATTATATTCCTCCAGTTAAAGAAAGGTATAGAAAATTAAAAGTAGCTTATGGTTATCCGAAAATGATCTGCAGGCTGTTGATCGAATATACGGATGGAACTTCAGCGAATATCATCAGTAACCAAAGTTGGAAAACCGCGCCATCACCCATAACTTTTTCAAGCATTTATGGCGGTGAAGATTACAATGCCAACCTCGAGCAAAAAGGCTGGAATTTAGCAGGTTTTAACGATAGCAGATGGAAATCGTCGTTATTAGCTGATGGTCCGAAACTAAATGCCCAAAGAGAAGAACCTGTAAAGATTTTCGAAAATTTTTCTCCTCAAAATATTAATCCGGTTGCCCATGGCGAATGGGTTTATGATATGGGCCAGAACGCTTCTGCAATTATCGAATTGAAAGTCCGAGGTAAAAAAGGCGATACGGTTCGCATTACCCCGGCCGAATTATTAAAAGCTGATGGTTCGGTAACACAAAAAAATATAGGCAGCCCATCTTATTTTACCTACATTTTAAAAGGAGATGGTTTGGAAATCTGGCGTCCTAAGTTCTTTTATACAGGCTTTCGCTATCTGCAGGTTAAAGGGGCTGTTCCAAACGGTAAAGAAAATCCATCTAACAAATCGGTAGTAGAAGGTTTAAAAGCTTTACATATCCGAAATGCTGCTGAGCAGGTAGGTAAGTTTTCATCGTCTAACGAGTTGTTCAATAAAACTTTCAGCCTGATCGATTGGGCGATTAAAAGCAACATGGTTAGTGTTTTTACCGATTGCCCACACCGTGAAAAATTGGGTTGGTTAGAGGAATTGCATTTAATGGGCAGTTCTGTAAGATATAATTACAATGCTGCAGCTTTGTTTAAAAAAGCCTTGCAAGACATGAAAAACTCGCAATTGGCTAGCGGCTTGATCCCTGAAATTGCGCCTGAGTATGTAAAATTTGAATGGGGTGGCGATATGTTCCGTGATTCGCCTGAATGGGGCAGCAGTGGCATTTTAATACCATGGTATTTATATCAGTGGTATGGCGATAAACAGGCTATGGTTGATTATTACCCAATGATGCAGCGTTACATCGATTATTTGGGCACCAAAGCAAATAACCACATTTTATCGCAAGGTTTAGGCGATTGGTATGATCTGGGGCCAAAACCTCCCGGCGTTTCTCAGTTAACGCCAATGGGCATTACGGGTACAGCCATTTATTACTATGATTTAAAAATTTTAGAAAAAACGGCTGCGCTGCTGGGCAAAAAAGCTGATGCAATGGCCTATGCAAAACTTGCCCTTGAAGTAAAAAATGCATTCAACCATAAATTCTTTGATGCAAAAAGCAAACAGTATGCAACAGGATCTCAAACTGCAAATGCAATGGCGGTTTATATGGAACTGGTTGAAGAAAAGCATAAAAATGCAGTAATCGATAATTTGGTTAAAGATATCAGAGATCGTAAAAACAGTTTAACAGCAGGCGATATCGGTTATCGTTATGTGTTACGTGTTTTAGAAGATGCCGGTAAATCGGATGTGATTTTTGATATGAACAGCCGTTCGGATGTACCTGGTTATGGTATGCAGCTAGCCAAAGGCGCAACGGCTTTAACCGAATCTTGGGCCGCTTTGCCAACCGTATCCAACAATCATTTTATGCTCGGGCACTTAATGGAATGGCTGTATAGTGGTGTTGGCGGCATCCGTCAGGCAGAAAATTCAATTGCTTTTAGCCATATTAAAATCGAACCAGAAGTGGTGGGCGATTTAACCTCAGCTGATGTGCGTTACAATTCCCCCTACGGCGAAATTTCTTGCAAATGGGAAAAAACAGACCGAACTTTTACACTGGAGGTGAATATCCCCGTAAATACAAAAGCAACTATTTACTTTCCGGTTTTGCCGAAATATGAAATCTCCGAAGAATACAATTCGACGTTTACAGATGCAGGTATAGAAGCGGGGAAAGCTAAGGTTGCTCTAGGATCAGGTTATTATAAGTTTAATTTAAAGTACAAATGAAAAAGATAATCCTCGCATTTTTCCTTTTTGTAAGTGCATTAACATTGAATGCTCAAACCACGAATCCTGTTTCAGCCGAAACCATGGAAAAGATTTATCAGGAAGTAAAAACGCCTTATAAATATGGCTTGGTAATGGTCCCCGAAGACAATCAACATAAAATGGATTGCCCAACAGTTTTCCGTAAGGGAAAGTTTTGGTACATGACCTATCTTATTTTTAGCGGTCGTGGTTACGAAACCTGGCTGGCAAAAAGTAAAGATTTATTACACTGGGAAAATCAGGGTAAACTGATGTCGTTTGGAGATGCTGGCCATTGGGACGACAACCAAAAAGCAGGTTACAACGCTTTATTGGATACCAAATGGGGTGGAAAGTATGGTGTTGATAAATTCGATGGTAAATATTGGATGTCGTATTTCGGAGGTAAAGAAAAAGGATATGAAGTGGAACCCTTATCTATCGGGATGGCTTATACCACAAAAGATCCATTAATGGTTCAAGAATGGAATAGGTTAGACAAACCTGTTTTGACTTCGGGTGATGCAGATGTACGTTGGTGGGAAAACCGGAACAAATTATTTAAAAGCACAGTAATTGAAGATAAACAGAAGTTGACAGGACATCGTTTTGTAATGTACTACAATGCTGTAGGTGATTCTTTAGCAAACAATAAAAAAACACGCTGGTACGAACGCATCGGTATGGCGGTTTCTGATGACATGGTTCATTGGCAACGGTTCAATAAAAACCCTGTTGTTCATCACCCTGTTGGCATTACAGGAGATGCTGTAATTCAAAACATTAATGGAACCTGGGTAATGTTTTACTTCGGTGCTTTCTGGCAAGATAGAAAGGGTTCATTTAATCGCTTTGCTGCCTCAAATGACCTGGTAAACTGGACCGATTGGACCGGTGGTAACCTGATTGAGTCGTCAGAAAAATATGATGAATTATACGCACATAAATCTTTTGTACTGAAATATAAAGGCACAGTATACCATTTTTATTGTGCAGTTAATAAACTGGATCAGCGTGGCATTGCTGTGGCCACATCGAAAGATTTGGGTAAGAGTAAAGTGAATTTTGTAAGCGAAAGGAAGAATTAAGATGAAGAGGCTACCTGATTTTAAAGTTGTAATTTTTCTGACATTCGGTTTGTTGGCGTCCCGTCATTGCGAGGCACTGCCTGTCCCGACTTTTCGGGAATGCAATCCTAATGCGAAAGAACGGCCAACCCATAGTAGTAAGATTGCTTCGTGCCTCGCAATGACGACCAATCGATATAAGATTAGGCCGGAACCCCGCATCAGAACCAGCTTTAACAAAGATTGGAAATTCCTTTTAGGAGACGAACCAAATGCAAAATCTCCAGCATACAACGATCTTAAATGGAGAAAACTCACTTTACCGCACGATTGGAGCATTGAGGGGAAATTCGACGAGAAAAGCCCTGCAAAACCTGAAGGTGGCGGTTTACCCACAGGCATTGGCTGGTACAGAAAAGAATTTACAGCTCCTGCGAATTTTAAGGATAGATTAATCACTATCGAATTCGATGGCGTGTATAAAAATAGTGAGGTTTGGATCAACGGTCAGTATCTGGGCAAAAGGCCTTACGGCTACAGCTCTTTTTCTTACGAGATCAGCAGATTCTTAAAAGCTGGGAAAAATATCATTGCAGTTAAAGTTGATAATTCAGCACAGCCTGATTCGCGCTGGTATTCGGGTTCGGGGATTTATAGAAATGTATGGCTTACATCTGCAGCAAAAGTTTCAATCAAACGCAATGGCACTTTTGTGAAAACCTTCCTAATCAGCGGCGATAAAGGTCAAAGCAACGAAAGCAGAAAATTAAAACCTGGTGAAAGTATCGCTTCAGTAAATGCGGAAATCGAGATTGAAAATAAATTCAACACAAAAGGTGCTTATAAAATCCTAACGACCATTTTGGATGATAAAAATATCCAATTGCAAAAAAAGGAATGGCCGCTCAATACAAGCGAAAATTCTACAATAATGGCAATTAATGGTCTTGGAATAGTTAATCCTAAACTGTGGTCAGTTGATCATCCGAACATGTACAAGTTGGTGGTAGAAATTGCGCAAGCTGATGGGAAGATTATTGATCAATATACAACACCTTTTGGGCTTCGTGAGTTCAATTTCGATGCAGCTAAAGGCTTTTCATTAAACGGAAAACCAATGAAAATTTTAGGTGTTTGTTTACACCACGATTTAGGTGCCCTGGGTGCTGCCGTGAATGTGAGGGCAATGGAACGCCAACTGGAAATAATGAAAGCAATGGGGGTGAACGCTATCCGTACAGCCCATAACCCACCTGGACCTGAATTTTTAGATTTATGTGATAAAATGGGCTTCCTCGTTATGGATGAGGCTTTCGATATGTGGGTGAAAAAGAAAACCAAAAACGATTACCACTTAGATTTTCCAGCCTGGCATAAAAGAGATCTGGAAGATATGATTAAACGCGATCGTAATCACCCGTCGATTATCCTTTGGAGCATCGGCAACGAAATCCGCGAGCAGTTTGATAGTACAGGCATTGCGATTACAAGAGAGTTAGTCTCAATCGTTAAAAATCTGGATAAAACCCGTCCTGTAATTTCGGCGTTAACGGAAACAAAAGCTGAAAAGAACTTCATCTATCAGGCCAATGCATTAGATGTTTATGGATTAAACTACAACCACAAACTGTATAAAGATTTCCCTAAAAATTATCCTGGAGTGAAGTTTTTGGCTACAGAAACCACTTCGGCTTTAGAAACCAGGGGTTTTTACGATACAGCCGATACCATCCGTCGTTGGCCAAAAGATGGAAAAACGAAATTTACAGAGGGAAATAACGAGTGGTCGGCATCGGCTTACGATAATGTTTCGGCTTATTGGGGTTCTACACATGAAGAAACCTGGGCAGCAGCTAAAAAATACGATCATGTTTCAGGTTTATTTGTTTGGACGGGTTTTGATTACCTGGGTGAGCCTTTACCTTATCCGTGGCCAGCAAGAAGCTCATACTTTGGAATTGTTGATTTAGCAGGTTTCCCGAAAGATTCATATTACATGTACCAAAGCGAGTGGACAAACAAACCTGTGTTACACCTTCTGCCTCATTGGAACTGGAAACAAGGAAAATCGGTAGAAGTTTGGGCCTATTACAACAATGCCGATGAGGTAGAATTGTACCTGAACGGAAAATCGTTAGGGAAAAAATCAAAACAGGGCGATGATTTACATGTGCTTTGGAATGTGCCTTTTGAACCTGGAACTTTAAAAGCAGTATCCCGTAAAAGTGGCAAAGATGTTTTAGTACGTGAAGTGAAAACCGCAGGGGACCCGGCGAAAATTGAATTAATCGCAGACCGGAAAAATATTAAAGCTGATGGTAAAGATTTATCTTTTGTAACCGTTCGTGTTTTAGACGCTGCTGGTAATGTAGTGCCAAATGCAGATAATCTGGTTGATTTTCAGGTTGAAGGTGTTGGTTTTATTGCAGGTGTTGATAATGGGTTTCAGGCAAGTTTAGAGCCTTTTAAAGCCAGTTACCGTAAAGCTTTCCATGGTTTATGTTTGGCCATTCTTCAATCAACAGAAAAAACCGGAACCATAAAATTAACAGCCTCATCAGCTGGTTTAACATCATCATCGATAATTATAAAAACAGGAAAATAGAATAACAGAAATGAACCTATCGGTTGGTGTCTCAGCAACCGAAATAAGTAAAATAAAAATATGGCCGGTGGAGACACCAACCATTAGAGAACAATAAAAGGCATTGTCATTCTGAGGAACGAAGAATCTGCAAACTATGGGAAACAGGCTCTGCTAAGGCAGCAATTGAATAGGCTTTGTGAAATAGGAAAGATTCTTCACTACGTTCAGAATGACAAAGAAATAAAAAGAAGAAATATAGTGGAGAAGACGATAAATTTAAAAGGAATAACCTGGAACCATAGCCGTGGGCTTTTGCCAATGGTGGCTACGGCACAGCGATTTTCTGAATTGTACCCAAATGTAAACATCACCTGGGAGAAAAGAAGCTTGCAGCAATTTGCCGATTTTTCAATCCAGGAGTTGGCAGAACGATTTGATCTGTTGGTTATCGATCATCCTTGGGCAGGTTTTGCCGCAAAAACAAAATCAATAGTGCCTTTGGATCTTTATCTTTCTAAAGAATATTTGAAAGATCAGGAAGAAAATTCTGTAGGTCAATCTTACGAGAGTTATTTTTATAATGAACACTTATGGGCTTTACCGATAGATGCGGCAACTCCTGTAGCAGCCTCAAGACCAGATTTATTAGCTCAAAAGGATTTGCTATTGCCTAAATCTTTTGAAGATCTATTGGCACTTGCCGATAAAGGTTTAGTTGCCTTTGCAGGTATTCCGATTGATGTATTAATGAATTTTTATACCCTATGCTGCTCTTTAGGTGAAGATCCTTGTCAAGGAAACGAAGAGGTGGTCTCTAAGGAAATTGGTAGCATGGCTTTGCAAATGTATCGGGAACTGGCCTCGAAAATAGATAAAGCAAACTTCAACAGAAATCCGATCCAGGTATATGAAGCAATGACTTTAACCGACGAAATTGCGTATTGCCCGTTTGCTTATGGCTACTCGAACTATTCGCGTAATGGTTATGCCCGCAAAATCTTGCATTTCCACGATATGATTTCTTTAGATGGTAAAACCAATCTGAGAAGCACATTGGGTGGAACAGGCTTAGCCATTTCTGCTAAATGCGAAGCATTGGAGATTGCTGCCAAATATGTAGAATTCGTAGGTTCGCCAGCCTGTCAGTCTACCTTGTTTTTTGAGAGTGGTGGTCAGCCAGGGCATTTGGCCGCATGGAAAAATGAAGAAGTCAACCGCCAGAGCCAGCATTATTTTCTGAATACTTTACCGGCCTTGCAAAGAGCTTTTCTCCGTCCACGTTACCATGGTTCGATGTATTTTCAAGATCATGCAGGCGATGTGGTGCGCGATTATTTAATAAATGGTAGAGATGAAATCAAGGTTTTATCAGCCATGAACAAATTATATGGGCAATCTAAAAGTTTAGTGTTATCATGAACAGACCGCTTGAAGGACTTTTGGTTTTAGAGTTTTGTCAATTTTTGGCAGGACCATCGGCTGGCTTGAAACTGGCCGATTTGGGTGCCCGTGTAATTAAAATCGAACGACCAAAAACAGGCGATGCTTGCAGGTCTTTATCCATCAAAAATCTTTTCGTTGATGAAGATAGCCTGCTTTTTCACACCATCAACCGGAATAAAGAAAGTTATACCGCCGATTTAAAAAATCCGGAAGATTTAGAAAGACTTAAAAAATTAATCAGCAAGGCCGATGTGATGACACATAATTTCCGTCCTGGTGTGATGGAGAAAATTGGTCTGGATTACGAAAATGTTCAATCCATTAATCCTAAAATTGTCTATGGTGTAGTTACAGGCTACGGAAGTGAAGGCCCGTGGAAAAACAAGCCAGGCCAGGACTTATTGGTACAATCCGTTTCAGGATTAACATTTTTATCGGGTGTTGATGTAGACGGACCAGTTCCTTTCGGACTTTCCGTTTCGGATATTATGTGCGGAAACCATTTGGCACAAGGTATTATGGCCGCTTTGATCAAAAGGGCAAAAACCAATAAAAGTGTTTTGGTTGAGGTGAGTTTGCTCGAATCCATTTTAGACGTACAGTTTGAAGTATTAACCACCTACTTAAACGATGGTGGTAAATTACCCGATAGAAGCGGAGCAAAAGGCAGTGCACACGCTTATTTAAGCGCTCCTTATGGCATGTACGAAACCAATGATGGTTATATTGCCATGGCCATGGGCAACCTGCCAAATATTTGTACGATCATCAATTGCGATATTACCGATCTGTATGTGGAGGCAGGTTCAGCATTCGAAAACCGCGATAAATTAATTGTCCGCCTCGCCGAAACCTTTAAAAAAGAAGATACAAAACTTTGGGTTGATCTTTTGGAAGGCCATGGTATTTGGTGCGCAGAAGTATTAAATTATCAAACCGCTACAGCATTGAATACCTATAAAAGCCTACAGATTGAACAGGAACTGGATTTAGATGAAGGCAAAAAAATAAAGACAACAGTAAGCCCGATTAGATTGGATAATGAAAAGTTATTTGCTTCGAAAGCTGCGCCAAAACTTGGTTTTGATACGGCTGAGATTGACAGGGAGTTTGAGTTGAGTTAGAGTGTGCGTCACCCTGAATTTATTTTACTGCGTAGCTTTCCGCTTCGCTACAGGTCAGGGTCTATCTAGCAGGAAAGATGCTGATCCCGAATCTTCGGGACAGCATGACGAGACGAGTTAAGAATAAATAAACAAAATTATGCTACCGCTTGAAGATTATTTAGTTATCGATTTCAGCCAGTTCCTATCGGGGCCATCAGCAAGTTTGCGCCTGGCCGATATGGGTGCGCGTGTAATCAAAATTGAGCGTTTGGGTGTAGGCGACATTTGCCGCACGCTCTATACCTCAAATCTGATTATGAATGGCGAATCATCTGTTTTTCATGCCATCAACAGGAATAAAGAAAGTTTTGAAGTTGATTTAAAACGCGAAGAAGATTGTGAAATGGTACGCGAACTGCTTAAAAAAGCAGATGTAATGATCCATAATTTCCGACCAGGGGTAATGGAGCGTTTGGGTTTCGATTATCAATCCGTTATCGCTTTAAATCCAACCCTAATTTATGGCGAAATTTCAGGCTATGGCAACAACACGGAATGGAAAAACAAACCCGGTCAGGATTTACTTTTGCAATCGGTTACCGGCCTAACCGGTTTAACCGGAAATGCCGATAGTGGTCCTGTAGCAATGGGTTTATCGATTATTGATATGTTGGCGGGCGCGCATTTGGCGCAGGGTATCCTGGCCTGTTTATACCGAAAAGCGTTAAAAAACGAAGGCGGTTTTGTACAGATCAGCATGATGGAATCCGTTTACGATTTCCAGTTTGAAACCATCACCACTTTTATGAATGATGGCGGATCTTTGCCCCAACGTTCTAAAAAGAACAATGCAAATGCATATTTAGGCGCTCCTTATGGGATTTATCAAACAGAAAACGGATATTTAGCCCTGGCGATGGGTTCAATTCCACAGTTGGGAAATTTACTTGGCTGCGAGAAATTGGAAGAATATGTGGAAGTAAGCGAAGCATTCGATAAACGTGATGAGATTAAAGCCATTTTGGCTGATCATCTTTTATCGGCGACTACCGAAAAATGGCTTTCCATTTTAGAACCTGCCGATATTTGGTGTGCCGATGTATTAAACTGGAATGCTTTAATGGCCCATGAGGGTTTTAAGGTGTTGAAGATGGTTCAGGAAGTGGAAATGATTGATGGTTACAAATATGAAACCACCAGATGCCCGATCCGAATTGATGGCGAATTATTGACTTCAGCAATTGGTTCGCCAAAATTAGGACAGGATAATGAAAAAATTATCAAAGAATTTATAACACAGCATACCATTGCAAATGCATAACCAAGTAGAAACTTTCAGGATAGCCGTTCGTAAATTTGCGCCATTTGAAGCTGCGATGCAGAAATTCTGGGAACAATATTGTATCCGTTCGGGCTGTACACTAAAGTTGGAAATGGTGGTAATGGACCTGCACGAACTTTACAACAGTACCATCACTCAAAAAGGTTTGGCAAAAGGCGATTTTGATCTTGCGCACATCAGTACCGATTGGGTTTTGGAAGGCTATTCGGCCAATGATTTCGAAGTTTTAAATCCATATATCAACAAAAACAAACCCGACGATTTCCCGAGGGGATGGAGCAAATCGCTTTTAGGACTGCAGCGCTTCGGCTGGGAAGTGGTAGGTTTACCATTTCATGATGGACCAGAATGTTTTATTTATAGAAGAGATTTATTCGAAAGTGAAACTGAAAAGGCTCAATATTTTGCTCAATTCGGCAAAACCTTAGCAATACCTAAAACCTGGGAAGATTTTCATCAGATTGCCCGTTTTTTCAACCGTCCTGAGCAAAATTTATATGGCAGTATTTTCGCCTGTTATCCCGATGGCCACAATACCGTTTTCGATTTTGCTTTGCAATTATGGACGAGGGGCGGTACACTGGTTGATAAAAATGGTTTTATCCAGATTAATACCCAGGCAGCCATCGATGGTTTAAACTTTTACCGTAAAATTGTTAACGATAAAACTGCTGTTCATCCAAAATCTGCAGCATTCGAATCTGTAGCTGCAGGAATAGCCTTTTCACAAGGTGAAGCCGCCATGATGATCAATTGGTTCGGTTTTGCGGCCATGTGCGAAGTAGATTCGAACGCTAAGGTAAAAGGAAAAATTGATGTGGAACGATTGCCTTGCGCTCCAGGTAAAAACTCAGCTTCGTTAAACGTATACTGGCTTTACACCATTGCAAAGGGCAGTAAAAATAAAGACATTGCCTACGATTTTCTCCGCTTCGCACTGGCTGCAGAACAGGATAAACAGCTCACGTTAGCAGGAGGAATCGGCTGCAGGATCTCGACCTGGAAAGATGAAGAGATCAACCAGATTATTCCTTATTACCATAAACTGGAACAATTACACGAGGTGGCCAATATGTTGCCACAGAAACAAAATTGGGCTGCTATTGCCGCCATCATCGACCAAATGGTTTTACAGGCCATCAATACCGATGCCGCAACTGAAGCGCTCATCCAGCTTGCACAGAACCAGATTAACGAAATTGACAAATGAGTATTGACATCAAATATAAACCCCAACTACCAGATACCAAACAGCCTATCATTATTATTGGGGCAGGGGGAATAGTGGCAGATGCGCATCTTCCAGCCTATAAAATTGCTGGTTTTGAAGTGCATGGTATTGTAAACCGGACGAAAGAACGGGCACAAAAATTAGCTGATGTTTTTGGTATTCCAAACGTTTATGACTCTGTTGATGAGGCGGTTAAACTTGCTCCAGCAAATACAGTTTACGATTTAACGATCATGCCTGAGCAATACATCGAAACATTAAAGCAGTTGCCCGATGGAAGTGCGGTGTTAATTCAAAAACCCATGGGCGATGATTTTACACAGGCAAAAGAAATTCTCGAACTCTGCAGAACCAAGAATTTAAAAGCGGCTATAAACTTTCAATTACGTTTTGCGCCATTTGTAAGTGCGGCAAAATACATCATCGATAAAGGTTTAATCGGCGAATTATATGATATGGAAGTTCGCGTAACGATTAAAACGCCGTGGGAGATTTTTCCGCATGTAATTATCCACCCTAGGTTAGAAATTCAATACCACAGCATTCATTATATTGATTTGATCCGGTCATTTTTGGGTAATCCTGAGAGTATTTTAGCAAAAACCTTAAAACATCCGGCGAAAAGTTTGTCATCATCTCGTTCTACGATCTTATTCGATTATGGAGATACGATGCATGCGGTAATCAACACCAACCACGACCACGATTTCGGTCCAAATCATCAGGAAAGTTATATTAAATGGGAAGGAACCAAAGGCGCCATTGTGGCTAAAATTGGCTTATTGATGGATTACCCGCATGGCGTACCTGATGTTTTTGAATACTGTATTGTAGAAGATGGAAAATCACCAGAATGGCAAACCGTTAAGTTAGAGGGATCTTGGTTTCCGGAGGCATTTATAGGTACGATGGCCAATTTAATGCGCTATAATGAAGGTTCAAGCGATGTTTTACACACCAGTGTCGAGGATGTGATTCAAACTATGGCCGTGGTAGAAAGTGCCTACCAATCGAGTGATATTGGTGGGGTAAAGATTAAAGAACAATTAAATAATTAAATCGTTATTGTGAGACAGGGAATAAGCGAACCGAAGCAATCTGATTCACTATGTCTTGGCCAGACGGGCTCTTTTCTTTTGATCGCAAAAGACCAGCAGAGCTAGCTTGAATGCAGTTGAAAACATAAAAGCCCATGAAAAAACAAAACTCCCGGCTTAAAATTTTTCTTTTAAAGTTTCTGCTTAGGCTAGGGACTGCAATCCGAAAAATTTATTAGGCCGGGTTGAAGTAGAACGTAGGCGTACTACTTAGGCTTTATTGGATGGAAATGCCAATGTAAAATTTAAGGTGCAATAAAGGTTGGTTGAAGGGCTAACAATTAAAATGATATATCGTCCTCGTTTGTTACGAGGATGCACGAGATAAGCGATTGTATCGCTATAAATTAAAAACTATGTATTTCAAATCAACATTTTTTGAAGATTATCAATTACAGGATAAACGTGTAACACTAGGTCGTACCATAACCGAAACCGATTTCGTGGTTCACGCTGGCCATACCGGTGATTTCTTTCCACACCATATGGATGCCGAATGGTGTGCAACACAACCGTTCAAACAACGAATCGCCCACGGAACCATGATTTTTAGCATTGGGATCGGTTTAACAGCTTCAGAAATCAATCCTGAAGCCATGAGTAAAGGATATGATAAATTGCGGTTCGTAAAACCTGTTTTTATCGGCGATACCATTCATTCTGAAATCACAATCACTGAAAAAGGAGAGAGCAAAAGACCCGAATACGGCACCGTAACCGAACATGTAGAAATCATCAACCAACACGGAGCGGTTGTATTAGTTTGTGACCATCTTTTGGTGGTGAAAAAGGTTCATTAGTTCAATGGTCAATAGTTCATTGGTCTGGGCGCCTATAGCGACAGTCTTACCAGAGATCATTAAAACGATCGACAGACACCAATGAACTAATGACTAATGAACCAAACAATTATTGAACATATCGCTATTAACAAATGAACTAATGACTAATAACCTAACCAATGAACCAATGACTAATGAACCAACAACCACACAGCCAGAAATTGTAACTGAGGGCGATCCGTCATCAGGAAAGAAGTATCTATTGCCTTTTATACTCGTAATCAGCTTGTTTTTCCTTTGGGGAATGGCACATAACCTCGATTCAATCCTGATTCCGCACCTAAAGAAAGCATGTAACCTCAATAATAAACAATCCACATTGATTGATACTTCTGTTTTCTTTGCCTACTTTTTAATGGCTATTCCTGCCGGAATGATTTTGAAAAAGTGGGGTTATAAAGCAACGATGATCTCAGGTTTGTTGGCTTTTGCGTTTGGTGCATTTTTATTTGTTCCTGCCGCCAATAACTTATCATACATTACATTTTTAATTGCGCTTTTCATTATTGGCTGTGGTTTAACCATGCTTGAAACTTCTGCTAATCCTTATGCTGCTGTATTGGGAGATCCTGCAAAAGCAACGAGTAGATTAAACCTTGCTGCATCTTTCAACGGATTGGCTGCTATGGTGGCACCAATGATTGGCGGATTGTTTATCCTTTCAGGTAAATCGCACACCAAAGAAGAATTGGCAGCCATGACGGAGGCAGGTAGAAACAGTTATTTCTTAGAAGAGGCAGCATCAGTTAAAACACCATACATTTCCCTTGGCATTGTTTTATTAATAATAGCCGCTGTATTTTACTTTATTCACCTTCCCGAAATCAAAACCAAAAGTATTGATGGACAAGCTAAAGGAAGTTTTTTTGGTGCATTACGTCACAAACATTTAAAGTGGGCGGTTATTGCTCAGTTCTTTTATGTTGGTGCGCAGGTATGTGTTACCAGTTTCTTTATTAGAATGGCTCAACAAGGCGGTGGTTTTGACGAAAAAACAGCTGCATCATATTTAGTTGTTTATGGATTTTTATTTACCGCTGGCCGTTTCGCTGGAACGGCGCTCTTACAGTTCATATCTTCAAATAAATTGCTTGTGATTTATGCAATTATATCAATAATCTTGTGTTTGGTTGCCATTTTAGGACAAGGTTCTTATGTAGTTTATGCTTTAGGTGCTGTCGGATTCTTTATGTCGATTATGTTTCCAACCATTTTCGCGTTAGGAATCGAGGGTATAGGTGATGATACTAAACCAGGCTCTTCATGGTTGATCATGTCGATTGTAGGTGGCGCAATTTTACCATTCGGAATGGGAAGTTTAATCGATATGTATGGAGATAATATTCAGATCGGCTACAGTATTCCGCTGGTATGTTTCCTGGTGATTCTTTATTTCGGCTTGCGAGGATATAAAATCGCACACAAATAAATATAAGTCCGTCATTTCGAGGAGGAACGACGTAGCAATCTATTCTCGAATAAAGATTGTTGAGCGGGTTGAAAGTCACCTTTGGTATTTACAAGAAAATAAAAAAAATGAAATTTAGGTTTAGCAAGATTTTTATATTCATTCTGTTGTTTTGCTTTGGCTTTTCAACAAGCCTTTTTGCGCAACAGAACGAAAGTGCAAAACCTTGGGTATTTTGGTATTGGGTTAAAGGTGCGGTTTCAAAAGCCGGCATCACCGCCGATCTGGAAGCCATGAAATCAAACGGCATCGCGGGTGCTTATTTAATGAGCATTCAGGGGCCTGATAAAGTACCAGTTTATTCGCCGCCTGCCGTTCAACTAACACCCGAATGGTGGAAAATGGTTGAGTTTGCAATGAGTGAGGCGAAACGGTTGGATCTGAAATTAGGCATGCATGTGAGCGATGGTTTCGCGTTGGCAGGTGGCCCATGGATAACACCTGAATTTTCGATGCAGAAAGTAGTTTGGTCAAAAATAAATATCAGTAATACAGTTACTAAGATCAATTTACCTCAACCAGAATCAAAAGAAAATTATTATAAAGATATTGCCGTTTACGCTTACCCCTCACCAATTGGTGAAAGCATTTCAACAAGAACGGTTGCCCCAAAAATTACAGCCAGCAATGGTGCTGATGCCACTGGTCTCGTTCAGCCAGGGAATAAGAAAAACTTTGGTTCAAATGAACCATGTTATATTCAGTACGAATTTGAAAAACCTTTCACCTGCCGAACGATAAGCATTAAAATCAGCGGCAATAACTATCAGGCACAACGCTTGGCTATTGAGGTAAGTGATGATGGTAAAAATTTCCGATCAATAGGTAGGTTGGAAGCGCCCCGCCATGGCTGGCAAGACACAGATGAAGATGTTACCCATTCCATTGTACCTACCACCGCTAAGTTTTTTAGGTTTATTTATGATAAAAAGGGATCAGAACCAGGTTCAGAGGATTTAGATGCAGCCAAATGGAAGCCATCATTAAAGCTCGTAAATCTCGAATTATCTTCCGAAGCACAGCTCAATCAGTTCGAAGGCAAAAATGGTTCAGTTTGGCGGGTAAGTAAGAGAAGCACAGAAGCAGAAATTGCAAAAAAACTTTGTGTGCCGTTAAATAAAATTATTAACCTAACAAATAAATTAAATCCAGATGGAACCTTAAACTGGAAAGCGCCGAAAGGAAACTGGACAATTTTACGGATCGGGCATGCCTCAACAGGGCATACCAACGCAACAGGTGGTGGTGGAAAAGGATTGGAATGTGATAAATTTAATCCAGAAGCCGTAAAATTACAGTTCAAGAATTGGTATGGCGAAGCCTTAAAACATGGTGGACCAGATATAGCCAAAAAAGTTCTAAGCGTTTTCCATGTAGATAGTTGGGAATGTGGCAGCCAGAATTGGTCGCCAGTATTTAAAGCAGAATTTTTAAAGCGTAGAGGTTACGATTTAACGCCTTATTTACCCATCATGACCGGATTACCCGTAGAGAATGTGTCCGTGTCCGAAAATTTCCTTTACGATGTTAGAAAAACGATTTCGGAATTGGTTGTAGATCAGTTTTATAAAACGCTTGCGAAACTGGCAAAGGATCAAGGCGTAACTTTTACGGCCGAAAGTATTGCACCAACGATGATGAGTGACGGATTGATGCATTACAAAACGGTTGACATTCCCATGGGCGAATTTTGGTTAAACAGCCCAACCCATGATAAGCCAAATGATATGTTGGATGCCATTTCTGGCGCACATATTTATGGTAAAAACATCATCCAGGCCGAAGCTTTTACAACAGTCAGAATGGACTGGAACGAAAGTCCAGCCAATATGAAAACCTTACAGGATCGTAATTATGCTTTAGGGGTCAATAAACTGGTGTATCACGTTTTTACACATAATCCCTGGACAGACCGGAAACCTGGAATGACCTTAGATGGTGTTGGCCTTTATTTCCAACGCGATCAAACCTGGTGGAAGGCTGGTAAAGCATGGATAGATTATGCAGAAAGAACGCAAAGCTTGTTACAGCAAGGCAAACCTGTTGTAGATATCGCCGTTTTTACTGGTGAAGAATTACCACGCCGTTCTGTTTTACCAGATAGGCTGGTAGAAACCTTGCCCGGTATTTTTGGTGAAGATGTAGTGGAAGCTGAAAAGAAACGCCTCGCAAATATTCGTGAACCTTTAAGGCAAATGCCAGCCGGTGTAACACATTCAGCAAATATGGCAGATCCTGAAAATTGGGTAAATCCATTACGTGGATATGCTTATGATAGTTTTAATCCCGATGTATTGAGTACCGCAAGCGTTAAAGATGGCAATGTTGTTTTCGAAAGTGGTGCAACCTATAAAATTTTGGTATTTACCGGAAAATTAAAGATGAATCCAAATTATCAATACATCAGCTATCAAACGATTAAAAAACTTTTAGAATTGATTAAAGCTGGCGCAAAGGTAATTGTTGCTGATAAACCACGCTATCAAAATGGAATTAAACAAGTTAATCCAAATGAATTTAATAAAGTTGTAGAAGAAATTTGGGGAGGAAGTTTTAGTGTTATAGATTCATTTCCTAGTAGATTTGATGCGGTAATGACTAATACATTGTTCAAAAAAATTGGAAAAGGAAACATCTACAAGGCTCCAATTACTGACGATACATTTGAAGCAATGGGAGTAAGCCCAGATTTTTTTGCTTCAGAAAAAGATGTTCTCCCTGAAGGAACTTATGCTAAAAACGTAGGGTTTACCCATAGATCATCAAATAATAAGGAAATTTATTTTATTTCAAATCAAGAAAATAGGGAGCGCGTACTTGACTTAATTTTTAATCAACACAAGGTTTCGCCAGTCATTTATGATGCAGTTACGAATGAATATATGCAACCAAAGCATTGGTCAGGAAATCCTTTTGGAATCACCTATTTAGATTTAAAATTTGCGCCAAATCAATCATTATTTGTAATCTTCAAGAAAGACACTCTCCTTAAGGCCGAGAATGGCCAAAACTGGTCTAACTTAAAAACTATTCAGGATATTTCTAAAACCTGGCAGGCAAAATTCAATACGGCTTATGCTGGCCCATCAAAACCTGTTATTTTTAATGATTTAACTGATTGGACACAAAACACAGATAGTTTGGTTAAATATTATTCAGGAACTGGAACTTATAGTAAAAATTTCACCTTCAATGAAGATTTTAAAGGTAAGATCTGGCTCGATTTAGGCGAATTCTCCAGTATTGCCGAAGTAAAAATCAATGGAATAAACTGCGGCACTTTGTGGACTGCTCCGCACCGTTTAGAAATTAGTAAAGCCATTAAAAAAGGCGAGAACCAAATTACCATCGAAGTGACAAATACCTGGGCTAACCGTTTAATAGGCGATAGCAAATTGCCAGAAAATAAAAGAATTACCAAAACAACTGCACCTTTCCGATTGGAAGGTAAAGCTTTAAATCCTGCGGGATTATTAGGGCCGGTAGTGATACAAGTGGAAGAGTAAATGGGATTTAATATTTCAAAATATATGAAAAAAATAATTGTATTAATTCTGGCATTTACCCAAACTGTGGTTTACGCTCAACAAAAGAAAGTAAAGGATAATTTTAATGTCCAGATCAGATTAGAAAAGGGCGATTTAAATAAAGATGGTTTAACGGACAAAACCATAATTATGATGGATACGATTGATACAGCGGTCCCATTAAGGTTACAAATATTTTTATTACAGCCAAATAAGAAATTTAAAATGGTTTTCTCTTCAACTGATGTAATTGAACCCCAATATGTAAACGGTGTACATACTAAAAATCAAATCCCTTTTTTTTTTTATTGAAGACGGATTTTTATTAATGAACACTGAAAAAAATGATGTTCGCTTTGAGTATAAATTCATCTACAAAAATGGAGTTTTTCAGTTGATTAAAGTCTCTAGTGTCGTTTATGATGGGAAAAATTCGACAACCGAGACTGTATTTAATCTTTTAACAGGAGTGAGAACGGAAACTACAACATTATTGGGTTCCGAAAAAATCTTAAAGAAAAATACAAAGAAAATAATGATCAGGCCATTACCTACGCTTCAGAATCTAAGGACTTTTGGCAATAAATTAGATTAATAACACCAAAACAAGAAGCATTTGCAGTTTAAAAACTAAAAAATAATGAAAAAGCTACTCCATATAACCAAAAATTTTGCCCTGCAGACTCTACGACTTCAGGTAATTATTTGCGTAACGCTTTTTCTAACGTTAAGCGCTAAAGCACAAGACAAAGCTTTGGTAAATACGTCAAATTCGCCTTACGCGAAATTGCACAGCATCAATATGACTGATGTAACCTGGACAAAAGGATTTTGGGCCGATCGGTTTAAAGTAGCCACCGAAACCATGGTACCCAATATGTGGGCCATTTATAACGATCCAAAGATCAGTCACGCTTTTGAAAATTTCAAAATTGCAGCAGGTTTAGATACCGGCTCACATGCTGGTCCATCTTTCCATGATGGCGATTATTACAAAACCTTGGAGGCTGTAGCTGTTTTATACACTTCAACCAAAAACCCAAAACTGAACGAAATGATGGATAAAGCCATTGTGGTAATCGGTAAATCACAACGCGACGATGGTTACATCTATACCAAAGCAATGATTGAGCAGCGCAAAACAGGGTCTAAAAACCAGTTTCAGGATAGGTTGAGCTTCGAATCGTACAATATAGGCCATTTAATGACAGCTGGCTGCATCCATTATCGTGCAACCGGAAAAACTACTTTGCTCAACATTGCTAAAAAAGCGACAGATTATCTGTATAATTTCTATAAATCTGCTTCACCGACATTGGTACGAAACGCCATTTGTCCATCGCATTACATGGGCGTGATAGAAATGTACCGCACCACGAAAGATCCCCGGTATTTAGAACTGGCCCAGCATTTAATTGCCATAAAAGGTAAAATTAATGATGGTACCGATGATAACCAGGATCGGATCCCTTTTCTACAACAAACCAAAGCCATGGGCCATGCCGTACGTGCCAACTACCTTTATGCGGGTGTAGCAGATTTATATGCCGAAACGGGTAAAGATTCTCTTTTAAAAACATTGAATTTAATGTGGGATGATGTCAATCAGCACAAAATGTACATCACGGGTGGCTGTGGCTCGCTTTACGATGGGACTTCGCCCGATGGCACATCCTATAATCCGGCCGATGTGCAGAAAATTCACCAGGCTTTCGGTCGTGATTTTCAATTGCCAAATTTTACCGCACATAACGAAACCTGCGCCAACATTGGTAACGTACTCTGGAACTGGCGCATGTTGCAGATTACAGGCGATGCCAAATATGCTGATGTAATGGAACTCGCTTTGCACAACAGCGTTTTATCTGGAATCAGTTTGGATGGAAAAAACTTCTTATACACCAATCCTTTGGCGCAATCAGACGATTTACCTTTTAAACAACGCTGGTCGAAAGATAGGGTGCCTTATATCGCGTTATCCAATTGCTGCCCACCAAACATAGTCAGAACGATCGCAGAAGTTAGTGATTATGCCTACAGTACTTCAGATAAAGGATTGTGGTTCAATTTATATGGTGGCAATAACTTAAATACTACATTAACCAATGGTCAGAAAATTTCTTTGTCGCAAGAAACCAATTATCCCTGGGATGGGAAGATCAAAATCAGCATTAAAGAAATAGGGAATAAAGCTTATTCGTTATTTTTGAGAATCCCGTCGTGGACACATGATGCACAGATCACAATCAATGGAAAAACTGAAAATCTTAAAGCCGTTTCCGGGACTTATGCAGAAATAAGCCGCGTTTGGAAAAAAGGTGATGTAATAGAATTAAATCTCCCTATGGATGCCACTTTGATTGAAGCCAATCCTTTGGTCGAAGAAAACAGGAATCAGGTAGCGGTAAAACGCGGACCAATTGTTTACTGCCTCGAATCGACAGATTTACCTGGTAAAAGTATTTTTAATGCTTTCATCCCAGCTTCAACCAAATTTGAGGTCAAACCCATTAATATAGATGGAGCTGCAATGATGAGTTTAGTAGGAAATGCAAAAATGGTAGCGACAAACGACTGGAAAAATGTGTTGTACAGGCCGATTGAAGATAAAAATACAATAACAGAAATTAAACTGGTGCCATACTTTGCCTGGGGAAACAGAGGGCATTCAGAAATGTCGGTGTGGCTGCCGGTGAGTAGATGATGTAATAGGGCGCGTCATGCTGAACTTGTTTCAGCATCTTTAATGCTAAGCAGCATCACAATTAAGACCCTGAAATAAATTCAGGGTGACGACCGACTAAAAAAATAAAAAACAAAAATGAAACTAAAACTCTTCATATTCCTAAACTTCGCATGTTGCCTCATCGCATCAGCCATGGTAAAGCCTGCGTCGATTTTTACTGATCATATGGTGTTACAACAACAAAGCAATGTTGCCATATGGGGCTGGGCCAAAGCTGCTACCAAGGTGAAAATCAATACCTCCTGGAACAAACAGCACTACACTGTTATTACTGATCAGGCCGGTAAATGGAAAATAAAAATTGCTACTCCATCGGCCGGAGGCCCATATAATATTGAATTAAATGATGGTGAAAAACTTGTCCTGACGGATATTTTAATTGGTGAAGTTTGGTTCTGTGGTGGCCAATCAAACATGGAAATGCCCATGAAAGGTTTTAAAAGTCAGCCGATAATTGGTTCAAATGAGGCCATTCTAAAATCTACCAATAAAAACATCAGGCTTTATACTGTTCCGCGTTCTTCCATCACCGAACGACAAGAAAACAGCAAAGCTTCGCAATGGAAATTAGCTGCCCCAGAAACCGTTGCCAATTTTAGCGCAACCGCTTATTACTTTGGTTCCTTATTAAGCGAGATGTTAAATGTTCCTATCGGGATCATCAACGATAGTTATGGTGGTTCTACAATTGAGGCCTGGATGTCGCCTGAGGATTTAAAAGCATTCCCTGAGGTTAAAATCCCCTCAAAAACCGACAGTATAAAAGAAGTAAGCAGAACGCCCACAACCTTATACAATGGCATGCTTTATCCTGTAATCGGTTATGGCATAAAAGGTGCCATTTGGTATCAGGGCGAATCGAATTATGAACGTCCAGACCGCTACGAAGATTTGTTCCCTGCGATGGTTTCTTCCTGGAGAAAAAATTGGGATAATGGCGATTTTCCCTTCTATTATGCGCAAATCGCGCCCTACAACTATGCCCAATTGCCGCCTTACCATGTTGGTGGAAAATTTAACTCGGCCTTTTTACGGGATGCACAACGTAAATCCCTAACTAAAATTCAAAATTCGGGGATGGCAGTTTTAATGGATATCGGCGAGGAAAAATCAATCCATCCCGCAAACAAAAAACAGGGCGGAACCCGTTTGGCTTACCTGGCCTTATCTCAAACTTATGGTATAAAAGGTTTTGGTGCATTAAGCCCGAACTATGAATCTTTGAACATTGATAAAAATAAAGCCGTGATCAAGTTTCAAAATGTAACAAATGGCTTAACTTCATTTGGCAAAGATTTGGCCTTATTTGAAGTAGCGGGGGCAGACCATATATTTTACCCTGCAAAAGCAACCATAACCGGAAGTAGCATCACTGTTTCAGCAGCGCAGGTTAAAGTACCCGTGGCTGTTCGCTATGCCTTTAAAGATTTTGTAACCGGCGATTTATTTGGGAACGATGGCTTACCCGTTTCTTCATTCCGTACCGATGATTGGGAGAATTAATAATTATAAAATGAATTTTACCACGAAGACACAAAGTATTTTATTTAGGAACTTAAATGTTCTGATATGTCTTATATGGTCAAAGTCTTTGAACCATGCCTCAGGTGTTCTCAGCTGGCTTAGGTGGTTCAATACCACAGGCCAAAAAACACTAACCACAAAGGCACAAAGCACACTAAGCACTTCATTTAGAAACTTATATGTTGTTATAGGCCTTATATGGTCAAAAAAACTCAACCTTTTCTTGGTGTGCTCCCTGTCTTTGTGCTTCCTCACTTCAAGTGCTTTTTCACAGGAAAAAAGCCCACCTAACTTGGTTTGGAATACCCAAAGCCTTAATTCCTCAGCCTCCATGCCTGTAGGTGGTGGCGATATCGGCCTTAACCTATGGGTAGAAAATGGTAATGTTTACCTCTATCTATCCAAAAGCGGCACCTTCGACGAGAATAATACCTTGCTTAAACTTGGTCGTGTAAAACTCAAATTATCCCCAAACCCTTTTCAAGGGAAAACATTTAAGCAAGAACTGATCTTAAAAGATGGTTACGCGCAGATCTCAGGCTCAAATGGTAAATTAAGTACGAAAATCAATGTTTGGGTAGATGTTTTTAATCCCGTTATCCATTTAGACATTAAATCCAGCCAAAGCATCACAACAGAAGCCAGTTACGAAAGCTGGCGCTTTGAAGACCGCATTACAAAAGGCAAAGAGAACAACCAAAATTCGTATAAATGGGCGCCTCAGGGCATTGTAAAAACCTTTAAAGATGAAATTGCTTTTAAAAACAATAACGTTCAATTTTACCATCAAAATAAAGCCGAGACCGTATTCGATATTACAGTAAAACAGCAAGGTCTTGATGATAGAAAAGCCGAATTGTTCAATCCGTTAAAAAACATGATTTTCGGCGGATTGATGCAGGGAGATAACCTGTTTCAGGCAGGAAATGATGAAGGTATCTATTTAAGTACACCTTTTAAAGGCTGGACGTTGAAAAGTAAAAAACCTTCGCGTTCAAGCCACATTACCATTGCTTTACATACAGTTAAAACTGAATCAATTTCTGACTGGGAAAAACAGTTAACTTCATTAAAAATCAATAACAAGCATAAATCCAGTATAAAATGGTGGAATGATTACTTTGAAAAGAGTTTCATTTATATCGATTCGAAAGATGAATCAGCCAATCAATCGGCTAAAAATTATCAGTTATTCAGGTATATGTTGGGTTGCAATGCCTTTGGCAAATACCCTACGAAATTTAATGGCGGTTTATTTACCTTCGATCCACAACTTACTGATACGGTGCTGAAATATACACCCGATTTCAGGAATTGGGGAGGAGGTACCCACACCGCTCAAAATCAACGTTTGGTCTATTGGCCGATGTTAAAAAGCGGCGATTTTGAAATGATGAAACCTCAGTTCGATTTCTACCTGAATTTGTTAAAAAATGCTGAAATCAGGACACAGTCTGCCTGGGGACATAATGGCGCCAGTTTTACAGAGCAATTGGAAAATTTTGGATTACCAAACCCAGCAGAATATGGCTGGAAACGTCCTGCCGATTTTAACAAAGGCATGGAATACAATGCCTGGTTAGAATACCAGTGGGATACTGTTTTAGAGTTCTGTATGATGATATTGGAAACAGAAAGGTATAATGGCAATAACATCGAAAAATATCTTCCATTGATTGAAAGTTCACTTAGCTTTTTTAAAGAACATTATACCTATTTAGCCAAACAACGCGGAGCAAAAGTTTTAGATGCCGATGGACATGTGGTTTTGTATCCTGGATCGGGCGCTGAAACCTATAAAATGGCCTATAACGCCACCTCAACCATTGCCGCACTAAAAACCGTTTTAGAACGACTTCTGGAGCGTCCCAATTTAGCTGAAAAGCAAAAGTTGGAATGGAAAGCAATGCTGAAAACCATTCCACCCATCAGTTTTAGGGCATTTGAAGGTCGCACCACAATTGCTCCGGCAAAACTTTGGGAGCGCATTAACAATACCGAAAGTCCGCAGTTGTATCCCGTTTATCCCTGGGGCATTTATGGAATTGGTAAACCTGGTTTAGACACCGCTATCAATACCTTTAAATACGATACAGATGTATTGAAATTCCGCAGTTTTGTAGGCTGGAAACAGGACAATATTTTTGCTGCCAGATTAGGTTTAACTGAAGATGCTGCAAATCTAACCACCGCAAAGTTAAAAGACTCAGGAAGGAGATTTCCGGCATTCTGGGGACCTGGCTTCGACTGGACACCAGACCATAATTGGGGCGGCTCTGGTATGATTGGTTTACAGGAAATGCTGATGCAGGTAGACGGAAAAAAAATTTATCTTTACCCTGCATGGCCTAAAGAGTGGGATGTACATTTCAAGCTCTATGCGCCTTACCAAACCACCGTTGAAGGGCAGTTGAAGAATGGAAAATTAATAGATTTAAAAGTATGGCCTGAATCAAGAAGGGCAGATGTAATTAATATGATTAAATAAATGGTATCGTCTTCCTGAACTTGTTTCAGGATCTGAACAACAAGATAGACCCTGAAATAAATTTAGGGTGACGAGCAATATAAAATTAGTAAAAAATGGATTTACAATTAAAAGAAAAAGTTATTATCATTACCGGGGCTGCAAAAGGCATTGGTAGAAGCATTGCAGAAGTATTTGCGAATGAAAATGCAATTGCGGTAATCGTAGGTAGAAAAGCAGAAGATAACCAAAAAGTAGTTGATGAGATTGTTGCACAAGGCAAACAAGCGGAACAATTTGTTGCAGAACTTTCCAATCCAGAGGATTGCGAAAAAGTAGTTAAAGAAATCGTCGCTAAATTTGGAAGGATTGATGGTTTAGTAAATAATGCGGGCGTTAACGATGGAGTAGGTTTAGAAAGTGGAAATTATAAAGACTTTATGGCTTCGTTACATAAAAACGTAGTGCATTATTATCTGATGGCACACCATGCCTTGCCGGAATTAATTAAAAGCAAAGGTGCTATTGTAAATATCACCTCTAAAACTGCCGAAACCGGACAAGGAAATACTTCAGCCTATGCTGCCGCAAATGGAGGTAGAAATGCATTAACCCGCGAATGGGCTGTTGAATTATTAAAATATGGCATCCGTGTAAATGCAGTAGTGGTTGCCGAATGCTGGACACCTGCTTACGAAACCTGGATAGAGACTTTAGATAATGCGGAAGAAAAACTAAAAGAGATCACTTCCAAAATTCCATTGGAAAATAGAATGACAACCGCTGAAGAAATTGCAAACATGACAGCCTTTTTAATGTCTAACAAATCAAGTCATACCACCGGACAGATTATCCATGTTGATGGCGGCTATGTTCATTTAGACAGGGCTTTGGCGAACGCTTAAATTAATTACGAGATCATGTCATCCTGAGCCTGTCGAAGGACTATTGATGGTCTTCGACAGGCTCAGACTGACAATAAATAAATTACAATGAAAACCCTTACCTGTACTACACCTGGAACTTTCGAATATTCAGAAACAGAAAAACCTGAGCTTAAAAAAGACCATGCGATTATAAAAATTAAAAGAATCGGTATCTGTGGGACCGATTTACATGCCTTTGAAGGTACCCAACCTTTCTTTAACTACCCCAGAGTTTTAGGTCACGAGTTATCTGGCGAATTGGTTGAAGCCGATGGAGCCAATAGTTTCAAAATAGGAGAGGCTGTTACTTTTATCCCATATTTTAATTGTGGCGAATGCATTGCCTGCCGAATGAACAAACCAAACTGCTGTGTTAAAATGCAGGTTTGTGGTGTACATGTTGATGGTGGTATGCGCGAATATTTACAGGTTCCATCAAGAACACTTTTACATGGCGAGGGCTTGAGTTATGATGAACTCGCTTTAGTTGAACCATTAGCTATCGGTGCGCATGGTGTGCGTAGGGCAGATGTTCAACCTGGAGAATTTGTTCTGGTTATTGGTGCCGGGCCAATTGGTTTGGGTACGATGGAATTCGCCAGAATTGCCGGGGCCAACGTAATCGCCTTAGATATTAACGAAGACCGTTTGGCTTTCTGTAAAGATAAATTAAAGGTAGCACATGTGGTTAATGCGCTTTCGCCTGATGTTGTGCAACAACTGAGTGATATTACCAATGGCGATATGCCGACGGTAGTAATCGATGCTACAGGTAATCAGAAGGCCATTAACAATGCTATAAACTATATGGCACATGGAGCGAGGTTCGTTTTAATCGGCTTGCAAAAAGGAGATTTAATTTTTAACCACCCTGAGTTTCATAAGCGCGAATCGACATTAATGAGCAGTAGAAATGCCACCATTGAAGATTTTGAACATGTAATCAAATCAATGAAAGCTGGTTTGGTTAATCCTACCAATTATATTACGCATCAAGTTAAATTTGAGGAAGTAAAAGATGAGTTTGAAAGCTGGTTAGATCCAAAGAATGGAGTGATTAAAGCGATGGTTAGTGTAGGAAATTAAACTTTAGCCATACTTTTACTGGGGCGTCATGCTGACCTGTAGCAAAGCGGAAAGCTACGCAGTAAATTTAGTTCAGCATCTATTACATATAATATTCATTTTCAAAGATCCTGAAACAAGTTCAGGAGGACGATCAAGGGGTGACTATCTCATAAATCGTCCTCGTTTGTAACGAGGATGCATGAGGATGGCGATTTTATCGCCCCAAAGCAATTTATTTAGCGCTTTCCCGAAGCTTCAGAATGACCGTGGTTATGCCTATTAAGCTAAGCTCCTGAAACAAGTTCAGGAGGACGGTCAAAGGGGATGTTAATCACAGAATGATAATCGCATAAAAAAGCCGATAACCCTAAGATTATCGGCTTTTTATTGAGCATTAATTTATTAAAATTATTTATAAAAAACCTCATTCCAATGCAATTCATTCCTGAATTGATTGATTTTGGTATCGGCACCAATATTTACATATTCTAAGCCGGCAATATTCGCAAAATCTAATAAATGCTCGGTAGTTAAGTTCTGACTATAAGCGGTATGGTGGGCACCACCAGCATAAATCCATGCCGCACAACCCGTTTTCATATCAGGTAGTGGTTTCCACAATACACGGGCTACCGGTAAGTTTGGTAAATCATGTTCAGCTTCAACAGCTTTTACTTCGTTCACTAATAAACGGAAACGGTTGCCCATATCTATTAAAGATGCATTTAAAGCATCGCCACCAGCAACGTTAAAAACCAAACGCGCAGGATCTGCTTTGCCGCCAATACCCAGTGGATGAACCTCTAAACTCGCTTTACCACTTGCCAATGAAGCATCAACCTCGAGCATGTGTGAGCCTAAAACCATCGAGTTTGCCGGATCGAAATGATACGTATAATCTTCCATAAATGCATTTCCACCCGCTAAACCAGCACCCATTACTTTACAGGCACGTACCAAAGCAGCCGTTTTCCAATCACCTTCACCAGCAAAACCATAACCATCGGCCATCAAACGTTGTGCTGCAATCCCAGGTAACTGGATCATACCATGTAGATCTTCAAAAGTATCAGAGAACCCTTTAAAACCTCCGTCTTCCAGGAATTTTCTTAAACCCAGTTCAATTTTGGCCGCTTCATAAACAGATGAATGTCTGGCACCACCAACTTTTAAATCGGCAGTCATCTCGTAAGTCGCTTCGTATTCTTTTAATAACGCTTGAATAGACTCCTCACTTATTCCATTAATTACTGCTACTAAATCACCTATACCATAAGTGTTTACTGCGAAACCAAATTTCATTTCGGCTTCTACCTTATCGCCATCTGTAACGGCCACATAACGCATATTATCGCCAAAACGAGCGAATTTAGCACCTTGCCAATCGTGCCATCCGGCAGCAGCCCTGCACCAGGTATCAATCTGTTTAGCTACTTCTTCATCCTGCCAGTGACCTACAACTACTTTACGGTCTTTACGCATACGCGAAACCATAAAACCAAATTCACGGTCTCCATGTGCACTTTGATTCAGATTCATGAAATCCATATCAATGGTATTCCAAGGAATATCGCGATTAAACTGTGTGTGTAAGTGTAATAATGGTTTCTGCAAAACATTTAAGCCCCTGATCCACATTTTAGCAGGAGAGAAGGTATGCATCCAGGTAATTACGCCGATACAGTTCTCATCAATATTGGCTTGTTGTAAGGTTTCGAAAATCTCCTCTGTAGTTTTTACAATCGGTTTGTACACGACCGAAACAGAAATACTTCCATTTTGGTTTAACGAATCGGCCACTTGTTGAGCGTGCTCCGCTACTTGTTTTAAGGTTTCTTCACCGTACAAATGCTGCGTACCTGTAATAAACCAAACTTGTAATTTTTTTAAATCAATCATTACTATTTATGTTATTTTTAATTTATTCAATGCCATGGTCTGTGTCCTCACAGACCATTATGTATATCTTTTTTAAAGCCTACCACTCTTCTTTCGTGGGCTATGTCCTCACAGAACATTATGCATATTCTTTTTTTTTTGAAAAGCAAGGTTCCGTATTTCATCGGTTAGGGTAGTCCTGCTTTCCGTTTTATCCCGATTTTACATCGGGATGCTCACTCCAATCAGGTTTAGGTTACTTAGGTAGACCTTATTAAGTTAAACCCGACAGCAGCGGCAGCTCCCGATTCTTTACCGATGAATCGGCACTAAATTAGCATCGGGACTATAGCGAATGGCGGGGCTTTCGTTCCCCAAGCACTACTGTACCTGCTTTCCAAAACTTATTATGCAACGTTATCTCTGCACCCAAGACTAAAGACTTTAGACTCGTGACTAAAGACTACCTCAAAGCTGTCCATAATAAGCACCATCACCATGTTTACGCTCGTAATGTTTCTCTATCAACGAATCTTTCAGCTTTGGTGCCTGCGGATTGATCTGTTCTGTTAACAAAGCCATTTGCGCCACGGTTTCTAAAACCGCACTGTTATAAACCGCTTTCTCGGCTGTTTTTCCCCAGGTAAAAGGAGCGTGGTTACCCACCAAAATCATCTCGACCTCCTTATAACTTAAACCCAAACTTTCAAAATGGTTCATGATCTGAAACCCCGTTTCGTACTCATAATTCCCTTTAATCATTTCATCAGCCATTGGTGGTGCACAAGGAATATCTACTGTTAAATGGTCGGCATGGGTAGTTCCGAAAATTGGAATTGCCCTTTGCGCCTGCGCCCAGGCTGTGCCATAAGTAGAATGTGTATGTACAATTCCGCCAATTTCTGCCCAGTGTTTATATAAAACCGCATGGGTTTTAGTATCTGATGAGGGACGTAAACTGCCTTCAACAGTATTTCCGTCAAAATCTACAATCACCATTTTCTCCGGCGATAGATCTTCGTAAGGTACGCCGCTTGGCTTAATGGCAAAAACACCTTTCGACCGATCTGCAGCACTCACATTGCCAAAGGTAAAAAGTACCAGTCCCAATTTGGGCAACTGCATGTTGGCCTGGTAAGCCTGCTCTTTTATATCTTGATAGTTGCTCATGATAAGTAAGGTTTTACATCTTTTTTATTGTATTTCTCCAGGTACCTGCCTAGTCCCAAATATTGTTGGTAATGCTGGCGGTAAAGTTTTTGTTTTTTAATATTGGGTTTGTATTCTTTCTCAAAGCCTGTTCCCATGGCCGCCATTGCTGCTTCGATATCTGGATAAATACCAGCTGCTACAGCAGCGAACATTGCCGCACCTAATGCACAGGTATGCTCAAAACGATGGATTCTAATGGGCATTTCCAATACATCCGCCATCATTTGCATAATATAAGCCGATTTTTTTGCTACACCACCAATACCGATAATTCCTTTAACCGGAACACCCTGTTCTTTAAAACGATCTACAATGGCTTTCGCACCAAAACAGGTGGCGGCAGCTAAGGCACGGAAAAACCGTGGTGCATCTGTTCCTAAACCTAAACCGGTTATGGCGCCTTTAAGTTCCTGATTTGCATCTGGTGTTCTACGGCCATTCAACCAGTCTATTGCCAGTTCGGCGTAGTCGCCCTCTGGTAAAGCTGCAGCCTCGTTGCTTAACTTAGCGATTATTTTTCCTTCGAGCTCTGCCTTTAATGCAGTAGCTGTAGCTTCATCAATTACATCAGATTCAGTAAGTAAATGGTTTAATGGCCAGCTGATTAAATTCTTGAACCAGGCATAAACATCACCGAAAGCAGATTGACCGGCTTCTAAACCTGCCATACCCGGAATTACCGAGCCATTAACCTGTCCGCAGATACCGTTGATCAATTTTCCATGTAAATCCTGATTGGGAGCAACCAGAATATCGCAGGTACTCGTACCCATTACTTTACTTAGGTAGTAAGGTTCAATCTGTCCACCAACCGCTCCCATGTGTGCATCAAATGCACCAACACCAACAACTACATCTGTACTTAAGCCCAGTTTAGTTGCCCATTCTTCGCTCAATGTTCCCGCAGAAATATCAGAAGTATAGGTATCGGTGAATAATTTATCTCTAAAGCCTGCTAAAAGCGGATCAAGACTGCTAAAGAAATCTTCAGGAGGTAAACCGTTAAACTCTTCTGCCCAAAGTGCTTTATGCCCCGCGGCACAACGGCTACGTTTCATTGTTGTAATGTCGTTTCCACCACAAAGCAAAAACGGAACCCAGTCGCAATGTTCTACCCACGATGCCGCACCTTTTTTAATAGTCGAATCGACCCTTAATATGTGTAATAATTTAGACCAGAACCATTCTGACGAATAAATACCACCTACATATTTAAGGTAATTGGTACTAAATTTAGTAGCATGTTCGTTAATTTCTGCAGCTTCTTTAACTGAGGTATGGTCTTTCCAAAGCACAAACATGGCATTTGGATTTTCTTCAAAACCTTTGGTCAGGACAAGGGGAGTACCCGTTGCATCAACAGCCACCGGACTTGATCCGGTTGTATCAACTGAAATCCCCTTTACCAGATGTGCAATATCGCCACCACCTGCTTTTGTTAAACAATCTTTTATAGTGTGTGTTAAACCTTCAATATAATCTAACGGATGCTGGCGGAACTGATTAACAGCCGGTTTACAATATAAACCTTTCTGCCATCTTGGATAAAGAAAAACAGACGATGCTATTTCCTTTCCGTTTGCGGTATCGACTAGAACTGACCGGACAGAATCTGTCCCGTAATCCACTCCAATTACATAGTTTGCTGTGCTCATAACAATAAATAAATGTCTAATTAACGTTTATTTATTTGAATTAAAAAATTTTATTGCTTTTTTAATCAAAAACCTTCATTTTAACGTTTTAGTAGCATGAATTTGTATATCGGTTTTTGTATCCACCAGTGTTGGATATTTTTTAAAACCTATTCTTTTTTCACTGCCGGGTATAGAAATTTAAAAGAATTGGATACCGCCTGGTGCATAATCGTTGCATGGTTCTCCTGTGGCAAAAAATCAAAATATACTTTTACATTTTTGTTTTTGAAACCTTTTATTTTTTCAGTCAATAAATTTGCATCCACTTCCATCACCCTGGGTATTTCGGTTGGCGTTAGGCCTTCTTTACCAACAGCAATGTAAACATCAGTTTGTTGCTTAAAAGTATTTTCCTTTAATTCGGAATCCTGATTCAACAACGAAGCATTGTCCCACCATAAACTAGGACTAATGATAATGTATTTATTAAAAAGTGTAGGGTTTTTAATCAGGATTTCAGTGGCCAGCAAACCACCTAAAGATTGACCAATAAGGGTTTTGTTCGCATCCGTTTTATATTTTGCCTGAATATAGGATTGAAGCTCTTTTTCGATGAACGAAATAAATTTATCCGAATGGCCTGTTGTAGGATACCTTTTCTTGTCGCCCTCGATAGATGTTGGGAAAGTAAAATCCCGTTTCCGATCTACAGTGGCAATGCCCACCACAATTGATTTAGGCACCTGATTTACCCATTCGAAACTATTAAACTGTACCAGACCTACAATATGGATAAAATCTTCATCTGCAGAACCATCAAGCAAATAAATTACAGGATATTTTGTGGTATCGTTTTGTTGATAGCCTTCAGGAAGGTAAATGTTCAAGATTCTTTTCTCAGCCAATTCTTTTGATTGGATTTCGTCTACCACACCAAGCACGAAAGCTTTAGTGGTACTCACAGCTTTTTGTTTTTTGGTTTGTGCAATGGCCATTAGCTGGCAAAAAATCAATAAGGTAACAAAAAATATTTTAAAGGTATACGCTTGTACTTTCATTAAATAGCGGTTTTAGGCAGAATCTATCTTATTGATCAGATTCGCCGAAAATTAGCAATTTCTTTGGAAGGATTGGGCCAATATGGCTAAAATTAACATGAAATATCTTAAGGCTTTGAATTTAGCCGTACCGAATTATCACACAGGTCCAATTCCAATATCTTTTAAGCTATCAGCTTAGCCATGCGCTCATCTTCTTTTAAGCTCCTGCGCAAGCCCGATTAGAAGACCTTCTGATCCCCTGATGTAGCAAAGTTTGTAAACGTCTTCATATTGAACAACTTCACCAACCAATGTGGCGCCGTGTTTTTGCAGTCTTGGCAACAACTCGTCGATATCTGAAACCGTAAACATTACACGCAGGTAGCCAAGAGAATTAACCGGTGCTTCGCGGTGGTCTGAAATGGTAAGGGGAGTAAGAAACCGTGAAATTTCAAGTCGGCTATGGCCGTCGGGGGTAACCATCATGGCCACTTCCACGTGCTGGTTACCCAGTCCCGTAACCTTACCTGCCCATTCTCCCTCGATTGTTGCCCGGCCTTCAAGTTTCAGTCCGATTTCGGTGAAAAAAGAGATTGCATTGTCAAGCAATGCCACAACAATGCCCATATTATCCATTCTGATCAATTGGTTCTGTTCCATAAGGATTTGGTTATAATTTAAAATTAAGGAATTTCACAAAGCTAATCGATGCTTTATGGAATAAATTGTACAGATCGGAACAGCGGGTATGATATGCATTATGCGCACCAGGTGTCCCGCTACCTTTCAGTCATTGATGACTCCGGTATTAAAGATGTAGTCACCTGTTAATAGGGTTTAAATCAGAAAATATGTAATTTTAAGGCTAAAATAAAAAATGATCAAGACCATACCTCAGCTTACGGTGATTGATATTGAGCAGGAAACCGCTGGTGTAAGCAGATACAAAAATATTCCGCTTACCCTCTTTAATGACCATGTTGTAAGGGTTGGGGTAATGACGGAGCCCTTTTACTGGCACTACCATCCCAATAGTGATGAAACCTTTATGGGCATTGAAGGCACTTTATTAATTGATCTTGAGGACCGTACGGTTGAGCTGAAACCGGGACAGCTATTCACCATTCCTGCAAGGGTTAAGCACTGTACCAGACCGCTTGATGGACGTTCGGTGAACCTTACCTTCGAACTTGCTGAAATGGAAACGGTGAGCTGCGATGCAAGTTGATCATTGCATTTTGGTTTATGCCTTCTGATAAACATACCTGTAAATAATTTTGAGTAATCAATTGAAAGGTATATCTTTCATGATCTATTTTTTATCTAACACACTCAAATAAAACATGACAGGAACCCTGGCCCAGCTCATCGCTTTGGTTGCATATGGAAACAAGTGTATTGCCGATCCGGGCACACACCAAGAGTTCGTTCAACATCATAGCACTTTCCAGTTCTGCGAAAAGGTCTTTTTTACTACCGAAAAGAAAAAATATTTCTTTTCAGCAGGAAAACGTACAACCGTTGCCGAAAACCCGCAAGAATGGTTCAGGTATCTTGGTCTGGACGGATGTCAGGCACTGAGGTTATACTATGAGCCTTCGGATAGAAGTTCGGGTGCTGCAGACCATAAACTCGCCGGCATGATCGGCGGAGGAGGTACCTGGCTGATCGAGGCGATGTATCCCAAGTATTCGGATTTTTGGTATGGCGAATGGATAGTGAGCAGGGAACATGCAGAGGATAACCGCATCTGGTCGGTTGAATACAGGTGCATCGAGCAGGAGATTGATTCCAGAAACCTTCAGTTCAACGTAGGGATGCAAAGAGAAGTCCTTTCAAAAGCACTGAGTGAAATAGAGGCATTTGCCAAGGAAATAGACCTGGAAAATTTTTCCCAGGTTTTCCAAAGAGCTAATGCGGCATTGACCTCCGCACATCCTGACCAGGATTATTATCACAGCGACTTATTGCCTGAAAATGCCTATGGGTTGGCAGCGCAACAGCTGCTGTTCGCCGCCTCGCGTGCATGGGTGTTTGGGGGAATGGGTTCCTGGAACGATATGGGATTCGAAGATAAACAAATCCAGATGCGATATGAAGCCGTGTCTTCAGCACTTTATATCGCGATCAATAATGCGATTATCGCTGTTGTCAATTCATAAAAAAACAAATGACCAGAACTGAATTACATCAGCAGCTAAGGGCCCGGTGATTAGATAGACCGTTGGAAAAACTCCTAGAATATTCCAGGGAAGAAATACCTATAAAAACAAATTGTTTAAGACTACTATCTTTCATTATATCCTAATTTTATACAAGGGGCAGTATAAACCAAAATGTACTTCCTTTACCCACTACACTGTCTACACCAATTTTTCCATTGTGCTTTTTAATAATCTCTGCGCAGATATATAACCCAAGCCCTAAACCGTTATAATTAGTTACTCTGTCTTCTGCTCTAAAATAACGCTCGAAAAGATAAGGCAATTTTTCTTTTGCAATTCCTGCTCCCTGATCAATAACCGAAACCTTAGCCATAATACCCTGCTTTTCAATTGAGATTGTTATGTGTTTTGAGTTTGATGCGTATTTAATGGCATTGTTTACAAAATTGATAATGATCTGTTCAATCCTAATCGGGTCTGCATTAACTTTTAAACTTAAATCGCCTATAGTAATAAGGTTATATTCTGCCTGAACACGTATATCTTGACATGATTCAGTAATTACATCAGCCAATAGAAATTGCTGTTGGTTAATGTGAAGCTGACCATTATTTGCCATGCTAGCATTTAATAAATCATCTATTAAACCATTTACTTTTTCCATGCTTTTATTAGCCTGTACTATTAATTTAGCCAACGTTGGTGATGCTGATTTATCTTTTAAACGATCTAAAAGTTGTAATGATGCTTTTAAAGTGGTAATTGGTGTTTTTAGCTCATGGCTAGCGATGCTAATAAAATCATCTTTTTGTTGTTGTAAAATTCGCAGCTCTTCTATGTCGGTTGCGGTACCAATCCATAAATGCATCTCGCCACCTTCATCCAAAATTGGCATTAAACGGACCAAATGCCACCTGTAGAATCCATCAGCACTTTTGCCTCTGGTTTGAAACTCACCACCTTTTTTTGTCTTTAGTATTGCGCTAAATGAAACGATACTATTTTGAAGATCATCTGGATGGATTACGAAATTAAAACCCGCTAATTGTGTTTGTTTATTGTTTAAACCGGTATAATCGTACCAACGCTGATTATAAAAAATAACTTTTCCCTTTTTTGTATTAGTCCAGGCAATTTGAGGAATGGTTTCGATCATGTTGCGAAACCTATATTCACTTTCTGCCAAGGCTTTGGTTCTATTTGCTACTCGTTCTTCTAGTTCGAGATTTAATTTAGAAAGTTCGAGGTTAATTGCTTTAACTTTGGCTTTTTGTTGAATTAATAATCCATTAGACTTTAATAATTCTTGTTGCTGAATTTTTAAATTACCATCAATTATATTTTTTTCATTTCTTATCGCCGTATCACTAAGTGCTCTATTAATTTTAGTAGATACTGTAAATAACTTAGCTTTAGAAACGTAATCAGTAACACCATCCTTAATTAGTTCTACAGCATTTTCTTCGCCAATAATGCCAGAAACAATTATAAAAGGTATGTGCGCATTTTTGTTCTGCTTAATCCTAAAAGCAGTTACTGCATCAAAAGATGGAAGTGAATAATCTGATAAAATAATATCTGGATTAAAATTAACTAAGGCATACTCAAAACTTACACGTGTTTGAACAATTTCATCAATAAAATCCAATCCCGCTTTCTTTAGTTCACGTTTCAGTAAATCGGCATCACTTTGATTATCTTCAACAATAAGAATTTTAAGCTTAGTTAACATTTGAAGCAACTGTTAGTTTGGTGATTGATTTGTTATCATCCAGTATAAGCCAATTTCTTTAATGGCCTTAAAAAAATTATCACTATCAACAGGCTTAACAATGTAACTGTTTACACCTAGTAAAAAGCATTTTTCAATATCAGGCCCTTCATTAGAAGAAGTGAGCATTACTATTGGGATTGACTTTGTTTCTGGGTCAGATTTAAGCTTTTCTAGTACCTGTATACCTGATACCTTTGGCATTTTAAGATCCAATAGTATTAATTTTGGAAACTCTTTTGGTTTGCGGTTTTCAAAATCACCCTTACAATAAATAAAATCTAATGCAGCTGCACCATCTTTAACATGGTAAAGTTTGTTGGTAAAACCACTTTTATTTAATGCCCTTATGGTTAATGCGGCATCATCTACACTGTCTTCTACAAATAAAATTTCAACGTTATCGTAATCCATATTTTTATTTAATTGGTGGTATGATTTAAACTGAAGTAAAAACAACTGCCTATATTTAGTGTTGATTCTGCCCAAACCGTACCATTATGTTTGTTGATAATCTTTTGTACAATAGCCAAACCTATTCCGGTACCTTCAAATTCTTCTTGAGAATGTAATCGCTGAAAAACACCAAAAAGCTTATCATAATATTGCATATCAAATCCAGCTCCCTCATCTTTTACACAATAAACATTCAGCTTATCTTTTGTGTAGGAGTCTATTGTTATTGTTGTGTTTTTTTTATGGCTAGCGTACTTAATGGCATTAGAGATGAGGTTAACCCAAACTTGTTTAATTAATGATTTATCTCCTTTGGCAGCCGGTAAAGCAGCAATTTTAAAATCAGGAATATTTCCATCTCCTTCAAATAATAGCTCTTCCCTTACCGTAGAAACTAGCTCAACCATATCTATATCGGCAAAAGCCACAGATTTTCTTCCCAATTTTGAAAAAGCAAGCAGATCGTCAATCAATTCGCCCATTTTTTTGGAGTTGTTCATTACCGATTGGAGAATTTTTATGCCATCAGCATCAAATTTATCACCATAATCTTCGGCTATTATTTTAGTGTAACCATTAATTGCTCTAATTGGTGCACGTAAATCATGAGATACAGAGTAGGAGAAAGATTCTAGTTCTTTATTAACCGCTTCTAATTGGGCAGTACGTTCAATTACTTTTTGTTCCAATTCATCATTAAGCTTACGTATATTATCTTGTGCAACTTTAAGCGCTCTATTAGCAGTAAGTAACTCGTTTGCTCGTTTCTCTTTTTCTTTATTCTGAAATGCTAATTCCTTATTGGCAATATTTAATTCTTCTGCTCTTTTGCCCTTTTCTTCGTTTTGAAAGGCAAGCTCTTCGTTGGCAATAATTAACTCATTAGCTCTTTTTTCTTTCTCCTCATTTTGAAAGATAAGTTCTTTGTTGGCAATAATGAGTTCGGCAGCACGTTTTTCTTTTTCTTCATTCTGAAAAGCCAATTCTTTATTGGCAATAACTAATTCGGCAGCACGGTTTTCTTTCTCCTCATTCTGAAAAATAAGTTCCTTATTCGCTATAATTAATTCAGCTGCTCTATTCTCTTTCTCCTCATTTTGAAAGGCAAGTTCTTTATTGGCAATAATCAGTTCAGCAGCACGATTTTCTTTCTCTTCATTCTGAAAAATAAGTTCTTTGTTGGCTATGATCAATTCAGCAGCACGATTTTCTTTCTCTTCATTCTGAAAATCAAGTTCCTTATTGGCGATAACCAATTCGGCGGCAAGTGTTTCGTTTTCATTAAACTGGGAAGCAATTTCTTTATTTGCAATAATCAATTTGGCAGAATCGTCCTTTTTCATATACTTAAATGCATTATTTTAAATAGAATTAAGTATAAGCTTACTTTTAAAGATTGAGTAATATTCGGTAGTAAGTTGCTAAAGCTAAGGTATTAAAAGCAGCAAAGCTCGATTTATAATTTTATTCTTAAAAAAGAGGTATAAATGAATGGTATGAATTAGTGTTTTTATAAATTTAACTAGCTGCTTTCTTTTTTACTACTCACAAAATAACTGAATAGTGCAGCAGTAAAAAACATAATTAGTCCGACCTGAAGGGATTGGTTAATTTGAAAAAGATCCAGATCGACAACAATAGTAGACTGACAGATATTAACTCTGTAGGGCAATTAGAAAAACTAGAACAGCTAGTTATATTTTTCTTAAAAATTTCAAAGCAGAATTTGGAAGAACGGTATTAAGTCAGATGACAAGAATCCTGCCTAATTCAAATACAATAAAATTTAGCACTTTAATAAATTTTCTGGAAGAGCGGACCAAGATCGCATTAAAGATTAAGGGCATTGAGAACTGGAATTATTCTATTGCTAAGCTGGAAACACCTGATCGAATATCGTTGTAAAAAGCTATCAAATTTGTGTATGTTTAGCTGAATAGTACAAAAACGGAGAAGTAACGCCAAAAGGGAAAATTGGAAATTTGCTTTATTGAAGACTCCAACCAATAAAAAAAATAAATAATTTTGATGTAGAACAATAGCAATCCGGAAATTTTATGGAGTTGGATACTTCAGAAAATTGTTATGCTTGCTGCTAAAATGCTTAACATGTGGACACCTATTTCAATAGATGAGTTAGATACAAGAATCATACGTGGAGAATTAAAACTGAGTGGTCAAATATTAAGCTTCTGGAATCTCATAAAAATCAAGCCCAGTAAATGGCAGGAAACCGAATATGGAGACGAGGGCGGAGGATTTTGGGTTGTAGCAATCCTCGGTAATGCAGTAGTTTATTACAACGACATTGAGGAAGGCTTTAACGTATCAACATACCAGACTTATGGACATATTAGTGAATATTGGTGTGAGCAGAGCGAACTTGATTGGATAGTTAAACTGCTTTACAGGAGGATCAACGACGAAAAGCAAAAGCCTCGTAACTAACAATACTCCCCTAAAAAAGTGAACTTTTTAAACAAGTTTTTTGGAAACAAACCTCCTGTTGTTGATTGGGAGATGGTAAAATATTCGGATCAGATATATCCGAAACATTCTTTTACCCTCTTAAAGTTAACCATGCAAAATGGCAAGCTAGGCACTGGCTGGGTTGATAAATCATATAGAAAGTACGAGTTCAAAGGATTTTGCCCTTATCATATCGGGATAAGTATTGATCTCACTGGTAAAGTTGCCGAGAATAATCCCGACTTGGATATGGGTACAATTGAGGATTTCTTTTCAGATGAATTGAAGAGGATATGCATTTGCCACTTGGTTTCCAGGCTGGTATCAGACAGAGGAATGGAAATCGAATGTTATTCGGAAAAGAATGAACCTATCGAGCAATTTTTAAGAAAGGTTAGTCTTGCAGAAAACAGATTGGTATCTTTCACCTACGAAATAGATTTTGATCCGAAGTGGAAGCAAGTTAATAGGTTACTTAACATATAACCTATTTGGTTTTATTGAAGATATCAATAATTGAGCCCAGTAACTGAAAAGAGCGATTATACCATGAAAACCGAAATCGACATTTTATCTGATAGAGAAGTAGAAATTTGGGACTATGCTGAATCTCAAAATGGAACAATGGATTTTGTAACTAAAAAACTTTCCGCAGAAGAAATATTCGAGCAGTATCGAAATATTCATAAGTCTTATCTTGAACTGTATTTTCGCATTGATAATGAAACTGCAAAGCTTGAGATCTTAAAGCGAATGATATTTTTAAATTGGTACGCTCTGGTGGAACCGAGTTGTTATACAGGAATTGAAGATCTTGACAATGCAACCGTATCTGAATCGTATTCCATTTTAGATCAATATTTAATCAATGGAAAAATCGATGCAGAATTTAAGTGGATGTTATCTTTTTATTCCAGTTGGGATTACACTATACTTCCATTTTCAGAACATAAACTTGAAGCCTTAACTGCATTTGTAAAAGGGGTAGATACTTCCATTTTAAGCTGTCCTAAAAATCAGTTGCCAAAAGGCACAATGGATAACAGGGGACAGATGGGAATTTACTGGATAAGTATGTCGGTTGAAAAGAAGATTAACTAAAAGAAGCCAATGAATAGACTTACCGTAAGAATTATTGTACTAGAGCCAAGTGAATGGAACCAAGGTAACCTTTTCGGTGAAATTGTTTCCGAACGTGGCGGTGATAAGCTCAAGGTTCGGCTTACTCGACGCATTAAAGGGAGAACATTTTCCAGTAATATCTTGATGCTCACACCAAGTATGAAGAACGAAACCTTTAAACCATTACAGCAATATTATTCTGTGGGTGTTAACGGAAGCATAATAAACGAGCATACCAACGAAGAAGAATTTGTCATTTCTGGTAACGTAACTTATGACTAATTTTCCCCATAAAGTTATTTCAACTTACAGGGTCTTAATGAAAAAGGCCTTTAACGAAGATATTGATGAAGCCTGGATTGATTGGGCTTTGGAAATGATTCAGGCAGGCTATGAATCTGATAATCTTTATATGCTTGCAGGAATGACCAGCCCCTACCATCAGTTTGAAATGCAAAGGTTAACAGATAAAGTTTTCGCTGATCTTAATCTTGACTATGAGGACAAGGGATTGATGATTGCAAATTATGTCTATTACATTATTCAACTACTATAAATGAGCCAACCAGATATCTTTCAGTTCTTAGAGAAATCAAAGACATCTGCATTGCGTTAGATATGGAAAAAAAATACATGGATTTCTATTTGTTATACTCTGCGAAAAGTGATCTCAATGAATCAGAGGTACAGTGGTACTGGGATGGTGCAGACAGCACAAATATCGACCGAATAATTGGGAAGGTATTTGAGAATTATCTAGATAGGAATAAAAGTAAATAGTAGTTTTACTACAACTCGTAAATATTCAAATGAAATTTTTGACCAAAATATTATTACTTGTCATTATCGACTTCTGCATTATATGGGTCTGGGTGAGAACAATGGATCCCGATCCCAGTGTATCAATTGGCATAATTTTGCTAATTCCATTTGTGATTGTAATAAATCTTATTATCGCAGGAATTTTATTTTTCTTCAAAAAACAGTACTCGAAATTTTTTTTGATTAATGCAGTGATTTCAGCATTAATCATAAATTTTCTTTTTAGTGCAGAAATTAGTAGACATCAGAGAAATCGACTTGAAAGTTGGAAATTCAAATATAACAACAGGATATATGAGATAGTACATTGGAAATCAGAAGGTACTTTTAGCATGAGTGAACAACTAGATCCTGGCACATCATTGGAATTTCTGGAAGGAAAGTTTGTTGAGTCTAATAAGGAATATTATCTAACTACAGATTCCACTAAATATGTTATCCGAAAAAATGTTCTTTACGGTTTCGGAAATGGAAGTAAGGGGATTGCTTTAAAAAAGAATGACCTCTAGTTTTTGTACTTATGAAATTTAGTTCGATTTATGAAAATTGATCAAATATCAGAAATTGGAATAGATGCGCAGCAAAGGTTTTACATAAAACCCTCATCAGCCCGTTTTGATCTCATTTACAGAACAGCTACAGAAGTACACTGGGATGCGAGCGGACTTTTCCTATTTTCACCGAAGCCGAGAGAATGGAGTTACTTAGATTGGTACAAACACATAGTTGACGTAGTGAATAATGAGTGTGGTTATAAGCTGGTATTGAACGACGAAACTATATGGACAAACATTCCCAAGGAATTAAAGCAAGAAATTATACAATTGAATTAGAAATCGTTTAAATAAAAGCGGAAATGATCTCCGGCCATTCCCGCTCAGCAAATGTATGTCGGCAATGTGCGAGGTCAGTTTTTTCTTAATTCCGCACAGGAAAGAGCGAATCTCTATTTAGGCAAACTTTATTAGTGGCATATTTTTAGACAATTTCGACGGCTGTTGGCACTAGCGGTACAGAAGACCTTGTTTTTTTATCCCTTTTGCCTTTAACACCGAATCACCCACCATTTTTTGTGAATTCGCGCGAATTTTGGCAATCCCCAAAAGCAAAAACCCTGCTAATCGTGCGATTGCAGGGTTTGATACATTTTGATGGTCTTTAGTATGATCCCGGAGGGACATGTATACCTCCTGATCTGTTTAGACTGTAGCGTTAAACTTTAGGTAAGCTGTAGCCGTTGTGATACTGGGCCAACAGGTATTTATCGTTTACCTTCTGGTCTGTAAACTGATGTTTGGCATTGTCCCATGATAATTTTTGTCCGCTTCTGAAGGCAAGATTTCCCATTTGGGCAACGGTAGCTACATGCGCAGCATCTTGTATAGAACAATTCAGTTCTTCTTTTTTTCTGGATCTCACCACACTAAAGAAATTGACCATATGATTGTCCAGTCCATTGTCTGAAGATTTAACAAAGGGCTTACTCACTTTATTGCCGCTTACCTTTTCTTCAATAACTTCCCAGCCTTGCCTGTTGAGGATCAGCGTGCCGTTGTTACCGATATAGGCAATCCCATGGTTGCGGTTGTAAGAGCCGTTATCAATGCCCATGGCAGAATCCCATACCATGTTGAACTTGTCAAACTCATATAAGGTAGTGAGCGTATCAGGCGTTTCTTCATACAGATCGGGATAGGCGAAGCGGCCACCCAGTGCAGATATGGTTTTTGGTACGGGTGAATTCATGCCCAGCAAGCCATAATCCAATAAATGCACGCCCCAGTCGGTCATTAACCCACCGGCATAATCCCAGAACCAGCGGAAATTGAAGTGATATCTGCTGGCATTGAATGCTCTTTTATTCGCCGGCCCAAGCCACATGGCATAATCAACGCCTGCAGGGGGTAGGGTATCTGGTACTATGGGGGCAGGTTTCATCCAGCCCTGGTAACACCATACTTTTACCGTTCTGATATTTCCTAGCTGGCCACTCTTTACAAAATCAACAGCATCTTTAAAATGTTGCTGACTGCGCTGCCATTGACCTGCCTGCACAACCTTATTGTATTTTTCCTGCGCTTTGACCATGGTACTGCATTCGACAATAGAGTTGCCGACCGGTTTTTCGACATATACATCTTTACCTGCCTGTACTGCATGGATCATCATCAGGGCATGCCAGTGATCGGGTGTGCCGATAATTACGGCGTCGACATCTTTGTTATCGAGCAGCGCACGATAATCTTTATATCTTTTTACTTTCGCGGCGTCAACATTCATCGACTTTAATTCGGCCATCCTTTCATCAAGCACATTGGCATCACTGTCGCACAGGGCGATCAGGTTTACGCCCGGTACTTTGAGGGCCGCTTTGAGGTCGGACCATCCCATGCCTTTGATTCCTATTACACCAATATTGATTTGGTCGTTTGCGCTAATAGTCTTACTGAAAAGGGCATAGGCAGGATTGTCTAAGGCAGAAAGCAGGGCAGTGGTTCCTACTGCGGTTGCAGCGTAGTTGAGGAAATTTCTACGGTTTAACATTTAATTTAGGTTAGATTTATACTGAAAGTAAATTACAAAATAATTAGCGGAGCATCCAGGGTATGGGTAAAATTAATAAGAATGTTACCAGGCCGGCGCTTCTGTTCGAATCCCTTTTAAACAAAAAATCCGCCAAATTCGTTGGAGCATTTCTATGATCGCGCTGAAACGTACACTTAGTGCGAAGATCAGCACTTAATAGTATTTAATGCGGTTTAAATTTTGACTCACCTAATCGCTCTATATGTTTTAGATGCAATTGCTATTAATGAAATATTTTAAGTGAAAAATTTCAGGAAATTTCGGGATTGTGAATAAAAATTGATGAATTAAGAAGACTTAGAATAATTTTAATTTAACGACTTCCTGAATTCAAGAGGCGAAATATCAGTTTTAGCTTTAAATAATTTACTAAAAGATTGAGAATGCTCAAACCCCAATTCATAAGCAATTTCACTCACTGAAAGTTCAGTTGTTGAGAGTTTTTCTTTGGCTTTTTCAATCAGCTTTTCGTGGATGTGCTGTTGCGTGGTTTGTCAGGTTAAATTTTTCAAAAGACTCCGCATATAGTATTGCGACATATTGAATTTGTCTGAAAGAAGCCGAACACTCGGCAAACCTTGTTCTTTGAGATTATTTCCTTTGAAATAATCTTTGAGCAGAATTTCCAGACGTTCCAAAAATTGATGATGCGCTTTATAACGCGTAATAAACTGTCGCTGATAAAATCTTTGAGAATAATTCAAAAGCGTTTCTAACTGAGAAATAATAATGCGCTGACTGAATTTATCAATGTTGGTTTGATATTCCTGCTTGATGTTATCAGTAATTTGCTGGATTTTTATTTCTTCATCTTCGGATAAAAATAATGCTTCATGGACAGAATAGTCAAAGAATTCATATTTCTTGATTGCGCTTGCCAATGGCGTATTCCAAAGAAAATCCGGATGAATCATCATCATCCATCCGGACGGATTTTTGCCATTTTCTTCTCGTATGACGCTCAGAATCTGATGTGGAGCCATACAGAACATCACGCCTTCATCAAAATCGTAATCCTGCTGCCCATATCTATATTTATGATTCATATCTCTCTTGACAGAAATCATATAAAAATCAAACATCAAACGCTGCTTTCCGCTTTCCAAAGCCGGCGCCATATCTTCAAAATTAATCACACTGATGAGCGGATGTTTTGGCTTTGGCAAGCCACGCAAAGTGTGAAATTGAGAGATGGTTTTTATTCTTATTGGCGAATCAGACATCCGTTTAATATTTAATCAAATTTAATGAATATAAAGGTACAGACTATTTTGCCTCAGAGAAATAAACATCATTTTGCAAATCTTCCATCAAAGTTGGGTGTTGAGGATTCCAACCTAATGTTGTCTTAGTTACTTCACTTGAAGTCAGATTGTTAAGCTTTACAAAATGTGCAAACCAGCCGAAATGTGCTGCTGCTTCATCGTTTGTTAGGGAAACAAGTGGAATCTGCAATTTTTCTGCAATAAAAGTTGCAATGTCTTTAAATGGAATTCCCTGTTCTGCAACTGCGTGATATCTAGTTCCGCTTATAAAAGGTTTTTCCAAAGCTAATCGGTACAGTTTTGCTGCATCAAGTCTGTGGACAGCAGGCCAGAAATTATTGCCATCATTAATAATTGCAGCCTTTCTTTTTTCTTTTGCAATATTAATCGAGGTCGGAACAAAACCAATTACATCTCCTTTACCGTGAACAGATGGAGAGAGTCTTACAACGGCAACTTTCACACCTTTTGCAGCTACGGCGTCAGCTGCATTTTCTGTTGCGATTCTGGGATGCGGATTGTTTGCGGAAAGATCTTTTTCAGTTGTGATTCCCTCTTTTGAAAAAAGTGCAGTTCCTGAAGTGATGAGAAAAGATTTGTCTGTTCCCATTAAAGCTTCGCCTATTGTTTCAATCACTTTTCCATCAAGTTTACACATTTCCTCAAATCTTGTAAAATCGTGGACAAATCCTAAATGAATCACTGCATCTGAAGCGATAGCTCCTGATTTCAAACTTTCAAAATCGTTTAAATCTCCGCTGTGTGCTTCTGCGCCGGCTTCAATCAATTTGTTTACTGATTCTTGCGAACGAGCCAATCCCAAAACCTGGTGCCCATGGGCTAATAATTCCTGTACTACGGCAGTTCCTACGAAACCTGTAGCGCCTGTAACAAATACTTTCATTTTGATATAATTTAATGAAGCAAAGTTCAGATTTCGTTTCTGTACTCTTGTAGCCGAAAAGTATTTTCTTGTAGCCGAAATGCGATTTATTGCATATTTTGGCATTTCGGGTAAATAAAATGAAAAGCTTGCAATCATTTGATCTACAAGATTTTACGTATTTTTTATGCTATTTTCTGTGATCCCGCTGGGATTGGCTCAGCCCTGAGCCTTTTACAAATCGAACCCAGGCCGGCGCTTCTGTTCGAATCCCAACAGACATAAAACAAAAAAACCTCACATTTCTGTGAGGTTTTCTGTGATCCCGCTGGGATTCGAACCCAGGACCACTACATTAAAAGTGTAATGCTCTACCAGCTGAGCTACGGAATCTACTTTGCTTAAAACGTTATCCGTTTCCTTTAAAGTGGTGCAAATATAGGGTTATGAAGCATTTCTTACAAATAAAAAATTGCCAAATGCGTTAGTGTATTGATTTATAGGCGAATTAATTATTTAGCTTCTCTTTTTTAAACTTAATTGATATTTTTATCGCTCCTAATTTAATATCAATCATGTATAGATTTCTTTCTGCTTTGTTTTTTTTGCCGCTTCTCTTTATATTTTCCTGTCAATCTAACCATGCTAAGGAAGAAGAAAAGGCTAAACACAAGCAAGATTCTTTAGCCTCATGCGAAAAAAATATGCCAAGCCGTTTTGGTGCGGTAAAAGATGCTTCAAGTTTCGCTTCCAATAATAAAGTAAGTCATGAAGGCATGGTTTTAATTCCAGCTGGCGAATTTGCCATGGGCGCTTCTGATAAAGAGGGCAGGGATGATGAATACCCACAACATCAGGTTAAAGTCTCTTCCTTCTGGATTGATGCTACCGAAGTAACCAATGCCAGTTTTAAAAAGTTTGTTGATGCTACCGGGTATCTTACTACGGCCGAACGTAAACCAGATTGGGAAGAAATGAAAAAACAGCTTCCGGCAGGTACGCCAAAACCGCCAGACAGTGTTTTTGTTGCAGCCTCTTTAGTTTTCTATCAGCCTAAAAGTGTTACCTCTTTAAACGATGCCTCGCAATGGTGGCGTTGGGTTAAAGGCGCCAATTGGAAACATCCTCATGGCCCCAACAGCGATATTAAAGGAAAAGAAAATTTTCCGGTTGTACATGTATCCTGGGATGATGCCATGGCCTATTGTAAATGGTCGGGTAAACGTTTACCAACAGAGGCAGAGTGGGAGTATGCGGCAAGAGGTGCTCTGAAAAATGAAAAATATCCATGGGGGAATGAAGATATAGAAAAGGGTAAGGTAAAAGCCAATACCTGGCAGGGGAGCTTCCCGGTTAAAAACACCAATTGGGATGGTTTTAATGGTTTAGCTGCAGTGAAAAAATTTAAGCCGAACGGTTATGGGCTTTATGATATGGCGGGCAACGTGTGGGAGTGGTGCAGCGATTGGTACCGACCTGATTATTATAGCACGCTTTCAGGGTTGAGCACCAATCCTAAAGGTCCGTCAGATAGCTACGACCCTATGGAGCCGACTATACCTAAAAGAGTGGTAAGGGGTGGTTCTTTTATGTGTAATGCCTCTTATTGTAAAGGTTACCGGGTAACTTCGAGAATGAAAACTTCTGTTGATACGGGCTTAGAGCATACCGGTTTTAGGTGTGTGAGCACCAACTAAAGCCCTTTTCTGTTAAAGTTAAAATTACGCAAACGTTTGACCCTTATTTTATTAAATATTATTGTTTAGTTTGGTCCAAACAAATTAAACCGAACCAAAACTTTATGCAACAAACAACAAAATCAGGTCAAACGCAAGGGCCAAAACCACTTATTATCATTTGTGCCCTATTCTTTATTTTTGGCTTTGTAACCTGGGCAAACGGAACATTAATTCCTTTCTTTAAATTATCTTTCGGATTATCAAACTTACAGGCGTTCTTCGTAACCTTTGCATCGTACATGGCTTACTTCTTTTTAGCGCTGCCATCATCGTGGATACTTAAAAAAGTGGGTTTTAAAAATGGAATTGTTTTAGGCTTGGTTATTTTAGGCCTGGGTTCTTTGATATTTATACCTGCGGCCCAAACCAGAACGTTTGGTTTGTTTTTAACCGGGATTTTTGTTCAGGGTGCTGCATTAGCTTTGTTGCAAACCGCATCAAACCCGTACTTAACCATTATCGGCCCAATAGAAAGTGCTGCAAAACGGATCAGTTTTGCGGGTATTTGTAATAAATTTGCCGGAATGATTGTGCCTTTAATTATGGGCAGTCTGTTTTTGAAAAATGCTACTGAAGTGGAGAAACAGATCAAAGCGGCTACCGGCGCTGTTCACGAGCAGTTATTAAACGATGTTTTAGGCCGTGTAAATATGCCTTACATTGTTTTAGCTATCGTTTTCTGCCTTTTTGCAGTTTTTATTAAATTCACCAACCTTCCAGAAGTTGAAGTGGAAGAAGATGTGATCGACGAAAGCAAAGGAGAGGTGGTAAAACATACAAGTATTTTTCAGTTCCCACACTTGTTCCTGGGTGCACTTTGTATTTTTGTATATGTAGGCGCAGAGGTTATGGCTGGCGATATTATCGGTATTTATGGCCGCGAGCTAGGCATTAGTCCAGAGATTAGCGGTAAACTAACTTCTATTACGCTTTTTAGTATGTTAATCGGTTATATTATTGGTATCGTTACCATTCCAAAATATATATCTCAGCAAAAAGCCCTTAGAATCTGTGCTATTTTAGGCATCATATTTACTGTTTTATCTTTTGCTATTTCCAGTTGGTTTGCCGTAATTTTTGTAGCCTTATTGGGTTTAGCCAATTCGTTAATGTGGCCGGCAATTTTCCCGCTGGGCATTAGCCACTTGGGTAAATTTACCAAAATCGGTTCGGCGATAATGATTATGGGTATTGCAGGTGGTGCTTTAATGCCATTATTATATGCTTTCTTAAATGAAAAATTACATGTTAACTTTCAACTGGCTTATCTTTTAACTGTATTACCTTGTTACTTGTACATTCTGTATTTTGCTATAAAAGGCCATAAAGCAGGATTGAATCTGAAATAACCAAAACCAAATAAATTTTATGATTAAGCCCGGTCTTTAATTAGATTGGGCTTTCTTTTGTCCTTAATTTTCAGTTATTTTGGCGAATTATAAAGAGGATGTATCATTTGTTATAATTTATTCCATTCGAATTTTGTCACGTTGAGCTTGTCGAAACGCTGAGAGGCATTTAAACAGGTCCTTCGACAGGCTCTCCGTAGGAGTCCTTTGGACAGGATGACAAATTTATATTTATGATACCGTCTCAAATCACAATACTCATATCTCAATAATGAATAAAGCTATTTTTCTAGACCGTGATGGTGTACTCAATCACGAAATATATGATTACATCTGCCGTGTTGAAGATTTTAAAATCCTCGATTACCAGATTCCAGTATTAAAAAAACTATTCGATGAAGGTTATCTTTTAATCGTAATTACCAACCAGGGTGGTATTGCCTTAAAACGTTATACCGAACAAGAGCTGGCCATTATGCACCAAATGCTCCGCAATGCTTTTGTTGCTCAAGGAGCCGATATTGCTGGTTTTTATTATTGCCCGCATCATCCAACTGTTGGTGGCGAATGCAAGTGTAGAAAACCTGCTTCGGGAATGATTTTGGATGCAATTGAGATGTACGATATCGACCCGGCACAATCTATTATGATCGGCGATAAACCAAGAGATGTTGAAGCTGCAAATGGGGCAGGAGTGAAAGGTATTCTAATCGAACCTGATGAGCAGATCAGTTATGAGAAAATAAAGGAAGTCCTTAGTCGTGAGTCTTTAGTCTAAAGTCTCTTTTTAAAGTGCATAAAAAACGCTAAGTCCAGATTTATATTGATTTATGGATTAGATTATTGATTAAAGTTTGATCATTTGGGCGTTTTAACACGCTGTACACTGTATCTTTTTGGCTGTCCTTCGACTACACTCTCCACAGGAGTCCTTTGGACAGGATGACAGCCAAAAAGGATGCCGTTTCCATCGTTAACGCAAAATAACGCGATGACTTACGAAGTTTAGAAAGGGAAGGAGCGGATGAATAACTTCGTAAGTCAGAAGCTTCTGGAATTCTATTACGCCTTTCCCCACCTAATACTTACGAAATCCTTCCATGCGCTTGCCCATTGAGATTTCGTAAGTACCTGGCCACCTAGACCTGATTGAAATGGCATTCCGGTTTTCGACTATTTAACCTTATCGAAAATTCACCGGAATATAATGGAAAGCAGGACTACAGCTGCCTACGAGCACTGTTTCTGCGCTCCAAAAAAATAAACTTCGTAAGTCAGAAGCTTCTGGAATTCTATTACGCTTTTCCCCACCTAATACTTACGAAATCCTTCCATGCGCTTGCCCATTGAGATTTCGTAAGTACCTGGCCACCTAGACCTGATTGAAATGGCATTCCGGTATTCGACTATTTAACCTTATCGAAAATTCACCGGAATATAATGGAAAGCAGGACTACAGCTGCCTACGAGCACTGTTTCTGCGCTCCAAAAAAATAAACTTCGCAATGACTTACAAAGTTTAGAAAGGGAAGGAGCGGATGAATAACTTCGCAAGTCAGAAGCTTCTGAAATTCTATTACGATTTTCCCCACCTCATACTTACGAAATCCTTCCAGGCGCTTAGCCATTGAGATTTCGTAAGTGCCCATAAAACAAAAATCCTAAGTCTTAAACCGGAAATCCGACTCAAGACTTAGGACTAAAAGACTTTCGACTTTATAATTCTTATTTCCCAGCAGCTTTAGCGTGGTCGGCTAAAAATGTAGCTAAACCGCTATCTGTTAGTGGGTGTTTTAATAAACCTGCAATAGCAGCCAATGGTGCAGTAATTACATCAGCACCTAATTTAGCACAGTTAACGATGTGTAATGGTCCGCGGATTGATGCAGCTAAAATCTGAGTTTCGTAACCGTAGTTATCAAAAATAGTTCTGATATCTTCAATTAAAACCAAACCATCGCTAGAAATATCATCTAAACGGCCTAAAAACGGAGAAACATAAGTAGCTCCAGCTTTAGCAGCTAATAATGCCTGTCCGGCAGAAAAAATTAAAGTACAGTTTGTTTTAATTCCTTTTGACGAGAAATATTTAATGGCTTTAACACCATCTTTAATCATTGGTACTTTTACTACGATTTTCGGGTTTAAAGCGGCTAAAGCTTCACCTTCTTTAATAATCTCATCGAAAGTAGTAGCAATAACTTCAGCACTTACGTTATCATCAACAATATCGCAGATAGCTTTGTAGTGGTTAATTACATTTTGTTCGCCAGTAATACCTTCTTTCGCCATTAAGCTAGGGTTGGTGGTTACGCCATCTAAAATGCCAAGATCTTGCGCTTCTTTGATTTGATCAAGATTTGCTGTGTCAATAAAAAATTTCATGTTTATAAATTCTTAAATATTTGAGTTTCTATGATTGAACCCTGAAGAATTTAGTTCCCCCTTCAGGGGATTAAGGGAAAAGAAAAAAAAGGGCAAGCACCTTCTATCGCACCGCTACAACCTTCTACCCTTGCTGTGTTCCCACCCTGGGGGAGTTCAAAGGGAGCTGGTCGTAAAAGACTTGCCCGGCCACAAAGGTAGAAAAAGAAGTTGTTACACAAAATGCATTTTTGTATTTTTTTTCTCTTTTAGGCTATGTAGCTGATTAGTAAATTAATAAAATTAAAATGTGTATTTTTAGAAGTTAGCAGGAAATACAAGATAAATAATTTTTCAAGCATACTATTTATATATAAATTAAATATTCACAAATAAATCAACAATTAAAACGATTTATGTTGAGATTTAGCAGAAAAAGCGCATTTATTGTATAATATTACCATTATAAATTTGACAAATATTCATCCATATTATTATCATTTTTTTAATCTAAAAGCTTTAAATTACTTAAGGACTAAAATTTTTCTAAAAATCGTGTCAACTCTGTAATTTAAGATTTGTTTTTCGTATCTTAGTGTTTCCTATACACTAACAACTAACGAGCAAAGAATGGAACCAAACAGTGGATTGTACGATGCGCAATTTGAACACGATGCCTGCGGTATTGGGTTCGTTGCACATGTGAAAGGGCGAAAATCGCATCAAATCATCTCTGATGCACTTACTATTTTAGAGAATCTAGATCATAGAGGGGCATGTGGAGCAGAACCAAATACAGGCGATGGTGCAGGTATTATGATTCAGATTCCTCACGAATTTTTTTACGACGAATGTTTAAAAGCTGGCTTTAGCCTACCAGAAACCAATAATTATGGTGTAGGTATGTTATTTATGCCGAAAGATATCAGATCGAGAGAAGAGTGCAGAGAATTGATTTACCGTGCCGCCGAAAAATTAGGCCTGGAAATTTTAGGCTTTAGAAAAGTTGATGTTGACACAACAGATATTGGCAATATGGCCCTTTCTGTTGAACCAGAAATTGAGCAGGTATTTATTGCCCGTCCTTATGCAGTAGCACCAGGAGCAGATTTCGAACGTAAACTTTATATTTTTAAAAATTACCTGATTAAACTGATCGTAAACACCGTTCATGGTGGTAAAGATTTTTATATTGTTTCGCTTTCTGCGCAAACCATTATATATAAAGGTCAGCTTACTTCTTTACAGGTACGTACATATTTTACCGATCTAACCGATAAGCGCATGGTTTCTGCTTTAGGTTTAGTTCACTCACGTTTTGCAACCAATACTTTCCCTTCGTGGAGGTTGGCGCAGCCATTCCGCTTTATTGCACATAATGGTGAGATTAACACTTTACAAGGAAATTTAAACTGGTTTAGAGCAGGCGTTAAGTCTTTTGCTTCTGCTTACTTTACGCCGGAAGAATTAGATATGTTATTGCCTGTAATTGACGAAACCAATTCAGATTCAGGCTGTTTAGATAATGTTATTGAGCTGTTACTTCACTCTGGAAGAACCCTGCCTCATGTATTAATGATGTTGGTGCCGGAAGCCTGGGATGGTAATGAAGATATGGATCCTGTTAAAAGGGCATTCTACGAATTCCATGCTACTTTAATGGAGCCATGGGATGGACCTGCAGCCATTGCTTTTACCGACGGTAAATTAATAGGTGCTACTTTAGACCGTAATGGTCTTCGTCCTTCACGTTATGCCATTACTTCTGACGACCGTGTAATTATGGGTTCTGAGGCTGGTGCATTAGCTATCGACCAAAGTACTGTAATTGAAAAAGGCCGTTTAACGCCAGGCAAAATGTTCGTGGTGGATATGGAGCAGGGTAGAATTATCAGCGATAACGAAATTAAAGAAGAAGTTTGTGGTAAAAGCCCTTATGCCGATTGGATTAATCAATACCAGATCCGTTTAGAGGAATTACCTGAGCCACGTGTAATGTTCACCGGCTTATCTACAGAGTCTATTTTCAAATATCAACAGGTTTTTGGTTACAGCAGAGAAGATGTAGATCTTTTGCTTAAACCTATGGCCATTGAAGGTAAAGAACCAATTGGCTCGATGGGTACCGATACACCATTGGCTATTTTATCAAAACGTCCTCAGCATTTATCTTCTTATTTTAAGCAGTTATTTGCACAGGTAACCAATCCGCCAATTGATCCGATCAGGGAGAAAGTGGTAATGAGTTTGGCCAGTTTTATGGGTAGCATGGGTAACTTGTTGGAAGAAACTCCAAAACAAGCGCACTGTGTAGCCATTAAACACCCAATCTTAACCAATCAGGAATTAGAAAAGTTAAGAAGTATTGATACAGGTGTTTTCCAGGCGAAAACTTTACAGACTTATTTCAGGGCTGATGGCAAACCGGGCGCTATGGCAAAAGCCTTAGACCGTTTATGCCGTTATGCGGTTGATGCAGTTGAAGATGGTTTCCAGGTAATTGTATTAACTGATAGGGCTATTGACTCTGAGCATGCTGCCATGCCTTCTTTATTGGCGGTTTCTGCTGTACACCATCACTTAATCCGCAAGGGATACCGTGGTGCTGTAGGTATTGTGATCGAGGCTGGTGATATCTGGGAAGTACATCATTTTGCCACATTACTGGGCTTTGGTGTTACGGCGATTAACCCTTACCTGGCTTTAGAAACCATTAATGAGTTTAAAGAAGAATCGGGCTTATCAACAGAGCAGCTTACCAAAAACTATATCTATGCGGTAAATAGCGGTTTACTTAAAATTTTCTCTAAAATGGGAATCTCAACCTTGCAATCATACCAGGGGGCGCAGATTTTCGAGATTTTAGGTTTAAATAAACAAGTAGTGAATACTTATTTCACCGGCGCAGTTTCACGTATTGGTGGTTTAGGACTGGATGAAATTGCAAAAGAAACGTTAATTAAACATCACCGCAGTTTTGGTCCGTTAACAGAAACCGAAAACCTGTTACCAGCAGGTGGAACTTATAAATTCCGCCGTAAAGGTGAAGCGCATTTGTTTAACCCGCAAACCATTCACTTGTTGCAAAACGCAACCCGTAAAAACGATTACAATATTTTCAAACAGTACTCTAAACTGGTGAATGAGCAAACACAACAAGCTTATACCATCCGTGGATTGTTCGAATTTAACTATAGCCGCCCATCGGTACCTTTAAATGAGGTAGAATCAACCGAGGCAATTTTAAAAAGATTTGCAACAGGGGCAATGTCCTTCGGTTCAATTTCTCATGAGGCGCATTCTACTTTAGCGATTGCCATGAACCGTATCGGTGGAAAGAGCAATACCGGAGAGGGTGGTGAAGATGAAATGCGTTATACTAAATTGCCAAATGGCGATAGTATGCGCTCGGCAATTAAACAAGTGGCTTCTGCACGTTTTGGTGTAACCAGTTACTATTTAACCAATGCCGATGAGTTACAGATTAAAATGGCTCAGGGCGCTAAACCAGGAGAAGGTGGTCAATTACCAGGGCACAAAGTGGATGACTGGATTGCAAAAGTTCGTCACTCTACACCAGGCGTTGGTTTAATTTCACCTCCGCCTCACCACGATATTTATTCGATCGAAGATTTAGCACAGTTAATTTTTGATTTGAAAAATGCTAACCGTGCAGCAAGGATCAATGTAAAACTGGTTTCGAAAGCTGGCGTGGGTACTATTGCCGCGGGTGTTGCTAAAGCACATGCCGATGTGATTCTGGTATCTGGTTTTGATGGTGGAACGGGAGCATCTCCTTTAACTTCAATTCAACATGCTGGTTTACCATGGGAGTTAGGCTTAGCAGAAGCACACCAAACTTTGGTAAAAAACAAATTGCGTAACCGTATCGTGTTACAAACAGATGGTCAGCTTAAAACGGGTAGAGATATCGCTATCGCTGCATTATTAGGTGCTGAAGAATGGGGTGTTGCAACAGCAGCCTTGGTAACTTCGGGATGTATTATGATGCGTAAATGCCATTTAAATACTTGTCCGGTTGGCGTAGCAACACAAGATCCGGAATTAAGAAAATTATTTACCGGTGATGCTGACCATGTAGTGAACTTATTTTACTTCCTTGCGGAAGAGTTACGTGAGATTATGGCTGAATTAGGTTTCAGAACGATCCACGAAATGATCGGTCAGGCTGATATTTTAAAAGTACGCGAATTGCCTGCTGAAGACTGGAAATTGAAACACCTTGATTTATCAGCTATATTATATAAAGCTGAAGAAAATGGTTTGCCTTTATTTAATACTGAAGGCCAGGATCATGGTTTGGATCATGTTTTAGATCATAAATTAATTGCCGCTGCACAACCTGCCATTGATCATAACGAACCGGTATTTGCCAGTTTCGATGTAAAAAATACCGACCGTGCACTGGGTACCATGTTATCAAATGAAATTTCGAAAGTTCATTTAGGCCCTGGTTTACCTCCTGACACGATCAACTTTAAATTTGTTGGTTCGGCCGGGCAGAGTTTCGGTGCTTTCAATACCCGTGGGGTAACGTTATCATTAGAAGGTGAAGCGAACGATTACGTAGGTAAAGGATTATCGGGCGCAAGATTGGCCATTTATCCTTTCTCAAACTCAACTTTTATCCCTGAGCAAAATATCATTATCGGTAACGTAGCCCTTTATGGCGCAACTTCTGGTGAGTTATTTGCCCGTGGTAAAGCAGGTGAGCGTTTCGCCGTACGTAACTCTGGTGCAACAGCTGTTGTTGAAGGAGTGGGCGATCACGGTTGCGAATACATGACAGGTGGTGAAGTGTTGATTCTTGGTGATACCGGAAGCAATTTCGCTGCTGGTATGAGTGGTGGTGTAGCCTGGATTTATGATGCCAACGGAACTTTTGCACGCAAATGCAATAAAGAAATGGTTGATCTTGATCCATTACAAGCTGAGGATGAAGAACGCATTTTAGCTTTACTTAAAACGCATATCCGCTTAACGGATAGTAGAGTAGCTGAGTTTATCTTAAGCGACTGGAAAACTCAATCTGCTCATTTCGTAAAAGTATTCCCTAAAGAATATAAAGCAGTTTTAAGCAAACGTAATCAACAAGTAAAAACACACTAGGCCATGGGAAAAGTAACAGGATTTCAAGAATACGATAGAGTTGCGCCCACCAGAGAAGAGGCTGCAACACGAGTAAAACACTATGGGGAATTTTTAAATGAATTGCCCTCAAAAGAATTAAATAATCAAGCTGCCCGTTGTATGGATTGCGGCGTACCTTTCTGCCAATCAGGCTGCCCATTGGGTAACGTGATACCAGAATTTAACGATGCCGTTTATCAGGGTAAATGGGAATTAGCTGCAAATATTTTATTAAGCACCAATAATTTCCCTGAATTTACAGGTAGAATTTGTCCTGCGCCATGCGAATCAGCATGCGTATTAGGCATTAACCGTCCGCCGGTTTCTATCGAGGAAATTGAAAAACATATCATCGAAATTGCTTTCGAAAAAGGATTTATCAAAGCAAAAGCACCATTAATCAGAACTGGCAAAAAAGTAGCTGTAATTGGTTCAGGTCCTGCGGGCTTAGCTGCTGCTGCTCAGTTAAATAAGGTTGGGCATGAAGTTACCGTTTTCGAACGTGACGATGCTCCAGGTGGTTTATTAAGATACGGTATTCCTGATTTTAAACTACAAAAAAATGTAGTGGATCGCCGTATCGATTTAATGAAAGAAGAAGGCATTATTTTTAAATGTAATGCCAATGTTGGCGAGAATGTTGAGATCGGTACATTGTTACGCGATTTCAACGCGATTGTATTGGCAGGAGGTTCAACTATTCCACGCGATTTACCAATTAATGGCCGTTCTGCCAAAGGGGTTCACTTTGCAATGGATTTCTTGAAACAACAAAATAAACGTGTAGCGAGCAGAGCCGTTGAAACGGAAGATATTATGGCTACCGGTAAAAATGTAATCGTAATTGGTGGTGGCGATACGGGATCTGACTGTATTGGTACTTCAAACCGTCATGGTGCGAAATCGGTTACACAATTCGAGATTATGCCAATGCCGCCACAGGCACGTAACGAGCATATGCCTTGGCCAAATTACCCAATGTTGCTAAAAAATACGTCTTCTCATGAAGAAGGTGCACAAAGGGCTTGGTCGGTAAATACTAAAAACTTTATTGCTGATGAAAAAGGAAACCTTAAAGCATTAAAAGTAGTTGATGTAGAGTGGGAAATTGATGCAAACGGACGTCCGGTTACTTTTAAAGAAGTGGCTGGTACCGAAAGAGATCTTCCATGCGAACTGGTACTTTTAGCAATGGGTTTCTTACATCCTCAAAAAGAAGGTTTAATTGAGAAATTAGGTGTGGAATTGGATAACCGCGGAAACGTAAAAGCATCTGAACACACTTACCAAACCAATATTGCTAAGATTTTTGCCGCAGGTGATGTTCGCCGCGGACAATCATTAGTAGTCTGGGCCATTTCAGAAGGTAGAGAAGCTGCCCGTAAGGTAGACGAATACTTAATGGGAACAACCAAACTGGCATCGAAAGATGCGGTTGCATACGCATAGTAGGTTTAAATTCTATATTTTTAGGGTCGTGGTTTGCACCACGACCTTTTTTTGTTTTTATGCGGTCGTCATACTGACCTTGTTTCATTACGAGCTTTTGTATAAACGGTATCAGCATCTTTTACCAGACAGCCAGTTAAAGCAATATGATAAACGCTTCATTGTGAATTCTTTCACCAGCATACTTTTTCAACGGATACCCGCTGGGCCCAGTACCAGCAAGATGAACGAGGAAACAGGGGCGGGATCAAGGTACACACCCTGACCGTTTAAAATTGGGAACCTTGGAAATAGATTTTAAAACATAAACAAATTAGCTAACTAATAAACCTCCATTTATTTTCTATATCAATTTTAACCTGACAAAAGTGAAGTAAATTCAGCATGACGCAACGTATATAAAAAAAGCTCCTCAGAAATTAATCTGAGGAGCTTTTTTGTTAACCTTTATTTACCATTAGTATAAAGTAAACTCTACACGACGGTTTTGTTGACGGCCAGCTGCAGTTTTGTTTGTTGCAATTGGTTGGTCAGGTCCGTAACCTGTAGCTTCAATTCTTGATGCATTTGCACCTTGAGATACTAAATAAGCTTTTACCGATTCTGCTCTGTCTTTAGATAAACGTAAGTTTAATTCTCTACCGCCGGTATTATCAGTATGACCAGCTAATTTTAAGCTGAAGTTTTTCTCAACCAATAAACCAGCAACACGATTTAAAGTAGCAAATGATTTAGAACGGATAGTTGATTTACCTAAATCGAACTCTAAGTTAGAAATCGCATCTTTAACAACTTTACGGTCAGCTTCAGTAATTACTCTGGTTTCTTTAATTACTTCACGTTGAACTTTGATCGGACAACCAGAGCCATCAACAACAGTACCCGATGCAGTGCCAGGGCATTTGTCGAATTTGTTTGCTACACCATCATTATCATCATCGCCTAGATCTTTAGCATACTGCTCTCTATCGCGTTGTGCATTTTGCTCAGCGGTTGATAATGCTCTTCTTAATTCAGCACTTTCCTCAGCAGTTTGCTTGTTTAAATTGGCCAATGAGCTATAGTTTTGTAACTGAGGTTTTGATTTATCTCCAATGGCAAACTCTAAACCAGCGTGTGCATAAGCAAACCTATCGTTTGTAGGACCATTAAATCCATCAAATTTAGCCGATTTAACAAAGTTAACATCGTAACCTAAATCAACATTAATACCTTTAGCTACACCTAGTTTTAAACCAGCACCAACTGGTACAAACCAACCTTCTCTGTAAGAACCGGCATCATTGGTATTAGGAGTTGTGGTAGCGCCTGACGACATATAACCAGCACCAGCTTTTAAATAAGGGATAAGTACTGCATTTTCTTGGTTGATGTTAATGTTTGCTACATTCCAAACTGCAGATAAAGCACCCGACCATTGGATATTGGTTTTATAACCTGTGTTTGCAGCATAAGTAGTATTTCCATTTGCGTCAACTCCATTGGCCAATCTCAATTCTTCAACTTTACCGCCCAGGAAATCGGCTTGAATGCCTAAAGAAGGTAAAATTTGTTTTTTAATGTAACCACCGTAACCGATGTGCTCAACCGGAGTTTCAAATTGATGGTTCGAATTGCCAAAAATAGTTCTCGGGGTTAATAAACCTCCATGAACACCAATAGACCAGGTACGGAATTGAGTAGGAGAGAAACGGCCTGCAGCGCTTGTGCTGGTTGGCGTTTCCTGTGCAAATAATTGTGATGATAAACCTAATAAAGCAATCAACATTGTTGATTTAGTAATTCTTGTATTCATGTTTTTCTATTTTGTAAATATTAGTCTCTTAACAGTTTTTGCATCATACTGTTTTGCATGGACTAAGAAAAAACCCTGCCAAAAGCATTATTTTTCTTACAAATAGCATGTTATCAGAAGATTAGGAGGGTAAATAAATTCCACAAAAATATTACTACGTAACTGAAATCACGTTGATTTTTGTATAGTATTCTATACAAAAAATTAAAAAGAACCTTTGTGTAGTAGTTTAAATTCTACTTGTCTGACGGATTTTTCTTATTGTTCAGTAACATCTCCAGTGTTTTTTCGAGCCTGTTTGTACGCGTCTTTTCCTGTTTCGCAGATAAAAGCCAAAGTACGTATTCTTTCCTGTGGGAGTAAGCGAGTTGGTTAAAGTAATCTAATGCTTTAGGATGGCTTTCTAAAAGGGTTTTTAAATCTTCAGGGAGTTTAACAGTTCTGTTCACTGGATCTATATATCCGCCAAATTCGTTGGTCTTAATATGATCATTTCTCAAGCCCGATGGCTTTACTTCAGTAATGAATTTTAAACGCAGGGCAGTCCAGGTTTCGTTTACTGCAACCGAAGCACAGGGTGTTAAACCAAACTTTTTAAGCTCTTGCCAGCTTTTCATCAGATCAAGATCGGATTTGATTTTTGAAGATTTTTTGGGATAGAATACCCAAAAAGTAGTTTTTGCATCAATATGGCAAATATTACTTTCAATTTGCTGGTTAAGTTGATCTGTGCTCGTGGTAAAAATGATTAATACATTAAAATAAACTTCTTCAGTATATTTTATAGCGATATATGGATCGACCTCACCAAAAATGATAAGCGCATCCTCGGGTGCATTTATTACCCTAACAGTGTAGTTAGGTTTAACCTGAAGTTTTTTTAATAATAAATTTTCCATTTTATAAGTCTGATCAACATTGTGTTCTTTGTGGTTAAAAAATAGATGGATTACAACCTTAATTTAGCGAAGAAATCCCAAAAAACAATACCGGCAGAGATTACGATGTTAAAGGAATGTTTGGTTCCAAATTGAGGAATTTCGATACATTCATCAATTTTTGCCATCACTTCGTCGCTCACACCATCAACCTCGTTTCCAAAAATCAGTGCATATTTTTTATTCTGATCGGGCTGGAAAGTGTTCAGCATGGTACTGTTTTCGGCTTGTTCTATTGCAATGATCTCATAACCCAAGGCCCTTAAGGCATCAACTGCCTGTAAGGTATCGGTATAATGAATCCAATCTACAGATTGTGTAGCGCCTAGCGCTGTTTTCTCAATTTCGCGGTGCGGTGGTTGAGCCGTTATGCCACAAAGGATAACTTTTTCCAATGCAAATCCGTCGGCTGTGCGGAATATAGAACCTACGTTGTGCATACTGCGCACATTATCCAACACCACCACAACAGGTAATTTTTCCTGTGCTTTAAACGCTTCAATATCCGGACGATTAAGCTCGTCTAATTTTAATTTTCTCATTAACATTTAATGTTTTACCACAGATAAACAGGATGAACACAGATGGTATATTTTTTTGTTCGTAACTAAATAATTATCAACTGATAGCCCAGTTTTTTGTCTACTATATTTTTATTAAGTTTAACCTTGATGAAAAACAGAATGCAAATTTTTCTAACCAAAATCTGTGGTTATCTGTGCAAATCTGTGGTTAATATTTTATAATCTAATTGGCCCATAGCCAATTTCGCTAATGTAAATCGCAGCGGGATAGCCAATTTTATCTACGTAATAATCGGTTAAATGTTTTGCAAAGTCTTCTTCAAAGCCTTTCTCCAACAAAGCTATTGCACATCCGCCAAATCCAGCACCGGTCATACGGGCACCTATAACATGCTCATAATCTGTGCAAAAATCTACTACTGTATCCAATTCTTTTCCGCTTACTTCATATAATGTTTTTAATGATTCGTGCGAGGCATACATCAAGCGGCCAAATTCTTCCAGGTTTCCGCCGTTTAAGGCTTTAGCCGCTAAATGAACCCGATCATTTTCTTTGACCACATGTGTTGTACGGTTTAAAATAGTTTCATCTGTTATTAAATGGCTGTGTAATGCAAATTTCTCAGCGGTTAATTCGCAAAGATAATGAAGTGTTATTTCCTGGTTCAGCAATTTCAGTGCAGTTTGGCATTCTGCTACACGTTCGTTGTATTTAGAATCTGCTAATTCTCTTGGTTTATTGGTATTGATGATGGCCAAAACATAATTGCCCAGGTCAACATCAACCATTTTGTATTTTAAGGTCTCACAGTCTAAAACAATCGCTTTGTTTTTTTCGCCAAAAACAACTGCAAACTGATCCATAATACCAGAATTTAAGCCTATAAAATCATTCTCAACGCGTTTGGCGATTTTAACCAGTTCCAGTTGATCATAACCAAGATTAAAATAAGTATTTAAAGCATAAGCAGTGGCAATTTCTATAGAAGCTGAAGAGGAGAGACCAGATCCGATTGGAATATTTCCATAAAACAGAAAATCCACGCCATTAATTTCTTTTCCATCATTAATAAATTCGTTGATCACACCTATAGGGTAATTGGCCCATAAGCTGCCATCTTTATCGTTTGTGGTATTACTTGTTACCTCAGTTTGAACTTCGAAGTTTAAGCTTTTAAACCTGAATTTATGATCGTTATTTGAGGAAATGGCTACCCAGGTTCCCAAGGTAATGGCACAGGGCATAACCAAACCGCCATTATAATCGATGTGTTCGCCTATCAGGTTAACACGCCCGGGGGTAAAATAAACGGCATCAGCTTTTTTATGGTATTGCTCGGCAAATTTTTCCTCAAGGTTAATGTTCATTTGGCTAAAATATATTTATAAAAAGCATTAATAATAGTATGTTTGTTTAGGAAACAAAAGCCCTAAGTTACAATTTATGAGCGTTCAGCAAATACCTACCGGAAAAATTATTGATGGCGAAGAAGTTATCGCAATCGAACTAACCAACAGTAAAGGCACTTATGTCAAAATATTCAATTATGGCACCATTATCAACAAATTTGTAGTTAAGAATGCTAAAGGCGAAAAACAGGATATCGTTCTTGGTTTCGATACTTTTGAAGAATACCTTGATCCTGCTTATTTGGCAAACTATCCTTATTTTGGCGCTATTGTTGGCCGATATGCCAACCGCATAAAAAATGGAAGACTCGTTATTGATGATGAAACCTATCAGCTGGCACAAAATGCCGGTACCGATACCCTGCATGGTGGTATAGTAGGCTTTGATAAAAAAGTTTGGGATATTGTTGAAATTAATGATGGGCCTCAACCTTCAGTTACCCTGCAATATGAAAGTGTAGACGGAGAGGAAAATTTCCCTGGAAACCTGGTTATTGATTTAACTTTCGAACTGACTGAAAATGATGAATTGATTTTAAGTTATGAAGCCGAAACAGATAAAGCTACAGCCATTAACTTAACGCACCATAGTTATTTTAACCTGGCGCCTGAGGGTGGAAACATCAAAAACCATAAGCAACAGATTTTCGCTTCAAATTATTTGGAGCAAGATGATAATTATTCGGTAACAGGTACATTAATTCCTGTGGAAGGTACACCATTGGATTTTACGAAATCTAAAGCAATAGGGCAGGATTGGAATGAAGATGAAGGATACGACCAAACTTTCGTTTTGGATAAGATCTATGGCGATTTATCGCTGGCCAGTAAAACAATTGAAGAAGAAAGTGGTTTAGTTTTAAGCGTATACACCACAGAACCGGTAGCCCATTTGTACACAGCGAAATATTTAGGAGTAAAAAACGGTAAAGGTGGAAAAGATTATGACAGTTATGGAGCCTTTTGTGTAGAAACACAACACCACCCAAATGCGGTTAATGTTCCAACTTTTCCTAGTACCATTTTAAGACCGGATGATTTGTACACGCAAACTACAATTTACAAAGTTTCATTAAACAGATAGATTATGTTCACCATCGAAGACATCCGGGCAGCAGAATCAAAAATTAAAACTGGTGCAGATTTCCCTCAGTTTATTAAAGAAATTAAGGAAATGGGTGTTAAGCGAAACGATGTATATGTATCCGATGGCCTTTCGATTTATTTCGATGATGAAGATAATGTACAGCAGATCAGTCCTGATGAGTATCCGGCTTTGATTATAAATGATGAAGCGTCTGCTGGTAAGTTAACACATGCTTTGAAAATACATCAGCAGGGAGAAACCGATTATTTTACCTTTTGCAAGCAAGCCGCAGATGCGGGCGTAGAGAAATGGGTAACCGACCTCGAAGAAATGACCTGTACTTATTTAGATGCTGAAGGCAATGAACTGATGAAGGAGAAGATACGAAAAGTATAAGAGGCTGTATCATAAATTGTAATTTGCTTTGAATTTGTCATGTTGAGCCTGTCGAAACACCTTGTAAGACATCTAAAGCATGTCCTTCGACAAGCTCAGGATGACAATTCTATATTTATGATATAGCTGTCTTTTTATTGCTGCGATTGACATCCAGATTCCTTAGTCTGTGATCGTCCTTGAATCTACCACGCTTCGATTTCTGTAATGTCAGATGTTACCATCTGACATTCAATAGATTTTTATTTAAATTCTTTCAAGCACCATTTTTATCGCTTGCGCTACAATTTTGTTTGGTTCTTTGCTAAATTCGAAATTTACACGACTGGCTAAAATGGCATTTACTGAAATTGCGTTATGACCCAAAACTTTGGCTAGTGCATAAATCCCTGCGGTTTCCATTTCCAGATTGGTAATACGGTGCTGATTGCTTTTAAAGCTATTAATCAAGCCAATAAAATCGGGAACCGCGTTTTTAGCACGTACAATTCTACCCTGTGGAGCATAAAAGCCAGGCGCCGTAATGGTTATGCCTTTCGCCATGTCTTTTCCAATCGTATTCAATAATGTTTCACTCGCTGCCGTTAAATAAGGATTGATATTTTTAAGATGCCCAAAGTGTGCTTTGATATCATCCATTAAAATCTGTTCATCACCAGATAATTTTTGAAGGTAATAATTCATTAAGGCATCCATCCCTAAGCCATAAGAAGAAGCTAAAATTGTTCCCATCGGAATATCCGGTTGAACAGCACCAGAGGTACCCACTCTGATAATATTTAATGAAGTAAGCTCTTTTTTAATTTCACGGGTTTCAAAATCAACATTAACCAGGGCATCTAACTCATTAAAAACAATATCAATGTTATCGGTACCAATACCTGTTGAGAGTACGGTAACGCGTTTTTTGCCTAAATAACCAGTGTGGGTGATAAACTCGCGTTTACCTTTTTTAAATTCTATTTTGTCGAAATATTTGCTTACCTCGCCAACGCGGTCAGGATCGCCAACGGTAATTACAGTATCAGCAATATCACCCGGTAAAAGGTTTAAGTGGTATATGCTCCCATCAGGATTGATGATTAAGTCGCTTTCGGATATTTTCATATTTGGTTTATTTTGCCCGCTGATTTCGATGATTCACTCAGATTTCATCCGTGTTCACCCTTTTAATCTGTGGTTATTAAACGGTTTGCAGGTATTTTAATTTAACACCTTCAATTTTATCAAATTTACTTAAAACCTGGTTGAGTTGTGCTTTTCTGACTTCAAATTTCAATATGCAATTGGTATCAAACTGTTGCGCCAAAATCTGTAAGTTCTCCTCTTTGCTCAACTTCATTACATCGTTCATCTGAAGGTAATCGAAATGCACTTCATAAACATCATTCACGGTTTTGCTGATAACCGAAGCTGCTTTAATTGCCTCAACACTAGCTGTTTTGTATGCATTAATTAAACCTGGAACACCCAGTAAGGTTCCACCGAAATAACGTACAACAACAATTAATGTATTGGTGATATCTTCTGACAATAAACAGTTCAGAATAGGCCTGCCTGCGGTACCCGAAGGTTCGCCATCATCATTCATTCGATAAACAGATCGATCTGGTGTTAAACGATATGCATAACAAAAATGATTGGCCTTAACATGTTCTGCGCGAAGTTTGGTGATAACCGGCTTTAATTCTACTTCACTACGGATAGGATAGGCATATGCAATAAATTTGCTTCCTTTATCTCGAAAGATACCCTCTGAGGCACTTTCGATGGTTTTATAAGAATCATCGAACAGCATTTTGCGATAGTGTAATGAAAATAATAGCAGCAATAGCGAAGATGATGCCTGCGTAATTTAACTTGCTCAGCTTTTCTTTAAAAGCAATAACACCAATTAAGGTGCCTACTATGATTACGCCTAAATTCATCGCTGCAAACACGGTAGATGGATTTTCTGCCAGCGCTTTATGGGCTTTCATGTAAAAAAGGATATTCCCAAAATTGAAGAAGCCTAAAATAAATCCGCAAACCACATTTACCAGTTGTATTTTTATTTTGCCAGCCATTACCATCGAAATTACAATAAGCAATGAAACAATAAACGCCAGGCAAAAAACAGTAAAAAGCGAGGTGGTATAAGGCAATTCTTTATATAATGCAATTTGTTTAAAAAGGACGTCGATTACCCCAAAACCGACGAAAACCATAATGGGGTAGAGCAGGCTTCCTTTATTGCTTTCTTCCTGATCAGATTTCCGAAGAAAAGTTAAAAAAATAGCCACAAAACCAATCGCCAGACCAATAATTTTCAGGTTATTAAAATCTTCTTTAAAAATAAAATAAGCCGCCAGTATCGGGATAAATAGCGATAAACGTTGTGCGATATCTGTTTTAACAATGCCAAGGTTTTTTACCGATGCCGCAAGGAATAAAAATATCGACGGCAATAGAATAGCCAGGGCAATATAAATAGGCCACGGTGCGGTAGAGGTGATCAGTTTAACATCGGGCTTAAAAAAAAGAAAACATAAGCTTAATGCAGTAAAATAATTAATGGTAACGGCTTGAATAATACTGATTTGGTACCGTTTTGCCAGCTTTAATAAAACGGCTACGGTAACACTACAGCAAATGCTTAAAATAATGTAGATCATTTATTTGATGTCGTTTAGATAGATAGAGAGTTTGTCATTTCCGATTTGAACTGTTTCCTGCAGATTTCCATTAATGTTTGGAGAAGAAACCCCATCGCTCCAGCTGGCAGATGAAGTAAAAATACGTGCTTCATCCCATAGGTTGGTATTTAAAAATTGATTTAAAATATTGGCGCCGCCCTCAATGATTACCGATTGTATATCCATCAGGTAAAGCTGAAAGGCGATTTTTTGGGCTAAATAAAAGTGCATATCTTCCATCTGGATATAATGGATATTCTCTATAACATCAGTTTTAACCTCATTAAAGATAATGGTTTTGGCTGCTGCATTGAAGATATGGTTCGTTATTGGCACCTGAAGGTTCTTGTCGATTACCAGGCGGATTGGGTTTTTGCCTGTCCATTCCCGAGCGGTTAATTGCGGATTATCCATAATGGCAGTTTGCTTGCCGATCAGGATCGCATCTTCTTCGCTACGCCATTGATGCGCCAAACGTTTGGCCAAAGCGCCGCTGATCCATTTCTGGTGACCATCCTTTGTTGCGAAATAACCATTTGCGGTTTGGGCCCATTTTAAAATAATATAAGGTCTTTGTTTTTGTATCCGGGTAAAAAATCTTCTGTTGAAATAGCGGCATTCATCATCCAAAATTCCACTCGCCACTTCAATTCCTGCATTTCTGAGTTTTTCGATGCCTTTGCCATCGACACCTGAAAAAGGGTCTCTATTGCCAATCACTACCTTCTTTAGCTGATGTTTTACCAATAAATCAGCACAGGGAGGCGTTTTGCCAAAATGGGCACAGGGCTCTAGGTTAACATAAACAGTAGCCTGTTTCAAGAGATTTTCGGCCTCATCGCCGTGTTTATCAAAAACAGCTTTAACGGCATTGGGTTCGGCATGCGATTTTCCATATTCCTGATGATATCCTTCTCCAATAATTCTGCCATCTACAACGATAACACAGCCAACCATTGGGTTCGGACTAACATTCCCTAAAGCTAAGGCTGCTAAGTCAAGACAGCGTTTTATATAAAATTCATCGCTCATTAGCGCAAAAGTAGTAAAAAAAGAGTCATGGCCTTATCAAAAGAGAGCTGTTATCATCCCAATTAAGTAATTTTGTACATATGAAGATAGGAGAATTAGCGGCGCATTACGAACTCGAACTTGAGCCTTTATACGATAGTAATGAAGCAAAAGCATTATTTAGTATTGCTGCCGAGCAAGTTTTGGCTTTATCTTCAGCTAAACTGATCATGCAAAAAGATATCGATATCAGCTTTATCAATATGCAGAAACTTTTGAGCATCCTCAACGATTTGCAGATCGGAAAACCCATTCAGCATATTTTGGAAGAAGCTCATTTTTATGGCGCTGTGTTTAAAGTTAACGAACAAGTGCTTATCCCGAGGCCAGAAACAGAAGAACTGGTAGATTGGATCATTTCAGATAACAGTTCGCAGTTTTCAGTTGACACTAACCATAAAATCAGTATTCTTGATATTGGAACCGGCTCTGGATGCATTCCCATCACACTTAAAAAACATTTACCAAAAGCTGAAGTAGCTACATTGGACGTCTCTGCTAATGCCATTACAGTAGCCAAAGAAAATGCAGAACAGATCAATGTGAGGATTAAATTTATTGAAGCAGACATTTTGACCTTCAAATCTGAAGAGAAGTTTGATATCATCGTAAGTAATCCTCCTTATATCAGGGATTTAGAGAAAGCGGATATGCATAATAACGTGTTAGTGTACGAACCACATTTAGCATTATTTGTTCGTGATGAAAACCCCTTAATATTTTATAAAGCTATTGCTGATTTTGCAAGAACAAACCTAAAACCCAACGGGCAACTTTATTTTGAAATCAATGAATATTTAGGCAACGAAACAATTGAAATGTTAGCAGCTAAAGGCTTTATTAATATTGAGTTAAGACAAGATATGCAAGGTAAAGACAGAATGGTGAGGGCAGGGATTTAAGGTATTTGAAGTCCGAGGATGGAGGTCTGAAGATATGTTGCAAAGGAATAAATTCCCTGCCGTTCGTCCTCCTGAACTTGTTTCAGGATCTATAATTAAAGGTACTTTAGTCTTTCTGCTCTTCAACTAAGCCCTCGGATGAAACTGCGTAATTACCTCTCTTAAATAATCTCTATCAATGTGCGTATAAATTTCTGTAGTGGTAATACTCGAATGGCCAAGCATTTCCTGTACAGCACGCAAATCGGCACCACCTTCAATTAAATGTGTGGCGAAAGAATGCCTTAACGTATGTGGACTGATTGTTTTCTTTAATCCGGTAGATATAGCCAGGCTTTTAATCAGGTTAAAAATCGAAATACGCGAAAGTTTAGCGCCAAAACGGTTTAAAAAGATGAAATCTTCATGCCCTTTTTTAATATTAGCATGTACACGTACTTCGTTGATGTAAATATCGAGCAGTTTTAAGGCTACGCTTCCAATGGGCACTAAACGTTCTTTATTTCCTTTTCCAATTACTTTTATAAATTCGATCTGTGGGAACACATTTGAGATCTTTAGTTCGGTTAATTCAGTTACACGCAAGCCGCAGCCATATAACACTTCCATAATAGCTTTATTACGCATGCCTTCAGGCTTTGAAGCATCTATGGCAGAAATAAGTTCATTAATCTCGTATATATTCAAAGTATCTGGTAATTTTCTGCTGAGTTTTGGTGCTTCGAGCAATGCTGTAGGATCAGTTGAAATTACATCTTCGAGCATTAAATAGGCAAAGAAAGCTTTTAATCCTGATATTACCCGGGCTTGTGTACTGGCTTGCATACCCAGTTCATTCAACCAAGAGATAAAGGATTTTAGATCAATGATGGTAATGTCAGTTAGTTTAGGCTCTTTGTTTAAAGATTGAAAATACTGGATCAATTTATCAATATCACTCAGATAGGCATCAACAGAATTACCAGATAACGACCGCTCTAACTTTAAATACGATTTAAATCCTTTAATATATGATGGCAAAAGCATGCTTTTATTTGAGATTTTTTATAACATTGCAACGTTACAACATTATATTATGAAAATACAAATTATTAACGGCCCAAACTTAAACTTATTAGGTGTACGCGAGCCATCTATTTACGGAAACACCAGTATTGAAGATTATATTAAAGAATTAAAAACGGTTTATCCGGATATAGAAATTGAATACTATCAGAGTAATGTTGAGGGCGAAATTATTAATAAATTGCATGAAGTTGGTTTTAGTTATGATGGGGTAGTGCTTAATGCAGGAGGTTACACCCATACCTCCGTTGCTATTGCTGATGCGATTGCAGCTATTAAAACCCCTGTGGTTGAGGTGCACATATCTAATATTTATGCCCGCGAAGAATATCGTCATGTCTCTTTAACCGGTAAAAACTGTCAAGGTGTTTTAACTGGCTTTGGCATAAAAGGTTATCGTTTAGCTATTGAAAGTTTGCTGATTTAATCTATTCTGATATTAATTCTGTCAGATGGCAACATCTGACAGCACTCCAATAAAAGTTCAAAAAGATTGGTCGTCATTCCCGTGCAGACGGGAATCTTAAAACTTATGCATTACGATTCCCAATCGGGTTGGGAATGACGATTCACGATTTACTTCAAGTTCGAAAAATATTTAATTTTCTTAATAAAAAATGCCCAAACAACGCTATTGTTATATACTCCAGCATGTTGGCTATACGCTTTTTGAACGGTTTTCCGCTTTTTGTTCGTTTTTGAAAGCGATTTAAGAAAATGCCAATGGCCTTTCGTAACTGCGATTGTAAATTTAGGTTTTCCGGTAAGCAAAAAGTGCCACCACGCAATAAAATCAATAAACATCCTGATTGTTATTCGGAAAACGGCATCACTGGCAGGTAGGTTTTTCTGCATGATGATGAGGTTGTTTCTGAAATTGAGATAAGTTTTAAAAGGATTCTCCGTCTGCAAAGTTCCACCGCCTACATGGTAAACTTCGGCGTCCGGACAGTACATAATTTTATAGTTCAGGTTCTTTAAACGCCAGCACAGATCTATCTCCTCCATATGAGCAAAAAGATCGGCATCTAAACCGCCCGCTTCTTGCCAGCATTTACTTTTAATAAAAAAAGCAGCTCCACTGGCCCAAAAAACTTCCGTTTTATCATTGTACTGGTCATTGTCAAACTCATACACATTAAACAGTCTGCCACGGCAGAAAGGAAAAGAATAGATGTCTAGATAACCTCCGGCAGCACCCGCATACTCGAATTGTTTCTTGTTTAACTGCCATTTAATTTTAGGCTGTGCTGCTGCGATCTGTGCATCGCTTTCCATTAAATCAATTACCGGCTTTATCCAATTAGGGGTTACCTCTACATCCGAATTGAGCAGGATAAAATAATCGGCCTCAACACGTTCTAAAACCTTGTTATAGCCCCCAGCAAAACCGTAATTCTGGTCGTTCTGGATAATTTTAACGCTAGGAAAGTTTTCTTGTAAAAACAAAACTGAATCATCGGTGGAAGCATTATCGCCCACAACAATTTGCAGATTATCATACTCAGAAAGCAAAATTCCGGGCAAAAACTGCTGTAAATATGCTTTTCCATTCCAGTTTAAAATTACAACGGCTACTGATGGGTTCATTCTTTTTATTCGGGTTTAAATTTCCAGCGTTTATGGCTCCAAAGCCAATATTGAGGCTGTTCTTTGATAATATTTTCTAAAAACTTAAAGTGCAGATTCGTAATCGCAAACTCATCCATGTTAGCCGGATCGAGGCACATGGGCAAAACTTCTACATGATAATAACCTTTTTTTACTACACTGACTTTAAAGTAGTATATCGGTCTTTTAGTAGATTTTGCTATTTTTTCTACACCCAAAAGCGCAGCAGTTTGTTGGTGTAAAAAATCTACAAAGTATTTGGTTTCTTCTCTTGTAGGAGATTGATCGCTTGCGAAACACAAAAGCGTAGGTTCATTTTTATAGGTGGCCATGCCCCGTAAAGTTTGTCGCATGGCAATGAAAACATTACCATATTTTGTACGCATACAATCAAACCAGGTTTCAAAAATTTTATTTTTGATGGGTTTAAAAATCACCATGGTTTTGGCAGAAATACTAAGCCCTAAAGCTAATGTGCCCAATTCCCAGTTACCATAGTGGCCTGTACAAGCCAATATACTTTCTCCTGCCGCAAAATGGGTTTCGAGCTGCTCCAGTCCTGTAAACTTTACCCTTTTTAGCGTTTCAGCTTTTGAAATGCTGCTCATTTTAATAATTTCGAAAATAAGTTCAGCCAAATACAGGAAAAATTTTTTCTCAATAGCCTTAATTTCTACCGGAGATTTTTCGGGAAAAGAGTGGGTTAAATTCTGCCTGACAACTTTTTTTCTATAGCCTATTATGTAATAAAGCAGATAATATAGTAATCTTGCAAAAAAAAAGAGCAAAGATAAAGGCAGCAGCGATAACAGGTATAAAAAAAATACGCCAACGTGCGCAATCCCTCTTTTAATCATTATTTTTAAAACGTTTCAACTACAAACATAAATTTTCAAATGCAGAATACAGCTATACTTCCATTATTTTATCTTCCACCAGTAGGCTATTTTAGTTTATTACAAAAGCTGGAGGTAGATTTTTTAATCGAAAAACATGAACATTTAGCGAAGCAAACTTACCGCAACAGGGCCAGTATTTATTCTCCAAACGGAAAACTCGATATTACCGTTCCTGTGGTTAAAGGTTCAAAAACACACACGCAAATGAAGGATGTGCGGATTAGTTATGACTTTAAATGGCAACGTTTACATTGGTTGAGCTTAGAAAGTTGCTATAGAAGTTCGGCCTATTTTGAGTTTTATGAAGATGAACTTTCACGGTTCTATAATCAAAAATTTGAATTTCTTTTCGATTATAACCTCGAATTGGTAGAATGGCTCTCCAAAAAGTTAAAGCTCAATAAAAGCTTCGAAGTTACTACCGAATATTTTGATGATATTGCTCCTGAGCTGGATTTTCGTACCATTATGAACCCTAAAAAGGAGGACGATATTGTAAAAAATAAGCCATATTATCAGGTTTTTGAAGATAGACATCAATTTTTGCCCAACTTAAGTATTGTTGATTTGTTGTTTAACCAGGGTCCACAAGCCCGGCTATATTTATAATTATGGGAAAAAATAAGCCGCGTAACCGCCATAAGCACTATAAAGTTCCAGCCCCAGGTACCAGCCCGGGTTTATACACTATTGATGAAGATGCATTAAAGCCAATTATTGTACTTCATATTTATAACGATAAAAGTTATAAAAAAGTGGAATTGGAGAATATCAATAACATTGATAAACTGATTGAAAATAAAGATTTCTGCTATTGGTTTGACATTAAAGGATTAGCAGATCCTAATATATTCGAAACACTTTATTCAAAATTAGGTATCAGCAGGCTTGTATTAGAAGATATTACCAGTTCTTACCAGCGACCCAAGCTGGATGAATATGATAATGACAAGTACATTTTTGCAGTTAGCAGGCACCTGTTTTTAAATGAGGAGAATATTTTAAATAATGATCAGGTTTCTTTTATCCTGTCAGAACGTACATTGATTACCTTTCAGGAAACTTATGCCGATTGTTTTGAGCCCGTTAGGAAACGTTTGGAAATAGGGAAGGGAAACATTCGTATAGGTGGTATTAGTTACCTGATGTATGCCATTATGGACGTGATAGTGGATAATTATTTTTCCCTGTTAAATTTTTGGGGCGAAGAACTGGATACAATTGAAGATCGTTTATATGATCATCCTGACAGGAGAATCATGTACGATACACAGGCGATTAAAAGGTCATTGATCATGATCCGAAAAGTAGCCTGGCCGGAGCGGGATAAACTGAATGATATTATCCGTACCGATAGTCCATTAATATCAGATCTCACCAAAACCTACATGAAGGATGCCTACGATCATTGTATCCAGATCATTGACTTTATCGAATCATTAAAAGAGATTGCTTCAGCCAATATTGATATGAATTTATCCATTATCAGTAACCGGATGAACGAAATCATGAAGGTTTTGACCATCATTTCTTCCATATTTATTCCACTAACCTTTATTGCAGGTATTTACGGAATGAACTTTAGTAGGGAAGACCCAGCAACCGGAAAGATACTAAAAGACAATATGCCCGAATTATACGCCGAACATGGTTATTTGTACACCTGGATTGTAATGGCTATAATAGCGATTTTGCAGGTGATTTATTTTTGGCGCAAAGGTTGGTTTAAATAGTGTTTTGTATTTATACCAATTATTGGTATATTTAAGCTAAATATATAAAGTTATGGGACGAAATACATCAATACTACTAGGAGATCACTTCGATAATTTTATCAGCGAAAAAATCGCCTCTGGGAAATTTAGTTCAGCCAGTGAGGTAATTAGAACAAGTTTAAGGCTATTAGAGGAAGAAGAGAAGCAAATCGAATTGCTGCGTGAAGCGCTAAAAATAGGAGAGGCAAGTGGGTTCGTGAAGAATTTCGACCCTGTAAAACATTTGCAGGAGTTGCACCGCAAGCATTTATAATGGTTACCTACCGTATCAGTGAACCTGCGCAGACAGATCTGGAAGATATTTGGTTATATACATTTAAGAATTGGTCTAAAGATCAAGCAGATAGATACTACGGTTTATTACTCAGTGAGTGTGAATATATATCAAACCATTTTGAATATGGAAAGATAATGGATCATATATTAAAGGGGTATAGGTGTTCGGCGGTTAAATCGCATCTAATATTCTATAAACTGGGAGCGGATGGCTTAGTGGAAATAATCAGAATATTACATCAAATGACTAACATTAAAAGTCACTTATTGTAAAAATCAATTTTTAATATTTGTAGCTTTAGGGCGTTTTTGGTTAGGTTATAGATGCAGTCATTCGAAATAGATAAAAGCGACGTACTCAAGGTTAAAAATGCAATTTTAGCTGGTGATGAAACTTTAAAAGTAGTTTTAGAGGAGTACCATGCCTCAGAAATCGCGATTTTGTTTGAGCGTTTAGATAAATCCGAACAGCGGCATATTATCAACCTGCTTCCGGCAGAAATAGCTTCAGAGATTATTTCTGAGATGGATGAAGAATCCCATCCGGAAGATTTACTTTTTGAGCTCCATCCCGATAAACGTACGGAGATTGTTGAAGAACTGGATTATGATGATGCGACCGACATCATTTCCCAACTGGAGGATCATGAGCAGAAAGAGATTTTAGAAGACCTTACCGAAGATCATGCCTCAGAAATCCGGAACCTTTTAACTTACGACGAAAAAACCGCGGGTGGTTTGATGAATACGGAGCTGATCTGTGTAAACATCAACCTCACTAAAAAAGATGCAATCGACGAGATCATCCGGCAGAGTGAAGAAATGGAGGAGTTTTACACCATTTATGTAGTGGATGATGAGGAGATTTTTAAAGGTATTGTTTCATTAAAAGACATTATTAAAGCAAAACACAATGCCAAAATAACCGAATTGGTTAAAATAGATGCAGTTTATGTGCATCCCGATACCGATCAGGAAGAAGTGGCGAACCTAATTTCACAATATAACTTAACCAGTATTCCAGTAATAGATGATCACCAGAAATTACTCGGTAGGGTAACATTCGATGATGTGATCGATGTAATGGAGGCTGAAAGTACCGAAGATATCTTGAAAATTTCGGGGGTATCAGAAGATGAAGAATTGAGCGGTAACTGGGTAGAAGCGGTAAAATCGCGTTTGCCATGGTTAATTATCAACCTCGGTACAGCATTTTTAGCTTCATCTGTAGTACGTTATTTTGATCCAACCATTAAGTTAATTCCTTCCTTAGCGGCCTACATGACCATTATTGCGGGGATGGGTGGAAATGCAGCTACCCAGGCACTTGCCGTAACCGTTAGGCGTATTTCACTTTACGACTTGACTGATAAACAGGCCTATCGTACCGTTTTAAAAGAATTTACCGTAGGCTTAATAAATGGTGCATCCAATGGATTAATCGTATTTATTTTTGCTTACTTTTTTGATGGAAACCCAATGCTTGGATTGGTTATCTTCCTGGCTATGACGGGCAATCTGGTAATTGCAGGCATCACGGGTGCTGGTATTCCATTAATTTTAAAACGGGTAGGTATCGATCCTGCCATTGCATCATCTATAATTATTACTACTTTTACCGACGTTTTTGGTTTCCTATTAATTTTAGGATTGGCCAGCAAACTTTTACTATAATCAGGATTTACTTGATTTTAGGATTTCAAGATTTAAAACTTGCAAAACTAAATTGAGCGCCTGTTAATTTAACTTAGACTACAAACTTTAAATCTGTAAAATCTGATCCCGATGCAAAAAACAAGACACGATTGGACAAAAGAAGAAATACAAGAAATTTATAACAGACCATTTTTAGATCTGGTTTACGAAGCCGCAAGCATCCACAGAGAAAATAAAGATTACAATGAAGTTCAGGTAAGTTCATTAATCTCGATCAAAACTGGAGGTTGTGCTGAAGACTGTTCATATTGCCCACAGGCAGCCCGCTACCATACCGAATTAGAAGTTCAACCATTGATGCAGGTTAGCCAAGTGGTTAGCGCCGCAGTTAAGGCAAAAGAGGGGGGGGCATCACGTTTATGTATGGGAGCCGCATGGCGCGAAGTACGTGATAACCGCGATTTTGACCGTGTAATTGAAATGGTGAAAGCCGTGAATGATATGGATATGGAAGTTTGCTGTACTTTAGGTATGCTTACCGAAAACCAGGCACAACGTTTAGCTGATGCTGGTTTATATGCATATAACCATAACATCGATACCTCTGAAGATGATTACAAACGTATTATTTCGACCAGAACTTACGATGATCGATTAAATACCATTAAAAATGTTCGTAAAGCCAAATTAACGGTATGTAGTGGTGGTATTATTGGTTTAGGCGAAACGGTAGAAGACCGTGTTTCAATGTTGCAGACTTTATCAAACATGGAAAAACATCCTGAATCAGTTCCCGTTAATGCTTTAGTGCCCGTAAAAGGTACTCCTTTAGAAAATCAGCCCCGTGTTCCAATCTGGGATATGGTAAGAATGATTGCTACAGCACGAATCGTAATGCCAAACTCGGTGGTGCGTTTATCAGCCGGTAGAAACGAAATGAGTACGCTAGAACAAGCTTTTTGCTTTATGGCAGGGGCAAGCTCTATTTTTGCAGGCGATAAATTATTAACCACACCAAATCCTGCATTTGTTGATGATATGGCCATGTTTGAATTACTGGGACTAAAAACCCGCGACGCCTTTAAAAATGGCAGACCAGCAAATACAAGAATTGAACAGGAAGCTATTTAATCAAAAAATATAAACTGATATCCGTGGTGTCAATTGTTTCCAACTGACACAAAGATAAGTTTCGATTCTTAAGTACTGTAAATAAAAAAGTCCCGACTAAAATCGGGACTTTTTTATAGCGGTATCATATATTTCTATCTGACACCAAGTTGAATCCTATTTTAATGTGAGATGGTAACATCTGACATCCCGGTATCCGGCTTCGCTTTAAACTGCGGTTACCCTTACCTCAATATTTCCTCTGGTTGCTTTAGAATACGGACATGCCCTATGCGCTTTATCAGCCAAGGCCTGTGCTTCCTCATGCGAAATCCCTGGAATATGTACATCCAGGTCTGCAGAGAGAACAAATGCATTACCATCTTTATTAAAAGAAACCAATACTTTTACATTTGCTTCACTAATATCAACACCTTCTCGCTCCGCTACACCACCTAAGGCTCCCAAATAGCATGGCCCCCAGGCAGCAGCAAACAATTCTTCTGGGTTTGTGGCGCCTCCTTGACCGCCAAGCTCTTTTGGCTTTCTTAAATCGAAATCTAAAATTCCATCACTCGATTTAATGTGTCCGTCTCGTCCTCCAGTAGCTGTAACTTCAGCCGTATATAGCTTTTCCATAATGTTTTCTTAATATGGATACTTAACAATTTTTAGTGGCCTTTGTTTTTAATACAAGGTATTTGAGAGTTTAAATCCTGAACTAATGCAGCATGACTACTTGCGTAATAAATCGATCTAAATCTTGATTTTTACCGATAGTTTGTAAATATCGTAGGCCACCTTCTGGATAAGGTCGAATTGCTCGGGAACCAAATCTTCTCCTTTTTTAATGGCTAAACCGTTATCATTTAGCCTGATTAACGGTACATTCTCAATTGTGCTGGCGCCTTTTTCCAGATTTTCAATAGACGTATCCAATAAATAATTGGTATTGTTGGCAATAGGCTTTAAGGAGTCGAAACTTTCGAAGATAAATTGATGTTCCTTATTGTAGAGCGAAAGTGTTGCAACATAAGAAGACAATAAATGGCTGAGCGCTGTAAACTGATGTACTTCTTTAATAAACAACTGTTTGCTTTTTGGTTCAGAAAACATTCTTTGAAACAGGGAAGCCAAATTTGCCGTACTTACATACACTTCTTTCCGTGCCAATTTATATTCCGTTCTGTTGTAATTTTTCTCAAAATACAATTTAATCACCTGTCCATAATAAGCCTTATTAGCCTTTAAAATATCGAGCATGGCCTCTTTGAGTTTTTCATGCTCCCAAGTCGGGAATAAAGAATAACTGGCCAATAGCGCAATACCAGAGCCTATAAAAGTATCATAAATCCTTTCGCGGGCCAGCGCTATCGATCCCATACCCAGAAAATCAAATAGGATTAAGATATATGGCGTCATAAAGAGCACACTCACTACGTAATTTTTCCTTTGGAAACTATAACAGCCAATCATACAGATTAATAGGATCACAAATAAAGTATTCCGATCGTGGATATAAGTAATCACACCCATACCAATGAACGCCCCAATCGTGGTGCCGATTAAACGTTGATAATTACGTTCTTTGGTTAAACTAAATCCCGGTTTCGAAATTACCAGAATGGTAAGGAGAATCCAGTAGCTATGTGAGAAATTGAGAATCTGCGCCACGATAAAACCCAAAAGCATCACCACAGTAACCCGTAACGAATGCCTGAAAGTAGAAGAAGTATAGGTTAAATTCTCTGTAAACAGTTTAAAATCGAATTTTTGCCTGGTGATAAATTTCTCTGTATCTACCTCAGCTTGTCTAATATCTTTGCTGTTTCTGATTTTAAAATAGCTGAAAATAGTTTTAACCCTTGATAGTATATTTTCGATGTTCACCTCAATATTTTTCAGGGCAATTATGCCTAAGGTATTGTATTCCTGATTTTGATTGTTCTTTTCCAGGTTGTTGATTTTGATCTTTAACCTTTCAATCTCAATCAATAAACGTTTTGAAACCACGGGTATTCCACCACTTTTTAAGGCAAAAGCAATATCATCAAGGGCGTAAGAGATCCGCTTAATGGCCATTTCATAATCTGATAATATACCTGCTTTATCAAACTGATCGTGCAAATGCTGGTAATTATAATAGGTAGACATTACCTGCTCGAAAAGATCGACCATATCTACAAATACCAATAACAAAAATCTGCCCTCAGGAGTAGAATCCCTTACAATTTCGCGGGTTCTAAAAAGCAATTCTCTTACCGCATCCTGTTTTTCATGAACAGAAACCTGAAGCTGCAACAGATCTGAATAGGTTTTATCGTAATTGTTATTTTGATGATAGAACTTGGCTTTTTCGCGTAGAAACTCTGCAACTTCCAGGATAGAATCGCTTAACGATTGCTGCACCAAACGGAAGGGGCGTAAGCGGTACACAAAATAACTTAAGCCAGTATACCAAAGGCTACCTATCAGGATCATAACTGCATGTAGCAATACTTCCTGCCATGGGCGTACATCATCAATGCTTAATACCATAATCAGTAAAACCGCGGTACCAACCGATGCAGCTCTAATACCGTAGATGTAAAACATCGAAAATACAAAACTGGATACAGCCAATAAAAAGCCGATAAAATAATGGTTCTTGTTGGTTAACCCCGTTATGATAGAGAAGGTAAAGATGAGCGCAGTAGTAATCAGCATTGCATTTCTTCGGTGCACCATTGGCCCCGGACTATCTACCACACTTACACATAAAGCGCCTAATGATAAAGTCATACCGTACTTTAACATGCCAAACTGGGCAAGAATTAAAGAGGGGAGCAATACACCAATGGTGATGCGGAGACCGTCGGCAAAATACGTACTCAATAAAAAGTCTTGTATATTTCTAATGGGTTGCCTAATCTGCATGATACAAAAATAACATAATAGCGAAGTTTTTTGTTGCGATTAAAATTAAGTTTTTTGCTTTTTTTAAACTTTTAAGCAGAAAATAGGTAATGGTTTGATTAACAAAATATTATGAATTGTTTATAAGTGTGATTTTAGAAATGTTGATAACCTAATCGAAAACCCACAAAAAGCGCTCAGAAACGACATTTTAAAAACAATAAACTGTTGATAACCAGCAATTTTAAGTGGATAACTTTGTTTATAAAAACTCTCATTTTTCTCTTGACAAATGCGTGTTTTCCTACTAAATTAGATCATATCAAATACGAAGTACTTTGAATTCTGATAAAACAACCCAAAAGAGATAAAGAACCGAAAGGGGAATTGTTTCGGAGTGTTTACAGGGAAAACGATTAATTTCTGAAAGGGTTAAACCGAGTAAGGATATATATAACCATCGAAAGATTGGATCATAAGAAAATCGCACAGGCCCAAACAGAGATTATTGAAAACTAGGAAGTTTACGGACGGAGGAGTTGGAAATAAATTTTCACGAATCGCAAAAGTTGCAAAACCTAACGATAACGGAAAAATCAAAGTAACAAGAATTAGATGCTTTAAAATGCGACTACGGTTGTTTTTAAAGTTAAAACGGGGAACTGAATCGAAAGAAGAAGAACCCCGTTTTTATTTTGCCTTAAATTTTGATCTTTCGAACAAAAAAAGAATAGCGAATCCTTCCGCATATTATCCCTAAAATATTAAATTTACCAAATGGCCAAAAAAGGTAAATCAATCTCCAATCCGTCAAAAAAGATATTCGTTTTAGATACCTCGGTTATTTTGTACGACCATGATGCGATAAATAACTTCCACGAGCACGATGTAGCTATTCCCATTCAGGTTTTAGAAGAGCTCGATAATTTTAAAAGCGGTAACGATACCCGGAATTTTGAGGCCAGAAGTTTTATCCGCCTTATTGATGAAACTTCAAAACAAAAACTCATCAGCGATTGGATTTCGTTAAAAAGCCCTGATTCAGGAAAATTTAAGGTGGTTTTAAATGAAAGGCCTTTAACTATAAATGCGGAAGAAGTGTATGGAAAAGGTAAAACAGACCATAAGATTTTAAATGCAGCATTAAGTTTAAAAGAAGAATATCCCGATAAGAAAGTAGTACTGGTATCGAAAGACATCTGCCTGAGGTTAAAAGCAAAAGCTTTGGATTTAAATGCAGAAGATTATGAAACTGGTAAAATTAAAAATGTAGATGAGCTTTACGCCGGAAAAACCGAAATAGCCAACTTTCCGGTGGAAATTATAGATGAAATAAAAAAACAACTTTTTATTGATGCTAATGAAGTAGAACTGCCACCTAAAAATGGCAATCACTTTTATATTTTAAGGAATAAGAGAAAAACAGCAAATGTATTTTATAACAACAGTTTAAAAACAATTTCTGCAGTTTCTACTGATCCTATATTTAAAATCAAACCTAAAAATATTGAACAGGCATTTGCCATTCATGCACTTTTAGATCCTGAAATTAAGCTGGTGAGCATACAAGGGAATGCCGGAACAGGTAAAACGCTATTGGCTTTGGCAAGCGCTTTAGAACAGCGTAAAAACTTTAGACAGATTTATGTAACGCGACCGATTGTTTCCCTGAGCAATAAAGACATCGGTTTCTTACCAGGCGATGCAAAATCGAAAACTGATCCTTTTATGGCACCCATTTGGGATAATCTGCGGTTTATTAAAGAGCAGTTTATCGGCGATGATAAAATGTCGGAAAAGATTGATGAACTGATTATAACCGAAAAAATAGCGATTGCGCCATTGGCTTTTATCCGGGGAAGAACCCTCACCAAAATTTTCTTTATTATTGATGAGGCACAGAATTTAACACCCCATGAAGTGAAAACGATAATTTCGAGGGCGGGCGAACATACCAAAATAGTTTTCACAGGCGATATTTATCAGATTGATACGCCATACCTAGATTCTGAAAGTAATGGCCTGTCTTATTTAATCGAAAACGCTAAAAACCACCCGCTGTATGCCCATATTACCTTACATAAAGGCGAGAGGAGCGAGTTGGCTAATTTGGCTAATGAGTTGCTTTAAGCTTTTTTTCCCGTTCATCTACAGAAAAGGACTACAATGGTTGCGTCACCCTGAACTTGTTTCAGGGACTTCATTCAAACAGGGTAGGTTTTTGGGTTGCGTCTACTTCAGTCAACGATGACCGCGTTTAAGGCTTACTAATGGTATTTCTTCAAGCTCCTTAAACAGATAAACAATCCGATTAAAGTTAACACCGCACTCAATATAAATGGTGCGCCCGGAAAATAAACCGGAGCCTTGCCTTCGATAAAATAAGCAAATATATGTGTCATTACCCAAGGGGCAAATATGGCCGCTAAACTTTGTAAACCTGTTAAAACACCCTGCATTTCACCTTGTGCATTCGAAGGTACCTGATTCGAAATCAAGCCCTGCATGGCCGGTCCGCAGATTCCGGCTAAACCATAAGGAAGCATAAAAGCAAACATCATCCAGCCCTTGCTTGCAAAAGCAAAAGCTATGAAGCCTATGATGTATAAAATAAGACCAAAGTAAACCGCTTTCTTTTCTCCGATTTTAGGAAGGATCACCCTTATTAAACCACCTTGAACAAGGCCCACAACCAAACCCACAAAACCTAATGAATAGCCTACCCATGCAGCATCCCATTTAAATTTCTCCATGGTATAAAATGTCCAGTTGGATTGAACAGCGTGACTGGCAAAGTATAGTAAGAATAAGGTAGCCATTAAGCCCAATAATGCAGGGTATTTGCCAATGCTTAACAACGAACCGATTGGATTTGCCCTTTTCCAGTCAAAAGCCCTGCGTTTTTCAACAGGTAAAGATTCTGGCAGTATAAAATAACCGTAAAGCCAGTTAATTAAAGATAAACCTGCAGCAATCATAAAAGGAACCCGGGTACCAAAATGGCTGAAAGCCCCACCTAAAACCGGACCTAAGATAAATCCAACACCAAATGCTGCACCAACCAGGCCGAAATTTTGCGCTCTTTTTTCTGGAGGAGAAACATCAGCAATGTATGCTTGTGCGGTTGTAAAACTTGCGCCTGTTATTCCTGCAATAATCCTTCCTACAAATAACCAAACAATAGAAGGGGCGAAAGCTAGAAAGATGTAATCGATACCTAAACCGAACAAAGAGCTTAATAATACCGGTCTTCGTCCGTACCGATCGCTCATTGCACCGATAATTGGAGAGAATATAAATTGTACTGATGCATATGCAAGGGTGAGCCAGCCACCATATTCTGCCGCTAAACCAAAGCCACCGCCAGTGAAATCCTGAATAAGTTTTGGTAAAACCGGAATGATCAACCCAAAACCCGTAAAATCGATCAGGAGGGTAACCATAATAAAACTCATTGCAGATTTCTTTCCGTTTGCCATTATATGTAATTTGAAACGCAAAAGTATCAGAATTAGTTAAGATTGTAAATTTTAGTTCTCTACAAACCTCGTAGGTTTTTGAATCTTGCGAGGTTTAGGTCCAAATATGAAATACTGTCCTCTGTATATAAACCTGATATAGCGGAAAACCCACAATGAGGTACGAACGAGGACTTGCAGCGGTAGCAGGACTACAGACCGCCACTGAAATAGAACCTCACATTTTCAAAAAAACTTTCAACCCATTTTTTTGCAAATGCTGTAAAACTCGTTAAACTGGCCCTCAATAAATTAAAATCCCATTGGGAATAAAAAACCTATAACAAAGGTCAAAACTTTTCCACAATGCCTTAATTCGGCTAAATTTTGTTAAATTCGCAAGGTTATAGTAATACCCTTTTTAATATCGTTTTAAGTAGCGAGAATAATAATTTATGGCAGAAGATTTAGAAAATCAGCAGAACGACAAAATCATTCAAATTAATATAGAGGAGCAGATGAAATCGGCCTACATTGATTACTCAATGTCGGTAATCGTATCGAGGGCTTTGCCTGATGTACGTGATGGATTGAAACCGGTACACCGCCGTGTTTTATATGGTATGCTCGATCTTGGTGTAACCAGTAATAAACCACATAAAAAATCTGCCCGTATTGTAGGGGAGGTTTTAGGTAAGTATCACCCACATGGTGATGCATCTGTATACTTTACTATGGTTCGTATGGCTCAGGATTGGAGCTTACGTTACCCAATGGTTGATGGACAAGGAAACTTTGGTCACATTGATGGTGACTCTCCGGCTGCAATGCGTTATACTGAGGCACGTTTTTCGAAAATAGCCGAAGAAATGCTTGCTGATATCAATAAAGATACTGTAGATTTTCAGTTAAACTTTGATGATACCTTACAAGAACCAACCGTTTTACCTGCAAAAATCCCGAACTTATTGGTTAACGGATCTTCTGGTATTGCGGTAGGTATGGCCACCAATATGGCACCTCACAACTTAACCGAAGTAATTGATGGTGTGGTAAGCTATATCGATAATAGAGATATTACGATCGAGGAATTGATGAAGTTTGTAAAAGCTCCGGATTTCCCTACCGGTGGTATTATTTATGGTTATACGGGGGTAAAAGAAGCTTTCGAAACAGGTCGTGGTCGTATTGTAATGCGTGCAAAAGCCGAAATCGAGAATATTAAAGACCGCGAGGTAATTATTGTTACCGAAATCCCTTACCAGGTTAACAAAGCACAGATGATTGAGCGTACTGCTGAATTGGTTGGCGAGAAAAAACTTGAAGGCATTTCGAATATTAAAGACGAATCGAACAAAGATGGTATCCGCATCGTTTATGAAATTAAACGTGATGCAAATGCTTCTATCGTTTTAAACAACTTATATAAATATACCGCATTACAAACTTCTTTCAGTGTAAATAACATTGCATTGGTAAAAGGCCGTCCACAAATGTTAAATCTTAAAGATTTGATTGTGCATTTTGTGGATCACCGCCATGATGTGATTGTTCGCCGTACCCGTTACGAATTGGCAGAAGCCGAAAAACGCGCACACATTTTAGAAGGTTATTTAATTGCTTTAGATCATTTAGATGAAGTAATTAAATTAATCCGTGCTTCCGAAACCCCTGAAGATGCCCGTTTAGGCTTGATGGAAAAATTCGGACTGAGCGATCTTCAGGCACGTGCGATTTTGGATATGACGCTTCGTCGTTTAACAGGACTAGAGCGCGATAAGATCAAAGAAGAGTATGCAGAGTTAATGAAAACCATCGAGCATTTAAAATCTATCTTAGCAGATGAAGGTTTGCGTATGCAGATCATCAAAGATGAGTTAGCAGAAATCCGTCAGAAATTTGGTGATGAGCGTAGAACAACTATCGTTCACTCAGCCGAAGACATGAGCATGGAAGATTTCATCGATGATGAAGAAGTGGTAATCACCATCTCTCACGAAGGTTACGTAAAACGTACGCCGGCAACCGAATTTAGAGCACAGGGTAGAGGCGGAAAAGGATCTAAAGGCAGTAACTCAAGAAACGAAGATTTTATTGAACACATGCTTGTGGCCACAAACCACAATTATATGCTGTTCTTTACCGAAGCCGGAAGGTGTTTCTGGTTGAGGGTTTACGAAATTCCAGAAGGTTCACGAACCAGTAAAGGAAGAGCGATCCAGAATATTATCAATATCCCGAAAGAGGAAAAAATTAAAGCCTACATTAAGGTTAAAAACCTGAAAGATCAGGAATATTTAGAGAACAATTTCATTATTATGTGTACTAAAAAAGGTACCATTAAGAAAACTTCTCTTGAAGCCTATTCACGTCCACGTGTAAATGGTATTAATGCCATCAATATTAATGATGGTGATGTATTATTGGAAGCTTGTTTAACTAACGGACAAAGCGAAATTGTAATGGCATTACGTTCTGGTAGAGCAATCCGTTTCAACGAAAGTACGGTTCGTCCGATGGGTAGAACAGCTACTGGCGTACGCGGTGTTAGGCTTGCACACGATCAGGATGAAGTTGTTGGCATGATTGCTGTAAACAATCCTGAAGTTACAGTGTTAGTAGTATCAGAAAAAGGATACGGTAAACGTACCGATATTGAAGATTACCGTGTAACTAACCGTGGTGGTAAAGGGGTAAAAACAATTAATGTTACTGAAAAAACGGGACAATTAGTTTCAATAAAAGACGTTACAGATAGCGAAGATTTGATGATCATTAACCGTTCAGGTATTGTAATCAGAATTCCGGTATCAGCATTAAGGGTAATGGGCCGTGCCACACAAGGGGTTCGTTTGATCTCGTTAAAAGGTGATGACGAAATTGCGTCAGTTACTAAAATTGATCACGAAGAAGATGAAGAAGAAACAGTAGATTTAACAGATGTAGTAGTTACTGACGGTGAAGAAGTAGAAGCAGATACTACTCCTGAGGCAGATGATACTGAAGAAGAAGGCGAAACGGAAGAAGAAAATTAACTAAAAATAAGATTAGAATAAAAATTATGAAAAGAGTATTTCTAAGTATAGTTCTAGCAGGTGCGGTAAGCTCTGCATTTGCTCAGAAAAGTGAAATAACCGCGGCAAAAAACGACTGGGGTTTATTCCAGCTAACTTCTTCAAGTGCATCTACGCCGTTGGCGAAAAAGCTTGAAGCCTTAGCAAAAGGCTTGGCCCATACCGACAAAGCAATTGCTGATGAAAAATCTAAAGTAATGCCTGAAGCATGGTCGTACCGCGCTTTATTTGCTTCTTCTGCGGCTATTCTGGATTCAACAAGTACAGCGAATGCAGATGCAAACCTAAAAATTGCTCAGGATGCAGTTGTTGAAGCCAAGAAACTGGATACAAAAGGGAGTGAAAAAGATAATATTAATCTAGCTGAAACCAATATTAGCAACGCAGTTAGAAATGGTGGTGTAATTGCTTACAATAAAAAAGATTACAAAACTGCTTACGCAAAATTTGTTGCAGCAACAGTAATTAATCCAAACGATACCGCCATGTATCTAAATGCGGGTATTGCGGCAAGACTTAATGAGGATTATCCAAACATGATTAGCCAATTCAAAAAAGTAATCTCTTTAAATTCCCCACAGTCTAAAGATTTATATTCTGAGATTATCACAACCACGTTGGCTAAACAAAAAGATACAACAGCTGCTTTGGCCGTTATTAAAGAAGCAACTGCTAAATTCCCCGAAAATACCGACTGGATTAAAACTGAAACCCAGATTTATATTGATAGGGGTGATGCTGCCAAATCTGAGCAAATGTTGGTTGCTTTAGCTGCAAAAGAACCTAACAACCCTAACTATCAGGTTCTTTTGGGCAACATTTATTTCAGTCAGGCTTTAAAATTACAGGCCGATAGAAATAAAATCGATTCTAAAAAAGTGAAAGAGTTTAATGAAGTAACAGGCAAAATGAATGCGCTGTTAGATAAATCTCTTCCTTTTTACAAAAAAGCACTTGAGGTTGATGCCAAAAATCAAGGCGCATTAGAAACCTTGAAAACGATCTATGCTTTTAGAAATGATACTAAAAATTACGAAGATATCAAGAAACGTTTAGACGCATTGCCTAAACAATAATTTATTGATCGATCCAAAAAAAGAGCCCTGAAATTTCGGGGCTCTTTTTTTTATGTTTATTTTTATCGTTTATTACGGTTTTACCACATTATTTATATTATGCAGAATTGCCTTAAAATATCATTAACCGCTTTAATTTTCGTTTCTTTTAATGCTGTAGCGCAAAAAAGTCAAATTCTTATCGCCAGAAATGCTGTTGGTAAACTACAAGCTTCAATTGCCAACAAAGAGGATGAAAAAAAACAGTTATCGATTATTACAGAAGGCTTAAAATCAATAGAATCAGCTGAGAAAGATAATAAAACTAAAAACTGGAGTGAAACCTGGTCTATTAAATCTTATCTTACTTCTTTCGCTTCATTAATTGATACTGATCCCAATAATGCGAATAAATTTTACGATTCAGCTGTTGAAGCTGTAGCAAAAGCCAAGTCTTTAGATCGTTATGATGATAATGGTGGCCTTATTAAAGCCTCTAATCACAATATTCTCATCAAAAAACAGGAAAAAGGTAATGAAGCTTTTTTTAATAACGATTTTAAAGAAGCATTTGCTGATTTGAAAGAAGTATGTGATAATTTCCCTGCAGATACCACATTGGCATTAAATACAGCAATTTGCGCATTAAATATTCAGTCTTACGACGAATCTTTAACCTATTTTAAACGTGCAAAAGAAAACGGAATTAGAAATCCATCGGTTTTTCAGAAAATGGCGCAGATGTATGTAGTGAAATCAGAAAATGAAACCGCTATTAAAACTTTGGAGGATGGTCTTGTGCTTAATCCGTTCAATCGCTTTTTAACAAACGATTATATTAATCTATTACTTGATACCGAGAATTATAGTAAAGCTCAGGGATTGATAGAAAACAATTTAAAAGTAGAAAAAGGAAATAAACTACTTTATTTTCTTTATGGTTACCTGCAACAGGTTGGTGGAAATAACGCTACAGCAATTTTGGCTTACGATAAAGCTTTGTCTACAGATCAAAATTATTTTGATGCATTGTACCAATTGAGTTTGGCTTACATCAATACAGCCAATGAAATCTTGAGCAAAAATGACGCTGATAAAACTGAAAAATATAAAGGCCTCATCAATCGTGCACAGTTTGCTTTGCAACGCGCAAATGAAATTAACCCGAACGATAAAAAAACTGTACAGTTGCTGATCGATATCTACACTAAAAAGGGAGTAACGAACAAAGTACAAGAGCTTAACCGTAAACTTCAAGAACTATAATTTTATTGAGTAATTTGTGAGGACAGGATGGTGTTAGAAAATTTAACTTAACATAATATTAATTATAAGACAAATTACGATTAGCATTATTGCTTTGATTTATACGTTATTTATATATTTAATGTGTTTATTCGTTACTTATTCTAAAATAATGCTGTCTACTATGCAAAACTTGCTTTTTAAATTCGTGTGTGTGAGCGTAATTCTACTTTTTTCATTTAAAACAAATGCTCAAAAATCTGATTATGGCGAAGTTGTAACGATGCATTCCAGCATCTTAAACGAAGACCGAAAGATATTAATCTACACACCTAAAGACCCTGACAATCCCGAGAAACGATATCCAGTGATCTATGTTCTGGATGCTGACAATCATTTCATGCAAATGGTAGAATATTCTAAATACCTCAGTCGGCAAGATGTGTATGTTATCCCGCCAATGATTGTTGTAGGAATAACAAATACAGACCGTGTTCGTGACCTCACTCCATCTAAAAGCAATTTTGACTATTCTGGGAAACCGGATACCACTGCTAACGCCCCCTATAAGAATAGCGGAGGAAATGAACATTTTTTACAATTCATCCAGAAGGAACTCCTGCCCTATGTTAATTCGAATTATAAAACTCAACCTTACCGCATTTTAGCTGGACATTCATTTGGAGGTCTGACAGCCATTAATTGTCTGATTAATTATCCGGATATGTTTAACGCATATATTGCCGTAAGCCCATCCTTCTGGTGGGATCAGAAATTTCTTCTCAAACTTGCTGATAAAAAACTGAAAGCAGGGTCAACTTTATCAAAAACGCTTTTTTTTAGTGATGGAAATGAAGGTTCTTCACCAGGATCACCTTTTCATAAAGATGTTTTAAAATTTGATTCGCTGCTCAAAAGCCGCAATATTAAAGGATTAAATTTCGAATATGCGAGCTATCCAATTGAGAGCCACATGACAGTCCCTATTAAATCGTATTATGACGGACTTCGATTTGTCTATCGTCAATGGGTTCTTCCTCCTGTAAGTGATGAAAAGATAAATTCAGAGGCTATTATGAAACATTATAAAGGATTGTCGCAAAGGTTTGGGTATCTAATTTTGCCTGACGAAGCATATTTCAACGGCTTGGCGCAATGGTTGGTAAAAAATCCGAAAACCTTAGATAATGGCATACAGATATTGGAAATGAATACGGTCAATTATCCATCTTCGTCAAAGGCCTTCACGGCTTTGGGGGCAGCATATGCGATGAAAGGAGAAAAGCAAAATGCTATCGCTTCGTATAAAAAGGCCAGTGAATTGAATCCCAGTTCAAATGAAATTAAATTACGCTTGCAGGAGTTACAGAAATAAGATATCCCATGTACGACCACTACAGCTTTGAAGATGCTACTGCTTACCAAATTGAATTAGCCAAACAGTTAAAGTTTCAGTCACTTAACAAAATTGAAACCATTGCTGGCGCAGATATTTCTTTCAATAAAAACAGTTCGACCATGTATGCGGGAATTGTGATCTTAACTTATCCAGGAATGGTTTTAAAATCATTTGCATTAGAAACTTACGAAACCAGTTTTCCTTATAAAGCAGGGTTTTTGGGATTTAAAGAAGTTCCTGCATTATTGAAAGTTTGGGAATTGATACCCAATAAACCTAATGTTGTAGTGCTTGATGGAAACGGAATTTTGCATCCACGCCGTATGGGTGTTGCTTCGCATTTTGGAATTCTTGCTAACCAAGCCACAATTGGCTGTGCTAAAAGTCTTTTACACGGACAAAACCATCAGCCTCAAAATGTCAAATTTAGTACTGCAGAAATTAAAAATAATGCGGGCGAAATGCTTGGTTTTGCATTGAGAACAAAGCGCAATTGCGCACCTGTTTATATTTCTGCCGGACATTTAATTACGCAAGAAGAAAGTTTAAATACAATTAAAAAATCTGTTGGAAATTATCGTATCCCCGAACCAACACGCCTGGCTCATAACCTAGTAAATGATTTCAGGCTTGGCAAACTAAAAACTGGCTTTCATGAGGTGGCGCCATCTTTAACATTGTTTTAAAATGACTATATTTACGTATGAACGCTTATTTGATAATTCTCGCTATTGTCGTAATGCTTATCATGTTGATAAACATTTACGTTATTTTAGACATTTCGAAATTCCCATACAACAAGAGACGACAAAAATGGATGTGGACCAATGTGGTATTGTTCTTGCCTCTTTTTGGGTCTTTAATTTATTTTTTGGTTGGTAAAAAAATACTTAGCGAAAATTAAATCCGAAATTAATTCAAACTACAATTCTCTAAATCACCGTCCCAATTTTCTTTTTCATTGGTTAAAATTTCTAGAGAATCTATTTTACAGTTCGTAACATCCAAGCAATAAGTTAATTCATTTTTCAGGCTCGGAGCAGTTAGTTTTGCTTCAGCACTGAGTAAACCGTTTTCAAATTCTTCTTCTTGAAATTCCTTTAGGTAGACAAAATTTATGTACAAACCTGTACCGGTTGTTTTAGTAGTTTCGATCCTTATAAAATCTAAGTGTTCAGACAAATAGCCGAATTTTTCTGCATTATCTTTTATTATCGTTTTAAGTAGCAGACGCTCAAATTCTTTTAATTCGGTCATTTAGATCCAGTTAATTCCTTTTTTTAGTAGCTGCTGGGTGTTGTATTCATCAGAATTAATTTCTGGCTGAACATTATAACCCCAGTTAGCCTGTGGTGGTAAACTCATTAAAATAGATTCTATCCGTCCGTTGGTTTCTAAGCCGAATTTTGTTCCAGAGTCGTAAACTAAATTAAATTCTACATAACGACTACGGCGCTGATATTGCCATTGTTTCTGGGCTTCTGTAAACTCTTTATCGCGGTTCCTATCAATCAATTCGGTGTAAATCGGCAAAAATGTTTCGCCAATATTAATAGAAAAATCTAAAATCTGCTCCCATGATAAATTGGTGTTTTCTGGCTTCAGTCTATCATAAAAAATACCGCCGATACCACGGGTTTCTTCACGGTGTTTAATAAAGAAATAATCATCGGCATGTGTTTTAAATTTTGGATAAAAATCTCCACTGAAATCATCGCAAGCCTGCTTTAATTTATGGTGAAAAAAACGGGCATCGTTTTCGAATACGTAATGTGGTGTTAAATCGATACCACCGCCAAACCAGCGTGTTTCTTCATTAAGTTCGAAATAGCGGATATTCATGTGGATAATCGGAACCAGTGGATGGTTTGGATGAATTACAATTGAAACTCCGGTAGCAAAAAAATCATCTTCGCTTACATTAAAGGCTTTTTTTACAGCTTCGGGCAATTTACCATGCACCGCAGAGAAATTTACGCCACCTTTTTCGATAATTGCACCATTTTGCATAATCCTGGTGCGTCCGCCTCCCCCACCGTTTCTTTCCCAAAGTTCCTCTTCAAACTTTCCTTTGCCATCGGCAATTTCCAATCCCCTGCAAATTTCATCCTGAATTTGCTTATACCGTTCCGCTACTTCTTCTTTAAACATGATGGCTCTTTCTATTTCCATACAAATTTAAAGCTATTCAGGCAGCTATATTGATTTATCTTTAGATAGTACATTTTATTGACATTGTTTTTAGTCAGAAGTCGGGAGCTTATTACTCTTCTAAATAATCCAAATCTTTGTTGAAACTTTCTTTTAATTGGCTCAAACCAAACATCGCAATCAGGGTTAAGATTCCCATCACTAAATATCCGGCAGTAATTAATCCGTATTTATGGGTTAAAAATTCGAATAAGAATGTAATAGGGATTAATGCGCCCCTAACAAAATTAGGTGCAGTTGTAGTTACCGTAGCCCTAATGTTTGTGCCGAATTGTTCTGATGCAATGGTAACAAATGTGGCCCAATAACCTACAGAGAAGCCCATAAACAAGCAGATCCAGATAAAATTGCTACCCGTTAAGCCGAAACTGGTTAAATAAACAACTACACTCGCAACAGAAAGCAGGTGGAAGATAAAGACTGTTTTTTTTCTCGATTTTAATACCTGAGAGAGTAGACCCGTAACCACATCGCCTATTGCAATTCCAAAATAGGTAAACATAATGCCGGTACCAGCTTTTAGTGGCTCTGTCGCACCTAAAGCTTTACCGAATTCTGGCGCTAAGGTAACCAGGATCCCCACCACAAACCATAAAGGAATACCGATTAAGATACAATAGAGATATTTCGAAAAACGTTTCCAGTTGTTAAACAGCATAAAGATATTTCCTTTTGATACTTCTGATTGGTTAGCGGCGTGTTTAAACATGCCCGATTCGAAAGTACCAACACGTAATAAAAGCAGTACCAGGCCCATTCCGCCACCTACAAAGTATGAGGTTTGCCAGGTAAATTCGGCTGCTACAGTTGCTGCAACGGCTGCACCCAATAAACCTACAGCACCAACAATCATGGTTCCATAACCGCGTTTTTCTTTATCCATGGTTTCAGCAACCAAAGTAATCCCTGCACCAAGCTCGCCAGCTAAACCTATACCGGCAATAAACCTGATGATGGCATAACTGTTAACCGATGTGACAAAACCATTGGCAATATTGGCCAGTGAATATAAAAGGATTGAACCAAATAGAACTTTGATCCTTCCCAGTTTATCGCCCAGTATTCCCCACAAAATTCCGCCTAAAAGTAGACCGAACATCTGAGAATTGATGATCAAAAAGCCATCAGATTGCATATTTGCCTGGGAAACGCCAATTTCAGTTAAACTTTGAACACGAACAACAGAGAATAGAACAAGATCGTAAATGTCTACGAAGTAACCCAGAGCAGCTACAATAACTAAGAAAATTACATTACGGTTGTTTGCTTTTGCTTGAAGATCCATTTAATTATTTGGTTTAAACGCTGAAAGTACGCAATAACACAAATATTTAAAATAGATTTTTAAAATAAAAGCCACTCTTGTTTTAGAGTGGCTCTTACCTTCCTACATTGGAGGATTTTTTTTTGTGGTATCAGGTGGCATTTTGGTAGTGTCAGGCATTTTTTTAGAGGTTGTGTCTGGCATCTTTTTAGTCGTATCCATCATTTTTGTAGAATCCGTCGCAGTACTGTCTGAAGAACCAGCCATATTTTTAGACGAATTGCATGCTGAAGTGGCTATCATAAGAGAACCCGCAAAAGCAAGACTTAAGATTATTTTTTTCATAGTTTTTATTGTTATCTATTAACCTAACAACCTTATAATCATTTGGTTTTATTTTTTTTTATTCCATATTGGTTATTTTTCAACTATTGTATTGATTATTAATGTATTGTGAAACAAATAAATGTATTATTCATGATGAATCTTTAACTTATTCAGCAATTCTGGCGATATATTTTCAGCATATACACCATAACCATCTACCAATACTCCCTTTAAATTTCCCACATTTGATGAAATGGCATAAACAACCGAGCTATCAGCCGGGTCGGTCATTCCTTCGAAACGGTACACTTCTTCAATTTCAAATTCTTCAGGTTTCAGGAACAAATTGACTGATTTACATGCTAAACTTTCTGCCGTTAAATTGAAATCTAAATTATAACCACGACTATCTAAATCTGTTAAAGCGTCGGTAATGGTATCATAAACATGCATAATTCTAAATTACGGAAATATTACTAAAACAAGATCTTCAAAACTTTAAAAGGTGATAAAACTTTCTGATATTAGTGAATATGATTATTTCTCAAAACACCCTGAAATGGGTAATGCGTTTTTACCCACCCCTATTTTTTCAACGCATTTGGGTTCAGAAATTTGAAAATGAATTTAGAAGTTGTACGGTTAAGCTGAGCAAGAGTTTTTTGAATAAAAATTATAACGGTTCTATTTTTGGTGGTACTATTTATGCAGCAACAGATCCGTTTTATGCCTTATTGTTCGATCAGTTAATGCAGCGCCGAGGCTTTAAAGTCCGTGTTTGGCTAAAAAGCGCTTCTATACAATATTTAAAGCCTGGTCGTTCTACATTATACTTTACCATAACCGTAACTGATGAGATGTTGAACGAAGCAGAGCACGCACTAAAAACCGTTGGAAAGTTTGTAAAGGCCTACCCGATGGAAATTACCAATAAGGATGGCGAGCTGTGCGCTACCGTGATGAATGAAGTGTATATCCGAAACCTGCATCAGGGCGAAACCCCTAGAGTTGCTTACTAATTTTTTAGATTATGCCGAGTATTAAGAGTTTAATTTTGCAGGGCGAGGGCGTTATGCTCGATTTCAAGAAAACCATTACCAATACCGAGAAAATTGCCAAGAGCTTGGTTGCTTTTGCCAATAACAAAGGTGGTAAACTATTGATTGGTGTTGCTGATGATGGATCTATTAAAGGGGTAAAATCAGAAGAAGAAGAGAAATACATGATTTTAACTGCAGCACATCAGTTCTGCAAACCGGCAATTGAGCCTTACTTCGAAGAAATTTATGTTGATGATAAATTGGTATTGGTAGTTAATATTCCTGAAAGTGACACTAAGCCACATTACGCACTCGATGATCAAAAAAAATGGTGGGCTTATATCCGCATAGACGATAAAAGCGTTCTCGCCAGTCGCATTATTCTTGAAGTGTTGAAACAGGAATATAAAAACAATGGTGTACTTATCTCCTATTCTGAAAATGAAAAAAAGCTGCTCGAATACCTGGAAGAGAACGAAAAGATTACGCTGAAAGAGTTTAGTAAACTGTTACGCAGTTCTTACCGTAAGGCACAAAAGGTTTTGGTTAATTTAATTTTAACCAATGTAATCAAATCGCATACTTCAGAAAAAGAAGAATACTTTACGGTGGTGAGGTAAGGTGCTTTTTCTCGATGGTCGTCATCCTGAACTTGTTTCAGGATCTATTTTACCCGGGTTTTAATTATATAAAAACTAACAAGAAAGATGCTGAAATAAATTCAGCATGACGATCGCCTTTTGTAAACCGAACATTAACTTTTCTACACACCTACTTTTTGAGCTTTAAAAACGCGACCTTTGTAACCCTATGTTTTCTAAAATTTACACCAAATATAAGCCATATTACAAAGAAAATCTTCATTTGGCATTGCCAATTGTAGGTTCTCAGGTTGGTCATACTTTGGTACATATGGCCGATAGTATTATTGTAGGTCATTTTACTGATACCATTCAATTGGCGGCTGTTTCGTTAGTGAACAGCATATTTATGCTTATCCTCGTAATTGGTTTGGGTATTTCGTATGGGTTAACGCCGCTTATCGCACAGGAGAATGGTCGTCAGAATTATGATGAATGCGGAAAGCTTTTATCAAACAGCTTAATTATTAATATCTGTGTGGGGATATTTTTATACATACTGGTTCAATTAGGGATATTTTTTGTGATTGACCACCTGGAGCAAACGCCCGAGGTAGTGCGTTATGCAAAACCTTATCTGAATCTTTTATCTGTCTCAATTATCCCTCTACTGATTTTTCAGACTTTTAAGCAGTTTGCGGAAGGTTTGGGATTTACCAAACAAGCCATGTTTGTTTCTATCTGGGGAAATGCGATCAACATCATTTTAGGAATCATTTTCGTAAAAGGTATGTTCGGCATTAAATCGATGGGTGTTAGTGGTGTGGGGTTAAGTACTTTAATCGACAGGATTTTAATGGCCACCGTAATGTGTTTTTATGTATTACGTTCTCAGCATTTCAAAAAATACCTGATCAGTTTTAAAGCCACGTTTTTTGATAAAATAAGGGCGATTAAGATTGCTAAAATCGGGATGCCTGTTGCTATGCAATACGCTTTCGAAATCAGTGCTTTTAGCGGCGCTGCAGTGCTTATCGGTACAATTGGGGCCGTAGAACAGGCTGCGCATCAAATCGCGATTAGTTTAGCCGCCATGACCTATATGATTGCCAGCGGTGTAGCTTCGGCAGCCACCATTAAAACGGGAAATAACTTTGGTAAGAAAAATTTCGACGATTTACGTAAATCTGCCATAGCCAGCTACCATGTTATTTTGTTGTTTATGTCTATTACTGCAGTGATTTTTGTTTTGGCCAATAACATCATGCCCTTCATTTACACGGAAGATGCGGCTGTTATTCCCATTGCTGCCCAATTATTGATTATCGCTGGCTTTTTTCAGCTGTTTGATGGCACACAGGTGGTTGGCCTAGGTGTTTTACGTGGTATTGGTGATGTTAATATTCCAACTTTTATTACCTTTTTAGCCTATTGGGTAGTTGGTATTCCAATTGGTTATGTATTAGGCTTTCATTTTAACTTAGGCGTTAATGGCATCTGGTATGGATTAACCCTGGGTTTGTTAACGGCTTCTATCCTGTTGTTTATGCGTTTTCAGAATAAAACGAGGGCTTTGAAGGCAGGTGTGTTATGATTTTTAAATAGCTAGTGGTTAATTTACTTTGCGAAAATCAACATTGATTACCTTTTTAGCGCCATCAGGTTTTGGAAATGAATGCCAGTGTTTCATGGGGTACAGTAGTCCCGCTATCCGTTCCAGCCGATGCTGATTCAGTGGCGACTTTTTCGGTAAACAATCGGCATCTACTGCTATCGGGTTTATAATGAAAGGTTTGTGCAGGTAAAATCCGATGTTGATAGAAGGATCTACAACCAGGAAACGAAAAATTAACGGAGTCTATTTTATTACCTATGCGCTTTCAGAATAAAACAAAGGCTTTGAGTGTGGGGTAATTGTCAATCTGAGCGAAGCGAAGAATCTTAGTTAGTGGTCTTCGACAGGCTCAGAATGATAAATCTTTTTGAATTGGGGGATTAATACGTAGTTAAATATTTATGATGTCTCCTGCCAGTTGAAGGACCTTTACTCATTTTATTTACCCCCTACATTAACCACAACACCAATAGTGAAGATAGAATTGCCTGCAGACATGTATTTACGGTTCTTTAAGCCAATATTACTGCTGGTGGTATATTGTAGTTGAAAAGTTTTGCTGAGCGCCATACGCGTAAAGAAAACCGGTTCAAAGAAAATATTATCTTCTTTCGGCTGAACAATACCGTTTAAAAAGAACCTATCCATCTTAATATGGCTAATCCTTAATGCTGTACCATAGTTAATTGGGAAATCTGTTCCAAATAACCGAAGGTTGTTTTTCTTTTTCGAACTGTAATTAACCTGTAAAAATGTTTTCCGGTAATCTACTTCCTGCAATTCGCTGCTGATGAGGATGTCGTTTTTATAATCGCGGAAGGTAATATCACTCCAGCCCTTCCCTACGCCTGCATAAATTTCAATAATCCGGTTGTTATCCGGACCAAAAGTATCAAAGTATCCTCCCCCAATTTCGATAAGTTTATGCCCGAAATCTTTGCTTTTTCGTTCACTATTCATCCTCGAACCACTAAAAAGTACACCAATGTGATCAGAAACCGCATAAGCACCATTAACACTGGCATTGCCTTTTAAAGAGATGTGCGCGCCGCCGCTAAATTCGCCCTGTTTACTTAACATGGGGGTATTTGGTACGTTTGGCATATAAACAGAAGAACAACTGGCTGCGAAAAGCGCTAAAACTGGAAGTGTAAAACGTAAGTATTTAATCATAGATGTTATATAAACAGATTTTGATGGCAAAAATTGTGCTAATGTTCCATTTTCATGAAATCCATCACTCTTTTAAACTCATCGTGTAAACCGGCTTTTAAATGGATTTTTTCTTTTGTAACGGGATGAGTGAATGCTAGCTCCGAGGCATGGAGCAACATGGTTGTCATATCCCATTGCGCTTTAAAGAATTTGTTTTGTTTGTTGCAGCCATGTGTCCTATCGCCAATAATTGGATGTAGGATATGGCTAAAGTGTCTTCTCAATTGATGCATCCTCCCGGTTTTGGGTGTGGCCTCTACCAATGAATACCGTGAGGTTGGATGTTTACCGAAAGCTACGGCTACCTCCGCCCTTTGAAGTGTTCTAAACGAAGTGAAAGCATCCTGCATCGTTCCGTTTTCTTTGGCTAATGGATAATCAATGTCCATTGTATCAGGTGTAAAACCACGCAAGATAGCCAGGTATTTTTTATCGGTTTCTGCATTCATAAATTGTTGATGCATAGCGATTTCAGATACTTTGTCGAAAGCAAATAATAAGATTCCGCTTGTCTTCCTGTCTAGCCTATGTACCGGACTAACATGTTTGCCTACCTGGTCTCTGAGTAACTGAAGTGCGAACTCCGTGGCATCTCTTGCAATGGAAGATTGATGAACCAATAACCCATGGGGTTTGTTAATTGCAATTAGATTTTCGTCCTGATAAATAATCTCCAACATATGGCCGCGAAGATAAGGATATTCTGGTTTTGTGGATGAGCTTATCCAAATAAATCAAAAGCCAGGCGGTAGGTGTTGCAGTGCGCATCTACAATATCTCTGATATCGATCGAGTAGCCACCGCCCATACTCACCTGCACAGCCAGATTTTTATCTTTACAGGCCTGCAGCACCATTCTGTCGCGTTCTTTACATGCGGCCTTGCTTAATGCCAATTTGCCCAGCTTATCGGTAGAAAGCACATCAACCCCCGATAGATAAAATACAAAATCAGGTTTGGTCCTTTCGAATGCCTTTTTCAAATTTACCTTTAAAGATGATAGATATTCTTCATCCTGTACACCATCATTTAAAGGAACATCCAGACTTGACATTTCTTTTCTGAAAGGAAAATTTTTATCGCCATGCATCGAAAAAGTGAACACCCTTGGCTCCTTTTGAAAGATTTCTGCCGTGCCATTTCCCTGATGTACATCTAAATCGATAATTAAGATCCGCTTAGCTAAATTTTTATTTAACAAGTAATTAGCTGCAACAGCCTGATCATTCAACAAACAAAAACCTTCGCCCCAATTGCTGCCTGCATGATGGGTGCCACCTGCTACATTAAAGGCAATTCCGTTACTCATTGCAAAATGGGCTGCATCGATTGTACCTTGAGCAATTCGCAGCTCGCGTTCTAATAGCTGCGCGTTTAATGGGAAACCTATTCTTCTTTGGTCTTTCGCTGAAAGTGTTAAATCTCTAAGCTGTTCCCAATATGTTTTTTCGTGAGTCAGGAGTATAATATCTTCCGAAACTGGTTCTGGGCTAAATAAATTCTGCTGTGCTATAGTCCCTTCATGTAAAAGTTGTTCGGGTATCAATTCATATTTCAGCATCGGAAAACGGTGCCCTTCTGGTAAGGGGTGTGCGTAGAGTGGATGCCAGGCAATCTTAATCATTAGCCTAAAATTTCCTCCACGTGTTTTTCGATGTTCGTGCAGATCTGATCCACAGGAAGATCGTTCGCATCTTCTCCAAATGGGTTTTCTATTTCTTCAGCTATTAACTCCAAACTCGCTAATACATAGAGAATAAAGGGAACAATGGGTACCACAAAATAACCTAAACTAAATACCCATCCAATAGGTAAAGTAATTACGTAAATAAAGATGAATTTCTTGATAAAAGCACTGTAAGAATATGGGATCGGTGTGTTTTTAATGCGTTCGCAAGCACCACAGATATCGGTAAATTGATTAAAATCGCCAGAAAGCACAATAAATTGTTCCTGCGAAATAGCGCCTTTTTCGAGTAGTTCGTATAACCTGTTAATTAAGCTGCCTGCAATCTGGTTTGGTACGTGCTTACCTTCTTCAACCTCTATCAAAAGACTGTTTTTGCCAAAATACATCCTTTCGCGTAAATGTTCTTTTAAAGCAAAAGCATATTTAGGAATGCCGTATTCGAAAAAACGGACATCTTCTTCTGTTAATTTAAGCGCTTTTATTTTCAAGGCCAGGTTGCGGCTCACATTCGTTAACGATCCCAATAACTTTCTTCCTTCCCACCACCTGTCGTATGCTGTATTTGTTCTGAAAACCAGTAGCATTGATAATACAAAGCCCAATAAGCTATGCATCATGCCTATATTGGTCACATAGCTGCTTTTAGAAAGTTGAAAAAAATTGAGTTCGGCAAATGCAACCAGGCCCGAAAAAACAGCTACCGCAAGCATTAATGGCCACAGTTTTCTAAAAGTATCACTTTTATGGATATGAAAAATGAAGGTACTCCAGTCTTTAGGGTTGTAATTGATCATTTTCTTGCTTTTTTATTTGATGAACCTTTTATCGTAAAACCTCTTTACTTACTTTTAAAAGTGCTTGTCCGGCCAAATAAACATCTTCGAAAGAGTTATAAAGAGGGACTGCGCTTAAGCGGATTACATCAGGTTCGCGCCAATCGCCAAGTACGTGGTTTGCCATTAAGCCATCAAAAATCTGTTTACCATTTTGCTGTGCGATGATGGATAACTGGGCGCCTCTATCTTTAGTTACTTTAGGTGTGATGATTTTATATTGCATTATGCCTAATTCCTTATTCACTTCATTTATAATAAATTCAAGATATGCAGTTAAAGTAACACTTTTATTTCTTAATGGTTCAATAAAGCCTGCTTGTTCGAAAATCTGAAGTGAAGCATGATATAAAGCCATTGGCATTACCTGTGTGCAACTTACCTGCCAGCCGTCTGCCCCGGCTTCTGGAATAAAGCCTTTTTCCATTTTAAAACGCTTACTTTCCTGATAACCCCACCATCCTGCAAAGCGGTTTAATTCGGTGTTGCTGAAATGTTTTTCGTGAACAAAGATTCCGCTTATTCCCCCCGGACCTGAATTTTGATATTTATATGAGCACCAACAGGCAAAATCAATATCCCAATCGTGAAGTTTTACAGGAACATTACCTGCGGCATGCGCCAGATCCCAGCCTACAATTGCGCCGATTTCATGCCCTGCCTTTGTAATGGTTTCCATATCGTACCATTGTCCTGTGTAATAGTTTATTCCACCAAATAAAACCAAAGCGATCTCATCTGCATTTTCTTTGATTTTAGCCAAGATATCTTCGGTATGAAGTATTTCTTCGCCTTCATTGGGGAAAACCTCTATAATCGCTTCTTTTGGGTCGAAACCATGAAATCTTACCTGGCTTTCTATTGCGTATTGGTCGGATGGGAATGCGCCACCCTCCATGATGATCTTAAATCGTTTACCTTTAGGCTGATAGAAACTAACCATTAATAAATGGAGGTTTACAGTTAGGGTATTCATCGGGCATACCTCTGATGGTAGTGCGCCAACAATCGGGGCCATTAACTTTTTGAGTGCCTTGTGATAGAACATCCAGGGTTCATTTCCATCGAACCAGCCCTCTACTGCATAGTTAGCCCAGTTGTTAAGCTGATTTTTTAAAACCTCACTGGCTACTTTAGGTTGAAGTCCTAATGAGTTGCCGCACAGGTAAATAAAATATTTTCCGTTATGGTTTGGAAATAAAAACTGAGACCTGAAATCGCGTAGCTGGTCGGTTTCGTCTTGTGTTTGTGCGAATAATAAGTTGTTTTCAAAATTCATTGCCTCAATAATACAAAAAAAGCAGGTATTGTTTCCAAACCTGCTTTTCAATTTATGTTATTTTATCAAACCTTGTTTGGTTTGCTCACATATTTATTGCCTTTTACAAAGAACCGCCACGGTAATAAAGCATGCTCTTTTGCGTATGCAATGCCCACGCGAGGTGTGGCAGCAATATCTTCATCTAGGTAGCGGATAGCATGATCCTCGATCCAGATTTCATCTCCGGTTAGATTTTTGGCGTTAAAAGCTTTATCTATTCCCAGTGCTTTTGCGGCAGAGCCTGGGCCAGCCGAAATAGCGCCCTTTGTATGCGGCATATTTCTACGTTGCTCAATAATGTCGATGCCAACCAAAGGTTCTATACCCCTGATCAAAACAGCATGCGGGTCGTTTTCTTTCGAACTTACAATATTGAAGAGGTTGTGCATGCCATAACAAAGATATACATAAGCAATGCCTCCATTGCTATACATCGTTTCTGTTCGGTTGGTTCTGCGGCCGCCGTAAGCATGCGAAGCTTTATCCTTTACACCAAAATAAGCTTCGGTTTCGACGATGATGCCTGCGGTGATTTCGTTGTCAATTTTGGTATAGAGTATTTTGCCTAACAGATCTTTAGCCAGACTAACCACGTCTTCATTTAGATAATATTCTTCTTTTAGTTTCAATATTTTACTTTAACTATCTATTTAATATAATTGATATAACTTGCTCTAAATAAGCCTTATCTGTTTCATCGAATTTATTTAATACTTCGCTGTCTACATCTAAAACGCCTATCACTTCACCATTAACAATTAATGGTAAAACAATTTCTGATTTAGAAGCAGATGCACAGGCAATGTGACCAGGAAACTCTTCAACATCTGGAACAATAATGGTTTCTGCCTGTTGCCAAGAGGCTCCACATACCCCTTTTCCTTTTTTAATCCGTGTACAGGCTACCGGCCCTTGAAATGGGCCCAATACCAGTTCACCTTGCTTTACCAGATAGAAACCTACCCAAAACCAGTTAAACTGTTCTTTAAGTGCTGCTGCAACGTTTGCAAGGTTTGCAATAAAATCGGTTTCGCCGTAAAGTAAAGCGTCTATCTGAGGGATGATCGATTGATATTGCTCTTCCTTTGATGTATTTCTGGTGATGGTTAAGTCTTCTGCCATTTTTTTTATTTCTATAATCAAAGTTAATTATGATTTGTGAGATGTAAGGCAATAGTGAATTTTAATGACGAAAATTTGAATGACAATCTATTCTTAAAATCCTTAGTTTTGGCATCATTAACCGTGAGTTTATGATTGTAGCCTTAACCATTACCAAATTCCCTGGCCTTACCGTTCCTTTTGCATTTGTAGGGATGGCTGTTTTACGGTTGCCATTGTGGTTAAATAAGAGATGCAGGTTCTGGAAGTTAATGGGGAGCGGAAAAGATGCTCAGGTAGATTTAGCTCCTGATTATAAACATTGGGCCGTGCTTACCACCTGGGATAACCGGAGGGATTGTGATGATTTTTATCGTCGTTCTTTTGTGCTAAAATGGTTTGGTTTCTTTGGGATTGAAAGTTTTACTATCTTATTAAACCCTTTATCTACTCATGGCTTATGGTCAGCAGTAGAGCCATTTAAATCCGATAAAATAAGTAATACCCATACGGGTAAGATTGCTGTAATTACAAGGGCGGCAATTAAATTTAATAAGTTAAAAGAGTTTAGGCGGAATATTAAAAGAGCAGCTGATGCCATGCGCACTGCTCCGGGTTTTATCTTGTCGGCAGGTATTGGCGAAAATCCATTTTTCGATCAGGCTACCTTTTCAATCTGGGCCGATGCTGATAGCATGAAAAACTATGCTTACAGATCTTTTGATCATTCTGACGTGATTAAGCTTACCAGGGAGCGCGAATGGTATAAGGAAGAGTTGTTTGCCCGGTTCTCGATTGTAGATAGCTGGGGCACGCTTAATGGCGTATCTGTTGAATTATAAATTAAAATATAAAATAAATGAGAGTAGTAGCAGAACTTCCGCATCCGGAATGTAAGATCACGATTTTTTCGATGAATCAAAAATACATTGTAAAGTTTGAGCAGGGTACCTTTGAGCAAAGTTATAAACTCGCTGAACTTGATCTGAGTGGAGGTGGTGTTAACGATGTGTTTGAAATTATTGATGAGGAATTTATTCAGGCAGTAATAGCGCGATTTAAGCTAATGCGTTCTGATTTTACGGCTGCATATAATAGGCATCAATATTAATGACTTAACTTATGTAAGTTGCTGATTACTAGTTCATTTAATCGTTTATCGAAATTATATTTTGATTTTAAAGCCATTATTCGCTATCAGCAACATGCTGAATATCAGTTTTTATTTAAGTGATTTAAGATAACTCATTGATATACTTATTTTTAAATTTACCAACAAAATATAATTCCGAGTCCTTATTTCGCCAAATAAATGGGAGGTTTTGGGTAAATCGTCATTTCGACAGTAGTGCAGTCCCGAATTTTCGAGAGAGAAATCTTTGAACTTAGYTGAAAGGTTCTTGGCTGCGTTTAGGGTGACAAATAAAAAATGCGCTTAGCTGAATTTAGATTCATCTAAGCGCATTTATGTTAGGGTGGAAAAGATCCTGAAACAAGTTCAGGATGACGACAGAAAGAAATCTTCCATGTTATAATCTATGTTTCCCTAGCTAAAACTTATTAAGCAATCACTGTATCGTGTACCACTACCCTGTACCAGTTATTAGAGAATTTTTCTACAGCATCTAAATGCACTTTATCTTCCTGGTAAGCATTATGGTCTGCAATGTTTGCAAAGGTAATGGTTAGCGAATAAGTAAAAGAGTTATCGGTAACAGGGCGTACAGGTGTACCTGCTGCTAAGCCATAACTTAACGTTTTAATGTATTTTATAGGTTTTAAACTTTCAAAGAAGTTAGCGAAATCTGTGATCTCGGTTTTGGTTAGTTGAGGTTTTAACCAGAACATTACGAAGTGTTGGATCTGTCCTTTATCTGCGGTTTGGGTTTCTATCATGGTTCTTTTTTTGCTAATATATAAATCATTTTTTTTGACACAAAAAAAGTCCCGATTTACATCGGGACTTTTTTATCTTTAAAAACCTTTTTTTAGTTTTTAGGCTGCACACGGCCAGATTTTCTGTCTTCACCTCTACCGATTAAGTAACCGCCACCAGCTCCAACTAATCCACCAATAATGGCACCTCTGCCTTTTTTCTTATCGATTAAAGCACCACCAACCGCTCCGGCTGCACCACCAATAACAGCACCTTTAGCTGCATCGCTCCAGCCTTTTTTCTTAGCTGTTGGTTGTGTACCTCCGTAAGCACTGCTAGAACCACCACCTGAGCTTGCATAAGATCTAGATGAGCTTGCTCTTCTTGCAGCAGCTAATTCTGCCTGGTGTTTAGCTTCTTTTTCCTGTTCTACTTTGGCCACTTCGGCTTTTTTAAAGCTATCTAACCTTAAACTATCTTTAACTGCTTTAATTGCCAATTGTTTTTCGGCCTGTTGTTGTTTTAATGCTGCTTCTTCTTTTGCCTTATTATTACAAGCAAATAAAACTGAAGAACTTAATGCGATTACTACCAATATCTTTTTCATAACTCTTAATTTTTTAATATGACGCTTGTTTAGTTACCTAACCTCACTAAACAGGTTTCAATGGGATGTGTGATTTAGTTAATTACCCATACTAAAGAAAAAATGATGCCAAAATGTTTTGAAAAGAAAAATTATTCCAATAAATCTATATACCAGAAACCAGAAAGTGCTGTTGTTGAACAAGGAGAATCCTCATTAGCAGTTGTTTTACTTGGTGCGTTATAAGTCCTGAATACCTTCTCTCCGATGGTGAAAGTGATTTTGTTCTTGAAAATTGGTCCTTCAAAAGCAAAGGTATGAAACTCTCCGTTTTCGCCACATGGATCAATATCTGCAGGAAATTGCTTGATTAAATCAAGGCTGATTACTTTTCCACAAAAATTTTCGAGATTTTGCTGTGTGCAAACAATGATGGTTTTATAGTTCAGGTTTAGGAATTCTTCAATTAAATGTTTTGTATCTTTTTTCCAAAGCGGAAAAATAGCCTTAAGCCCAATTTCTGCTAATTTATTTTCACGATAATTACGTAAGTCCGCTAAAAAGATATCACCAAAAATAGAATGGGTAATACCCTCCTCCTTAAATTTAGAAAGATGATGCTTCATGGTACTGTCGTAGGTTTCCATATCTGGCATTTCGCCCAAACGGATCTGATACAGTGGAATACCAATGCTTTCGGCCTGTTTAATCAGTAAAGCTTCTCTAACGCCATGCATCGAAACACGGTTATATTTTTCGGTAACTGTTGTAATCAGGTAACGGATTTCGATAGTAGGATCTTGTAAGACATAGTGTAAGGCCAATGTACTGTCTTTACCACCGCTCCAATTAAAAATGCAAAGCTTTTTATCTGGCATTGACTAATATTTCTTTTAATTCTGTAATGCCTTCTACAGCGTTTTTCTCAATGTTGATCACGTTTTTATAACGTTTTACATCGGGTGTTCTTGGATCGATAATGTATTTGTCGACAAAGGAAGGCACAAAATCGATTAAACCTGCCGCCGGATAAACGGCCAATGAAGTTCCGATCAGTACAAACAAGTCTGCCTGTTTGCAAAGTTTAGCGGCTACCTCTATCATGGGTACAGCTTCACCAAACCAGACTACATGCGGCCGAAGTTGAGAACCCAACTCGCAAAGCTCGCCCATTTTGATTTCTGAACCAACGATTGGATAAGTTAAATCAGCTTTTCTATCTGATTGAGACTTGGTAATAACGCCATGAAGATGGGTAACTTTGGTAGAACCTGCTCTTTCATGTAAATCATCAATGTTTTGGGTAATAATTTCAACGTCGAAGTCTTTTTCCAGCTCAGCAAGCACCTGGTGAGCCAAATTGGGTTTTGCGGCTAAAACCTGTCTTCTCCTTTCATTATAAAATTCTTGTACCAATTCGGGGTTTCTCTCCCAGGCCTCGGGGGTAGCTACATCATAAACATTATAGCCCTCCCATAATCCATCAGAATCCCTAAATGTTTTTAACCCACTTTCGGCACTGATCCCTGCTCCTGTTAAAACAACTAATTTCATAAATTATGATTACACAGATTAAATGATTACACTGATTTTAGTGATTTCACAGACCGGCTGTGGCTGATGAATTTTTTGGCTATGTTTTCGTCTGCCTTAAATATCTCCGGGTGGAACATGCAGGCTAAAGCTTCTATACCTTCAACCAGCGTACCTACGCTAGGTTGGGTGAACATATCAAAATCAGCAATATAAACCTGATTGTTTTTTACTGCCTCAAGATCGATCCAGCCTGATTTTGACGTTAACAGCTCCATTTCTTCCATGCTTCGTTTCATATCAAAGCCACATGGTGCGATAATCAAAACCTCTGGGTTATATTTCAGGATTTTATCCCACTGGGTTACAATAGAGTCGCCACCAGGATTGGACAACATATCAACGCCACCGGCTGCTGCAATCTGAAAAGGAATCCAGTGTCCGCAATTGTATATCGGTTCGATCCATTCCATTAGCATAATCCTTTTTAACGGTGCACGGTTTGCCCTAAGCTGATCTAAAATATGATCCGTTTTCTTTTGCAGGCCTGCCAGATAGTTTAACGCTACCTCTTCCTTTCCTAAAGCCCTGGCAATGGTAATGGCGCAATCGAAAACATCCTGTAAGTTATTTGGCGATAAAGGTACCAGCGTTGGCTGTTTGCTAAGCTTCATTACGGCTGTTTCGGTACAAACAGTATCGATGTTGCACACCTCGCATATATCTTGTGTGAAAACCACATCGGGTGCGATGCTTTCCAACAGTGCATCATCTACCCAATACAAACTTTTGCCTTGCGCTTTTGATGCCGAAAAGATCCGGTCTATTTCGATACTCGAATAGTTTTTGCCTTCTAATATGCAACGTACAACTTTTGGTTGATCTGCAGCCTCTTTAGGGCATTCGAATGTTACGCCATGCAGGTATTCTTGCAGGCCCATATCGTAAATCATTTTAGTGGCAGCAGGTAAAAAGGAAACAACTTTCATTAGGATGTAAAAGGTAAAATGGAATTGATATTCTAAGTTAAAAAAAATCCTCTTTTGAATCGAATCAAAAGAGGATTTCTATCTTGTTTTTACTTTATTGGTGTTATGCCAAACAATGGATCTTTCTACAGCTCTTGTGTTTGCAGTTTTAATACTGGGTATTTTGCTTTTAAGATTTCAAAAGCGCCAAAAAGCAAAGCACCATAGATTATTGTTCCTTCTAAGAATCTGATCTCGAATGGAATGGCTTTAATTAAGCAATCTATAAAACCATTTAAGTTTTGCGTATACAATGGGTTTTTATACCATGAACCGATATCACTTACAATCCAATGGATGAATACAATTACGATTGTAGATAGGAATAAGCTGGCAATATTTACCTTCTTTAATAAGAAACGACCCGCTAAAACCATTAATGCAATTGCAAGGTATGTCCAAAGTTCTTGAACTAAAAACAAATCTACATACTGTTTATAGATGGTTGTATAAAGTACTAAATCGCTTAAAAACAAACTCAATAGCGGAAAAGCGAATGCTTTAAGATGATCTTTAAAATATGCTCCTCCAAATAAGGCTACTGCTCCTATTGATGAAAAATTAGCAAACTTTAATTCATCTGAGTTGAATGTTACCAGCAAACGTAAAGCCGTTATTGCCAATATCATTAACAACAAAATTAAAGTGCGTGGATTAAATTTTAAATGAGACATGCTATTTCTGGTTAATATTTAAACAAAGTTAAATTTTTATTAGCGGATATTAAAACTTACACCTGTATTAAAGTTGAAGCCCAAACTATTGTAACCAATAATTTCGCTGTATTTTTCGTTCAGAATATTTTTTGCATCAAAAAATATCTTTACACGTTTCTTTGCCAATGCATATTCGGCATAAGCATTTAACAATTTATAAGCAGGTAGATTGTCGACTGTATACGTGTTAAAATTACCATCGGTACGTTTGCCGAAATAACGGTAATTTGCACTCACATATAAATTGCTTGTTGCCTGTGCACCTGCAGTAATGCCAAATGTATGTTTTGGTCTGCGGAAAAGATAGTTAGCAACGGCATTATCAACAAAGTTGAACTCATTGCCTTCTACATAAGCGTAATAGCCATTAATGTTAAACACACTGAATTTAACTGCTGGTTCAACTTCGAAACCTTTGGTTTTCTGACTTACCTGGTTAATGTATCCGTTAGGGTAAGCATAAATAATGGCGTCAGTTAAATCGCGTTTGTAACCTGCTAAACGTAAGCTAAATTTGTCGCCAGCAAAGCTAAAATTAACGCCAGCTTCGTAATTCTTCGATTTTTCCGGCTTTAAATCCAAATTAGCACCAAACTGACCAAAAAGCATGTTTAAGGTAGGAACTTTAAATGCTGTTGAAACCGTTCCAAATAATTTTATCTCTTTAATGACATTGATGCTTGGGGTAATTGAGTAGGTATAGTTTTCGCCATATTGTTCGTGTTTATTGTAACGTCCGCCTACTTCAAGGTTAAACACACTTAAATCGTGTAAGAATAATGATCCGTAAGCGGCAAAAATGTTGGTTTCCGGTTTATTTGTTGCTGATGATAATTTCATCACACGGTTATCGATACCCACCAATAAATCGAGTTTGTTACCCAATTTTTGGTTGTAGAATAAATCCAATAGTGATACCCTTCCTTCGTTAATGCTTGGGTACTGGCTATGCGCATCGTTTCTGGTACTTTCGAAACTATAGTTTAACGTTACTTTACCAGTTGCAAATTCGTATTTGGCATTGGTACCTGCAGCAAAGTTTTTCAGGATAGAATAATTGTTTGCATCGGTAAAAGCGCCACCATCAAACTTGTAATTGCCATAATAGTAGCGTACAAATGGATTTACAGAGAAATGCTTATCCAGTTTGATTCCGAAATTCGCATTTAAGGCATCAGTTTTAAAGCCGTCTTTATCAAATACAGCTGTACTTCCCACTGGTGTTGCTGCTTCTGAAATTCCATCGGTTTTGGCGTGGGTATAGTTAATATTATACGAAAAACCTTCAACACCACCGTTTAAACCAATGGTTCCTTTGTAAGTTTCGTAACTGCCTGCACTGGCCACACCATAAATGGTATTGCCTTTTGGGCCACCTTTTTTAGTGATGATATTGATTACTCCTGCAACGGCATCAGAACCATAAATGGTAGACTGACCGCCTCTTAAAATTTCGATATGATCGATCTGATCGATAGAAATCAATCTTAAATCGAATGCACCTCCGTTTCCTGATGGATCGTTTTGCACAATACCATCGATTAAAACCACGGCATAAGCACTTCCTGCACCTCTAAAAAATACCGATTTGTTTAATCCCGGATTGCTGCTTGAACCTGCTACAATAATCCCTGCCTGCTCGCTAATAAGTTCTGGCAATGATTTTCCGTTACTGCGCTCCAATACTTCACGACTGATGATCGTAACCACTTTACCTGTCTGTGATTGTTTCTGGTCATTTTTTGTTGCAGAAATTACAACATCTTTGAGCTGCAAACTGTCTTGTGTTTGAGCATTAGCCACCTGGCTAATCATTAACTGTGCTAGCCCTAAACTGGCTACAGTTAGCATTCTTTTTTTGTTCATTTGATTGTGGTTTTGCCCACAGCCAACAGATAGAAAAGGAAATGAAAATACGAAAAACGTTAAGTATCTCAATCCTAGCTTCAATCCCCGAAAGCTATGAAATTAAATGCTGAAGGCAGGTCTTCTGACTTACTCCCGGGTTTCCGGCCTTCCCATCCCGACAAGTCGGAACAGTGGCAGATTGATTGGAAATCCGTTATAGAGCTTACAGCTGCGGGACAGTTACAGATTTACACTGTATTCCCTTTTAATTCCGGGTGTAATGCCGGAAACCAAAAGCGCTGCAAAAGTAACAAAATTAAGCAACATGTAAAATGCATGATGGAAAATGGTGGTTTTAATAGAAAAAGCTAAATTAGGAATCAAATTTTTACCCATGAGAAGAATATTAATTGTTACATTTTCATTAATAAGCCTATCTGTTATGGCGCAAAAAACCGATACTGTTTTTTTGAAGAAACTGATGGAGTCTAAGCCTGAGCTTTTTTCCGCTGTACTTCATCATCCTGATCAAAACCAGATCCAGATTCTCTATACCCAGATTAACCGTGGTGCGAAGAATAAACCCACTTTTAAAACCTTTAGCTACAATTTAGACCCACACCATTATTTTTATCCTGCCAGTACGGTTAAACTAGCCGCTGTAATTTTTGCCTTGGAAAAAGTAAACCGCTTAAAAAATACAGGCTTAACGGCTAAGAGTACCATGATTACCGATAGCGCCTATAAAGGACAAACGAAGGTTTTAACAGATACAAGTGCTAAAAATGGACTTCCATCAATAGAGCATTACGTTAAAAAGATTTTGCTTACCAGTGATAATGATGCTTTTAACCGTTTATTCGAGTTTATTGGTCGTGCCGAAATTAATGAAAAACTGAAAGCTAACGGATTATACGATAGCCGCATTTTAAATCGCCTGGCCATTGGCGATGCAGGAGAATCAGCTAAACATACCAATCCCATCAAATTTTACAATGGCGAACAATTGGTGTATGATCAGGCTGCCCGGTACGATTCAAAAGAATATGAATTAAAATTAAGCAATTTGGTAATGGGTACCGGATACATGGATAGTACCAACAAGCTGGTAAACAAACCTTTCAGTTTAGCGGGGAAAAACGCTTTCGCCATTAACGATCAACAGAAACTGATGCAGAAATTGATTTTTCCTGATGCTTTTCCGCTTAAAGAACGGTTTAACCTTACTAAAGAAGATTATAAGCTCATTTATACTTATATGAGTAAATATCCAACCGAAAGTAATTTTCCTAAATACGATCCGAAAGAATTTTGGACTACCTATGCAAAAATGTTATACTATGGACGGGAACAGGTAACTCCTGATCCAAATATCCGCATCTTCAATAAATATGGCGATAGCTATGGCTACATCATTGATAACTCATATTTCGTTGATTTTAAAAATGGAATTGAATATTTCCTAACCGCTGTTGTTCATAGTAATGAGGATGGCATATTTAACGATAATAAATACGAATACGAAACAGTTTGTTTTCCTTTTATGAAAAATCTGGGCAGAACCATTTACGAATTGGAACTAAAAAGAGCTAAAAAACAAAAGCCCGATTTAAATAAGTTTAAGATGGATTACACTTATTAAAAACCTTTCTCATCTTTTAAGGTTTATTGCGTATTAATTGTATAAAAAACTATACATTAATTAAAAAATAATATATTCGCATTTCAAAATTAAAGGATACATCTCTAATGGCTAAACTATTAATAATTGATGATGAGCGTGCGATAAGGAGTACCTTACGCGAAATTCTGGAGTACGAAAATTACGATGTTGAAGATATCGATAACGGTATTGATGGCCTCGAAATGATCAAAAAAGGAAATTTCGACCTGGTACTTTGCGATATCAAGATGAATAAGATGGATGGTATGGAAGTGCTGGAACAGGCACAGATCATCAAACCCGATTTGCCATTCATTATGATATCTGGTCATGGAACAGTTGAAACTGCCATTGAAGCCAGTAAAAAAGGAGCTTTTGATTTTATTTCGAAACCACCTGACTTAAACAGGTTATTAATTACGGTTCGTAATGGTTTAGACCGTGGAAATTTAGTTACCGAAACCAAGGTTTTAAAACGTAAAGCAAGTAAAACCCGAGAGATTTTAGGCGAATCGGAAAGTATTTCTAAAATTAAAGAAACCATAGAACGTGTGGCTCCGACCGAGGCCCGTGTATTAATTACGGGTGCAAATGGTAGTGGTAAAGAATTGGTAGCCCGTTGGTTACATGAAAAATCGAACCGTGCCGATAGCCCTCTAATTGAGGTGAACTGCGCCGCTATTCCATCAGAACTGATTGAAAGTGAATTGTTTGGCCACGAGAAAGGTTCATTTACCTCTGCTGTTAAACAACGTATTGGTAAATTTGAACTGGCTAATGGTGGTACGCTATTTTTGGATGAGATTGGCGATATGAGCCTTTCTGCCCAGGCAAAAGTTTTACGTGCCTTACAAGAGCATAAAATTTCGCGTGTAGGTGGCGAAAAGGAAATTGAAGTAAATGTTCGTGTTTTAGCGGCAACCAATAAAGATTTAATGAAAGAAATCGAAGATGGTAACTTCCGTATGGATTTATACCACCGGTTAAATGTAATCAATATCCATGTTCCACATTTAACGGAGCGTACAGATGATATTCCGGTTATTGCACAAAACTTTTTAGAGAATATATGCAGTGATTATGGGATGCCGGTTAAGAAAATAAATGATACTGGTATGGCTGCTTTAAAGGCCTTACCGTGGACAGGTAACGTGCGTGAGCTACATAACATGATTGAGCGTTTAATTATTTTGAGCGATAAGGTAATTACCGAAAATGATGTACGTGCATTCGCTAATCCAGGCGGTGGTACAAACATTGGTGCTGCAACCAGTGCACAGATTGCAGGTGCTGGCGGTTCAAGCCTTGCTTTTTCTTTCGATTCGTTCAATAATTTTCAGGATTATAAAGATCATGCAGAGCGCGAATTTATCAAATTCAAATTGGAAAAAAACAACTGGAACGTATCAAAAACGGCGGATGAGATTGATATCCAAAGAAGTCATTTGTACAGCAAAATTGAAAAGTTTGGCTTAAAAAGAGCTGAGTAAGATCATAATAAGAAGTCAAGTTTTAAAAACTTGACTTCTTTCGTTTAATGATATTTCTCCTCTATTTATGAGCCACAACTACCCCATATAATCATTCTGCCTCATCAGCAATGCCCTGTATTTATTAAAGATTGCTGTTTTAGAAACGAAACCTAAATATTGGTTCTGCGCAGTTAATACGGGTAAAATCCATACATTATCTTGCTCCATCTTCTCTAATACCATTTTCAGATCATCATTTTCGGTGACGGCGTTCGGTGCAGGTTGTACCAAATAAGAAGCTAGCAAATTTTCCTTATCAGGGTGATTAATCATTTCGTTAAATAGCTCTTCTATGTAAATGATGCCCTTAAAATCGCCCAGTTCATCTGTAACAGCACATATATTTTTACGCGATTGCATGATCTCATTCATCTTAATCGAAATCTGATCATTCATGTTTAATCGAGGATAGGTTTTCTCGATCAAATACTTTAGTTTCATCTGATTTAAAACAGTCGTATCCTTATCATCATGCGATAACAGTTCTCCTTTATCCGCTAATGCTTTTGTATAAATAGAATGTTTTTGAGCGCTGCGGTTAATGGCATAAGAAATGGCAGTGGTAATCATTAGTGGTACCATTAAGATATATCCACCCGTAATTTCGGCAATCAGGAAGATGCCAGTTAAGGGAGCATGCATAATCGAGCCCAAAGCAGCTGCCATACCTGCAACAATAAAGTTCGAAACATTTAATTGCGCCAAACCAGATAGATTTACCACATAGGCAAAGATAAACCCGATTAAACCGCCCATAATTAAACTGGGCGCAAACGTTCCGCCGTTACCACCAGCGCCCAAGGTAACCAAAGTCGCTATCGACTTCATGAAAATAGTTACTACTGTAAACAACACCACTAAAGCCGGAATGGTATTGTAATCGGAGAAAATACTATTATTGATCACTGTTTGGTAATCGCCTTTTAACAGTCCCTTTATTGTGATATAACCTTCGCCGTAAAGTGTTGGGAATAGAAAAACCAAAACTCCAAGCATTAAACCACCCACAATAACTTTGGTATAAGGATGTTTTATTTTATAGAATAAGCCTTTTACGGCATAATTGGCTTTTGTAAAATAAATGGAGAATAAGCCTATAAAACAAGCCAGTATCACATAATAAAACAATGCATTCACCTTCCATCCTTCTGTAACCAAAAAGAAAAGTTGCTGTGTATAGAATAATCTTGCTACTACTGCAGCTGTTGCAGCCGATAATAAAAGTGGGATAAACGCAGGGATGGTAAACTCTGGTAATAAAATTTCGATAGCAAATACAATCCCAGCTACTGGGCTATTAAATGCTCCTGCAATACCTGCTGCTGCGCCACAGGCCACTAGCATGGTAATTTCGCGATAAGATAAGCCAAGTAAACGGCCAAGGTTTGAGCCTATTGCCGATCCACTGGTAACAATTGGCGCTTCCAAACCTGTTGAACCACCAAAACCTACCGTAACGGCTGCGGTAATAATCTGCGAATAAATATTGTGTGCTTCTACCTTGCTCGATTTTTTCGAAATGGCATAAAGCAATGGGGTTAAACCCGTTTCGAATTTAGTTTTACGGATAAAATACTTGATGTACAAAACCGTTAAGAAAATACCGATCATCGGAAACACAAAATACAGGTAGTATTTATATTTCCAGTGCCAATCTGATTGAAGAAATTCTTCGATGTGATGCGTTAGGCTCTTTAGAGCGGCGGCGGCTAATCCTGCTAAAACCCCAACAATTACAGCGAGGATAATTAAGAAATTACGGTTTGATATTTTAGATTTTCGGTACTGATTAACCTGATCAAGGTAATTTACAAATCTGATATACATCCTATTGTTTTTTAATAGAGGGCGAATGCCCAAAAGTAACAAAAACAACAAGAGAAGCCAATTTAAAGGCTTCCTTTATGCATCAAATTTATCCAATAACTTAATTAAGGTTGCGAAATCTTTTGGGTATGGTGCATCGATCACAATATCTTTGTCATCTAATCCTTTAAAAACCAGGTGCCTGGCATGTAATGCGAAACGTTTCATAATGGGTTGCTCCTCTTCGCCTTTGGTTAATTTATAACCTCTCTTAATTGACGAAAGAAAAACAGGTTTCCCTTTGTACATATCATCGCCAACAATGGCTGCCCTTTGTGTTGCTAAGTGAATACGGATCTGGTGCATACGACCAGTTATTGGCTTGCATTCAACCAGTGTATAATGTTTGTAGTATTTTAACGAATCGAAAATGGTTTCTGCTCTTTTACCTTCTGCCCTATCAATGGTTACATTTTTATTGCCATCGTTCAAAATCGGAAGATCAACGGTTAACTGATCGAAAATGACATGCCCATCTACTACCGCATGATAGGTTTTATTCACCTTTCTTCTTTCGAACTGCATAGAAGCATGACGGTAACCTTCAGGATTTTTGGCGATAATTAAAGCGCCAGAAGTTTCTTTATCCAAACGGTGACAAACCTGTGCATCATCGCTATACTGTTTGGCCAGGCGTAACACATTGGTTTCTCCAGATCCACCACGTTCATCGAGCGAGGCTAAAAATGGAGGTTTATTGATAACAATAAAATCGTTGTCTTCGAAAAGAATAAGGTCTTTAAAATTTGGAAACTTCAAACTGTGCTGTAATTAATGAAGCGCAAAAATACGATTTTATTTTTATTGGTTAAGATATTAACCGCAGATAAAAAAGGATAAATACAGATATGGAGGAAGTAAGATTGGCGATAGTTTGACGGTTTTGCGCAGAGTTTCGTCTTCCTGGCGCATTTTGTCATTCTGAACGCAGTGAAGAATCTCCAAGACATAGAATGTGTTGTAAAATAAAAGCATCGAAAAAAAAGCAGAGGTATTTTAGCGGCAGAGCTAAAATGTAAGAGATTCTTCGTACCTCAGAATGACAGCATAAAAAAACACAGATTAATCATCAGAAAAAATCTGTGCTAATCTGTGTCTATCTATGGTAAAGCTATTTAAGAAAGCTCAAACTTATAACCTACCCCTTTTACGGTTGATACATAAGTTTCGCCTAATTTTTCCCTTAGTTTGCGGATGTGAACATCAATGGTTCTATTGGTTACTACTACCGAATCCTCCCAGATATTTTTAAGGATCGATTCGCGGGTATAAACTTTTCCTGGTTTTGATGCCAACAAGTATAAAAGTTCAAATTCTTTTTTTGCCAATACCACTTTATTACCGCCTTGAAAAACCAAATAGGCTTCACGATCGATTACTAAATCGCCAATTTCCAATTTGTTTTCAGATATTTCTTCTGTTCCTGTATTTCGTCTTAAAATTGCATTAATTCGGCTAACTAAAGCACGTGGTTTAATTGGTTTTGCGATATAATCATCAGCACCCACATTAAAACCTGCTATTTCTGAATACTCTTCACTTCTGGCGGTTAAGAAAACCATAAATGTATTCTTGAATTCGGGTATTGCACGCATTAAACGGCAAGCCTCAATTCCATCCATTTTAGGCATCATAATATCCAGAATAATCAAATCCGGATGCACCTTTTTCGCAACAGTAATTCCTTCTTGGCCATTGGTAGCTGTGAAAACCTGATAACCCTCTTTTTTAAGGTTATATTCAATAAGCTCCAGAATATCTGGTTCATCATCAACAATTAATATTTTCTGACCTGCGTTGTTCATAGTTAAATATTTGTTACGAAAGTAGTGTCTATGATGCAATATTTAGTTAAGCCTAAGTTAAGAAATTGTTAATTACTTAAATTAGTTTAACATGGATTTTGTTTTAAAGTAACGTTTTAGCTAAAAACGTTTCTAATTCGTCGCCACGCAGGTTTTTAGCAATTATTTTCCCAGAGGGATCAACTAAGTAAGAAGTTGGGATAGCCTGTACCTGGTATTTTTTTACGGTTGCTCCGTTAAAATCTTTTAATTCGGAAACGTGCGCCCAGGTTAATCCATCTGCTTTCACCGCACCTAACCATGCAGCCTTGTCGGTGTCTAACGAAATGCCGATGATATCAAAGTTCTTATTTTTATATTTATTGTAAACCTTAACCACGTTCGGATTTTCCTGACGGCAAGGCTGGCACCATGATGCCCAAAAATCAATCAGTACGTATTTTCCCTTATAGTCTGATAAACTTACAGGTTTGTCGTCAGCTGTATTAATGGTGAATGCCGGAGCAACCTGCCCTACCTGAACTGCTTTTAAAAGTGCCATCTGTTTTACAAAAGTATCAACTGTGGCATTGCCTTTAATTTCTTCTTTCACTTCATCCGCAAATTGTACCAGTTCTGCTTCAAATTCCTGCGGACTCAAAGTATTCATGGCATAGAAACTGGCAAGCGTACCTTTATTGTCTTTAGCAAATTTTATGATCTGCGTATTTAATTGATTGATATACGATTCGTACTGAGGTTTCATTGCTTCTAGCACAGCTGCCCTGTTTTGAGGTTGTGTTGCTACTTTTGCCTCGAAATCGGCCTGTAGTTTTTCTACCTGTTTGGCAAAGTTGTTTCTAATCGTATTTAGTTCTGATAATTTTTCTACCTCATTTGCCCCCGAAATTTTATATGCCATTGTTTTGTCGGCTAAATCAGCTTCTAATTTAATGTCGTCGCCATTTTTTGCAATTAACATAAACTCATGATTACCTACAGATACCCTAAAGAAATCAACCGATGGGGTTTTGCGGATGAATTTAAATTCACCTTTTTCTGATAGATTGGTAGAATCGATTGCAACCATATTGCTATTTTGCATCCCATATAAAAATACTTTCTTCTCCGTGCCTGGGTTTTGAAAAGTTCCGTCAATCGTAAAGCTATCTTTGGGTTTACATGCAGTGAAGGCAATCGCGATCAGCATAATCAGGCTTAATTGTTTTAATCTCATTATTTCAGTTTTTCAAGTATTAATTCATTTAATTTTTTAGCATCAGCTTTTCCTTTGGCTAATTTCATTACATCACCAACAAACAAACCTAAAACGCCCTTTTTGCCTTTCTTGTACGCTTCTACCTGTTGTGGGTATTTATTTAACACTTCATCAATAAAACTACTTAATTCGTCTCCGTTTTCAGAGATCAGTAAGTTTAATGACTGTGCCAAATCGGTAACTTTTGCATTTTCTTCCAGCTCAACAGCTGGTAATAATTGTTGAATGGCAATTTGCTGTGTGATTTTTTTATCATCAACCAGATTGATAGCTTCTGCCAGTTGTGCTGGATTGACTTTGAAATCAGAGATCGTAATCCCTTTTTCATTTAAAACAGCTCTAATCGGACCAATTAACCAATTAATTAAGCTTTTTTTATTGTGAACGACTGATTGTGCCTGGTTAAAGTAGTTTAACAGGTCTAAATCTTCGGCAAAAAGAGCCGCATCAGCTTTACTGATCCCAAAATCAGCAACCATCTGCTGAGAAATTTCATTTGGCAAAGCCGGCATTAAAGATTTAATCTCTGCTAACCAATCATCAGAAATATAAATGGGTTGCAGATCTGGATCTGAAAAATATCGATAATCATTCGCCTCCTCTTTAGTACGCATCGGTGATGTAGTGCCTTTATCAGCATCAAAATTCAATGTGCTCTGAATAATTCTTCCCCCATTGCTAATCACTTCTACCTGACGGCCAAATTCGAAATCCATCGCTCTACGTACATTACGCATCGAGTTTAGGTTTTTTACTTCACAACGTGTTCCAAATTCGGTAGTGCCCTGTGGCCGTATAGAAATATTGGCATCGCAACGCAAACTACCTTCTTCCATATTGCCATCGCTTACATTTAAATGCCTCACCAGTTTCCTGATTTCGCTTAATAAAACAGATGCTTCTTCCGAACTGCGGATATCGGGTTCGGTTACAATCTCAATTAAAGGTACCCCCGCACGGTTCAAATCAACCAACGAATAGTTATCATCCTGATCATGGATACTTTTTCCGGCATCTTCTTCCAGGTGAATGCGATTGATTCCGATTTTCTTCATAGAGCCATTAGCCAGTTGCAGCTCCAGAAAACCATTAACGCAGATCGGTTGGTTATCCTGGGTAATCTGATAACCTTTTGGCAAGTCGGCGTAGAAATAGTTTTTCCTATCAAAATGGTTGATCTGGTTAATGGTACAGTTTAAAGCCAGACCGATACGGATGGCTTTTGCTACTACTTCTTTATTTAACTTCGGTAAGGCTCCAGGCAATGCCAGTGAAACCGTAGATATATTTTGATTGGGTAAAGCCCCGAAAGATGCACTATCAGCAGAAAATATTTTAGTGTTGGTGTTTAACTGAACGTGGATTTCTAGTCCTGAAACGAGTTCGTAATTGTTTTCGGATGTTCCTAAACTCATATTAAAATGATCCCTTTAAATGTATTATGGAGGCAAATATAGTTAAAGAATGTTAAATGAAATTGCTTTAATTAAACTACCGTGTACAGCTATTGTCTATCTCAGCAAACACACAAAAGAAACCTTTAATTAAAAAACATTATGAAAAAGTTAGTTTTATTTGCTGCAGTTCTGATGGTTTCATTATTCAGCATAAACAATGCAAAAGCACAGGTTAGCTTAAATATCAATATTGGTTCTCAGCCAGTTTGGGGGCCAACAGGATATAATCATGTAGATTATTATTATTTTCCTGATATAGACGCCTATTATAATGTGCCTTCTGCACAATACATTTACTCGAATGGCGGACGTTGGGTTTGGGGAAACAGCTTGCCTACTCAATACAGGAACTTTGATTTATACCGCGCCTACAAGGTGGTAATCAACGAGCCAAAACCATATTTAAGAAACAATATTTATGTAACCAAGTATGGTAAATATAAAAATTATGGTGGTCGCCAAGGTATTATAAGAGATAGTCGTGATACCAAATATTATGTAGTTAAAGGACATCCGAACTATAATGGAAACAAAACTGTCGTGATTAACAATAATCGCCCTATACGTAGGGAGAAAACTGTTGTAAGGGTAAATCAAAATTCAAGGTCTGCCCGCAACAATGAACACAAAACTGATAACAAAGGCGGGAATGATCGTCCTGAAAGAAATAACGGTCAAGGCCGTGGTAACGAGCGCCATTAATATTAATATTTAGTTGTAAATAAAGGAGCTTTGAGAGAGGCTCCTTTTTTGTTCACTTAATTTGGCACGTGGTTTGGCTATAAACAATAAACACTAAATGAATTAATATGAAAAGATTATTTTTAGTTGCTGCAGTGATGATGGTTTCATTGTTCAGCATCCCCGCTAAAGCACAGTTAAATGTGAATGTTAACATCGGCTCGCAACCGCTTTGGGGACCAACAGGTTATGATCATGTTGATTATTACTATCTTCCTGACGTAGAAAGTTATTATTATGTTCCGCAAAAGCAGTTTGTTTACTTAAATGGAAATGATTGGGTTTTTGCAAATTCTTTACCTGCAAAATATGGTAATTACAATTTATACAATGGTTATAAAGTTGTGATCAATTCGCCTAAACCCTATTTGAATTTCAGGAATGATAAAGTAAAGTATGCAAAATATAAAGGCAATAAAGGGCAATTTGTAATTAGGGATAGCCGTGATAGCAAATATTATGTCGTAAAAGGACATCCTCATGGTATGCCTCCAGGACAGGCTAAAAAGATTTATGGAAAAGGAAATAACGGTAAGGGCCACGGAAATGGTAAAGGAAAGCACTAATACCTAATTTTATTAACCGATTTAAAAAGAGCTTCGTTCGAAGCTCTTTTTTTTATATATCTGTTACAATAGAAGTTTTGGCACAGCGTTTGAATTGTTGAAGTACACACAAATAAAATGGATTATTATGAAAAAGTTATTTATCATCTCCGCGATTTTTGGTATCGTGGCTTTAACATCTAATCAATCTAACGCTCAGGTAAGTATTAATGTAAATATAGGTGCACAACCAGCTTGGGTACCTGCAGGTTATGAAAACGTTAATTATTACTATCTCCCAGAAGTTCAATCTTATTATTATGTCCCTCAAAGGCAGTTTGTTTATTTAAGTGGAAACAGATGGACAAGATCAAGGTATTTACCAGCGAGGTATAGAGGTTACGATCTGCATCACGGAAGAAAAGTAGTGGTTTATGGAAATAGCCCATATCGTAATTATAATACCCACAGAGTAAGTTATTCACATGATAATAATTATTACCGCTCATCTTACGGTGGTGGAAACCGAGTACGTTATAGCTCGCCAAGAAATAATTATAGATCTTATCGTGTAGATAATAGATATCATGATAGAAACGTAAATTCAAGCTTATTCTCTAGAGGACATAGAGAAAAACATGGAAGACATTAAAATAAAAAAGAGGCTCTAGGGCCTCTTTTTTATTTTACATAGCGTCACCCTGAATTTATTTCAGGGTCTATTTTATTATTTCAATCAATGATGCGGAATAAAACTTTCTGCTTTTTCCAAAACAACTTTTAATCCCGATGGGTTTTTACCACCTGCGGTCGCATAAAACGGTTGTCCACCGCCACCGCCTTGGATTTCTTTACCCAACTCGCGAACAATATTAGAAGCATTTAATCCCTTTTTCACCAGGTGATCAGAAAGCATTACGGTTATTCCAGGTTTGCCATCAATTTCTGTAGTAAAAACCAGAAACAGGTTATCAACCATATCTTTCAAAGAGAAAGCCAGATTTTTAACTGCATCAGCACTCTGCAGATCAATGTGCTTAGCAATCAGGTTAATGCCGTTAATCCCTCTTACATGATGAACGATTTCATGTTTTAAGGTGTTTACCCTTTCTATTGTCGACTTTTCAATTTCTTTTTTCAGTTTTGCATTTTCATCCAACAATGCCTGAACGGACGCCGATAGATCTTTACTTCCATTTAGTAATGCTTTTAAATAACCAAGTTCCTTTCTTTGATCTAAAAAGTATTGTTCAGCTTTATCAGCGGTGATGGCCTCAATGCGACGAACCCCAGCTGCTACAGCACTTTCGGAAACAATTTTGAATGAACCGATCTGTCCTGTTGCCTTTACATGTGTACCACCGCAAAGTTCTTTAGAGAAATGGTCGTCAAAAGTAATCATACGTACAAAATCGCCATATTTTTCGCCAAATAAAGCCGTTACGCCACTTTCAATGGCATCTTGATAAGGAACGTTGCGTTGTTCCTTTAACTTAATGTTCTGGCGGATTTTCTGATTTACAATTACCTCAATCTGTGCTAATTCCTCGTCAGTAACTTTAGCAAAGTGGGAAAAATCGAAACGTAAGTAGTCTGCATTCACCAGAGAGCCTTTCTGGTTAACATGTTTGCCTAAAACTTGTTTTAATGCCGCATGCAGTAAGTGTGTGGCAGAGTGATTATCTTCAGTTAAAACACGTTTATCTTCATCTACAACAGCCCAAAATTTACCTTCTAAATTATCCGGTAAGATATCGGTAAAATGAACAGTTAAGCCATTTTCTTTTTTGGTATCGGTAATGTCTACCCAAAACTGCCGACTGTGGTCTTCTAAACGGCCTGTGTCTCCCACCTGACCACCGCTTTCAGCATAAAAAGGTGTTTGACGTAAAACAATTTGGAACTGTTCTTTACCCTTAGCTTTTACTTTACGATATTTTAAGATCTCGGTTTCGATTTCTAAGTCATCGTAACCTACAAATTCGCTCTGCTCTTCTGTGTTTACCACAATCCAATCGCCAGTATCAATGGCTGTTGCGGCACGACTATCGTCTTTTTGCTTTTTCAAAGCCTGTTCGTATCCAACTAGATCAACGCTCCAACCCTTTTCTCGGGCCATTAATTCCGTTAAATCGATCGGAAAACCAAATGTATCTGATAATTCGAAAGCGAAATTACCCTCTACTACATCATTCGATGCCTGATATTTTTCGAAACGTTGAATTCCCGTTGATAAGGTCCTCAAGAAAGAAACTTCTTCTTCCAGCACTACTTTCTGAACGAAATCCTGTTGCGAAATCAGTTCATCAAATACACCTTTAAATTGCTCAGCCAATAAAGGAACCAATTGATTTAGGAAAGGCTCTTTAAAGTTTAGAAACGTATAAGCATAACGTACGGCCCGGCGTAAAATCCTGCGGATTACATAACCCGCTTTATTATTAGAAGGTAACTGACCATCGGCAATAACAAAGGAAATGGCACGGATGTGATCGGCCATAACACGCATGGCGATATCGGTTTTCTCATCAGCACCATATTTAATCCCCGATTTTTCTGCAATAAACTGAATCATTGGTTGGAAAACATCTGTATCGTAGTTAGAAGTTTTTTCCTGTAAAACACGTACCAAACGCTCAAAGCCCATTCCGGTATCAACATGTTTAGCAGGTAAACTTTGCAATGAACCATTTTTTAAACGGTTAAACTGCATAAATACATTATTCCAGATTTCAATTACCTGGGGATGGTCGGCATTTACCAATGTAGCACCATCAACTAAAGCTTTTTCTTCATCAGTACGGCAATCTACATGGATTTCAGAACATGGTCCGCATGGCCCGGTATCGCCCATTTCCCAGAAGTTGTCTTTTTTATTTCCCGGTAAAATGTGGCTTTCATCAACATATTGTTTCCAAAGATCGTAAGCTTCCTGATCTTTTTCCAGACCTTCTTTTTCATCGCCTTCAAAGTAGGTGACATATAATTTTTCTTTCGGGATTTTGTAAACTTCTGTCAATAGTTCCCAACTCCAGGCAATAGCTTCTTTTTTGAAATAATCGCCAAAACTCCAATTACCCAACATTTCGAACATGGTGTGGTGGTAAGTATCAATACCTACTTCTTCCAGATCGTTATGTTTGCCCGAAACACGTAAACAACGTTGTGTATCCGCAACACGAGAATATTTTATGGCCGCCTCTCCTAAAAACAGATCCTTAAACTGGTTCATACCCGCATTGGTAAACATTAAAGTGGGGTCGTTTTTAACCACAATCGGTGCGGAAGGAACAACATGATGTTGTTTCGATTCAAAAAAACTAAGGAATGCCTGTCTAATCTCTTTTGCTGTCATTTCAATATTATTGGAGGGAACAAAATTAAAATTTTATTGCGTTATTAAGGAAAAATCGAGCTACATTTGAATACTTTAATTAATCGATATAAGACACTCATAATCAAGCACAAAATATGCCGTATAAAGAAAGAGACATTAATAAAATGTATTATACCATGGGCGAAGTGACTGAAATGTTTAATGTTAACGCATCTCAGATCCGTTTTTACGAGAAGGAATTCGATATCCTACAGCCCAAGAAAAATAAAAAAGGCAACCGTCTTTTTACTCCAGAAGACATCGAAAATCTAAAGATCATCTTCAACCTTGTTGATGAAAAAGGATTTACATTAAAAGGTGCCAAAGACTATTTAAAGAATAATAAAACAGGCGTTAGAGAGAATCAAAAAATTATAGATTCGTTAGAAAAACTGAAAGGTTTTTTGGTAAACCTGGCAGAAGAACTGTAAATATTTTATTTCCCTTATCATTATCAATTTTCTTTGCATTACTCTTCTGTAATTAGAAAAATACATTTTTTGTAGTTTTTTTAATTATTTTACTATATTAGCAAAACCAAAACATCAATCACCCCTATTTTTTATTAACTGGTATAACCCCTGCTTATGAAAATATGGTATGTATTGTTGCTTGTCTTTTTCCTCTATTTTTTATTTTCCCAAAACCATTTGGGTGGCCGTTTATCTGCCATAGTTAATCATTTCTTTCTTCGAGAAAATTCTTTTGGAATTACATTGATCCCTAACAGAGAAATGGTAATTGCATGGGCTGTTAACCTTTATGATAAATTTCTAATTGGAGGTGGCTATGCGGTTTAAGAGCTTAATTGTTGCATTTCTAATGATTGGATTCATGGCAAATGCTCAAATCAATACTGAGGAAACAGATACACGTGATATTTTGGAGAGTATGGCCGAAAACCTCCCCGATGATTACGATATGACTGAACTGATTGATGTATTGGAAAAATACCGTAAACATCCAATTAATCTGAACCGTACTTCAGTTGAAGAGTTAAAGACTTTGGTTTTCCTATCCCCTCTACAGATTGGTAATTTCTTTACACATCTAAAGGAAAATGGTCAGCTTACAGATGTGCTGGAATTACAAAGTATTGATGGTTTTGATATTAAAACCGTGCATAATCTCCTCCCATTTGTAACGTTGACCAATATCGCTGAATATCAGCAGCTCGATTTTAAAAACATTGTACGTACTGGTGAAAATGATTTGATGATGCGCTTTGCCCAGGTCCTACAAAAACAAAAAGGTTATACAGATTTACCCGGGAACCGGTATTTAGGTTCGCCAGAAAGATTTCAGACGCGCTACAGATATCATTATAGCTCAATTCTATCAGCAGCCATTACTTTAGACAAAGATGCTGGTGAAAAATTTATAGGCAAGCCTTTCGATTTTTATTCTGGCAATATCGCACTATTCAAATTGGGAAAGCTAAAAAAACTGGTAGTTGGCGATTATACATTGCAATTTGGACAAGGCTTAACATTATGGTCGGGTTTTTCTTTTGGCAAAGGTCCTGATGTAACCAGCGTAGCTAAAAAAGATTTAGGTTTAAGGCCTTATAACTCTACTAATGAATATTCTTTTTTTAGAGGAGGTGCTGCAACGATTAACTTATTTAAAAATGTAGACATTACCCCTTTTGTTTCGTTCCGCAATCTTGATGCTAGCCAAAAATTAGATTCAGAAGGAAATTTAGTTCAGGCCACCATTAATCAAACTGGTTTACATAGAACCCCTACTGAGATTAAGAATAAAGGCGTTTTAGCGCAAAGCGTATTTGGTACCACAGTTCAATATGCCAAAAACGAATTTGCTGTTGGCGCAATTGCTTACCATACTCGTTATAAGAGCCGTTTTATTACACAAACAGCAGCTTACGATCGATATAGTTTCACAGGTAAAGCGCTAACCAATTTGGGGTTGTTTTACAATTATACATATAAAAATATGTACCTCTATGGCGAGGCAGCCAAGGGTTTAGGTGGTGGCATTGCCTATATTAACGGTGTCCTCATTAGTTTGTCACCAACAGTTTCTGCTGCTTTAACTTATCGCGATTATGATAAAGATTATCATAGTTTCTTTAATCAGGCAGTATCCGAATCGAGCGAAGCCGTAAATGAAAAAGGATTGTATGCTGGCCTAAATATTAATCCCAATAAACAATGGGCTTTTTCTTTCTATGGTGATTATTTTCGCTTCCCGTGGTTAAAGTACCGTGTTGATGAGCCATCAAAAGGTTACGAGATTTTAACCCAGGCCGTTTATACACCAAGCAAAACCTTTAAAATTTTAGTCCGATTTAAAACAGAACATAAACAACAAAATACGGATTTAGATGTGCCTGTTAACTTTTTAGACAATGTAAAAAGAGAAGGTTATCGGGCAGAGGCAAGCTGGCAATTGAATAATAATTGGCGCTTCCAAAACAGGCTAGAGATTTCACAATATAAAAAAGGTAGTGCCAATAGAGAATTTGGTTATCTCGTTTATCAGGATGTAGACTATTCTCCAATGTTCGCTAAGCTAACAGGAAATGTAAGATTTGCCTATTTCAATACCCCAAGTTATAATAGCAGAATTTATGCCTATGAAGATGATGTTTTGTACAGTTTTGCTTTTGGAATGTATAATGGAAGAGGTTTTAGGACTTATTTTAACCTGAAATACAGTATAGTCAAGAAGCTAAATATTTGGGTTCGATATGGGTTGTTTGTTTATAAGGACGTAGAAACAGTAGGTACTTACCTGGATGAAATTAAGGGCAATAAAAAATCGGAAGTTAAAGTTCAGGTACGCTATCAATTTTAAACAATGTTTAAGTCCGAATATGTTTTTGTCAGGATCCTGTTTCCTTTTCTTTTAGGCATCTGCATTTTTTATTTTTTTCCAAAAGGCATAGGTATTCAATGGTGGGCCTCAGTCTTACTTGTTGTTTTACTGTGCATTTTATTGTTGAATATTACTTATAAAAAATTAAATGTTTACCGTTACAAGGGAGCTGTTGGTATTTTGATCTTTATACTTTTCCTCAGCCTTGGCGGTTTACTTTGCCTGCTCCATAACGAAAGTTTAAATCAAAATTACTTTGCAAAAACGCAGTGCAGCTATTTAAAAGTTTGGGTGAACAATGAACCTCAGCAAAGTAGCAACATCTTACGTTTTAAAGTAAAGGTGGTTTCTGGATATCAAAAAGACAAACAGATCAGGTTGTCAGGGCAGATGCTTCTTGCCATAAAATTAGATAGTTTAAAGCCTATTAAATTAAAATATGGCGACGAAATCATGATCCCAGCTACATATACCGAAATAGAGCCTCCATATAATCCTGCAGAATTTGATTTTAAAGCCTGGCTGGGCAGTCAGAATATTTATCATCAGGCTTTTATAGATCAGAATTATATCGTTAGCAACAAAAATAATATTGGTAATCCCATTATAAAGATGGCTTTAAACTTAAGAGAAAAGCAGGTTGCAAAATACCGAAGCTTGATTAAAAGTGATGAAGCTTTTGCGGTGGCCTCTACCCTTATTTTAGGTTACCGTGCTGATTTAAGCAAAGAAACTTTATCGGCCTATTCCAAAACAGGAACCATTCATGCTTTATCTGTATCAGGAGCACATGTAGCCATTATTTATGTCGTTTTGGATTTTTTGTTCCTCTTTTTGAACAAGAATCGTGCGCTAAGGATTATGAAACTGTTGTTAATCTGCACTTTGATTTGGGGATATGCTTTGTTAACAGGGTTATCACCTTCTGTAGTCCGCTCGGCTGTAATGATCAGCATTTTAATTACGGCTAAAGTTTTATCGAAGCAAACCAACAGTTATAATGTTTTGGCCTTTTCGGCATTTTGTCAGCTGGTCTACAATCCGTTTTTAATTTTAGATGTTGGGTTTCAGCTTTCCTACCTTGCTGTATTCGGACTAATTTATCTTCAACCTAAAATTTATAACCTTCTTTATACTGAACATATTTGGCTAGATAAATTATGGAGTTTCACAGCGATGTCTTTAGCCGCACAAGTGGTCACGTTTCCGTTAAGCATTTATTATTTTCATCAATTCCCACTTTACTTTCTTTTTGCGAATCTTTTTATCACTATCCCATTGGTGTTAATGATGTATTTAGGAATTGTAGTATTAATTCCGCCATTCAGGTTTTTAGTGGCGGTTTTCGAATGGGTAATAAATTTCACAAATGCTGTATTAAAATGGATTGCCAATTTGCCATATGCTAGCTTTTCCTCAATATGGATTAATTTGCCTGAATTTGCATTGTTGAGCCTATCGCTCGGGTTATTTATTTATGCCTTGGCGAAATTAAACAAACGACTTTTGTTCTCTTCTTTAATGTTATTTGTTTGCTATCAACTTTTGATTGTACACGATGATCTAAACGCTTTCCATCAAAGGAAAATTATTTTCTTTTCCCTAAGAAAAAACTATGCGGCTGCTTTTATTAATGGAAAAGAAGCTGTTTTGGTTTCAGATTTAAGTGCTGAAGATAAAAATTATAATTTTTCTATTGTTCCGGTATTAACGCAATTACAGGTAAACAAAATACGTTTTATTAGTTTTAACAAAGATACCGTTTTGGGGCAGTTCGTTTTAAAGAACAACCAAATTGCCTTTTTTAATTATAAGATGCTGTTGATTGATGAAAACCTGGATGATAAAAATATAAACGGAAATGCTACTTTTTCAAGTATCTGGTTAAGTGGAAATACTAAATTTAATTTAGTCAAAATGGACCTTGATATAAAATATAAAACTGCAATAATCGATGCTACTAATAAAGATTATAAAATTCAGATCTTAAAGAAGTGTATGGAGAATAATGATATAGATGTACATGTTTTAAAGAAAAATAAAGCATATTTGGTGCAACTAACCCAATAAGATGGAAAATCTGGTTTTATATCAGGTTGCTGAAAGAATAGCAACGATAACAATCAATAGACCCGAAAAAAGGAATGCGCTAAACCCTAAACTTATCGCTGAATTAACTTCTGCATTTATAAAAGCATCTGAAGATGACCTGGTAAAAGTGGTAATATTGAATGCAAATGGCGATACTTTTAGTGCTGGTGCCGATTTAGCATATCTTCAGCAATTGCAGCACAATACATTTGAAGAAAATGTGGCTGATTCTAATCATTTAAAAAAACTCTTTACAACGATTTATTATTTACCAAAAGTCGTTATTGCACAGGTAGAAGGTCATGCCATTGCCGGCGGCTGTGGTTTGGCCACGATATGTGATATTGTTTTTGCTACCCCTGAAAGTAATTTTGGGTACACTGAAGTGAAAATTGGTTTTGTACCTGCTATTGTTTCTTGTTTTTTAAAACAAAAGGTAAGCGAATCCATCGTTAAGGAAATTTTACTGACTGGAAAAATCTTTTCTGCTGAGCAGGCATTGAAATATAATTTGATAAATTTTGTAACAAATTCATCCGATATTCATCAAATGGTAAGAGAATTTGCATTAAGTTTGTGTAGCGGGAGCTCTGGTAATTCGTTAATGATTACTAAACAATTGATTACGCAAACAACCAATCCCCTATTGGAAAAATGCTTGGAAACTGCGGTACAGATAAATGCCCGTGTAAGAGAGAGTGAAGATTTTAAAAAAGGAATCTCTTCATTTTTAAACAAAGAAAAAATTAATTGGTAAAAAACTAAACTGAAATAAAAACATGTTCAAATCAATCAAAACTAGTGTTATAGCTTTAATCTTAGTAAGTACTGCTATAATTGCCCATGCACAAAAGAAAATTGCTGAAGGTACTTTGGTATTTGCAGTAACTGCTAATGGTACAACAACCGATGTTAAAACTAAATTTAATGGGAACTTAACCAAAATAGAAATTGAAAATGGCCCTGCAATGGTTAACATCATTTCAAATACAGCAGATAAAACCGGATTATTATTAATTGACGTTCCGGTAGCTCAAAAACAGTTTGCAGTAAAGGTGAGCAAAGCAGAAACAGAAGCACAAGAAGCATTATTGCCAAAATATTCTGATTATAAAGCAACTGGTGAAAAACAGACAATTGCTGGATTTAGTGCTGAAAAATATACCTACAAAGATGACAAAGGTGGAGCTCATGAATTATGGGCAACAAAAGATGTTGATATTGCTTCAATTACCAATGGTGGTTTCTTTAAAGGTTTAGGTGCACTTCCTGTAAAATATTCGGCAGTAATTAATGGCGTAAATTCAGATCTGGTTCTAAAATCTCTTTCTGAAGCTAAAGTAGGTGCCATTAGCACTGAAATTCCTACTGGTTACGATATAGTAACTATGGAAGAATTGAAAGCCATGCAAGGTGGTGGTGAATAATTAATCAATTCCAGATAATTTACAGCTTTTTAACTGCAGGCTTTTTATTTAAATTAGCCCGAAAGTTGAAAAGCTTTTTTTATGTCCAAAAACTATATATGATTAAAAAATTATTATTAAGATTATCAATTGCTTGTATAACTTTATGCACGCTAATTGATGCCAAGGCTCAAAGTATCAATTGGGCAAAAGACGGCAACTCCTATTATCAGAATATTAGTGGCGAAATCGTTTCAATAACACTTCCTAAAAACGATCGTAAAACCATTATATCAAGAGCATTATTAACACCAGCCGGAAAAAATGATGCTATTACAGTAAGAAGTTTCCAGTTATCGGATGATGGTTCGAAAGCACTAATCTACACCAATAGTAAAAAAGTTTGGCGTTACGATACACGTGGAGATTATTGGTTGGCCGATTTAACTTCCAATAAAATCACTCAAATTGGAAAAGATAGACCAACTTCATCACTAATGTTTGCTAAGTTATCGCCCGATGGCAGTAAGGTTGCTTATGTAAGCAAACATAACCTGTATGTAGAAAATATTGATGGAACTGGTGCAAAAGCCTTAACCACTGATGGTACAGACCGAATGATTAACGGTACTTTCGATTGGGTTTATGAGGAAGAATTTGATTGCCGCGATGGTTTTAGATGGAGTCCGGATGGCAAATCTATTGCTTATTGGCAGCTTGATGCGACGAAGATCAAAAATTTCTTAATGATCAATAATACAGATTCCATTTATCCATATACCATTCCTGTAGAATATCCAAAGGTGGGCGAAAATCCGTCGGCTTGTAAAGTTGGTGTAGTTGATATTGCAACGGCCAAAACGAACTGGTTAAATGTTCCTGGAGATAATATTCAGCACTATATTCCACGTATGCAGTGGGTACCTAACAGTAATGATATTATTTTACAACAGCTTAACCGCCAGCAAAACGAAAGTATAGTATTCGTTTGTAACGCAGGTACAGGATCGGCAAAAGCAGTTTATACCGAAAAAGCTAAAGCCTGGATTGATGCACAGGATGAGTGGAAATGGTTAAATGATAATAAAGAGTTTACCATTGTATCTGAAAAGGACGGTTGGAACCACCTATATAGAATCAGTTTGGATGGAAAAAAAGAAACATTGGTTACGAAAGGCAATTATGATGTGATTGATGTAAAATTGATCGATGTAAAAAATAATATGGTCTATTTTCTGGCGTCACCAATAAATGCCACTCAGAAATATCTATTTAAAACCAAATTAGATGGAAAAGGTAAATTAGAACAGATTACACCTTCGGTTTTACCAGGAACACATAATTACGATATTTCTCCAAATGCTGCTTTTGCCCGCCATTCATATAACAGTTCGCTTGTTGAGCCAATCACAGAGTGGATGAACTTTGCTACAGGGAATCCATTTACAATGGACGGGAGCATTACTACACAATTAGCCAAACAAGCTGCAACTAAAAACAAAGTTGAGTTTTTTAAAGTAACTACTGAAGATGGAATTGAAATGGACGGTTGGATGAAAAAACCTGATAATTTTAATCCAGATAAGAAATACCCGGTAGTATTTTATGTTTATGGGGAGCCTGCTTCAGCTACAGCATTAGATACTTATGGTGCAGGGAGAAACCGTTTATATGCCGGTGATATGGCCAAAGATGGTTATATCTATATTTCAATGGATAATAGAGGTGCACCTCTTCCAAAAGGGAGTACATGGCGCAAAAGTATTTATAAAAACATTGGTGTAATCAATATCCGCGATCAGGCGATGGCCGCTAAAAAACTATTGGCTACTCATGCTTTTATGGATAAAGACCGTGTTGCCGTTTGGGGCTGGAGTGGTGGCGGTTCATCTACTTTAAACCTGATGTTCCAATACCCAGAAATTTATAAAACGGGTATTGCAATTGCAGCAGTTGGTAATCAATTAACCTACGATAATGTTTATCAGGAGCGTTATATGGGCACTCCTTTCCCAAGTAAAGAGGCATATGTTAAGGGTTCTCCGATTACTTATGCTAAAAACTTAAAAGGCAATTTATTGTATATCCACGGTACTGGCGACGATAATGTACATTATCAGAATGCCGAAATGTTGATTAATGAGTTAATCAAAAACGGAAAGGTTTTTCAATTGATGAGTTATCCAAACCGCACCCACAGTATCTCTGAGGGCGAAGGAACTGGCAAACATTTATCCTTAACTTACACTAAGTTTTTAAAAGAAAACTGCCCTCCTGGAGCAAGATAGAAAATTTAAAAGCAGCTTTCGGGCTGCTTTTTTTATGCAATAAACATTTGAATAAGCATAGCCGTTACAATGGCTATTCCAAAGCTTAACAAAGTTCCGATCAATACGTATTCAGTTAATTTAAGGTCGTGTGCTTCTTTTAAATCGCCAAACCGAAATATAGATTTGGCTGCGAGTAAAAAGCCAACAGCTTCGAAATGATTGGTTAAGATAAACAAGAAGATCAGCACTCTTTCCAGTATCCCGATATACTTACCTGCATTTTGTAACGATTGCGGGCTGTCCGGTTGGTTATCTGGAAGCCATTTGGCAATAATTACCCGCATTACAATAGATGTAGGCATTGTTAGAAATAAAGCTCCCGCAATTAAAACCCAGGTTTTGGTTTCATTAAAGAAACTGATGTTTAAACTTCCCTTATAAAAAAAGTGCCACACCACTATTATCGAAGTAAAATGCAGAACCTGATCAACAAAAAACAGTATCCGTGCATTTTTTTTGTTCTGAAAGATCGATTTTAAAGCGTCAATCACGAAATGAAGCGCCCCTATTGACAGTGCTACCTTCCAAACGCCAAAGTTTAAAAAAATAAGGAATATCAAAGCTATGTGGATGGCCACGTGCAAATAGAGCTTTATTGATTTTAATTTTTTCCTTTCTTTATCTTTTACCCAGGCATTTGGCTGTAAAAAGAAATCTCCAATTAAATGGGTTAGGATAAGCTTGATTAAATAGATATCCATTATTTTAAAATCATTTGGTTCAATTTTTTACGGTAAAGCCTGTCCATTTCCATAATTTCGGTATAATGTGCACGCTTTAAAGCTTCGCTTACAGATGATTGCGTTCGGCCCGAAATAGCCGCCAGTTCGCTTTGTAACAGGTTATTGTTCTCTAAGGCAAGTTTTACCATTTCGGCAGCTACAACTCCCCAGCTATCCATTGATATTAGCGAAAGCTTAATTAAGACATTAATTTCCTCATCAAAATCAGCGGAATCAGTTTTAATGGCTAAATTAACCTTAGCCTGTTTTAAACTGTCAAATGCCGCTCCTGAATTTACAAAAGCATCTCCACTGGATTCTGAAAGTTTTTTCCGTTTGTTTTTGATATCTCCAATTCCAATACCCATCCTTACATCTGCAGGTTTATTTACCCTGATAGATGCTTTTAAATAAGCAGCAGCCCTGATGGCATTTTCTGGCTCAACTTCTACCTGAAAACTATCGCCCCGGTAAATCTCCCACTTATTATTCTGATCGGAAACTATTTTTAAAGCGGTTTTTAAGCTTAATAACCAGCTATCTTTAATCTTCCTTGAGCCTACAATATCACCTGTTATAATGCAAATCATACTACAATATCGAACTTATTATTCATATTTCAAAACTAATATCGGGTATTTAGCCGATATTTCTATTTATCGGGTAATTAGCCGATATTTTAAATTATCGGGCATTTAGCCGATATTTACCTAAAACTAAACAATAAATTTATTGTTTAGTAGCTATGGCATTAATAGAATTTACCAAAAGAGGAATCTACTGTAAGCAAGGCGATTTTTATATAGACCCCTGGTGGCCTGTAGATTATGCAGTTACAACGCATGGACATAGCGATCATGTGCGTTTTGGAAATAAATACTATCTCTGCCATACCTTAACCAAGCCTATCATCAAACGCAGGATCAGCGAAGATTTGAACGTAGAAACATTGGAATATGGAGAAAGCATTATCCGCAATGGGGTGAATATTTCATTTTTTCCTGCTGGACATATTATCGGATCTGCGCAGGTACGTTTAGCTTATAAAGGTGAAATTTGTGTAATCTCTGGTGATTATAAAATTGAAGATGATGGTATTACCACACCCTTCGAACCTGTAAAGTGCCATTCTTTTGTTTCCGAGAGTACTTTTGGTTTACCTGTTTACAAATGGCAAAAGCAGGAAGTTGTTTTTAATGGCATTAAGAATTGGGTAAGCGATAATATTATACAGCAAAAAACAAGTGTATTAATTGCCTATAGCTTGGGTAAAGCACAACGTTTAATTAAAAATTTGGCTGGTGATACTCCTATTTATGTACATAACAGTATTGCTAATCTGAATGAAGTGATTATTGATGCAGGCGTAAAGCTTCCAAAAACCATCAGAATTACTCCTGAAACCACTAAAGATGAATTGCAGAAAGGTATTGTAATTGTGCCACCTGCCATGAGGGATAGCCGCTGGATCAAAAATTTAGCCCACCCGGTAACAGGTATTTGCTCTGGTTGGATGCAGGTGCGGGCACATCGCCGTTGGCAAAGTGCTGATGCCGGCTTTGCGTTGAGTGATCATGCCGATTGGCCCGGCTTAATGGAAGCTATTACTGCAACCGGAGCGGAAAAAGTATATGTTACGCATGGTTTTACGGCTGCATTTAGTCGGTTTTTAAATGATGCGGGCATAGAAGCCGCTGAAGTGTTAACCAAATTTGGGCAAGAAGATGATGATGAAAATAAAGTAGATCTGGTTGATCAAAACGAAAATAAATAAGAATGAAACGTTTTGCCCAATTGATCCAACAGCTCGAACTGAGCAATAAAACCAACGATAAAATCGCGGCATTGGTTAATTATTTTAACCATGCCGATGATAAAGACAAGGTGTGGGTTATCGCATTGTTTACAGGTAAAAAACCTAAAAGACCAATTAAATCAGCACTGCTTAAATACTGGGCCATAAACATTACTGAAACGCCAGAATGGTTATTTGCCGAAAGTTATGCCAATGTTGGCGATTTAAGCGAAACCATCGCCCTGTTATTGCCGCCTGCCGAAAACACCTCAGATTTTCAATTGCATAAATGGGTTGAAGATTTACACGATCTGGAAGGTAAAGACGATGAAACTAAAAAAGAATTTATTCTGAGCGCATGGAATAAACTAGAAACACAGGAACGTTTTATTTTTAACAAATTGATTTCTGGAAATTTCAGGATTGGTGTTTCCAATAAAATGCTGGTGAATGCGCTGGCTAAACAAAGCAGTTTAGATAGCGCCCAGATTATGCATAGCATAATGGGAAAATGGAATCCTTATGAAATTACTTTTCACGAACTGATAAATGGTATCCATGTAAATACCGATAATTCCTGGCCTTACCCCTTTTGCCTCGCCTATGCCTTAGAGCAAGAACCAGAGAAATTGGGTGATATTTCTGAATGGCAGGCCGAATGGAAATGGGACGGCATCCGCGGGCAGATTGTAAAACGGAATGGAGAACTCTTTATCTGGAGCCGTGGCGAAGAACTGGTTACAGAACAGTTCCCCGAATTGCATTTTATGATCGACGTTTTGCCTGATGGTGTGGTTTTAGATGGCGAAATACTGGCTGTACAAGATAAACAGGTTTTATCATTCAGTACGCTGCAACAACGTTTAAACCGCAAAACGATTAGTAAAAAACAATTGGAAGATGCACCCATTGGCTTTTTTGTTTATGATATTTTAGAATATGAAGCCAAGGATTTTAGAGAAGAACCTTTAAGTATAAGACGAAAAACACTCGAGAGGTTGATTGGTGGTTTAGCTGAAAGTCCGGTGATGATCTCTCCGGTAATCAATTGCCATTCGTGGGAAGAATTAGCCAAATTAAGACAAACATCCCGATCGATTAACAGCGAGGGAATTATGTTGAAGAAGTTGACCTCTCATTATCATAGTGGACGAAAAAGGGGCGATTGGTGGAAATGGAAAATCAATCCCTACACGGTTGATGCGGTAATGATTTATGCGCAAAAAGGAAGTGGCAGAAGGGCTAATTTCTTTACCGATTATACCTTTGCTGTTCGTGATGGCGAAAATTTAGTCACGATTGCAAAAGCCTATTCGGGTTTAACAGATAAAGAAATTAAAGAAGTGAATGCCTTTGTAACCCGTAATGCAATTGAGAAATTTGGCCCGGTACGTACCGTAAAACCTGAACTGGTTTTCGAAATTGCATTTGAGGGAATTGCTGAAAGTAAACGGCATAAAGCAGGTTTAGCGTTGCGTTTTCCACGTATATTGCGGTGGCGAAAAGATAAAAAGGCTGATGAAATTAATACTTTGGAAGATTTGAGACAGTTGTTAGCTTCAACTTTGTAGAAATTAAAACAATGATGCACGCACAAAACAATAGAAAGATTTTGAACCATAATTATTAGGAAAGCAGGTTCAGTGCATATCGGAACTGAAAGGTTACCGCACGATTTTAAACCCGACAGCAGCGATACCCTTTTTTGTTATGGATAAATTAACATTTAACGGTAATTACAAAAAAGGTAAAGCGAATGGCGGGACTGCTCTAACCGAAGCATTACTGTTATTCCTTTTCAAGAAATAATTAGAAAACCCATCAAAAGCAGCGATATTTAAGCATGGACCAAACCAAAACCAAAGGTTATAAAAAGATAAAAGCCTGGCTAAAGACCAATAAACGCAAGCCTTTTCAGTTTCAGGAAGATGCCTGGCAGTATTATTTGGATGGTTACAGCGGTTTGGTAAATGCGCCTACAGGTTTCGGAAAAACATTTTCTTTATTTTTAGCAGTAGTGATTGAGGCCTTAAATGCAACTGAAGCCAACAATAAAAAAGCGAAAGACCGTTTACAGTTAATCTGGATTACCCCACTCCGCTCCCTGGCGAAAGATATTGCAAGGGCCATGCGCGAAACCTTATTGGAGCTGGAATTGGATTGGCATGTGGGAGTGCGTAATGGCGATACTTCTCAGGCAGAGAAATTACAGCAGAAAAAATCGATGCCCGAAATTTTGTTGATTACGCCAGAAAGCCTGCACTTGTTACTGGCGCAAAAAGGCGCTTCAACTTTGTTCAAAAATCTTAAATGTATTGTTGCTGATGAATGGCATGAGCTTTTAGGAAGTAAACGAGGCGTATTGGTGGAGTTGGCCGTATCGCGGATTAAGGGTTTACAAAAGTTAGATAAAAACCAGTTTTTAAGAATTTGGGGGATTTCTGCCACTATTGGTAATATTGAAGAGGCGTTAGATGTACTCGAGCCCAATATGGAGGTCAAACGGATTATTGTTAAAGCCGATTTAGAAAAGAAAATCCTGATCAAATCAATTTTACCCGATGATATCGAAACATTGCCTTGGGCTGGGCACTTGGGTTTAAAGCTAGCCTACAAGCTTTTACCGATTATTGAGAAAAGTAAAACCACTTTAATTTTTATCAATACCCGCGGACAATCGGAAATGTGGTATCAGCATTTGTTGAATATCGAACCCGAACTGGCCGGGAGGATTGCCATACACCATGGATCGATAGATTTTGAACTTCGTAACTGGATTGAAGACGCCTTACATACCGGACAGCTTAAAGCTGTTATTGCTACTTCATCGTTAGATTTGGGTGTAGATTTTAAACCTGTTGATACGGTTGTTCAAGTGGGCTCGCCAAAGGGTGTTGCCCGGTTTTTGCAAAGGGCAGGCCGCTCGGGCCACTCCCCTCACGAAACCTCTAAAATATATTTTTTACCTACCAATGCATTAGAACTGGTAGAAGCTGCAGCGATTAAAGAAGCAGCCAAAACAAATAATATAGAGAGCCGTGAGCCCTTTATTATGGTATTTGACACCTTGGTTCAGTATTTGGTTACACTGGCCATAGGCGATGGATTTGATGATAAAATCATTTATGAGGAAATTAAGAACACCCATGCTTTTAAGCTTATCCTTCCTGAAGAATGGACCTGGGTAATGCAATTTATCACCTCAGGAGGAGACAGTTTAAGTGCCTACACCGAATTTAAGAAAGTGGTTAAGGACGAAGATGGGCTTTGGAAAGTAAAGAGCAGACAATTGGCGATGCGACACCGCTTGCATATTGGAACAATTGTAAGTGATGCAATGTTAAAAGTTAAATTCATCTCTGGTGGTTACATCGGCATGGTTGAAGAATATTTTGTTACCCGTTTAAAAGCTGGCGATAATTTCCGTTTGGCTGGCAGGGTTTTAGAATTTATTCAGGTAAAAGATATGACTGTTGTGGTGAGGGTAAGTAAACAGAAAAATGCGATCTCTCCAAGCTGGAATGGTGGCCGCTTGCCCATTTCTTCCAATTTAGGGTCGGTTTTACGGAAAAAATACAATGAAGCATTGGATAAAACACATCAGGATGAAGAATTAGATGCGGTGTATCCGCTGTTTCTATTGCAGGAAAAACGTTCTCACGTACCTAAAAATGATGAGTTACTTATCGAACTTATTAATAATAAAGAAGGTTTTCATCTCTTTGCCTATCCATTTGAAGGGCGTTTGGTACATGAGGTTTTGGCGGCCCTGGTTGCCTATCGTTTAAGTAAATTGTTGCCGATCAGCTTTTCTATTGCCATGAACGATTATGGTTTTGAACTTTTGAGTGAAACAGAAATTCCCATGGACGAATCGATTGCCTACGAGGTTTTTTCGCCTGTAAATTTGACCGAAGATATTACGTTGAGTATCAATTCAACTGAAATGGCAAGACGGAAATTTAGGGATATTGCCTGCATTTCCGGACTCGTTTTTCAGGGATACCCTGGTAAATATGTAGCCAATAAGCACCTCCAGTCATCTGCTGGTTTATTTTTTAATGTTTTTAGCGATTATGACAAACATAATTTACTTTTGCGACAGGCATACGATGAAGTTTTTTACCAACAACTGGAAGAGCCAAGATTGGCGGCAGCGTTGGATCGAATTCAGCATGGAGCAATTGTAATCACCAATCCTAAAAGTTTTACACCGCTGTCCTTCCCGATCAAGGTAGATAGTCTGCGTGAAAATATGAGCTCAGAAGAATTGGAGCAACGGATTATACGGATGAAAGCGGAATCAGAGAAAATTAAATAAATGCATCTTCTGGGATCTGTCGGAATTTAAAAGATCCTTCGACAGGCTCAGGATGACGATAAAGCGAAATAAATGAACATTACAAGCCAGGGTGAAGAATTGATTTTAGATAAAGAAAGGGCTTTGTTTTTACCTAAACATCAGCTTTTAGCCATAAGCGATCTGCATTTGGGTAAATCTGCTCACTTCCGTCAAGCCGGTTTGCAAGTACCTTCTACCATTGCCCAAACAGATCTTCAACGCTTAAGTTTGTTGATTAAACAATACAATCCTAAAACATTGCTAATTAATGGAGATATGTTCCACCATGGTTTAAATACCGATATTGATGAATTTTCTACATGGAGAAAACAATACCAGGAGCTTAATTTTCTATTGGTAAAGGGGAACCATGATAGGCTTTCGGACGCCAATTATGCTGCAATGAATATCGAAATACATGAACCTAGTTTTTGCCTGGGGCCATTTTGCTTTATTCATGATGCTCCAAATGGTATGGAAGAAGAATTATATCCCATCAGCGGCCATATCCATCCAGGTGTAACCATTGTGGGCAAAGCCAAGCAAAGATTAAAATTCCCATGCTTCTATTTTGGTAAAGACTACGCCGTTTTGCCTGCATTTAGTTTATTTACCGGACTTTATACGGTTTATCCGAAAGTAAACGAACGCATTTTTGCAGTAACGCCTAAAAGTGTGGTAGAAGTTTAGGCGTGAGCATCAATTACCTGTTTCAACTGCGACGCCTGTAAAACACCACTTTGTCTCCACACCTGTTTTCCGTTTTTAAAGAGAATTAAAGTAGGTACGCCTTGAATATTAAAAGAAGTAGCAGCTGGTTGATTTTTATCGATATCTACTTTAATGATAGAAACAGCATCGCCAACCTGAGATTTTAACTGCTCTAAAATTGGCTTCATCATTTTACAAGGACCGCACCACTCGGCAAAAAAATCAACAAGAACAGGTTTATCACCGTTAATTAAATCTGAAAACTTAGCCATGATATTTGTGTTTATTTAGAAACAAAGATAAACTGGATTGGTTTTTAACGAAAAATCGTCATTTCAAACGAAGTGCAACATAGTTGAGAACCACGAAGTGCTCAGCGAAGCTAAATCTATAATAGATCTCTCCGCTCCGCTATGCTTCAGTCGAGATGACGAATTTGATTGATTAATTATTCAATTAAGCACTTATCGGCAGTTCTGCAGCTAAGGCAGCAACCCAACTTTCAAATAAAGCTTTTTCGATTTTGATTACCTCAGCTGCATGATTTTCCCAATCATCGGAAAAACTAACCAGTTGATTCATCATTTCTTCTAAGTGGCCCTCTTCTTCTAATATAATCGATTTAACATTTACCTTGCTTTTTGCTTCATCTAAAACCGTTTGATAAATTGGATACAATTCATCGGCACGCACTTCAATTGCATAGGTAACAAATAAATAGGCAGCGAATTTTAAATCGTAACCGGAAAGGCTGAATACAGCTTTTAAATAACGACAAACCGCAATATCTAAAGCATGCAAATAGTATTTTGTATGGTTTGGAGATAACAACTCGGCATTGGAGTAAGTTTTACAAAGTGCTTCGTCAATCTTCGAAATCTGCTTTTTTAAATAATAAGCATGACGATGCTCTTCTGCAGCGTGTTTAAGAATAATCAGGTTTACATTTTCTTTATGCTCTGAAGCTGAAATCTTCTTTGCACCTGCATTTTCCATATAAGATAACGTATTTAACCATTTGGCATGCAGTACATTATCCGAAACTATCGATTTTAAATTTGAAGCTAACATTATTGATTGTTAAACTGGTAAATTGTTTAATTGTTGACATTACATCAACTGAAAAAGTTAATTGTAAACTGACTAAATTTCTCTGTTCAGGTCCCAGCCTTCTAAATAATCTGCTACTCTACGCACAAACATTCCCCCTAAAGAACCGTCTACAACCCTGTGGTCGTATGATAAAGATAAGAACATCATATGTCTAATTGCAATCACATCGCCATGTTCAGTTTCTAAAACAGCTGGTTTCTTTTTAATGGCGCCAACAGCTAAAATAGCTACCTGAGGCTGGTTAATAATTGGTGTACCCATTACATTGCCGAAACTACCTACATTGGTTAATGTAAAGGTTCCGCCTTGTGTTTCATCAGGCTTTAATTTAGAGTTTCTTGCTCTTGCAGCCAAATCATTAACTGCTTTTGTTAAGCCAACTAAATTTAATTGATCGGCATTTCTAATTACAGGAACGATTAGGTTACCACTTGGTAAAGCGGCAGCCATACCAATATTGATATCGCGTTTTTTGATAATTTGCGTGCCGTTAACCGAAACATTGATCATCGGAAAATCTTTTATCGCTTTGGCAACGGCCTCTACAAATATTGGTGTAAAGGTTATTTTTTCATTTTCACGCTTCTCGAAGCTATTTTTTACTTTATTACGCCATAAAACCATATTGGTTACATCAGCTTCAACAAACGAAGTTACGTGCGGTGAAGTTGTTTTACTCATTACCATATGATCGGCAATCAGTTTACGCATTCTATCCATTTCTATAATTTCGTCGCCACCACTAACACTGGTTGTTGATGTTTTATTTACAATTGGGGCCGAACTTGTTTTATTTTCAGCCGTTTGGTTTGTTGGCGGAATAGGCGCTGTTATACTAACTGTTTTAGTTAAGATTGGCGCTGCACCATTTTTATTGGCGATATAATCTAATAGATCATCTTTATTTAACCGTCCATCAGCACCAGAACCTTTAATCGCATCAAGCTCGGCTAACGAAATATTTTCTTGTGCAGCAATACTTTTAACCAGAGGAGAATAAAAGCGGTCAGACGAGCTAAAATCAGTTGCTACAGTAGTGTTTTCTGATGGCAGTTGTGCAATTCCAGGAATAGTTTCAATTTTTTCTTCAGCTATTGGCTTTTCTATAACCGGAGCTTCTGTAGTAGCGGTTTCTCCACCTTCAGTTTCAATAATGGCAATTACATCGCCCACCTGGGCAACTTCATCTGCAGCAAATAACTGTTTTACCAATTTACCGGCAACCGGAGAAGGAACTTCAGAGTCTACCTTATCAGTAGCGATTTCCAGAATGGTATCATCTAAATCAATAGAATCACCTGGTTGTTTTACCCATTTAATCACCGTTGCTTCCGCAACACTTTCACCCATTTTTGGTAACAATAGTTCGTATTGAGCCATATTAAATTACAGTATTTTATATTGGTAATGCTACAAAAATACAGTTTTTATTCTTTCTAAACTGTTTCTTTAAGGAGATTTAATAACATGGCAAGTGCCGATGCTGCAGAACGTTCGATGTTTTGAATACGTTTGTTACTGAAATTAAACAACTTAGCTACAGTTTTGTGTTTTGAAGAAATTGCGATCCATACCGTGCCAACTGGTTTGTCTTCAGTTCCACCATCTGGACCGGCAATGCCACTAACCGCAATAGCGTAATCTGTTTTGAAATGTTTAATTGCACCTTCGGCCATTTCTGCAACGGTTTGTTCGCTCACGGCGCCAAAGGTATTTAAAGTACTTTCTTTTACACCAAGAATAGATTCTTTAAGCTCGTATGCATAGGCTACCGCCCCGCCCCAATAAACCGAAGAAGAACCTGGGTGCTGCGTAATCAGGTGCGCTATGTATCCACCAGTACAGCTTTCTGCTGTAGATAAAGTTAAACCCTTGCTTTTCATAAGATTCAGGATCGCTTTTTCCAAGGGAATATCTTCATCTGTTACTACAAACTTATTTACTTTTGAAATGATCTGTTTGGCGTAAAGCTCAACCTCTTTTTGTAACGCTGTTTCGTTATCGCCTTTGGCCGATAAGCGCAAACGTACTTGTCCTAATTTTGGCAGATAAGCCAATTTGATGTGTGCTGGCAAGCTATCTTCAATTTCCTCGACCTCTTTGGCCAGAAATGATTCGCCTATATTTGCCGTAAGAATAGTTTTATGTACAATAAACGGCAGCTTAAATCTGCTCGTAATTCTGGGCAGAATTTCGTCATCCATCAGGTACATCATTTCGTAAGGCACACCTGGCATCGATACAAAAATGGTGTCATTTTGTTCAAACCACATGCAAGGCGCAGTACCATTTTTGTTTACAATAACCTCACAACCATCAGGAACATCAGCTTGCTGAATATTGATATCTAATAAAGGGCGTTTGTATTTTTCGAAAATCTGACGAACCATTTCCAATGCTCCGGGATCATTGCGAAAGCCCATATTGAAATACTTTGCCAAGGTTTTCTTGGTAATATCATCTTTGGTCGGGCCTAGTCCACCAGTAATTAAAACAATATCTGCACGCTTTTCGGCAAGATCAAGGGCTTCAATAATATGTTGCTCATCATCAGAAACTGAAGTAATCTGCTTAACGGAAACGCCAATTAAATTTAACTGTTTAGCCATCCAGGCAGAATTGGTATCAACGATTTGGCCAATGAGAATCTCATCACCAATGGTAATAATTTCGGCTAGCATAATTTATCGGTATGTGCTGTAAAAACCTTGTCTTTTGCTCAATTTCAAATCCTGTAGTATTGATGCCTTAACTTTTATGGTAAGAGAATAACTTTTGTAAGCACCGTATGGAACCCAGTTTACACTCATATCCCAACAATGTAAATCGCGGTAAATAGCTAAATTCATTGGGGTTAAGCCATTGTTCTTAAAATCGTAACCTGAGTTAAAAGTAACTTTCCACTTTGGTGTTAAGTTAACATCGCCATTAAAGTTTAGTGTATTCGAAATTGTATTGTTGTTCCCGTCATTCGAATATTGAAAACTGTAAGAGAAAGAGAAATTCCAGGGAATGTTAAAATCAACGAAAGCATTTGGATCACGACTTATAGCCGCTAATTGTTCTGACTGTATATCGGTTAATCCTTTTTTATTGGCTGCTTCGCCTAATTTATCATTAGCCTCATTTTTGCGTTTTAATGCCTCTGGATTTAAACTATAATCGAATGAGAAGCCAAAGTTAGTTAAACGTGGCAGGAATTTGTTCTTTTGGAAAAATAAACGATCCTCTCTTATTTTAGTGATTTGACCGTTAACCGTTGTGTCTTTTAAAGCATATGGATCTAACGTTCCATTATAATTTATCCCCAATTTATCGGTAAACTGCGACCGCCCACTAAAACCAATGGTTGATAATTTATAAGAAGGAGCCAGGAAATTATATGAACCGCTAAAACTCAAACCTTGAATAATCGGGATCTTTTTTGAGCCTGTTCCGGTCGTATCGTTTTTATTCCTCACCTTCAGTTCCACGGTATTGTCCAAGCCGAAACCAATGGAAGCATTAGGGCCGCCAAAAGAGCCCGGCTGTGCCATACCATCAAAAATGGAATATTTTAAAGGTTGTCCACTGGTATAAATTTGATTACCATTTTGGTCTATGGCAGGTCTATATGGCCCCGCCCCTGCTTTGGTAAAATCCGGAGAATAAGAGAAGGAAACATTTGGAGTCATTACATGCCTCAACGCCTGGATTTTGCCAGCTGGATTAAAATCTCTTCTTCCATAAATTTTAGTCGACATACTGGTTGATAGGCTGTAGCTGCCCGCTCTTTTAAACCCACTGAGGGTATCTTCTCTAAAAGTATATGTATTGTCGGCAAACTGCGTATATCTTCTATTTACACTCTGGAAATTCCAAACCTCATTATAGGTACCACCCAAACTAAAGTTTAAATATTTTAAGGCAGTGAAAGACATGTTTACCGGAATACTATGTGAAAATCCGCTTCTTAATCGCTTTAAACCATCATTTTGGAACAACAAACTATCAAAAGTATCAATTCTGTTGGTTCCCTGCAAGCTATAGCCAACGGTTATTTTTTCATACCATTTTTGTTCACCGACTGCATCTTTAGGTCGAAATGGGTTAAATGTAGGTACGTTGAATGTCATTTCTGGCAGCCTTAACGATATCGCTCTTGTACTTAAAGTCTGATCACTTGATGCGGCCAAAGAGAAGTTCATCCCGTTCGAATAGGCCTTCGCATAACTAATACTGCTACTTGTTGAATTGGTTGCGATGGTATTAATGTCGTAAGTAGTACCTGCTGCAGTATTTTTATAGTATCCCCTTTTTCCTGTTGATACTAATCTCACACTGGCACTAAATGTAGTACCTGGATTGGCATTGGCATTTTGACTATGGCTCCAATTGATACTAAAGTTTTTGGTTGGGTTTCTAAATGCCTCGGTACCTTCTAAACCATCTTTAAAACTTGAATAAGCTAAATTAATGTTACCATTGTATTTATATCTCTTAGTATAATTACTCAATACACTAGTTTCATAAGAACCATTGGTGTAAATCGACCCCATTAATTTGGCATCCCAATAATCGTTCAATCCGAGATAATAACCACCGTTTTGTAAGAAAAAACCCCTGGTTGCATCTTCGCCTGGTGTGGGAAGGATTACACCCGATGTTCGTTTGTTAGGTTTTGGAAAAAAAGCAAAAGGTAGCCCCAGAAAAGTGGGGATATCTTCGATAATCATGTAAACCGGCCCGGTAATAATCTGTTTCTCTGTTACCACCCCTTTAGAAATCATTAATCCAAAATGCGGGTGAGGTAGATTACAGGTACTGTACATTACATTTTTAATGTGCAGCTCATCATCTATTTGCTTTTTACTCTGCCCACCAGAGAAGAAACCTCCCTCTTGTTCAGAAAAAACACCATATACTTTAGCCCGGGTTGTTTCTGAATTGTAAAAAATAGAATCGGCTATGGCTGTTCCATCAGCACCCGATTTGAAGATTGGTTTTCCGGTATACCTACCCGTTTTTGGATCTTTAATGCCTCGCGCAAATATGGAATTTTGCTTTTTATCGTATTTGATATAAGCCGCATCTAGCTCAAAATCACCGTATACCACCCTTGCGTTACCGTATAAATACACAATGTTTTTATCGGCACTCATTTTTACCGAATCCTCCGCTTTGTATTCTACTTTCTGGTCGATACTGCTATTATTTTTACCTGTCTTTTTAGTCGTATCCTTTTTGGTTGTGTCTTGCTGGATGATTTGTTGCAATGAAAAATGAGAAAATGCGTTAGCTTTACCAACAACAAGTGTTAATAAAATGACAGATATTAGTAAAATAGAGCTCTTAAGAAGTTTCAAATTCGTATTTGAATGTTATTTTTGCACAAATGTTTAATCAAAAACGTTCAAAATTAGTGAAAAATATACCATTGATGTATCTTAAATCCATTTTAACAGTTATTATTTATTTAGTGTTATCAAATTCAGTTGATAATCAGGTGTTTGCACAAGAATATAAAATTAAAACAATTGTGATCGATGCCGGTCACGGTGGTAAAGATGGTGCAACCCACGGTGTGTATTCGAAGGAAAAAGATGTGGCGCTTAAAACGGCATTGAACCTTGGCCGGGCGCTTCAAGATAGTTTGAAAGATATCAAAGTTATTTATACCCGCGAGTCGGATGTATTTATTCCTTTATACGAGCGTATCAATATTGCAAATAATGCAAAAGCCGATTTATTTATTTCTATCCACTTAAATGATATGCCGGTTAGGGTATCGAGGGTGGTAGATTACTATAAAAAAGTAAGGGGCAGAAAAGTACCTGTTTATAGAACCGTTACTTCTAAAAGCACTTCAACGAGGGGAACAGAAACCTTCGTGTCGGGAACTCGCCGTTTAGGTGAGCAGGATGAGGTGATCAAACGAGAAAATGCTTCGATGTTTCTGGAAGAAAATTATCAGAAAAACTATGAAGGGTTTATTGCAAATACCCCCGAAAGTGACATCATGTTATCGTTAATGAAACAAACCAATAGAGATAGGAGTTTAAAGTTTGCTTCAATGCTTCAACAAGAATATGTTAATGCAGGCCGGATCAACAGAGGCGTACAAGAGAAAAGCCTTGCGGTATTGGCCCGTGCTGCTATGCCTGCTGTGTTAACTGAAATTGGTTTCGTGAGTAATCCAGATGAAGAAGATTATATGAATTCTCCTGAAGGGCAAAATGAAATTGTAAATGGAATTATTAAAGCAATTAAAAATTATAAACGTATAGCTGAAACATCATTTTAATATCCCTCCTGCATGAAGATTAAACTTCTGATTACAATACTTTTATTTTCGTTACTAGTTGCTGAAAAAGCGCCTGCTCAGGGTTATAAGATCAAAACAATTGTTATTGATCCTGGTCATGGTGGCAGAAAACCCGGAGCCTCTGGTAATTTTTCGAAAGAAAAAGATGTTGCGTTGAAGGTTGCATTAAAATTAGGTGCCTTATTAAAGGAGCAGATGCCGGATATTAAAATAATTTTCACACGGAAAACAGATATAGATGTTGACTTGTACAGGCGGGCAGAAATAGCGAACGAAGCTAATGCCGATCTTTTTATATCGGTACACTGCAATTCAATGCCTCCAGGCAACAAGCATATCAAAGGAGTAGAAACATTGGTTGCGGGATCGCACCGGTTAAAAGAACAGGATGCTGCCATACGTGAGAACGCCGATATTAAATTGGAAAAGAACTACAAAAGTAAGTACGATGGGTATGATCCAAGTAACCCAAGTAGTTTTATTCTTTTATCGCTTTTAAAAAATGCCTTTCGGGACAAAAGCATTAATTTTGCCAAGTTAATACAGAACAGTTATATCAAGCGGGATGAGCGATTAAGCCGTGGTGTTAAAGAACAGGGCGTTTTGGTATTGCAGCGTTGCGGTATGCCCGCCGTTTTAACAGAAGTAGGTTTTATCTCAAATACAGAAGAAGAAAAATATATTAATTCCCAAAATGGACAAAACGAAATTGCCAATTCTATTTTGGAAGCAATAAAAACATACAAAAAAAATATTGAGGTTAAATAAGTGGCATTATAAATGATGTTTATTTTACCTTTGGAAAAAATATAAAACAGATACCAAACAAATAGTGCAGCCTTTGTGTATTTATAGGGTTTAGCACAAGAATTAATTACGCTCTAACAAGTGAAGAAAAGATACCTTCAGCGCTTGTAGCCATTAAATAAAACACTCATGAAGATTAAGAACGAAACCAAAGTAGGTATTTTAGCTGCATTTGCCATTGCTTTATTAATAATTGGATATAATTTTTTAAAAGGAAATTCAATTTTCTCAAATGAAACTACATTATATGCAAAATATACAAGGGTTGATGGTTTAAGTGTTTCAAAACCTATCCTGATCAATGGTTATCAGATTGGCCGGGTGGCCAAATTGGAGCTACAGCCAGACGGTAGTATTATTGCAACCTTAAGTGTAAACAGCAAATATGAAATTCCCGAAAATAGTATTGCCCGCTTAGAAGGTACAGATCTTTTAGGCAGTAAGGCCATTGTAATGTCGTTAGGTAATTCAAAAAAGATGGCCGAAGATGGTTACACCTTAAACGCAAATGTAGAAAAGGGCTTAATGGAACAGGTACAACCGGTTCAAAAGAAAGCGGAATTAATTATCAGTAAAATGGATTCTATTCTGAGTAGTGTGAACTCTATTCTGAACCCTAACTTCCAGAAAAACGTTGATAAAAGCTTTAACAGTATTGCTGGTACATTGGCTTCGTTAGAAACCACATCAAAAAAAGTTGATGGTTTAGTAGGTTCAGAAAGCGCACGTATTGAAGCGATTTTTAAAAATGTTGAAGGTATAACGGCCAACCTTAATAACAATAATCAAAAAATCAGCGATATCTTAACCAATATTAATACCGTTACCGATAAGTTTGCAGCAGCTAACTTTAAACAAACCTTGGATAATGCAAACAATGCTATTGCTGATTTACAAAGTGTAATTTCAGGAATTAAAGATGGAAAAGGCAGTTTAGGATTGTTGTTAAACGATGATAAAATGTATCAGAATTTAAATAATGCTTCAAAAAATCTTGATGAATTAATGATCGATTTGAAAGCTAATCCTAAACGTTATGTACACTTCTCGGTATTTGGAGGTGGCAACAAAAAAGACAAGTAATTAATTTTTATAAAATCGAAAGCCTTACAGTTTAAAACTGTAAGGCTTTTTTGTTTTAGTGTTCGTCATGCTGAATTTATTTCAGCATCTAGACCCTGAAATAAATTCAGGGTGACGTCTCAATATTACATCATTGTTTAATCCTTATTAACATAAAATGATATTGAAGGATCTGACTCAGGTTAAAGATGAAAAGTTCTCCCCTCTATAGCCAACTCCGTATTTTCGAAAACAGATTGTGCTTCTTCTAAAAGCATTTGTAAGGTTTTATATCGCGAAGAAAAATGGCCGATGAGTAATTTCTTTGCACCATTGATTTTCGCTACCTCTCCTGCCTGTAAAGCGGTTGTGTGATGTGTTTCTTTAGCCCTATCCAATAAATCGTGCATAAAGGTAGCTTCGTGGTATAAGGTATCGCAATCTTTTATGGTAGCAAAGTAATTTTCATCAAATAAGGTATCAGAGCAATAGGCGTAACATCTTGGTGCATCTGCTTCGGTTGTATAATCTTCACTGCGTAAAATATCGCCATTTGGCAGTTCTACATCAATTCCCTTTTTTAAGGCTGTATAATACGCCATAGGCACTTCATCAGTCTTATCTTTAATGAGTTTCCGTTGTCGTTTCTTCTGCTGAAAAATAAAGCCCGTTGTAGGGATACGGTGATTTAAAACAATAGTTTTAACTGTTAAATCACTATTCTCGAATATCTGTCTGGACTCATCGGCTTCAATCGGGAAAAACTCAATTGGATATCTTAATACAGTATCAGAATATTTGAACTGAATCTCTAAAATTTCCAATAAAGGCTTGGGGCCAAATATCTGCATGGGTTTTATCCTGCCGTTTAAATGCAAACTGGAAAGCAAGCCTATTAAACCGAAATAATGATCGCCATGTAAGTGGCTGATAAAGATATAATCGATGCGGGCGGCTTTAAGGTTGTACTTGGTCAATTGTTGTTGTGTGCCTTCACCACAATCGATGAGGTAATATTTTTCATTACAATTTAAAAGCTGTGCCGATGGGTTCCTGTTAAATACAGGAGTTGCAGAACTGCTTCCTAAAATTGTAACTTCAAATTTCATCATGATAAGATATAAAAAGCCTCGTAGATTTTTAGAAACTACGAGGCCGGAATGTTATTTAAATATTTGTTATTTAGCGCCTCTAAACTCTTTCTCCAACTCATCCATGAAGATAAAATCAGTTGCTTCGTCTATTGTATTAACAAACGTTACAGATTGGAATATGTTTGATAATTCGATAATCGATGCCAATTCATCATTAATTCCGGTTACAATAAATAACCCACCTGCCGATTTGCAAAGCCTATCGCCAACCAATAAGCAGCTTAAGTCCTGCGCATCGCTACACTCGGTAACATGACTTAAATCAACAATTATATTTTGAAATCCCTCTGCGTTGAGCAAATAGAACTCTGATTTCAACCCCGGAGCATTATCGTTTGTAAACTTAGGCTCTTCTAACTTTAAGGTTACATATTTATCGTGTTTATCTACTGAAAATTTCATCTCTCTAATCTTTATTTTACTAATGTATAAATTTCTTTCGAATTTAAAGTGTTTCTAAAGCCTTTAAAACATTGGTTTCAATGCGGCTAGAAATTGCATCAGCATCAGCTTTTATAAAGGTCTCTCCTACAATTTGTTCGTAAAGTTCGATGTAACGTTCTGAAATTGAATTTACAATTTCAGGTGTCATTTCTGGCACAACCTGACCATCTTTCCCCTGAAAACCATTTTCGATTAACCATTTTCTCACAAATTCTTTTGAAAGCTGCTTTTGTGCCTCATTATTATTCTGGCGGTCCTGATATCCTTCTGCATAAAAATAGCGTGAAGAATCTGGTGTATGTATTTCGTCAATCAAATAAATTACGCCATCAGCAGTACCGAACTCGTATTTCGTATCCACTAAAATCAATCCGCTTTTTGCAGCAATCTCAGTTCCGCGTTGATATAGTGCGTAAGTATATTCTTCTAATTTTTCGTAGTCTGTTATAGAAACAATGCCTTTTGCTAAAATATCTTCTTTTGAAATGTCTTCATCATGCCCTACTGAAGCTTTTGTGGTTGGGGTAATAATGGGCTGAGGTAGTTTATCGTTTTCTTTTAATCCATCAGGCAGAGAAACGCCACACACCGAACGTTTTCCTGCGCTATATTCGCGCCATGCATGACCGGCCAAGTAACCTCTAATTACCATTTCAACCTTAAAAGGCTCACAGATACGGCCAATCGTAACCATTGGATCTGGCACATCTAAAACCCAGTTAGGAACGATATCCTGGGTAGCTGCTAAAAATTTAGCCGCAATTTGATTTAATACCTGTCCTTTAAATGGAATAGCTTCAGGTAATACTACATCAAAAGCAGAAATACGGTCTGATACCACCATCACCATAAACTGGTCGGCAATAGTGTATACATCGCGAACTTTACCTTTGTAAAAATTACTTTGATTTGGGAAATTGAAATGAGTTTCTTTTAGTGCTTTCATGAGGGGATAAAAATAGGAAAAAAGTCCGAAAGTCCGAAGACCGGAGTCGGACGATAAAAGTTGTAAAAAGCAAAAGTCCGAAGTAGTCCTATTGCAAGACTTAAACTTCGGACCTCGGACTTTTCTGATTTCTGACCTCCGACTTACTGAATATCGCCGTAAGCTTTCAAGATATCTTTCACTAGTTTATGTCTTACCACATCTTCACCACTTAAGTAAATAATATCGATACCTTTAATATCTTCTAAAATCCTTAAGCCGTTAAATAAACCCGACATCTGTTTTTTAGGCAAATCGATCTGTGTAACATCGCCAGTGACAATAAATTTAGCTGTTGGCCCCATACGGGTTAAAAACATTTTCAACTGCATATCGGTGGCATTTTGCGCCTCATCTAAAATCACGAAACAGTTATCTAGAGTACGTCCGCGCATAAATGCCAGTGGCGCAATTTCTATCGTACGGTTTTCGATGTAGAATTTCAATTTCTCTGCAGGAATCATATCATCCAATGCATCGTAAAGTGGACGTAAATAGGGATCGATTTTTTCTTTTAAATCGCCAGGTAAGAAACCAAGGTTCTCCCCTGCTTCGACCGCCGGACGGGTTAAAATAATCCGTTTAATTTCTTTATTCTTTAATGCCCTAACAGCCAAAGCAACGGCGGTATATGTTTTTCCGGTTCCAGCGGGGCCAATGGCAAATAGGATATCATTTTTAGCAATACTGCTTACCATTTTGCGCTGATTAGCGGTTCTTGCCTTAACTAAAAGGCCGTTGGTACCAAAAACAATTACCTCTCCACCGCCTCCGGTAGGTTGTTCTACATCTTTTTTTACTACACCGGCTGCTTTTGCCCCTAGTATAGATTCTACGTCGTTATTGGTGAGTGAGCTATATTTCTCGAGGTGTGCAATAAGCTGGTTAAACTTATCCTCGAAAGCCTTAAGTTCCTGTTCATCACCGAGAACCTTAACATCACTACCTCTCGCTACCAGTTTCAACTTCGCGAAAGCACCTTTAATCATTTCGTAATTCTCGTTATTCGGCCCCCAAAAGTGAGCAGGATTTACGGTATCCAGAGTTAATTTTAATTCGTTCAAACTGTAGTATTTTAAAAAGTTATCGGGGTATATTAATTAAAATTTGAATATTTGCAGACGCTTAGGTCCGTACACAAGAATAAGCAATAATAATGAATTTTTAATGGGGATAATTACTTTAACAACAGATTTAGGTTCAAAAGATTTTTACCAGAGTGCCCTTAAAGGTAGTCTGTTGAGTCTTATGCCTAATGTTAATTTAGTTGATATTACCCATGAGGTTCCATCATTCAATATTTCGTACGCAGCCTTTGTGCTGAAAAACGCTTATCCTTACTTTCCGAAGAATACGGTGCACTTAATCGGTATCGATTCTGTATACAGTGAAAACACCAAATATATTGCTGTAAAGCACCGTGATCACTTTTTTGTAGGGGCTGATAATGGTATTTTCTCCCTTCTTTTTGACGATGTTCCGGAAGATGTGGTAGAGCTGAACATTATGCAGGATTTGAAATATCTACACTTTCCCCTGGTTGATATTTTTGTTAAAGCAGCAACGCATTTAGCCAAAGGTGGCAAACTGAAAGACATCGGTTTACCTGTAGCTGAAATTGAACAGAAGATGCTTTTWCATCCTGTGATAGAACGAGATGTGATCCGTGGTAGTGTGGTATATATTGATACTTTTTGCAATGTAATCACCAACATTACTAAAGATCTTTTTACCAAAATACAGAAGAACAGGGACTTTACTTTATACTTTAGAAAAAGCGAAACCATTACGCAATTGAGCTGGCATTACAATGAAGTACAGGAAGGTGAAAAGCTTTGTCTGTTCGGGATTAGTAACCACTTGGAAATTGCGATTAATAAAGGTAAAGCAAGTGGTTTATTAGGTTTGCATTTAGGTGATATTGTACGGGTGGAGTTTCATCCTTAAGAAAGTTCAGTAGTTCATTGGCTCAATGGTTCATTTGGCATGGTGCCTAAACAAACTAATTGCAAACTATTTTTTTGCGCTCGCAATGATGAAACAGAATAACCACTTTGCTAACCAATAAACTAATGGCCAATGAACCAATAAACCAGCCAAAACAACTTTCACCCTTTTCACGTTTATATCGCATGAAGAAATATTTTTATCTGTTCTCTTTTTTAATGCTGAACCTGCATGCCTTTGCACAGCAAGATACCACTACCTATACTGCTCAGCGTGCTAAAGTAAATTCGTTACTTGTAGAAAGAAGTACCAAGTTTGGTCAGTATGATGAAAGTTTAAATCAACGAACTGGAATATTCGGATGGCAAACCAAACGTGATATTAAAAATTCCAATGAAATTCTTCGCCAGGTAGTTTTAACCGACAACAATATTTTCAAAGAGCTGAAAGTATTAATGGATTATAAAGATTTGCAGAACCAGCAGAAAGTCGCTGTGGCGGATAATTCTCAGGAGCGCTTGGAACGTTATATGCAAACCATTAAAAAACTACAGGATCAGAATGCGCAGCTCAAAGAAGATTTAGAGAAAAAGAATAAAGGAGGTTTATCAACCTACATCATCGCCTTTTTGATTTTAGTAATGGCAGGTGGATTTTATTTCTTCAGCAAAAAACTTCAGGGGTATAAAACTGCTAAAATCAGCTCTTAAAATTTCAATCGGATTTTAGCCACTTTGCAACCAGTAAAAGCAATTGACAAATTATGAAAAAAGAACTGTTTAAAATCTTGGTGAAGATAAATAAGGCGCTTTTACCAAGTTTGTATAAAAAAGATCCAAATAAGCTGACTACTTTTCAGAAGGCGATTTTGGGCTACCGCTATTGGGTGCTAACGAATGCGTTAGATTAAATATTAGACCTTACAGGTTTTTAAAACCTGTAAGGTCTAAATAAATTACTTCTTAAAATGCTCAATAATCAACGTTGCCAGTTCCGTACCAATACGTTCTTGTGCTTCGTTGGTTGATGCACCAATATGTGGTGTTAAAGAGATTTTTGGATGGGTTAAAATTTCTGCTAACGGTGTAGGCTCGTTATCAAAAACATCTAAACCAGCGAAAGAAACTTTACCAGAATTTAGTGCTTCAATTAAAGCTGGCTCATCAATTGTTCCCCCGCGTGAACAGTTTACAATACCTACTCCGTTTTTCATTTTAGCAAATTCTTCTGCACCTAAAATCGGTTTATCAGCAAATGGAGTATGTAAACTAAAGAAATCACTTCCTGTAATTACCTCCTCCAATGAAACCGTTTTAATTGGAATACTTACTGACTTTCCACCTTGGAATTCTAAGGTGATTTCAGATTCTGAAGGATATAAATCGTAAGCCAAAACATTCATTCCTAAGCCTAAAGCCACTTTTGCAGTAGCGCGACCGATACGACCGAAACCGATAATACCGATGGTTTTACCGCTTAATTCAGTTCCTTTAGCATAAGCTTTTTTCAAGTTATTGAATTGAGTAGAACCTTCTACAGGCATTTTACGGTTAGCATCCTGTAAGAATCTGATACCTGTAAATAAGTGAGAAAATACCAATTCGGCAACTGATAATGAAGATGCAGCTGGTGTGTTTACCACATTAACACCTTGACTACGTGCGTATTCAACATCGATATTATCCATGCCCACCCCACCTCTACCAATTAATTTGATATTGGGTACAGCATCAATTAATTCTTTTCTAACTTTTGTTGCACTACGTACAGTAATGGCATCATAGTTTTTTAATGCTTCAGCTAATTTATCCTGAGGAACGGTTTCAGTATCAACCTGGAAACCTGCTTTTTCTAATAATTCTTTTCCGATCGGATCAATCCCATCGTTTGCTAATATTTTAATCATTGTTATTTATGATTACACAGATTAAAATGATTACGTTGATAATCTGCGGTTATAATTAATTCTTAATTTGCTTTTGCTTGTTGTTCTTCAAATACCTGCATGGCATCTACCAAAGCGTGTACGCTTGTGATTGGCAATGCATTATACATCGATGCACGGAAACCACCAACGCTTCTGTGTCCTTTAATACCTACGATACCTTGCTCTTCTGCATATTTCAAGAATGGTTTTTCCAATTCTGGGTTTTCCATTACGAAACAAATGTTCATTCTAGAGCGGTCTTCAACTGAACAAGTTCCTTTAAATAATGGATTACGGTCGATTTCTCTGTAAAGTGCCTCAGCTTTTTGTTTGTTTTCTTTTTCAATCTCAGCAACACCACCTTTCGATTTTAACCAACGTAAATTTAATAAAGCTACATAGATTGAGAAAACTGGAGGTGTATTGTACATCGAATCGTTATCGATATGCGATTGATAGTTCAACATAGATGGAATTTTACGGTCAATTTTCCCTAAAATTTCATTCTTAACAATAGCGATAGTTAAACCAGCAGGGCCTACATTTTTTTGAGCTCCGGCATAAATTAAATCGAATTTAGAAACATCGATTACACGGCTCATGATATCAGAAGACATATCGCAAACAACCGGAATGTTTGTTTTAGGTACTTCGAAAAGCTCAGTTCCGTAAATGGTATTGTTTGAAGTATAGTGGAAATAAGCACTATCAGCAGGAATTTCAAAATCCTTTGGAATGAAAGTATAATTCGCATCTTTAGACGAGGCAACTACATTCACATTACCGATAAATTTAGCTTCTTTTAATGCTTTGGTTGCCCAAACACCAGTGTCTAAATAACTTGCTGTTTGTCCATCACCCAATAAATTCATCGGAACCATTGCAAATTGCAAACTTGCACCACCTTGTAAAAATAAAACGGAATAACCCGACGGCACATTTAATAATTCCTTTATCAACTTATCAGCTTCAGCAACAACTGCCTCAAATTCGGTTGTTCTGTGCGAAATTTCTAAAATTGATAATCCATCGTTAAAATCTAAAACAGCCTGAGCTGCTTGTTTAAACACTTCTTGAGGTAAAATACAAGGGCCTGCGCCAAAATTATGCTTCATCTTATTATATAATGTTTTATGGGCGTAAATGTAAAATTTTTAAAGCAGTTATGCCCACAAAATCGTATCATAAAAAATTAAATTTTGTTAAAAATCTCGACAAAATTGAGCATTTTGTTGCAGTTTTTGCAAAAGAATTCGTTAATCAGAAAGACAAAAAGATAAAGACTAATAGGTTTAGTAGTTTATGGCTTATTCTTCAACTTCACAATCAACTTCAGGTTAAACTGCCTGCCTGTTAAATAATTTGGAATAGCATATTGCACATTATCTACATCCTTAAGCCATAAGTAGGAAACTGTATTGTCGATATTCAACATATTAAAAACCTCAAAGAACAAAATAACCGAACTGAAATTTTTGTCCAGAAATTTGGGTTTGTGCAAAGCGGCGTCATCAAGGAAATCTTTAGAGAAACCGATATCTACCCGCTTGTATGATGGGATAAAAAACTTATCTAAATACCGTGGTGTTTGTGATGGACCAATCGGTAATCTTGAGCCATAAAGCGCGTTTAAGTGTACTTTATAAGTTGGACTATTTAATAATTTATCCTGAAAAAATATAGAGAAATTCAAACGCTGATCAGTTGGCCTTTTTAGATAACCAGGATAAATTGTAGTTCCATTCTGGATATAACTATCTCCAATAATATCTTCATTGGCATGCATAACCGACATTCTGAAATAAGAAACCAGATCCTTAACAAACTCACCGCCTATACTAAAATCGGCGCCATAAGCATAACCGCGCGAGACTTCATTCGCCAGGTATTTAATTCTCAGGTTATCTATTTTATACGGAATCAGTCGGTCAGAATATTTAAAATATGCCTCAGAAGTAAACTTTAGCCGTGTTCCAAAAGCATCGAAAGCGTATTCATAACCCAGAGAAGTGTTATAAGAACTCTGTGCCTTTTGATCAATATTTAATACTCCTGAAAAATCACGAATGGTCCGGTATGAGGGTGGCTGCTTATAAACACCGGCAGAAAACCTTAAAATTTTATTGTTTGAATTGGGCCTGTAAGCAATTAACATCCTCGGACTAATCAATAGCTGTTTGCTTAGCGAACTATATGTGGCGCGTGCTCCTAATTGTAACTCTGCAGAATTGGAAAGCGAATAGCTATCCTGAATGTAGGTGCTGTAGTTTTTGATATCAATATTGTTCTGTATATTGATTACATTTTGTAACGTGATATTTTTCGAATTGTTGGGCAAAATGAAGCCAGCAGAATCAGTATAATTATACTCGTTCAACTGATCGTCGTAATTAGATTTATCAAATTTTATCCCCCAGGAAAAAACATGATTATTAAAATTCTGATCTACTTTTATTTCAGAAGCGAAAATCTGGGTATTTAAACTATTTCTTCCATAATTATAATAACTGCCAATGCCCCTGTTTTTATTGATCACCCCAAAATTTTCACCTGAAAAATTATTATCCACCTCATCAAAAATATAGCTGCCATTAATATCGAAACGCTCTCGCTCAACCGTACTAAAATAACTGTTAATAAACTTGATGACCAGGTTTGGTTTGGGTGAATAAGTAGCAGTAATGGCGCTTCCCAAAGTTTGGTAATCGTCTATTTCTTGTCCTGTATAATCCACATTTAGTCTTAATGTAGTGCTCAACGTTCCGAACTGGGTTTCTCTATTGGTGGGCACCAATTTAAACTGACCGAGGTTAAAGCTGCCCAAAAAACCGATATTGAATTTTGATGAAAAATCATATTGATACAGCAATTGAGCATCGGCAAAATTTGGGCTATAACTCCCCTTTTCATCTTGTTTAATCAGTACACTCGAGTTGTTTTTATAGCGTAAACCAGCCAAAAGGAAGCTGTTTTTGAATATCTTTTTGGTTGTTAATGAGGTATTTAAAAGGCTGGTACTAAAAATGGTTTGATTACTATCCGGTTTATCGTATCTAATATCTAAGATTGAAGAAAGTTTATCGCCGTATTTCGCTTCAAAGCCACCTGCAGAGAATTTTGCTTTACTCACCAGGTCTGAATTGATAAAACTTAGTCCCTCCTGTTGCCCATTGCGGATCAAAACAGGTCGGTTAATTTCTACATCATTGATGTAAATCAGATTTTCATCGAAGTTACCTCCCCTAACGCTATACTGGGCACTTAATTCGTTGTTTGTAGATACACCTGGCAGGGTTTTGAGCATGGTTTCAAAATTGCCAGAAACCAATGGCATTGAAGAAACATCGGCAATATTAATAGTGGTGGTGTTACTTAACTGGTTCTGTTTATTGGTGATATTAACCTGTTCTAATTCATTAATATTGGCAATTAAACTTACCTGTTTGATAATCCGAGCCCCCGAGCGCTCACTAAATTTTACGGTTTGTGGCTGATAGCCCAAAAGCGAATATTTAATGCTAAACGTTTTTGATTTTGAATAAATGGTATATACACCAAATTCATCAGTAACAGTTGATTGTGCCTGTCCTAAAACGATTACCGTAACCTGTGCTAAAGGTAACTTTTCATCGCTATAAACTATTCCTGAAACTCTAACTAAAGGCTGCGCCACAGCAAAACTGCAACCAGCAATTAAAAGGAGAAGGGTTAGCCGAAATTTGAGCATTTTTAGTATCAAGACAAAAGTATCAGGTATTAAGACTGTATGCGCCCCATCCTAAAAACAATTTAGCAATAAAACATTTAACAATTTAAATATTTATCGCGCTAGTTGTCAAGCTTTTCATTTTAGATATGGTTTCCGTTGGATTATCTGTTGCGAAAATTGCATTTCCGGCCACAAAAGCATTGGCACCTGCTGATACTAATGTAGCAATATTTTGCAAACCAACACCACCATCGATTTCAATTATTAGGTCTTCATTTACCCCTTGAATCAAGGCCTTTAAATCCTTTATTTTCTTGTAGGTATTATGGATAAAAGCTTGTCCACCGAAACCGGGATTAACCGACATAATGAGTACCAGATCAAGATCTTCAATTACATCCTGCAACAAGGTTACCGGAGTATGCGGGTTTAAAGCCACACCAGCCTTGCAGCCTGATGCTTTGATTAACTGAATGGTTCTATGCAGGTGTGTGCAGGCTTCGTAATGTACCGTGATTCTATCCGCTCCTGCTTTAGCGAAATCCTGAGCATATTTATCCGGCTCAACAATCATTAAATGTACATCTAAAGGTTTGGTCGCATGTTTTTTTACAGCAGCCATGATGGGGAAACCAAAAGAAATATTTGGAACGAAAACACCATCCATCACATCAACGTGGAACCAATCGGCCTCGCTGTGGTTAATCATTTCAATATCTCGCTGTAAATTGCCGAAATCGGCAGAAAGTATGGATGGGGCAATGATGTATTTCATTTTATTTAGCTTTTCGTCATTGCGAGGCACTAAGCAATCTAATACGACTGCGGTGCCAAAAAAGATGCTTTCTGCCTTGCAATGAGGATTTGTTTATACGGTTTTTCTAAAAATGCAAGTTACGAAAGAAGTCCGAAAGTTTTTAAGTTAGAAATAAAGATGCTGAAATAAATTCAGCATGACGAAACGCATTAGGTCAATTTAAAATAAAAAACCCTTCCAGTTTTTAACCGGAAGGGTTTTTTATATCTCCTGACTCGGACTCCCGCCTCTGGACTTTTTTTACGCTTGTGGCGCAGCTGGTTTTTCTGGTCTTGGCAATAAAACTTTGCGAGAAAGTTTCATTTTACCTTGTTTATCGATGTCTAATAATTTAACCTCGATTTTATCACCTTCTTTTAATACACCGTCCATGGTTTCTAAACGTTCCCATGAAATTTCAGAGATGTGCAATAAGCCATCTTTACCTGGCATAACCTCAACAAATGCACCGAATGGCATAATTGATTTTACTTTACCTTGGTAAACTTCACCGATTTCTGGCTTAGCTACGATATTACGGATGCGGGTAACCGCTGCATCGATAGCTGCTTTGTTATCTGCAAATACTTCTACAATACCTTTGCCATCAACTTCTTCGATAGAGATTGAAGCACCGGTTTCGCGTTGCATTTCTTGAATAATTTTACCTCCAGGGCCGATAATTGCACCGATAAATTCTTTATCAATAGTTAAAGAAACAATACGTGGTGCATGTGGTTTATAATCTTCGTTAGGCGAGCTAATGGTTTTCTTCATCTCGTTTAAGATGTGTAAACGACCTTCTTTAGCCTGTAACAAAGCTTTTGTTAGAACTTCGTAAGATAAACCATTGATTTTTAAGTCCATTTGACAAGCAACGATACCGTGTTCAGTACCAGTTACTTTAAAGTCCATATCACCTAAGTGATCTTCATCACCTAAAATATCAGAAAGGATTGCATATTTACCGGTTTTCTCATCGGTAATTAAACCCATTGCGATACCTGAAACTGGAGATTTGATTTTAATACCTGCATCCATTAATGCTAATGTACCCGCACAAACAGTTGCCATTGATGACGAACCATTAGATTCTAAGATATCAGAAACAATACGGATGGTATAAGGATTTGCTTCACCTTGAGGCAACACTTTTTTCAATGAACGTTGTGCTAATGCACCGTGACCAATTTCGCGACGGCCAGCACCTCTGTTTGGTCTAACCTCTCCGGTTGAGAAACCAGGGAAATTATAGTGTAATAAGAATTTATTGTAACCATTGAAGAAAGCACCATCAATCATTTGCTCATCATCTTTACTACCTAAAGTAACTGAAGTTAATGATTGTGTTTCGCCACGTGTAAATACTGCCGAACCGTGAGCAGCAGGTAAATAACCAACTTCACTCCAGATTGGACGAATTTCTGTAGTCTTACGACCATCTAAACGGATACCTTCATCTAACAACAGGTTTCTGATGGCATCGTACTGAACATCATGATAATAATGTTTAGCCATTGCTTTAGTTAAATCTGCAGTATCTTCAGGCATTGCCTCGAAGAATTCGTTAATGATCGCAGTGAAACCTTCTTTACGAACGTCTTTATTGCCACCGGCTTTTGCAACAGCATAAACTTTATCGTAAGTATCAGCATAAACCTTAGCTTTTAAATCAGCATCATGGTCTTCGTGGCTGTATTCGCGTTTAACGGTTTTGCCAGTAGCCTCAGTTAATTCAACCTGAATAGCACATTGAACTTTAATTGCATCGTGTGCAAATTTTAAAGCCTCAACCATTTCGTCTTCCTGAATTTCATCACACTCACCTTCAACCATGCCTATATCGTTAGCCGAACCAGCTACCATAAACTCTAAAGTTGCACGCTCTAATTGGCTAGCTAATGGATTAATTACCAATTTACCATCAATTTTAGCCACACGTACTTCAGAAATTGGACCGTTGAAAGGAATATCAGATACTGATAATGCAGCTGATGCTGCTAAACCTGCCAAACAATCTGGCATGATATCTTTATCAGCAGAGATTAAAGAAATCATCACCTGTGTATCAGAGTGATAATCGCTTGGGAACATTGGGCGTAAAGCTCTATCCACCAAACGAGAGATTAACACCTCGTAATCGGATAATCTTGCCTCACGACGTAAAAAGCCTCCTGGGATACGACCTGTAGCCGCATATTTTTCCTGATAATCAACCGATAAAGGTAAAAAATCAGTACCTGGTTTAGCACCAACGGTTGATACTACAGTTGCTAACAACATGGTATCACCCATTTTTACTACAACCGAACCATCAGCTTGTTTAGCCAATTTACCAGTTTCAATTTCTACAATTCTGCCATCGCCCAAATCGAACGATTTTTTTATTACATTCATTTAAATAGAATTATGGTGTGTTTTCCTCTTTCTACACACCGTTGTTTATATATGTATTTGTTTTTGCAAACGAAGATAGGATTAAAAAAGCCTATCTATAATAAAACCCGTTAAAAAAATTAACAGGGAATTAAAAAGCCATTCCCTAAAGAATGGCTTTTATTGATAAACTTGCGCTTATTTTTGTTTGATGATATCACGAAGCGATAAAGCTTTGATGATAGCACGATAGCGCTCAATATCTTTTTTGTATAGGTAAGCCAAAATACCGCGGCGTTTACCTACCAATTTTTGAAGTGACAACTGAGTAGAGAAATCTTTACGATTTTTCTTTAAGTGTTCTGTTAAGTGCGCAATACGGTATGTAAATAACGCTACTTGACCTTCTGCAGAACCAGTATTGGTTTCTACTTTGCCGTGTTCTTTAAAGATTACAGCTTTTTTCTCTGGACTTAAATACATTCTTGAATAATATTAAAGCAATAAAAAATTAATTAATTGTGGCGCAAAGATAAGGCTATTTTTATTTATAAGCAAGTGATCGTTATTATTATCTTCCTTGCCTATTAGTCATTTTGAGAAATGTTTATCATCTTATAGGTTCAACAACCGATATTTTCTATTTTAGATTGGATTTACAACCTAATGAAATATGCAGAAAGCCCAAAATAAGTTCGAGTTATCATTAAATACCGTGGTTGGTTTATGTGCAATTGTGACCAGTATTTGTGCTATTATTATAACGTTATATCAAACCAGGTTGCAAAAAATTCAGCAATATGCGTCTGTGAAACCACTGCTTATGAGTTATTCAAACAGTTTTTCGGGTGTGAAAAAAGCTGGGGAAGATGATTATCATTATGAGTTTCTGATTGTAAACCAAGGCCTTGGTCCAGCTATTGTAGCTGATTATGTTTTTTATTATAAATCGAAACCTTATAAAAATATAGCCGAAATTCTTAAACAAATAAAGAACGATAACAAATTAGCGGTTACCAAATCTGTCGTGCTAACTAATCTTTGGAAAAACGAAATTTTGCCTGTCGGCGAAAAGTTAAGTCTGATAAATATAAACGATGAACGCCTTGGACCACTTGTAGAAAAAGCCAATATTAAAGTTATGGTTCAATATAAATCGCTTTACGGGCAGGAATGGCGTTTCATCAGTAATGATAAAGCTGAACCAGAGGAAATTGACTAAATTTTAATTCGCATATCATTTTTAGAAAAGCAAATTTGGTTTTCATCGCTTGCTACCCTTCCGTTCTCATTACAATCTTTTGTGATTGTTGGTCTCAGCGTGTCGAAGACCCCTTCAACAAAAGGTATTTCGTTAAGACGGGTTTAGAGACTTAAGGCAGTTCTGCCATCAATATTTCGAAAAACTAAACCATATCTTTCTGCAGCCTTCATTTTAATTTGATTACAAAAGCATTTCCTGGTTCTCTTTATCAAAAGACATATAGAAGCTTATATGTTTGGCTTACGGATAATAATACCCTTCCCTTGTGGCGATTTAAGGGGTTGCCCCCCATTCATGATAACTGAGATGTGGTTAAGCTGCAAAACACCAAAGAAGCGCTGCTCGGGGGTACGCTTTAAATAAACATTTTCACGCTCTTCGGCTATTGTTTCGCGCGCAACTGTAATATCATATAAAGTGAGCTTTCCCATTTCATATCAAAAATACGAAAAATAGATGATATATCTTTACGTCAATACATCTTTATATAAAGACATCAAAAGCTTACTTTTGCAAAAAAACATTACCCTTGGAAAATAATCAATACAGCATTTTCGAAAGCGAATTACGTGTTCGTCCGGATGATATCGATATGTTTAATCATGTACATAATAGTAAATACTTAGATTATGTACTCGCAGCTCGTTATGAGCAAATGGAAAAATTCTACGGTATGCCTTGGGAAGATTTTACCAAACAGGGCCTTGGCTGGGTAGTAAGTCATGTCGATATTAATTTCAAACGTCCCCTGCTGATGAATGATTTAATGCTGATCAGGACCGGCATTTTAACGATGAACGATAAAGGCTGTTCGGTTCAGTTTGAAATCATTAATCAAAAAACAGGCAAAGTGGCTTCAGATGGCATTTTTGATTATGTATTGATTGATTTAACTACTGGTCGTGGAACAAAGGTTTCAGGAGAAATGATTAAAGCCTACAGTATATAGAAGATGATTACACCGATTTAGGGATTATAGATCCCTAAGGTCCGTGTCTCCGTGATAAAAAAACAGTCGTAAATCCAACCTGGATGGTCTATGAGACACAGACCATGGATCAACAATAAAAAATTAATCACTTCAACAAAAATTAGTCATCTAAATTTGACAATTCGAAATTTTATCTATCTTTGTTGCATCAAAAAGACCAGAGCCATGATAGTATCTGCAATCCGTTTGAGGTTCTAAATAACCGAGGATTCCCTCCCTTACAATTTTTAGATATGTACGCTTAAAGGCGTATCATTGGTTTATACATTACACTTTACTTTATTATTATATGTCACAGTCAACAAAGACGCAGGGCAAACTTTCGTCTTTTTTCGATATCCTCGTTCAATCTTTAAAAGGTCATGAGGTTTATTTAACTTCAATTAGTATTAAACGCGCAATTATTTTATTGGCCATTCCGATGATGCTGGAAATGGCTATGGAGTCGGTTTTTGCCTTAGTCGATCTATATTTTGTAGGTCATTTAGAAAACAGTAGCCATGCTATACAAACCGTTGGTTTAACGGAATCCGTGTTAACCATTATTTACTCATTGGCCATCGGGTTGAGTATGGCTGCAACAGCTGTCGTTGCGAGGAGAATTGGCGAGAAAAATCCAGAAGCGGCATCAAAAGCCGGTATGCAGACGATTGTAATTGCGGTTTTCGTTAACATTATAATCAGTATCCTGGGTTTAATTTACGCCAGAGATATTCTATTGCTTATGGGAGCGTCAACCGAAACAGCTGATCAAGGTATTCCATTTGTCCGGATTATGATGGGTGGAAGTATCATTATTGTACTCTTATTCTTAATCAACGGGATTTTTCGTGGTGCAGGTAATGCAGCCATCGCAATGCGGAGTTTGTGGATCGCCAATATTGCGAACATCATCCTTTGCCCTATTTTTATTAATGGTTTTGGGCCAGTACCGGCATTCGGTTTAACAGGCGCTGCAATTGCCACAACAATTGGTCGTTGTTTGGGCGTTACTTATCAGGTTTACAATTTGTTTAGTGGTAAAAATATATTAAAAATACGCATTAGTCACTTCTTGCCTGATTTTGCCCAGATTAAAGCTATCGTTAAGATTGCCGCTCCAGCTATTTTCCAGTTCGTAATTGCGAGCTGTAGCTGGGTGTTTTTGGCAGAACTTGTTGCCACTACCGGAGGTGATACAGGGTCGGCAGGTTACCAAACAGCACTGCGGTTAATGATGTTTTTTATGTTACCAGCCTGGGGTCTAAGCAATGCAGCCGCTACTTTGGTTGGTCAGAATTTGGGCGCGGGCCATATAGATCGCGCTGAAAAATCAGTATTCCAAACCTTGAAATACATTGTTATTTTCATGGCCATAGTAAGTGTACTGTTCTTAACCTGTGGGCATTTGTTCGCGGCATTTTTTACATCAGATGAAAATGTGATTGCCGTTGCAAGCCAAGCTTTAAAAATTTTAAGTGTTGGTTTTGTGATTTATGGAGCTGCAATGGTATTCAGTAGCGCGTTTAATGGTGCTGGTGATACCTGGACACCTACCAAAATTAATGTTTTTGCCTTTTGGTTGTTCCAGATTCCTTTGGCTTACTTTTTAGCCAAATTTTTAGAAATGGGCCCAACAGGTGTTTTTATTGCCATCCCAACAGCTGAAGCAGGTATTGCGATAGCTGCCTATATCTTGTTTAAAAAGGGTAAATGGAAAAAAACAATGGTTTAGGTAATCTATAACAGAATTTAACCACAGATCAATGATGAGCACAGATGGATTTATATTTGTATTATCTATGAATATCTGTGGTTAAAATTCTTATTCTTCCATCCCCTTCAGATCGATTTTATTAAACATAAACAAGTAGTATAAAATACAACCGGCTAACAACACCAAACTGAACAAAAGATAATAATGCGCAAGGATTGACCACATGGCAATAAAAAAGAAAAACAGCAACCATTTGAGGTAATTGTCCATATCTAACCGAACGATATACACTAACGCCAATAGGAAAAATAGCCCGGATAAACTAAACAGAAGCCCATTGGCTATCGCATAGAGGTTAAGGTGAGCGGCTGAAATCAAAAATATCCATTCGGGGATTAATATGATGGCGAAAATTAATAACCAGTTGAATATCCTTTTATTGATTGATAGCTGAAGACTCTTGCTGAAATTCATGTATTCAGTTTCAAATTTTAGCAAAGTAAAAATCAAAACTGCATGGCATAAAACAGATGCCAATAAAGCAACTAATAATACACGTATATCGTAGCCAACATCTGCAAACATCCACAGCATTGCTTTAAAGAAAACAAATGACAACAGCTTACACATCAATAACATTAAGGGTTGTTCTTTGAGTAAATGGAATAATGGCCAGCTGAAGAATGGTTTTTTAAATTTTATTCCAAAACGAACCGGTTCCTTTTCATTAATTAAAAAACTTAATGTTACCGATTGATAAGTTAGCCACGATAAGCCAAAAATTAAAGCCGAAAAAACAATCAGGATACAAATGGCACTAATAAAAAGACTGTAATTGATGCTTAAACCAATAAGCAGAAAAACATAAATAATAACCGGTATGAGGATGGTAAAATATAATCTTAGCCACAATTTTAGCTGCATATTTTTTTTCAGAGCAGCTGTTTCTTTAATAAAATTATACTTGGCTGATGCTAATTTTTGTTTAATAAAGAAATGAACTTTTGCGGCGTATAAAAACCATGAAACAAATACAATAGCAATTCCAACAGGCGATGAAATACCTGCTAATAACAAGGCCTTTTGGTAGCCAATTAATTGTGAAGGCTCTACCACACCGAATAAAATATAAATGCCTACCAGAAAAAATCCTGCGTGTTGCTGGTAAAATTCTTTGGCTAAGCTATTGATTAGTAATTTCAGCATTATAGTTGAATGATTTGTTTGTCAACGATCTGAAATATGGTCTCCAATTTTAGTTTATCGGTGCTAACTTCCTGGTGCGATGATAAAAGAAAACTCTTTCCCTGTACTGCTTTTTCCTTGATCAACTGATACAATTTATCTGCCGAAGCCACATCAATGGTAATCAACGGTTCGTCTAAAATATACAAATCAGGGCTACCAATAAATGCACAGATCAAAGAAAGCTTTTTGAGCATCCCACTCGAATAACTACCAATTTTATTGTCAAGAAAGGCTGCCATTTCGAAATTAGCAGCAAGGTCTTCGGCTTGTTTACCCTCTGCTTTTCTTGTTTCAACATAAAAATTGATCAGTTCCTGCCCTGTTACAAATAATGGGTACTGTGGTTCGGCTTCGGCAAAGCTAATTTTCGAACGGAATTTTATGGGTTCATTTTTAAGGTTTATTTCATTGAGTATTACTTCGCCTTTGAATGGAATCTGTCCTGATATAATCCGAAATAAGGTCGATTTACCAGTTCCGTTCCCTCCTTTTAACCAATGGATTCCGTTATCGATTTTCCATTCGCCAAAGTTTAATACTTCATGGCTGCCATATTTTTTATTGATGTTGGTTAAGCTGAGCAAGATGTTTGATTTTAGTTCTGTTTTAGATTTCGTTATGCCAGATTTGTTACTTACTGAGGCATCTTGCCGGAAAAGTAACAAAAGCAAACCATCTCTGATAAAATAACCCCGATTGGAACGTACACGGAGTGCAACGGAGTAAAGTGGAAAGCAGGATTGTAGTAACAGAAAAGCCACTGTATTTGCTTTTCAAATCAAAGTGTTTGGGGTAGAATTTTCTAGATTAAAAATTACCTTAAAAAGCATATCTTTGCGCAAAGATGAAGCATATACGTAATTTTTGCATTATTGCACATATTGACCATGGCAAGAGCACCCTGGCTGATAGGTTATTAGAATATACCGAGACAATTTCAAAGCGTGAGGCGCAGGCACAATTGCTCGATAACATGGATTTAGAGCGTGAGAGAGGCATAACAATTAAAAGTCATGCCATACAAATGAACTATAAAGTTGGTGATATTGAATATAATTTCAACCTGATTGATACACCTGGACACGTAGATTTTTCGTACGAAGTTTCGCGTTCCATCGCAGCCTGCGAGGGTGCATTACTTATCGTTGATGCTTCGCAAGGTATTCAGGCACAGACCATTTCGAACTTATATTTAGCACTTGAACACGACCTTGAAATTATTCCGATTTTAAATAAAATGGATTTACCTGGGGCAATGCCAGAGGAAGTAAAAGACCAGATTATTGATTTAATTGGATGTAAACGAGAAGATATTATTCCTGCATCGGGTAAAACCGGAATGGGTATTCCTGATATTATCCAGGCCATTGTAGACCGTGTTCCAGCTCCGGTTGGTGACCCAGAAGCACCTTTGCAAGCTTTGATTTTCGACTCTGTTTTTAACTCATTCAGGGGAATTATTGCTTATTATAAAGTAGTAAACGGCGAAATTAAAAAAGGCGACAAAGTAAAATTCATTAATACTGGCAAAGAATATCTGGCTGATGAGGTTGGAATTCTGAAACTGGATATGTCACCACGTAATGTGGTAAAAACCGGAGATGTGGGGTACATTATTTCTGGTATTAAAGAAGCCAGAGAGGTAAAAGTGGGTGATACAATTACAACTGTTACCAGACCATCGCTTGATTCGATTCAAGGTTTTGAAGAGGTGAAACCAATGGTTTTTGCTGGAATTTACCCTGTTGATACGGATGAATTTGAGGAGCTGCGCGAAGCCATGCACAAGTTGCAGTTGAATGATGCTTCTATCGTTTTCGAACCTGAGAGTTCTGCGGCATTAGGCTTTGGTTTCCGTTGTGGTTTCTTAGGAATGCTGCATATGGAGATTATCCAGGAGCGTTTAGAACGCGAGTTCGATATGACTGTAATTACAACGGTTCCCAACGTATCGTACATTGCACACACTACAAAAGGTGATGAGTTTATTGTAAATAACCCATCTGATTTGCCAGATCCAAGTAAATTGGATTCGGTTGAAGAACCTTATATTAAAGCAAATATTATTACCAAGGCTGACTTTGTTGGTCCAATAATGTCGCTTTGTATCCAAAAACGGGGAGCGATTATTAATCAATCATATCTAACATCAGACAGGGTTGAATTGGTTTTCGAAATGCCAATGGCCGAAATCGTATTTGACTTCTATGACAGGTTAAAAACACTTTCTAAAGGATATGCTTCGTTTGATTATCACCAAATTGGTTACCGCAAATCTGATTTGGTACGCCTTGATTTATTGTTAAACGATGAGCCTGTTGATGCGTTATCCTCACTGATTCACCGTAGCAATGCTTACGATTTTGGAAAGAAAATCTGTGAGAAATTAAGAGAGTTAATCCCTCGTCAACAATTCGAGATTAAAATACAGGCATCAATTGGCGCTAAAGTTATTGCCCGCGAAACACTGAGTGCTTTACGTAAAGATGTAACGGCTAAATGTTACGGTGGTGATATTTCCCGTAAACGTAAGTTATTGGAAAAGCAGAAAAAGGGTAAAAAACGTATGCGCCAGGTTGGAAACGTAGAGATTCCACAAAGTGCATTTATGGCGGTTTTGAAATTAGATTAAAAATTAGATATGAGATGATAGATATGAGACATTAGACAATTTGTTCGATCTCAGATCTCAAATCTCATTTCTCACATCTTTTAGAATGAAATTATTAGACGGTAAATACGTATCAGAAAAAGTTAAAGTTCAAATTGCAGAAGAAGCTGCCGAATTTTTAAATAAAAGTGGTCGCAAGCCACACCTAGTTGCTATTTTAGTTGGTAACGATGGAGGAAGCGAAACCTATGTGGCCAGTAAGATGAAAAACTGCGAAAAAGTTGGTTTTAAATCATCGTTACATAGATATGATAACTCGGTAACTGAAGCTGAATTATTGGCGAAAATTGAAGAAATTAACCAGGATGATGATGTAGACGGATTAATTGTTCAATTGCCTTTGCCAAAACACATCGATCCGGAGAAGGTTACCGAAAAGATCGATCACCGTAAAGATGTTGATGGATTTCACCCGGTAAATTTGGGTAGAATGATGCGCAACCTGCCTTGCTTTATCCCGGCTACACCTTATGGTATTTTATTGATGCTGCAGGAATACAATATCGATACTACCGGAATGCACTGTGTGGTTGTTGGTCGTAGTAATATTGTGGGTAGCCCAATGAGCATTTTAATGGCCCGCAATGCCAACCCTGGCAATTGTACTGTAACACTTACCCATTCTCGTACTAAAGATTTAAAAGAACAGGTTCTCCAAGCAGATATTGTGATTGCCGCTATTGGTAAAAAGAATTTTGTTACTGCCGATATGGTTAAACCTGGTGCCATTATTATCGATGTAGGTATTAACCGCGAAACTTCTGCTGAAACCAAATCCGGCTTTAAGTTATATGGTGATGTAGATTTCGAAAACGTAGCACCCAAAGCTTCTTACATTACGCCTGTTCCTGGTGGTGTGGGTTTAATGACTATTGTTGGTCTATTAAAAAACACGTTAGCATCAGCTAGGAAAGAGATATATTCTTAAGCCTAAAGGTGAAAGCTTAAAGACTAAAGAAGGAAAAGCGGTTCAAGAAGATTGAATCGCTTTTTTGTTAATTGAAAAGCGGTTAGCCAATACCCAGCTTACAATAGCCAATTTGCTTTACCAATGAACATATGATAATGAACCAATATAATTCATCTGTGTTCATCCTTTTAGGCTGTGGTTAAAAATCAACTCCAAAGTTTACTCCACCAGCTTTCTTCAAAACCGATATAGAGGCCATCCTCGCGCAACTCAGTTGGATAGATATTGATATAATCACCTTGTCCCTCTGCTCCCCTTCCCGTGGTTAAACTGTATTCGTACCGATGGATTGGACAAACCAGATGCCCGTTTTTGCACCAGCCACCACTAAAATGACCCCCAGCATGCGGACAATGCGATTGGGTTGCGGTAATTTTGTCTTCATTGTTAATCAAACAAATTTGTTTTCCCGCAACTTCTATTGTTTTAATTGTATCAGGACGGGGAATTTGATTATTATTTAACGCCTTAAACCACTTCATGCAGCTAAAATACAGCAAATAAATATCAGTCTTATTTCATCTTTACATTAAATTTCAAAMGAGGAACAGCATCACCATATTTTTTTTGGATATTTGCATCCTCAAAAATGAAACAAGACATACCAGAAGACGGCACATTACTTCCTTTAATGGAAGAATTTTATACCATACAGGGCGAAGGATTTAATACTGGTAAAGCAGCTTATTTTATCCGTTTAGGGGGCTGCGATGTAGGCTGCCATTGGTGCGATGTGAAAGAAAGCTGGGATGCCGAAATGCATCCACTTACGGCTTCGGATATAATTGTTGAAAACGCCGATAAATTTCCGGGTAAGGCTGTTGTAATTACAGGTGGCGAACCTTTGATTTATAACCTTGATTATTTAACCAACAAATTAAAAGAAAGAGGTATTCTTACCTTTATCGAAACATCTGGTGCCTACCCACTTTCTGGAAATTGGGACTGGATCTGTTTATCACCAAAGAAATTTAAAGCACCAAGACCAGATATTACACCTTTTGCGCACGAATTAAAGGTGATCGTTTTTAACAAAAGCGATTTTAAATGGGCTGAAGAATACGCGGCTATGGTGTCTCCTGCCTGTAAATTATATCTGCAGCCAGAATGGTCTAAATCAAAAGAAATTACACCATTAATTATTGATTATGTAATGGCAAACCCAAAATGGGAAATTTCTTTGCAAACACACAAATTTTTAAATATTCCTTAAAAACAATACATTAGCTTTATAACCAAATGTTAATGTAATGAAATTTCGTTTAGTCCTCTTCTTTAGCATACTGAGTATTTATTGTTTTGGGCAAAGTTCCCTAAATAAAAAAGCACAGGTTTTTTTTGAAAAATCCGGCCCATTTATTGACAAATTAGATTATGCTGCTGCCGAACAGGTATTAAAAAGTGCGGTTGAAGCTGATCCGTTATTTCAGAATGCCTACATTGTGCTTGCTGGCGTTTATAAAGCACAAAAAAAGTATGCTGAAGCCAAAGCAGCTTACGAAAAAGCCATATTGATCAATAAAATTGTAGCTCCGGCTGTAATTTACGGCTTGGCTGAAACCGAATTTGCAACTCAGGATTATTTAAAATCGAAACAGCATTTTAGTGAATTTTTAACATTAGATCCTTCATCTGATAGAGCAAAAAGAGCAAAGAAATATCTTTTAGATTGTGATTTCGCCGCCATAACAATCAATAAACCCGTAAAATATAGTCCAGCAAATTTAGGTGAAGGTGTAAATACAACCAATGCTGAGTACTTTCCTTCTCTAACTGCTGATGGCGAAAACTTGGTTTTTACCCGCCAGGTAAATGGTAATGAAGATTTCTGGACATCACAGCTTAAAAGCAGTAAATGGGGTGCCGCTATTCCTTTATCCAGCAAAATAAATACTATTCGATACAATGAAGGAGCCCAAACCATTTCACCTGACGGGAAGTACCTTTTTTTTACGGGATGCAACCGACCAGATGGCCTGGGTAGGTGTGATATTTATGTTTCACACCGTGAGGGAAAAGATTGGGGCGAACCTTACAACGTTGGGAAACCCGTTAATTCAGAATATTGGGAATCACAACCAGCAATCAGTCCTGACGGAAGAACCTTGTATTTTATAAGCAACAGACCCGGTGGCTCAGGAGGGTACGACATATGGAAAAGCACCATTACCGATGATGCTAAATGGGGACCTGCCATTAACCTTGGGCCTGATATCAACACGGTCTATGATGAAAATACACCATTTTTACATGCTGATGGAAGAACTTTGTATTTTTCTTCTGATGGTTGGCCAGGTTTTGGAAACAAAGATATTTATTATAGTAGAATGGATAATGATGGCAAGTGGCAAAAGCCAATTAATATCGGTTATCCGATCAATTCTTTCGAAGATGAAAGTGGTTTGGTAGTAAGTGCCGATGGAAATTTCGGATTGTTTTCTTCGAATTTAAAAGGAGGTTTTGGCTTACAGGATATTTATAGCTTTGGAATTCCTGAAGTAGCTAAACCGCTGAAGGTTTCTTATGTGAAAGGAATTGTAAGAGACCGGGATACTAAAAAAACGATCGAAAGTAATGTTCAGGTGGTTGATCTGAAAAGCAATAAAACTGTTTTCGACGATTATACTGATCCAGAAACGGGTCAGTTTTTAGCGGTAATGCCTGTTGGGAGTAATTATCTGTTTAATGTAAATGCCGAAGGTTACATGTTTTACTCTGAAAACTTTGAGCTCAAGGCAGGAGATATCAATAAACCTTACCAGATTGAAGTTTACATCGAAAAAATAAAGCAAGGTGGAAATGTAACCTTAAGAAACATTTTCTTCGATACCAATAAGTTTAATCTTTTGCCCGCCTCTATCCGTGAACTGGATCTACTTATCGATTTTTTGCACCAAAACGAAAACGTACAGATTGAGATTCAGGGTCATACCGATAATGTTGGCGATGACAAGCTGAATGAGAAATTATCATTTAACCGGGCAAATGCTGTTTATGAATACCTGATTAAAAATAGTATTGATGCTAAAAGACTTACTTTTAAAGGATTTGGAGCAAGTAAACCGATCGCTGATAATAAAACTGAATCAGGTAGGAAAAACAATCGTAGAACATCGTTTGTAATTACTAAAATATAATTGGCAAATTTTATGGAAATAGAAATTGAAGATTACGATATAGAAATTATTATGTTAGAGCAATATAAGCACCTAAATCTTATACTAGAAAGCTGCTATTGTACTGGATGTAAAAAGATGTCTACCATTACGAATTATAAACCTTATTTAAATAAATTAAATGATATTATTTTAAAAGGCTTTTGTTTTAAATGTGGTGGACCAGTAAATCGCTATATCGAAACTGGAGAAAATATTCAAAGCGCAGCGGTTGCCTCGCACATTAAAAATGTGCTTCAAATCTCAAGGAACAAGAAGAAGTAGTACAACTTAATGAAAAATAAAAATGTCTCAGCATTACGGAAACCATAAGAGATTTTATCCACCTTTTCATTTTTTCACAATACCCTTAGCGGTTTTAGGATTAGGTTTTGCCATTTATTGTTGCATAGCCGTACCTACTATAATTACGGGCTTGCTTGTGCTTGCATTCTTCCTGATTGCCATTATAGCTGTAATGGCACGGATGTTTGCACTTAAGGCACAGGACAGAGCTGCAAGAGCCGAAGAAAAGTTGCGTTATTACATTCTTACTGGTAAAGCACTTCCGAGTGAGCTGAGAATGGGGCAAATTATGGCTTTGCGTTTTGCTGGTGATGAAGAATATTTGGCTTTGGTTGATAAAGCTGTGGCTGATAAGTTATCTCCTGATGAGATTAAGAAAGTCATTAAAAATTGGCGCGGAGACTATCATAGGATATAACGGTGACTTGTCATTCTGAACTTAGTGAAGAATCCTCCGCTTATGAAACACAAGTTGAAATTTATTTAATAAAGATTCTTCATTGCATTCAGAATGACAAGAATATTTGCCGTATTAAAACTTCTTCCCTTTTAGTACCCTTATTTCAGAGCCTCCAGCCAGGAATACAGAATCAGGCTTAGCATCGTTTAAAAAAGAAAAATCATTTCCGTAGTTAATTCCAAAATCGACATCAATTTTATAGTCTTTTACCGAATAAATTTGCCAGCGCGGATGTTCAACACCGTATTCAGATGTTTTATTCGCTCCAATTTTAGTATAACCCCAATAATGCTCTGTAATAAATTCTTCTTCGCTACCAATCCGTATTTCTTCTGCCTTTGAAGAAGCTATAACTGAAAAATTATGCCAGGTTCGGTTCTTCCAGCGATAATCTACCTCAAGCTGATGTTCTTGTTCAATCCAAACATGTTTCATCGGAAATGTTTGGTAATTCTCCTTATAAATGGTGTTGGCTACAAAGGTGATGGCAGGCTTGGGTACAAATTCTTTAATAAATACCACGCCTCTTTTCCACGTATCTCCATCCTTAAATTTGACATAAAATCTTAAGTTAACCTCTTCGAAATTAGTGTGAAATGGAATATTAAAGCCTCGCAGCCTAACATCAACAAACATAAAGCCGACTAAACTCACATAATATTTACCTTGCCAATCATCTAGTTCGGTTTGTGGAGGGAGGTATTTCGAAAGTATTTCTTTATCTACAGCATATTGTGCCAAAGCCAGTTTACGCCATTCTGCAGTAAGAAATACTTTCGGACTGTTCAAGATTATAATATAGCTTGTCTGATTCGGATCAGTTTGGTTAAAGTTTCTTCCAACAGGTCTAAATGTAACATATTGGCACCATCTGATTTTGCATTTGCAGGATCAGGGTGTGTTTCGATAAATAAACCATCTGCTCCTACTGCAATTGCTGCTTTAGCGATAGTCGAAATCAATTCTGGCTTACCACCAGTAACACCACTACTTTGATTAGGTTGTTGTAGGGAATGTGTGCAATCCATTACTACCGGAACGCCGAAACCCTGCATTTCGGGTAAACCACGGTAATCAACAATCAGATCCTGATAACCGAAAGTATTACCTCTATCTGTTAAAATAACTTTGTTGTTTCCGGCTTCTTTTACTTTCTCAACCGCAAACTTCATAGAACCTGCAGAAAGGAACTGACCTTTTTTAACGTTTACTACTTTTCCAGTTTCGGCGGCAGCAATTAATAAATCAGTTTGGCGACATAAAAATGCAGGGATCTGCAATACATCAACATAAGCAGCTGCCATTGCGGCCTCACCACTTTCATGGATATCGGTAACTGTTGGCACGCCAAATTCTCTACCAATCCTTTCTAAAATGCGCAAAGCTTTTTCATCGCCAATGCCGGTAAAAGAACTTCCTTTGCTCCTATTTGCTTTTCGGTACGAACCTTTAAAAATATATGGGATCTGAAGTTTATCAGTAATTGTAATAATCTTTTCGGCAATTCTCATGGCAATATCCTCGCCTTCAATAGCGCATGGACCAGCCATTAAAAAGAAATTTCCCGAATCTGTATTTTTTAATTTATCTAAATAGTTAAGCATAGTTGAGATGTGGGATGTGAGACATAAGATATAAGATCTGAGTTTATCTCAAATCTAGCTTCTCCTATCTCACACCTAATTTTTAATTTCCTAGTTCTGACATGAATTTAATCCGCATCAATTGAATTTCTTCGCGGGTATAATCGGTTTCGCCTAACTCGTTAAGCGCTTCATCGATAGAATCGCTTTCAGCAGCTCTGAAATAGTCAAATACTTCATCCTGTCTATCATCATCAATTACTTCATCAATGAAATAGTTTAGGTTAAGTTTAGTACCAGAGTTTACAATCGATTCTACTTCTTTGAGAATTTCTTCATAGGTGATGCCTTTCGAATCGGCAATATCTTCCAAACCAATCTGCCTGTCGATATTTTGAATGATCGAAACCTTCATCTGCGATTTATTGGCCTGAGTTTTAATAATCAAATCGATTGGACGTTCGATATCGTTATCCTCGACATATTTTTTGATCAATTCGATAAAAGGTGTCCCAAATTTCATCGCTTTACCCGAACCTACACCAGAAATCTGGCGAAGCTCTTCCGTCGTAATCGGGTAATGTGTACACATTTCCTCTAAAGATGGATCCTGGAAAACTACGAATGGTGGAACACTTTTTTGCTTCGCAATTTTTTTACGTAGCTCTTTAAGCAATGATAAAAGATGGGTATCTAAAGCACCTGTACCTTGCTTTACATCATCGTCATCGTCATCAGCACCGTTCTCTATTGGTTCGTTTAGTATGAATTTAAGGCTATAGGGGTTGATAATAAAATCTCTTCCCTGTTTGGTTAATTTTAATAAACCGTAATTGTCAATGTCCTTAAAAAGGTAATTATTTAAAACAGCCTGGCGGATAATCGATTTCCACATCAGCTCGCCTTCTTCTTTACCGCTTCCAAATTCAGGAATCTTACTGTGTTCGTAAGCAATGGTTTGAGCGGTTTCTAAACCTAAAAATACATTTAACAAGTGTGCATCATCAAATTTTTCGCCTGATTTTTCGATAAATTTCAAAACTGTCGACAATTGACTTTCTGCATCAAATTGCTTTTTAGGCTTTTTACAGTTATCACACATGCAGTTACAGCCCGTTTCGTTAAAGTTTTCACCGAAATAATGAAGGATCTGCTTACGTCGGCATACGCCAGATTCAGCATAATCGATCACTTCTTTTAATATCTGCGTGCCAATTTCACGTTCCGAAACTGGTTTATCTTTCATAAATTTAGCCAGCTTGTCTACGTCTTTTTGAGCGTAGAAAGCAATACACACGCCTTCGCCACCATCACGTCCGGCCCTGCCAGTTTCCTGGTAATAACCCTCCATACTTTTAGGTACGTCATGGTGAATCACAAAGCGAACATCGGGTTTATCTATCCCCATACCAAAGGCAATGGTTGCTACAATAACCTCAGCATCTTCCATCAAAAATTTATCCTGCGTTTCAGCCCTAACCTTTGGGTCTAACCCCGCATGATAAGGCAAGGCACTAATTCCATTCAGATTCAATGCTTCTGCCACTTCCTCAACCTTTTTACGGCTAAGACAGTAAATAATCCCAGATTTGCCCGGATTAGATTTGATGTACTTAATAATTTCTTTGGTGATGTCTCTTTTAGGTCGGATTTCGTAAAATAAGTTGGGCCTGTTAAATGACGATTTAAACAACGTTGCTTCCGTCATTCCAAGATTCTTCATAATATCCTGCTGTACTTTTGGCGTAGCAGTTGCGGTTAATGCAATAATTGGAATGTTATTCCCCAATCCTGCAATAACCTGTTTAATCTTACGATATTCTGGCCTGAAATCGTGCCCCCATTCAGAGATACAATGCGCTTCATCAACGGCAACGAAAGAGATTTTAATCAGATTTAAAAATTCAATATTATCCTGCTTCGCCAGAGACTCTGGCGCAACATACAATAACTTAGTCTGACCGCTTAAAAGATCAGATTTAACTTGAGTAATTTCAGATTTATTTAGGGATGAATTAAGAAAGTGAGCAATACTGTCATTTCCACCAAAGGCCCTTAATTGGTCAACCTGGTTTTTCATCAATGCAATTAGTGGAGAAATTACAATTGCTGTCCCCTCACTCATTAAAGCGGGTAACTGATAGCAAATAGACTTCCCTCCGCCTGTTGGCATAATAACAAATGTGTTATTGCCTTCTAAAATATTTGTAATGATCGACTCCTGATCACCTTTGAAATTGTCAAACCCGAAGAAATTTTGTAGGTTATCAAATAACGACTTTTTCACGTCCATTTTGTGTAATAAAATATGCGATGCTATTTTTGTATCCAAAATAACATAATTTTACAAGAATTTCAAGTATTAACAGACAATTATTTTCTCTTTGAAAAGTAAAAAATCAATAATCCAATCGGCTGTAAGCACATTAGAGCTTGAGGCAGCAGCAATATTAAATGTTGCAAAGAATATTAATGGCGATTTTGAAAAAGTCGTATCAAGCATTTTACATGGCAAAGGACGGGTAATTGTTACTGGTATAGGAAAGAGTGCAATCATTGCACAAAAAATGGTAGCTACTTTTAATTCAACAGGTACGCCTGCTATTTTTATGCATGCCGCAGATGCTATTCATGGCGATCTGGGGATGATCCAGGTAGATGATATTGTAATCTGCCTCTCTAAAAGTGGAAACACGCCAGAAATAAAAGTGCTTACCCCCTTGTTGAAAACATCTGGCAATCTGCTCATCGGGATGGTTGGTGAACTGAATTCTTTTTTAGCCGAACAGGCCGATCTGATTTTGAACACTTCTTTCGAAAAAGAAGCCTGTCCGCATAATTTGGCCCCCACTACCAGTACAACGGCGCAATTGGCATTGGGCGATGCCTTAGCTATTTGTTTATTGGAGTGCAGAGATTTTAATGAATCCGACTTTGCGAAATATCATCCAGGTGGATCATTAGGTAAAAAACTCTATTTAAAAGCCCGGGATTTGGCTTTGTCTAATGAGAAACCTTCCATACACCCATCCGCATCGGTTAAAGATGTGTTAATAGAAATTAGTAAAAACCGTTTGGGTGCAGTTGTTGTTGTTGATAGCGATGATAAAGTACTTGGCATCATTACCGATGGTGATATAAGGCGGATGTTAGAAAATAACAATTCTATTGCAAACTTAAAAGCCGAAGATATAATGGGCAGAACGCCAAAGAGCATACAATTTGATGCTTTAGCGGTTGATGCTTTAGATATTATTAAGCAAAATAACATTACACAGTTGCTAGTTCTAGAACAAAATACTTACTTTGGCATTATCCATTTACACGATCTCCTTAACGAAGGCATAGTGTAATTTTTAAAATAAAAAATGAATAAAGATTATTATGCATTAATTATGGCCGGTGGCGTCGGAAGTCGCTTTTGGCCAGTAAGCAGAACGGAATATCCAAAACAGTTTATCGATTTTTTCGGTGTTGGAAAAACCCTGATTCAAAGTACTTACGAAAGATTCCTAAACATCTGTCCTCCTGAAAATATATTTATCGTTACCAACGAAATTTATTCAGATTTAATTAAAGAGCAATTACCGCAATTAACAGATAACCAGATTTTGGCTGAGCCTTTAATGAGAAATACAGCCCCTTGTGTTGCTTATGGAAGTTTAAAAATTGCCGAGTTAAACCCTAATGCAACGATTGTTGTTGCTCCTTCTGATCATACCATCGCAGATATTGATGGCTTTATAGCATCTATTGGGCAATCTTTAGAGGCTGCCTCGAAAAATGATTGTTTAATCACTTTGGGTATTAAACCAAACCGCCCGGATACAGGTTACGGTTATATTCAGCATACAGATTACGTGCTCAACACCGATACTGATCTGCATAAAGTTAAAACCTTTACCGAAAAGCCAAATTTAGAATTGGCAAAATCATTCTTGCAAAGTGGCGATTTCTTGTGGAATGCAGGGATCTTTATCTGGTCGGCCAAGGCGATACTGAATGCTTTCGAGAAACACCTTCCAGACATGTACGAGATATTTAATATCGGCAGATCTGAGTTGAATAAAGCTGGCGAAAAAGATTTTATCAATAATGCTTATTTCCAATGCACCAACATTTCAATAGATTTTGGGATTATGGAAAAAGCAGAAAATGTTTACGTACTTCCATCTGATTTCGGCTGGTCTGATTTAGGAACCTGGGCCTCTATTTATGAGATGGCAGAGAAAGATTATGTGGGTAATGCCGTTATCCCGTCACAACAGGTACTGATGTTCGATTCATCAAACTGTATGGTAAATGTTCCAGAAGATAAATTGGTTATCCTACAGGGGCTGCACGATTACATTGTTGTGGAAAACAATAATATGCTAATGATCTGCCCAAGAAATGAAGAACAAAAGGTTAAAGAATTTGTAGCCGAAGTTAAATCAAGATTTGGAAATAAATTCATTTAATAGATACATGAAATGTAAAATGGATGATGTAACATAGTTTTCATCATCCATTTTATATTTTCCATCTTACCCCTTGCGTAAGATCCTAAAAAAAGTTTAGGAAGACGAAGCGCGATGGGATGAAGCTAATAGCTATTGATATTATTAACCCGCTTACCTAAACTGTTCTTTGTCTAACGGCCTCATATAATATTACCCCAGCAGCAACAGAAACATTTAACGATTCGATTTTTCCGGCCATTGGTATTTTAGCCAGGTGATCGGCTACCCTTAAAAGATCGTTAGAAATTCCTTCATCTTCCGATCCCATTACAATTGCCGTAGGCATGGTATAATCTGGCGCATAAATAAAATCACTGGTTTTTTCGGTGCAGGCTACAACCTGCAAACCACTTTCTTGTAGAAACAAACAGGTTTTGTGCAGGTTAGCATGGCGACAAATCGGAATACTGAATAAGGCACCTGCCGAGGTTTTAATGGCATCAGCATTGATCTGCGCAGCATTTTTTAAAGGAACTACAATGGCATGCACCCCTACACAGGCGGCCGTACGTGCAATCGCACCCATGTTACGCACATCGGTAACGCTATCTAAAACCAAAATTAATGGAACCTCACCTTTTTCGAAAACGGTTGGAATAATGTCTTCAATATTCTGGTAGGTAATCGGCGAAATAACCGCAATTACACCTTGATGGTTTTTCTGCGACATCCGGTTCAGCTTCTCGATTGGAACCGAATTTAAGGGAATCAAAGTATCTTTTAGAAGGGCTTTTAATTCTAAAAAAAGTTCACCGCCCAGACCGCGTTGCTGGTAAATGGTTTCAATGTCTCTTCCTGCTTTAACGGCTTCTATTACAGCCCTGATGCCGAATACAAACTCATTATTCTCTTTTGCGCGTTGCGGTCTTCTAAAATTATCCATGTTTTGAAATTGTTAGGCAAAAGTATTCAAATAAAATGTTTTAGCCCTAAACAATGTGCGCCTTATTAACATTTAATTGTTTAAAAATTTATATGGCATCATAAATCCAATAAAATTTAATCTGATTATGCTTCAATTTGTTAACAAACAGCTAGTAACTAATTCGAACAACCGCATCAAAATTTGATTACTTTTGTGGAATGAGTATCGATAATGAACAAGGCGGAAAGAACAGTATAACTGCTAGAAAAAGCAGGTTAAGTAATACTATAAGTTCACAGGGGAAAATTCCCCCTCAGGCATTAGATCTTGAGGAAGCAGTTCTTGGAGCGTTAATGCTCGAAAAAGATGCGCTTTCTGCTGTAATTGATGTTTTGAAACCAGAGGTTTTTTATAACATTGCCCACCAGAAAATTTTTGAAGCGATTCATATTCTATTTCAAAAATCGCGCCCCGTTGATATCTTAACAGTAACGGCAGAACTGCGAACGTTAGGCTCTTTAGAAATGGTTGGTGGCGCCTACTACATTACCAATTTAACCAATAGAGTTGCATCAGCAGCGAATATTGAGTTTCACGCACGTATTATTTCTCAGAAATATATTCAGCGTGAACTGATCAGGATCTCAACCGAAATTATTACAAACGCCTACGAAGATACGACTGATATTTTCGATCTCTTAGATCAGGCAGAAAAAGGACTTTTCGAAATTGCCCAGAATAACCTGCGTAGAGATACACAGAAAATGGATGATATCATTAAACAATCGTTAGCTACGCTTGAAGAGCTTCGTACCAAAACCGATGGTTTAACTGGTGTGCCAACTGGTTTTACGGGACTAGATAGAATAACTGGTGGTTGGCAAAAGCAGGATTTAGTAATTATTGCTGCACGTCCGGCGATGGGAAAAACGGCTTTCGTACTAACCTGTGCAAGAAATGCCACCGTCGATTTTGCAAAGCCAACGGTAGTATTCTCGTTAGAGATGTCGTCTGTTCAGCTGGTTAATCGTTTGATTTCTGGAGAAGCAGAAATAGAGCAGGAAAAAATCAGGAAAGGAAATTTACAGGAATGGGAATGGCAGCAGTTACACAGTAAAATTGGCCGTTTAACCGAAGCTCCCCTATTAATTGATGATACGCCTGCACTAAACATTTTTGAGTTCAGGGCAAAATGCAGAAGATTAAAATCACAATACGATATTCAATTGGTAATTGTCGATTACTTGCAGTTAATGCATGGTAAAGGCGAAGGAAAAGGTGGTGGTAACCGTGAGCAGGAAATTGGTAGTATATCGAGAGCGCTAAAATCGGTTGCAAAAGAACTTGATGTTCCGGTGCTCGCACTATCGCAGTTAAGTCGTGCGGTAGAGAGTAGACCAGGTTTACAGGGAAAACGGCCAATGTTATCCGATTTACGTGAGTCGGGCTCAATTGAGCAGGATGCGGATATGGTATTATTCTTGTACCGCCCTGAATATTACGGCATTACCGAGGATGAGCAAGGAAGATCGCAAGCGGGTATTGGTGAGGTTATCATTGCAAAACACCGTAACGGTGAAACTGGAATTGTACCACTTAAATTCGTGGGTAAATTTGTGAAGTTTACGGATTTGGAAGAAGACTTTAATGCGCCGCCAAGTTCATTTGCGGCTGATCCTTCAGCTGGTATGTACCCATCACAGGATTTTGAAAAACAGAGCAACGTGATTATCCGTCCTTCAAAAATGGACGACTATAATGATGATGATCCACCGTTTTAGGAATTGGCAATGACTATCAGTTAATCTTAGTAAAAATTATTCTACTTTATAGTAGAAGATTTTAGCTTTTTTGAAGTGCTTTACGCGTTAATCTTTTTTACCTTCTACTTCTGCTAACATTGACAGACCAAATAGAAAAATCGTCATTGCGAGGAGGCTTTTTCAGCCCTCGAAGCAATCTTTATGGCAAGGATCACTAGCGTGAAAGATTGCTTTGTCGTTCCTTGTCGCAATGACGATTCCTCACATCCTATCAAAAAAACTACTGTCATTTATAATTTATGCAATAAATTATCCCTAAGCATGACAAAAAAGGATTTCAGATGCAATAAAGTGTAAAAACTATAGGCACTGGCACGGAAAACCGACCTAGTAGCAGAGAACCACCCAATCTAAACCCGATAAAACGAATGCTCCCGATTTAAGCACTGTATATTTTATTTTTTATTGTGTGCTTGCTTGTTTCACAGGTTTCGTCGGAGCAGCAGTGATAGCGGGACTGCATTAGCCCAAAGTTTACTGCCTTTGCTTTCCAAATTTTAACAATTTTTCTATAAACTCGATATTGATATTTATCTTATACTAAAATAAATATCCAATTAATATACCTGCCAATACAATAACAGGTGGACTAACTTTAGTAAAATTTAACAACAAAAATGTAGCGACCATAATCCCTAAAAATATCCAGTTAAAGCCCATTGGTATTAAGAGTAGCACAAAAGCAGCAATAATAAATCCAACGCTAACAGCATTGATTCCTGAAAGGCTATGACGGATCCGTGAGATCTTTTTCAGATCGTCCCAAAACGGTACAATAAATAAAACGAGGATTAGTCCGGGTAAGTTGATGCCGATAACCCCAATCAATCCTCCTAAAATTTGGCCCCATAATCCGTAACCAAAATTCTTCATGCTTAATGCGCCTAAGTAGCTCGTAAAAGAAAATGTTGGACCAGGTAAGGCCTGCTGTAATGCAAAACCTGATAAAAATCCAGATGAAGGCAAATAATGTTTCATCTCTACAAACTCGGTAAACATCAAAGGAACAAGCACTTGTCCGCCCCCAAAAACCAATATTCCGTTACGATAAAAGTTTTCGAGCAAACGAATCGGTAAACTAAAGGGCGATGTTCTGTTTATAATTGCACCTACCAAGGCAAATAAAAGTAAAGCACCTAGAAAGTAGACCAGTTTTTTAGGATTGATATTTGAAAAAAGTTTAACCCTTAACTCTGCTTCCTCTTTTGGGGTTTCGATGGCTGAAGAGATCATTCCGCCTATCAATATCGATAATGGAAACACATAAGCATTTCTTAAAACTAATGTGGCAATAACCGAAGCAATGGCAAGGAATATAGAAACCTGAGAGGATAAAACCTTTTTACCAAGTTTCCATGCACCATAAGCTACAATACCCAGTGCAATTGGCTGGATATATTCTAAAATATCGTTAAATTTTTGTTTTTGATCCAGTAAAGCATAACTGATTGCAGCAAAGGTCATTATGGTTGCTGTAGGTAAAATCCAGATCAGGAAAGTAATAATGGCCAGTTTAAGTTTTCCAACTTTCCAGGCTATCCCAACCAGGGTTTGGGTGGATGCTGGCCCGGGGAGTACCTGTGCCAGTGCATTTAACTCTAAAAGTTCTTCCTCAGAGATAAACTTAGTGCTCTGAACAAAGTATTTAAGCAACAAAGCAAGGTGTGCTTGTGCGCCTCCAAAAGAAGTAAATGTAAAAAAGATTACGTTTCTAATAAATAACCACTGTTTTTTTGCAGCTATGGGTTTTGTTTGCATTAGCTCAAACTGAAAATTGATACCTTTTAACTGAACTAATCGTCTTCATAATCTAATCCGGCAGCGGTATTGTACGCGCCCTGTAATTCAGAAAAAGCGTGCATGTCTCTTTTGTTGCGTGCTACCTGCATTCCCTTCTGATAAATGGCTATAGCTTTCTCTTTTTGATCGTCTTTTTCAAGCAATTTCCCCAAATGGTAATAAGTGCCAACATAATCCGGGTGTTTATCGGTTAACTGAAGGTAAAAAGAATAAGCTTTTTCCTTATCATTTTGTGCGTTATACTCTGTGGCTAAGGCATATAGTATAAAAGGATCGTTAGGATCGCTTTCTAAAAATTCCAATAACTTACTTAAACGGGTTGATGACATTTTATTTCCTTGCTTTTTTAATTAAATTTGCAGAAAGACCTTATATAATAAACATATAACATATGAAATTATCATGAGCTAAAAATTTCGGCTTGCGATAGCTTCATAGCAATAAAAACCACTATTAACATATGAAAATATTAGTTTGTATCAGTAATGTGCCAGACACAACGACAAAAATAACTTTTACTAATGATAATACCGAATTCAATACGTCAGGAGTGCAATATATTGTTAATCCATACGATGAAATCGCTTTATCAAGGGCAATTGAGCTAACCGAAGGTGGTAAAGGAACGGTAACGGTTATTAATGTAGGCGAAGCAGGCAACGATCCAACCATTAGAAAAGCGCTTGCAATTGGTGCAGATGATGCGGTTAGGGTTAATGCGGCACCGAGAGATGCCTATTTTGTGGCTAAACAGATTGCGGAATATGCAAAAGATAAAGATTTCAATATTATTCTAACCGGTCGCGAGTCTATCGATTATAATGGTAATCAGGTTGCTGCTATGGTTGGTGAGTTTTTAGATATCCCTTCAGTATCTATTATCAAAAAATTAGATGTTGACGGTGATACAGCAACGATTGAAAGAGAAATTGAAGGTGGTAAAGAAGTTTTAACCGTTTCTGGTAAGTTTGTTGCAAGTTGTGCTGAAGGTGTGGCAGAACCGAAAATACCGAATATGCGTGGTATCATGAGTGCCAGAACAAAACCATTGGTTGTAGTAGATGCAGTTGCTATTGAAGAAGTAACCAAGGTTACGAAATATGAAACTCCTGCCCCGCGCGGAACGGTTAAGTTAATTCCTGCCGACCAAACAGAATCGTTAATCGGTTTACTTCACAGCGAAGCTAAAGTAATCTAAGTTTTCAGTCACAATAAATCAAATCGTTTACACCATCCTGTTAAGGATAAAGAAATAAATATATGTCAGTATTAGTATATGTAGAACAAGCTGAGGGGAAATTTAAGAAATCTGTATTTGAAGCCGTATCTTATGCCAAAGCCATTGCCGATCAACAATCAACTAATTTAACCGCAATTTCTATTGGCGATGTAGCCGACAGCGAATTAAAGGAATTAGGTAAATACGGTGCATCAAAAGTACTAAACGTAAGTGCCGATCAATTAAAAACCTTTGTAAATCAAGCCTATGCAAGTGTTATTGCTGCAGCTGCAGAAAAAGAAGGTGCCGACATTGTAGTTTTATCTAACTCTTTCTCTGGTAAAGGTTTAGCGCCACGTATTGCAGTAAAACTTAAAGCAGGTTTAGCTGATGGTGCAGTAGAATTACCGAGTACTGATGGTAAATTTTCGGTTAAGAAAACGGCTTTCTCTGGTAAAGCCTTCGCGATTACCGAATTAACATCGGCCAATAAAGTAATTGCTTTAAATCCAAATGCTTTTGGCGTTAAAGAAAATGCTACAGATGCGGCAATAGAGGCCTTTACTGCTGATGTTAAACAATCAGACTTAGGAACTGTTATTAAAGAGATTGTTAGGGCAACTGATAAAGTTTCATTACCTGATGCAGAATTAGTTGTTTCGGCTGGCAGAGGTTTAAAAGGACCAGAAAACTGGGGCATGATCGAAGAATTGGCTGGTTTGCTTGGTGCTGCTACAGCATGTTCTAAACCGGTATCAGATGCAGACTGGAGACCACATTCAGAGCACGTTGGTCAAACCGGTATTGCCATTAGCCCTAACCTTTATATTGCTATCGGTATTTCTGGCGCTATCCAGCATTTGGCTGGTGTTAGTTCATCAAAAGTGATTGTAGTAATCAACAAAGATCCGGAAGCGCCTTTCTTCAAAGTGGCCGATTATGGTATTGTTGGCGATGCTTTTGAGGTTGTACCAAAGTTAATTGAAGCATTAAAAGCACATAAAGGATAATTTTTGTCATCCTGAGCCTGTCGAAGGATTAGATTAAATGTTTCGACAAGCTCAACATGACATCGACAAATATGAAAAAAGTTAAATTAGATATTGTAGGTTTATCTTACAGCCAGACTCAATCTGGTGCTTATGCCCTTGTTTTAGGAGAAGTAAATGGACGCCGCCGCTTACCGATAATTATTGGTGCATTTGAAGCACAGGCCATTGCTATAGAAATTGAGAAAATGACTCCTAGTAGGCCATTAACACATGATTTATTCAAATCGATGGCTGATACTTTTCATATCAATATCCAGGAAATTATCATCTACAATTTGGTTGATGGTGTTTTTTACGCAAAGTTGATCTGCAGTGATGGTAAAAATACACATGAAGTTGATGCCAGAACATCTGATGCCATCGCTTTGGCCGTTCGCTTTAACGCCATGATTTATACCTACGAATTTATTTTGGCTTCTGCCGGAATCGTAATAGAAGGGAATGATTTTCTTTTTCTCGAAAATATGGATTCTATTGCAAAAGAGCCCGAAGCGGATAGCTTGCCTACCTCAACCCAGCAACAAGGTTTTGGTGATTTAACATTAGAAGAACTTCAGCAAAAATTACAGGAAGCCATTGCCGAAGAAGCCTATGAAAAGGCCGCAAGATTAAGAGATGAATTGAATAAACGCGGAACATCATAGTATTGTATCATAAAAAATGTTTCTGCACTAAAAAAAATGTCTAAATTTTTTCTCAAATTCCCTTTATAAAAAGCTAAATTCTAAAATGAGCCAAATTGTTTAAAATAATTTAGGTTCATTTTGAATTATCATTCAAAATAGTTCTATATTCAGCTTTTACTTTCAATAATCAAACTAAACTATTATTATGAACGTTAAGTTTCGCTTAACTATAATGAGTTTCATGCAATTCTTTGTATGGGCTGCCTGGTTAATTACGATTGCAAATTATTGGTTCGGAACCAAACAATGGGACGGTGCAGATTTTGGGGTAATTTTCTCTACAATGGGCATTGCATCGCTATTTATGCCAACCATAACAGGCATTCTTGCAGATAAATGGATCAATGCAGAAAAGTTATATGCTATTTTACATATCCTTTACGCAGCCACCATGTTCTATCTGCCTCAAGTAGAAGATCCGCACACTTTCTTTTGGGTTATATTGGTGTCTATGTGTTTTTATATGCCAACCATTGCATTAAGTAACTCAATTAGCTACACAACATTAAAAAACGGCAACTTCGATGTTGTAAAAAACTTTCCGCCCATCCGTGTTTGGGGAACAGTTGGTTTTATTGCCGCCATGTGGCTTACCAATTTAACCGGGAATAAAGCAAGTGCAAATCAATTTTACATTGCTGGTATAAGTGCCTTATTTTTAGGCATATACTCTTTCACTTTACCTGCCTGTAAACCTTTAAATTTAATTAGTGAGAAAAAAACATTCGCACAGAAACTAGGGTTAGAATCATTCAAGCTGTTTGCTGATTATAAAATGGCCTTGTTTTTCATCTTCTCTATGTTTTTAGGGGCTGCATTGCAATTAACCAATGCTTATGGTGATGTTTTTCTGGATGAATTTAAATTATTCCCTGTATTTGCAGAATCTTTTGTAATCCGCTATTCCACGATCATTTTATCCATCTCTCAAATATCAGAAACACTGTTTATTCTTGCTATTCCATTCTTTTTGAAAAGATTTGGGATTAAATGGGTAATTGCAATTGCCATGTTTGCCTGGGTATTACGTTTCGGGTTATTTGCCTTTGGCGATCCTTCTACTAATTTATGGATGATCATTACTTCTTGTATTGTATACGGTATGGCATTCGATTTCTTTAATATTTCCGGATCACTGTTCGTAGAAACATCAACCACACCAAAAACACGTTCATCTGCTCAAGGTTTATTTATGATGATGACTAACGGTTTTGGAGCTGTGTTTGGAAGTTTAGTGTCAGGTTGGATGATCAATAAATATTTTACTACCTATTATAGCAGTATTGATTCATTATCTAAATATGTAAAGAGCGAAGCAGACAATAAACATCTCCTTCAATTTTTGAAAAATAAAGGAATCAGTGTATTAGAAAATGGAAATTTAAGCAGGGCATTAGATGTGAAAGACTGGCACAACATCTGGTTATCTTTCACCATTTATGTTCTGGTTATTGCCATAGTTTTTGTAGTCATATTTAAACACAAACATACACGAGCAGAAGTAGAGGCCATTAACCATTTATAATTTCGATTTATCCCATGTCAGCTGGTAAGTATAGAAAAGAACACAATTGCCTAAACTGTGGCGCTCATGTAGAAAAACATTATTGTAGCGATTGCGGTCAACCAAATTTAGAGTTAAAAGAAAGTTTCTGGGCCTTTATTAGTCATAGTATAGCGCATTACTTTCATTTCGACAATAAATTCTTTCAAACCCTCTCTCCACTTTTAACAAAGCCCGGGCAGGTTACACTCGATTATTTAGCTGGTAAAAGAGCCAGGTATATTAATCCGGTGAGTATGTATATCTTCGTATCTATAGTATATTTTTTGGTTGTGTATTCACCAAAACATGTAAAAAAAGATGCTCATGACTCAACTAAAACCGAAAAGCGAAGAGATGAAAGTGTTACCGACAGTGTAAATAAGGCACTGAAGCTTTCGGGAATACCTAAAAACATTGCAAATAAGGCAACAACATCGATTAATAAAGCAATCAAGAAAAAAGAATTTATAAAACTTGGTTTTGCTGATCAGGAAAAGGAACTGAACAGGCTTAGAACTGAAAACGCTAAACTAGCGTCTGATTCCATTGCCGACATGATCGAAGATTATAACGATATCCATATCGAAAGAAACGATAGCACTTATGCAGCCTATTTAGGAAGGCAAAAGAAATTGCCACCCACCGAGCAAGACAATTGGTATGAGCGGATGATCAAAAAAAGAGCGATCAATATTGGTGAAAAATCTGAAGTAATTCAAGAAACACTAGAGCATAACCGACCAAAACAATACTTTTTGTTAATGCCTTTATTGGCGCTTTTTATTATGTGGAATTTCAGGAAAAATCATATTTATTATTTAAATCACCTGATTTTTGCCATCCATGGAATGACCGCCTATTTTATTGTGCAAATTTTTACTGACCCAATAATTAAACATGTTTTTGATAAGAAAGGCATAATTACCACTGTTATTGAACTAGGTGTTATAGTTTGGATCTGTTGGTATATGTACAGCGCCTTAAAAGTATTTTATCAAAGAAAACCCTGGAGTATAGTTTTTAAAATGTTCTGGATTTTTGTGATGTATTGGATAGCATTTAGTGTATCTGAAGTGGTAATGGTAAATCTGATCTATTACGTAGCTACTTAGAGTGCAACGTCATGCTGAACTTGTTTCAGCATCTTTCTTGTTAGAGATAGACCCTGAAATGAATTCAGGGTGACGACTGTTAAGGGAATACCCCAAATAAAAAACCACCCGATATTATCGAGTGGTTTTTTTATGCTTAATGAAATTATTTTCTATCCTTAAGCTCAACAAATTCTCTATCTGTTTCACCTACATAAATCTGACGTGGACGACCTATCGGTTCCTTGTTTTCGTGCATTTCTTTCCATTGTGCAATCCATCCTGGTAAACGGCCTAAAGCAAATAGAACGGTAAACATTTCAGATGGGAAGCCTAGTGCGCGGTAAATAATACCTGAATAGAAATCTACATTTGGATATAACTTACGGTCTATGAAGTATTGATCAGTTAAAGCCGCTTCTTCTAATTTCTTAGCAATTTCTAAAATCGGATCATCAATACCTAGATTTTCCAGAATATCATCACAAGCTTTTTTAATGATTTTAGCTCTTGGATCGAAGTTTTTGTAAACCCTGTGCCCAAAGCCCATCATACGGAATGGATCGTTTTTGTCTTTCGCTTTTGCAATCCACTTCTCTGTATCACCTCCATCAGCTTTAATCAACTCAAGCATATCGATCACAGCTTGGTTAGCACCACCATGTAGTGGGCCCCAAAGTGCAGCAATACCAGCAGCAATTGAAGCATATAAATTACAATCAGATGAACCTACGATACGAACGGTAGATGCTGAACAGTTTTGCTCGTGATCTGCATGCAGAATAAGCAATTTATTCATCGCATTAACCACAATCGGATTTACATCATAATCCTCTGTACGTTGTCCAAATGTCATCCAAAGGAAATTGGTAACATAATCGTATTTATTTTTAGGATAAATAAGCGGATGACCTAATGATTTTTTATAAACGAAAGAAACAATGGTTGGGAATTTAGCCAAAAGTTTGATAATGGTTAAATCTTGTTCTTCTGCAGTTTGATTTGGCTTTAAGCACTCAGGATAGAATGTAGACAATGAGAAAATCAGGGAACCTAATTGACCCATTGGATGAGATCTTGATGGGTAACCATCAAAAAATTTCTTCATGTCCTCATGGATCAAAGTATGCTTGCTTATGTCAGCCTGTAGATCTTCAAGTTGTTTTTGTGTTGGCAGATCTCCATAAATGATCAGATAAATAACCTCTAAAAAACTCGATTTTGCGGCAAGCTCTTCAATCGAATAACCTCTATATTTTAAAATGCCTTTTTCACCATCTAAAAAAGTGATTTTACTCTTTGTAGAACCAGTGTTTTTAAAACCAGTATCTAAAGTAACAAAACCTGTTAGATCTCTTAATTTTGAAATATCAATGGCCTTTTCATCTTCTGTTCCTGTAATTACTGGCAATTCTACTGTCTTACCATCAACTTTGATCTCTGCAATATCTGACATATTATTGTATTGTGTTTATAGCTTTCTAAATTATATAAAATTAATATACATGCATAACAAATCTGTTAAATTAATATGAATAATTAGTCAAAATGACGTAACAATCGTGCTTAATTAAACAGGATCTGAAATCTTATTTTGCTTTGATTTCTTCGGCAACTCTCCCACACTCCAGCATTTCTTTGCCGTAATAAGGATTTTTAATTTCCTTTTCGGTTGATAACCAGTCACCTCCATCTCCTTTATTCGCCATTGGGCAATGCTGAACATAAATTGTGCCTTTTTCTATTTCCGCATTCTTTAATAATGCAATTAAATCAGCGCTTAAAACCGTGAAATCTTTTCTTTGTGAAACGAGATTATTGCTTGCCGCGATTTTGCCCGCAACAGCTGCAGTAGGCTCACAACCTTTATAAGCAGCCAAACTCGTTTGTAAAAGCGCTGCAGATTTTTGTGCGTTTGCTGAATCTGATTTTACCAACGCATTTTTTAAATCTACATATTGGTTAAAGATTTCAGATTTCTGCCTGTCTTTTATAGAAACCTCATTTTTAACCGATGCTGAATCTGTTTTTGTTGAATCTTTAGTTTCTGTAGATTTTTTTTCAGCCTGGTTACAGGCCATTAAAGCGGTAAGTATTACTAATCCGAATATTCTTTTCATTGTATTTGGTTTTCGGCTCAAAATAGCAATTAAAATGGTAAATAAATAAAAAAGTCCCGATTTTCATCGGGACTTTAAATTAAATGATGTTCTAATTATAATTTGAAATTATATCCTAATCTCAGGTTAAATTGACCGGTTTTCATGAAATAGAGATCAGAAGCGCTATTGTTTACATAACCTTCGTATTTGATACCCAGATCTAAACCATTTTTCCACTCATAGCCTAGACCGCCTGTATAAATAAAGTTCATGTTAGCACCATCTTTTATGGCCAAACCTGAACCTAGCTCAGTACTTAAATACATTCTCTCGATCGGAAACACTCTAACGCCACCTAATAAAGGGATGAATTCGAATTTTAGCGGGCTTCCCTTCCATTTTAATCTGGTATAACCACCTGAAGCGGTAAGGGCCACATAAGGACTCAGATCATATTGAAGTCTTACATCTGCACCATAACCATAATCCATTTCAGACTTATCTGGAAATAATCCACCATTTACGCCTACGCCAATTTTAAAAGCCATACCGCTTCCTGGTGTCATTCGTTCAGTAGAACCCATAGTTTGTGCCTTTAGATTTGATGTGGTTAATATTGCAAGGGCCGTTAATGTCGTTGCAAAAAGTTTAGTAACTGTTTTCATTTTAGATATTTTAGGTTATTAATTAAGGGTTTAGTTTATATACGTTAAAATACCTGAGGTGGATTTTCAAATTTTCATTTTTTTCAGAATGTTATGAAATAAAAAAAGCCTCCTTAAAAAGGAGGCTTTCAATGCTATTTGTGTTTAGCTTACAGGCTAAATCCGTATGCTAAACGTAGGCCAACATAACCAGTACTGCTACCATCTCTAGCTAAGCCTTCGTATTTTACGCCTAAATCTAAACCGTTACTCCATGCATAACCCAGAGCTGGTGAATACACAAATGATGTTCCGCTACCTTCGTTTGTACCGAAACCAGCACCAAGCTCTGCTAAACCATAAATACCAGAACCTGATTCATTAAAGAAATATTTAACACCAGCTTTTACAGGAATGTATCCAAAATCCGGAATATCTACACCAGTATTGCCAATTTCTTTACCTAAGAAACGGGTATAACCAGCAGTAACAGGAATCGATAATTGTTTATCGATATCAAACTGATAACGTAAATCTGCACCAAGCGCCACGCTATATGCATCGCTTGTTGGTATACCACCAAAAATACCTATTCCTAATTTTTGAGAAGATTGCGCATTAGCATTTGTAGTAAAGAATAAAGCCACGACAGCTGCTGAAGTAGCAATGATTTTAGTAATTGTTTTCATTTTAAGATATTGTTTTTGAGTTAAACTAATATGCTGCAACGAATACAAAGGTTGTGCCAGAATGGCTTTTTTAATACTATTTAGGCCATAAACCAACATTAAGATGACCAATAAAAGTTAATTTTCATTAAGTGAAACTTTTTCAATTACCAACTGTTGTAACAGGTTTGTAGGTGCTGATGCATCGAACCAAATAACCTCAACATTGTCCTTTTCCATTTTCCTGAAAAAGGTATTTTGCCGTTTAGCATATTGGCAAATGGCGATGCCAAGTTTTAGTTTCAGTTCATCAAATGTGAATAAGTCATCCAGGTAATTCACAATGAATTTATATTCCAACCCATAAAAAACCAGAATTTCTTTACTAATACCTTCTTTAAGCAATTGCGCTACTTCTTCAATTAAGCCTGCTTCAAATCTTTCGTTCAGTCTTGTTAGAATTTTAGCTCTGGTTATTTCTACTTCATTCTTCAATCCAAAAATAATGGGTTTGAGCACTGGTCTATCGACAACTTCTAGTTGATTGTATTGGAGGTAATGGGATATTTCTAATGCCCGGATCAACCTCTTTTTTGAGGATAAGTCAACATGATCAATATTCTGGCTATTATCACTTTGTAATTTTGAAATCAACGCTTCTTTCGATAATAAATTTAATTGATCTCGTAATTGTTGATTTACGGGAATTGCGGTAAAAGTTTGGTTTTGCAAAAGGCTGTGGATATACATTCCTGTTCCGCCACAGAGAATGGGAATTTTGTCTTTTCCTGTTATAGATTCAAAGGCCTTGTAGAAATCGTTTTTAAAGGCATCTACATGATAACGTTCACCAGGTTCTAAAATATCGATTAAATGATGAGGAATTGTTTTGCCGTTAATATGATATTCTGGCAAATCTTTACCAGTACCAATATCCATCCGTTTAAATATCTGACGGCTATCGGCACTAATAATTTCGCCATTTAACGCATCAGCAACACTTACAGCAAGTTTCGTTTTGCCCGATGCCGTTGCACCTAAAATGATGATGAGATTATGCTGATCCATTAAAATTTGAGGATAAACTTTAAACTTCCTGTATTAAACACTTCTGTTGTAAAACCCTGAATATCCTTTTTTAGCTGACGATTTAGATCTTTATCCAGAACATAAGTCTGCGGATCCAAAATTGCCGTTTGCTTAAAACCCAATTTAATATAGGCTTCTCCTGCCGACCAGTCACGATCTGCATAAGTCATGAGGTCATTAGATTTATACGTTTCAGCGAAAAAAGCAATCAACTTGCTAAGCCCTCCAGTAACAGAATAGCCAGCTTTAACGGCAAACCTGATCAATTCTGCTGATTTATAATTTTCGGTATGGTTCATTTTACGTAGTGCCGAAAAAGTAGCAACCGCTACAAGCGCTTCTTTTTCGAATAAACCAATTTTATAACGACTGCTTACTGAGCCCTGCAAGTGATTTTCAATTAAAAAAGAATCGGCAACGGGTTTAGTAATTTTGAATACTTTGGTTTTTCTACCGTGAATACGGATATTTTTACCCAGCAAAGATTTTATTCTCGCTAAAACCTGATCTGGTCTTGATTGCCACAGATCTTCCCAAAGATGAATGAGTTTAATGCCTTCCTGGCGATACTTTTCCTGCAGCCCAATGAGGTGTTGTGGAGTAAATTTATTGTTTAAACTTACCAGATGAATGATCAATTGAGGATCAGTCCGTAATAATCGAAATTCATGTTCTAAAAAAAGAAGGCACCCAATTTTGTTATTAGCAAGTGCTAAGCTTAATTGATGATGCCAGATAACGTCAGAAGTTAAATTATTCAATCAGTAGAAGGTTTTTAGAAAAATTATCTACTGCAAATTTAACCATCAGATTGTTAAATCCATTCTTTTTCTTTAAAGTTAGTATGGATAATTTCTACCAGCGTTTCAACTTCTTTTAATTTAGAATCATCAAGTGCTGAAATTTTAAAACCCGCTTTGTTTTTACCAAAATCGCTTAAATTATGATTTGTAGTAGAAAATTCATCTGTATTGATTTTAACTTCTACAGCATTCCCATTAATATAAACACCTGTAAAAAATCGTTCGGTCACTTTTTCACCGTTTAATTCAATGTTTTTTTCACTGTAAAGATCATAGCCGTTCTCCGAATTTTCGTGCACCGTATATCCACGGGTGGCGTATGGCTGTAATCCAGCTCTAATGGTCTGGAAAATTTCAACAAGATCAGTTTTCATAATTGTATTTGATTTTAGAATTAAACACCATAGTACAATTATTGTTTAGTTTTTATTCTTCAAGCCACCAGTTTTCAGTCGGTAAATATTCATTTAAAATTATTGTTTCACCCAATTTTGGAGTAACCAAAGGAAGCTGCTTTGTTGCTGCAGCTAAAACCACTCTTTTTATAGGCTCATTCCATGGGTGCATGGCTAAGCTGAATTTGCCCCAATGTACCGGCATCAAAACTTTTGCTTTTAAATCGATTGCTGCCTGCACTGTTTCTTCAGGAAACATATGGATGTATGGCCAATAAGCATTGTACTGTCCGCACTCGAGCAAGGCTAAATCGAAAGGACCGAACTCCTCGCCTATTTTAGCAAAGTGTGTATCGTAACCAGAGTCGCCACCCAAGAATAGCTGGTAGTTCTCAGTTTTCAATACAAAAGCCGACCAAAGCGTTTGATTTCTTTTAAACTTTCTCCCCGTAAAATGCCTTGCCGGAACGGCTGTTAACTTCAGGCTACTAAATAATGTGAGCGATTCGTTCCAGCACAATTCATTGATCTTATCAGTTTTAATTCCCCATTTTTCTAAATGTTCTCCAACTCCCAACGAACTCACAATCGTTTTAACTTGTGGTGCAATTTTTAAAATGCTATTATAATCAAGGTGATCGTAATGATCATGTGTGATGAGCAGGATATCAATATTCTTAAATTCTTCCGCTTTCACAACATCTGTACCTAAAAAAGCCTTACTCCCAATAAATGAAAACGGAGATGGGGTTTTGCTAAAAACAGGATCAACCAGAATTCTTAAGCCCTCTACTTTGATGAGGTATGATGAATGTCCAAACCATATAATTTCAGGAGCGCCGCTTTTAGGGCTTCCATTTAGGTTAGGTGAAATAAAATGAAGTGCTTTATCTGGAGCCTTATTAGGATGTTTTTCGAAAAGAAATGCATTTAAAACTTTAAAAAAACTAACACCTTCAGGCTGCATTAATGTTATCGACTGATTTTGCAATGCACCATCACGATAGTTAGCCAAATGGTGGATTTTTTCCAATCGTAATCCCTTGGGTAAACGGCCAAAAACAGGAAGGTTCGTTATAATGAAGAACGCGATTAAGATAAAAAGTAAAATGTATACAGCTATCATTTTTTAAAATTAATAAAACCAAAGTAGGAATATGATTTTAAAAAAGAAGCCTGAGTGAGTTATATGACGTATGGATTACTTCTTAAGCGTTTAAATAGCAATACCTCAACTTATTGAAGTATTGCTGTAAAAGCTTTAAAATAATTAGAATAAGGCACTACTTTATTTATAACAAGCATAAATTTTATACCTTTGAATAAGGGTTAAACATATAGCTTAGATAACTTTTGTGCCTGCTTGCAGGAAAATAATCCGATTTGGCGAGGAGTGGTACGAACACTTCTCGTCTTTTTTGTTTAAATACCCCTCCAAATTGAGGGGTACTATTGTTAATCATTGGGGTGTAATTTATGATTGTATATCAATTTCTTTTTTTAAAGGGCTAAAATTGCATTCTATTTATAATTTTTCTATTATTATTTTTTAGAACGTATAGCTTTTAGCTTTTCCGAAAGTATTGATATTTATATAGCAGAGGAAAGAAATGAGAAAAAAAAACAACGCAAACGTTTGATTAATTTTGTATTATTACATATTGAAGAAATTTAATGTAGTTTAGCACTCAGAATGCAGTCGAAACCAACAACCATCAAAGAGATAGCCAGAATCTTAAACATTTCTCCATCCAGTGTTTCCAGGGGATTGCACGATCATCCGAGCATTGGAGCAGTAACCAGGGAGAAAATTAAGCAGTTGGCGAAATCTCTAAACTATGAGCCTAATAATGCGGCAATTCTTTTTCAAAAAGGGAAAACATATACTATTGGCGTAATTTTACCTGAGCTATCCGAACACTTTTTCTCTATTGCTATTTCTGCAATTGAAGATGAAGCCATTAAGAAAAACTATACAGTTATTTTTGCGCAGTCGCACGATAATTACGATCAGGAAGTAAAGCTCGTTGAAAAAATGAAAAATCAACGGGTAGATGGTTTATTGGTATCCATCAGTAAAGACACTTCAAAGTTTGATCATTTCGAGAAGCTCAATTCATTCAATATACCTGTCGTATTTTTTGACCGGATACCTCCTTTTAAAAACGTGCATTATGTAGCGTGTAGCTTAGAAAGTGCAACAATTAAAGCGGTGAACTATCTTTTGAAAAAAGGACATAGAAGTATTGGGATGATTAATGGGCCAAGTACATTGTACGCAAGTGAGGAACGTAAAGATGGCTATATGCAGGCGATTACTTTTAACCGCTTAAAATTTGATCCATCTTTAGTGGTAAACTGTGATTTAACTGAGGAAGGTACTATCGATGCTGCCAATCAATTTTTAAATCATAAGCGTAAACCTACAGCAATTGTGGCCTTTAACGATTATGTAGCACTTTTCCTGATTAAGTATTTTAAAAAGCTGAATGTAATTAATGATTTTGACGTAGTGAGTTATGCAAATCTGCCCATTATCAGCTATTTGGATAATTCGCCGGTAGCTTCAGTTGAACAATACCCCTATTTACAAGGACAAAAAGCAGCTAATATTTTGTTAGATCTTATTCATAGCCCTAATTCTGAGAACCAAGCCTACTACAACACCATTGTAGAGTCTGATTTGATTGTAAACGAGGTAAAAGAATAAACAAACGTTTGCGCTAAATTTCTAGTTTTTGTTTAAACTTCCAGGTAAAACATTAAACTGTTTTTTAAAAGCAGTGATAAAATGTTGTGCATTTTTATAACCTACAAGGAAGGCAACTTCATTCACCGTTTTCTTTTCCTTGGATAGAAAATAGTGCGCCTTTTCCATCCTGATTTTATATAAATAGCCAAACACTGTATAGCCGGTAAGTTCTTTAAATCCTCTTTTAAGTTTATAGTCATTAATCCCAGCCTTACGCGAAAGTTCCATTAATGAATTAGGCCTTTGCAAATCATGCTCTACCAATTGTTTGGCCAACAGAATCTTTTCTATATCCTCCTTTTTTAAAACGTATGTTTGTTTCTCTTGTTTTTGATTAAAATAAGCAATAATCAATTCAAAGATCCTAGCTTCAAGGAATAGACGTTTTACCCTACCCTCGTGTTTAGGATAAATAATCTGCTGCAGTATCAACCCGATTTCCGGACTGATCAACTTTTGGATTCCGGTTTTAATATCGTGACCAAGTTCTCCTCCTGTTACCTGCTCAAAATAATCTTCTGTGAACTGTATATAAAGGCATCTGGTTTTCTCTGTGATATTAAATTTGATCGAATTAACGCCACCTGCATTAAAATCCTGCTCGTTTTTAGCCAATGATAATAAATTATCGTGCTGATGATTATAATAATAGTTGATTGCACCGCTCAGACAAAATAAAAAGCCAATATGTTGCGGAGAAGATTCAAAGCAAAAATTCTCTTCCTGATTCGGATGGATCTCCATAATGCCAATGTGGATTCCCCTAAACCACATTTCTTTTATTTGGTACTTTACATCGTTCTCATCTAATGTTACAACAGCCTCATCTATGTCGGTTATGCTTTCAAAATTATTAGGATAGGCATTCTCATAAATGATATTTCCTTTAGGATAGCTTGAGAGTTTAATTGTCATCTGTATAAATTATTAATTTATTGCTCATTGTTTTCAATGGCATTTTTCACTTGCATTTATTTTCTCAATGGTGTTCAAGAGAACGCTTCGCTTAGTTAATGAGCGCGCAAAAGCTCGGTTTTTTTAAAGGTCTTGAAGCGCTCATGATTTTATTCATCCCAATGTGTGATTTGAAAATCATGATGATTTCGTATTTATTTAATCCGTTTGGCGGTATTAATTATCCGTTTAGCGTTATCTGTTTTTTCTGATTATCTACAAATTTGCGCAATTATTTATAATTAGTCTAAATAAATGAAGATATATTTATCAATTGCCTTATCGCTTTGTGGATTTGTTACTGTGGCTCAAGAAATTAAAGTTGATACTACAAAGGCAAATGATTTAAAGGATGTGGTGGTTACAGGGCAATATGGCCCGCAAACCTTGAGGAACTCGGTATACAATGTAAAAACAATAAGTGCAGATCGGATTAAGCTAAGGGCTGCCACCAATGTGCAGCAGATTTTAAATACCGAACTCGGTTTCCGTTTTAGCAACGATTTAACTTTAGGTACAACCGATGTTTCTTTAATGGGGATGACTGGCCGAAATATTAAAATTTTATTGGATGGTGTACCAATGGTAGACCGATCTGATGCCCGCGAAAGTTTAAACCAAATCGACATTAACACCATTGAGAGGATAGAAATTGTAGAAGGTCCGATGTCTGTTGTGTATGGCACCGATGCGCTGGCCGGAGTAATTAATATTATAACCAAAAATCCCGGAAAGCAATTGTTAAGCGTTAATGCGCGTGTACAGGAAGAAAGCGCTGGGAAAGAATATAACCTACTCAATGGTGCAGGCCAGCATAATCAGAATTTAAGTATTAGCTGGCAACAAAAAGGCTGGAGTGTTTTGCTCGGTGCATCGCATAACGATTTTGGTGGCTGGAATATGGCTCCGAAAACAGCATTTTTAGAAGAATTTAATAGCTATAAAAATCAATGGAAACCTAAGGAGCAATGGCTTGGTAATACGAAAATTGGCTATAGAAATCAAAACTTTAGTATATGGTATCGCTTAGATGGGCTAAACGAAGATATCGATTCGCGATTTGGAATAAACCCATCGAGTTTCGAAGGGAAGCTGTCTACCTATACCACCAAACGTTATGCGCAACAATTGCAGTCTGAATGGAGGGTAAATAATAAATTACAGATTACAGCTATAGGCGGATATACCGATCTACAACGATCAACCCACACCGTTATCCATAATTTTACAAACAACACAGAACGATTAAGTGACGATAAGGGTGAACAAGATATAGCAAAATTCAACTCAGCTATTTTTAGGTCAACTGCAATTTACACCTTAAATAAATCAGTTTCATTTCAGCCTGGTATCGAATACAATAGAGATGCTGCTAGCGGGCAAAGGATTAACGGTGCGCCTGTAATTAATGATTATGCCGCGTTTATTTCTGCCGAGATTAAACTTGACAATGGAATAAGTGTAAGACCAGGATTGAGGTTTATTAAAAACTCCATTTACGATGCCCCTCCTGTAATTCCATCATTAAATACCAAATTTACTTTAACCAAAGATTTAGATCTTCGATTGGCTTACGCTAAAGGTTTTCGTTCTCCAGCACTGAGGGAACTATATTACGATTTTGTAGATGCGAGTCATAATATTTTGGGTAACCCCAATTTAAAAGCCGAAGAATCGAACAGTTTTAATGGCTCTTTGGCTTGGGCCGGTATACATGAAAAAGATCTGCAGTTCCGTTCTACGTTATCGGGTTTCTACAATTTGTTTAAAAACAGGATTAATTTTGCTCAGTCACCAACAGATAACTCCATAACCTCGCTATTTAATGTAGATAAGTATAAAACAACAGGTGCTACGTTAGACAATACATTGATTTATAAAGATATTCAGGCTACACTTGGCGTCTCGTATATCGGCCGATACAATGATTTAAGCGTGAGTAATCCAGACTTGGGGACTCCTGAATTTGCATGGGCTACGGAAGTAAACTCGAATATAACTTATACGCTTCCGAAAATAAATGGGAGTATCAGCCTCTTTTATAAATATACAGGGAGCTTGCCAAACTATAAACTTACAGCCGAAAACGATCCCAACTCAGTAAAACTGACAAAAATTGGCGATTTCCATACCGCAGATTTAATGCTGAACAAAAATCTATTTAAGTCTTTAACCATTAATGCAGGTATTAAAAACCTCTTTAATGTTACACAATTGAGCAACACTTCAACTGCAACTGGTGGAGCACACAGCACAGGTGGCGATGTTCCATATAGTTATGGCCGATCGTATGTGCTTGGGCTAATCTATAACTGGAATAAATTTTAACAATAAACAACATTAATTATAATAACATGAACAAACTGAACTCATTAATCGCTATCGCGTTTTTAGCTGCAACACTTACGGCCTGTAAAAAGAATACAGAAGAACCTATTTTTGTTGCTCCACCTTCCGATGGAAGTACTTTAACACTTAGTGGTAAAACAGCAGAATCAAACTATACAAATATAGTTTATGTAGATTTTAGCGCCGATAAACAGACTTCTGCAGAAAGAAAGAGTTTCAATATCGGGTTAACTTCTGATAGTAAATTCAGAGTTGTGCTTAATCCTTCTTATCAAACTACGGCAACGGCAACATCAAAAATCGATATTACAGCTGTTACATTGGCAGATCCAGGAACAACAGTTAATTTAAATCACGATATCATGGATCCGCTTACGGTGTCGTTAGTTGATTATTGGGACGGAAATATCACTAAAACAGCTTTTACTGAAGTAAGTGCTACGGAAGCAGAGAACAAAGTTTATTTATTAAGCTACGAAGGAAATAAGGATAAAGACAAGTGGTTTAAATTAAAAGTTACCCGTAATGGTTCTGGCTACAAAATTCAATATGCCCGACTAAACGAAACTGTAATAAAAACTTTGGATGTGCCTAAAAATGCTGATTACAATCTGGTTTTTGTTTCGTTAGAAAACAATAAAATTGTTCAGGCTGAACCGGCAAAAAGCACATGGGATATTTCATGGAGCTACAGTACGTTCAACTCTGGTTTAGGTTCGCCTTATTGGGTTCAGGATTTTGTTTCAATCAATAACTTAGGCAGTGTAAGTGCGGCAATGGTAGCTAAAAAAGATGCTTATGCAACATTTACTGAAGCAGATTTGGCTGGTCTTACTTTTCTATCAGTAAAAGATGTAATTGGAACAACCTGGAGAACTTCGCCTAGCCAGGCTGGTACTGGCGGCGCGGTTAAAGGAGATCTTTGCTATATTATTAAAGATGCTACCGGTAATTATTATAAACTGAAATTCAACAGTTACATTTCTGGTGATGGTGGTGAACGCGGTAAACCAGTAATCGAATATAAATTGGTAAAAAAGGGATAATGTAAGTTAAGGCTTACCCAAAAAAATATGTTTTGTTAGTTGGATATAGGCTCTCCGCGATGGGGAGCTTTATCTTTTTATAGCAATTAGTAATAATAGGCATCATGCTGATCCGATAGCTATCGGATTTGTTTTACAAGCAGAAATAGTATTTTCAATTGCCTTGTAGCTACTCCGTGGTCAGCATCTATCATGTACAAGAAGACCCTGAAACAAGTTCAGGGTGACGATTCACGGACCTGGCGTTGTGGAGTTAGAAATTGTAATACGAAACATTATAAACGCAAAAAGGGCCCTGGCATACCAGAACCCTTTTTGTTTCTTACTCGCGAAATATTATTTTCCAGAGTTTTTCTTGTCAGTTACTTCTGCACGGATTTCTTGTGCTAAAACTTTAAGATCTTGCATTGCTTTACGCACACGAGTACCAGCAGCTGCATTGCCAGCATTATAAAATTTTTCTACATCTGCTTCAATAGCAGCAACAGCAGCTTTAACTTTTGAGAATTTTTCCATCGCTAATTGATGTTTTTAAGGTTTAAAAAATTTATTTTTTCAATAATACATATTTACCTTGAATTAACAACAGAAAGCAAATATTTATTTGAAAGAAGTTTTGCACATTTACACAATCAAAAAAATGCCCTGGCACTATTATAGAGGTATTTTTTCGGATTTTGAGATCAAAATCTGGTAACTTAATTCAGTTGTTTCGATAAGTTGATCAGGTTATTGAAGGTTAAATTGGCGCTATTTATACAGCGTTTATAATCTGCCTCAGCAACCGTCTGGTTTATTACAGAGACGAATATTTTCCATTTCGTACTCAGCTCATCGCCATAAACACCATAATAATTTAGGCCTCCTTCATGGTCTTTAAAATTTGGATTGGCTAAAATATGCCTTTTAATTACGTTTCCGCCCAATGTAGCCCCTTCTAGTACATACAGCGCACCTAAAACTTCGGCAGTATTTTTTTCTGGAACAAACAATTCAAAATCTAAACCTGGCAATGTTAAACTATCTATATTCCAATATTTTAAATCTTCTTCTAAAGCAGTGAGTTTCAATCTGCTTTTCATTTCCAATTGTTCGGCAATAGCTGTATCCAACATATTGGCGAGCGTATTCTCTAATTTTTGGTGAATAATATAATTAATGGTTAACAGCTTTTTATACTGATCAATGCTTAAAGAATTGTTCATAATCTCATTCACAAACATTAAGGATTCTAATGTTTTATGGTTTTCTGCTGTTTCAGCTCTCAATAAATTGGCAATCATTATTTGGATTTTAATTATTAAAAAGAAAAGATCCGGATTTAATACCCGAATCTCTCCATATGGTTTTATAAAATTTTAATTTAACCTCAAATGTTGGTTAAACCAAAAATCGTGTACAGAATGTACGCATTTAAGCAGGTTCTCGTAACCATCAGGCTTGGTAAGATAAGCGTTGGCACCAAACTCAATTGATGCTTTTACATCATCAGGATTATCAGACGTAGAAAACAAGATTACGGGTATCGTTTTGAGATAGGGAATATCACGTATAAATTTTAACAGATCTAGTCCCGATAAGCCGGGCAAATTCAAATCAAGCAAAATTAATTTAGGTTTGGTTTTACTTTCAGCAAACTGCTGAAGTTTTTGTAGTGCCTCTGCCCCATCTTCAATTATAGTTAAATTAAGTGTATCCTTAACCTCTTGTACGGCACTTTGCATAAAAAATGCATAGTCTATATCATCCTCAACATAAAATATATCTGGTGTTTTCATTTTATCCGTTTTTAAAAGCTACAAAAAATGTAGAACCAACATTTAACTTACTCTCAAACCAAACCCTGCCGTTATGCTTTTCTACAACCCTTTTTACAATTGCGAGCCCCACTCCTGTTCCTTCTATTTCCTTAACATTATCCATGCGCTTAAAAAGCTCAAAAACCCTATCGTAATAACGGTTGTCGATTCCTATTCCATTATCTTTAACAGCATAGATAGTCTCCCCTCCATCTATATACGCAGAAACCTCTACTTTGGGTTTGTCCACCATTGCAGAGTATTTTACAGCGTTACCAATCAGGTTTGTGAAAACCTGCGCTATCATGGTCTTATCTCCTTTTATATTTGGGAGTTCCCCCAAAACTAATTCGGTACGGTCAGCTTTAAAGGCCGACCACACTTCGCCTTTTATTTCTTTTAACAGCGATGCTATATCAACTGCTTCAAAATTTATTTCAGAACGGCCAACTCTTGCTAAATTTAGGATCTCTTTAATTAAGAAATTCATTTTATCAGCACCTATTAAAATCCTACTCAACATTTTTTGGCCATTTTCATCAATGCTCTTATTTTTGAGCATAAGCTCAGCATAAGTTTTTATCGAGGTTAATGGGGTTCTTAAATCATGCGAAACAGTATAGCTAAAAGTATCTAATTCTTCGTAAGCGGCCTGTAGTTTTTCATTGAGCAGCCTAATTTCGTTGGCCTTTTTGTTGATGTTGGTAATAATAATTTCTCGGATCCTTAAAACCGAGGCGATTTCCTCAGCCATCCATTTTTCAGATGTATTATTAACTACCTGCGACCAGATTTCGAAAGATTTACGGGGTGATAGGTTCAACAAGCCATTTTCTGAAGGAACTACAGGTTTTTCAGGGTTTCCAGCCCAATTCACAGTGGTAATGATTTCGGGTTTAAACCAGATGATCATTTCGCCCATTTCTTTATTTAACATACAAGAAAGAATTCCAGCGGCTATTGATTTGTATTTTTTAGCTGGAGAATGGATTTCAGACAATCGATGGGTATAGTATATTGATTCATCATTGGTTGTTTTTAACCATTCAACAAGTTCTCTTATTTCTTCTTCTGATGGTACATTTCCAAGAGTTTTAAGTTCATTTTCGAAAATGACAACCACTCCCGAAGCTTTAGTTGCGTCTAAAATAGTTCTTTTGTGGGTGGTTATGGCTTCAACTAAATATTTATCCCGGTTTAAATGTTCTAAAAGAACATTGGCGGTACTTTTAAATTGTTCAATAACGGCTGCATCTTCTTCTTCCTGGCGGTATTCTAAAGCTGAGGAAAGAATCTGCCCGATTAACTTAGCGCCTTCTCTGGCTTTATAGTCTATAAACTTAGGACTATAGTTATGGCAGGCAATTAACCCCCATAATTCGCCATGAGAGATTAAGGATATACTAAAACTCGAATGAACCCCCATATTCTTCAGATATTGAATATGTATGGGCGATACGGCGCGTAAGCCGCCATTGGTTAAATCGAGTGCTTCGTTTTCTTTAAAAGTTAGAATTGGTGAATCAGTTTTGTTTACATCGGCAATTAACCTAGTCAGATTGAGTTTATAAAGCACTCGAGCCTGTTTAGGAATATCAGATGCAGGGTAATGCAATCCAAAAAATGGTTCTAAACCTGTTTCTTTTTCTTCTGCCACAACTTCGCCATGACCATCCTCTAAAAATTTATAGATCATAATCCGATCGTAATTGATCAGTTTTTTTACTTCTTGAGCAGCACCTTTTAACAGCGCTGAAATGCTTTTCCCCTGAAGCATAGAGGAGGCAGAACGACCTATAGAACTTTGAATATCGAATTGTAAGGTTACTGGCTCAAATTCCAAAAGCCAATCACTTTCTGATGATGAAATAATCAGATAAAAAGAAAGGCCATTAATTTCAACAGGATGGGGACTAATTGCATCAAAGCTTTTACGGATGATACCTAGTTTAAGTAATTCTTCGATATTAAATGCCGGATCTTGTTGTTTGATAAACTGGTTTAAGACCGAAAGTTGTTTGTTTAATAGACTTTTAGCTTCTTCCGCTAAAAAAACTTCTACATTTTCACTAATGTAGGTAATGGATAGGCTGTTCTTATCAACCGCTAATAGAAAGCCATGCGATTGAATTTTACCAGGAATATGAATGGGTTCTTTATCGCAATTGCTTAGGTCTACAGAAAATTTAGTCATATGTATTTTGATATTGCAGCGTATTTAATTTCACGAATTAACAAATATTAAGCCTCTTTTTTAGAATGTCTCTATTTTAGTAAATTCGGTTTTGAGATTTATTTTTTATTATATATTTGTTTGAAATTTAAAAATCACCCCAACTTTGGCAAAGAAGAATATTTTGGTTATCGAAGATAACCATGCAATCCTAGATGTTATAACCCTTATTTTAGAAAGCGAAGCTTTTAACGTTGAAGGACTAAACAAAGGTGCTGATTTTATTAACCATGTTCAGAAATTTAATCCGGATGTAATAATAATGGATATTATGCTCCCTGACGCTGATGGAAGACTACTTTTAAAAGAACTTAAAGATACCGCAGCTACACAGCACATTCCCGTTTTAATGATTTCGGCCCGTTATAATGCCAATAATTATACTTTAGATGGTATTGAAGCTGATGATTTTATGGCTAAGCCTTTTAACATCGACGAATTAATGGACAAGATTTATGCTTTGCTGAGAAAGTAGCTTTTTACTCAGCCATACCAGGTAATTTTATTCCTCCCAGTTTTAAGTTTTTCATCAGCACTTCGAGAAAAGAAAGTTTAGTATCTGTAAAACCGTGTGCTTTAACCCAAACATTTAAACTTACTTTAAATCCATTATCTTCTAAAGCAGACACACCAATTCTTCTTTCGGGTGTCTTAAGACAATCTTTAAATTCATCGACAGTTTTATTGAAAACATTTACGATCTGTTCATAATCGATACCATAGCTAAACTTCATTTCAATATCCAACCTCCTGCTGCCTTCTCTGCTGATATTGATAATCACTTCATTTGATAATTTGCCATTTGGAATAACTACGGTTCTGTTATCGAATGTTTTAACAATAGTATAAAATATCTGGATCGATATTACAGTCCCTTCCTGACTTTGTGCAATAATACTATCGCCCACAACGAAAGGTTTCAACAGTAAAATCAATACACCACTGGCAAAATTTTGCAGTGTACCCGATAAAGCCAGGCCTGCCGCAACTCCAATACCACCAATGAGTACTGTTAAAAAAGTAAGCTGAATGCCAATAATCTGCATTACTGTAAGTACCAATAAAACCCTTAAAGTAATGAGTATTAAACTGGTTAAAAATGGCCGTAGTGAAGGATTTATATCTTTACGGTGCATACCACCCTGCATCCATTTTCCCAGTAGCTTAATTAGCCATAAGCCTAAAATAAGCAGTACTATACCTAAAATTACCGATGGTCCTTTATCAATTATCCAGTCGTAGGCTTTATCATAAAAATGCTCGATGTTATTGGCACCAATCTTCATAAACTAGGATTTTGCTTCTAATTATTAAGGTTTTTATGTTTAACGGGAGCATCTTTAGTTACATTTACTTTCTTGGCATCTTTGGCTGATGTTACTTTATCATCAGCACCTTTAGCTTTTGCATTTTTCGGTGCGGTAGCCTTGCTACTTTCTGCCGATGTTTTAGAATTTTTCATCATTTTTAATCGTTAATCTTCAGCATTCAGCCAGGCCTTTGCCTCTTCTATCTCTTCTGGTTTAAAGCCTTTTGATTTACCTGGCGTAGCCACTGTGAAAACATCAGAAAACCACTCTACTCCTTTTTCGGCGCTTACCACGGCTATTTTTTTCCATTTGGTAAAATTTTTCAAACCCGCCTTAACATCTTGTACCCAGGCACCAGCTGTAAAATTCTTCACGTCAGTTTCCAAAACGAGCAGATACCTGATTTCCTTAAATCGCTCAGCTGTTCTTTTCAAACCGGCTAATAAAACGTTCTTTACATCATCGCTTGTCACCTCTCCGGTAGCCCTTACGCCAAAAATATGATCTGGTAGTCCTGTTATTTCTGTTAGCATAATTATTTCATTTATTTAAGAACACACTAATTCGTCAAGATGTTTGCTATTTAAATAAATTCTGAAAAGTTGAGTAACAACAAAAACACTATCTTACTGATACTGTTATACAAACAATATTTATAAAATAAAAAAATCCTATGAAAACTAACTGGTTAAAACCTGCTTCATTTATTTGTATTGTAGCTGTTTGTATTGCTGCTTGTACAGGCGGAACAAAAACGACTACGATTACAGATTCGACCATAACCGACTCTTCAGTAACTGCAGCATTAAAACCTGCCGGGCCTGCTCCTGAATGGGGAAAAACAATAAAACCAGAAATGCAGGTTGTAATAGAAAAATTAAATAGTTATGGAGATAAACCTTTAGAAACTTTAAGTGCTGCCGATGCGCGGAAAAATCATACACCAACCGATGCGGTAATGGATTTGGCAAAACAAAATAATATAACCATGCCAGCTGCGAAAGTAGATACCATGGGGAAAGATATTGATGTTAGCGGAGGTAAAATCCATTTGCGTATCTACACGCCAAAAGGTGAAGGCGGGCCCTATCCGTTAATTGTTTATTACCATGGCGGTGGTTTCGTTATTGCCAATTTAGATGTTTATAATGCATCTGCACAGGCATTGGCAGAGCAGGTTGGTGCAGTTGTGGTTTCTGTTGCTTACCGCTTAGCACCCGAAAACAAGTTCCCTACTGCGCATAACGATGCTTTTACAGCTTATGAATGGGCTGTTAAAAATGCAGTAGATTTAAAAGCCGATCCGGCTAAGATTGCAGTTGTTGGTGAAAGTGCAGGTGGAAATTTAGCAGCAAATGTATCTATTATGGCCAGAGACAAACACATTATGCTTCCTGTGCACCAGGTTTTGGTTTATCCTATAACCCAAGCAGATATGAACACCGAATCTTATAAATTGCATGAAAAAGCAAAACCGCTAAACAAAGCAATGATGGGATGGTTTACAGAGAAATATCTGACTACAATGATTGAAGCGCAGGATCCTAAAATATCATTGGTTAATGCCAATTTAAAAGGGCTTCCATCAACAACTATTATTACAGCCGAAATAGATCCTTTGCACGATGATGGTGTAATACTCGCTGATAAATTGAAAGCCGCCGGGGTAAAAGTGGGCAGTAAAAATTATGAGGGTGTAACACATGATTTTTTTGGTATGGCGCTGCTAGTACCAGAAGCGAAAGCAGCTCAGGCCTATGCCGCAGATCAATTGAAGGCTGCTTTTAAATAAAGAACAGCCCTGGAGTGGTATTTACTCCAGGGCTGTTCTTGCATAGCGTTTTGCGCTGAGCGTTTTTAACTCAAAACTCCCAACTGCAAACTCCAAACTAACTAAGCTCCTTTCTTCGAACCCAAGCTCTGCATGAGTTGATCATACAGGTCATCGCTTGTAGCTTTTTGCGGTTTCATCTTTTTAACCGTTGCGCGTTTGCCTTTAGACTTTGCTTTGATAATCTTCAAAAGTTCGCTACTGTAATCATCTTTAAAGGCGCTTAAGTCGAATTTGGAACTGTATTGTTTGATCAAGGCCAACCCCACATCCATTTCTTTTTTGGTTATGGTAATATCATCAACCTTGTTAATTTCTGATAAACTTCTTATTTCCTGCTCAAACCTGATTTTAGTAATCACAATTACATGCTCCATGGGATGGATAACACAAAGATTTTCTGTATTCCGCAGTACAAATCTGGCCACTCCAGCCTTACCCGATTTTTCTAAGGCCTTTAGCAATAACCCATAAGCTTTTTTGCCCTGCTTTTCAGGCTCGGTGTAATAAGAAGTTTCATAATAAATAGGATTGATATCTTTTATATCAACAAAATTCTCTAATTCAATAATTTTGGTTTTTTCGGGTGCTGCCTCTTCAAAATCGTGCTTATCTAACACAACGTATCTGTCTTTTAAAAAATAGCCTCTAACAATCTTCTCATAAGGCACTTCTTTATGGGTGTTTTCATTTACCCTTAAAAATTTAATCTTTGCGTGATCACGCTCATCCAGCATATCTAAATCGAGGTTACTATTCTGGACAGCAGAAAACAACTTAATTGGAATGTTTACCAAGCCAAATCCAATAGAACCTTTCCATATTGATCTCATAGTTAAATATTTACTTACTAACAAGTGTCTAAATCAGATTGTTTTGGCTTTATTAAGCGTAAATTGAGGAAATCACAAACTATTTAGATAATACAATGTTATTTAAGTATCAACCCTATTTGAATACATATGAAAATCGCCTACATTTCAACCTATCCTCCTCGTGAATGCGGTTTAGCTACATTTAATCAAAATTTGGTTAATGCCTTAAGTTTAAATCCTGCTTATAATTCACGAAAAAGCTTTGTTGTTGCATTAAATGAATCGGATGATGTTAATGAACACGATTACCCAAGCGAAGTGAAATTCGTCATCCGTCAGCAAAATCAAAAAGATTATATCGATGCTGCAGATTTTATCAATAACAGTGATGTAGATAGTTGTATTATTGAACATGAATTCGGTATATATGGTGGCAACAGCGGCGTATTCTTATTGTCACTAATCAATAGATTAAAAAAGCCATTCATTACCATTTTGCATACGGTTTTAAAAGAACCAAATTTTATGCAACAGACCATTATTAAAGAGATTGCAGTTAAATCATCTAAAGTAGTGGTGATGAGTAAAAAAGCAGTCATGTTTTTAACCAGTATTTACCAGATCCCTAAGGCTTCAATCAAATTAATTGAACATGKGGTTCCAGATCTGGAACCTATACCCAATAACGAAATTGTTCAGAGTGCGCTTTTTACTGATCGAAAGGTGCTGTTTACATTTGGCTTAATTAGCAGAAATAAAGGCTTAGAAACCGTAATTAAAGCTTTGCCAGAAATTGTCGCTCAACATCCAGATGTTTTATATGTGATTCTGGGCAATACTCATCCTGGCGTAGTAAAACATAATGGCGAAGAGTATCGCGATAGTTTGAAAGCATTGGCGAAAGACTTAGGGGTGGAAAATAATATTGCTTTCGTTAATAAATTTGTATCTGAAGAAGAATTGCACCAGTATTTAACAGCCTGTTATTTATACATCACCCCTTATTTAAATGAAGCGCAGATAACCAGCGGTACATTATCTTATGCTATTGGTGCAGGTGCAGCAGTAGTTTCTACTCCATATTGGCATGCACAAGAACTTTTAGCTGATAATAGAGGCAAATTATTTGATTTTAAAAATGATGTGCAACTGGCAACCATCGTCAATGAACTATTAAGTGATAAGGATAAATATCAAAAATTGAAGCGAAATGCTTATGAATATGGCTTAAATCTTCGTTGGCCAGCCATTGGAAGTGTTTATCTTAATGTGTTAAATGAAGCTCTGGCCAATGGAAAAAGACCCGAAAGAGTTACTCCTCCTATTATTGATGTGGAGGGTATGCCAGCGCTTAATTTAGATCATATTTCGCTACTAACAGATGATACCGGAATTATTCAGCACGCCCGTTTTGGCATTCCAAATCTGAAAGAAGGCTATTGCATTGATGATAATGCGAGGGCATTAATTATGGCATTAATGGCTATCGAGCAGGATAAAAATCCTAAAGCTTTAAAATTCATGCCTGTTTATCTGAGCTTTATTCAATATATGCAAACCGATGATGGGAATTTTAGGAATTTCTTGAGTTTTAACCGCAATTATTTGGATAAAATAGGCTCAGAAGACTCTTTTGGCCGTACCATCTGGTCATTGGGTTATTTAGTTTGCAGTGCACCCAACAATTCTTACCGTGAATTTGGTAGAGAATTATTTTCGCATTCTATTCCGCATTTTAAAGAATTAAAATATCTCCGTGGAAAAGCCAATACCATTATTGGTCTATCATATTATCTTTGTGCCCATCCTGGTGATGAGTTAATCACAAAAGAAATCAATATGCTGGCCAATTCATTAATGGCATCATATCAAGACAATAAGGATGGCGATTGGCATTGGTTTGAAGATATTCTTACCTATGATAATGCAATCCTTCCTTTGGCTTTGCTTCATCATTATGAAGTTACCGGAAATACAACATCCTATAAAATTGCGATGGAGAGTATTGAGTTTTTAAATAGCTTTTCTTTCGAAAATGGCTATCTAAATCCGGTTGGAAATGCAGGATGGATGAAAAAACATGGCAAAAATCCTATCTATGACCAACAGGCTATAGAAACAATGGCAATGGTTTTACTCTATGCTAAAACATTCGAGGTAACCAAAGATGATAAATATTTAAATTTAATGCATGTTAGCTACGAATGGTTTTTAGGAAGAAACAGCCTTCATATTCCTTTATACGATTTTGAAACACATGGATGTGCTGATGGGCTACAGTTTAACAGTGTAAACAGGAATCAAGGTGCTGAGAGTACATTGGCCTATTTCATCTCCCATTTAGCTATATTAAAGGCAGCAGAAGCCGAATATGAAACACTTTCGTCTCCCCTGGTGGAGGCAGATAAATGTAGCTAAAGATTAATTTGTCTTGGAAATATAAAAAGGCTGATTCAGAAATGAACCGGCCTTTTTTATATTGTTTTGAAGAATAAGTCGAGACGATCGTCACCATGACCTGTAGCGCCGCGGAAAGAGCTATGAAGTAAACCGAGCCTTAAGCGAGCTCACCGAAGGTAATTTATTTCAGGGTCTTGATGACCAGTAAGATGCTGAAACAAGTTCAGCAGGACGGCTAATTATACGATCTGTCATCCTGAGCCTGTCGAAGGACTTGTTTAAATGCCCATAAAACGTTTCGACAAGCTCTCCGTAGGAGTCCTTTGCACAACGTGACAGATCGAATGAAACCACAACTTATGATATAGCCTAATGAAAGATCTGTTTTAATTATTTTCCAGCAATTTGGCTAGCAACAACTCCAGATTTACGCTTGCAAACGAAGAACTATAATCAGATAAACCATAAGGGATAATTAATTCTCCATTACTGATAATCGATCCGCAGGAATATACCACGTTGGGCACATAACCTTCACGTTCATCATTATTGGGAATAATCAATGGTTCCTTTAAATGGCCTATTTCTATACTTGGGTTTTCAAGATCCAATAAACTTACTCCAATACAGTATCTCCGCATTGGTCCCACCCCATGTGTAATTACAATCCATCCTTTTTCTGTTTCTATCGGAGAACCGCAATTGCCGATCTGTACCAGCTCCCAATCGTACCGTGGTTGTTTTAAAAGAACCGGGTTTTCCCAAACATTTACTTTATCAGAAAACATCAGGTAGTTGTTCCAGCCATCTATCCGGCTCATCATCACGTATTTCCCTCTAATTTTTCGTGGGAATAATGCCAGATTCTTATTTTGTGCACCATCGCCATAAAGCGGAATCACTTTGAATTCGTAAAAATCTTCGGTTTGTACTAATTTGGGAATAATTAAAGAACCATCAAACGCGGTATAAGTGGCATAATATAATACTTTGCCATCGTCTTTAATAAATTTAACAAAACGAGCATCTTCAATCCCCTTACGTTCAAATTCTGAAATAGGAAAAATTACACGATCAGAAATATCGGTATCTTTTGAAAAAGTTATGGTATGATAAGTATCTGATAGCCAAAGTATTTTATCATATTCGATTAAACGTGTTGGATTTTCTTTATGTAAACTTTTAGAATCTTTAATGATATTGCTCAAACTGGTATATTCAAATTTATCATCCAGTTTTGATTCAATTTCTTCTAATACAGAAGGATCAATCTGCGCGTAGGCTGCTTTTTTTAAGAATAGTTTTTTTACGTAAATGGCATTTTTTACCACCTCAGCCTCATCAACATAATTTCCAACAGGTAAAACCTGGATATTATTGTCTTTATCAATTAAAGCCCGCCTAAAAACAATCGATGAAATATGCCCCTCACCTACAGCCCGAAAGCTAATGATTACCCGCTTTTCGCCTTCTACCAGATCGGTTTGGTCGGGGTCGTCTACAATACTGGGATTGAAAAAGGCGGCAGATTCAATAGAGTATTCGTGGGTAAAATAAGCGCCTATAAGCAGCTTGGTATATTCATCCAAATCTTCTATTTCAGTACCTAAGGCAATAAACTGCTTTTTTAATTTTTTGCAATGGCGGGTTAAAATTTTAGTGATATTTCGATGTCTTTTCGAATATTCCTGTAATATGGGCGATATCAGCGAAAAAACTTTTTCGTCTGAAAACTCTAAAACCTTCCTGATTACCTCTAATGCTCTTTCCTCTCCGTTAAAAAAAAAACGGGCGATAACTCTTTTAGTATCTGGGTTAACCTTAACAGGTTTACGTTCTATGTATAATCTCATTATTTATGCTGTTATGTAGTAATTTAACGCCTTCGTCCCTATTTCTTCCAACTTTATATTAACGAAATTTACGACTTAATTGTTTATATTATTTACAGTATTTGCACATAATTTTTACCTTTAGTTATTCACCCTCATATATTAAATTAAACCTTAAATGCAATACGAAAAAGCAGATAATATGATTCCGTCAGATGAAACCTTGCGTTTAGAGAAATTAAGATATTACGAGATTTTAAGTACACCTGCAGAAAGTGCCTTTGATCAGATAGCACAATTGGCTGCTGAAATATTTGATGTTCCGAATGCAGGTATCGGTTTTCAGACGGATGGGGAGATTTTTATGAAAGCTCAATTGGGATCATCAATCGGTTTACCTATAAAAAGTGAAGCATTTACTTTTTTTGCCTCTACTCCAATCAGCTCGCCTGAAGGTTATCATATCGGCCTGATTTATGTTGCCGACACTAAATTTAAAACAGCCGAAGAGCAGCAGCTAAAAATGCTGAAGCATTTAGCGGGTATGGTAATGGAAAAACTGGAGTCTAGAATTACAGCTAGAAAAGCTTTCAGAGCCTACGATGATCGTTTACATGTGCTTATTCATGATCTTAAAAACCCGATKACGACCATTTCACTTCAATCTGAATTGCTGGGACGAATTCCTGGGATTGATGACAAAGCAGCATTAATTGCTAATAAGATTAATGCGCAATCGAAAAGAATGATTGATAATCTGAATGGTATTTTAAGTGCCGCCCGGAAAGAAGCCAACTCTTTTAAGCCAAAGAAGGATAAAGTAGATTTAAAGGAAATATTAGAACATGTAAAACTAGGACTCAATTTATCTCTTCAGCGTAAAAATCAAATCGTTTTAATTGATATTAAGGAGCCTGTTGAAATTTTTGCTGATCCAGATAAATTAGCAATGGTTTTTAGTGAGTTGATTAATAATGCCATCAAGTTTTCACCAATGGGGGAAAAGATTTACATCACCCATCAAACGGCAGAAAACGCGGTGACTATTGCGATAAAAGATAATGGCGTGGGCCTGACTGAAGAAGACTTGGGTAAAGTTTTTATGAAATTCGCCCGGCTGAGTTCTGTAAGCACAAACCAGGAAAACACCTATGGCTTGGGACTAATCACTGTAAATGCATTAGTGGATATACATAAGGGAAAGTTGTGGGTAGAAAGCGAAGGAAAAAATTTAGGTACAACTTTTTACGTAACGCTACCCATTAAATAGATTTAAATCTAATAAATCACTGAGTTTCATTTCTTCAAGCAAAATTCTTTCAGGAATAGCATTTCTATGGTACGACCATTTTATTAATCTTATAAAGCCATTTTCGATTTCGATACCAGTCATATCGCCATCACTAAAACAACAACATCCGCTATTAAAGTAACCCGGTTTGTATTTACCAAAACGTGGCGTTTTATCTCCTTCTTTTATCAGTTTATAAAGCTCTGCATTTAAAACAGCAAGATCATCAGCATTCTTTTCTTTTTTGGCTTTATTCAGTTTTATATAAATCCGTTCTAGATGTGTTAACGAAGCAAAAACCGGCTGATGTGTATGTCCGGTAATTAAAGCCAGGTTCTTTTTTGTAGCTACCCAGCTGTACATTAATGCGTTATGTGCTGTTTTAAGTTGGTTACTGTATGCTGGTGTATTCGGGTTAATTTGGAGGTATGATTGCAGTGGTGCCCATATTGTACTCACAAACCATTTGCTAAACCAGTTTCCGTCACTCTGTAAATCGCCCTGATGGCCGTGGGTTAAGAAAATATCAAGCTTACTTTCCCCCACTGTGATCCGTAATATTGCACCTTCGTAAATATGGATTTTAGTTCCGTAAATTCTATTGAGGTTAAATCCCGCTAAAGGATCATTATCCCAGTATAAATCATGGTTACCAAATATTTTAGTGAAATGGTTTTTTGAAATAAAAGCTTTTTCTGCTTCGAAAGTAGCCTGATTGTGTTTAATTACAGATTCTAGCAAATTCTCCCAAAGTTCCTCGCTATCACCCAAATTAATATAATGGAAATCTTGTTGGTTATAGTATTCGAGCGCCTTTAAATAATTCTTTTTAGCTAAAGTAAAATCATCGGCATAATCACGGGCACCTTTATGCTGGTCAGATAAAACGATAAATTTATCAGTATTGGCAACATCAAAAATAAGTCCACGTTTACCAGGTGTTGTGTTGATGGTTTTGTACAGTTTATTTAAAGCTGCATGGATGCGTTTACGGTTTGGTCTTGAACCAAATTTATTCGACATGCGAATAATCCAAGCACTAAGTAAACGTTGTAAGAATTTCCGCATGTATAAAATGAGCCTTCGCTAGTATTATTGTTTCTCAAAATAACAAAAAATATCACCAATCGTTTTTTCTGAAAAGCAATAGTTGTAATTATTAGGTTAGGTTCGGCCTTGCTTTCCGTTTTATGCCGTGAAAAATCGACATGCTCACTCCAATCAAGTTTAGCTTACACCGGTTAATCGCTTTTATTAAAGTCAGTCCCTTTCTATCGCCAATAAAATAAAGCCTTTACTTTAAATAATATTTTACTAAATTTGTTAGTATTGAAAAGATCAGGAAGCGCAGATTTACCCCTACATTATGGCCATGTACCACCATGGCTGGCGCAGCGTATGGCAACACTTGGCCTGGCTATAACGGAAGCGATACTATTAGAATATGGTAAAGCAGAAGTAATACGCCGTTTAAGCAATCCTTTTTGGTTTCAGAGTTTAGGTGCTGTAATGGGTATGGACTGGCATTCGTCTGGAATTACGACATCGGTAATGGGCRCTTTGAAGAAATCGATTAATCCCTTATCGAAAGAGTTGGGAATTTACATTTGCGGAGGCAAAGGAAAACACAGCAGAGAAACGCCTAATGAACTTTTAAAAATTGCCGACAAAACGGGTTTAAATGGGACAGCGTTGGTTCGGGCCAGTAAACTCAGTGCAAAAGTAGACAATACAGCCATTCAAGACGGTTTTCAATTGTATCTTCATAGTTTTATTTTAAGCAGCGAAGGCGATTGGGCAGTGGTGCAACAAGGCATGAGCGATAGTAGCTCGACAGCAAGAAGATACCATTGGCATTCTGAAAACCTAAAATCTTTTGTCGAAGAACCGCATACGGGTATCTGTGGCATTAATCAAGGGAAGATCTTAAATCTAACGGCTAATGATGCTGATAAAACGAGGCAGAGTATGATGAGCATTACAACTGAATCGCCAGTGAGAATGCTTAATGAAATACAAAAATTGGTATTGCCCGATCATCATGAGGTAAAATCGAAAGATGTAGATTTAAAACGTTTAGGAAGTATTTTATGGCTTGCACAGGAAAAGCAGCCGAGAGATTTTGAGGAATTATTATTACTCGAAGGCATGGGGCCAAGAACCTTACAATCGATGGCTTTAGTGAGTGAGGTGATTTATGGTACACCTTCGCGATTTAGCGACCCTGCCCGTTATTCTTTTGCACATGGCGGCAAAGACGGACATCCCTTCCCTGTTCCGGTAAATGTTTATGATGAGACCATAAGTGTTTTGCAGAAAGCAATTGAAAAAGCGAAGATTGGAAACACAGATAAACAACAAGCCATCAAATCATTGCATCAAATTGCGCGAAATGCGGAAAAAGATTTTGTTCCTAATATGGATTTTGAAAAGGTAATTCAAAAAGAACGTGCCGAAAGCTGGAAATATGGCGGCAGAACAGTTTTTGGGAAAGAAAAGCCACCAAAGAACGAGCAGTTAAAGTTGTTTTAAGTCGGATTTGTTTTGCCCCGGAAATATGGGACGCACGAATCTATTTCCAGATTACAGACTGATGTAACTTGTATGTGCAACCTGAAAATAAATCTCAGGTTGGAGAGCACATTTTCTTTTAAGTTGCACCTATACGGCTTTTATTAGCAGATCTGATATAAAAGGCATACCATATGTTTATTAAGATAATCCTTTCTTATTCTTATAGGTCATTTTGGCTTTTGTGCCTGCACTATAATTGTAATTTTTTAAGTTACTGGCCTTCTTTTCGTGAAAAGCTGCACCTCGGTCAGCATCTTCATCTTCTTCAGTTTTCTTTTTCTTTGGTTTAGCGGCTGCATCAACTACTTTCAAATCTTCTGGTAATTCCATTACCTCCAGTTTCTGCCCAATGGCTTGTTCAATTTTTTTCACCTCAATCAATTCGATATCGGTAGAAAAAGTAATTGCGACAACATCTTCATCACCATGTTTAACAATGCGCTGAATTAACGTTTCTTTCTGCTCTGGCAATTCAAAATGCAAGATAAAAGGAATTCCCTCAATATTAAGTTCTCCTAAATTCTCATTAGCAACAATTAAAACTCTTGCATCTGGGTTATCCTTAAAGTCTTCAATATCGTCATAACCTTTATCATCAAAAAACAGTGAGCGATAGATACTGATCTCGCCTTCTTTATGCTGATTAAAGTTTTTATAAACTGTTTGTGCGGTTAAGCGCGTATTTACAAAAACCACAACTTTATCAAAAACCTCGGTATCGTTTAATAATAAGGTTAACAGGTTAAGCTTTGTTCTGAAATTAGGCACCTGATAAAGCATCTGCTGATAAACTTCTGCCTGCTTTTCGCCTATTTCATCTACCTCGATGGTTGTGGTAGAATCTTTCATGAAAGGAGAAATCATCAGATTTAATTTCTCATGAATTACTTCGGTAAACACCACATGTTGAGATTTATAAGCACTGTTGGCCAATTCTACAACGGGTAACTGCAGGCCTTTTTTAACAATAAGCTCTGCATTATCTACAATAAACAACTGTATTTTATTAGTATTTAGTGCTAGTTTTAAATATAAAGCACGAGCCCGATCCGGTACGGCAACAATAATATCGCAACCATCAGTTATTTCATTCATCTGTGTATCAACAGCACCACGGCTATCAATTCCCAAAATCCTGAAGGTATTGTTGCGGTTCAATAATTTAAATTGTTCCAGAACATGGTCAACATGTTCTGCATCAGGCACTAAAATTAAAGCCCTTGGTACTTCCTCAAAAGCGTATTTCAACTTCATTAAAGTAGCTAAAACATAAGTTGTTGTTTTTCCCGAACCCTCCGGTCCCACCGCTATAACATCTTGTCCACCTAAAATGCGCGACATTGTTCTGGCTTGGATTTCTTTTGGAGTTAAAAATCCTGCATCAGTCATGGCCGCTACAAGTGGTTTGCTAAGTTTTAATTTATCTAAAGACACAATTACTATTTTAATGTTTGAACTGCAAATATCCTTAAAATAATTAGCTTTTCTGAAATTGAATTTAATGGCTTGGAAATGAATGTTGCAAGTTCATGCCTACGCTAGTTCTACTACCCACTATTAGCTGAAGAAAATCGGGCCTTCTTCTATTCAGTTTATTTAGTTCAGGGCAGTATCTCCAATAAAACAACGGCTCTTCTAAAAATTATTTTACTGAAAATGAAACAGTTGTAATATTTCTTAAAATAAAAACTACTAAATCCATAGATATTATATACTTATTTCTATATTTGCTCAACATTAATCATTAACAAAAAATATGTTGAACAATTAAAACGCTAAAATCATGTCGATTTATTTTCAATACCCAGCTATAGATGAATATCCGAAACTCATTTATCCGTTACAAACTGCAACAGATGAGCCAGCGCTTGTAAAGGATGAAGATAGCTTAAATAAAGAACAGATTTTAGAACTAAGAGATTATTTGGCATTAAAGCAATTATAAAAACAGGGCCAGTTGACCGATTGGAAGGTTGGAGTTTCATAAACTCTCTACAATGGTTCGAATCCATTACTAGGCCGCAAAGTGTATCTCATAGCACTTTACCCTGATTCTGCTCAATCAGGCAAGATTTGGTTATCTTATATTTGTTTTGTTGTTAGCAAAGGCTATCCGCGATGGATAGCCTTTACCTTTTACGTAGATGCTGTCATCCTGAAGGATAATTTATTGTATAAAAATCAATATGAATGACGCGTATCCTTTTTTTGCCCAGAGGCTCATTCTTGCCTCAGCTCACCGCCGCCGAAAGGCTCTTTCTTTTTGGCATCAAAAAGACCAGCGTAGCTAGCTTGAATGCCGTTGAAAACATAAAAGCATATGAAAAAACAAAAAACACCGGCTGAAAATTTTTCTTTCGAAGTTAGTAGGTTGGCTTGGGCAGTGCAGCCCGAAAAATTTGTTAGACTGGATTTAAGTAGAACGGGGATATGGTGCTACGGCCTAGTTGGGCGGAAATACAAAATCGCATAAACCGTTTATATTTAAATGATTACAAAATAACATCAATGGTAGTACAGCGATGGATCTCGATTAAATATCCTACCTTTTTGATTATTTAGAAGCACAGTTTCAGTGCTCATCGTACTGGGCTGCTCCTGCTGTGCACTCTAATCTTTTTGGAAAGCATCCATTAATACAATATAACGAAGCCAAAAGTATTTCCCTTTCCATCAGGGCTATTTAGCAGATACGGTAATTTAAAATTTAATTCGTAGTCGAATATGATTTATTTTTTTTAAAAAATCTCAAAACTTTTTATTTCATTCTGGGTTATTTATATAATTCACATTATACTAATCTTTTACAGATTAATTTGTTTGGTTTAAAAAAGGGATTTATGGATATAAATCCCTTTTCTTTTATGCGAATATTTTAAATCCTATATTAGCCCAATCAACATCACATCCATATTTTAGATGAACAGAAAACATTTCCTTTCTTCTTTTATTGCGACTGCAACTGTACTTCCTGCTTTTAAAACACTCGCCAATACCGTTGAAAACGAAAATTCATCATTTAAGATCCCTCCTTATTTAAAACCTGGTGATACCATCGGGATTACAAGTCCTGCAGGGTATATTACACAAGAACAGATCCAACCATCAGTTTTACAGATGCAAAGCTGGGGATTTACCATAAAAGTTGGCAATACTATTGGCAAACGCGATTTTACCTATGGTGGAACAGATGAGGAGAGATTAGCTGATTTTCAGCAAATGCTCGATGATCCAACAATTAAAGCTATTATGTGTGCCCGCGGTGGTTATGGTTTTGTACGGATAATCGATAAATTAGATTTCTCATCATTTAAAAGAAAGCCCAAATGGATTATCGGCTTTAGTGATATTACCGTTTTGCATTGCCATTTGGCCAAAAATTATGGCATTGCCTCTATCCATTCTAAAATGTGCAATAGTTTTCCTGATGATTGGAGTAAAGCTGAACCTATACAGATTGAAACGATTTTATCTGTAAAAAATGCTTTAATCGGTGAGCAAATGGGTTACACCGCTCCTCCTAACGTAAATAACCAACAAGGAAAAGTTGATGGCATTTTAGTGGGCGGAAACCTGAGTATTATCGAAACTTTGGCAGGTAGCGATTCGGATTTAGATACAAAAGGTAAAATCCTTTTTATCGAAGATACGGGTGAATACCTTTATAGTATTGATAGAATGTTGTGGAACCTAAAACGCAGTGGCAAACTGAAAAATCTAAAGGGATTAATCGTTGGTGGTTTTAAAGTTAAACCCGATGATGTTGGCGAAGAATTCGGCAAAACCATTTATGATAGCGTTTTAGAAAAAGTAAAAGAATACAGTTATCCCATTGCTTTTGATTTCCCCGTGGGGCACCAACGAAATAATTTTGCTTTAAAATGTGGTGTAAACCATACCTTAATTGTAAACGAAACCGGCTCGGTATTACGAACGGTTTAACATCCACCATTATTCTATATGCGATCGTCACCCTGAATTTATTTCAGGGTCTTTATTGCAGGAAGATGCTGACCACGTAGTAGCTACAAGACAATTGAAAACACTATTTCTACTTGTAAAATAAATTCAGCATGACGATGTCTTTAATGTGAAATCCAACTAACATAAGATGCCTTAAATGGTCCAAAAAAACAGACAGACTAAACCTTATATTAAAACATAAATTTTGAGTGATCTCAAAGTTTTGAGCTTTCGTCTCAGCATTTTCCCCTTTGGTCTCAATTGTTAAAACGTGGCCTTAACCGGATATATTTTTGTGTTCAATAGTTCTATAGACACAAAATTTATTCGCCATGTGCAAATACATCAAATATATTGTCGTACTCATTTTGCTTGTAGCGCCTTATGCAATCAAAGCTCAGGATATTCCACAAGTTTGGGATCTAAAAACTGCTATCGAGTATGCCAAAGAAAAAAACATCAGCATCAATACCTTAAAGCTGAGTTCTCAAACGGCAGAGCAAAATTTAATCGCTTCAAAAGCAGCGGTACTCCCAGATTTATCCGGAAATGTTTCCCAGGCCATTACCAATTATAAATCGGGTTTACAGAATACCAGTGGTTTTGGCTTAAGTTCAGATATGACGCTGTACAATGGAAGTTATTTAAAAAATGACATCAAGGCTAAAGAACTTACCTTACAGACCGCAAATCTATCGGTAGAAGCAGCCAAAAACGACATTACCATCTCCATCACCCAGGCTTATCTGAATATTTTATTGGCCAGAGAAAACATCACCTATTTAAAAGATCTGTTAACCACCAGCGAGGCTCAGGTTAAACAATCAGAACAACAATATAAGTTTGGAACCATTGCCAAAAAAGATTTGTTGCAGTTACAGGCTACTTACGCCAATGATAAATATACTCTGATTACTGCACAAAATACTTTACAGCAAAATATTTTAACCTTAAAGCAACTGTTACAATTGCCTACAGCTACTCCTTTTGAAGTAAGTACAACCGATACGGTTGTAGTAGCCCCCGCATTGGATAATTTAGCTTCGGCACAAGATCAGGCATTGCGTACCCGTCCGGAAATTAAAAGTGGAGAATTAAATATACAGCTTCAAACCACCGAACTGGCCAAAGCAAAATCTACCTTACGTCCAACGCTGAGTTTAGGTGGATCGCTAAATACAGGTTATAACAATAATAATATCGGCGGCTACGGCTATCAGCTTAATAATAGTTTTTACCAAAACTTAGGTTTAACGCTTTCAATTCCGATTTTTGATAGAAAAGTAACCAAAACAAATGTTGCCAAGGCTAATATTGGCATTGAGCAGGCCCGCTTATCGCTTTTAGATGCCAAAACAACATTAACTCAAAATGTAGAACGTGCTTACATTAATGTACAGAACGCAAACAGCCAGTATGCTGCAGCACAAGAGCAGTTTAACTATACTGGCGAGGCTTTACGCATTTCGAATGCAGCCTTAAAAGAAGGCACCAACAATATTGTAGAAAACCTGCAACAGAAAAATTTATATGTGCAGGCTTTACAGGCCTTTGTTCAGGCTAAATATACAGCAAGCCTTTATACCAAGATCTATAATTTTTACACAGGAGTTCCTATTACTAACTAAAATACATGATGATGGCTACCGCCTAGTCTACTTAATATTTGAATCATGAAAAAGAAAACAATATTTATTATCATCGGTATCGCAGTTGCATTATTCGCGGTTTGGTACTTCGCTTTGCGCAAAAAAGAACAGGTGGTTGTTCTCGAAACCGAAAAACCTAAAATGGGTTATATCTCCGAAAATGTTACGGCCACGGGAAAGGTGCAACCAGTTGATACAGTAGCTGTAGGCACCCAGGTATCAGGAACCATCAAAACGCTGTATGCAGATTTTAACTCGAAGGTTAAAAAAGGACAGTTATTGGCCGAACTTGATAAAACTTTATTTGAGGCTACTGTAAATCAATATCAGGCCAACTTAGTCAGTGCTCAGAGTGCATTGGTTTACCAACAGGGCAATTTCAGCCGTCAAAGTAATTTGTATAAAGTTGGCGCAGTAAGTAAAGCAGATTACGACAACGCGTTGTATACTTACAATGCTTCAAAAGCATCGGTTAACAGTATTAAGGCTCAACTTGCTTCTGCTCAAAAGAACCTATCACTGGCCAGTATTTATTCTCCAATTGACGGAACGGTACTCTCCAGAAGTGTAAGTGAAGGAACGACTGTGGCGGCGAGTTTTAGTACACCAACCATCTTCAGTATTGCAAAAGACCTTACGAAAATGCAGGTAGAAGCCTCTGTAGATGAGGCAGATGTAGGCGACATCTCAAAAGGTGAAAGGGCGACATTTACCGTTGACGCCTTTTTAAACGATACTTTTAAAGGTACCATACAAGAAATCAGGTTAAGTCCATCCATTTCTTCAAATGTGGTTACCTATAAAACCATCATTAATACTTCAAATGATGCAAATAAGTTAAAACCCGGTATGACAGCAAATATCACCATCTTCACCAAAGAAGTTAACAATGCTATGCTTATCCCTACAAAAGCTATAAAATTTGCTCCAGATTCAACTTTAGCGGGTAAATATCAAATGACCTGGGTTAATCCCAACAGAAAACCGGCCGGGGCAGACGAGGCGTATGTTTGGGTACAAAAAAATTCAAAAGAACTGGTACAAAAAAAGATTAAAACCGGTATAAACGACAATACTCATGTTGAAGTTTTATCCGGGTTAGCGGCAGCAGACGTTGTCATTACAGGTTCACAGCGCATGGGTAAAAGTCAGGCGGTAGCACAAGGCCAATCTAGTCCTTTTATGCCAAAACGCCCAAGCGGTAACAGAAGAAGATAATGGAACAGAAGATATTAGATATACACGATTTAAAACGTGAGTTTGTAATGGGCGATCAAACCGTTAGGGCTTTGAAAGGTATCACTTTTGATATCAAAGCTGGTGAGTTTGTAACTATTATGGGCAGCAGTGGCTCGGGTAAAACTACGCTTTTAAATATATTGGGCTGTTTAGATAAACCCACAGAAGGCACTTATCTGCTTGATGGTGTAGATGTTAAAGGTTTAAATCGCGATGAACTGGCGGGTTTGCGGAATACCAAGATCGGCTTTGTTTTCCAGGCTTATAACCTGTTGCCCAGAACATCGGCGCTGGAAAATGTAGAGCTGCCCTTATTCTACAATAAAACCATCACGGCTGAAGAACGCAAAGAAAGGGCCATAAAATCGCTCGAATCGGTAAAACTTGCCGAACGTTTTGATCATACCCCTAGTCAGCTTTCTGGTGGCCAGCAGCAGCGTGTAGCCATTGCCAGGGCACTGGTTAATCACCCTGTGATGATTTTGGCCGATGAGGCTACAGGAAACCTTGATACCCGCACTTCTTATGAGATTATGGCTTTGATGCAGGAACTGAATGCAGAAGGAAAAACCATCGTTTTTGTAACACATGAACCTGATATTGCTGCTTTTAGTACCAGAACCATTATGCTTAGGGATGGAAAAATCCAAAAGGACAGCATTAACCAAAATCAACGTTCGGCCAAAGAGGCACTTGCCAATTTACCAGAATCTGATGATTATTAATTTGAGAAGATCATGAGCATAATAAATTTATTAAAAATTGCCTTTAGGGCATTAAAAAGAAATAAGCTGCGTGCTTTTTTAACCATGCTCGGCATCATTATCGGGGTGGCAGCGGTAATTGCCATGATGGCCATTGGTGAAGGCTCGAAACAAAGTATCAGGTCTTCATTATCAGGAATGGGCTCGAACATGATTACCATTATGCCCCAAAGCAATGAACCTGGTGGCGTGCGTTTGCAGGGAAGCAGCATTCAGACCTTAAAACTAGAAGATATTACCGCCATTAAAAAGCTGCAGTCTAAAAATATAAATGGTTTATCGCCTGTGGTTTCCACTAACGGACAGGCCATTAAAGGTGGTTATAACTGGCCGACTACCATTACTGGGGTGAGTCCAGATTATTTGAACATCCGCCAATTAAAACTTCAGGATGGTATTCTTTTCTCCGAAAATGATGTAAAAAGCTTTGCTAAAGTTTGTCTTTTAGGTAAAACAGTTATCGATAATCTATTTCCTGATGGCAGTAATCCAATTGGCCAGATTATACGTTTTAAAAATATTCCTTTCCAGGTAATCGGTGTTTTGGTGCCTAAAGGACAAAGTAATTTCGGACAGGATCAGGACGACATTATCCTCGCTCCTTATACTACTGTACAAAAAAGAATTACCGCAACCAATTATCTACAGAGTATTTATGCTTCTGCAACAACTGAGGCTTCGAGCGCCGCTGCCACAGCCGAAATATCAGAAGCTATAAGAGAAAGCCACAGGTTAACTGCAGCAGAAACAGACGATTTCCAGGTACGTACACAGGCCGAATTAATCAGCACCATCAGTTCTACCAGTAGCATGTTAACAGTTCTTTTAACCGCTATTGCAGGTATTTCACTGTTTATCGGTGGAATTGGGATTATGAATATTATGTATGTTTCGGTTACCGAGCGTACCCGCGAAATCGGTCTGCGTATGTCAATAGGTGCCCGCGGACAAGATGTTTTGATGCAATTTTTAATAGAGGCCATTTTAATCAGCATTACCGGCGGAATTATCGGAGTAGTTTTGGGTGTAAGTTCAACGTACCTCATCTCCTATTTCTTAAACTGGCCAATTTTAATTGCTGAATCTTCAATTATTATTTCCTTTGTTGTATGTGCCATTACAGGTGTTTTCTTCGGCTATTATCCAGCCAAAAAAGCATCTAATTTAGATCCTATCGATGCATTAAGATACGAGTAGTATTAAGTATCCAAACAAAAGTATAGTTATTCCCGCGCAGGCGGGGATCTTAAAACATTTCGCATTTACCTTGAAATAAATCAGATAGCTATCGGATCGGCATGAAGAAACACATTAAAAAAAACATAATAAATAATAACTTAGCGATGCAAAGCGCCAAAGAAAAAATAATGACGATTAATTTCTCCAAAAAGTGGATAAAAATTACCCTGCACATTCTGGTATGGGTGGTTTTGATCACTTTGCCCTATATTATTAATGTTAACCGAAGCCGTCCTCCTCACCCAATAAGCAGTTACGATGAAAATCAGTTCCTGCGCTTAAATTTTATCAGTTACTTTTATTGGATTGCTATATTTTATTTAAACAATAAAGTTTTAATTCCATCATTTTTCTATAAAAAGAGATATTTGTGGTACGGCTTATCATTTATCGGGTGTTTACTTTTAGCGATTACCATTCACTCCATATTGTTCAGAATTTTACTACCCAATTTTGATTTCAACCTCGGCAGAACCCTTTGGTTTAACACACCAACTTTTTTATTAACCATTGCCGCCAGTACCGCCTTTACCATGATCTCAGACCGGATCAGTGAAGAAAAAAGAGCTTTGCAGCGCGAACAGGAGAACATGAAAACCGAACTTTCGTTTTTACGGTCGCAGATCAGTCCGCACTTCATTTTTAATGTTTTAAACAACATTGTGGCACTGGTAAGACTAAAAAGCAATGAATTGGAGCCAACAGTAATGAAATTATCCGGTTTGATGCAATATATGTTATATGAAACCGACGAAGAAAAGGTCTCCATTAAAACTGAAACCGAATACCTGCAGGCTTATATCGATCTGCAAAAACAGCGTTTCGGCAAAAAAGTAGTTATAGAAACAAACATTAACATTGAAAGTGAGTTTGATGAAATAGAACCCATGTTACTGATCCCATTTATCGAAAATGCCTTTAAACATGGGGTTGGAATGATTGAAAAACCACAGATTTTTGTTGATTTAAAAACAGAAGACGAACTTTTGACGTTTACTGTTCGAAATAAATTTAACGAAGATGAGAATGAAGTAAAAGATGCCGCCTCTGGCATTGGTCTTTCGAACGTAAGCAGACGCTTAAACCTACTATACGGTAAAAATCATCAACTGGAAATTGAGAAAAAAGATGGCTGGTTTAATGTTTACCTGACTTTAAAATTAACAGCATGATAAAATGTTTAGCCATTGATGATGAGCCCTTAGCCCTGCAATTACTGGCTGATAACATCAGCCGTATCCCATTTTTGGAACTGGTGGCCAGTTGCGATGATGCTTTTGCTGCCAATAAAATTATGCAGGAACAATCGATAGACCTCATTTTTATCGATATCCAGATGCCTGGTATTACAGGTTTACAATTTATCCAGAGTTTGGTTAAAAAGCCAATGGTAATTATTGTAACTGCCTATAAACAATATGCTTTGGATGGTTTTGCACTCGATGTGGTAGATTATTTAATGAAACCGGTATCGCTCGACCGTTTTATGAAAGCATGTAATAAAGCAAAAGATCTTTACGAACTCAAACAGTCAGCAGAACATAACAACCTACCCAAACAGGGCTATATGTTTGTAAATGTGGGCTACAGCTTGATGAAGATCAATTACAATGAGATTACTTATATAGAAGGACTCAAAGATTATATCCAAATCCATACTTCAACAATTCCAAAAGCCGCAGTGGTGCGCATGAGTATGAAAAGTGTAGAAGAACAACTGCCCGCTTATTTCGAGAGGATTCACAAATCATTTATCGTAAATGTCAACAAAATAACATCCATTAAAAAAAACGCTTTATTTATAGCGGATAAGGAGTTACCTGTAAGCGATAGCTATAAACAGGTAATTGAAAAGTTGATAAAATAATTCGTAATTTTGATTATACAATAATTGTTATGACTATAATCGCACATCCTAAAAATAAAAAACAAGAGGCTGCAATTGAAGCTGTTTTAAAAGCTTTAGATGTTTCTTTTCAAAAAGAAGAGGAAAGTCCTTACAATCCCGAATTCGTTTCTAAGATAAAGGAAAGAATGGCCAATGCCAAAAAGGGCAATGTAACCAGAATTAAAGACCCTAAAAATATATGGGAAAGTATTTTATAGAAGTTGAAAAATTAGCAAAAAAAGATCTAGAAACGCATTATAAATCTGGAGATAAAGCCTCAATTAAAAGAATAAATCAAATTTTCATCGAACTGTCAGAACATCCAGAAGTAGGGATTGGAAAACCTGAAAGATTAAAATTCGATTTATCTGGTTTCTGGTCAAGGCAGATAAATCGAAAAGATAGGTTAATTTATAAAATAGAAGAAAATATAGTAACCGTTACTATAATTTCAGCACTCGGCCATTACGGCGATAAATAAATTATACCGTCTTCACCTCATCCTCACTATAATCCTTGATATCAGTAATATACCCATTTATTAAAAGGAAATCGAATAAAGGTTTTGCCTCTGGCGTAACCGGCATATTTTCCGTGGTAATTACTTGATTGGTCTTTTTGTCTAGGAAAGGATAAGCAAATAACCGCACATTGGTGTTAAACATATCGTTCACATAGCTTAATAACTGACCTGAATAATTTTCTCCGGTAAAATTTTTAGAATTGAATACAAATTTTAAGTTGTTGATGTTTGTTGCCAAGCCAACACTTTTAGGTTTGCACCTTGCCAAATATTTCGCCAGACGGTTGTGGCGGGTAAAGTTAGATACAATCACGATGTTACCCGTATCGCACATTTCCTGTGCTCTTTTAGCCACTGTTTCCAGGTCGATATCATCAGGAGTTTCTTGTCCATCCGTTAAAACGTTGGTTAACAAAACCTCTATCATTACCGCTAGGTTCCCCTCTTCTACCTTATTTGTACGTTTAAACTGATCGGTAGCTTTATTAAACAGGTTAAAGTTAGGTAATGATTTCTGGCCATATTTGGTCCTTAAAATCATAATATCCTTTTTGTATAAAAGATCTTTGGCCTGACGGGGATGTGCATCTGCATCGAAAATTGCTGCTGCAGAGAAATCCTTCATAATCATATACAGATTAAGCAGGATATTATCTACACCTGGAAAAGCCGGCCCTTTTACCGAAATCAAGTCGATTTCTACAGACCCGATAGTTAAGTTATCAGCTAAAGATTCTACCATCAATTTTGGATCCTGATAATGGTAAAATGCTGCATAAAGTAGGTTAACACCAATTATCCCTAAAACACGCTGTTGCATGTTTACATCTGTATCCAGCAAACGTACGTGGAAAAATATTTCGTTTGGTAAACCACCTGGCTCGCTCTGGAAACGAATACCAACCCAGCCATGAGGCTCATTGGTACGTTTGTAATTCAGGGTAGTAACGGTATCAGCGAAGGCGAAAAACGTGCGGCTTTCGTATTTTTCGCCAGATAAACGCTCATTAAGTAAACCGAATTCGTGATCGAGCATCTGCAAGAGGCGATTCTGACTTACATAACGGCCATTGGTTTCTGCTCCATAAATAGCGTCGCTAAAAGTCATGTCGTAAGCCGACATCGTTTTGGCAACTGTTCCAGATGCTGCGCCAGCATTAAAAAAGTTTCTCGAAACTTCCTGTCCCGCTCCTATCTCGGCAAAGGTGCCGTAAATTCTCGGGTCAAGGTTTATTTTAAGTGCTTTACGCTTTGTATCCAGAATTTCTCTCTCCATGCCGCAAAAGTACGAAAAATGAGATTAAGGTGATTTTAAGAATGTAACTTAAAATCAATCTAAATACTTATGTGGCGGCAAGGCCTTAAGGCAGCGTCATTTCGACTGAAGCATAGTGGAATTGAGAAATCTAATATCTTTATTCAACCAGACAGATTTCTCCTCCGAAGGAGTTCCTTTGGAACACCGGTCGAAATGACGACCACACTTAAAAAAAATAAGGTTAATGCCATCCAGCATTAACCTTATAAAACCTAAACTTAAACTATTATGAAACCTGAATCAGTATCAATCACACTTACCTTAAACTCAGCTGATGCAAGATTCATAACCTTTGAAAAAAAACTAAACTATTATGAAAAATCCTCTCTCGAGAATATCTTTATTACGATACTACAATTTCTTTATGTTGTAATTTAGCATCGTCTTTTTTATTAATATTGATCGATAAAATACCGTCTTTGTATTCAGCAGTAATATTATCACCATCGGCACTATCAGGTAAATTAAATGATCTAGCAAATGAGCTATAATCAAATTCTTTACGTGTAAAATCTTTAGCTACCTGAGTTTCGTCTTTTTTAACTTCTGCCCAAACAGAAAGGGTATCTTTTTTTAAATTGATCTGAAAATCTTCTTTCTTTAAACCTGGAGCAGCCAACTCAATTACATACGCAGTTTCATTTTCGTAAATATTCACATTTGGCGATTTATCAACCATTTTGTTTTTAGTTACTGCATCACTAAACAATGAATCAAAAACATTGTTAAAGTAAGGAGCTGTGTTACGGGTTCTGTTGTTAAAATTTACTAGTGTCATATCGCTTATTCTTTATTTTTTTTAATTTTTAAATTGATAATACACCATATTCAACTTACATACCAAAGCAAAAATTTATGATATTCAAGACATTTTGGCAAAATAAATTCAAATCAAAAGACAAATTGGCAGAAATAAAGGGTTTTTCAGACAAATTCAACTACAAAACCAATATCCATTTGCGCTTTATTGATTTCGATATGATGGGGCATGTAAACAATTCCATTTACTTTACCTATTTAGAAATTGCCAGAACAAAGTATTGGGAAGAAATTATAAAATGGGACTGGAAGAAAACCGGAATCGTAATTGCCCATGCTGAACTAGATTACATTTTACCAATTGTAATGAACGATAAAATTGCTATTCATGTAAAAACATCGAGGATTGGCACTACAAGTTTCGATCTGGAATACCAGATCGTTAAGATAAAAGGAACAGAAGAGATCATCTGCAGTAAAGGAAAAACGGTTTGCATTGCGGTTGATTATGCCACGAGTAAACCAACTGCTATCCCAGAAGAGGAAAAGCAAAAAATGCTGGGTTTTGAACAGTTAGAACAATAAAATACTCGTCATGCTGAACTTGTTTCAGCATCTATATACTTGTTACCATTAAGACCCTGAAACAAGTTCAGGGTGACGAGTAAAATTAATCAGGCATAATTTTGCCAGGGTTTAATATTCCCTTCGGATCGAAAACTTTTTTAATACCCCGCATTAAATTAAGATTAATTTCAGAATACTTGATCGGCATAAACTCTTTTTGCACCAAACCAATTCCATGTTCACCAGATAATGTGCCACCTAAAGCAGCTGTTAATTCGAATATTTCGGCAATACCAAATTTGAGTTTGTTTTTCCAGTCTTCATCGCTCATTCCAGCTTTAATGATGTTTACGTGCAGATTTCCATCACCGGCATGACCATAACAAACACTTTCGAAACCGTATTTAGCACCAATTTCTTTGATACCATTGATTAATTTAGGTAAAGCCGCACGCGGAACAACGGTATCTTCTTCTTTGTATACGGAATTGGATTTTACTGATTCGGCCATCGTTCTTCTCATCCGCCACAGTTCTTCTTTTTGAGAAGCAGTATCTGCGAACAAAACTTCTGTACAGTGATGCGCTTCTAAAACAACATTGGTTTTCTCGCAGTTTTTAAAAATATCATCCAAATCATCTCCATCAAACTCAATCATCAATAACGCAGCAACATCATCTTTTAAATCGAACTTAATATCATCAAATTTAATTACCCATTCCACACCTTTTCGCTCCATAAACTCTAAAGCCGATGGTGTTACCCCTGCCCTAAAAATTGCAGAAACCGCTGCGCAGGCATCTTCATTCGTGCTAAAAGAGCCCATCATTAAAACCGATTGACTAGGTTTAGGCAATAATTTGGTAACGATTTTGGTTACCACGGCCAAGGTACCTTCCGAACCGATCATTAGCTGGGTTAAATTATAACCTGATGCATATTTCAAAGTATTTGCACCTGTCCAAATGATATCGCCGTTTGGCAAAACCACTTCGAGATTGAGAATGTATTCACGTATCGTTCCATACTTCACTACTCTTGGTCCACCAGAACCATGGGCTACATTGCCACCAATAAAGCAAGATCCTTTGCTACTTGGATCAACTGGGTAAAGAAGTCCTTTTTCGGCCACAGCATTGATGAATTCTTCGGTAATTACACCCGGTTCAACAGTTGCCTGTAAGTTTTCGGTATCAATATCTAAGATAGCTTTAAACTTTTCCATTGATAAAGAAACACCACCATAAATCGGCAGGGCGGCACCGCTTAAACCCGTACCACCACCACGCGGTGTTACCGGAACATGATGAGCGTTACAGATCTTAAGTAAAGCGGAGACTTCTTCTGGAGAAGTTGGTTTCACCACAATTTCGGGCTGATAACGCAAGTCTTCCGTTTCATCGTGACTGTAATTATCTAAACTTTCTACATCAGTAAAAACTTTATCTGCTCCTATTGCAGCCTTAATTTCTGCTAAAATTTCGGGATTGATCTTCGTAAAATTCATTTTATTTTGCTGATGTATAAGATAATTTAACAAAAGAATGCCCAATTTGACCGGGCATAGGTGGATTTAGTTTTTTCATACTCACATTAACCATTTCAACAAAAGGATACAATTCGATAACTTTCGAAATGATATTCTTTAATACCGTTTCTAAAAGCTTTTGAGTGTGTTTCATTTCTTCCATGATGATGTGATTCAGATCCTCATAATTAACCGTCTGTGCCAGTTCATCATCAAAACCCTGCGGGGTAAATTCTGTTACTAAATCTACAACAAAATGATTTCCAATAAGTTGCTCTTCCGGGTAATAACCATGTAGGGCAAAGCATTTAACATCTTTTAAGGCTACGGTTTGTTTAAAATGGCTCATGTATGTTCTGTAAGCTGCAAAATTAAATTTTTATTCATGAATATAATGCCCATTGCCGTAAATTGTTACCTTTGAAATGAACGCGATTTCTTAACCAGATAACACGAAATTACATGAGCAAATCARCAAAAAAGGACCTTTATGAGGCACCAGACTATTATTTATTGGACGAATTGTTAACCGATGAGCATAAATTAATTCGTGCAACGGCCAGAGATTGGGTAAAAAAAGAAGTAAGTCCGATTATTGAAGATTATGCGCAAAAAGCAGAATTTCCAAAACACCTAATTAAAGGTTTGGCTGATATTGGTGCTTTCGGACCAACTATCCCGGTTGAATATGGTGGTGCTGGTTTAGATTATACCGCTTATGGGATTTTGATGCAGGAAATTGAACGCGGTGATTCTGGTATCCGTTCTACAGCCTCTGTGCAAGGTTCGTTGGTGATGTATCCTATTTATGCTTATGGTACTGAAGAACAACGTAAAAAATACCTACCAAAACTGGCGAGTGGCGAAATGATGGGCTGTTTTGGATTAACAGAACCTGATCACGGCTCTAACCCTGGCGGAATGGTAACCAATATCAAAGACGCAGGAAGCCACTACATTTTAAACGGTGCCAAAATGTGGATCAGCAATGCACCATTTGCCGATATTGCAGTAGTTTGGGCAAAAGACGAATCTGGAAAAATAAGAGGATTAGTTGTGGAACGCGGAATGGAAGGTTTTTCTACCCCTGAAACACACAACAAATGGAGTTTACGTGCTTCAGCTACAGGCGAACTTGTTTTCGATAACGTTAAAGTGCCAAAAGAGAATATTTTTCCCGAAATCAGCGGATTAAAAGGTCCATTGGGTTGTTTAAATCAAGCACGTTATGGCATTGCCTGGGGAGCTTTGGGTGCAGCTATGGACTGTTATGATACCGCTTTGCGTTACTCAAAAGAGCGTGTACAGTTTGGAAAACCCATTGGTGGTTTCCAGTTACAGCAAAAGAAACTGGCCGAAATGGTGACCGAAATTACCAAAGGGCAGCTGTTGGTTTGGCGTTTGGGCGTATTAAAAAGTGAAAACAGGGCTTCTGCAGAACAAATATCGATGGCTAAAAGAAACAGTGTAGAAATTGCATTGGACATCGCCCGTAATGCCCGCCAAATGCTTGGCGGAATGGGAATTACCGGAGAATATTCGATTATGCGCCACATGATGAACTTAGAATCGGTAGTAACTTACGAGGGTACACATGATATACATTTACTGATCACCGGAATGGATGTAACCGGATTAAACGCATTTAAATAAACTATTAATTAATAATATGCTAAATAAAAACGCTCTCAAAAAACTTATTCTACTTGTTTTAGCTTTTTGGATCAATATATCTTTTGCTCAAAAAAATAATTTTTTCATTTCCAAAACTGAGCCACAGTGGCTACAAAAAGTAAAAACTGTTGATAAACGGCCGGCAGCAAGGGATGTTCAGGATGGCTGGTATTTATTTCTTTATGAGCAACAAACCAATATAGAAACATCCGAAGAATACGAGCATGATATCCGTGAGATTATTTCAGATACAGGTGTACAAAATGGCTCTGAAATATCGGTTACATTTGATCCATCTTACCAGAAACTTGTTTTTCATAAGATAATTATCTGGAGAGATAACAAACCTATTGATAAACTTAACGCCAGTAATTTCAAAATTATCCAGAATGAGAAAGAGCTCAATAAATTTATTTATAGCGGAACATTTAATGCTTATTTGATTTTAGATGATGTTCGGAAAGGAGATAGAATTGACTTTTCGTACACCATTACAGGAAAAAATCCGGTTTTCGATTCGCGCTACAGTAACATCATTTATTTTGAAGGTGGAAGTCAAATTTCAAATGTTTATGCTAGCCTGCTTTTTAATAAGAAACGCGATATAAAACTCAAAAACTTTAACTTTGTTCCTCCTATAAAAACTACGGAGACGGGTGATTTAAAAATATACCAATGGCAAAGCCAGGTATCTAAAACTTTCACCAGTTACGACTATGAACCCGATTGGTACAACCCTTACGGCCGGGTTCAAATCAGTGAATACCACAGCTGGAAAGACATAGTAGATTGGTCTGTCCGTTTAAACACTTACGACTTAAAAAGTTCAGCCATCCTCAATGCTAAGGTTAAGGAGCTAAAAGCTAAATCAAACAACAATCCAGAACAATATTTACAACTTGCTACCCGGTTTGTACAAGACGAGATCAGGTATATGGGGGTAGAGATGGGACAGTATTCCCATCGCCCAAATTCTCCCGAAAAAGTTTTAAGACAACGCTACGGCGACTGTAAAGACAAGTCGCTTTTACTCGTTTACCTGTTAAAAAATATAGGTATACAAGCCTATCCCGTGTATATAAACACCTATCTAAAGAATAAAACAAAAGAAAGGTTACCCTCAACAGGTGCATTTGACCATGTTGTGGTATTAGTTGAATTCAAGAATAAAAAAATCTGGATTGATGCAACCATGTCTGATCAGCGTGGACCTATAACAGAAAATTATTTCCCTTATTCTGCAAGTGTTCTGGTAATAAAATCTGGCAACGACAAACTTGAAGAGGTTAAAAGTAATCCTAAGGGAAAAATTGATGCCACTTCAATTTTTAATGTACCGGATACAATCCAGGGTAAAAAAGCGACCCTCCAAATTAAAACGGTCTACACACACAATTGTGCCGATCAAATCAGGGCAGATTTAAATAGTGATGGGACAGATAAACTAGAAAAGGATTATTTAAGTTATTATGCAAAATTATACCCTGGTATACAAACCGTAAAAAACATAACTGTTAAAGATGATGAGACTAACAACATTGTTTATTTAACTGAAAATTATGAGATTGACAACATTTGGGTAAGAGACGACTCGCTTTCTAATAGATTTGACATCTATTTTTATGGCGATCTGATTAGCAATGATTTAAGAAAACTCAAAAAATCGCGTGACGTACCGATGGATCTTGTTTATCCATGCAATATCAATCAAAAACTAAAAATCATTTTCCCAGATAATTGGGATCTAAAAGATAATAAATTTAGTATTGATCGATCTAGCTATAAATTTAATTACACACAGAAAAGCGAATCAGATACTTTAACAATAAATTATAGCTATCAAAACTTAACCGATGAAATTTCGGGTGCCGATACCAAGCAATACATTAAAGATAGAAGCAATATAATGGACAAACTGAGCTACAGTTTATATTGGGGTAATGACTATGAGACAGAAAATGAATCGGATTTAAATTACTGGATGGTAACTTTAAGCGTATTTGTTTTCATCATAATGATGGGTGTGTGCGTATTTATCTATACCCGAAAAAGACCGTTTGACCTTGATGAAATAAAAGATGCTCCAAAAATCGGTGGCTGGCTCATTGTTGCAGGCATTGGAATTGTAGTTTTACCCTTTACCTCGCTATTTACCATAATTAAGGCAGAAACATTTAGTCAAAGTGTTTGGGATAACCTTGAACGTTATGATCGATTTACAACGTTCGTTTACCAACTCTGTTTGCTTATCGAAACGGCATTGAACATCTGTATGATTGCATTTAGCATACTGGTGATATTTTTATTTTTTAATCGCCAAAAAATATTTACAAAATATTATATAGGATTGAAAATAGCCGCTATTATTGTTGCCATTCTAGATTTCGCATTTCTGTTTACAATGGGTAATCATATAGGCAATCAACTCTTTACCGCCTCAGATGCTACGACATTAATTAGAAAAATAATCATTTATTCGCTTTGGATAGCTTATTTTATTAAATCTACCCGCGTAAAAAGTACCTTTGTATTTGCGTATCCGGCTTCAGCATGGAGAACGGCTGTTATTCAGGATTTAAATGAAAAATTTAGATCGGAGAAACTTAAAGAGCAAGAAATAATTGAAAAGCAAGAAATATTAGCAGAAAATGAAAGACTTTAAAAAATACACCTATATCCCTGCCCCACCTGAAGAAGTTTATTTAGCCCTTACCAAAGAAACCAGCATAAAATTATGGACTGGTGCTGAAGTAGAGTTTGAAGAATTCCCAGAAACAGAATTTTCTTTCTGGGATGGAGATATTACGGGCAAAAACATTGAGTTTGTTTACGGCAAACAAATTGTTCAACAATGGTATTTTGGAGAAGAAAACGAACCTTCTATCGTAACCATAAAACTTCACGAAGATAAAAAAGGAACTTCACTGGAATTTAAACAAACCAATATCCCTGATGAAGATTATAAAGATTTTACGGAAGGTATTCAAGAATATTTCCTGGGAGGTTTGGTAGATTTCTTTGACGAATAAATCAACTTAACTTAAAAAAATGAAAACTAAAATTAATACTCTCTTTCCTTTTTTGCTTGTGGTTATTTTAGCCAGCTCCTGCAGAACGTATCTTACACCTGCCTTGCCGGGAAATAACATGGGCTATCTGCCTCGTCCGATGGAAGCCGACAGTGTTAAATCTTTAACACATGCATCAGCAAGTTTTGCCGGGGCGTCTTCTCCAGGAAATGGTAGCGTTTCATTTGAATTGGGTATGTTGAATATCAACCGTGCCCATACGTTTAAAGGATTTAACGTTGCATACGGTGTTTTTGGTTATTTAGGGAGCGCAGAAAATACCTACCAAGATAATGCTAACAATGCCAAAGCAGATTACCCACCTTCTTTTAACAAAAATATGTATGGCTTTGGCTTGAGAACTTCTATAGGCTTCCATAGCACGTCTGCTAATGGAAATACAGATTTTAGATTTATAAATTGGGAAAACGCTTTAAGTACCGAAAGTGGAGCGTACGCTGATTTTAGAGAAGAAGTTTATAATGGTAAAGTTTACAATTATGCAGGTGTTTCAAATAGGAAAAGATTTTGGACCACAGGTTTATCGACAGAAGTGATCTTTAGAGGAATGCGTAATCATGATATTAAACATGCTTTTAGGCTTTTCATCGGTGGAACACCAGGACTAGCTAACAGTTTTAAATACGGGGATTTCGCAGATATTGATAAAATAATTAAAAGTTCTGGAGCATGGAATCTTAGCTACTTTTTAAACGTAAAAAAAATCACACTTTCATTTGAAATAGCCGAAAATATAAATTTAGCAAGTAAGATTTCTTTGGGTTATAAATTCTAATAAAACTTATCGACATTATTACTGTTCTGATATAAATATAATATTATGAACAGAACATTAGGAATTATATTAATCGTTGTGGGCATTGCTATGCTCATCTGGACTGGCTTCTCTTACACTAAAAAAGAAAAAATTGTTGATGCAGGTCCCATTCAAATATCTGCCGATAAAGAAAAATCTATCAATTGGCCTCCTTATGCAGGTGGTATTATTCTGGTAGCTGGTGTAATTGTATTTGTAGCGTCGAAGAAGAAATAATTGATCTGTCATTCTGAGCCCGTCGAAGAACTTTGAAGCATTTCGACAGGCTCAATGTGACAATTTATATCTCTGAACTATAAACCGATCTTATCGCATCCCTTAAGTTATACTTCGAAGCCATCACCTCTCCATAGGCACCAGCACTGCGGATGGCAAAAATATCGCCCCTGAACGATTCAGGTTGCTCTACTTCTTTACCAAAGCAATCGGTACTTTCACAGATGGGCCCTACAATATCGTATTTAACGACTTCGGACTTCGAACTCGTTACTCCAGACTGACTAAGATTTTCGATTTTGTGATAGGCTTGATATAAGGCTGGGCGCATCAATTCAGTCATACCGGCATCTAAAACCACGAAATTTTTTTTCTTTCCGTTTTTAATGTAAAGTACACGCGTAATCAATGAAGCCGATTGACCAACCAATGCCCTGCCCAATTCAAAATGTACTTCCTGACCAGGTTTAACAGTCAAAAATTCATTGAAAATCTTAAAATAAGATTCAAAGTCAGGAATCTGGTGATCAGGATTGTAATAATCGATGCCTAAGCCGCCACCAACATTTAATACTTTTAGGTTAAAACCCTTATCTTCAAACCAGGCTGCAAATTCGTTTACACGCACACAAAGGTTTTTGTACACATCCAAATTGGTAATCTGCGAACCAATGTGAAAATGGATACCAATAAATTTCAGGTTTGGAGATGCTTTTAAAGTTTCTGCGCACTCTGGCAAATCCCATGAGTTGATCCCAAATTTATTTTCGTCTAAACCAGTGGTAATGTTGTGGTGTGTATGTGCATCCACATTGGGATTGATGCGGATAGCCACCTGAGCTGTTTTACCTTTTTTACCGGCAAGTTCATTTAGTACCTCTAATTCCTGGATAGATTCTACATTAAAGCAGAAAATATCAAGATCAAGGGCTTCGTTGATTTCTTTATCCGATTTACCTACTCCGGCAAAAACGATTTTTTTGTGATCAAAACCTACTTCAACTGCTCTTCTCACCTCTCCTGCACTCACGCAATCTGCACCGAAACCAATTTCTTTAATCTGGTTTAACAGCACAGAATTAAAATTTGCCTTTAGTGCATAGTGAATGTGAAATTGATACGGAGCCGCTGCATCTGCGCAGGTACGCAAGGTTTTTTGCAACAGATCGGTATCATAGTAGTAAAAAGGCGTTTCTATATTGTTAAACTTTGATATATCTTTATCGGCGAACATGTTCAAATTCCTTATTATAATTTTAATTTTATTCTTTGGGCTAATTTATTTGGGTAACTACCTGGATTTAAAGCATGGAAGAATTACCCAGAAACAATATAATGGAAAAGTCCGGTTTTTTATCGTGTTACTCTTCATTGTACTGTTCCTCTTATTTATCAAAAAATGAAGATAGCAGCTGCCATATTTATTATTCTTATTCTTTCTGCAGGATTGTATAACTCTTACAAAAAGCATAAAAACGGTTTGCTACCGGCAAGCTTTCTGGCTTTTCACTTTCTTATCGGATTACTGGTAATAATCGGCGCTTTTTTCCTCTTATTCGAATAATCTATTGTGCAGGCTTCTTAAAGCTTCGGTTTTATACTCACTTAATATTAAAAGCGAAACGTTGTAGTTGCTTCCACCGTAAGAAATCATACGGATCGGAATGTGTTTTAAACCTTCTAAAACCCTGCTGGCGAAACCATGCTTCTCCGAACCGAAATCGCCCACTACACATACAATGCTGTGGTCGGTATCTACTTCTACTGTTCCGAAACTTTCCAACTCTTCGATAATCTGCGGCAAATGAGCTGTTTCATCAATGGTTAACGATACGGCAACCTCAGAAGTGGTAATCATATCAATCGGTGTTTTATACCGCTCAAAAACTTCAAAAACCCTCCGTAAGAAACCATAAGCCAACAACATACGACTCGATTGGATACGGATTGCCGTGATGCCATCTTTCGCTGCTATTGATTTAATTTTTCCTTTTTCGCTATCGTGAGTAATCAAAGTACCTGCAGCTGAAGGTTCCATCGTGTTTAACAAACGAACCGGAATTTTATATTTTTGTGCTGGGAAAACCGATTGAGGGTGCAAAATCTTTGCGCCAAAATAAGCCAACTCAGCTGCTTCATCAAAAGATAACTGTGCAATTGGTTTAGTGCCTTTAACAATACGTGGATCGTTGTTGTGCATGCCGTCAATATCCGTCCAGATTTGAACTTCTTCCGCCATAATTGCTGCACCTAATAATGATGCCGTATAATCACTACCACCTCGACGTAGATTATCTACCTCGCCAAAACTGTTGCGGCAGATGTATCCCTGTGTAATGAACAGTTTATTGTCTTTATGCTGCTCCAAAAGAGGCATTAAATGTTTCGTTGTAAAAGGAATATCAGGCTCATTATCTTCATCCGTTTTCATAAAATCTAAAGCCGGCAATAATACCGAGGGTACGCCGATAGATTTTAAATAAATATGGTATAAAGTTGTAGATAACAATTCTCCTTGGGCCAACACTACCTTCTCTTCAATTGGAGTAAAAATATCGTTCGCTAAGCCAGCTAAGAAACCAAAGTGATAATCGATCACTTCATTTCCCTGCTCTTGAAACTCGTCAGCAGGCAACAATTCAACAACAAAAGCTTTATATTTCTGGTATAGATTTTCCACGCACTCGCTTCCCTTCTTCTTATCTCCAGCTAAAAAATAATTTGCAATTTCTACTAAACTATTTGTAGTACCAGACACGGCTGATAATACTACAATCTGCTCTTCATTTGGATTAACGATATCCAACAACTTCGTCATGCGCTCAGGACTACCTACTGAAGTACCCCCAAATTTTAATATTTTCATTTAATGCTTATTGTTTTTAACGGTAATGAAGCTATCATAATTTATTTATTTACTTTTGGCTATAGAAAATTATGATGGTTTCAATTTTAAATACTAGAATATGTAATTTTCTTTATTATTGTATCGGGGCGTGAAATTAAACAAAAGCAGCTTAAAAGCAACACCCTCAACAAAATAAAATTTGGATGTGCTGAAATAAATGCGTTTCAACCAAACATCATTCAATAAAATTTGTTCAACACCAGATATTAAATTTAAAAAACAGCTCAATGCAGGCAATTGACCAATCAACACAAGCCACAATTAATCAGTGGTTAAGTGGAAATTATGATGAAAATACCAAGGCAGAAATTCAGGCCCTTGTGGATAAAGATGCAACTACCGAATTAACAGATGCATTTTATAGAAGTTTAGAATTTGGAACTGGTGGCCTACGTGGCATTATGGGTGCGGGTTCTAACCGGATCAACAAATACACTATTGGAACGGCTACACAAGGATTGGCCAATTATTTAAACAACAAGTACCCTCACGAAAAAATCAAGGTGGCCATTGCCCACGACAGTCGCAATAACTCCGATTATTTTGCTAAAATTACAGCAGATGTTTTCTCTGCAAACGGCATCCATGTTTATTTCTTCTCTGCATTAAGACCAACTCCAGAACTTTCTTTCGCTGTGCGCCATTTTGGTTGCAAAAGCGGTGTAATGCTAACAGCCTCGCATAATCCTAAAGAATATAATGGGTATAAGGCCTATGGTGCAGATGGTGGTCAATTTACTTCTCCTGATGATAAATTGGTGATCGATGAAGTAAATAAGATTAAAAGTATCGACGAAGTTAAATTCGACCGTGTTGAGGCGAATATCGAACTCATTGGAGAAGATGTAGACAAACTGTATTTAGACGGAATCACTGCACTTTCTATTTCTCCGGAAGCGATAAAAAGACAGCACGATTTAAAAATTGTATACTCTCCTATCCACGGAACTGGGATTACCCTGGTACCAAAAGCTTTGGCTCAGTTTGGTTTTACAAATGTAACCCTGGTTGAAGAACAAAGCACGCCAGATGGAAATTTCCCTACCGTAGTATATCCAAATCCGGAGGAAAAAGATGCATTGACTTTAGCAATGAACAAAGCAAAGGAAATTGATGCTGATTTAGTTTTGGCTACAGATCCTGATGCTGACCGTGTAGGTATTGCGGTAAAAGATAATGATGGCGAATGGGTATTGCTCAACGGTAACCAAACGGGCAGTTTATTAATCAATTACCTGTTATCAGCTTGGCAAGACAGCGGCAAATTAGATGGCAATCAGTTTATTGTGAAAACCATTGTAACCTCTAACCTGATCGAAGAAATTGCCAAAAAGAAAAATGTAACCTACTACAATACCTTAACTGGGTTTAAATATATCGGTCAGTTAATGACGGAACTAGAAGGTAAAAAATACTTTATTGGTGGTGGTGAAGAAAGTTACGGTTACTTAATCGGCGATTTAGTACGTGATAAAGATGCTGTGGTTTCTGCGGCTTTTATCTCTGAAATGACTGCTTATTATAAAGATAAGGGTGCAAGTTTATACAATGCATTATTAGATATGTATGTTGAATATGGTCTTTACAAAGAAGATCTGGTTTCGCTAACCAAAAAAGGCAAATCAGGTGCTGAAGAAATTAAAGCCATGATGGTTAAATTTAGGGAAAACCCTCCCGCAACATTGGGCGGTTCGAAAGTTTCAGTGCTAAAGGATTACGAATTAAGTCAGGAAACTGATTTGGCAACAGGAAAAGTAACTAAGCTGGATTATCCTATTTCAGATGTTTTACAGTTTATTACCGAAGATGGAAGTATTGTTTCAGCCCGCCCGAGTGGAACAGAACCGAAAATTAAATTCTATTGCAGCGTTAATGCTCCTTTAGCAGATAGAAAAGATTTTGACAAGGTTAACGCACAACTTGGCGATAAAATCAAAGCAGTAATGGCTGATTTGCAGGCATAGTTTTCTTAGTGTCGTCATCTCGACTGAAGCGCAGCGGAATGACGACATTATTTTCTTCAATTTATTTGTGTTCTCAAGTTTCCGTGGCAAATAATAAAGTCTTAGCGAGACGCTAAGACCAGACAAGAGTCAAAAGCTTTGAGTATGTAAAAAATGTCTTCTATTATTAATTCTTTTGAACCGACATCAAATCAATAAGGGATTTAGCTTTCGTGAAAGTATTATCAGTGTGTTCGCTACCCTTTAAAATTTCTTGTATATTAAATAAAATGGTTTGTTCAACAAAAGATTGAACAGAATTGATAATATTAAATTTCAAGCCACTAATGTATTTAAATTCCTCTGACTTTAGATGATCTTTAAGAAGGTTCAACAATGCCTTATCGTTCATAAAATGCTCAACACTTTTTGAGGTAGTTCCGATTTTGTATAAATACTGAATACGACCAACAAATGTAACAAGAAATAAGGTCTTGATCCATATTGATTCATTTAGGTAAGGTCTAACACTTTCAATATCATTTTGATATTTGCTTAATATACTCAATCTGCTTAAATCTATTGATTGAAGTTGAATCTCTACTGTGTTAGTTCCATTCCACTTTGGATTGTAAAGATCACCAAATTCTTCCTTTAAAATAAAACTATCCAATGATCGAACCATGGAGATAGACTCTCTTATAAGCAAATAATTTTCCCAGAATTTTTTTATAGCTTTTATCCTTTCAGCTTGATATGCTTGATAGCTTGAACTGCTCGAAGAAAGAATATTGTTTAGAATAGTCTGGTTCGAAGTTAAATCATCTTTAAATTTCTCTATTCTTTCGTCGTAGTCATGTTTTAGGCTTAATTTCACTTTTTCGGTAATACTATCCCGGAGCAATTTAACTAAGAAAATAACCACGGGAATGAGAAGTAAAGTGGCACCAGAATAATAGTAAATTGGGAGCATACAGAGCGTTTAGTGATGTACGAATATAGTAAGATATGATTGTAAATCAAATTTACCATTAGACTTCTACATGTGAGGTATTTTTGCTTACAATGCAGATTCCTGGTTACATTGATGATATTAGAGCTTGAGAGCTACAATGTGGTAAGATCTGCAATGCCGTCCTCGGCGCGATGTAGAAGTAACCATTTAAGTTTGACTTTAATATTTAAAATCTTGCTCTTTCTTATTTTTTCTTTGCTGCAACCAATTTCTTTAATACTTTTGCAGCGCAATACCCATGTTCAAAAAAATCTTAATATATCTTATCATTACGTGTACCGTTTCTAACGGCGCCATGCAATTGGTAATCTATTCTGGTTATAAAATGAACAAAGAATACATCACAAGTGTATTTTGTATCAATAAAGAACATCCAGAATTACACTGTGATGGACAATGTTTCCTAGCTAAAAAACTAAAAGAGCTTGAGGGTAAAAACAAACAGGCTCAGGAAAACCTGAAAAGGGTTGCAGAGGCTGAACCAAGATTTCAGGCTATTGCATTAAACCATCATCTTCCTTATTTCATCATCACTTCCGAAAATCTTTATATCGAAAAACCGGTTAAAGATCTTTCCATTTCCATCTTTCATCCACCGAAAACGGTTTAAGTAAATCTTTTTATTTTACGATCGTCACCTTGTCCTGATAATTGGGGATCAGTCTATTATTGTCAATAAGATGCTGAAATAAATTCAGCATGACGGCCGTATTAAAATTTCTTAAAATACTTTTTACTTATCCAATTTTCTTAAAATGAAATTATCACAATACTTTTTGGCATTGTTATGCCCTATTATATTATTATCTTCTTGCAAAAAAAATACCGATGAAGTTGCTGCAGATACCAAATCTACTTTCTCTATTGAATTCGAAAATCAGGTAAACGGAAGTCCGTTGGTTTTAAACACTACAACTTACAAAAATGCCAAAGGCGAAGATTTTAAGATCAATGTATTTAAATACTACGTAAGCAATATCAAATTAAGCAAAGTCGATGGTACAACTTATCTCATTCCGGAAAGTTATTTCTTAATCGATGCTTCGAAGACAGAATCGACAAACATTACGCTAAAAGATGTACCAACGGGTGATTATACCAAAATAGAATACACCATTGGCGTAGATTATGCCCGTAATTTTGCTGGAGCACAAACTGGTGCCCTAGATCCGACCAACGGCATGTTCTGGACCTGGAACAGTGGTTACATATTCGTTAAACTAGAGGGAACTTCACCACAATCAACAGCAACTGGAAATACAATTACCTTCCACATTGGTGGCGTTATTGACCCAAACAATACCATTAGAACTTTTACTACGGAGATTAATGCGGCAAACCCGCTTCGCGTGAGAACAGATGGTAAACCGAATATGCACTTTAAGGTAAATGCAGCTGCATTATTTACAGGTAAAACCGACGTGAGTTTCGCTACTTTGAATATGACCATGGGTGGGGCAAATTCTGTAATTGTAGCCAACAACTATGCAAATGGCTTATTTCGTTTAGATCACATTCACAACTAAATGTTAAGGAAAACAACCGTCTTCGCAATGCTTTTTTTAAGCATTGCGTTGATGTATGCCTGTAGCAAGAATGAAGATGAAGTAACGCCTGAGGAAAAGAAAATTACCTTTTTGGTTCCTGCCAACTTCCCTGCTCCTGTATACAATTTCGAAGACAATAAACTAAGTAATGCAGGTTTTGCACTGGGCAAGAAGTTATTTTACGAAGCTCGCTTATCGGCCGATAAAAGCGTTTCATGTGGAAGCTGCCACCAACAATTTGCTGCTTTTACACAACTTGATCATAAAGTGAGTCATGGCGTAAATAATTGCCAGGGAAAACGGAATACGCCTCCACTTTTTAATCTGGCATGGCAAAAAGCGTTCTTTTGGGATGGAGGTGTAAAAAACATCGAAACTTCTCCGCTCAATGCCATTACCGATGCCTGCGAAATGGGTACTGATATACAAACAATCGTTGCGTTCCTGAAAAACACGGCTCCTTATCCTGATTTATTTAAGCAAGCTTTTGGTTCAACAGAAATCAATTCGCAGCTGATTTTAAAGTCGATTGCACAATTTACGGCAGTATTGGTTTCTGGCAATTCGAAATACGATAAGGTAATGCGTAAAGAGAGTGGTATTTCTTTTACCTCTGCAGAATTGGCGGGTTACAATCTGTTCAAAGAAAAATGCACATCCTGCCATGCAGCGCCATTTTTCACAGATTTTTCTTACCGCAGTAACGGATTAGATCTGGTAAGTACCGATGAAGGGCGATCGCATATTACGGGTGTAGCTTCAGATTTAGGAAAGTTCCGGGTACCTACCTTACGCAATATCGAATATACGAGTCCATATATGCACGACGGGCGCTTTTACAGCTTGGATGAGGTTTTAGAACATTATAATTCGGGCGTTAAAGCATCAGTAAATCTCGACGTTCAACTAAAAAATGGCATCCCTTTAAATACCACAGAAAAAGAGCAGATCAAGGCCTTTTTAAAAACATTAACAGACAATGAATTTATCAAAAACACACTATACAGCGAGTCGTAAATTATTGATTTTAATTTTCCTACTCATGAGCAGTCAGGCTTTTGCCTGCGATATCTGCGGTTGTTTTATGGGCATCACCCCTTATTACAACCGCAACAGCATCAGCGTTTTATACCGTTATCGTTCATTTAGCGGCTATGAAGGGCAATCACATTCATTATTCCCTAATGGAGGAAATTTCTTTATCCCAGCGCGAAGTCAGGATTCACCAATAACCAATCATGCGGGCAATCCAGATGATTATGAACTTTACCGTTCTTTAGAGGTTAGAGGTAAATATTTCATCAACAGCAAACTGGAAATCAATGCCATTTTACCTTATGTTTCCAATAGCGAGCGCTATAATGGTTATACCTCCTCCATTTCTAGCCTGGGCGATATTAATTTGTATGCAGGTTACCATCTCGTGCAAAAACTAGAAGATAATTTCAAACAACAATTGATTGCCGGAGCTGGTATAAAATTGCCAACAGGTAAAAACGATTTCAAAAATGCGGCGGGTATCCGTTATTCTTCGCTGATGCAAGCTGGGACAGGAAGTACCGATGGTTTTGTATACCTAAACTACATGGTAGGCTTAGGAAAATTTGGGGCGAGCCTAAATACCTCATACAAGGTTAATGGAACCAACAGCCGCGATGAAAGTATTGCTAACAGCACGACCAGTTTCTTAAATATTTTTTATACCCAAAGAGTTGGCAAAGATATTCAGGTTATGCCATCAGCGCAGTTTTTTTATGAATATTCTGGCGGAGAAAAATACCAGGGCCAAAAAACAGGAGAACACGTCATGAATAATCTGATGGGCGGCGCAGGTATAGATGTTTTTTATAAGAATGTGGCGCTAAATGCAGGTATTCAAAAGAATATCTGGGAAGCTGAAACCGATCACCCAATGAGTGCAGGAAAGGTTTATGTTGGAATTACTTATAATTTTTAAATCACAGCATATGAACAGATTAAATCTTACGGTATTGTACCTAGTAACTACTTTGCTTTTTTCCTGTAAAACGGAACCTGATTCGAAAGCGATACGCCAGGAAGTACTTAACATCCACGATAAATTAATGATTGATGGGGAAAAAGTAGTAAAGAACAAAATGAAATTAGACAAACTCTTGGTTTCAGATCAGATTAAACTTGCTCAGGATTCGGTACTACAAAAACAAAAAATAAACGATTTAATTATACGGTTAAATGCAGCCGATGAAAAAATGATGGATTGGATGCACTTCTTCAAAGACGATTTTAAAGGAAAAACCGAACAGGAAGATCTTGATTATTATAAATCCGAAATGGTGAAAATAAGGGCCGTTGAAGATAGTTACATCAAGGTTACCAGAGAATCAGATTCGTTGATAAACGTATATCAAGTTAAATAAAACAGTCGGGAAGTCAGATGTCAGAAGGCCGAAGATATAGATCTTAACAATTTAAGTATCTAAACCTCGGTCTTCGAACATCCGGCCCTGGACTTTAAAACAATTCAAAATGAAAAAATTAAATTTCGCAATAATCCTAATTGGATTAACAACTCTATCATTAAAATCAAATGCGACACTGGTAATCAACGGATCAAAAACAAGCCGTATCGATTCTGCAAAGAAAGCAACGGTAGATCCGGTTTGTAAAATGAAAGTAAAAGCCCAGGCAGCTAAAACTACGGTTTATAATAAGGTTAGCTATAGTTTCTGTTCGGAGAGCTGTAAACAGAAATTTGTAGCGGAGCCGACGAAATACATTAAAAAGTAATAATCGGAAGTCCAAAGACCAGAGTTGGAAGATATGGAGCCAAAATCGTTTTAAACGCCCAAACTTCGAACTTTCGGACATCTGGCCCCGGACTTTTCCAAACAATTAACGTTCTAGACAGAATACCTCGTATATTTACACTTTTAACATAAAATCATGAATAAAATTACTGCTTACATTGCAACCTGTCTGCTAGTTGTTTCCATATTTACCGCTTGTAAACAAGATAGAAAACTTCCCTTTTATGGCGAACGTCATGCCGAAACCGTTAGAGATGCAGCTGGAATAGAGAAAATTGATACCGTTTACCAAACTATTCCAAATTGGTCTTTCTTAAACCAGGATAGCATAGTAACAACGAACAAGGCAACAGATGGTAAAATCTACATTGCTGATTTTTTCTTTACTTCTTGTACCACCATCTGCCCTACCATGCACCGCAACTTAATGTCGGTTTACAATGAATTTAAAACTAATCCGGATGTGATGTTTGTATCGCACACCATCGATTTTAAATATGACAGACCACACGTTCTGAAAAAATACGCTCAAAAATTAGGTGTAGACGGACCAAAATGGCAGTTTCTTTATGGAAGTAAAGACAGCGTATATACACTGGCAGAAAAGAACTATTTAGTGGCTGTTGGCGAAGATAGTACTGCTAAAGATGGGTATATCCATCAAGGATATCTGGTTTTAATCGATAAAGACAGACGGATCCGCGGTGCTTATGATGGCACTAAAGAAGAGCAGGTAGAACAATTAAAAAAGGATATCCCGGTTTTATTGGCTGAGTACAAAAAGTAAAATTATTAGCCACGGAGACACGGATCTACACGGAATAAAAAGAATTTATCTCCAATGATTTGCTCTATAACCAAACTAGTTTTTACCACAGATATACAGGATAAACACAGATAATAACTAAATCTGTGTTTATCTTTAGTTATCTGTGGTTAATATTAACAAAACATCAATGCGCAAGTACATTATCAATTCAATCTTTTTCCTTTTCATTATAGGCATCATCTTATCTTGCCAAAACCAGGAAACAATCGATCTGCAGAATTACATGTCGAACGGAAAAGATATTTATAAAGCCAAGTGCCAGAATTGTCATGGCGAAAATGGCGAAGGATTGGGTGAGCTCGCACCTCCATTAACTGATTCGGTATTTTTAAAAACAAACAAAAACCGCTTAGCTTGTTTTATCAAAAACGGGGCAAACGAATCTTTGATCGTCCATGGAAAAGAATACAAAGAAAAAATGCCCGCTTTCCCTGAACTGGCTGATATTGACGTAGCACAGGTAATGGTTTATATCACCAATTCGTTTGGCAATAAGCAGGGATTTGTACCCTATTCGCAGGTCTCAAAGGATTTGCAGAATTGTAAATAAATAATATTTTGTATATTTAAGGTATGACAACGATAACTCTACAAGTTCCAGATAGCTTAGGCGAACATGAGCACGATACGGTGCGCTTTATCGCTGCAAAGTTGTACGAATCTGGAAAACTATCATTAGGCCAAGCAGCAGCTATGGTTGGTTTATCAAAACATACTTTTGCAGAATTACTTTCTGATTATGGCGTTTCAATACTTAACTATCCCGTTTCAGAAATGTTAAGTGATGCAGAAAAAATATGAAATAGTAATCGCTGATACCAGTTGCTTCATTCTATTAGAAAAAATTGGGGAGCTGGGCCTTTTGAAATTACTTTTTTCAGAAATTATCACAACAGATACTATTGCTTCAGAATTTGGTTCACCTTTACCTCCTTGGATCCAAATTAGAACGCCTAAAAATATTACTTTTCAAAACTCATTAGATATTGATGCTGGCGAAGCAAGTGCTATTACTTTAGCACTAGAATCAGAAAGTTCGCTTCTTATTTTAGACGATAACAAAGGCAGGAAACTGGCTAGAAGACTAAATCTCCTTTTCACGGGCACATTGGGCATAATTTTAAAAGCAAAAAATGTCGGTATTATCCCTTCAATAAAACCTATTATTCAGAAAATACAAGAAACAAATTTTAGATTTTCTAAAAAGGTGCTAGATGAAATATATGCACTCGCAAATGAATAGTATTATCACGATTGTGATAATATGGATAAAAACCCCATCTTTACGCAAAATGCAGGTTATTCTATCGCTGTCTCGGGTAAAATCGAGAGAGAGGAAAGTCCGGGCAACGCAGGGCATCTCGCTTTCTAACGGAAAGGGGTTCAGGAATGAAAACCTGAATTACGGATTAGTGCAACAGAAAATATACCGTCCTGACTTTACGTCGGGATAAGGGTGAAAACGTGCGGTAAGAGCGCACGAGCATTACAGGCGACTGTAGTGGTTTGTAAACCCCGAGAGTTGAAAGACCAAATAGGCTAACGTATGTAGGGCTGCCCGTCCGATGTTAGTGGGTAGGTCGTTAGAGATAAACGGCAACGTTTATAGTGGATAAATGATAGAAATCCTGAGCAATCAGGAAACAGAACCCGGCTTATAGACCTGCATTTTTTTATTCACTTAATAAAATACTTTTTGTTTCGTCGAGTTTGGCCACTTCTGCTTCGCCCAAAACAGGAAACTTCAGATCCAGATTTTTTAATTTATCTTCAATAATTTCACTTATTGCCAATCGGGCAAACCATTTTTTATCGGCAGGTATGATGTGCCAAGGCGATTCTACTGTGCTTGTTTCGTTAATCGCGTCCTGGTAAGCTTCCATATACTTATCCCATAAAGCCCTTTCTTTAATATCGCCCGAAGAGAATTTCCAGTTTTTAGTAGGATCATCAATACGTTCTAAAAAGCGTTGTTTTTGTTCATCTCTGCTCACATTTAAAAAAAACTTCAAAATTACCGTTCCATTGGCCGTTAAATGTTCTTCAAAATTTCTGATACTCTTATAGCGCTGTTGCCAAAAGCTTTTATTGATCTTTTTTACATCATTAAGCCCTGGGATATTTTCGCTTAAAACATATTCGGGATGCACCTTACAAACCAAAACGTTTTCATAATGCGAACGGTTATGAATACCTATCCTGCCACGTTCTGGCAAAGCTTTATAATGTCTCCACAAAAAATCATGTTCATATTCTTCTGACGTTGGCACTTTAAAAGTATAAACCTGGCATCCCTGTGGATTTAGTCCACTCATTACATGTTCGATTGCACTGTCTTTCCCTGCAGCATCCATTGCCTGAAAAATAATCAGAACGGAATGTTTTCCAGATGCATATAATTTCTCCTGTAAATGATTGAGTTCTATTTTCGAATTCACCAATGCATCTTTAGCTTTTTCTTTATTATAACCGCCAGTATAATCTGTTTTGTGATTTTTTAAAGAAAATTTCTTATTGCCTTGTACAATTAATCCTTTAAATTCGTTTTTCATAATCATGTATTGGTTTTAGATAAATCGATGCATCAATAATTTAAATATAGAACTAAAAAATAAGTAAATTAAATACGTTAATTTGCATATAGAGTTTTTTATATTTAACGCCACAGCTTTTACCTAAAGATCATCTTATCCAATATGTTTAAAGAGATAAAAAACAAGTACTTACGTTATTCTACAATATTTTTATTTTTTATAATAATTTTCTTTTCTGCCCTTCAATTAAACTTTTTGTGGCTATTTGGCTACTCACCAAGTGTTCGAGATATTAAAGCGCCTACCCTTCGTGTAGGTTCGGAACTTTACACTGCCGATGGAAAACTGATTGGCAGATACTTTAAAGAAAACAGAACGCCTGTAAATTATAATGAAATTGCACCAAGCGTAGTGCAGGCTTTGGTCGCTACCGAAGACGTGCGTTTCTACAAACATTGGGGTATCGATGTGCAAGCGGTTGGCCGTGCAGTTGTTGGTTTAGGAAAAGATGGCGGGGCCAGTACCATTACCCAACAATTGGCAAAAAACCTTTATCGTACGCGGTATAATAAATCGCAGGGATTATTGATCAAAATACCTCTAGTAAGAACCTTAATTGTAAAATTAAAGGAATGGATGACTGCTGTAAAGTTAGAATCTAACTATTCTAAAAATGATATTATCACTATGTACCTGAATACCGTTTCTTTCGGTAACAATACTTATGGGATAAAAACAGCCAGCCGGATTTACTTTGATAAGGAAGCAAAAGATTTAGCCACTACAGATGCAGCCATGCTTGTGGGTATGCTAAAGGGCACAACGTTATATAATCCAACTAAAAACCCGGCAAAAGCATTAGAAAGAAGAAATGTGGTGCTTGCACAAATGAACAAGTACAAGTACCTAAGCAAAGATAGTTTGACAGAATTATCAAAGGAGCCGATTAAACTAAAAGAAGGCAAAATGCAGGATGGCAGCGATGGTGACTCTTATTTAAGGGCTGCTGTGGCAAAATACTTGGAGAAATGGTGTACTGATAATGGTTACGACCTTTATGAAGATGGATTAAAAATTTACACTACTATAGATTCTAAACTTCAAAAATATGCTGAGGAAGCAGTTGCCGATCAGATGAGGATTTTGCAGCGCAGGTTCTATAATGTGTGGGGCAACGAAGATCCTTGGTACGATTCGGAAAAACAAAAGGTTAATTATCCAGACAGGGCGATGAAAAACTTGCCGATTTACACACTTTTACAAAAGAAATTCCCTAACAGTCCAGATTCTGTTACCGCTTATTTTAATAAAAAGAAAAGGATGCAGATCTTCACTTACAAAGGCGATCGTGATACTTCATTCTCTACTTTGGATTCTATCCGTTATTATGGTAAAATCATGAATACCGGAATGATGACCATGGAACCCGCAAGTGGTAAGATTAAAGTTTGGGTTGGTGGTATCGACCATAAATTTTTCAAATACGATCACGTTAATCAATCTAAACGCCAGGCAGGTTCTACTTTTAAACCTTTTGCTTATTTAACGGCATTAGAACAAGGCATGAGTCCTTGTGATAAATTTACAGATAAACCTGTTAAAATTGCTTATCAGGATAAAGGTGAAACGAAATATTGGGAGCCAAAAAACGCTGATTACAGTGTTTCGTACCGCGAAATGAGTTTAAGGTGGGCAATGGCGAAATCAGTAAATACCATTACCGCCCAGGTAACCGAAAAGGTGGGCTGGGATAATGTTGTAAAATATGCGCACGAGTGCGGAATCGATAGCCATCTAGAATCTGTTCCATCTGTAAGTTTGGGTTCAAACGATGTTACAGTTTACGAAATGGTAAAAGCTTATGCTACCTTCATGAATAAAGGCATCAAAACTGATCCCATTTTAGTTGAGAAAATTACCGACCAGGATAACAATGTAATTGATGAGTTTAAACCTAAAACAAAAAGGGTTTTAACAGAAGAAATTGCCTGGTTAATGACTTATATGTTCCGTGGCGGTATGGAAGAGCCAGAAGGTACATCGCAGGCATTATGGGAATGGCCGGATCTATTTAGAAAAAACAATCAAATTGGCGGTAAAACGGGTACTTCTTCTGATTATGTAGACGCCTGGTATATGGGTTTAACCAAAGATCTGGTAACTGGCGTTTGGGTAGGTTGTGATGAAAGAACAGCACACTTTAAAAACGGTGAACAAGGAGAAGGCTCAAGAACGGCACTACCCATTTTCGCTAAGTTTATGGAGAAAGTATACCTCGATCCAAAATCCGGTTATACATATGGTCCATTCCCTAAAGCAACAGTTGATATTACTAGAACCTACAACTGCCCTAGTCCACGGATTATAAGAGATACCACATCAACCGATAGCTTAGCAGTAGATTCAACAGATTTTACCGTTCCTGAAACACCAGAAACGGTTATTCCTGTAACCATTGAACCTGAAGTAAAAAAAGAAGAAAAGAAAGTTGAACCTGTTCAAACTCCTCCAGCAACTACTGTTCCTTTAACCAGAAAGGAAGAAAGAGAACTGAGAAGAAAGCAACGTCAGGAAGAAAAAGAAAAGAAAAAGAACGAGAACAATCAGCCTTAGTTTTTATCGCGATAAATAACCAGATACCTCAACTATCTGCGCTTTTGAGCAGAAAAATTCTAAAAAGTGTTAAAATTTTAATACTGTTTTAAACAATTGCTATTTTTATTTCCCAAATCTCTTACAATTTCATTTTCGCAAATTATTGAACTTCATTACTAAAACCACATATATGAAAATAGGCTCTACTTTATTAAAGCGATATTCTTCTTTATTGCTTCTGCTTATTCTTTCTTTTTCTGTTAAGGCCCAATATTTCGGACAAAACAAGGTAAGGTATAAAAAACTCGATTTTAAAGTTTTGCAAACCCCCCATTTCGAGATTTATTATTATATCAAAAACGAGAAACTTCTAAAACGGTTTTCGCAAGACGCCGAAACCTGGTACAAAATGCATCAGGAAGTTTTTAGAGATACTTTTTTAAAGAAAAATCCTATTATATTATACAACAACCATCCTGACTTCCAGCAAACAACAGCTCTTAACGGAGAAATTGGAATTGGTACCGGTGGAGTTACAGAGGCACTAAAAAACAGGGTAATTATGCCTGTTATGGAGCTAAATAGCCAAACAAGACACGTTTTAGGGCACGAGCTTGTTCATGCTTTTCAATATCACCTTTTGCTCGAAAAAGATTCGATTAGCTTAGAAAATGTTGGGCAAACACCACTATGGATGGTTGAAGGTATGGCTGAATACTTGTCAATCGGAAAAAAGGATGCATTTACTTCGATGTGGATGCGCGATGCCATGTTGAACCGTGATATCCCTTCATTGAAAGATTTAACCAACTCTAATAAATATTTCCCTTACCGTTATGGCCAGGCATTTTGGACTTACATAGGTTCTCAGTACGGCGATACCACCATCGTTCCGTTGTTTAAGAATACTGCAAAATATGGTTATGAAAACGCCATCAGGTATACTTTTGGCTATGATGACAAAACATTGTCGGGTTTATGGAAAAATTCTATCGACGCGCATTATAAACCAATGTTAAAAGCAGATAGTTCGCAGATCAAAATTACGGGCACGAAAATCATCGATAATAAAAACGCAGGCAATATGAACGTTGCCCCTGCCCTTAGTCCAGATGGGAAATATTTGGCTTTCATGTCAGAAAAAGACCTTTTTGGCATTGATTTATTTCTTGCAGATGCCAAAACCGGCAGAATTATCAGGAAGTTGAGCAGTCAGATTTCTAACGGCCATATTGATGATTTCAATTTTATAGAGTCAGCTGGAGCATGGTCGCCGGATAGTAAACAGTTTGCCTTCAGTATATTCAGCCATGGTAAAAACCAGATGATGATTATCAATGTTTCAAACGGAACCACAGTTTCTCAAACAGCGATGGATCAGGTGCAGCAATTTGGTAATTTAACATGGTCGCCAAATGGAAAAGATGTGGCTTTTTCGGGCATGGTTGAAGGACAAAGTGATATCTTCTCCTACAATTTAGACACCAAAACAATTACTCAAATTACTAACGATGTTTATTCTGATTATGCACCTAGTTACTCTCCAGATGGTAAAAAATTGGTATTTTCATCAGATAGAGCGGCAATTCAGGCGAATATAGTTAATGCAGTACTGCCTATAAACCTAGCTGTTTACGATATCGCTTCTAAAACGGTGAGCAATTTAAATGTTTTTCCAGGAGCAAATAACCTAAATGCACAGTTCTCTTCAAACAGTCAAAATATCTATTTCCTTTCTAACAGAGATGGATTTAGAAATTTATATAAATACAATTTCGCAGATAATACAGTAGATCAGTTAACTGATTATTTTACAGGAATTAGCGGGATTACCGAGTTTTCGCCTGCAATTTCAGTATCTACAACTGATGATATTGTATATAGCTATTATCGCTACCAACGTTATACTTTGTATAATGCTAAGTTAAGCAGCTTTAAAGCGAAACGAATTGGTAATCAGGATGAAAACTTTGATGCTGCTATCCTTCCCCCGATGGAAAACATTGGTGTAAACATCATCAATTCTAATTTAAATAATTTTGATCGTTTCGAAAAAACCATAGCCGATTCGATGAAAACTGTGCCATACAAACCGAAATTCAGGTTAGATTATTTAGCAAATAGTGGTGTTGGTGTTTCTACCAGCCGTTTCGGAACCGGTGTTTCAGGTGGTATTGTGGGTATGTTTAGCGATATATTAGGCACGAATCAAATCATAGCAAATCTATCCGTAAATGGAGAAATTTACGATTTTGGTGGATTAGTGGGTTACATCAATCAGAAAAGCAGAATCAACTGGGGCGCTGCAGTTTCGCACATTCCATATGTATCTGGTTTCAGGTCTTACGGATATGAAAATATCCCTACAGGTGATAATCAAACTGTTAATGCCTTAGCAGACAGAACGGATATTATCAGAACGTTTGAAGATCAGATCCAGGTTTTTGGGGCTTATCCATTTAGCAAAATTCACAGATTTGAATTGGGTGGATCATTTTCGCATTATAGTTATAGAGTTGACCGATATAGCAATTATTACAATTCGGCGGGTTACTACATTGGTTCCGACAAAAGCAGGATTTCTAACGACGTTGCTTCTCAGGACTACGGCATTCCGTTTAATTCTTTTACACTTTATCAGTTAAATGCTGGCTTTATTGGTGATAACTCTATTTTTGGGCTTACTGGTCCGCTTGATGGTTTTAGATATCGCGTAAGTGGGGAAAAGTATTTTGGTACCTATAATTTTGCTGGTGTAACTGCAGATCTCCGTAAATATTGGAGGGCTAAGCCAGTAACATTTGCCGTTCGAAGTTATAACACCCTAAGGATTGGTAAAGATGCGGATAGACTTTATCCAATGTATCTGGGTTATCCTTATCTAATTAGAGGTTACGAATCAAATTCAATTTACAAAAGCACCTCGGCTCAATCGTCAGAATCTTTCGATATTAACCAGTTAACAGGAAGTAAAATAGCCGTTTTTAACTTCGAGGTACGCTTACCTTTTACAGGGCCTAAAAAGTTAGCTGCAATACCTTCTAAATTTTTATTCTCTGATCTGAATTTATTCTTTGACGCAGGATTGGCCTGGACAAACGACACCAAGGTGAAGTTTAAAAGTGAACCGACCTATACGACAGAACCTGTATTAGATAACAATGGTGTTCCTGTTAAAGATGATAAAGGAAATCCAGTTACCTATCAATCTACAACGGAACGTGTGCCAGCAATGAGTATTGGTATATCGTTACGGGTAAACGTTTTTGGCTATTTTGTATTAGAGCCTTATTATGCGATTCCTTTCCAAAGGAAGGATGTTAAAACTGGAGTATTTGGTTTAACATTCGCTCCAGGGTGGTAAAAGGAAATTAATTAGGAAATTGCATATGAAAAAAATATTTTTAATGGTTTTATTGTCTTGCAGTCTTTTGGGTTTTGCTCAAACAGTAACAGAGCCAGCTAATAATCCAAAAGAATGGTCTCAAGCTACAGCGCCATTTAGAATTGCAGGTAATTTGTATTATGTTGGCACTTATGATTTAGCTTCTTATTTAATTGTAACAGAAAAAGGAAATATATTAATAAATACAGGTTTAGCTAATTCGCTTTCAATAATAAAAGAAAATATAAAAGCTTTGGGATTTGATTATAAATCAATCAAAATTTTGCTCTTAACCCAAGCTCATTTTGATCATTTGGGTGCAATGGCCGAGATTAAAAAAGAAACCGGCGCGAAACTTTATGTAGATGAGAAAGATGCGGATGCTCTTGAAACAGGCGGAAAATTAGATTATGAGCTTGGGAAATATGGCATAAGTTTCAAGCCTGTAAAACCTGATTTCCTATTGAAGAATAACGATAAGATTAAATTAGGCAGCACTACTTTAACAATGCTTCATCATCCTGGGCATACTAAAGGATCGTGTAGTTTTATATTTGATACAAAAGATAAAAATTCTAGCTACAAAATTTTGATTGCCAATATGCCATCCATAATTGTTGATAGAAAATTCTCAGAAATAGCATCATATAAAGATATCCAAAAAGATTATACTGAAACTTTTAAAGCAATGAAAAAGCTTGACTTTGATCTTTGGGTTGCCTCTCACGCAAGTCAGTTTGAGCTCCATGATAAGCGTAAATCAGGAGCCCCTTATAATCCAAAAGTCTTTATGGATAAAAGTAAATTTTTCAAGAATCTTGAAGATCTGGAAAATATTTTCCTCGAAAAAATAAAAAATTAACCTTTTCCTAACTTGTTAAAAGCGATTAAATACAAATAATCGCTTTTTTTTTTTGGAGATAGTTTAATTTCTTTTAGTTTAATAAACGTAACAATTAAGACAAACTCGTAAATGATAGTTTTACCTGATTGCTTATATTCCGATGTAAAAGAATATTTTCGAAATCGAGCCCTATAGTTAAATCAATCCAATCTGGATTACAAGATCTTACCAAACGTTCTTTTTGCATGCGTGTAAACCGGCTAATTGATTTAAAACGCAGCAAAGCTTGTGCTTCTGTTTTAAACTCTTCAAAATAAACAAGGCGGGTTAATTGTTGCCCGTTATCAAAAAATAAGTTTGGCATCTGTTTGTAGAAATCCAGCGTCTTCATTAAATCAGAGCTCATGCCCACGTGCATACTTGTACGATTTCTGTCGGTAACGATATAAACAAACTTTTTCATGATCTTGTGTTTAAAACTTAAAACTAAACTATTTAGTATACCCTCTTGCAAATCAAAATAATATTACTAACTTTATGAGCATAAAATTACTAACTATTTTAGTAATTCCAAATTTATTTTAAAATTTATTTTTATGTCAAATATTTCAAATAATTTAAAGTACCTCAGGAAGAAAAAAGGCCATACACAGCAAAATTTCGCTGATATAATGGAAATCAAGAGATCGCTCATCGGGGCTTACGAGGAAGACCGGGCGGAACCTAAATATGATTTGCTAAAAAAAATAGCCGAATACTTTGATCTTACCATCGATGAATTCATCAATGAGAAAATATCTGACAGCTGGAAACCGAAGCCAAAAAGCCAGGGATCCAACCTAAGGGTACTGAGCATTTCTGTTGATCAGAACGATCGCGAAAATATCGAATTGGTTCCGGTTAAAGCAAGCGCTGGTTACTTGAACGGTTTTTCTGATCCTCAATATATTAGCGACCTACCTAAATTCCAACTTCCATTAGCTGCATTAAGACAAGGTACCTTTAGGGCTTTTGAAATTATGGGCGATAGTATGTTACCAGTTCAACCAGGTAGTGTGATTATTGGCGAATACCTGGATAACTGGAATGAAGTAAAAACCGGCGAAACGTACATCGTGATTAGTAAAAATGAAGGTGTAGTATACAAAAGAGCGGGTAACCGTTTCAGAGAGAATAAAGATTTAAAGCTGATATCAGACAATAAGGTATATGATGCCTATACAATTGCTGCCGACGACATCCTGGAAATCTGGAAAGCCAAGGCATATATATCTACCTCATTACCAGAACCTGCACCAGATCCAACAATGGAAACTTTGACTCAGATGATGGCGCAAATGCAGAAGTCAATCTCTCAATTAAATAAAAATTAACTTTTTTTAACAAGGCCCGATTAAACCGTTTGCGTTTTTATGTATCTATTCATTTAACAAACACATAAAAAACAGAACATGAAAAAAGCAATTTTAACAATAGCAATTGCAGTAATGGGATTAACCGCTGCATTTGCTCAAGACACTACAAAGAGAGTAAGACGGGCAATGCCTAAAATGACTGCCGAGCAAAGAGCAGAAAAGGTTACCGCCAGATTAGAGAAACAGCTAAGCTTAACCGCTGATCAAAAGACCAAAATTTACGCCATTGAATTGGAAAACGCAAAGAAAATGGAGGCTTGGAGATCTGCTGATCAAGGCGATATGAAAGGCAAAATGAAAGAACGCAAAGCCGCTATTGATGAGCAAAAAGCTAAAATAGATGACATTTTAACTGCTGAACAAAAAACCAAAATGGATGCTTTCCGCGCCGAAGCCAAAGAAAAGGGTGAGAAAATGAGAAAAGGAATGGGTGGAAGAGGTAAAAAAGACAAAGCACCTGTAGTTTCTAATCCTCCTGCACAAGGATAAATAGCTCAAACATTAATTAATTATATTTTTGAAAGCGTTCCGATTATTCGGGGCGCTTTTTTTACTTTTGACCGATGAGCAAAATTGAACAGTTTCTTAACGGCAAACTTCAGGAACGAAAAGATAACCTTTCGATCAGGAATTTATCGACGAACATTCCTCCTTTTGATTTTTGTTCTAATGATTATTTAGGTTTTGCTAGATCTAGTGAATTAAAAAAACTGATCGACGATACCATAGCCACACTCCCTAATTACCTGAACGGAGCTGGTGGTTCGCGACTGTTAAGCGGAAATACCGCATTTATTGAAGAAACCGAACAGTTTATTGCCGATTTTCACCTGGCTGAAAGTGGATTGATCTTTAATTCCGGTTATGATGCCAATGTAGGGCTATTATCGAGCATCCCGCAGCGTGGCGATACGATTATCACTGACGAATTGATTCATGCGAGTATTATAGATGGCTGTAGGTTAAGTCATGCTACACGTTATAAATTTCTTCATAACGATATAAACGATCTTGAAACTAAACTGAAACTGGCAAAAGGAAACATATTTGTGGTGGTAGAAAGTGTTTATTCTATGGATGGAGATATTGCACCATTAATAGACGTGTCTAACCTTTGCGAACGCTACCAGGCCAACCTGATTGTAGATGAAGCTCATGCTACGGGAGTTTTTGGTGCAAGTGGCAGCGGATTAATCAGCCAGCTTAACCTGACCAGTAAAGTATTTGCACGAATTGTAACCTTTGGAAAAGCCTTAGGCGTACACGGAGCCATTATTTTAGGAAGTAAAAACTTACGCCATTACCTTATTAATTTTGCAAGATCGTTCATTTACACCACAGCTGCTCCCATTCATAATATAGTTGCAGTTAGATCGGCATACCAACACTTAAATAAAATTGATCATCAGCTGATTCATCAAAAAATTGCATTGTTTAGAAAAATGTTAAAAGAGCAAAACATTAGTGCACTTGATAGCAAAAGTACTATTCAGGGTATTTTGTTTTCATCAAATCAAGCGACTAAACTGGCCGCTACGGCACTGCAAAGCAAAGGTTTTGATGTACGGGCAATATTAAGCCCAACAGTAGCTTTGAGCAAAGAACGGCTCAGAATCTGTCTTCACAACTTTAATACCGACGAGGAAATTATTTCGTTGGTTAACCATCTTAAAGAATTGAATTAAATGGCTAAATATTTTATCACAGGCATTGGAACAGGTATCGGAAAAACATTAATCAGTGCCATTTTAACCGAAAAACTAAAAGCAGATTATTGGAAACCAATCCAATCGGGAGATTTAGATACCAGCGATAGCATAACATTAGGTAGTTTAATAAGCAATACGCAAACCGTTATCCACCCGGAAAGCTACAGATTAACACAACCCCTATCACCGCATTTATCAGCGAGATTAGATGGTATTGAGATTGATCTGAACAAAATCAATATGCCTTTAACGGAGAACAATTTGATTATTGAAGGTGCTGGGGGTTTAATGGTACCCTTAAACGAAAAAGAGCTGATTATCGACCTGATCAAAAAGTTGAATGTTGAAGTGATACTGGTTTCACAAAATTATTTAGGCAGCATTAACCATACACTTTTATCCGTCAATCTGCTTAAACAATACGAAATTCCGGTTAAAGGCATCATTTTTAATGGTAACGAGAATGTGGAAACGGAAAGATATATCCAGCAATATACCAAAATAAAAAAGCTAGGCAATATACCTAGCTTCAACAATATCGATAAAGAAAAAGTGCTGACTGCCGGTCAGGAGCTTTTCCTTTAATTGGTTTCGAAAAAACAAAATTATCTCTACCAATTACATATTCTAAAAATCTGGCGTCATTCCCGCGCAGGCGGGAATCTTAAAACATATTGCATTAAGATTATTCATAAGTTTTCCTTTTTTTGGAGGCATTCATGAGCACTCCGTGGTTCCCAATCAAGTTGGGAATGACGCACCGCCGAAGCCTATTGCTGCAGACTCAAGTATTTATTTCTCAGTTAAATAACCAGACTTTTTAAGAAAATCGGCCCAAACCTGGTATCCTGCCGGAATAAGGTGTAAACCATCTTTGGTAAGTTCTGCTCTTAAGTGTTTGTCCTGATCGGTAAAATTTGGATACAGATCGATAACCGTTACATTTTTAGCCGTAAATTTTCTGATTTCATCATTTAACCAAAGAATATGTTCGTCTTTGCCATAATGGTTTTTAAATTTTTCGAAAGCACTGTTTACTGGTAAAAGCGTATTGAAATAGATGTGTGTTTTCTTAGAACCTTTTCTGATTCTGGCAATCATTGTTTTATAATTTCTTAAGATCACACTATCTGGAATATTCCGGGAGATATCATTTATACCAATCAGGATAAAAACCTTTGTCGGTTTGCCATCAATTACATCTTGTAAACGCTCTAAAACACCAAAAGTAATATCGCCAGAAATTCCCCTGTTTTTTGCCTGTGGCAGATCTAAAAGTTTAGCCCAATCCGTGCCAGCTGTAATGCTGTTACCCAAAAAGACAAAATCTGTTTTAGATTTTGGATCGGCTTTAAACTTCGCTACCTGCTCAACATATTTCCCAGGACGGTAAGTGCTGTCCCATTTAACTACCTGAGCCGTAGCTGCTGTAAAACTCAGTGTAAATACAACAACGGTTACCAATAACTTGTTAAAAAGTGCTTTCATATTATACTTTTATAAAGGCCTAAAATACTATTTTGCCTGAACTAAAATATCCGGATAATCAGAAATAATACCATCAACATTTAAGGCTTTTAATTTCTGAATATCGGCTAAGGTATTGGCAGTCCAGGGAATGATTTTTACACCATCAGCATGTGCTTTTTTAACCAATTCTTCATTCACCATTTGCCAAACCGGACTTAAAATAAAGGGTTTATAACCTAAATCGGCAATATTTTCTTCATATGTTTTTTTATTGGCAACCAAAAAAGAGGTTTTTATTTTAGGATACTTTTCGTGAATAATCTGGATCGTCCTTTTATCAAAAGATTGGATTACTACAAAATCAGCGATTTTTTTCTTTAAAATTACATCCATTAAAAGTTTAACAAACTCTTCGGGTTTAGGGTTGGTAATCCCATCTTCTTTTTCGTTACATTTAGTTTCTATGTTATAAAAAAACTGCATGCGCTTATTTGCCTTAATATCGTGCTGAACCGCATCTACTAGGTCAGAAAGTAATGGAAGATATGTTTTTTCTTTTTTCTGCTGAGGAAATTGCTCATAATACTTGGTACCCAGATCAAACTGTTTAATTTCAGCGTAGTTCATTCCAAAAATCGGATATTTCTTAGCATCTGTTATCGGAATATCTTTCCCTTCTGGTGTAAGCATAAATGCCGGACTTAGATAATCATCGTGCGTTACTACCACTTTACGGTCTTTAGAGATATGGGTATCCATTTCCAAAGTAGTAATTCCTTCTATTTTCATGGCGTTTAACATCGCCAAAATGGTGTTTTCGGGCATAAGCCCCCTTCCGCCACGATGTGCTTCTGCGCTAAATACCGGAAATTTAACTTCCTGACTAAATGATTTAACTGCAAATGCAGACAAGAAAATAAAAATTGCTGTTGTATTAAGTTTCATATTTAGAAGGGATTTTATAGTGGCGTCAGCTGTTACCATCTGACACTATTAATCTATAATTGGTTTAGCTTTTAAAATTAATAATCTGTCAGATGGTAACATCTGACAGCACAGGATCCGACAGCACGGAACAGATATAAGGATGTTAAGCATTAATTTCCGCCTCAAATTTTTCTCCGAAGCGGTCGGTGGCCACAACCTTTACTTTTTTAACCGATGGTTCGAAATGTGCCATAAACAAATGATCTGTTGATCTTGGTTCCACAAATGGTCGCGGATTTGGCAGTTTATCACCTTTGTACAATTTAAGGGCTAAAGGGTCAAATCCATCTTGTTGAGCTAACAAGCCCATTGGTTTGCCGTCAAGGAAATATTCTACTTTCCATTCAGGATCATAATTCCAAACGTTGGCAATTAATCTTTTCTGATTCGTTAAGGTATCTACATAAATATCAAGCTGTTCTTTCCTATCTCTTCCGGTAGATTTATAGTACCATTTCAAATTGGTTCCATCTACTTCGTAAACGCCGTAGCCACGTGGTGTACCATCCTCGCAAATGGGGCCTGTCCACCAGCCACCACAAACAGTACCATGGTTATGTTCGTAAATGCCGTTCTTGATTACATTTTTATTAAAATGCGTATGTCCTGACATGATATGAACATTTTTGAAATCTTTTAATACGGCATAAAAATCATTGTTATTTTTAACTGCATTATGTACCGGAATATGGAGGCAGATAATCAGCAATGCATCTTTAGGCACCAGCTGCAGATCTTTGGCTAGCCATTCTAACTGCGTTGGGGTGATGTACCCATCGTAAGTTCTTTCTACCCCCAAATAACGTACATCATCTAAAACCACATAATGAGCCTTACCTCTGTTAAAAGAGTAATAAGTTGGGCCATAATGTGCTTGAAAAGTGCGGTCAGAGGTATCATCTCCTCCTTGCCTGTAATCCTGATCATGATTTCCTAATGCCTGGAAAAATGGAATCCCGATTTTGGCAATAGCCTCATCATATGCAGGAAAAAGATCAAAATTATCCCAAACTAAATCACCGACGCCGATGCCATGAACTGGTGTTTTCCCCATTGCTTTTACCACTTCTCTTGTATCAGGAACCGAGGTTTCCATCATCTGCGCGACATCTTTCTTATTCTTCACCTGAGGATCGGCCCAAATGATAAAATTATGTTTGTTATCATTTTGTTTTAGCGGCTTAAGATCGAAGTTTAATTTACCTGCTGTATCTGGTTTATAATAATGGCGTGCGATACTGCTCTCAGTTTTAAACTCATAACCAGAAGGTGTGCTTATCCAAACAAAACGGGCAAGCTCATGGAGTTTAATTTCATAGTTTCCGTTTTTATCGGTCTGCACCACACTGTAACCATCAGAAATCACTACTCCTGAAATAGCTTTTCCTTTACTTAATATCCTACCAGAAATTTTGTTTTCTAATAGCGATGAAAAAGAAAAAGCTTTGATACTAACGAATAGCGTTGTACCTAAGAGTGCAGATTTTTGAATAAAGGATCTTCTATTCATTGTGAATGATTTTTTATTTACTGCGGAAGAATATAAAATAATTTCTTCCGCAGATGACAAAGATTTTTATAGATATTTTTAACTTTTTATAATTTATTATCTTATTTCAGTTGCGTTAGCAGGCTCAATATCTGTGAGTGCTGAGGTTTTAGTTAAAAGAATTGGAGTTTGCGTTCTTGCTTTTACCCATTTATTTAATTTTGTATCATAAGCACCGCCTAAAAGGTAGAAATAGCCTAAATCTGCAGTTAAATAGGTTAACGATTGTGTATTTGTACCTGCCCTGTAAAAAGGTTGAGGAACTAAATTTTGAGGATTAATGACATCGTAAATATCAGTATTACCAATTCTGTAACCTCCACCATAATTAGGGGCACCGCCAGATTGATATAAAAGCCCGCCAGTACTAACCCACAATACATCGATAGGTACAGTAGCTCCGGTAACCTCAATACCTCTAAATACTGCCATTCCGAATGCATTACCACTATTTGCCATTAAACCAGTGGTGGCATTACCAGTTACTGTACTAGCTGAGTTAAAACGATCGCTCACCTTATTATAATCTAATGCCCTAATCCATTTTGATGAGGCAATTGATGTAGAATTAGCGCCGTTAATTAATTTATTTATACCACCAACATAAAAAAATTCGCCTTTGCTTACAGTGCCAGAAGTTAGATTTATTTTGTATGTACGCTGCTGGCCAGTTGCCCAACCTTGTGCTGGTACACCCGTTGGTACAGATGCTCCAGCATTGTTAGAAACTATCAAAGAAAAAGGCGTGTTGGCAAAATTAATATCTTTAGTAGCCCTGAGCTGAACGTATTCATTGTTGCCATCACCACCATTTACATCACTTATAAAGCCTGAAATTACACATTCAGGAGCATCAATGTTAGTGCTTAAAGCGCCAATATCATTTGCATTAGTTATGCGTAGTTGTGGAAGTATTTTATCATTAACGATTTTATTGATTATTATCCCTTTATAATTACCAGAATATGGTGGCTTTACAGATGCAAATGACGCTTTTGGATCGGTATAGAATCCGAAATCATTTGTACCATCATTTAAAACTTTATCGCCCGCTAAGGTTTCTGTAGCAGATAACGTTGGATTGAATGTACATTTATAAATAGTTAGCAAAGTACATTCGTACCTATCCGGATAAGTAGCTATTAGATTGCCATATCCTCTAGAAATATATAAAGTTTTACCTGAAGCAATTTTAGTAACATCAGCAGCAGTTTTGCCCATAATTTGTAACGTACCATCAACACGTTTCAATACTCCACCTTCAATTTTAACATGAACAGAATCGCCAGGAACATATTTCGCGGCATCGACACCAATGTTTATGGCAATACCTCTTAATGAATCTAGCCCACCAACAATTCTAGTATTTTGAATGATGAGCAAACCCGATGGCAAATTATTGGTAGAATGATCAGAAATTACCTGCCCTTTAACCATACTGGCCCCACGCATATTTTCGGTTGTAAGCGTTACTTCGGTATTTTTATAAATTTTGCGTAAATCAACATTTGGGATAAACATACTCGGTGTTGATAATACGTAATCGGTATCTCTTTTACAACTTATTATAACTGCAATACACCCTAGTGCAAACAGCATATTTCTTATTATTTTATTCATAACTTTTTAATTCAATTTTAAATAATTATGGTTTCTGCCACCACATTAAGGTATTTATGTCATCAGCACCTTGTGCAGCTATTGCATTATTATACCTAGTTGGATTTGTTGATTGTGTTACCACTGGATAATTTAACCTTGCTGGCATTTTTTGGTTGTTAACCAAACCGGGTCCTTTTGGTAAAATAGGATGCCCGGTACGGCGATATTCAAACCATTGCTGAAAATCCACCAAAAACATTGCGTAGTATTTTTGTATATGAATCATCTCTAACTGACTATTTCCGGATGTGGTATTATCCAATGGAAGTGTTGAATCCCAATCTAAATTGGCTGCCTGTACATAATCAATAAACCTACTATCAGTTGTTGTACTGATGTAATTTGGCAACCAATAATTTATCGCATCAACCATTCCTTTGTAGTAATATTTTTCAGTTGGGCCACTAATCCATCCTCTTGCAGCAGCTTCTGCCAAAATAAAATCAACTTCGGCAGCATTCATAATTATACCTGTAAAACGATCAGTTTGTAAGGTGGGCTTATTTTCAGCATCAGAATTAAAGTGAGATAAAACCGAAAGACCAGATCCCTGAGCATAACCACTTGGAATACCAACAAAACCACCATTTGGTGCAGCATCTATACAAAAACGATTAACATTGTTACCTGTTAAATTACTATTCATACGGGGGTCATCCCATGTTACCAGATTACCCAAAAAGAAATTGCAAATAGGAATTCCTCTGAAATCAGCAGCTCTAATATTCACCATAAATGGTGATGAAAAAACTGCGGTACTACTGTTTGTTCCGTTCCATAAAATTTTAGCCGTGTGGGTATTATTTTGCATTATCGGATATTCTGATGGGTTGCCATCAACAATTTGTTTTATTTTGGCAATTATAGTTGGCGCAACTTCGGCTTTGCCCGATGCCCTTAATAATAATCGTAAATATAACGAGTTGCAAAACCTTCTCCATTTTGAAACATCGCCTTGAAAAACAGGATCGCCAGTGGTATTAATTGGCGTACCCTCTTTTAAAAGTTGGTTAGCTTGTTCTAATTTGGCAAACATATCAGCATAAATATCTTTTTGTCTGTCAAATTTAGGTTGTACGTTTCCCTCTTTACCTAAATTGGCTTCGCTATAAGGTACATCTCCATAAGTATCAGTTAATAATTGAGATACCCAAGTTTGAGCAACAAGTGATATGCCTTGATATGATTTGTTTAGCGATTCTGGCTTGCTGGCAATGGTATAAATATCTTTTAAATCAGTTAAAAATAAGTACCAATTGTTCCAGGTATAATCTGCCTGTGTTCTTCGTACATCGTACCTAAAAACACGACCTTCCGAATCGTTAATTTCAACCGTTACTTGCATTAGCTGGTTATTAAAATTCCAATTTCTGCTCATATTTGCGTTAAGAACACCAACTAAAGCAGGTGCTAATAATTGGTTTGCTGTTGTTGTGCTCTTGCCAATAGGATCGGTATTAACTCCGGTAAAGTCTTTTGTACAAGAATTAAAGGTTAAACCAATAATGGCTAAAAAAGTATATGCTAATGTTTGTTTATAATTTTTCATGTTGATAAAATTAAAGTCCAACTACTAAACGGGCTCCAAAAGTTCTGGTTGAAGGCAATTGGCCTGTTTCAAAACCTTGAACTATATCTCCTCCCGCTAATGTTCCAAACTCGGGATCGAAAGCTGGCCAAGGCGACCAAATAAATAAGTTACGCCCATAAACGCCTAGACTCAATTTAGTAAAACCTATACTTTTAAGCACTTTTTGCCCAAAATTGTATGTTAAATTTGCTTCTCTAAATTTTAAGTAATCCGTTCTAAATACACTTCCTTCTGCTTGCCCACTACCATAAATTGATTCGTAATAGGCATTCATATCGGTGGCTACCACATCATTTTTACGGTACGTTCCATCAGGATTTAGAAGTACCCCGTCGCCAACTATGCCATTATATCTTCCTGGCAAGGTAATACTATGTTTACCTAACGATGCCATTCTAGAAAATGTTAAAGAATGCCCAACTGCGCCTAATTGTGCATCAAACAATGCACTAACACTAACATTTTTATAAGTAATACTAGTGCCAAAACCAAACCTAAATTGAGGTATTGTGTTACCTAAATACAGCAAATCAGGATTTTCTAGCGCTACTCCTGTGGTCGGATTAAAAACTATTTGCCCATCTGGTGAACGTAAATAACCTCTACCATACATATCGCCCATGCTACCGCCAACATTGGCAACCACTTGTCCGCCACCTAGCGCACCAGTACGTAACACAACTGAACTATCTGCCAGTTCTCTAATTTTATTTCTATTGGCCGAGAAGTTTGCATTTACCTCCCATTTAAAAGTACGAGATTTTAGCGGTGTAGCATTTATAGCAAGCTCAATGCCTTTATTATCTACCCTACCCACATTTATTACTTGAACATTATAACCGGAGGCCTTATCAACAATGCGACTCAAAATCTGATTTTTGGTGTTTCCGCTATACGCTGCAAAATCAAAGTTTAATCGGTTGTTAAATAATTTTAAATCTAAACCAAGCTCAATTGTAGTCGTTTTTAGTGGCTTTAAATCGGGATTTGGCAAAACACGTGGATTATTCATCGCGCTATCAGGGTAAATACCATCTGCTGCGTACAAATAATTATAAGCAGTTCTGTAAGGCGTGGTGCCACCACTACCAACACTGGCAATAGAGGCTCTTAATTTAGCAAAGCTGATTACTTTTGGTAGTTTCCAAAAATCGGAAGCAACAAAAGCCAAACTTGCAGAAGGATAGAAAAAACCAACATTATCAGTTCTGGTAATTGTTGCTAATGTACTGTTCCAATCCTGACGGGCTGTTATATCTAAATAAAGGTAGTTTTTAAAGCTTAAAGAAGCTAAAGCATAAAAGCTATTGAGCCTGTATTGTGCCGTATCGGGGGAATAAACTAAAGGATTTTCGTTATTGCTTAACTCATAAAGATTTGGAATAACTAATCCATCAGCTCTTTTTTCTAGCTTGTTGTATTGATTACGCATTTGGCTGCCACCTAAATTGGCAGTAAGCTGAATATCTTTAGTTAATTGTTTATTATACTTTAATAAAAAATCGGCACTTATTTCGTAAGATCGTATATCCGCAACGCGATAAGAACCATGTGCGAATTTATTACCTGCAGCATCCCAAGGGCGAAGAGTTTCGCGAACGTCATTATTCAAATCTCCCGATGCTCTAAGCATTAAACTCAATGCATCCGTAAATCTATAAGTCGCTTGGATGTTTCCTAACCAACCATTCCGTCTTTGTCCGTTTAAATATTGCTCTGATATAGCATAAGGGCCTTCAGGGAAAGTGGTAGTTAAATTTGTAAACTGTCTGTAAACTAAGTTTGTTGCCCAATAATCTTTATACCAATCAATATTCATATTTGGTTGTGCAAACATAAACCAATACATTAACGACTGATTACCATAACCCGTGGCTGGTAAATTATCGCTTTTTCTATTGCTATATTGCACCTTGGCGTTAATGTTTAGTTTTTTAGTTACGTTACTTGTAATATTTAATGCAGCAGTAGTTCGCTCCAAACCTGTATTTGGCACAATCCATTCGTTATTGCCATGGCTTGCAGAGAAGCGTAAACCCACTTTTTTATAAGTACCATCTATACCAAATGAATTGGATGATTCGAAACCGGTTTTAAAAAATGCATCAATTGGATCAGGAGTTGCCACCCATGGTGTTCTGGTTAATCCTTGCGCTCTGGTTGCAGGGTCATATTGAAAAAACATCGCTCCAGGAGAAAACTCAGGGCCATAAGTAGAACTTGTAGAATTGGTGTTTGCTCCATCGGCACTCGCTCCATATGAGTAATATGAATTGCCAGATACCCCAGCGCCGTATTGTGTTTGCCTATCAGGACTTTTGTTAATTTCTTCCCATGCACTATTTGAAGTAAAAGAGATATTAACTTTCTTTTTATTTAAACTGGCAGATTTTGTTGTGATGATGATAGCCCCATTTGCTCCACGCTGTCCATACAATGCTGATGCAGCAGGACCCTTCAATACGGTTACATTTTCTATATCATCAGGATTTAAATCATTTAACCCACTACCAAAATCGGCAGGCATAATATCTCCTGATGTACCGTAAACACCGCCTCCTGTACCGCCTGTACGCCTTGCCGAACTACTCGCCACAACGCCATCAATTACAATTAAGGCTTCGTTATCTCCTGTCAAATTATTTTCACCACGAAGAATAATTTTATTTGAACCGGCTGGGCCACTATTTCTAACCAAATTTAAACCTGCAACTTTGCCCGATAAAGCATCTGTCCAGTTACTAGAAACCGCATTGGTAAAGGCCGTACTATCTAATTTAGAAACTGCATAACCTAACGATTTTTCCTCACGCTTTATGCCTAATGCCGTAACAACCACTTCGTTTAATTGACTTGTAGAAGAACTAAGCCTAACAATCACATTATTTTCGTTATTATTAAATGTTCTGGTTAGGGTTGTATAACCAATCATATTATAAAGAACAGTAGTTCCCTTTGCAATTGTGATGGTATAATCTCCTTTATCGTTAGATACCCCCAAAAACTTCTTATTGTTATCCGTTATCGTTGTTCCAATTAATATCTGACCATCCTGGTCATCCAACACCGTACCTTTAATTACAATATTTTGTGCCGGAGTTTGCGCAAAACTTTCATTAATACAAATTAATTGTATCAGCATAATACAAACTAAAAAACTAAAGCGTTTTAGTCTACCCTTAAAAAAAGTTCGGCTTTTCTTTTGGTGATTATCGGGACTGCTTTGCTTTACATGCAGAACGCATTGATGCCACGAAATCTGTTGAGTAAAATTTTTGATCATAATTATTATAGTATATCCGGTTAGTAATAGGGTTCATATGTGCGATTTATTTTGTCCGGATTTGCGGGCAAAGTAAGCCTGTTTATGTTAAAAATATATTAAGCAAACATTAACGTATTGAAAAGCAACCCAAATAGATTGCGATTTATTTATTTTTACTTACTATATATTTCGTTAATTAAAATTAACAAAACAAATCGAAACTAAAAACAATAAAATAAATCAGCAAGAAATATTTTTTAATTGAATGTTTAAACAGACAGAAATAACGATGATAGTAAGAAGAATAGAATAAGCGAGTTATTCCTAAATAAAGCAAAAAATGGCTTTATTAATAATATATAAAGAAAAACAAGGCGCCAGCAGATTAAATCATCAACACAAAAGCACCACGTAATAATTTTATTACAAGGCATGGTGACAGGAAAATAAATAGAGCAACAAAACGAAACATCGCGTTGTAACATTTATATATCAACCTAAACCGAAAGATAAAGAAACATAACTAACCTGCCTTTGCGTACTCAAATACATGCTTCATGTAAAGTTTACGTAAAGAGAATGTCCGTTCAAGTGCAATTAAGATAATCACCGGAAATATTAAAAAACCAAGCAGGTTAAAAGCGTAGAAAAAATAGCCAAAAATTAATATGAGCCTGAAACACTCGAGGTAATAGATCCATTTACGTTGTTCTAAAAGCGCACCGATGTTGATTAAAGTAAGCAAGATAAAGACAAGTATTGCAGCTTTATTGAATGGTGTTAAAAAACTGTAAAACAAGGTCGTGCCGGTAAGCATTGCAACCACTGTTATCAACTGTATATTTAAATAGTTTTTAAACTTAGGTTTAGCAGCTCGTTGTATTTTATTTTGAAAGTAACGCTCTTCTAAAATGGGCCGGATGTTTTGATCCATCAACGCTGGGCTCCCGAACACGGCATTCCATTTGGCCCTAAATCCATTTGCACGCTTGTACGCCTCTCCTATTTCTAAATAGTAGTGAAAATGCTGCCATAGGAAACTATAACTCTTAATAGGATGTGTTAACCCATATTTAGGCGCCTCTTCTTCGGCCTGAAAAGTACCAAATAATTTATCCCAGAATACAAAAACATCGCCATAGTTTTTATCCAGGTATTTTTCGTCAGAGGCATGATGAACACCATGCAAAGAAGGCGTGATGAATATACGTTCAAGCCAACCCAGCTTACCGATTAATTGTGTATGCGTAAAAAATGAATAGGCTCCATGGGCCAAAAGTATGGTAATAATCATATTGGGATGAAAACCAATTAATGGTAATATACACCAAAACACGTTGCGGAAAATGGCTTGAATGGTCGTAATCCTCGCAGCCGCGGATAAATTAAACTCTTCGCTCTGGTGATGAACGATATGTGCAGCCCACAAAAAATTGATTTCGTGGCCTAGTCTATGGTACCAGTACCAAACAAGATCTGTTGACAATAGCAATAATATCCACACATACCATTTTGTAGAAATATCAAAAATTGCATAATTTAAATACACCCAATCGTACACCTGATAAAAACTTGCCGCAATAAATAAGTTCAATAACCTTTCGGCAATACCTACACTAAAATTTGCAACCGTACTTTCATATTTAAATATTTTCGCTTTTTTTTGGTGCTGAGCGATCCTAAACTCAATAAATACAAAAATAAAAAACGCTGGAATAGCAAATGCAAGGTAGTTTACCGTCATAACTTTTGTGGTCTTTTTTAGTTTAACGGAACAAACTTAAATATATTCTATTAAATACATAGATTTTATAGAATATATTATTACACCTAAATTACTTCGATCTTCATTTAATGTTTGTTGTTTTAATTTATTTGTAGAACTTCGAAATTATAAATACACAATTATGGCTACAGATAAAAAAGCTGAAAACAACAATATATTATCTATTGATATAGGCGGCACAAGCATTAAAACAGTTCTTTTGGATGAAAGCGGAAATATGCTTACCGAATATTTAAAAAGCAAAACCCCACCAGAAGCTACTCCAAAGGATATTGTTTCTGGAATTATAGAGTTGATTAAGCCTTTTCCTGTTAGCTACAACCGCGTATCGATCGGTTTTCCCGGTTATGTTAAAAACGGAATTGTTAAAACCGCCCCTAACCTGGCAAAAAACAAATGGGCAGATGTTGATCTCGCTCAGCGTGTTGCTAACGAGTTAGGTAAATCGGTACGTTTGGTAAATGATGCCGATCAACAAGGCTTAGGTGTAGTTGAGGGCAAAGGCTTTGAAATTGTTTTCACAGTAGGTACAGGTTTTGGAACAGCTTTATTATTCGATGGAGAATTACTACCGCATTTAGAACTTGCCCATTTCCCGATCAGCAAGGAAGAAGACTATGACGATTATATCGGAAATAAGGCTTTTGAAAAAATCGGGACTGAGCGCTGGAATAAAAGGCTCAAAAAAGTAATCGAAATCTACAAAACGGTTTTCAATTATGATACCTTATATATTGGTGGTGGCAATTCTAAACAAATAGACTTTAAACTGGAAAGCAATATTAAAATTGTAACCAACAGAGACGGGATTAAAGGTGGTGCTAAACTCTGGAAACTGGCCGACAAGTACAATATCTTTACAGTTGAGCCTAAAAAATAATAATCTTTATTACAATCTTTTAACAACAATAGCTGCAATATTAATTTGTAAACCCTAATTTTGGGTGCATTATAAAAAATAAAAAATGGCAAATAACGATTCGAAAAAATATAAATTGGGAATGATCGGTTTAGGCACAATGGGCCGGAACTTATTATTAAACATGGCTGATAAAGGCTTCTCTGTAACAGGTTACGATAAAGACAGGAAAATGATCTCGAAACTTGAAGAAGAAGGCAAGAAACACAATTTAGAAGGATTTGACGATATTGAAAGCTTTATTTCTAGCTTACAAACACCACGTACATTAATCTTATTAGTACCAGCCGGACCAATTGTAGATAGCGTTATTGCAGAACTAAAACCACTTTTAAGCAAGGGCGATATTATTATCGATAGCGGAAATTCACATTTTACCGATACCAACCGCCGTGTTGACGAACTGGAGAAAGATGGTTTACATTTCTTCGGAATGGGTATTTCTGGTGGTGAAGAAGGTGCACGTTTTGGTCCGAGTATGATGCCAGGTGGCGATAAACAGGCTTATAACGTAGTTAAAGATGTTTTTGATGCTGTAGCGGCAAAAGTTGGAACCGATCCATGCGTAACCTATATTGGCCCTGGTGCTTCTGGCCACTTTGTTAAAATGGTGCACAACGGAATTGAGTATGCCATTATGGAGCTTATTGCCGAGGTTTATGGCATCCTTAAAAATGGCTTAGGCTATTCAAACGATGATATATATAAGGTTTTCAAAAAATGGAACGAAGGCAGATTGCAATCCTTCTTATTGGAAATTACTGCCGAAATCTTTCTTTTTAAAGATACAGAAACGCAAAACAATCTTTTAGATCAGATTAAAGATGAAGCACGCTCAAAAGGCACCGGAAAATGRACTTCGGAGGTTTCAATGGAACTTCAGTTACCTGTACCAACCATTAACGAAGCTGTTTCTAACCGTGATTTATCTAAATTCAAAAAACTAAGGGTTTCTTTAGAAGAGGCTTTTGGCAAAAAAGACACCAAAATTGCTGTTACTATTGATGAACTGGAAGATGCATTTTACTTCTCTATGATCAGTGCTTATGCACAGGGTATGCATTTACTGGTTCAGGCTTCAAAAGAATACCAATACGATTTACAGTTACAGGAAATTGCTAAAATCTGGCGTGGTGGCTGTATCATCAGGGCTAAATTTTTAGAAGATATTTATCAGGCTTACGATAAAAACAACGCTTTAGAACATCTATTCGGGGATGCGGGTATCCAGAACATTATCAAAGGTACTTTAGCTGGTACACGCAAAACAATTAGTGCATGTATCAATTCTGGTTTGGGTATCCCTGCATTTGCGTCTACGCTAACCTATTTCGATACCATTACCACAGCTAGAATGCCTTCTAACTTAATCCAGGCACAAAGAGATTTCTTTGGAGCACACACCTTCGAGCGTATCGATAAAGATGGTGTTTTCCATGCTGATTGGAATAAATTATCATAACCTATTAGATTCACGAACAAGAACATAAAATGAAAACCAAAACCGCATTAAACCCTACCATTTTTGTAATATTTGGTGGAACAGGTGATTTAAACAAAAGAAAATTAGCACCTGCCCTATATAATTTATTTATTGAGGGTTACATGCCAGATAAATTTGCCGTTATTGGTACCGGTAGAACCGAATTTACCGACGATAGCTACAAAGCTGCTTTAGAAGATGCTGTAAACCAGTTTTCTCGCAGCGGAAAAGTAAAAAAAGAGAAATGGGACGATTTTGCAAAGACTATGAGTTACTGTCCTACCGATTTTGCCCAGCCAAAAACTTTCGAAAACCTTAAAGCAACTGTAGAAAAATATCAAAAAGAATTTGGAGTCGGAACACAGGTAATTTTCTATCTGGCAGTTGCGCCTAATTTCTTCCCGATTATTGCTGAATGTTTGCAGAAATATAAACTTACACAAGATGAAGACAATAGCCGTATCGTTATCGAAAAACCTTTCGGCCATGATTTAGAATCAGCAAAAGAACTGAATACATTATTGAGCACCATTTTTACCGAAAAGCAGATCTATCGCATCGATCATTATTTGGGTAAAGAAACTGTACAAAACATGATGGCTTTCCGTTTTGCCAATGCATTGTTCGAGCCGTTATGGAACAGGTCTTATATCGATCACGTTCAAATTTCGGTAACCGAGCAGTTAGGCGTGGGCGATCGTGGAGGTTATTATGAAGGTTCTGGTGCTTTAAGAGATATGATTCAGAATCACCTGTTGCAATTGCTTTGTTTGGTTGGAATGGAAGCGCCAATTAATTTTGATGCTGATGAAATCAGGAACCGTAAGGTGGAGGTTTTAAGAGCAATGCGTCCTTTTTCTGCCGAAGATATCCGTTTTCATACTGTTCGGGGTCAATATAGTAAAGGTTGGGTTGAAGGTAAGGAAGTGCCTGGATACCGTCAGGAAAAAGGTGTTGATGCACATTCTAATACAGAAACTTTTGCTGCTGTTAAATTCCATATCGATAACTGGAGATGGCAAGGTATTCCTTTCTATTTAAGAACTGGAAAACGCTTAAACCAAACTTCATCTTTAATTACCATTCAATTTAGAGATGTTCCGCATCAGATTTTCTCATCAGGCGTAACCGAAAACTGGCAACAAAACAGGTTAGTAATCAGCATACAGCCAGAAATGAGTATCCGTATGCAGGTACAGGCCAAAAGACCTGGATTGGATATGGTATTGAATCCTGTTGATATGATTTTCGATTATAAAGGAACTTACGAGGGTGATACCCCTGAGGCTTACGAAACCTTATTATTAGATGCCATGATGGGCGATCAAACCTTGTTCATGCGTGGCGACCAAGTGGAAGCAGCATGGGAACTGGTCATGCCGATTTTAAATACTTGGGAAAGCAAAAAATCAATCAACTTCCCTAACTACCCTGCCGATAGCTGGGGACCAGAAGAAGCTGAAGCACTTATTGCAAGAGATGGTTTCCACTGGTTTAACCTGCCATTGAAGAATAAGGAATAAATTTTTACTCAGGTCGTCACCCTGAACCGAGCCTTAGCGAGCTCACCGAAGGTAATTTGTTTCAGGGTCTTTTTAATAAATAGATGCTGAAATAAATTCAGCATGACGGCTCTTATTAGTTATAAAAATGAATCTACTCATATACAAAACATTAGAAGAACTAAACCAGGATCTGGCAGATTATGTAATTAAAATTGCAGAAATGTCTATCGAAGAAAACGACCGCTTTAATTTCGTATTAACTGGCGGCAGTTCTCCTAAAGCACTTTATCATCTTCTGGCAACAGAAGGTCAGCACAGAATTGATTGGGAAAAAGTATACTTCTTCTTTGGCGATGAGCGCAACGTTCCGGCCAATGATGATAACTACAACGGATTAATGGCCAAGAAAACCATTTTAGATCCACTAGGCATTAAAGAAGACCATATTTTTTACGTTGATACCACTTTGGCTCCAGAAAAAGCAGCTATCGAATATAAAAAAGCAATCGATAAACACTTTAACGGTGAAGATCTCATTTTCGATTTAATCCTTTTGGGTATGGGCGATGATGCACATACGGCTTCGATTTTCCCACACACCACTTTGGTTAAAGATGAAGAAGTAAATGTGGCTTCAGTTTATGTAGAGAAATTGGATACGTACCGCATCAGTTTTACAGCACCGTTAATCAACAAAGCCGATAATGTAGCATTTTTGGTTTTTGGAGAGAATAAAGCCGAAGCTTTAAAACATGTTATTGGCGATGAGCAAAAAGATGTTGCAACTTACCCTTCACAGTTAATTGATCCGATTGATGGAAAATTAACCTGGTTTACCGATGAGGCTGCAACAAAATTACTAGAAGATTAAAGATAATGATGTCTGAAGAAAAACATTTGTCAGACTTTTTAAACGGAAAAACGGAATATACCCTAGGGTTATTCCGTTTTTTTATTGAACAATTGACCAGATTAGGAGAGATAAATCTCAGACCTACAAAATCCATGATTGCGATCGAATCAAGAAAAAGTTTTGCATATATTACGCAATTGGGGAAAAACTTTATTCATGTGGTTGTTCCTTTCAATCAACCTTATGAAAACAATCTTTGCTTCATTAAGATTGCGCAGGTGCCAGGAACCGATCAATTTAACCATCATTTGAGGATTTATTTCGAAGAAGATGTTAATGATGAGGTGAAAGGTTTTTTAAAAATGGCTATGAAACAAAATATGTAACCCTGAATTCATTTCAGGGTCTTTGTTGTGATGATTTTCCTGACTAAAAAGATCCTGAAACAAGTTCAGGATGACGAGGCGGAGAGAATTTTCTTCTGATGTTATTCATTCGAAACCAAATTCGTTATTTCGACTGCATCGTAGTCCCGATGTTAAGTCGGGAGAGAAATCTGTTTGATAGATTTCTCCCACTTCGGTCGAAATGACGATCAAGTAGCTTAATTTAATCCAATTTCTCTTCAATCAACAACTTAATAATGCCATCGGCCATACCCACTTTAGGCACATAAATCTGTTTTATACCAGTCCATTTCATTAAGGTTAAATAAATCTCACAAGCCGGGATAATTACGTCTGCACGGTCGGGATTTAAGCCCAGCGTATTAATTCTTTCTTTCAGTGAATAACTGGTTAATTTATTATACATCGAATTTAGCTTTTGCAAAGACAGAGGTGCATTTTCCTTCTCATCCGACATGCGGAAGAGTTTATTGATGTTACCACCGGTACCTATGCCTGCCAAATGTTTATATGCTTTTGTATGTTCTTTTACCCAATCTTTCATTTCATCCCAGGTTTCTTCCTTATCCTGGTTATCGAGCATCCTGATTGTACCAATATTGAAGGATCTTGATGCTTCTGGAGCACCTTTTACAAAAACTGACAGTTCGGTACTACCTCCACCCACATCAATATATAGGTAATTTTTATTTTCGTCTAACTCTTCTTCAATATGGTTAGCATAAATAATATTTGCTTCCCGCTGCCCCTCAATAATCTCTAAAGTAACGTCTGCTTCCTTTTTAATCAGCTTAACAATATCTTCTCCATTACGGGCCTCACGCATGGCAGATGTTGCACAGGCTAAATATTCCGAAACATGATAAACATCCATCAGATTTTTAAAAGCAGTCATGGTTTTTACCAGATCTGCAGATTTTTTTTCCGAAATATATTGATCTAAGAATGCATCATCTCCCAACCGGAGCGGCACACGTATAAGAGTGTTCTTTTTATACTTATATTTTCCGTCTTGTTTGCTAATATCAGCGATGAGTAACCTCACCGCATTCGAACCGATATCTATAGCTGCGTATCTTAACATTATGATTGATGCTTTGTTTTTAAATAGTTGTAGATGTCTACCTGCGCCCTTATCTTTTTACTTAATCTGTTTTTATGGTATTTATTATTGTTCAAAGTATTAATCTGCCTTGATTTGGTATTATCCTGCAGTTGCAGATCGATAATATCCTGTATCTCCTGTTTCACATCATGATCTAAAACCGGGAATCCTACCTCTACGCGGTGTTCGAAATTCCTGCTCATTAAATCTGCAGATGATAAATACATGTCGTTTTTACCGTTATTACCAAAAATATAAACCCTGGCATGCTCCAAAAACTTATCGATAATACTAATGGCGGTAATATTTTCACTAAAGCCCTTTACTCCAGGTACCAGACAGCAGATACCACGGATAATCAGCTGAACTTTAACCCCAGCATTGCTCGCATCGTAAAGTTTGGCAATAATTCCTTCATCCGCTAAACTATTTACCTTTAACATGATGTAAGCAAGTTTGCCCTGTTTAGCATTCCTGATTTCACGGTTAATAAAATTGACCAGTTTCGAACGGCTCTCCAGCGGCGAAACAATCAGGTGTTTAAATCCCTTAGTTACTGTACGTTTGCTCAACGCATCAAAAAGTTTTACCAGATCGTTCGTAATCTCTTTCTTTGCGGTGAAAATACTATGATCACAGTATAAACCTGCGGTTTTCTCGTTAAAGTTTCCTGTTGCTAAGTTTGCATAGTAAACTGGCTTGTCTTTTTCAATCCGTTTAACCAAACAAATTTTAGAGTGCACTTTATAGTCGGTTAAACCGTAATTTACCTTAACCCCCTCCTCCATTAAGCGGCTGGTCCAGTAAATATTAGCCTGTTCATCAAAACGTGCTTTAAGTTCTAATAAAACAGAAACTGCTTTACCATTTTTAGCTGCGTTGATTAATGCATTGATTACTTTTGAGTTTTCGGCTAACCGGTATAAAGTAATCTGTATTTCGGTTACTTTCGGATCAATTGCAGCTTCACGTAAGAACAAAATAATATAGTCATACGATTGGTAGGGTAAATTTACCAAATAATCGCGCTGGGCAACTTTATTAAACATACTTTGGGTTCTGTGCAAATCGTGAACCTTCAGTGGCACATTCGGCGCATATTCCAATTCCTTTTTACCTACATTTGGGAAAGCAATAAAATCGCCAAACTTATGGTAACGGTTACCCGGAATTAAACTTTCGGCCTCAAGCTTAAGTTTATTCACCAGTACAGTAAGCATATTTAAAGGCATCGCCGAATCATAAAGCAAACGCATTGGTTTTCCTTTTTTACGTTTTTCTAAACTGCTTTTTAAATCTTCGATAAACTTATCATTAATGTTTTTATCGATATCTAATTCGGCATCCCGCGTTAGCTGGATCGAATAAGCCTCTAAATTATCGTAAGTAAAAACATAAAATATATCATCCAAACAATACCTGATAATGTCTTCGGCAAGAATAATAAATTTTAAATCGTTTGTTTCAGGCAGGACCAAAAACCGTGGCAAATTAGGCGGAATTTCAATCAGTGCATATTTCTCTTTAATTTTTGTATCCTTTTTCGAAAGTTTAACAAAAAAGTAAAGGTACCGGTCTTTCAGTTCTGGAAAAGGTTTATCCATATCCAGCATAATGGGAACCAGGTTAGATAAAATCTTATCCCTGAAATGATTTTTAACGAATTCTCCCCTGCTTACATTCAGTTGAGTATCGTTTAAGATAAAAATCCTGTTTTGAGCAAGTTCGTTTATCAGGGTAGCCTGAAAAAGCTGGTCGAATTTTCTTTCCTGTTTTACAACAATATTTTTAATCTCATTCAGAATTTTCTTTGGATTAAATCCCAAAAGTGCTTTAGCCTTATCGTTCAGATTGGTTAGCCGGGTCATGGTGGCCACTCGCACACGGTAAAATTCCTCTAAATTTGAAGAAAATATAGATAGAAATTTAATCCGTTCAATCAGCGGAACCGTTTCATCGGCGGCTTCCTGCAGTACACGTTCGTTAAAGTAAAGCCAACTGATTTCGCGGTTTAAAAAAGGGATCTTCTTATTGCTCATTTAAAAAAATAAAAAATCCCTGCCAAAACAGGGATGCTCAAAACTGCACATTAATTTGTTAAATTGATGTTAATTCATTTACACGTTAACGTTAACAAATTTATTTTTTAGTAGGTGTTTTCGTCTCTTTATTAACCGATGTTGAAGTTTTAGCAACCGTTTTTTTAACAACAGGGGCTGCTTTTGCAGGAGTAGCGGCCGGCGCTATTACTTTTTTAACTGCTGTAGCAGCTTTTGCTGGTGCTTTACCTGCGGTACTTGCCGCTTTTTTGGCAACTGTTGTCGACTCTTTTGCTGCTTCTTTTGCTTTTATAACTGGCTTTGCCAATACTTTTTCTGCCTTTTCTTCTGTTTCTATTGCAGCAACCTTAATGCTTTGTACTACTGGTTTAGCCTTTGCAACGGCTTTTTTAACAACTTTCTGAGCAGTTCTTTCAGATTTACTTACCGCTTTGGCAACTGGTTTCTTCGCTGCTTTTGCTTTCTCTTTTGATGCATGTAGCAAATCATCAATTTTCTGTCCCACATCTGCCTTTACGATGGTGAACTTCTTAGTTAATTTTTTAGCCACACGCTTACTCGCTTTCCCTACCTCCGTACTAATTTCCGATACATCATGACCTAAACTTTTGATCACATCTAAGAACTTATCTGTAATCGACTGCTCCAATTGTTTCTTCACTTCTTTTTTGGTGATCTTTTTTTGAGACTTCGGTTTAGTGGTTTTCATATTATTTTTCGTTTTTTTGTGAGGATGGATTAATTTCTATTAAATCTACTTATTTTTTTACTTTAAAGCTAAAACCATGCCTTCTTTTGATATTGTAAGTAAAGTTGATGCGCAAACATTGGACAACGCAATTAACAATGCTAAAAAAGAAATCCTTAACCGATTCGACTTTAACGGATCGAAAAGCACCATCGATCTGGATAAAAAAACAAACGTGGTAACCATTGTTACTGAAGATGATATGCGATTAAAAGCAATCGAAGGTTCCATTATCTCGCGGATGATGAAACAGAATTTAGATCCGAAAAGTTTAGATTTTGGCGATGAGCATCAGGCCTCCGGTAACATGATCAGAAAAGAAATCAGTATTAAAGAAGGATTAGATAAGGAAGCAGCAAAAAAGGTTGTGGCAAAGATCAAAGCGAGTGGATTAAAAGTTCAGCCTGCTATTATGGACGATCAGGTTAGAGTAACCGCAAAAAAAATCGATGATCTGCAAGCTGTGATGAATCTTTGTAGAAATGAAGATTTTGGTCAGCCATTACAGTTTATTAATATGCGCAATTAGAAAGCTTAACTGTTTAAACTGGTTAATCGGTTAACCGTACTGCTGTATTACTACAATTAACCAATTTAAACAATTAACCGATTAACCATTCAACTCATGGAAATCAGCGAAAACGGTTTTATATTTTCCGATAAAAAAGAGCTTTTAGATCCCGAAGCCATACATCATTATTTAAGTGTAGAATCTTATTGGGCAAAAGGCATCCCCTTAGATACCGTAAAACGTTCTATTGAAAACTCACTTTGTTTTGGCATTTACAAAGGAACAGAGCAGGTAGGTTTTGCCCGTTGGGTAACCGATAAGGCCACCTTTGCATGGCTTTGCGATGTGTACGTTAAAGAAAGTTACCGCGGTTTGGGCTTATCAAAAAAACTAATGTCGTTTATGATCTTCCACCCCGATCTACAGGGATTAAGAACTTATCGGCTCGGTACCTTAGATGCACACGGATTGTACAAACAATTTGGTTTCGAGCCAATTGAAAATCCGGAGCGTTTAATGGCCATTGTTGTTAAAAATCCATACGGAGCGGAATAATCGCCATTCAGCAGCTAAAACCTTTTTTCAACTCTCTTGTTTTTCATACACATCAAAACATAGAGAAAACATGAAAAAGATATTTTTATTATCCACTGCTTTTGCCCTGGTGCTTTCATTTCAGGCTTGTCAAACTGCAGATAAGAAATCGGCAACAACAAAAGACAGTGTTGCTGGCGATACCAATATGGTAAATGGCAACCATGCTACAGGAGCCGAAAGTACAGAATCGGGTGTTGATGAAGCGGGTGCAACTTTTTTAAGAAAAGCAGCAATTGGAGGTATCATGGAAGTTGAAGCCGCTAAGATTGCACAGAAAAATGCCAAAAGTGCTGAGGTGAAAGATTTCGCCGCTAAAATGTTGACTGATCACACAAAAGCCAATACAGAGTTGAAAGCTTTGGCTGTCAACAAAAAAGTAATCACCCCAGATGCATTGCCGGCCGAAGATCAGATTCATTTGGATGAAATGAAGAAAATGACGGGTACAGCTTTTGATAAACATTATATGGTTATGATGGTTACCGATCATGAAAAAACAGTAGCCTTATTTAAACTGGGGATGCAAAACCGCGATCAGGCAATTAAAAGCTGGGCTGGCAACACTTTAAGTGTAATCGAATCTCATGATGAAATGGCAAAAAAAATCGTTGCCAATATGAAATAAACAGAGGCAAATTTTGCTTTAAAGATCAAAATCCTGAATAATGAATTTCAGGATTTTTTTCGTTACCAAAATGTGTGAAAAACATCATTTTTAATACAATTTCTTCCAATAAAAAAATTAAAATTAACTTTCGCCGTTTAATACAAAAATACATAAATGAATAAGAGTAGAATTTTTAGCGCGCTGTTAAGTGTTGCGCTTGTAAGTGCGGTACCAACTTTGGTCAGTGCGCAAAAAGCCAATTGGCAAAATCTTGATCTTAAAAGTGATAGTACATTCGGAATCAGTACCGAAAAAGCATATAAAGAACTTTTAAAAGGTAAAAAATCTGTTAAAGTTATCGTAGCAGTTAATGATGGTGGTGTAGAAGCTACCCATGAAGACTTAAAACGAATTATGTGGGTAAATACCAAAGAGATAACCGGCAATGGCAAGGACGATGATAAGAATGGTTATATCGACGATATAAATGGCTGGAACTTTATTGGCGGCCCTAAAGAATCTGTAAACTTCGAAACCTTAGAATTAACCCGTTTGGTTCGTCGCGATCAGGCACGTTTTGCCAATACCACAGATGCAAATGTAGCAGAAAAAGATAAAAAGGATTTTGAAATTTTTAAAGCAGAAAGAGCCGACTTAGAAAAACAATTGGCAGAAGCCAGGGAAAATCTGGCAGGTATTACTGGTTTTAAAACAGCTTTAGATGCTGTGGTAAAGAAAATCGGTAAAGAAAACCCAACCGTAGAAGATTTTAAAAACTTCAAACCTTCTACAGAGGTTGAAGGCAGGATCCAAAATATACTGAGCCAGCAATTAGAAAAAGGCAACTTCAAAGATTTTTACGAAGATCAGATTACAGAAGGATTTGATTATTATAGTCGCCAGGTTAATTACAACTTAAATCTTGACTATGATCCGCGCGCTATTGTTGGCGATGATCCGAACAATGTTAAGGAGAAATTTTATGGCAATAACGATGTTGCAGGTCCTGATGCGATGCACGGCACACACGTAGCCGGTATCATTGCGGCTGATAGAACCAACAAACTTGGTATTTTAGGTGTAGCAGATAACGTTGCCATTATGGGTGTTCGTTGTACGCCAAATGGTGATGAAAGGGATAAAGATGTTGCTAATGCTATTCGTTACGCTGTTGATAACGGTGCAAAAGTAATCAACATGAGTTTTGGCAAGGCTTATAGCTGGGACAAGGCCATCGTTAATGAAGCTATGAAATATGCGGCATCTAAAGATGTATTGATCGTTCAGGCAGCGGGTAACGAAAACAAAAATATCGATGTAGAAAATAATTTCCCTAACCACAAAGATTTAGATGAGAAAACTATTGCATCGTGGATTACCGTTGGTGCTTCAGGCCCTAAAGATGATGAAACACTAAAAGCCAGTTTCTCTAATTTCGGCAAAACCCAGGTAGATGTTTTTGCTCCAGGCGTTCAGATTTATTCTACTGTACCGGGTTCTAAATACAAAAATTTAGACGGAACCAGTATGGCATCTCCTGTTGTAGCTGGCTTAGCAGGATTAATCCGCTCTTATTATCCAAAATTAACAGCGGCGCAGGTAAAAGAAATCATTGTTAAATCGGTTACCAAAGTTAACCATAACGTACAGTATGCTAAAGGCGAAGAACCAGACGCAGAAAAAGTTTCTATCCCATTCTCTGATCTTTGTATCAGTGGCGGAATTGTTAATACTTACAATGCATTAAAGCTAGCGGCAACTTACTCGGGTAAAGCAGTTGCGAAATAATTTTTCTGTTTGTCATTCTGAGCGAAAGCGAAAAATCTTCAAACTGTTACCCTTAACAAGATAAATAAACAAAAAATGCGTCCCAATGTAAAATCTGGATGCATTTTTTGTTTATTTGAATGGTTATCATTTCGAGGCACGTAGATCCAAAGCAATAAGATTATCTTCGATTAGCACTTCGTAATTCCAAATCAAGTTCAGTTATCTATCTAAGTAAAGATCCTTCGACTATGCTCAGGATGACAAACCGCGTTTGGAATTAAACTAAAAGACAACTTAACTAAGCCAATATCTTATCCGGCGTTATCGGCAATGTCCTGATCCTCTTTCCGGTGGCATTAAAAACAGCATTAGCTACAGCAGCAGAAAAACCGATCAGCGCAATTTCACCCATTCCCTTTGCACCCATCGGATTAATGTAAGGATCGGGCTTATTGATAAAATTCACATCAATTTCTGGCACATCAGCATTTACCGGAACATGGTAATCGGCAAAATTATTATTGATATATCTTCCATAACGGTGGTCGATAATCGATTCTTCGGTTAAAGCCATACCAATACCGCCAACAGCACCACCGAGCATCTGGCTTCGGGCCGTTTTTGGACTTACAATGGTACCGGAATCGCCTACAGAAACGATTTTACTCACTTTTACTACGCCTGTAAGCGAATGAACCTTTACCTGTACAAAGTGAATGGAAAACGAATACATAGAGAAATTATCTCTTTCCTTTCCCCCTTGACTTTCTTTGGTTACTTCTATTTGCGGAAGATTATTCTTTTTTAAAACATCAACAAAATTAGCCGTTGCATCCATATTCGAATTTGCAGCCAGTTCTGCGATGGCTGATTTTAACGCTACGCAAACATCATTAACTGCCGAACCTACTGTAGATAACGTAGCCGAACCGCCCTGACTTGGCGCTGGTGGCAAAGAAGAATCGCCTAATTCGAATGTAATTTTATTTACAGGAATTTTCATTAATTTATTGGCGATTAAAGTCATGCCAGTTCCTGTTCCCGGACCGATATCGCTGGTTGCACTTTGCAAAAGCAGCGATCCATCAGCCTTTAAAATGCCTTTCACACTGGCTTTACCTCTATTGGCGTTAAAAACGCCAACACTTACCCCATAACCTGTTTGCCATGGTCCTTCAATCAAACTGCCAGGCTTATTTTTCCGGTTGCCCCACCCTATTTTTTCTGCCCCGATTTTATAGGCTTCTTTAATGTTTTTGCTCGAAAAGGGTTTGTTTTTCTGTTGATCGGTTTCAGGATCGTTTTTTATCCTGAAATCCAATGGATCCATATCCAAAGCATGCGCCATTTCATCAATTGCACTTTCCAGGGCAAAAGCTCCTGTAGCCTCTCCTGGACCACGCATCCATATTGGAACGCCAAGATCTACCGGAACAATGGCATAAGCCGTATTTACGTTATCGCATTGGTACATAAACTTTGCCATGTTCACCACGCCTTCGGTAAAGTTCTCGTAAGTAGAGGTTTCGCCATAAGCCCTGTGTGTAATCCCTGTTAATTTACCATCTTTGTTTGCCCCCAAACCAATGGTTTGTATGGCTGCCGGCCGATTACCCACCATGGTAAACATTTGCATCCTGGTAATCACCACTTTTACAGGTTTACCAATATGTTTAGAGGCCATTACTGTTGCAATTTCCAATGGCCATGTGCGTAAAGCCATTCCAAAACCACCGCCAACAAACTCCGAATTTACCTGAATATTCTCCATTGGAATTTTAAAAACATTTGCAATGGTACCCTGAGTAGCTTTTACACCTTGTGTTTTGGCATAAACGGTAAGCTGGTTATTTGGCCTCCAATCAGCGATAATTCCGTGCAGTTCCATCGGGTTATGTGTTTCGATAGGCAGGAAATATCTTTCTTCGAGCTTCACCTCTGCTGTTTTATAAGCGTTTTCTATGCCACGTTTATAGTCGGCCTGACCTTGAAGTTTCTTTGCTTTAGGATCTTTTAAAGCTTTTTCAAAATCAGTGTTAAAATCCTCTTTAGCATAAGTTGCTTTAACCAATGATGCCGCATGAGTTGCCCTTTCGAAGGTATTGGCCACTACAATTGCGATTGGCTGTCCATTGTAGAAAATTTTGTCGGTATAAAAAATCTTCATCTGTGGACCGCCTTCCTGCTCGTAAGCAGCTGCCGATGGCTTATTTAAATGCGAAATCACAGCAATTACACCTGGTGCTTTTTCAGCCGCCTTGGTATCGAGCGCTGTAATTTTTCCTTTGGTAATGGTACTGGTTACCAAAACACCATAGGTTAAACCCGGCAGTTCGTATTCCGCAAAATATTTAGCTTGCCCCGTAACTTTTAAAATTCCATCTACGCGGTCGTTGTCGTCTTTTAAAATTCTCTTTTCCATAACTAAGCTTTAGATTTTGCAAGATTCAACGCCTCGATTATTGTATTGGGTGCCAGTTTAAGTTTAAAGTCATTTCCTCCAAAACCTTTTGCATCCTTCATGGCCAACTGGGCTGCCTGTTCAAAATTCGATAAGGTGGCTTCTTTTCCTTTTAAGAAATTTTCGGATGCTGTTAAACGCCAGGGTTTGTGCGCGACTCCACCCATTGCCAAACGAATATCGGTAATTTTATTATTGCTGAGCTCAAATGCTGCAGCTACAGAAACAAGTGCAAAAGCATAAGAAGCCCGATCTCTAACTTTAAGATAATGGTAATTTTTAGCGAGGTTATTCATCGGAATTTCCAAACGAATAATCATTTCGTCTGCTTTTAAGTTATTGTCTAACTGCGGAGTATCTCCTGCCAGACGATGAAAATCTTTAAATGGTATTTTACGTTCTCCTTTAGCATTGGCCACCAACACTTCAGCATCTAAAGCCGTTAATGCTACGCACATATCGCTTGGATGAACGGCAATACATTTCTCTGAAGTCCCGAAAATAGCATGCATGCGGTTAAAACCTTCCATGGCACCACAGCCTGTACCGGGTTGACGCTTATTACAAGGCATTTCGGTGTCGTAAAAATAACCACAACGTGTACGCTGCATCATATTACCACCAACAGTAGCTACATTTCTCAGCTGGGCAGATGCGCCCGCTTGTAAAGCCCAGGAAAGTAATGGCAGTTTCTCTTTAATCAGCGCATTGTCTGCAACTGCAGAATTAGAAGCCAAAGCACCAATATGGATTTTATTTCCAATCTGCTCGATCTGCTTTAATGGAACATGATTGATATCGATGAGTTTTTCGGGCGCCGTAACACCTCTTTTCATTAAATCGATCAGGTTGGTACCTCCGGCCAGGAATTTTGCGTTTTTATCTTTTACCAACAAGGCAATTGCTGATTTTGCCGTGGTTGTTCTTAAGTATTGAAAATTGATCATACCTTTTCGCCTCCTTCCTTAACTTCAATAATCGCATCAACTATATTAGGATAAGCACCACATCTACAGATATTTCCACTCATATATTCACTTATTTCTGCTCTCGAACCAGTATGCCCTTCGCGTACACAGGCCACAGCCGACATAATCTGTCCCGGCGTACAATAGCCACATTGAAAACCATCATGCTTGATAAATGCAGCCTGCATGGGATGCAAAGTTTCGCCGTTGGCCAATCCTTCAATCGTGGTAATTTTCTTTCCCTCATTCATCACAGCTAAACTGAGGCATGAATTTACCCTTTGTCCATCAACATGAACGGTGCAAGCGCCACACTGGCCATGGTCGCATCCTTTTTTAGTCCCCGTTAGGTGTAATTCTTCACGCAAATAATCTAAAAGCGTTACCCTCGGCTCAACCGTAGTTTGATATGCTTTATTATTTACCGTAAGTTTTAATGGGATTTTCTCGAAAAGTTGAGCGAAACGTTCATCGGCATTACTTTCTGCTGCTTTAACCGCAACGCCAGGCGTTAATGCAATGGCTGTAATTACCGAACTTTTTTTGAGAAAATCGCGCCTGCTATCACCCTGATTTGGTTTCTGATCGGAAGATTTCATAATTGGATATTTAGATATTGGGATGTACTCCTAAGTTCGTAATTCTAAAGCTCAGAATGTAGCAATTCAGAAATTTAGAATTATTCTATCGTTAGTATTTTTATATAACTCATTAGAAATAAATCATTAACAAAATAATTTCCAAAATGTTCAACCAATTTATACTTTTATAACATGGACAACGTAAAACCACTACCCGATTTATCAGCAGAAGAACAACGTGTTTTAGGCGCATTAATAGAAAAAAGCCGCACCACGCCCGATTATTACCCAATGACTTTGAACAGTTTAACAGCTGCATGTAATCAAAAAAGCTCAAGAAATCCTGTGGTAAATTACGATGAAGAAACCATAACTTTAACACTAAATCAACTTAAAACAAAAGGTTTAATCTCCACTGCCACAGGAGGATCAAGTCGCGCAACTAAATACAAACATAATCTGGCTATTGTTTATCCTTTATTGCCTTCGGAGTTGGCCATTATTTGTTTATTGCTTTTACGCGGACCACTAACACCTGGTGAAATCAATAGCAATTCGGGAAGATTGTATGAATTTGAAAGCATAGAAGAAGTCTTAGAACAGCTTCAGAAACTATCAGATGAAGAACCAGCATTTGTAAAACAACTGGCAAAAAAAGCTGGTCAAAAAGAGGCTCGTTTTGTTCATCTTTTAGGCGAACAGGCCGAAACTACTTCAGAACCTGAAACCGAAACAATAAGCACCCCGCAATTTGATCCTACTGAACTGGAAAACAGAATAGAGAAACTAGAACTGGAAATTGAAGAATTGAAAGAGCTTGTTAATTTATTGATGGATAAATAATGGGGTCATTAGGCATTGGTTCATTGGTTTCTAACCCATTGGCATAACCCAAAGTGATTGTTGGTCTGAGCGTAATTGAAGACTGTTATATTACATTTTCCGTGCTTCTGTGTTTCCGTGGCAGAAAATTATTAGGTCTTAGGGAGACGCTAAGACCAGTATAGTTTTAATTTTTGTACCCTGAAAAAATAGGTCTCTCCATTTCACTCCAGTCGAGATGACGACACGATTTAAACCTATCTAAAACAAAAAAAGTGCTTGGCGATTAACCAAACACTTTAAAAATTCCCAATCAGGTTGAGAATAACAAAATCAATTAAGCCTCATACTTTTTAAAGATAGTACTCGCGGTGTGACCACCAAAGCCAAAAGTGTTATTTAAAACATAATTGATCTCCTTTTTAATACTTTCTCTCAACACAAAATTCAATCCTTTTGGAATGTTTTCGTCAAGATTTTTGGTATTAATAGTAGGCGGTACCACATTATCTCTGATCGATAAAACACTGATTACACTTTCAACCGCTCCGGCAGCACCAAGCAAATGACCCGTCATCGATTTAGTTGCACCAATTACGACTGGTAAACCTTTGAATACAGTATTAATCGCCTGTAATTCACTTAAATCGCCCAATCCGGTTGAAGTGGCGTGTGCATTAATATAATCGATTTTATCAGCAGTAATTCCAGCATCTTTTAAAGCTTTTGTCATACCCAAAGCCGCACCGATCCCATCAGGAGGGGTTCCGGTTAGGTGATATGCATCAGCGGCCATTCCACCACCAATAATTTCGGCATAAATGTGGGCACCACGTGCTAAAGCATGATCCAGATCTTCTAAAATCAATGCACCTGCACCTTCGCTCATTACAAAACCATCTCTGTCGGCATCAAAAGGTTTAGAAGCCCCTTGTGGATCCTCGTTATTTTTAGATAGAGCCTGAGCAGCATTAAAGCCACCTACAGATGACTTGGTCAACGCAGCTTCAGAACCACCGGCAATCATTACACTTGCTTTTCCTAAACGAATGGTATCGAAAGCATTGATAATGGCAGTATTAGATGATGCACAGGCTGATACGGTACAATAATTTGGTCCACGCAATTTATGACGGATGGAAATGGCTCCGGCGGCAATATCGACAATCATTTTTGGAATGAAATAAGGATTAAACCTTGGTGTTCCATCACCTGCATGAAATTCTTCCAACTGCGCTTCAAAAGTACCGATCCCGCCATTTCCGGTTGCCCAGATTACGCCAACTTCAGCCAATTGATCATCGGTCATTGCAGCAAAATCTAATCCTGCATCCTTTATCGCCTGATCGCTCGATCCGATTGCATATTGGGTAAAAAGGTCGTACTTTTTAATTTCTTTTTTCTCCAGGTATTCTTCAGGATTAAAATCCTTCACCTCGCCCGCAAAACGGGTTTTGAATTTACTGGCATCAAATTTTGTAATGGGACCGATGCCACTTTTTCCGGTCAATATCTGTTGCCAGAATTGCTCAACGGTATTACCAAGCGGTGTTATTGCACCTAAACCTGTTACTACTACTCTTTTCATTTTTTTAATTTTTAGTCAATATCCTTGAATAAATAATCGACCAATGATTGTACGCGTGGGGCAATAATTAATATAGCAGGAATGGCTACAATGTAAGAAATGCCCCATGATTTTAACCAAACCTTCATAAAGATCGATGTAAATCCAAGATTAACACTTATGGCCGCGAAAGTAACTATTCCTGTAGTAAAAACCGCCATAATAAATGCAAATGCCACCTTCTTTTTCATTCCAGTTATCTGATTAATTTTGAACAGAATCGGTCCAGGCTTTTCTATTTGCATTCATCACATTTAAAGCATCAACCGGCGATTGTCTGAACAACTCATAAATCTTTGCAGTATCACCTACCCTGATTTCAAACTCATCATTGGCTAAAGCCGCCAACAGATCATCTGCAACAACCGATGGTTTAATGCCGTTATGACCGCCAATTTCTTTTGAGAATTCAGTATCCACCAATGGTGGCATCAATTCGAAAACCTTAACAGCAGTTTCTTCTAAACTTAACCTTAACGAAGTGCTGTAAGAATGTAATGCTGCTTTACTGGCCGCGTAAGTTGGCAAAGTAACTCCGGGAACATAAGCCACAATAGATGAAACGTTTACGATAGCTGATTCGCGCTGTGCTTTTAAAACAGGCAACAATTTTTGATTGATCCTGATAATTGATAAATAATTGGTCAACATTTCATCTTCTGCATTCGCAAAAGCATCTTCATTGGGGTCAGCTAAATTGTACAGGATTGCTCTTCCTGCATTATTGATCACGATATTTAATTGAGGGAAATCAGCTTTGATGCGGGCTACCAATTGATCTACATCCTCAGCCTTGCTTACATCAGAAAGAATGGTGGTTACATTTTGTAATGATGCAGCAGCTGCATCTAGTCGTTCCTGGTTTCTACCAGTAATAATTACATGATTATCTAAAGCAGTCAACTGTTTTGCAATTTCTAAACCGATACCAGCTGTTCCGCCGATCAATAAAACGGTATTTTGTGAAGTTTTCATTTTATATTTTTTTTTTAAAATTTTAAGATTAAACAAGTGCTCACCGCGTGAGCATAAACGCTATTATTTTCATCAATTAATTGCGCTTCTACCAAGGCGGTACGTCCACCAAGGTTGATCACCTTCCCTACGGTTTTTAGTTTCCCGGTTTGGATGGTAACAGCTTTCAGGAAATTTATCTTCAGCTCTAAAGTGGTATATCCTTTTCCCACAGGTAAAAGCGAATGGACCGAACAGCCCATAGCAGAATCTAAAATAGCAGTGATTACCCCGCCATGCACAGTGCCAATTGGGTTGTAATGAAACTCTTGAGGTGTAAATTCGAAAACCACATTGCCCTTTTCGATCAGGCTTACACTAAAATCCAAGGTATGTAATAATGGCGGCAGCGGAAATTTATGATCGCTCATGGCCTGCAGATAATCAACACCATCCATCTGCATAGCTTCCTTCGCTCCTTTCATTGGGTCTTCCCAAGTTATTATTCTGGTTCTTTTCATAATAAAATACCAATCGGTATATTTTAGTTTAAAAATTTTTAGCTGAGGCTATTGATATATTTTTTTAATGAGTCCATAATTAAATTCCAGTGTGCAGGTTTTGCGGTCAACCTCGAAATCATAATGCCGCCTTCTATTATAGCAATAATTGTTAGCGCAACCTGCTCTGGATTGTGATCTGCATTGATTTCTTTGGCATAAATACCTGATTCAACCAGTTTAGCAATTTTATTTTTCCAGCCTAAAACTGCTTTCAAAACTTTTTCCCGCAATTCGGGATGGGTATCATCAGCATCAACAGCAGTATTTAAAACAGGGCAACCTCCTTCTGATACAGAACCATCGATAAATTTCTGGTAAATATTGATGTACACCAAAAGCTTATCCTTTACGCTGACCTGTTTGTTCATGTCAGCATCTATCCTTGATGAAACATTTTTCAGGTTATAATCAAAAGCCGCCAGCGCCACTTCATCCTTATTGGCGAAGTTACCGTAAATACTGCCTTTGGTTAAACCCGTGGCAGCAGTAATATCATTTAAAGAAGTGCCTGCATAACCTTTCATATTAAAAATAGGTGCGGTTTTCTCTACAATGAAATTTCTTGTTTTTTCTGCCTTAGTCATGCTCTTTTAAATTGACGATGCAAATATATACCAATCGGTATATTTAATGCAAATATTTTTATCATCGAAATCTCCTTTTAATTACAGTAATTTAATTTACGTTTGAATTTTGTAACTTTGATTTATGAACAAGCCGGAGACAATTGAAGATTTTTACCAGAACAAATTTAGTTTCTTACCAGACAACCTACAAAACGGCGTGGGGCACTTTAACGTTTTCAAGTTAGAAGATTGTTTAAAGGATGATCATAAGCCAATGAGTTATAACCGTAGGGATTATTACAAAATCTGCCTTACCCGCGGACATAATGTTTACCACTATGCAGACAAAAGCATTGAGATTAATGGAACGGCTCTAATCTTCTTCAATCCGCTTGTACCTTATACATGGGAATTGGCCAGTGGTAAACAAAGCGAGGTGACAGGCTATTTTTGTATTTTTACAGAAGCTTTTTTTACCGAAAAGATCCGCGGAAACATTGGTGATTTACCCATGTTCGTACCTGGCGGGAAACCGGCGTATATTTTAAATGAAAAACAAGATGCTCAAATAGAAAGCATTTTCGATAAAATGTTCGAGGAAATCAATACCGATTACGTCTATAAATACGACCTGCTCAGAAACTATATTACTGAGATTACACACTTTGCGCTAAAAACACAACCATCTGAAACACTATTTAAACATACTGATGCCAATACAAGGATCACTTCTGTCTTTACGGAGTTATTAGAGCGTCAATTCCCCATCGAAACAACTACGCAAAGGCTTACCATGCGCTCAGCCAAAGATTATGCTTCGCAACTTTCGGTACATGTAAACCACTTAAACCGTGCAATTAAAGAAACCACTGGCAAAACCACCACACATTATATTACTGAGCGTTTATTAAGCGAAGCTAAAGCTTTACTCAAGCATACCGACTGGAATATATCAGAAATAGGTTATTGCCTTGGTTTTGAAGAGCCTACCCATTTTAATAACTTTTTTAAAAAACTAACTAACCACACCCCTACTTCTTACCGAATTGTTTGAATTTCGTAATCATAAGTTTGATTAACGTAATAAAACGAATCCATTTGCACTGTAATTTTGTCTTAACAAAAAGGAAAAAACTATGGGCAAGAAAAAAGTTTGGTTTATTACCGGAGCTTCAAAGGGCTTAGGATTAAGTTTGGTTCATCAGTTGCTAAATGCTGGCCAATATGTTGCGGCCACATCAAGAAATATCAGTGAACTTAAAAAAGCAGTAAATAATGATAGCGGAAAATTCCTTCCTCTAGCCGTTAACCTCGCCGATGAACAAAGCGTTGAGAATGCGATAAAGACGACTATTACAAAATTCGAAAGAATCGATGTGGTCATCAATAATGCAGGTTACGGAATCGGAGGCAGTATTGAAGAGCTTAGCGATGCAGAAACACGCAACAGTTTTGATGTTAACGTTTTCGGAACACTGAATGTCATCAGAAAAGCTTCACCTTATTTAAGGGCACAACGAGCCGGACATATCATCAACATTGCATCAATTGCAGGTATTGCAGGCGCAACAGGCTGGGCAGTATATGCAGCGGCAAAATCGGCTGTGATTGCATTGTCAGAAGTATCGGCAGAAGACCTAAAAGAATTTGGCATAAAAGTAACTGTTGTGGCTCCCGGCGCATTCAGAACCAGTTTTTTAACTACTGATTCGTTGATTTTGGCTGCCAATCCAATTGCAGAATACGAAGAAGTGCGGGCAATACACAGCAAATACCTAAAAATGGACGGTCAACAGATCGGTGACCCGGAGAAAGCTGCTGCTGCAATGATCTCATTGGCAAGTATGCCTAATCCACCCCTTCATTTACTTTTAGGGAACGACGCTTTTCAAAGAGCAAACAACAAGTTAGAATCACTACAAAAGGAATTTAGAGACTGGAAAGCCATTACAATTTCAACGGATTTCGACGAAAATTAATTCAATAGACAAAAACATTATGGAAAATCAAAAAGTATGGTTTGTAACAGGCGCATCAAAAGGCCTGGGACTTACATTAGTAAAAACATTATTAAGCAATGGCCTTAGCGTTGCTGCAACTTCAAGAAACCTGAACGATTTAATTAACGCAGTTGGTGAACATGAAAACTTTTTACCACTAGCTGTTGATTTAATCGACGAAAGCAGTGTAGAAGCGGCAATTAGCCAAACGATCAGCAAATTCGGTCAGGTTGATGTGGTGGTAAACAATGCAGGCTATGGCATGCTTGGTGCTTTAGAAGAATTGAGCGATAAAGAATCACGTCAAAATTTTGATGTAAACGTTTTTGGTTCGTTAAACGTCATCAGAAAAGTACTTCCTCAATTGCGAAAACAACAATCAGGTCACATTTTCAATATTTCTTCAATCGGTGGCTTTTCAGGTAACTTCCCTGGTTTCGGAATATATTGCGCTACAAAATTTGCGGTCGTTGGTTTTACCGAATCGTTAGCGGCTGAAGTAAAATCGATGGGAATCAAAGCAACGATTGTAGAGCCGGGTTATTTCAGAACGGCATTCCTAACTGCAGGATCATTAGCGGTACCGAATAAACCAATTGATGCCTACAAAGAGGTACGCGACTCGCAAGCGGCACATCAGAACGACATCAATAACCAACAGCCAGGCGATCCGGCCAAAGCAGTTGAGGTAATTATTGAAGCTTCGAAAAGTGAAAACCCACCGCTCCATTTATTCTTAGGGCCTGATGCTTATCAGGTAGCTGATGCAAAAATTGCAGACGTACAAAGGGATATGGCCAATTGGAAATATCTGGCAACTGCCACTAATTTTGATGAGATTGATGCGTAATATCTAGAGCAATCGTCATTTCGAGCGGAGTGCAGCGAAGCCGAGAACCCGAAAGCTCTGCGAAGCAAAATCTGTCTGGATAAACCTCTCCATTTCACTGCGTTTCAGTCGAGATGACGATTTTTCTTTTGGAGTCTGTTAATGGTAGGTTAGTAAAAAACCCTTTTTTGATATATTAAAGACACTTCGACTCCGCTCAGTGTGATAGAAATGTTAGATAAGTAAATAATTGGATGAAATTTCAACAGGCTCTTACAACTCTTTGAAATACTTCTTCCTAAACCATTGCGCCAGGTTAACCAGTGCAATTAATGCTGGTACCTCAACCAACGGACCGATTACACCGGCAAATGCCTGCCCTGAATGAATACCGAATACACCTATAGCCACAGCGATAGCCAATTCAAAGTTATTACCAGTTGCCGTAAATGCAATAGCGGTACTTTTGCCATAATCGGCTCCAAAATACCTGCCCGCAAAAAAACTGATCACAAACATGATCACAAAATAAATCACCAAGGGTAAAGCAATTCGCAGTACATCAAACGGAATTTGCACAATTAATTCTCCTTTCAAACTAAACATCACTACAATGGTAAATAACAAAGCAATTAAGGTTATAGGAGAAATCATCGGTACAAAAGTGGAATAAAACCATTCATCGCCTTTCCACTTGATCAGTACTTTTTGACTTAAAATACCGAGTACAAACGGAATCCCAAGATAAACCCCTACACTCTTTGCAATTTCTGCAATGGAAATTGATACAGAAAGGCCTTTTAAACCAAAAACGGGTGGTAAAACCGTAATAAAAAAATAGGCAAATACACTGTAAAGCAATACCTGAAAAATACTGTTCAGGGCAATTAAACCAGCTGCATACTCGCGGTTCCCATCGGCAAGCTCATTCCATACCACCACCATCGCAATACACCTGGCGAGGCCGATCATAATTAAGCCAGCCATGTATTCGGGATAATCATGTAAAAATGCAATGGCCAGGAAAAACATCAGAATCGGGCCGATTATCCAGTTTAAAACAAGCGAAGCGCTTAATATTTTTACATTTTTAAATACTTCGCCTAAATTCTGGTATTTAACTTTTGCTAAAGGCGGATACATCATCAGGATCAATCCGATGGCCAAAGGAATGTTTGTACTCCCGCTCGAAAATGAATTGATCAAGACTGCTGATGATGGGAACAAAAAACCTAAGCCCACCCCTAATAACATGGCTAAGAAAATCCACAATGTTAGATAACGATCTAAAAAGCTTAGATGTTTTCTTTGAGCTGCCGGGGCACAAATATCTGCAGACATATTAGCTTTTCAGGTTTTTGTTTACAAAATCTTCCATATAAACCTTTACCAGATCTCTTGTATTTCTAAATTCGGCCATAATTTCTTCATCTGTACCTACGGCTTTTGCAGGATCGGGAAAATTATGGTGCATTTTTATAGCCTGCGTTGGGAAATATGGACAACTTTCTTTCGCATGATCGCAAACGGTAATCACATAATCGAAAGGAACATCAAAATACTCCTCGATATTGTTAGAGGTTTGTCCTGAAATATCGATTCCATCTTCAGCCATTACTTTTATCGCCCTAGGGTTAACGCCATGAACTTCGATACCAGCGCTGTAAATTTTGGCCTTATTTTGGGCGAAATGTTTCAAATAGCCTTCTGCCAGTTGACTTCTGCAACTATTTCCGGTGCAAAGCACCAATACATTTTTCATTCCTATAACTTTTGAATCATTAACAACATCCACTTCCTGGAGAACAACTATTTTGACTGGCTGCTAGATTAACCAATTCGACCTTTTGCTTTATCGGCTGAGCAGGCGCACAACATTCTTCACCAATTTCGGTGGTACCACAGCTTCCGCCACGGTTAATCGCTTTACATTGGGTAGCATCAGGTGTTAGATCCAAAATCAGGTTTTCCCCATCAATTTTAAATTCACCTGGAAACATTTGCCTCGTATCGAACGCAGAATTGCCAAATTCAATTTTCACAATTCCATTGGGGTTTAACGGCAGTTTGCTTTCTACCAGATTGATAATGGATAGTGCTTTTTTCACCTGCATGGCCCTACCCGTTTCTTGTTCGGTAGGTTCCCATAATTGTACAATAATCTCAGTCCAGGCGTTCATTACGCCTCCACAATCTACCGAAACAATCGGCGCCTGTTTAATTTCAGTGATGTGATAATTGGCATTTACCCACTTGCCTGGAGCATATTGAAACTGTAATACCAATTCTGGATGCTGCTGAAGATTAGCCTTAAAGCTGCTCCATGTTATTGAAGACATATTGATCATAATATTGCAATTTAACGATTGATTTAAATAAAAAATTTTTAACAACAGTTCTGGCCGCCTTTATATGAGGCAAAGAAATCGCCCAACTGTGTTTGTAATAACTTCCAGGTTTTAGGTTCTATACAATAGCAAATACTCACCCCCTCGATAGTGCCTTGTATAATACCTGCATTTTTAAGTTCTTTTAAATGCTGAGAAATAGTAGCCTGAGCTAAGCCGAGTTCCTCAACTAAATCGCCACAGATACAGGTATTCGATTTAAGGATACGCTGAAGAATCGCAATCCGCGCAGGATGAGCCATCGCTTTTAATAACGCTGCCATTTGATTCTGCTCTTCGGTGAAGATTTCTGTTTTGGTAAGTCCCATAATTTTATATCGCAATATTACGATAGATAATTTAGATATCAAAATTTATTTTAATTTCGATTTCAATAATAGATTACCTAGAGAAAGAGCAAGTGTGTTTTTTTAGCCACGGAGGCAAGGAAAAACACGGAAATTTGGTTGATAATAGCCCTTGCCTTCACTTCACTCCGTTATCAATTCAGAGAATTTAATAAAAAGTATCGTCATCTCGACTGGAACACAGTGGAATGGAGAGATCTATCTTGAGATAGATTTTGCTTCGCAGAGCCTTCGGGTTCTCGACTACGTTGCACTCCGCTCGAAATGACGACATTTGAAGGGTAAACAAAAAAACCGTCGACTAATTAAAGTCAACGGTTCAATTTGTACAGGGATGAGAAAAATTATTTCTTAGGTTTTGCGCTCATGTAAAAAGTAAGCTTTCCGCCGTTGGTGATATCGGCATGTTTAATTTTATGATCGGTAATTTCTTTGCCGTTCAATAAAACTTTTTCTACATAAACATTTTTATCGCTTTGTTTAATGGCCTCAACAGTAAATGTTTTACCGTTTTCTAAATTAATTACTGCGTTGTTAACCAATGGACTGCCTAATGAATATACATCAGAACCTGGTGCTACCGGATAAAAACCTAACGAAGAGAACATATACCAGGCGCTCATCTGCCCGCAATCATCATTTCCACCCAAACCATCGGCTGTAGGTTTGTACTGCATGTTTAAGATGTGACGGATCTGCGCCTGCGTTTTCCATGGCTGATCGGTCCAGTTGTAAAGGTAAGCGATATGGTGTGCAGGTTCGTTACCATGTACATATCCGCCAATAATACCTTCGCGGGTAATGTCTTCAGTATGCGCAAAAAATTCGTCAGGTAAGTGCATGGTAAACAAAGTATCTAAACGGGTTGCAAATTTCTTTTTGCCACCCATCATTTCAATCAGTGAAGCCGGATCCTGCGGAACAAAGAAACTGTAGTTCCAGCTGTTTCCTTCAATAAAACCCTGCCCTTCAGTATCTTTTGGATCAAATTGCTTTTTAAAAGAGCCATCTGCCAATTTAGGGCGCATGAAACCAGAAGCACTATCGTAGTTGTTTTTCCAGTTGTTAGAACGTTTGATAAATTCGTCGTAAACATCCATACGGTTTAATTTCTTGGCCAGTTGTGCAATCGACCAGTCATCGTAAGAATATTCTAAGTTATTGGAAACCGAAATGCCCGATTTTTCTGCCGGGATATAACCTTTATCCATATAATAGCCGATTCCCTCGTAGTCGCGGTGTTTTGCTGTTGCAATACAGGCATCCAATGCTTTGTTCGCATCGCCATTGTAGGTGCCTTTTATAATCGCATCAGAAATTACAGAAACACTGTGGTAACCACTCATGCACCAGTTATCGTTGGCATAATGCGACCAGATCGGCAACATGTGCAAACTACTCTGATCGTAATGCGCCATCATCGATTTTACCATATCATTACTTCGGCTTGGCTGCATAATATTAAAGAATGGATGTAAGGCCCGGTAAGTATCCCAAAGCGAGAATGTGGTGTAATTGGTAAAGCCTTCAGCTTTATGTATCCCCTGATCTAAACCTTTATACTCGCCATTAATATCGGTATAGGTTGTTGGATTGATAAAAGCATGATATAAAGCGGTGTAAAAATTGATTTTATTATCGTTAGAAGTAGTTACCTGTATTTTATTCAATTCTTTATTCCAGGTAGCCTGTGCCTGAGCCTTCACTTTTTCGAAATCCCAGCCCGAAGTTTCTGCACGCATATTTTGCAAAGCATTTTCCTGGCTAACCGGCGATAAAGCAAATTTAATTTTAATCTTCTCTCCTTCCTGGGTATCGAAGTCGAAGTACATTTTCAGTTTTTTGCCTGCAATTTCAGGAAAGTTCTGCTCCTGGTTAAACTTGCCCCAAAAGCCTCTATAAGCCTGTTTGGCATCGTAGCTTTTACGTCCGTAGCTTTTAAAAGGTTTAGAAAAGCTCATCGCAAAATATACGGTTCTGGTTCTGGCCCATCCATTGGTTTGGCGGTAACCGGTAATCAGGGTATCGTTCACTACGCGAACGTAAGTCCAAACGGTTTTTTCTTCGTAATTGTAAATACCGGCCATCAGATCGAGAATAATGTGCGATTGATCCGATTTAGGAAAAGTATATTGATGCATCCCTACCCTCGTGGTCGAAGTTAATTCGGCGGTAATGTTATCATCATCTAATTTTACTTTGTAATAACCGGCCTCTGCAACTTCATTGGTATGCGAAAATGCCGAACGGTAACCACTTTTCGGATCTGATGCAGTACCAGGATTCAATTGCAATTTACCTTGTGTAGGCATAATGAGAAAATCACCCAAATCGGAGTGACCAGTACCGCTAAAATGGGTATGACTAAAGCCGGTAATGGTTTTATCTTCATATTTATAACCCGCACAGTATTTATATACATCGCCATTGTATTTTCCGTTTACTTCGTAAGATAAAGTATCCGTTTCGGGACTTAGCTGTACCGAACCAAATGGAACTGTTGCGCCTGGATAAGTATGCCCCATTTTAGACGTACCAATAATGGGCTTAACATACTGCACCAGATTCTGTTGTGCCGATGTAACCAGGACCGATAGCAAAAGACAGGGCAGGATAATTTTTTTAATCATATCTTTTTAAAATTTAGCTTGTTTTGTTGAAAATTCTAAGGTATTAATTTATCTTCAAATATGTATAAAACATATAACTAAAACGTTTAAGTAAAATAAAAAATACATTTAATAAGCTTGAAGATACAATTTATTGCGGTTTCCCTTCAAGTTTCGAAAAGCTGAGTGATTTATGTGAGTTTTTTGTAATTGCCAAAGACCACAGACTTTATAATGTAAACCTGATGGAACGGAAAGCCCGGAGGTGAGGTATCCCGATTCATCGGGAAGGACTTGAAGGGATAGCAGGACTACTGACAGCCACTAACACCGGACCACCCATTTTCAAAATATTACTGAACACCTGAGCCACTTTAGCGCATCTAAGTGATAAGCAAGTTATTTAACAACCGCTTTTTACAAGTAACTGACTTGCTTTAAATAATTTCAGCTAAATAAACCTTATTTTTGCATCCAATATTTTTAAGATGAGTAAACACGGTAGAATTCTGGTTGCCATGAGTGGCGGGGTTGATAGTTCGGTAGCGGCTGTAATGTTGCATGAGCAGGGTTATGAGGTTATTGGCTTAACCATGAAGACCTGGGATTATGCTACTTCTGGCGGTAGCAGTAAAGAAACTGGCTGTTGCTCATTAGATAGTATCAACGATGCCCGTACACTTGCCGTAAACTATGGCTTTCCCCATTATATCCTTGATATCAGGGATGAATTTGGCGATTATGTAATCGATAATTTTGTTGATGAATACCTTGCCGGAAGAACCCCAAATCCATGTGTTTTGTGCAATACACACATTAAATGGGAAGCACTTTTAAAACGTGCCAATAAACTCGATTGCGAATTTATCGCAACAGGGCACTATGCCAATATCCGCCAGCAAGACAGCGGCCGTTATGTAATTTCAAAAGGAAAAGACGAAAACAAGGATCAATCTTATGTACTGTGGGGCGTTTCGCAAGAAAATCTTTCGCGTACTAAATTCCCATTGGGCAGTTTTGCAAAATCTGAAATCAGACAAATGGCTTTGGATATGGGACAGGAAGAACTGGCAAAAAAATCGGAGAGTTACGAAATCTGTTTTGTTCCGGATAACGATTACAGGGCTTTCCTAAAACATAAAGTAGAAGATTTAGAAGATAGAGTAGCCGGCGGAAATTTCATTTTAAGTAATGGAATGGTTGTTGGGCAACATAAAGGTTATCCTTTTTACACCATTGGCCAACGTAAAGGTTTAGGCGTTGCCTTTGGCGAGCCCATGTTTGTAACGCAGATCCTGCCAGAAAGTAATACGGTAGTTTTGGGTAAAGCTGATGAGCTTGAACGCCGCGAAGCCATGGTACGTAACATTAACCTGATAAAATATGCAAGCATTGAAGAACCAATGAATGATGTGATTACCAAAATCCGCTACAAAGATACGGGTATGCTAAGTACAATTGTTCAGGAAAAAGATAAAATGCGTGTGGTGTTCGATCACAATGTTTCAGCAATTGCACCAGGACAATCGGCGGTATTTTACGAAGGAAATGATTTATTGGGCGGAGGATTTTTAGTTTAATCGCTGAGATCCATTTACGACCATAGAAAACGAAAGAGGTTTATCATAAAGGCAATTTCAGCTCAGATGATGTCATGTTGAGCCTGTCGAAACACCTTAAAGAGTATTTAAATAGGTCCTTCGACAGGCTCAGGATGACAAATCTATATTTATGACACAACCTCTTTTTGTTTGAATTTTATTAGGCTATAGTCGAGAAATCGTCATGCTGATTCGATAGCTATCGGATTTATTTCAACATCTTTCATGCCATCTATTTATTTTAGACTTCTATAATCTATCCATCATAAAAGTAAGTTTATCGAATTAAGATTCCCGCTTAGGCGAGAATGACGACCGCCATAAAATATCACGATAGAAGTCTTTTTTTTATTCACTTCCTTTAAAAACATTAAGAGAAGCTGTTTTCCAGTGGATGTAACCTAAATTACCGCAGGTTTGGGCTACAAAGTTTTCTACATCCTCAGGCACGTCGTTAACAACACGCCATCTTATTTTATATTTGGGGTTATAACTTATATACACCACTAAATCATCACTACGTTGCCCAATGGCCTGTAAATGCTGCAAATGAATGTCCTGCAGATCTGCAGCAGCAATCCTCAGTCTTTCATTCATGATTTTACCTAATGAAAGATCTGGTCTAAAATCTGTTTCGAATATGGCTAAAACGGTAACGGTCATAGAAAAAATAAATATATCAGCAAACAAACCAAGCAAGAAGCTTTTTGTTTAAAATCATCAATTAAATACATCGGATTATCTTTATGATATCTCCTGTATTCTGTCTCTTCAAAAGCAAATCTATACTAAAAAAATTAGTATCAAAATTTATTTTTGTATTTTTTTTAGTCAGCACAAAAATTATAGAAATGCATGACACGGCGTACCAAAAGGTTAATAACTCCAGTATTGTGCATAACTATCTTAAACATCTGATAGCTAGACTAGTTATCTATATAATAAAAATAGAGCTTATGAAAAAGTGCATCTATGTAGTAGAAGACAATCCGAGTATTAGAGAAATCATCGAATTTTTATTGATCGAAGAACTTTACGAAGTAAAGACCTGCCCTAACACCAACGATTTTTGGTTTCAAATGAGTAAACACCGGCCAGATATGGTAATTCTTGATATTATGTTGCCTGATGGAAATGGTCTGGATATCTGTAATACGCTAAAGCGAAATATTAAAACACATGATATTCCGGTAATGATGATGTCGGCTAACAACCATTTGAACGCAGTTAAGGCTAAATGTGATGCGGAAGATTTCATCAACAAACCTTTCGATCTGAACGATTTTGTTAATAGAGTAGATAAATATTTGCTTAATTAAAGGAAATCGTCATTGCGAAGCCAATTTTTCATTGGATGAAGCAATCTTGTACCAGGCAGTATGAAAGATTGCTTTCCCGAAAAGTCGGGACAGGCTGTCGTTCCTCCTCGCAATGACGAATTAACCCCCTTAAAGTATTATACTTTCAACTGCTTTACCCAGCGCTACATCTTTTATAGTAGGCATGCTTAAGCCTTCGGCCCTGAATGCTGTAATGTCAACCATGCCCATAAAGCCTAAAACAGATCTTAAATATGATTCTGTAAAGTCGTAAGGCTTCATTGGTCCCTCCGAATACACGCCGCCAGACGAAATGGCCAGATATACTTTTTTGTTTTTTACCAAACCTTCGGGGCCTTTTTCTGAGTAGCTGAAGGTTTGACCGGCACGTGCAATATGATCGATCCATGCTTTTAAAGTAGAAGGAATACCGAAATTATACAACGGCGCACCAATTACAATCACATCAGCATCTTTAAGTTCGGCAATGGCCTCATTTGAATGTCTTATTGCTTCCGAAAATTCTGCCGTGTGATTTTCTTGCGGTGTAAAAAAAGAATTGATGTGTACCTCTTCCAAATGTGGAAATGGGGTATTGGTAAGATCATGTGTAGTTAAAGTGCTTCCCGGATTTGCAGCCTGTAATTTTTCAACAATCGCATTTCCCAATTTAATACTGAATGATGCTTCGCCTCTCGGGCTTGATATAAGATGTAATATTTTCATTTTTTTTGCCTTTTTATGTCTGGCAAAATTATAGATACGAAGTATCAAAAAGCTACTACTATACCAGAGGATAGTGCTATCCTTTGGTATAGTTGCTACTTCATCTCAATAAAAAAGGAGCTTATTTAACTAATAAGCTCCTTCAACAAAAACATTAATACTGTCATTTAACTTGCTCAATTACAGCAACAAAGCCACCGTCTTTTACCATATTGATATCGATCGTTTCTCCTGCTTTAATTGGTTTTACGATGCGTTTAAAATCCATTGCCTGAAAATCGGCATTGATGCCATCTTTGATCAGGTTGATCTGGTAATTTGCATTTGGTTTCAAAAAACCGGTTTCAATTTTCAAGTCGTGTTTTTGATCGTTGCCCATAGCACCAATAAACCATTTGTCGCCTTTACGTTTAGCTGTAACGATATATTCGCCAACGCTTGCATCCAGGATTTTAGTTTCATCCCAGGTTACGGGAACGCTGGTAATAAACGAAGTGGTTTCGGGCTCTCTTAAATAGTTAAAAGGATTATCGGCCAGCATTTGAAAACCACTTTCAAAAACAATATACATGGCCAGCTGATGCGCCCTGGTACCAATGCTCATGGTATTTACCCAGCTAGGTTTATAATCCTCTTTATGTGCCGAACGCATGGCCCCGGGCGTGTAATCCATCGGCCCCACTGCATTACGTAAAAATGGAAGGAATAAGTTGTTGTTTGGCGTGGCCAAACCGCCTCCAATATTTTGTTCCATACCTATAACGCCTTCATAAGAGAGCACATTGGGATAAGCTACTTCCAAACCAGCTGGTTTAAATGCACCATGAAAATCGACCAATATATGGTGTTTAGCCGCCTTTTTAGCTACACGGGTGTAGTAATTTACCATCCATTGATCGCTCCTATCCATGAAATCAATTTTCACTCCTGCAATTCCCCATTTTTCCAGGGTTTCGAAAATGTTGAAGTTATTTTCGACTGCCAGCCAGGTAAACCAAAGTACAATTTTTACATTTTTCTGTTTGCCATAAGCAATTAACTCTTGCAGGTTAATGGTTGGATTAGGTTCGAAAGGATTAAGTGTTGTTTTTGCCCATCCTTCATCCATAATGATGTAAGGAATACCAAATTTCGAAGCAAAATCGATGTAATATTTATAAGTATCCTGATTATAACCCGATTTAAAATCCACGCCGTATACATAGGCATTATGCCACCACTCCCAGGTTACCTGGCCAGGTTTTATCCATTTGGTATCTTGTAACTGGTTAGGTGTACTTAACTTATAAACCATTTCGTTAGCAGCCAATTGCGTATCCTTATCGGTAATAACAAAAAAACGCCATGGAAACGATCTTTTACCAGCTGTTTTTGCAATATAATCGGCTTCTTTTAAAATTTTCCGACTTCTGTCTCCATCTTCTCCAAAAGCCAATGGCACCTTTGGAAAAATAGCATCAACAGTTTTATCATCTGTGGCTTTTATAAACAAACAAGGGTAATCGTATAGATCTGCTTCTGATAAAAGTGTTTTATATTTTCCTGTGTTGAACAATATTGGCAATACATTCATCTTCTCTTTATTCACTTTTCCAAGCTCGTTTTGGCGGTATAAAATCTCATACGAAGTTTTAAAACCGCCTGTTTCTAAATAAGCCGCTTTAACGGGATTATTAAAATTAAGGTGTACATCTTCGCTGTTTATAATGATCGAGTCTTTTTTATTGGTAATAAACCGGTAAGCTATCCCATCGTTATAAACTCGAAATTCTACACTAAAATCGCCTTTAAAATCTAACCTTAACAAGTTATAATGGTTAATCACTGTGGCATTTTTAAGCGGTACAACAGGATTTGAACTGGTGTTTATAGATGAAAATGTTTTTTTGATCAATTTTGCATGCTCACCAAGCTTTGCCTGAGCCAGATTTAACTGTAAATAGGAATCGGCTAATAAAGGATTACCATTAAATGTAACCGCGTAGCCAATTTTTTCTTTAATGGCTACCGATATTTTGATCCGCTTATCTGGAGATAGGAGCTCTATAGGGGCGCTAAAGAGTTTTATTGTAAAAACCAGCATTAAGGCGGCAAATGACAGATATTTTTTCATTTTAAAGTTTGTTTGTTTAATAAAAATTTTTGGTTCTTACATTTTAAGGCTAATAAATCGTTTTAGTCTCTAAAATTAAACACTGCTTTTGATTTAACAACAAGTTTTTTAATTCATTGTAGTTTACATCCTGAATGTTGATTTTATGATCGATAGCCAAGGATGCGGCAGTGGCAGCTGATTCACCCAGGATCATAAATACAGGCTCCATGCGTACAGAACCGTACGCAATATGGGATGATGACAAACAAACGGGAACCAATAAATTTTTGCATTCGGTTTTCCTGGGTACGATGGCCTGGTAGGAGATACTGTAAGGTTTCGGTGCTTTAACGCCGATATCGCCCTCATTTTGCACATAACCTTCGGGCGTAATATAACGTTGCACATTATGAGAATCTAAGGCGTAAGAGCCCATCCCTATCGGATTTGACACTTCTTTTTTGCCGAGTACTTCATGCTCGGTCATCACAAAATCTCCAATCATTCTCCTCGCCTCCCGTACATAAAGCTGATATGGCCAGTTTCCATTATCCTTAAATTCATCTTTCGCCAAACCCCATTTTTTAACCTGCTGCTGAATTTTTTCGGGCATCCTTGGATCGTTGGCCATGAAGTACATTAATCCTTTTTGATAATTTTCGTGAGCTTTAATAATTTCTTTCCGCTTTGTGTAGTCTGCTTCAGGATAGGCATAATTCATTCCAATAAAATCGGTACTAAATGGTCCGTGGTTATTGGTATCTGTTTTATGGTTCGGAATAGGATCGTATTTATTAAAAAGCTCGTTCCAACCGGCATTAAACACACTTAACAGCAATTCGTAATCCATTGCATTGTAGCGGTCTGGTTTTGGAAACGCTATTTTGTTTTCGGCTTTATTGGTCAGGCACATCCTATAACAATACGCCTGAAGTTTATGGTCTGCCGTTCCGTTCGGTCCAGGTTGATCAGTAGAAATACCCGTCAACAAGCCGCTTTTTTTATCTCCTGGAATTTTATAGGGATCGATATTATTTTTAAAATAATGCGCATGCTGAAAAACCAAGGCCTGTACCCCATTCCACTGTTCGTTATAGATATGGTTTGCTTCCCTGCCCACATGGTAACTTACTTTAGCTGCAGCCATTAAATCGCCTTCATAAGTAGCATCGATATACATTTTTGCACTAAAAATTTTGCCAGATAAGGTTTTGATACTGATAATCTTACCATCTTTCATTTTTACACCCTGTTTTCGCTCCAGCCATTCATCGCGGTAAATTTTTAATTTATTTTCTTTAACAAAACCTTCCATAACCTGCTCAGCAACATGAGGTTCAAAAATCCACATGGTACGGTCCGTTCCATCAATAGCAGGTGTACCCTGTCCTTTGTTACCGTATTCTTCTTTTTTCTGCCATTTCCAGGCGCTAGCTTGCTGGTAATGCTGATAAACCTTTTGATAAAATGTTCTGGCGAGGCCACCAATTACGGATTTGTCTCCCGTATCGGTAAAGCCCAGCCCTGAAGATGATAAACCACCAAGATGGCGGTCGGGTGAAACTACAATAACGCTTTTACCCATTTTGGTAGCTTGTACGGCTGCAATTATACCGGCTGATGTTCCTCCATAAATTACAATATCTGCCTGATGGTGTTCCGCTCCTGGCTTAGCACAAACCGTAAAAAAGATTGAGCTCAAGGCTAAAAAGCATATTAAAATTTTCCTGGTTGGTATGAGGATTGTCTGCAAAGAAAACCTACAGCGTTTACTATAAATTTCTGCATATTGGGTTTCATTTTCTTGTTTTGAAAGGATGAAAAATCCTAAATCTGAAAAATGTTTTATTGAAAACATATATTGGCGAGGTTTAAACAAATATATTAATTATTTAAACTTACAAATCCAATAAATCGTTTTAGAAGAATATGAAAGCAAAAGGTTACCATGCTAAATAACTTAAGCTACTATTTAGCCAGGGCTTGAATCTGTTTTAAGTGTTTTTTCAATACTGATAAATATTTATTGGCATATGTTTTAACCTCAAGATCAGCAGACCGTGATGCTTTTTCAAATAAAGAAACCGCATTTTGATGATCTGTAACCATCATCTGGACATAAGCTTTATCAAATGAAGCCCCGTTTAAATTATTTAATTTTTCAATCGCATTCGTCACGTCAGCTTCGGTAGCACCATTCGCGATTTTTTTCGCCAGACCGGTATTGCCTGCCTCACCTCCGGCATTTTTGGTTCTTGAGGTATCTTTCATGTTTTCAGGTGATGAATCTACCCTGCCATCTGGTCGTAGTTCACCTTCTGGCCTACTCATTGGCAAATTTACTTTCTTAAGTTTCGCCAAGGATCTTAATTCTTCATTGGCCTTGGTATGATTGTCAACCATCATCTGGCCAAATGCCTTTATCTTTTGATCTGTTGCTTTCTCTGCCGCAAGTTTCCCGGTTGATACCTCTTTCATTCCGGCAATAGCCGCCTGTTGCAAAAATTGTGTGGTGGTTAAACTATCTTGTTGATTAATATAATCAAATGATCCTGCATAATGCCAGTCTGCTTTTGCAACAGCATTAAATGAAGTAGCTGAAATAATCATTCCCACTACTGCTATTTTCCTGGTATCGAAATGGTTTTTCATGGTTAAGTAATTAAGGTAAATGCATTTATAAAACCCCGTTAACATTTAAAAAGTTTGAGCAAATCATATCCATGTTTTAAAAACCTTACAACACCAGTGGTTTAAGATTTTAAATTTTCTCTAAACTTAATCTGATCAGAATCTGTTCTACTATAAAAGACTTTTACTATGGAAAATCTAGAAAACAATCAACCTGAAGAAGAAATTCAGAATATCGAACAGTTCCAGATCAACCGTTCGGAAGGAAATGCAGCCGAGGGTCACGCCACTCCTGAGCCATCTGAAGACAATGAATATACAGATGATGAAGTGCAATATGCTGATGGCGAAGGCACACAATTAAATGAAGAAATCAAAGGTCCGGAAGACGAAGAAGATGAGGATGACGATGACGATGAAGCAGAAACGGATGACTATAACGAATCTGATATAGAAGAACTGAATAAAGATCCGAATGCATACGATGATGAAGATAGCGAAATGTTATAAGTCATTATTTCCATTATAAAAGATGCCAGGTTAGTAATTATCTGGCATTTTTATTTAAACAAAGAGGATCCACAATATTTGCAAAACAAGGCATCGCTATCATGCCCTTCTCTACTACAGCTCGGACAGGATTCGGGTAATTCTTTTTTCTGTCTGGCCGCAACAGCAATATCGTGGGTAATAATCCCGGTGGGTACAGCAATAATGGCATAACCGATCAGCATCACTACAGAAGCCACAAACTTACCCAGTGGCGTGATGGGCGAAATATCGCCATAACCAACAGTTGTAATGGTTACAATGGCCCAATAAATACTTTCGGGGATATTCGAAAATCCATTTTCGCGCTTTTCTACCAAATACATAATAGAACCAAGAATTACGGTGATGGTTAAAACGGTTAGCAGGAATATGCTGATTTTCCGCACACTGTTTTTCAGTGCCTGGGTTAAAAAATTAATCTCTGTTAAAAAATGTCCGAGTTTGAATATCCTGAAAACACGAAGTAACCTTAGTGCCCTAAAAACCAGTAAAGATTGTGCACCAATAAAAAAGATACTCAAATAAGACGGTAACAATGCAATCAGATCGATAATACCTAATGGACTGATCACATAACTGATCGGTTTTCTGATACTCACCAATCTTAAAATGTATTCGACTGTGAAAAGCGCGGCGAAAATCCATTCCATAATATTAAACAGTTTGCCGTATTGCCGATGGATACCAATAACGCTATCGAGCATTACCACAATGATACTCGAAAATATGGCAATCAATAAACCAATATCAAATGCCTTACCTGCAGGTGTATTCGATTCGTAAATAACTTCATGAAGCTTAAAACGCCAATCTTTAGGTGGATCTGATGCCATGGAAATGGTTTAAATATGATTAAAGGTAAAGAAATTAACCGTTTACCACTTCTCCGCCATTTACATGGATTACCTGTCCGGTGATAAATGAAGCATCGTCTGAAGCGAGAAATACATAAGATGGTCCAAGTTCTGAGGGTTGACCAGCCCTTTCCATGGCTGTTTCACACCCAAATGACTTAATCTTTTTTTCATCGAAAGTAGATACAATGAGTGGTGTCCACACGGGTCCCGGTGCGACAGCGTTTACCCGGATACCTTTTTTGGCTAAATTTGTAGCGAGCGAACGTGTAAAAGAAGTTATTGCGCCTTTTGTTGAAGAGTAATCGATCAGATTTGGCGAAGAACGATAAGCCGTTACTGAGGTGGTATTGATAATGGTATCGCCTGCCTGAAAATATTCCAATACCTCATGCGCAAAGTAAAAATAGCCAAATATGTTAGTACGGAAAGTATCTTCCAACTGTTTATCGTCGATCTTTTTTGGATCTTTCTGCGGAACCTGCATGCCGGCATTATTTACCAAAATATTGATCTTTCCAAACTTTTTAACAGTTGTTTTTACTGCTTTTCTACAAAATGAAGGCTTTTTAACATCTCCTTTAATCAATAAACAATTTTTACCCTCAACTTCAACCATTTTCTGGGTTTCTTTTGCATCAACATCCTCATCCAGATAAACAATAGCAATGTTGGCACCTTCCCTTGCAAAATGAACTGCTACCGAACGACCAATGCCACTATCTCCACCGGTAATCAGGGCAACCTTATCATTCAGTTTTCCTGCTCCCTTATAGTTTGCTTTAATTACTTCAGGTCTTGGATCCATCTTCGCCTCTATCCCTGGTTGTTTGTTCTGTTTAGCAGGTGTTTTTTGAGTTTCCATCGTTTCTTTTGTCAAATTAAGTTTCACAACATTGCCAATTAAACAAGAATAGCATCTTCAAAGTTTTAAGAAACTCAACCTTCTCCGTTAAAACTTAAACCAATTTAACTTAATATTTTGCTCATATTCCATCATTTTGAAAGGATATACCTCAGTAAATTAGCCCATTAAATGCTAACCAAAAGAAACCGAAAATGAGAAAAACAATTTTATCAGCTTTGTTCATACTGGGCTTAACCTTACCTGGCTTTGCTCAAAAACGATTAGGCAATGAAACCGTTGCCCAAAAAACCAAAAGAATGGAATGGTGGACCGATGCACGCTTCGGCATGTTTATCCACTGGGGCCTATATGCATTACCAGCCCGTCATGAGTGGGTAAGAAATTACGAACACATTACCAACGAAAACTATCAGAAATACTTCGATCAGTTTAATCCCGATTTATTTAACCCTAAAAAATGGGCCAGAGAAGCTAAAGAAGCAGGCATGAAATATGCCGTGTTAACCACCAAACACCATGAAGGTTTTACTTTATTTGATAGTAAATTTACTGATTATAAGGCAACCAATACACAAGCCAAAAGAGATTTGGTTAAAGAATTTGTTGAGGCTTTTCGCGCCGAGGGTATAAAAGTAGGCTTTTATTATTCGCTGATTGATTGGCATCATCCCGATTTTCCTGTTGATATGCACCATCCTTTAAGGCCTGATAAGGACCATGAAGATCAGTATGCGGTATTGAACAAAAACAGGGATATAGCCAAATACCGTAAGTACCTATACGATCAGGTAACCGAGTTACTTACTAAATATGGCAAAATCGACATTCTTTGGGCAGATTTCTCTTATCCGGGCAAACATGGTAAGGGTCGTGATGATTGGGGTTCGGTAGCATTACTTAAGCAGATTAGAAAACTGCAGCCACAAATTATTGTAGATAACCGCCTGGATCTTAATGATTATGAAGATGGTACAGATTTCGAAACACCTGAACAGGTTAGTCCGAAGGAATTAGAAAAATACCGCGGCAAAGTTTGGGAAACCTGCCAAACCTTTTCAGGCTCGTGGGGCTACCACCGTGACGAAAACACCTGGAAAAGCAACAGGAAGTTATTAGATCTTTTGATTACTTCAGTAGCCAATGGAGGAAATTTATTATTAAATGTTGGGCCCACTGCGCGTGGTGAGTTTGATAGCAGAGCAAACGTTGCTTTAGATAGCCTAAGCCTTTGGATGCACGCCAATTCGAAATCTATTTATCATTGTACTTTCGCCCCAACCGAATTTAAAGCGCCCGAAGGAGTAAAACTCACTTACAATAGCGACACCAAAAAACTGTATTTGCATTTGTTCGAATATCCAAATACGGGCTACATTACGCTGGATGGATATAAAGAGAAGGCGAAATACGCGCAGTTTTTACATGACAACTCTGAAATACAGATTGACGCTCAAAAATCGACCGGGAATACCTTGGTGTTAAAACTACCAAAGAAAAAACCCGACTTCGAAATCCCGGTAATCGAATTGACTTTAAATTAATCAATCCATATTAATTATTGGCCTGCAAGTTAAACCTTGCGGGCTTTTTTATTGATAACATTTAGACAGTTAATCTATTTGGCTGACCATTGGGATTTAAGGGAGTTAAGATTTTAGTTATCACGTATGCAATCAACCATGAATCTATAAACTATCAACCAATGTAGTAATGATCAATTACGAATGAACTAATGAACCGTTCTACGCTGATAAAAGTTCTCCCTGATTTAAGTTCGCATAAGCTTTAGCCTGCACCACATTACCTATAATAATAATAGCAGGATAAGTTAAGCCTGCCTGTTCAGCAGATTCCTGTAAATTTTGCACTGAACATACCACTTGTTTTTGGTTGGGCAAGGTAGCATGCTGAATAACTGCCGCAGGCATATCACCTAAGCCCGCATCACAATAAGCTTTAGAGATTTCGCCAACTTTTTTCATACCCATATATATAACAACTGTAGCGGAACTTTTCATGGCACACTTTAAATCGTTGGTCAAACTTCCGTCCTTCTTGGTTCCGGTAAGGATCCAAACACTTTCACTAATGCCGCGGTGTGTTAAAGGAACATCAATAAAACCTGCGCCCTGCATACTACTTATACCTGGAATGTAATGACATTTGATGCCCCTAGCCTCCGCATAAATCAATTCTTCGAAGCCTCTGCCAAAAATAAAAGGATCTCCCCCCTTTAAACGCACCACTACTTGATAATTTTGGGCATTTTCGACAATTAATTCATTTATTTTCTCTTGTGGTGTGTATTTTCCATAAGGTTGCTTGCCAACATAGATCATTTTGCAATTTTTCGGTGCAATCTCTAGCAATTTCTCATTACTTAAGTTATCATACAGAATAACTTCTGCTCTTTTTAGCACATTAAAAGCTTTCATAGTGATCAATTCAGGATCTCCAGGACCTCCACCCATTATAAAAAGTCCAAAATCGTTAGTTTTTTGATTCATAATTTTAATGATTTAACTATTTAAACATAAAAGTGATGAAAATTTATTAAAAAATTAAATTTTTTATGATAAAAATCACACAAAAACAACTTTTAATTGAATTTTAACCTATATTTGAATATCAAAAATCATATAAATATTAAAATATGAATTTTTGAATCGATTATTATCAATAAAAAACAATAAAACAAATAATTCGAAACAAAAAACAACCAACAGAAACCAACAAACACAAAATACCTTTAAGATTTATGAAAGAACCACAAATAATCGTAATAGGAAATGGAATGGTGGGATATAAATTCTGCGAAAAGCTAAGATCAAAAACCTCTTCTTTTAATCTTATTGTTTTTGGCGAAGAACCCCGCAGAGCTTATGACCGTGTTCATTTAAGTGAATATTTTAACGGAAAAACTGCTGATGATCTTTCTCTTTCTACTGAAAACTGGTATCAAGAGCAAAATATTACCCTTTTCTTAAATAATCCAATCGTTAAAATAGATCGCGAACTTCAAAAAGTTTATACAGCCAGTGGCCTTGATTATCATTACGATATTCTTGTTTTTGCAACCGGCTCGGGGGCTTTCGTTCCCAATATCCCTGGTATCGAGAAAGAAGGTGTTTTTGTTTACCGTACCATTGAAGATCTTGACCTGATTAGCGGTTATGCCAAAAAGGCCAAAACAGCTTCGGTTATCGGTGGTGGTTTACTGGGACTAGAGGCTGCTAAAGCATTAATAGATCTGGGCATCGAAAAAACGAGCATTATTGAATTTGCACCGCGCTTAATGCCAAGACAAATTGATACTGCAGGTAGCGATATGCTTAAATCTAAACTCGCAGATCTTGGTTTACAGATCCACTTAAATAAAAACACGACAAGTATTGAAGGCGATGGCCGTATTACCGCATTAAAGTTTAGCGATGATACTGCTTTAGATGTAGATATGCTTGTCATCTCTGCTGGTATAAAACCACGTGATGAACTGGCAAAAGCCTGCGGTATCGAGGTTGGTCCGCGCGGTGGAATTGTTGTGGACCAAAAAATGCAAACCAATGATCCGGCTATTTTTGCCATTGGTGAATGCGCTTTGTACGATGGAATGATTTATGGCTTAATTGCTCCTGGTTACGAAATGGCTGAAGTGTTGGCTGCAAACCTTTGCGAAGGTGAAAAAACCTTTACAGGGTTTGATATGAGCACTAAACTGAAACTGATCGGTATCGATGTGGCCAGTTTTGGTGATAATTTTATTACCGAACCCGATTGCCGCACCATCATCTTCGAAAACAAACACAAAGGCGTTTATAAAAGAATAAATGTTAGTAATGACGGGCAATACCTTTTAGGAGGTATATTAATTGGAGATGCAACAGCTTACAACCTGCTGTTGCAGACCTCTAATAACCGGATTGTATTACCAGAAAACCCTGAAGAACTGATTCTGGGTGCACGTGGCGGAAGCGAGCCTGCTGGCGGAGCCGGAATTACAGGTTTACCCGATGGTGCATTGATCTGTAGCTGTGAAGGCGTGAGCAAAGGCGATATCTGCGCTGCAGTTGCTGATGGCTCTTGCGAAAACATTGATGACTTAAAAAAATGCACCAAAGCAGGCACAGGCTGTGGTGGATGCTTGCCAATGGTTAAAGATTTGATGACTTATACCTTAAAATCACAAGGTAAGTATATCAAAAATGTAATTTGCGAACACTTTAACTATAGCCGACAAGAACTTTTTGACCTTATTCATATCCACGAACTAAAAAGTTATGATGAAGTATTGGATGCTTTAGGCAAAAATGACGGTTGTGAGGTATGTAAACCATTAGTGTCATCGCTCCTAGCCAGCCTTTGGAACGAAATGATCCTTAAAAAAGGAAATGATGTGGCCCAGGATAGTAACGACCGTTTTCTAGCCAACATCCAAAAAGGCGGCTCATACTCAGTGGTACCAAGGGTTCCGGGTGGCGAAATTACACCCGATAAATTGATAGTAATTGGCGAAGTAGCTAAAAAATATAACCTCTACACCAAAATTACCGGAGGTCAGCGTATTGATATGTTCGGTGCACACCTTAACGACCTTCCTATTATCTGGGAGGAATTAATCGCTGCAGGTTTTGAAAGCGGACATGCTTACGGAAAAGGCTTAAGAACGGTTAAAAGCTGCGTAGGTAGTACCTGGTGCAGATTTGGCTTGCATGACAGTGTAAGTTTCGCCATCCGGATCGAAGAAAGATACAGGGGTATCCGTGCACCGCACAAGTTTAAATCAGCTGTAAGTGGCTGTATCAGAGAGTGTGCAGAAGCACAGAGCAAAGACTTCGGCATTATTGCTACTGAAAAAGGCTGGAACTTATATGTATGTGGTAATGGCGGTAGCAAACCTCAACATGCCCTTTTACTGGCAACAGACTTAGATAGTGAAACCTGTATTAAATACATTGATAGATTTTTGATGTTTTACATCCGCACTGCCGATCCCCTTACCAGAACAGCAACCTGGCTGAACAAAATGGAAGGTGGAATAGATTACCTGCGGAACGTAATCATTAACGATAGTTTAGGAATGGCCGCCCAATGGGAAAATGAAATTGAAAACTTAATTGCCTCTTACAAATGCGAATGGAAAGAAGCTGTAGAAAATCCTGCGATCAGAAAACGCTTCTCTCATTTTGTAAATGCACCGGAAGACAAAGATCCAACTATAGAATTTGTTGAGATGCGCGGACAAAAAAGAACCGCCGAATGGAAAACAGTTTAATAAATAATCTTTACAAACCTTATAAAACCCAAAAATTATGAATGAACAATCAAATTGGCTAGCAGCCTGCCGAGTCGAGGATGCCATTGAGAACGGTGGCGTTTGCGTAAAACATGGTGAAGATCAGATTGCACTTTTCTATTTCACCAGAAGAAATGAGTGGTACGCCACACAAAATGAGTGCCCGCATAAAAAACAGATGGCATTAAGCCGTGGAATGATTGGATCTACTACCGATGAACCTAAGGTAGCCTGCCCTTTCCACAAAAAAACATTCTCATTGAGCACTGGCGAATGTTTAAGCGGTGATGAATGCGCAATAAAAACCTATCCTGTAAAGATAGAAAACGGAACCGTTTACATTGGTACAACACCAAAATCTTAACCTGACCCAGTAAGATTAACTATATTCGGTATAAACTTAAACCAAACAAACATGAAAATTCAAAATTATGCAGCAGTATCATGCTGCCTTGCACTTACCTTGTTCTTTTTTTCGGCCAAATCGCAAACAAAAGCTGTTCTTTTTGACGGCACTTTAGTTGCCGGATATGTAGATGGCGGTGCATTTCTCAATTGCGCTGGACCGGGCATTAAATTCAGCAAAAAGCCCTATAGTGTATTATTAGGTCTGTTACCTACTTTAAGAATTAAAGAAGACAAAGTGGCATCGGGTGCCCCAAAAAACAAATTACTTACACCTAGCCTTGGTTTTGGCTTAACAGCTGCATTTCGGCATGTAGCTTTACAACTCCCTTTATACTACAACCCTAAAACCGCAGTCAAAAATGGCGAATGGAACGTTGGCGTAGGCTTAGGCTATAAATTTTAAAAGAACCCATTTATTTATTTACGCTTAAACAGATCGTTATGACACTAAACTCCATTACTAAACCGCTAGATAAATTAAATATATTTTCGTTCAAAGGTGTTCAGATGAAAACCTTTCACATCACCTGGCTAACTTTCTTCTTTTGTTTTTTCGCCTGGTTCGGCATGGCCCCCTTAATGAAAATTGCAAGAGAGCAATTACACCTTACCAAAGATCAGGTGGGCAACATTCAGATTGCTTCAGTATCAGCTACCATTATTGCCCGTTTACTGATCGGACGGCTAATTGATAAATTTGGTCCTAAACTCATTTACACCTGGCTTTTGGTACTGTGTGCCATTCCGGTACTGTTAATCGGAACCAGCCATTCTTATACTTCATTTTTACTTTTCCGCTTGGCCATTGGCGTAATCGGCGCTTCATTTGTAATTACCCAATTCCACACCTCCATTATGTTTGCTTCGAACATTAAAGGAACCGCAAATGCAACTGCAGGTGGCTTCGGTAATGCAGGTGGTGGTGCTGCCAATTTATTTATGCCATTAATCGCATCTGGCATTACCGCTCTGGGCTTTTGTAGCACTGAAGACAGCTGGCGTTATGCTATGATTTTTCCCGGTGTAATGCTTTTAGTATGTGCTTTTTTATATCACCGTTATACTTTAGATACCCCACAGGGAGATTTTAAGGATTTAAAAGATGAAAACATAAAAAGCACCAAAAACACATTTTTAATCGCCGCAAAAGATTACCGCACCTGGATTTTAACCATTGCCTACGCTGCCTGTTTTGGTGTAGAAATAACGGTTGACAACTTCGCCCCGATCTTTTTTACTGATTCATTCGGTGCAACAATCGCCATAGCCGGAATGGTTGCAGGTATTTTTGGCTGGATCAATGTTTTTGCCAGACCATTGGGTGGAATTGTTGCTGATAAAATCGGTAAAACCTGGGGATTTGATGGCAAAACACTTTTACTTGCGCTATTGCTTCTGATAGAAGGAATCGGCCTGATCTGGTTCGCAAAATCGGGCAATATTGGAATGGCTATTTTTATGATGTTCGTTTTCGGTCTAAGTTTAAAAATGGCCAACGGCGCAACTTACAGCCTTGTTCCTTTCATTAATCCACTTGCGGTTGGTAGTGTAGCAGGTATTGTAGGTGCTGGCGGAAATATCGGCGCTATGCTTATTGCATTTATGTTTAAAGCCAAAGCTGGTCATGCTACTAAAAATGTAATCGAAAATGGGCATTCTATTCAAAAAGATCTGATCGATTATACCAGTGCATTTACCTTTCTAGGCTTTATCATCCTCGGAATTGGCATTGCTATATTTATTTTCAGAACCATTATGGCACAGAAAAGCGCAGAGATAGAAGATCTTGTACTTACACCGAGCAAATAGTCATACCAAAAGTAAAAATCTACCTACAATACCGTTGATCATTTGAAAGAAGAAAAGAATATATCGCTAAATAATACAACAACATGCTGCTATTGCGGAGTGGGCTGTGGTATTGTGGTAAATAAAGATATCCATGAGCGGATAACAGTTGAAGGAGACAAAAACCACCCTGTAAACAAAGGCATGTTGTGCAGTAAAGGCATGAATCTTCATTACACGGCGAATGACAAAAGTGACAGACTGCTGTACCCCGAAATGCGCTACAACAAGAATATGCCCCTACAAAGGGTTAGTTGGGATACCGCACTAGAAAGAACGGCAGCCGTTTTTAAAGCACTGATTAAAAAACATGGTCCCGATAGTGTGGCTTTTTATGCAAGCGGACAATGTTTAACGGAAGAGTATTATGTAGTAAACAAATTGATTAAAGGTTTTATCGGTAGCAATAATATCGATACCAACAGCCGCTTATGTATGAGCAGTGCGGTTGTTGGTTATAAAATGAGCTTAGGTGAAGATACTGTGCCCATTAGTTACGATGATATTGAAATTGCCGATTGCATTTTTGTTGCGGGTGCAAATCCAGCATGGTGCCATCCTATCCTTTGGCGCCGTGTTGAAGCCGCAAAGCAAAAAAATCCAGACTTAAAGATCATTGTCAGTGACCCGCGAAAAACGCAGACCTGCTCGCTCGCCAATGTCCATCTGCAACTCAATCCAGGCACCGATATTACCCTTCACCACGCCATTGGCCGATGTTTAATTGAAGATGGAAAAATCGATGCTGATTTTATCATCAACAGCACCAATGGTTATGAAAAATACCATGCTACCGTTTTCGAAACCTCACTGGCCGAAGCAGCAGTTGTTTGTGGCATAAAAGAAAGTGATATCCGCTTGGCCGCATCGTACATCGGCAATGCAAAAGGTTTCATCAGCATGTGGACCATGGGGCTTAACCAAAGTGTGGTGGGTACTAATAAAAACCTTTCATTAATCAATCTAAACCTGATTACCGGCCATATTGGCAAACCTGGAAGCGGACCTTTTTCACTCACTGGACAACCAAATGCTATGGGCGGACGAGAAGTTGGTGGTTTAAGCAATTTATTGCCGGCACATCGGGTTTTAGCCAACGAAAGTCACCGCAATGAGGTCGAAAAATTTTGGCAGATCCCATTGGGCACCATACAATCTAAACCGGGCTTAACTGCAACCGAAATGTTTGATGAACTGAATACAGGAAAGCTCAAAGCAGTATGGATTTTATGTACCAATCCATTGATTAGCCTACCAGATGTTCGTGTAGCCGAAGAAGGATTAAAAAAAGCGAAATTTGTAGTTGTTCAGGATATTAGCAACAAAGTAGAAACCTTAAAATACGCTGATGTGGTTTTACCTGCAGCTGCCTGGGTAGAAAAAGAGGGCACCATGACCAATGCAGGCCGCTATATTTCTTATCTCAGTAAAGTAACCGAAGCACCTGGAGAAGCCTTACCAGATTCGGAAATTATCTGCCGGTTTGCAAAAAAAATGGGTTATCACGGTTTCGATTTCAAAAGTGCTTCCGAAATATATAACGAGCATGCAGCCCTTACGGAAGGAACCAACATTGATATCAGCGGACTTAATTATGAGATTTTAAGAAAAAAAAGAGCCGTTCAATGGCCTTACCCGAAGCAAGAAAAAGCATTCGGAACAGCCAGGTTATTTACCGATCACCAGTTTTACACACCAGATAAAAAAGCCAATATTTTATCATTTGATGACCAAAACCAATCGGAAGCTTTAACACCGGAACATCCATTGATTTTAACCACCGGAAGAATCAGAGATCAATGGCATACCCGAAGCAAAACAGGCAAGGTAAATAAATTGAACCAGCATATTAGTGAATCTTTTTTAGAGATCAACCCAATTGATGCTGAAGCCCGGAACATTAAAGACAATGATATTATCGAAATTTCCAGTTTACGTGGAAATGTTCGTGTAAAAGCAAAATTTTCGGAAGATATTAAACCTGGAGTGGTTTTTATGCCCATGCACTGGGGCAAAATCTTAAAAAGTGACCTAAACCGGGTGAATAACCTCACCAATAACCTGGTTGATCCACTAAGCAAAGAACCCGATTTTAAATTTAGTGCTGTAGAAGTAAAATTATATCAAAAAGCCCGACAAAAGATCATTGTTATTGGTGCGGGAGCTGGTGCCTGTGGTTTTGTTAAAAGTTACAGGGCCTTAAATACCGAAGATGATATCGAGATCTTTAGCAAAGAGAATTTCCCTTTTTACAACAGGGTACTTCTCCCCGATTACATTATTGGCACTTTACCATGGCATAACCTCATTAAAATGAGCGATAGTGAAGAAACCGATTATAGAATTAAACTGCACCGTGGGTTAGGTATCGAAAAAATCAACAAAGAAAATAAAACCGTTATTGATAGTAACGGAGAAACCCACCATTACGATATCCTGCTCCTGGCCACGGGAAGCAGGGCTTTTGTGCTTAAAGATATCCCGAAACTAAACGGCATATTTACCATGCGCAGCCGTAACGATGCCGACAGTTTTAAAAAACACGTGGATACCACAAATGGAAAAGTAGTAATTGTTGGTGGCGGTTTATTGGGTATCGAACTCGCTACATCTTTGGCCGAAACAGGATCAAAAGTGACGATTATCCAACGGATATCAAGATTAATGGGTCGCCAGTTGGATGCATTAGGCAGTCAGTTACTACATGAAGAACTGATCAGCAAAGGCATTGAGATTTTTTACAATGATGAAGTAGACCGGATTATCGGTGAAAAAAGCATTTCGGGCATCCGTTTAAAAAGTGGTTTATTGATCGATTGCGAATCTTTAGTAATTGCCATAGGTACTGTTCCGAATACCGAACTGATTAAAGAAGCAGGTATAGAATGCAAGAGAGGTGTTGTAGTTGATGAATACCTGAGAACCAACGAAAAAGACATTTATGCTATTGGAGAAATTGCCGAATTTAATGGCCAGATGTATGGCATTACCGCAGCAGCAGAACAACAGGCCGAAATTGTAGCCCGGTTTCTTTGCGGAGACATTGCTAAATTTTACCAGGGCAGCCTGCTCATGAATATCCTTAAAATGCACAGTTTAGAACTCTGTTCATTAGGTTTGGCCGAAATACCGGACAACGATCCGACTTATGAGGAAATTGTTTTTATTGATAAAGCAAAGCGCTACTATAAAAAATGTATTGTACACAATGATAAACTGGTTGGAGCCATATTAATTGGCGATAAAAGTGAGTTTTTGGAATTCCGCAACCTGATCGAAAATAAAATGGAGTTGAGCGAAAAGCGGCTTCAATTGTTAAGAAGTGGCAAAACAACCGAACCCATTATCGGCAAAACCGTATGCAGCTGCAACAATGTTGGCGAAGGCAACCTGATCAACAAAATTAAAGACGGCTGTAAAGATCATTTGCAGCTTTGCCAGTTAACTGGCGCTGGAATGGGCTGTGGCAGTTGCAGGCCCGAGGTAAAAGCCATATTAGATTCTTTTGTAAATGTATTAAAAACGGAACCTAAGCAGGTTTTAGTAGAGAAATGATAGATTTTCGTGATTCTTCATAAGCGTGTATCATAGTATGAATTGTCATCCTGTCCATAGGACTCCTACGAACAACATGACAGAATAAGAAGAGTAAGTTCTCTTTCTTTAATGAAGGTTCAGAGAATAATATTTAAAATTGAACAAAGTGATGAAAGTAAAAATAGGTCCTTCAGAATTTAAAAACCTAAAAGGGATTGAATATTTTAAGTTCGAGGAAGATTTTATTGAAGAAAATGTGCGTTGTATCCCGATGATCGTACGTTTTAAAATGGATGCCGCAGGAATAAAACTAAAATTGGCTGAATGGAGTAAATTTCATCCATCAGAAAGAATCCAACTGGCTTTACTACCGGTTTCAACTCAGGAACAAACAGATAAGTACCATCAATTTCTGATTGGCCTGATTACAAAATATACTGGAAATCAAGCTACCACGCTAGCTATCGATCCGCTACCCGATTGGGGAAACCTACATCAAATCCCTACGATGCTAAAAGAAAAGGCGACAGAATTAGCATTACAGCTTTCCATAAACCAGTGGCGAAAACTCACTAATATCCAAAGGTTTGCGCTTTTAAAATTATGCAGACCAGGGCACGAAAACAAAAACTTCCCAAAGGCAATAGTAGAATTTGGACTTTTAAATAGCTAAATCATGTATCAAACCATCATCATTAACTTTCCAGGCGGCATCATATCACCGGGCAATTTGTATAATATCCTGGTTGCGGCAACAAAAGCGCGGATCCAATATGTCCGTTTTGGCCTCCGCCAGCAGTTATTGATTGATACTACAACCTATAATATTGCCATATTTACAGGCGAAATGGATAAATTTGGGATCGATTATGAAGTAGACACCAATAATTTCCCGAATATTATCAGTTCTTATCCTGCTGAAGAGATTTTTATCCGCAAAACCTGGCTTACTGAAGGGGTATACAAAGATGTTTTAGACGATATCGACTTTAGACCTTCCGTTAAAGTCAATATCTGCGATAGCGACCAAAGTTTTACCCCCATGTTAACGGGTAATATCAACTGGATTGCCTCTTCACAATCCGAACATTATTGGCATTTGATTATCCGGTTTCCAAAAACCAATGTAACCTATGAATGGAATCAGCTTTGTTACACCAACCATATTGCACAGGTTACCAAAGCGCTGGAGGGTATTATCAAAAACAATCAGTCACAGTTTGTAGATAATCCACAAGCCAATGGTGAAGCGCTCTTTGCACTTTTAGATCAGGACAACTTCATTCTTAAACAGGCCGAAAATACCGTGTCCCTATCTTCTTTTAACCTACCTTATTACGAGGGCTTAAACCGATATAACAATAAATATTGGTTGGGTATCTACAGGCGCGATGAATTGTTCAGCATTCCATTCTTAAAGAAACTCTGCCAGCTTTGTTTAGATACCAAACTCGGTCAGTTGTGCTGTACCTCCTGGAAAACCATTATTATAAAAGGGATTGATGAAAAAGACAAAAACCTTTGGAATGGCTTGCTCGAAGAATTTGAGATCAATATGCGGCATGCGGCCAACGAACTTAACTTTCAGGTGGAAGACAATTGTAACGAAGGTCTAGCGTTAAAAAATTTCCTTGTTAAACATTTGAGCATTGATGATACCAGGACGTTTGGAATCTGCTTTGGCATTAAAACACGCAAAAAAAGTGAGGTTTTCAGTAGTATCCTGATCCAAAAACGCCACTTGATTAATATACTGGGTTTAAAACTACTCCCCGTTTACGATATCCTTTGTGCTAAGGATTTTAACCCCAACGAGCGTACCGGCGAAATTTTTAGCAGGAGTAATCCTAGTTTTTTATTACCAGAACAAGTAAGGCGTTCGATATTTAAGTTTTACAAATACCGTTTAAATGCGATAAAAACCGGTAATCAAAAACAGAGCTTTCAAACTGAAGAAACGATAAAAAAAGATGGCGAGTTTTTATATCAGTGTAACAATTGTTTAACAGTGTACAATGAGCGCATTGGCGAAATTGAAAACAACATTAACCCAGGTACGGCATTTAAAGATTTACCAGAAGGTTATTGTTGTGTGCTTTGTGAAGGAGAAAAAGACAATTTCACTAAAATTGATCAATCAGCCTTGCAATTGTTATAAGCCGTTTATTTCTGCATGGGAATTAAAATTACTGAAATAACGATAATCCTGGTCCTCAATGGCAATTTCGCAAACTCGCAAATTACTTAAAACGTATTTCATGCTGTGTTTGGCCAAACCATTGGTTTGAAGCAGGTGTACAATTTTTTTCAAACCCTCAACTTTATAAATCCCGCATAAAGGTTCTTGCTGACCATCTTTGGTGAAAATATAAGCCTCGAAAGAATCATCAGCTTTAAGTGAATGGATTAGCTTTTCCAGCAACCTGACTTCCATCAACAACATATCGCAGGCCAATAAGAACAGATCTTCCTCTGGATTTGATAAGTGCGCAGAAAGCACCCCCAATAATGGTCCCTTGATATCAGGTAAAGAATGGTCAACTATCAGGTGTTCATTCCCAAAATAACCTGCATAGGTTTCATGCTGCGATGGATTAACTGAAAATTTTACCGGGAGATCAAGCGCACTTAATTTATCAGCTGCCATCTGTGCCCATAATTTATCCTGATGACTGAGCAAACCTTTATCAGTGCCCATTCTTAAACTCTGCCCACCACATAAAACGATTCCCAACATATTATATTAATAATTTAAAAACTGGTTATTAATTAAGCTAAGCGAAATAAATATTTTGAAAAGATACTTCGACTACGCTCAGTATAACAACAATAAATTTTAAAAAATTAAAATTATAAACCTTAATTATTTATTACTCAAATCTGTTAGTCCAGCTTCGTTTAAAATGCCAATTTGCTTTCCTTTCACTATTATTAACTTTTCTGCTAACAGCTCGTTCATGGTCCTAAAAACGGTTTCGTAAGTGGCACCGGTAAAAGCAGCCAGATCCTGACGGCTTAATGCTAAATTTAAAAATCCTTCGGCATCTAATCCAAATTGGTCTCTTAATCCTAGAATAGCCACGGCAAGCCTCCCCTTAACCGACATTAAAGCTAAATTACGCATTTTCTTTTCTGAGGCATGTAATTCATCTGCATAAAACATCAACAAACCGTAAGCAAATTCCTGGTTTACTTTTATGGTAGTTTTAAAAAAATCGATATCTACAAAACAAAGTTTGGTGGTTTCTAAAGCTGTTGCCGATATTGGATAGGTAGAAATACTGCTGCTGATTCCCCTATGTCCAATTATGGCTCCATCGTTTGCAAAACGTAAAATCAATTCTTTGTCGCCCCATTGTTTATGCACTTTTACATTACCCGAAGTAACAAAATAAACACCACTCACCGGATCGCCCTCTTTGATAATTATTTCCCCTTTTTTAGCGATAAAATTTCGTTTATGGCCCTCGATAGCAGAATGCCATTCTTTTAATGTGAGTTGGCACATAAAACAAGTTTCAAGATCGCAGTTATTATTTTTCTTCATATTTTATTGGGGATGTTGGGTAAAAATAGCAAATCATTGCACAATTATTGGGTATCGTAAGCAAATTCGGTGATTCTTCACTATTGTTGAAAATTTTATAAGAATAAAACTCATTGAAAGAGAACACTTAGCATTTTTTACAGGCATCTTCATCACAAAGAAGTTTAAAGATATGCCATCAAATCATAATTTTGTGTTATGGCAAATACAAACGTTAGAAAATCAATCCAGAATAAGATCGAATCATTGGGCAAGGAAATCGAAAGCTTACAATCAGAATTAAAAAGATGGGAAAAAATTGCAGCCGATTATGAAACCAACTCGGAAAGCATTGATTTGATTTTATCGATACAATTACCTGAAAAACCAGAACCAAAAACTAAAAAGGTAAAATTGTAAGGCATTAAAACAAGAAAACCCGGACAATGTCCGGGTTTTCTTGTTTCGTCACCCTGAATTCATTTCAGGGTCTTAATAGTAGAAAAGATGCTGAATTAAATTCAGCATGACGATCGTCTCAGGAATATGTGTTAAAAACAAATGGTGTTATTCCAAAACTTCTTCCACTTTTTTTTCCGGAATTTTAGCTCTCGGCTTAAAACCAGCAGGCTTATTATCGCCTTCGGTTAAAACGGGCGCTTTCTTTACAGCTTTCTTTTTGAATTTCCTACCATACCAGATTAGAAAGCCGGTTATAGGCAAACTTGCACCTATTAGTGACGCAAAAAAAGCCATCACTTTACCTGGGAAAATATATCTAATATTTAGATCAAGCCCAAATAAGAATTAGTAATTTCAAAACCTTCTCCATCACTCCTACAACGAAAACCGGCTTACTCAGCTGAGCACCTGACATTTACCGAAATCTGATTATTTTAAAAGCTTAAAACCCTTTTAGTTTAAAACATGTTTATGTAGATACAACAAAAAACAAAGCATATGAAAAAGTTAATTTATGTATTCGCCATTTCTGCATTAGCATTTCAGGCCTGCAATGGAGGAAACAAGGATGCCAAAGAAAGTGCCGATAGTTTAAACATGGCTAAAGACAGTTCAACCAATGCAGCTGCCACCGGAGGAATTGCGGTAGATGAAGCTGATGCGAAGTTTACTACACAGGCAGCAGTTGGCGGTATGGCTGAAGTAGAACTAGGAAAACTGGCCCTCGAAAAAAGTAGCAATCCACAGGTTAAAGAATTTGCAACCATGATGGTAAAAGACCACGGCATGGCAAACACCGAATTAATGGCCATTGCGAAACAAAAAAACATTACACTACCAAGCACTGTAGACGATGAGCACAAGAAAAAAATGGATGACCTGAGCAAAAAATCAGGTGCAGATTTTGACAAAGCTTATGTTGATGCCATGGTGAGTGGGCATAAATCTACACTAAAATTAATGGAAGATGAATTAAGAGATGCTAAAGATGCAGATCTTAAGGCATTTGCGACTAAAACAGCACCAATAGTTCAAAGCCATTTGGTGATGATCAATAAAATTAACGATAGCATGAAATAATGCGGTTTAGCGTATTAAATTTCTTAGATAAAGGGATTTAATACGCTACTTTTCCCGTCACACTTTGATCTCTCCAGATCTTATCATTAATTACTGAATTTATTTTTCGAAGGTTATACTTAAAGCTCTGGCGGGGTATGCCAATCGATAAAGGCTTTCCTACTTAACATTTTCAGGTAAGGATAATTTCCATTTAATTGGTTACGCTGTTTTAGCTCATATAAAAAATGCCCACCTAAGTCTACAATTATTTTTGCGGTAGCTAAATACCATACACTATGTGGCTGTTTCCAACAAAAAGAATAAAGGTTTGAGGTGAGCTTAATGCCCTGAAGTTCGGGATGGTAAAAATTAAGTATTTTTGGATTGGGCAGCCCCTGCATTACCTCCGATTTCCTCACCATCGAAAGGTGATCGGAATGGCAAAACTCGTAATCCTTTAGCTTTGGGTCATCTACATCAGGCAAATGTTTCAATATTTTAAATCCTTTAAATTTTTTGCCATTCAATACCCATATTAAATTTGGATAAAACGCCTCTCTGCTATTAAGTTCAATCAATGTGATCGGAGAATTTTGAAACTCGATGGTATAACCTGATGGGGAAAATACATCAGCACGGTGAATATCAGCATTGGCTGCATCATAAAAAGCAACTTCTCTAAATGATGGCGGGAAAGCCAATTTCCAATCTCGGTGCCATGCGGTCTCCTTTCGGCAATATTCTTTTTTAAGTGATGAAATATCCTGAATCATATCTGAACGGAGGATATCACTTTTCATTTCACTATTGTTCATTCTCTTTCAATGTGATTAAATCACTAAAACAATTAATTAGGGAAAACAAATTTAAACTAAAATTTTTAGTAAAAAAATAGACTTAAGATATAAACGGACAATATTTAAAAATCATTATGACTGAGCATTAGGCATATACCACCTGTTAAAAAAAATTATTTCAATCTGCTCAAAATAGAATGATAACTTTGTAGTATGACCATCCAAGAAATACAACAGCTAGAAGATTTTTTTACCCAGGCAGGAAAGCAAGAGGTTCCAATTTATCTTAATCAGGCTACCGTAATTACCGATTATGCCCATTTTCTGGAAAGTCATTTTATGCCTTTAAAGCTTAATCCTGATGCAAAAGTGAACCTACCACTAATACATAGGCTAAAAATGTTAAAGTTATTGATTGAATCAAATGCATAAAAACGATTCAATTTAGCTGTTACAGCGCCATCATTGGTAAGAAGGGACCAATTTGAATCGCAACACAAGTAATCGAAACACTTACTATCTGTTAAACTGGTCTTTCGACAGGCTATCATTGACAGAATCCAATAGAAAGCTCGTCATTGCGAGGAACGAAGATAACCGAACGAAGCGAGCTCATGAATGCCTTTAAAAACAACTGCAAAAATGAATAATCTTAAAGCGCAGGTAAGTAACGATCGTTGTAAGATTGCTTCGTCGGCTGAAAAAGCCTTCTCAGCAATGACGATGCCTCGCAGCTTATTATTGCACAAAAAAATCTCTGTCATCTATATTGACTTTTATACAATAAATTACCCCTCAGGATGACAAATCTATATTTGTCATACGTCCAATTCATGCCTTTCCTATTCATGTTTATGGTTGTTGGAATAGTTGACTCCGGTTTTCTAATCAGGCAATTAAAAACTTAACCTCTTTTAGTTTTTAAAATAGATATTTCCAACTATATTGGCCGTGATTGGTTATTCCTATACATTGACCCTTATTTATGACTAAAAATATATTCATTGCTTCGGCCGAACCCTATACCGGAAAATCAGTAATTGCTTTCGGAATGATCAATATGTTATTGGCTAAAACGCAAAAAGTAGGTTACTTTAAACCCATTATTGCGCAAGACGATCAGAATAAAAAAGATGAACATGTAGAAGCCATGTTGGATTATTTCTCACTCCCTGTTAAATATGAGGATGCTTTTGCCTTTACCCGGCAAGAAATGCTGCATCAAGCAGAAGATAGTGGAGCAATTATCAATACCATTATCAGTAAATATAAAAAACTGGAAGATAATTACGATTTCACGGTAATTGAAGGCAGCGATTTTTTAGGCGAAGGTATGGCATTTGAGTTCGAATCGAATGCTTTAATGGCCAAAAACTTAGGTGCACCAGTTTTAATAGTGGTATCGGGAAAGAATAAAACAGCAAGTCAGCTTTTTAAATCTGCCATCAACATTTACCGTAACTTCCTGTTGCGCGATGTGCAGGTATTAGGCGTAGTGGCCAATATGGTGAATCCAGAGGAGGCGGACCGTATTAAACAAGCTTTAACCAATCAATTGCCTGCCGAATTACTTATCGCCGTTATTCCTACCGAAACAGGCCTACAAAGTCCAACAATGAAAGAAATTACATTGGCACTGGGTGGTGAGGTGCTTTTTGGATCTGAACTATTGGATAACCAGGTTGATAATTTTGTGACCGGTGCCATGATGCTGCCCAATTTTTTAAGGCACATAAAAGATAACCTGCTTATTGTTACTCCCGGCGATCGTGGCGATATCATTATAGGCGCACTTCAGGCCAACTTATCAGCCAATTACCCAAAAATTGCAGGCATTGTTTTAACCGCAGGCAGTTTACCGGATGAGCCCATTATTAAATTGATTGAAGGTTTACAAACCATTATTCCAATAATAGCGGTTAAAAAGGGAACTTTCGAAACCACTACAACCATTGGCAGTATCCACTCCAAAATTACAATCGAAAACAAGAAGAAAATTGCAGTGGCAATAGAGCTTTTCGAAAAATATGTCGACATTAAAGCGCTTGATGATAAAATTATCACTTTTAGCTATCAGGGAATTACTCCGCACATGTTTCAATACCAACTGGTTAAATGGGCCAAACGCGATAAAAAACATATTGTTTTACCAGAAGGAAATGACGAACGCATTTTAAAAGCAGTGGAGAAACTCATTACCCAGGATATTGTAGACATCACGCTCTTGGGCGACCCAACCGAAATTACCAACACGATTAAAAGACTTGGATTAAATCTGGATCCCAATGCTATAAAAATACATAATCCTGGCCAATCGGCTCATTATAACGATTATGTAGATACCTTGCACGAACTACGTAAAGCCAAGAATGTAAACCTCGAAATGGCCAGGGATATGATGACCGATGTTTCTTATTTCGGAACCATGATGGTTTACAAGGGTGATGCTGATGGGATGGTTTCGGGTGCGGTTCATACCACTCAGCACACCATCAGGCCTGCTTTACAGTTTGTTAAAACCAAGCCAGGCGTATCGGTGGTTTCATCCATTTTCTTTATGTGCCTGCCAGAAAGGGTGGCCATATTTGGAGATTGTGCGGTTAACCCCAATCCTACTGCCCAACAGCTGGCAGAAATAGCAATTTCTTCAGCAGAAAGCAGCGCCAAATTTGGCATTGAACCCCGGATAGCGATGTTATCTTATTCTTCTGGTACATCAGGCGAAGGTGAAGATGTAGAACGCGTAAGAGAAGCCACTGCCATAGTTAAAGCAAGGCATCCGGAATTGAAAATTGAAGGTCCGATACAATATGATGCTGCTGTAGATCCACTTGTAGGCAAACAAAAATTACCAGGCTCTGAGGTAGCAGGTAGAGCAAGTGTATTAATCTTCCCTGATTTAAATACCGGCAACAACACCTATAAAGCCGTACAGCGCGAAACCGGTGCACTGGCTATTGGCCCAATGTTGCAGGGCTTAAATAAACCAATAAACGATTTAAGCCGTGGCTGTACTGTAGATGATATTTTTAATACCGTTGTAATTACAGCGATCCAATGCCAAGACATTTAATATGAACATTTTAGTAATCAACTCAGGAAGCAGTTCCTTAAAATACCAGCTTTTTAACATGCCAGAAAAAGCTCCGGCTTGCAGCGGTCTGGTAGAGCGTATTGGCATTGAAGGCTCGTTTGTTAAACATACAGTTTATCGCAACAACGAAAAGCATAGCATAGAACAATCAGGTTTTATTGCTAACCACGGCGAAGGCTTAAAACAGGTTTTAGCATTGCTAACTGAGGGAGAATACGCGGTAATAGCCAGCCCTGATGATATTGCAGCTGTTGGCCATAGAGTAGTGCATGGAGGTGAACATTTTACAGGTGCAACCCTTATTACAGATGAGGTAAAACATCAGATCAAAAGGCTGTTTTCACTTGCCCCACTACATAATCCGGTTAATTATAAATGTATTGAAGTAGCCGAACAGACTTTTGTAAACGCGAAACAAATTGCCGTTTTCGATACAGCATTTCATCAAACCATACCAGAACAGGCCTATCGTTATGCCATTCCGGAATGGTATTACAAAGAACATGGCATCAGGGTATATGGATTTCATGGTACCAGCCATAAATATGTAAGTGAACAGGCCATTAAATGGTTAAATAAAGTTGATACAAAAATTATCAGCATCCACTTGGGCAACGGCTGCAGCATTACGGCCATTAGAAATGGTAAATCGATAGATACGAGTATGGGATTTGGCCCATTAAGTGGATTAATGATGGGCACCCGCTCTGGAGACATCGATCCATCGGTTATTTTTCATTTAATGGAGCATTCTGGATATACTTTAGAACAGTTAAGCACCTTGGTTAACAAACAATCAGGATTGTTAGGTGTAGGAGGCTCGAGCGACATGCGCGACATCAGAAAAATGGTTAGTGAAGGCGATGCAGCTGCAATTTTGGCGCTAAAACTTTATGCCTATAGGATCAAGAAATTTATTGGAGCTTATGCAGCTATTTTAAACGGCATAGATGCGATAGTATTTACCGCTGGTGTAGGCGAAAACGACAGTAACATGCGTGAGTCTGTATGTTCGGAGCTGAATTATCTGGGTATTGAATTAGATTCAGATCAAAATACAGCCTATAATGGAGAATTGAAAGAAATTAACAAGGCAAGCGCTAAAGTAAAAATCCTGGTTATTCCAACCAACGAAGAATATGAAATTGCCCATCAATGTTTTGAACTTATAGACTAAACTTCCGAAGTTTGCGCCAATGGCAATGCGCCTGGCTAACTTCGGAAGTCTTAATTAGAGCAAGATTATCTTTGGCTGGTGAGCCACCAGCCATGGAATTTCACTTTTAGATTACGCTATGGCTTTTGCGCTTTGCCAATTTCGAAAGTCTAGCTAGGCTTAGGCCGTTTCCAAAATAGACAAAATATTGCCCGCAGGATCTCTAAACCAGGCAATGTTTGGCCCTCCGTTTCCCCGTGAGATGCCTTTACTATCCGTCTTGAAATATTCTTCATTGTAAATCTCGAATTTTATTCCCTTGGCAATAAGTTCATCGGCCGCTTGATCTATATTTTCGACAGGAAAATTAAGTACCGTAAAAGTTGCCGGAACATGATTTGGCTTTGGGTAAAGTAATACATTTGCTGATCCGGAAATAACCAGTTCAATTACGCCCATCGGGTTATCTTTAACTTCGATACCCAATACGCCTTGATAAAAATCTTTTGCTTTCTGTACATCGTCTACAGAAAACGAGCTGAATGCTTTTGAGTTTTGTAACATAATCTTTTTTTAAATCAATTTACGAGAACGGACAGTTAAATTTAGTGGATTAAAACAATAGTAACAGGCTGTATAAGCGGCAAAGTACAGGCCCAAACGAGACAACTTCCATTAACTTTTCCAGGCACCCAATAAACGTCTGATGACTACAATTTCGGCAACGTGGTAGGCATTATGATCGGCAATCTGTAGGGCTTCGCGTAATACAGTTTGTCCATCGCCATGCGGAATTGGCACATATAAGTCTGAAGAATCTAACAAAGCAATAAATTCTTTCAGATCAGCATCAATCTGTTTTAGTGTATTGTTCCAGGCATGTTCATCTTTAGGCACCAGTTCTTTAGGCCAATATTCCTCTGGCCATTTAGGCGATCGATGCGATCCATCCTTGCTAAATTCGAGCATATCCCACTGGGCAATTTTGATATGTTCTACCAATTGCCAAATGCTGTAAGGTAAGTTGTAAGGCTTTTCGCCCAATAGATTAAAAGGCAAATTGGCAACAGCATCTTTAAACCCTACATGCGCTCCACCCCCATTTAATAATTTTTTAAGTTCCGTAACCAGTATTGATGTTTGATTTTCCATATAACATTAGCAGATTGTATAAATCTAACAAACGTGATTCTCATAGGTTTGTATAAAAATCAATTTCGGTGGCAGCATCTATTTTTTTAACGCACAATTCTTTTAAATTTGGGCATGAACCTATCTTTTCCGATCCTCACAGCATATACCTATCTCAACACCGCTAATTCTGGCATTTTATCTACCAATTTGGCAGAATGGAGAACTAAACATGATCAAAACTTTATTTCAGGAGGAAGTATTTTCAGAATGGAAAATCTGCCCATCATTACTGACCTCAGAAATAACATAGCTAAACTTTTCAGTTCAAAATCCGAGAACACCTATCTGGTTCAGAATTTTTCAGTAGGTTTTAATACTTTACTGAGTGGATTGGACAAAAACCATCGTTTTCTATTACTGGAGGAGGAATATCCATCTGTGAGTTATCCTGTAATCAGTATGGGTTTTGGGTACAATAGCATAGCCATTGATGAAAAGCTAGAAGAAAACATCATCATTGCCATTGAAAAATTTAAACCTACCGTGCTGGCATTTAGTATGGTACAATATATTAGTGGATTAAGGATGGATGATGAATTTATCCAGAAATTAAAAGCTACATATCCAGATCTTTTGTTGATCGGTGATGGCACTCAGTTTTTAGGCACAACAAATTTTAACTTTGAAAAATCAGGCTTGGATGCTTTAATCGGAAGTGGCTATAAATGGCTTTTAGCGGGGTATGGAAACGGTTATGCCTTTCTTTCCGATCAGATGAAAGATGCGATTTATAGCAAAAACAAACTGGCCGACTTACCTACAGCACCTTTCTTAAAAGGTAAAGACCACCTATCTATGTGTTTCGAACCCGGGCATTTAGACACTTTAAATTTTGGTACACTAAACGAAAGCTTAAACGAGCTTGGCTCAATCGGTTTCGATTGGATTGAAAAAACCGCACAAGCAATTTCCAACAAAGCCAGGCTAGCATTAAATTCAAGAGGCTTAATTCCAGATTGGACATTGGAGCGAAAATACCAATCTACTATTATGAGCATGCCATTGGATCAAAAAACAGTTGACAAAATCGCTGCAGCCAAAATACTTTGCTCACCACGTGGCAAAGGCACAAGGATTTCATTTCACTTTTATAATACAGAAGAGGATTTAAATCAACTGCTCCAGGTTTTGGATAACCGCAGTTAGTCTACTTTCCAGATGGCATCTACAAAATACTGATGTTGATCGAAGAAACGCTTAAGCGGTTTAAATCCGGTTTTTTCTGCAAGCTGATCGATATCATTAAGCGAATACTTTTGTGATATTTCCATAAAAATATGTTCGTTTTCTGCAAAATGAATGGCATTTTGACCAATATTAACAATCTGTTTTTTTAAACTGATGAGGTAACTTTTACAGGCTCCAGATTCTGGATCGTAACTGGCATAGTGCTCAAAATTGTTCAGATCAAAATTGCCATCCAATTCTTTATTGATGCGATGAAGCAAATTGAGGTTAAATGATCTGGTAATTCCACCTTTATCATTATAGGCAGAAAGAATCTGCTGGGGATTTTTTTTTAGGTCGAATCCAATGATCAATAAATCCTTAGGAGAAAGCAGTTTTTTTAATGACGAGCAGAATTTTCCGGCATCGGCTATACTCATGTTTCCGATATTTGCGCCCATAAAAAGCACAACCTTTCTGCGGCTGGATAATTCTGTGGCCTTTTTAAGCATATTAAAATAATCACCATTTAAACCCTTCATATCCAATCCAGGAAGTTTTTTAGGCAAACTTTCTTCCAGATCTGAAATTACATGTGCGGAAATGTCAATCGGAAAATAACTAAATTTCAACTGACTATCCAACAATGATTTTAGCAGGTGAATGGATTTTGTTGCATCGCCAGCACCCAGTTCGATTAAATCAAAAGTGCTTCCATCAGCCGATATCGCCTGAGAAATCTGGTTGGCTTGGTATTGCAGGATTTCCATTTCTGCATTGGTTAAATAATATTCCTCCATTTCCATAATCTGCTGAAAAATACGGTCTCCGGTAGCATCGTAAAAATACTTAGAGCGCATAAATTTTGGCTCGGAGTGTAAGCCTGCCAAGGTTTCTTGAAGGAACTGTGTTTTGTTGTCTGTCGCTGTTTCGATAGTGGTGGTGGTCATATCTATACTATTTTACTAATCGGATGCCTGTATATTGCCACCTTAAATGTGGGTGGAAGAAATTTCTATAAGTAATACGCGAGTGATTTTCGGGCGTGGCAATTGATGCACCGCGAAGCACTTTCTGGTTAACCATAAACTTTCCATTGTACTCGCCAATGGCACCCGGTGCTTTACTAAAACCAGGATATGGCAAATAGGCACTTTCGGTCCACTCCCATCGTTCGCCCCAGTTAAAGTGTTTGGCTGCTATCTCCCATTCAAATTCAGTGGGTAAACGCATGCCTTTCCAGCTTGCAAAAGCATAAGCTTCATAATAACTGATGTGGCTTAACGGTGCGGTTAAATCAATAGCTAAAAGGCCAGCTAAAGTATAATTAAACCATTTTCCGCCTATTAAATGCCAATACATTGGTGCATTAATGTTATTGTTTTTCACCCAATCCCATCCTTCAGCATGCCAGAAATTGAAATTTTCATAACCGCCTGCACTAATGAATTCAATAAATTCTGCATTACTCACCAATGTTTTACTGATTGAAAAATCGTGCAGGTAAACCTTATGCCTGTTTAATTCATTATCAAAGCTGAAATCCTTTCCATCATAACCGATCTCATAAACACCTTCAGAAATTTGGATAAAGCCAGGCTCTATTTTACTTATGGTTAAAACTTCTTTTTGGTTCTTTGAATAAGTTGGAAAAAGTGGGTTGTTTCCTAAAATATATTTAATATCGGTAAGTAAAAGTTCCTGGTGCTGCTGCTCATGGTTAAAACCCAAAATCAACAATTCTTCTACTTCATCTTTTAGTGTCGTGGCCAGGAATTTCACCATGGCTTCATCTACATAAGCCCTGTACTGGTAAATCTCATTTACGCTCGGTCTACTTAAATTACCACGATCTGTCCGGATTACGCGGTTACCAACGGTTTCATAATAACTATTAAAAACGAAATTATACTCATCGTTATACACCTGATAATTAACAGAAAACGGCTTTAATATAAAGGTTTCGTAGAACCAGGTGGTATGTCCCAAATGCCACTTCGGTGGACTTACATCCACGATAGGCTGTACTACATAATCTTCTGTTTGCAATGGTTCGCAAATTTGTTCGGAGTATTTCCTGATCTGCAAGTATTCTTCTACCAGTGTCATTAATTTTTATCTAGATAGTTTTTAAGATCTGTGATGGTATTAACATTCAGATCTTTTGATTGTTTTTGCCGCATCATCAAAGCATAAGAATTATTAAAACCTATAGGTTTAAGCCATTTGATATTAAACTTTTTCTCAAATTCGTTGTAGACATAATCATAAGTTTTATCTTTATCGTGCGCCATTTCCTTAGCAATTTTTGGATCCGGTTGCAACAAAACCAATAAACCTGTTCCGGTATATTCGGGATAAAAATCGATCTGATCATTCATCAGTGCATCAAAACAGATTTTTGTTCCACCAAGTCCTGTTTTGGTAGATACCTCATAATCTGTATTTCCTTTAATCAACATGCTGTACATTTCGGCCAGAATATATTGCTCACCAAAAATCTTTGAGCCTATCCTCACTACACCATTATGTCCGTTTTTTGGTGCTTTATACAAACCAGTACTGATGAGGAAATCCTTTGCAACACGTTCCGGTGTTTGGTGGAGGTAATCTGTTCTGTAATTAAGATCGGTCATTACTGAATCAGTTATTTTGCCTGCTAACAGATTTAATGTTTCTTCCAGCTTTGGAAATTGTTTAAAAGCTTCATTCCGAACTATTGGTGCAGCGTAGTAAGGCGGAAAAATGACTTTATCGTCTTTTAAAATTTTCAGATCGAAAGCTTTCAAACGGCCATCAGTAGAATAACCGCTAATCACATCCAATTCTTTTGAAAAAGCGGCCTTGTACATTACCGCATCACTGATTACAATGGTATGGATTTTTAAGCCATAGATAGATTTCAATCCAAGATCGCCGTCTTGCCTGCCCATAAATTCAGGAGTAAATCCGGCGGTTAAGGTAGAACCATAAGCCGATGGAAGTGCATAAAAACCACCTAAAATTAAAATCACAATAGGCAAAATGTACAATGCTTTTCTCAGCTTTTTAAAATCCATTTTCTGTACCAGGGAAAGTAAAGCATCGAGAATAATGGCCAATAGCGCAGCAGGAATAGCCCCAGCTAAGATCATGTTGGTGTTGTTGAGCGAAATGCCCCCAAAAATAAATTCCCCTAATCCACCCGCAGCAATAAAAGAGGCCAATGTGGCTACGCCTACATTGATGACTGTTGCAGTACGGATACCCGCCAATATAACGGGCATAGCCAATGGCAACTCAACCTTTAGCAAAATCTGACTTTTGCTCATGCCCATTGCCCTGGCCGCTTCTTTAACATGCTGATCAATGCCAATAATTCCTGTATAGGTATTGCGGATAATCGGTAACAAGGCATAAATGAGCAGCGCAACAATTGCAGGTTTTGCACCAATCCCTAAAACGGGAATCATAAAACCCAATAAGGCAATACTCGGAACCGTTTGCAATACGCCGGCAATCCCTAAAACCGTTCCAGAAAGTTTTCTTTTTCTGGCAATCAATATGCCTAATGGTAAGCCAATGGCAATGGCAAAAAGTAAGGAAATAAAGGTTAAACCAACATGTTGCAGGGTTTGAGCAAACAATTTATCAGATTGCTCATGCATAAACTGCCATAAAGTTTGCTGATGCTCATTCATGTACCTGCGCGTTTTGAAATTGGTTAAATCCTTTGGTTAACTGTTCGAAATTAATGGCTTTGCTTTCTTTATTGGCACCAGAAACAAGAAGTTCACTCCGATCAGAACTCCGCAACAACTCCATCGCATCCCATATATTCATATCAGTAGAAAGGCTTTTCCCATCTTGTAGTGTCCCTTTAGGTAAATAAGGCCAAATATCCTGTATTTTAACTACTTTAAATTCGAGGGCTAACCTTTGTCCGGCTAAAAATTTCCTTGCAAAATCATTTACCGGTTGATAAAGTAATTCTTTGGGTGTTCCGATCTGGATGATTTTCCCCTTATCCATTAAACAAATGCGATCTGCCAATTCAAAAGCTTCCTGAACATCATGCGTAACCATTACAATGGTTTTCCTTTTTAGTTCTTCTAATCCCTTAAATTCTTTTTGGATACTGGTTCGGGTAACGTTGTCTAAAGCGCCAAAAGGTTCGTCCATTAACAATACAGAAGGGTCTGTAACCAAAGCACGGGCAAGGCCTACACGCTGCTGTTGCCCACCACTAAGCTCATGTGGAAACATCAACAGGCTATTTTCAGGAAGATGGAGTTTTTTGATCAGCTCCTGCGTTCGGACTTTAATTTTTTCTTTATCCCATTTTAAAAGCTTCGGCACAACGGCAATATTCTCAGCGACGGTATAGTGTGGAAAAAGCCCAATGTTCTGCATCACATAACCAATCCCCCTTCGTAAAACATCAGGATCTTGATTGGTTATATTTTCGCCATTGATAAAAACCTGACCTGCATCGGGCTCAATTAACCGGTTGATCATTTTTAGCGTGGTGGTTTTACCACAGCCACTTGTGCCCAACAATACCAGCGTTTCCTTTTCTTCTACCTTAAAAGAGGCTTTATTTACCGCTAAGGTATCTCCAAATTCCTTACTTATCTCTTTTAATTGGATCATACTTAGTTATCGATTTTCATAAATAGATTATTTAACGATTCGGAATATGTAGGGTGTGCGAATACACAATATCTGATCCTATCGTAAGTAATCCCGCCTTCCATCGCCATTTGAAGAACAGACATGATTTCTCCGCCTTCTGAGGCCAGGATAGCAGCTCCCAGTATCTTTTTACTATCAGCATCTACAATTGCTTTCATCAGCCCTAAAGTTTCATTTGTTTCAATACCCCGTGCAACATTCGACATCGGTAGAACGGCAACTTTATAATTCAATTTCTTTTCTTTTGCTTCTTTTTCAGAAATACCTATCCGCCCAAGTTGAGGGTCGGTAAACATGCAATATGGCACCGGCCGATCGTGAATAGCATAATTTGTGCCCTCCATTAGGTTCCGGTAAACAATGGTATAATCGTTATAAGCAATATGTGTAAATGAAGGGCCACCTTTTACATCACCGAGTGCATAAATCCCTTTAATATTGGTTTCGAGTTTTTCATTGACAAGAATATGCCCTTTGTCATCCAATTTTACGCCACAGTTTCCAAGATCTAAATCTGCAGTCTGAGGCGTACGGCCTGCGGCTACCAACACATGGCTCGTAGTTATTTCTTTTTTTATTTTCCCAGACTCCAGCGTAATGCTAATCTGTTTTTTATCCTGCGCTATTTTCTTGATTTTAACATCAGTGATCAGTTCGATGTTTTCGTCGGTTAAAATTTCAGTAAGTGCTAATGAGATATCCTGATCTTCTCTCGCTAATATGCCTGATGATTTTTCCAAAACGGTTACTTTACTGCCAAATCGATTAAACATTTGTCCAAACTCAAGCCCGATGTAATTTCCGCCAATAACCACCAGGTGTTCTGGAACAGTTTTAAGATCTAAAATTGTTGTCGATGTAAGATAATTAATTTCATCTAATCCTTCAATATCCGGTATGGTAGTTTTTGCACCAGTGTTGATAAAAATCCATTCGGCAGTTACTTTTTCTTCACCGCCATCGTTGAGTGCAATAGACAGTTCTTTTTCACTACTAAATCTTGCTGTTCCAAATATAAGCTCAAGTCCTTTGGTATTTTTAAGGCCTTTTTCAGATGATGACCTGAACTGGTTTACGATATCGTCCTTGCGTTGCTTTATCTTTCTAAAATCAATTTTGATCGCTCCAACTTCTATGCCCAGTTCAGTTGCTCTTCTGGCTTGATACACTGCCCTTGCAGAAGCGATCATTGCTTTTGTTGGTGTACAACCATCATTAATACATGTACCGCCAACATATCTTTTTTCAACAATCGCTGTTTTTTTGCCTGCTTCGGCAAGTCTTTTGGCCAAAGGCGTTCCTGCCTGACCTGCGCCTATGATTATTGCGTCGTAGTGTTTCATCGATTTCCAGATTAATAGAATTTGTTTTGTCCTGAAAGATATAACCTAAATACGAGTCCAATGTTTGGTCAATATTGATTTATACTATGTTCAATTGAGACATTACAAGTTCGAATAAAAAAGTTACAAACTATATTCCAAAATCGACGTTAGATAATTGTAGACATTTAATTGACAAACATAAACCGCAGCCTTATATGCAAACTCAAACAACAGAAAACACGAACCTTACCGTTTTTATCCAGGATGATTCTTCAATTGAAGATAAAAGAGATATTTTATTGAACAGTTTGTTAGACGATCTGAACAGTCAAACAGAGTCTTTTAATTAGTGTAATTGATTATGTCAATTTAATTGAGGAGGTTTAGCTTCATCACCCTGAACGGAGCATTAGCGAGCTCACCGAAGGTAATTCATTTCAGGGTCTTTATAGCAAGAAAGATGCTGAACCGAGTTCAGCATGACGATTACGATTAATCGCAAAAGAAAAGGGCAAACAAATTCATGTTTACCCCTTTCAATCTAAATTAACGCTCTCGCGACAAAAGTATAAATTCTTCTTAAACCTGTATGTAACAAATTTATTTACATTAAAGTTAATGTACAATGATCTTTGCCCGGCGAAGATTATCTGTAGTCTGCAAAATTTTATCCTTTAATTTTGGGTTGTAGTTAGGATGTGATTTCAAGAAATCCTGCACAACTGCATTAGCTTTTTCATTGTTATAACTCGAAAATATAGCCGCCAACCATGATTGTGGAAAAAATATATCCCCTGTTTTCTGTATTTCTACCAATAAATCTAAACTTTCTTTCAGATAATGGATAGATGTTTTTTGCCTAATGGGGTGATGTAAATAAGATAAAGCCGTAGTTACCCAGGCTTCTTTCTGGCGGTTTTTCCGGTCTATTAAGCCGTTAAAAAAAATATCTCTTTCCTTAACATCTAAAGATAAGGCAGGCATTAAATAAATAAGCCGGTTTTTACGATCTTCATTTTTGGTCCGTGCCAACTGATCTTTTAAGATCGTATTTGCAGTATCTGTTTTAAGGGCTAGCGTTAAAGCTAACGCGCTATAATCATCTTCTAACAATTTAATTCCATTTGGTGCGGTTTGTTTGAGCCAGATATTATACATGCGTTTTCCAGCATCAGCACTCAGATATACATTCTGATAAGCATTGAACAAAATCTTCTTATTATTTTGCGTTTGCTGTTGCTCCATTGCATTCCATATTGTTTTCTCCATACTTTCATACATCGCATTCCGTGCTTCAGCAGTAAGAAAAGTCCAGTAAATATTGGTTAGGTATCCCGTAATTAATCTAAGGTTCATCTCGTTTTTCTCAACCGATAATCCTTGTAAAAACACAGCCAAAAGTTCTTTAGGCTTAGTGCTTTTGCCCGAAAGCATATTTTCGTAGGCATTGATATAGGCTGATGCCCGTTCTAACGGGTCAGCAAGATCATAAAGATTTGCCATCATCTCTTTATCAATCGGAAAAAGGCCATATCCCGCACCGTTTGCATTAAATAAAATATACTGTGGTTTTGGAAGACCTTTTGCTTCAATTAAATCTGCTTTAGCATTTTTAGCATTTACAACCAAAATCTTATGCTCCGATGGGTAAACCAGCTTAACCGTAAAAGATTGCGGCCATACCCGTGGCTGCCCCATCTCACTGCTTTGGTTTAAGCTTAAATCGCTAATTTTATCTCCTTTGTATTTAATTTCATAACTAAAAACCGGCCTACCAGGTTCATTTACCCAAACTTTGTTCCAACTATGGAGATCACTTTTGCTATATTTACTTAAAATGGCAATCAAATCATTCCATGTAGCGTTGCTATAACTGTACTTTTTCAGATACTCCCTTATACCCTGTTGAAAATTCTGTTTTCCCATCAATAATTCCAATTGACGCATCATAATTGGTGCTTTATGGTAAATTATATTTCCATACATTGATCCTGCTTCTTGTAAATTATCCAATTGCTGGCGAATGGGATTGGCGCCCAGTGTTCTATCTACCCCGTAAGCTGCCGGATAATGGTCTTGTAAAAACTTAAGGTCGAAAGTACTTTTACCCATTAACTTTTCAGTTACCTTATCGGCCATAAAATTGGCAAAAACCTCTTTCATCCAAACATCGTTAAACCATTTCATGGTTACCAGATCGCCAAACCACATGTGTGCGGTTTCATGCGAAATCAGATTAGAACGCGAAATGAACTGATCCTTGGTTGCACCTTGATCTAAAAACAATGCTGATGCTTTATATTGTACCTCCCCAGGATGTTCCATACCGCCAAACTGGAAATCTGGAATACTAACAAAACCCACTTTTTGAAAAGGATATTTTATCGCTGTCCAGTCTTCCAAAAAATCGATGGCATCGCGATGTGCTACAAAAACAGAATCCACACTGAGCTTAATTTTGGCTGAATCAGTTTCGCGGTGCAAAAATTCCATTTTATTATTTTTCATTTCCCTATTTATCAAGGTATATTTACCCGCAGTGAAGGAAAATAAATAAGTGGGTAATTTATCCGAATTATTGAAATGATAGGTAGTAGAATTCCCTTGCACAACTGAATCTTTTTTAACGGCGTTAGCCATTATTTTCCAATCAGTTGGAACAGTTAACGAAAGTAAAAATTTAGCTTTTAAATCGGGTTGATCAAAGCACGGGAATACCGTTCTGGCATGATCAGGAACAAAGAGCGCATACAAAAAGTCTTTGTTTCGGTTTAATGATTCGTTACCCGCAATAAATCCGATCTCGATATGGTTAGCACCTATTTTTAAATACTCTTGTTTTACTAAGATATGTTCTGCTTTAAAATCAATCGGTATCGTTTTGCCATTAACCGATACTCGTTTTATATGCTGTGCATTCTGCTTAAAGTCGATCTGCAGATGAATTAACTTATTTAACTTAAAATCAATATTTTCAGTTGATTGAATTGGCGCTGTTTGTTCTGTTGGAATGGTAAAGTGAAGTTTATATTGAATATTACTTACGGCTGCACTTCTGGAACTTGCTAATGCAAGAGAAACTCCAGGCTCAACGGCTATGGGATTAGTAACCTCTTGTGCAAAACAACTAGCGCTTAATAGTAATAAAAGGCAAAGATATTTCGTAATTGTAGTCATTTAATAAAGATTTATTCTCCGTTAATCATCTGTAAAATGGTTCCGTAACTCATCCAAACCATGGTTAATACCACAGCTAAACCCGTTAGCGTTAGCCAAAGCGGTTGTTTGTAATTTGCGATAATTTTAGTTCTATAGGCCGCAATAAGCATAATCCCCAGGGCAATTGGCAGAATAAAACCATTAATAGCGCCTACAGTGAGTAATATTTTAACTGGTTTACCGATTAGGATAAAAATAACACAAGAGATAGATATAAAGGCAATGATAATCTCTCTATTAAACTTTAATATCAACGGATGAAAACTCTTAATAAATGAAATGGAGGTATAGGCGGAGCCCACAACTGAAGAAATTCCCGCAGCCCATATTACCACACCAAAAATCTTATATCCGATTTCGCCGCTGGCCAATTTAAAAACCGAAGCAGCTGGATTGGATGGATCTAAGGTAAAACCTTTGCTTACCACCCCTAAAGCTGCAATAAACAACAACAAACGCATAATAGAGGCCAATCCAATGGCACTTAATGCCCCTTTATTTACAGCACCTAAATTATGGATCCCAGTTTGCCTGGCATCCAATAAACGGTGAGCACCCGAAAAGGTGATATAACCACCCACTGTTCCACCAACTATGGTTAATACTGCCGTAAAACTAAACTGCGTAGGATTTACTGCCCTTAATGCAGCTTCTGCCAATGGTGGCGAACTGGTGTAAGCGATAATTAAGGCAAGTACAATTTTAATCAGCCCCATGGTTTTGGCAAAAACATCCATTGCCTTGCCTGCTTCTTTGTAAATAAAGATACCTATTGCCATAATTGCGCTTATTACAGCACCCTGTCCTACACTAATGCCGAATAATACATTGAGTCCTAAGCCAGCGCCGGCAATATTACCAATATTAAAAGCCAAGCCACCTAAAAAAACCAGGAAAGAAATAAAGTATCCCAAACCTGGAAATACCTTATTGGCTATATCTTGAGCAGGTTTATCGGCAACAGCAATAATCCGCCAGATGTTTAACTGTGCAATGGCATCTAATATGATGGACAGTAATATCACAAACGCAAAACTTGCGCCTAATTGCTGGGTAAAAACTGCGGTTTGTGTTAAAAATCCAGGGCCAATGGCTGATGAAGCCATTAAAAAAGCTGCCCCTAAAAGTACACTCCAATTGTATTTTGGCTTCATATAGTTGGGACTTTAATAGCTATGCCTTCTTTTTTTAACCTTTCGGCTATTAATTTAGCAAAAGCAACAGCGTGTTCACCATCGCCATGCAAACAAACCGTTTCGGCCTTAACCGCAATGCGATTTCCATTTACACTATTTACTTCCTGGTTTAAAGCAAATCCCAGTACCTGATTGATGGCATCTTCTTCATTCGTAATTAAAGCATTGTCTGCTGACCGAGGGGTAAGTAAACCATCATCCTGATAACTGCGATCGGCAAAAACTTCTGATGCGGTTACAATCCCCTTTTTTTCAGCTTCATCGATCATCTTACTTCCTGCTAAAGCATATAAGATCAGACCAGGGTCGAAATCGTAAACGGCCTGTACAATGGCTTTTGCCAAAGCGGTATCCTTTGCAGCCATATTATACAATGCGCCATGTGCTTTAACATGATGCAATTTACTACCTGCAGCTTTGACAAAACCGCTTAATGCACCCATTTGATATAAAGTAAGCTGATAAGCCTCATTTGGGGTAATCTTCATTTCTCTACGACCAAAGCCCTGCAGATCGGGCAAACCAGGGTGCGCACCAATGGCCACTCCTTTTTTTAAGGCTAAAGCTACAGTTTGCTGCATTACAGCCGGATCGCCGGCATGGAAACCACAGGCAATATTTGCCGATGAAATATAATCCATCAGTTTTTCATCATTGGGCATGGTATAATTCCCAAATGCTTCTCCCATGTCGCAATTAAGATCGATCATTTTCATGTTTTAATATATTTAAGGCCTATTGCCATGGTAATCAACGATAAATCGTGTTCACGTTCAAGGTAAAGTGCTTCTGCTTCATCTCTCGAAATTTCAGAAAAATGAATAGTATCGCCGGGTTTTAACTGGGCACATAAAGGTAAATCGACCGCTGCAACGTGGGCGATATGTGGGTAACCACCTGTTGTTTGGCAGTCGGCCATGAGTATCACCAAATCGCCACTTCCAGTTACCTGGATAACGCCAGGGGTTACTGCCGTGCTGAGCAATTCCTTTTTAACTTTCCTCACCAATGGCTTTCCAGATAAATGATACCCCATACGATTACTCCTTCTATCGATGGTATAAGAATTGGTTAAAAATGAAATAATGGATGTTGCGTCAAACCAGCTGATTTCATTGGCAAGTACAACTCTAATGCTTTGTCTATTCTCTGGCAGTAAGCTTTCGCGCGAAATGCGCCAATTTGGATAGGTTAACGATCTTTCAATCAAATGATTCAATATTCCATTTGATACATCGCTAAGTAAAGCACCGCCGATCAAAACATCTGCCTTTTGCAATGCCCTTCCCTTAAAGCCCCCAAAAGCAGCAGTAAGATAGGTACTTTTACTTTCCATTAGATCAGGCACATTCCATCCACCCGCAATAGCCAAATAGGTACGCAGCCCAATTGCATTATGGATCAGCTTTATAACGGAACCTGCCGGAAAAAACAATGGCTTTTCTGCAGGCATTAATTCATTATTGTAAACTAAGGTTGCACCATCGCCAGAATAAGAAATTAGAACAGGTGTTTCAGCTTTAAATGAAGCATCGGCATAGGTAAACTCAATGGTAGCATTATTATCATCGTTACCAACTGCTTTATTCGCTAACCGGTGGGCCAGCTCATCCATGGCGCCCGATATAGGTACAGCTTGCGAAAGATATCGGTATCGTCCCATATCCTGAATGGTACTTAATGAACCTGGCTTAATGATGCTGATTTTCATACTCATATTTCAGCATAAGCATTAAACTCCTTTATACCAATGGCTTTAAAAGTAACCATATCCCCTCCCTTTAAAAGTGATGGCTGTAAGCGGTTTACATCAAACATCTTTAATGGTGTTCTTCCAATAATCTGCCATCCGCCAGGTGTCTCCATAGGATAAATACCGGTCTGATTGCCTGCAATCCCTACAGATCCAGTGGGTATTTTAGCATTGGGAATCTCTTTTCTAGGGGTTGATAATCTGGCATCCATTCCGCCCATATAGGCGAAACCCGGCACAAAGCCGATCATGAAAACCGTATATTGCCCGGCAGTATGTATATCAATTACCTCAGTTTCGCTAAGCCTGTTTGTGCGGGCTACCGTTGAAAGATCCTGTCCGAAATCGCCACCATAACATACAGGAATAATCAATTTATCAGGTATTTTGCTTGATTTTTCTCTTTTTGTTTGAGCAATTTTATTTAAATGTGCTGATACCTTTTCGAAACAAACCTGACCCGGAAGATCTGATAACATCACACTTAAGGGATCAAAAAAAACAGTTAATGTAGTATAAGCCGGAACTGTGGTTATTAAACCAGAAAAAGGGTTTTGCAACAACAATTGATTAAAATCGGTGATCAGGGCCAGCAAATCGTGATCGATTGCTGTTCCGAATCCTATAGTAACCGATTTTTCACTCAACCCGTAAATTTTTATGGGAATGTTTGCTCCAAAATACCCTACCTGCTCAGTCATACAAAAACAGTAAGATTTAATAATAAGTGTTCTTCATAAAACGGACCAAACAACTAAACTGCTGCTATAAAAATGACTATATAATATCAAAATCACAAGTTTTGTGAATAATCGTAGCTAACTGTGCGCAAAAAACAATAAAGAAGTATTTTTAAATGGCTATACGGGTACTTGATTCTTAGTAATCTATTAAAATCAATAGCCAGGCAAGGCCTTAAAAATTCCTTTTCACTATCCTTTCAATCGCTTTGCCCCAAAATTCGCCTAAAGATGCGGCGCCTAATTTATTTGGATGCAGGTAAAAAGTACCAGCCTGCCCTTTCTCAGGAATCAACTCGGTAAGGTGGTGTTTTTTAAAATAATTGAATGCTTTTTTATCCCCTACAAAAACATGCTTTGGATTAGTTAAACCATAATTTGCCACAAGGCTATCAATTTTTGGAATATAAGCCTGTAATCTCAACAAGCCCTCTTCCATATATTTTGAGCTATTATAGGTATTGGGACTATACCAGATAGGATGCTGCAACACCACAATGGCCTTAGGAAAATCGGCCAATAACTTATCTACAATGGTTTTTACATTTTCAATATATCGATCAGGCGAAACCGGAGCTCCATGCGGTCCTTTTATAGCGCTATCGTTGGTACCGAGCTTTAACGAAAAAATCAATAATGCCTCTTTATTGGTAAATGCACTGGCTGCTTCTTCAACTTTGTTAAAAGTACGGCTTGCACTGGGTAAAAAATCAAAAGTGGTATAACCGCTATGGCCCTGATTACTGAATTTAACTTCGTTTATTCCTTTTTGCTTAAGCAGGTAAGCTACGGCTACAGCAGGTGGGGCATCAGCAGCATCGGCGATCTGAACGCCTTGCGTGATACTATTGCCGATAAAAACAATATTAAGATTTCTCTTCTTATGCTGTGCAGACAATAATGGGATGTTAATTAGTAAAATACTGATCAATAATAGGTATCTTTTCATCTAAAGCTGTTTTTATCGGCAACAAATTACTAATTTTACTTATTAATATAAATCTAATTTTTCATCGGTTCAAGGCCTTTTATCAACTGCAATAGTTCATCCCGCTCTTCGGCCTCCAATTCGATCATACCATTGAACATTTCAAAAATCTCATCACGCAGGTTGGAGCGCATTAAAAGATCCATCAATCGCACAAAAGTTTTCTTCTGATCGGTATTTAAACTACTAAACAATTTAGGTTCTACTTCATATAATCCCTTAATTAAATTAACCAGCGCTGGTTTCCTTAATTCTTTTTCTCTTTCGGTAGCATAAACCGGAAATATTTCATCCTGTTCGTAAGTTTCAACCAGGCGAATGGCATATTCTTTTAAAAATGGTTTACGTTTACTTTTAAGATATTCTGTTAACGCTTTAATTAGAAACCGATACTCTGCGGAAGACTTAGCGGCTCCAAATATGGCCACCTGTCCTTCATTTTCGAAACTCTTAAAATCGAAATCACGAAAAAAATCACTATCGATATAAACACTATGGAAATAATCGTCGCTCTTTTTATTTAGGGTGGTGTAATCTTTATAAATTTCTTCGCCACCGGTCAAAAAATAGTATTTAGACAGTTCTTTATGCAGGTTTTCTTTCCAATGAACGTATTTAATCTTAAAAGTAACGGCTGTATCGGGGTAAAAAAGATTAAACTCTTCTAAAGTTTTAACATTGCTACTAAAATCCAATGTTTTGCCATTTACAATGACCGAATAGTTTTTATGCCTGTTCAATTCAATAAACCAACAGAATTCGTTTATCAGGAAAGGAAGTACCGTTTCTTCTACATCTTGCTGACTGATCCTCAGATTAGTAAATGAAACAGTTGTTCCAGTTTCACCAGAACTGCCTGGAGCGGTGGTAAAATCGTGACTATAGCTGTTTAGACCACCAGTACTAATGTGTATTTCGCCATAACGAAACCCTTGTTCTGATTGGTAAGTGGTGTGCCAAACGGCATCATGCGCAAAAGTAAAAAAAGTAAGCCTCCCTACTCCATTACGGCCATGCATTTTTGAAGTATGCTTTGGCGCTACAATCTGAATGGATTTTTCAGATTCGAAGAAAGGATCGAATTTTTGTTGTAAGCGATCAAAATTAATTCCATAACCATTATCAGCAATAGTTAACTGCTCTAAAAGGCCAAGCGAATTGGCTATATAATCTACCCGTATGATGTTCGCATTGGCATCAAAACCATTCCAAATGTACTCCGCAATGGCTTGCCTTTCATTATAATTTCTAAGAACCTTTTGTATTCCCTTTGAAGTAATATTAACCTTTACCGACATGCTTACTAAATTAATTAGCAAATATATGATTATATTTTAATCATTGCTTTGTTGATATGGCAAGTTTTACACACAAAATAAACTAGTGCTAAGTTAAGTATGAATTGTCATTTTATACTCCCGCTGATTACGCGGAATACGCTGATTTATATGTTCAGCGATTATCACCGAAATCAGCGGGAAAATAGAACCGCCATTTTACTATTAACACAACACTAACCGGTTTTAGTGTATTAAAGAGATTTATATATCCCGATGACTAAAATGCCTGCGAAGTTTTTCTTCTTCCAGATCAAGCAGCTCTAGTTGTTCTCTAATCAGCTCATCATTAATCTGCTCTTTTTTATTTAATCCTTTCAATAAAATGCGCTGTTCAGCCATAATATCTTCAAGTGCTATGCGATAGTCGTGATAAAAGCCGTCAGACCTTGAAATGTTTTCTTCTTTTTCCCAATCTCTCAATAATTCCATTTCTGCCTCAATGCGAATTTTTATCGATCTGATCATATCGTTATGCAATAAGGCATCATGATACTTTTCATCCAGGATTTTAAGCGATAACATTGATAATTTCTTTCTCACCATTTGTTTTTGTTGCTCGAAAGGAACAGTATAATCCGGATCGGGCATATCCACCCATTTTATCAATGCGGGCAAGGTTAAACCTTGCAAAACTAAAGTGACCAATATTACACTAAAAGTGATAAACAAGATTAAGTTACGCTGAGGAAAAGCTTCACCTGATTTTAATGCGACCGGAATAGAAAGCGCTGCAGCCAAAGAAACCACTCCTCTCATTCCTGCCCAGCCAAAAAGTAAGGGTGCCTTCATGCTTGGATTGGGATCGGCAGTGGTAATATAACGACTAATGAAACGCGTAAAGTATAAAGCACCATAGGTACTTGCTAACCTCGTAACAATTAAAACCGCGCAAATAATGGCACTGTAACGGATGGCTGGTAAAAGCCCATCGTTGCCCAAACCACGAATAATTACCGGAAACTCTAAACCAATTAACAAGAAAACAAAGCCATTCAGCACAAAAGCTACCGCTTCCCAAACATTTATACCCTGTAACCTGCTACGGTGAGTAAGAATCTGGTCTCTGCGGGCCGAAAGAAACAAACCACCACTTACTACAGCCAACACACCAGAAAACCCAAACTCCTCTGCGGTTATGTACATTACATATGGCGTTAAAAAAGTAAGGATAATATCAATATTTGTAGTGGTTGGCAACCATCTGTGCAAAGCATAAAAAACTAAGGCTACTGCAATTCCGACCAAAATTCCCATTACAATAACAATTACAAAATTACCAGCAGCTTTACTAAACACGAAACTTCCGGTCATTACTGCGGCTAAAGCAAAGCGGAACACCACTAAACTGGATGCATCGTTTAGTAAACTTTCGCCTTCCAATATTGTGGTGAGCCTTTTAGGCACTTTAACATTTTTAAGTATTGCTGATGCTGATACCGCATCTGGCGGAGAAATAATACCCCCCAACAAAAAACCCAGGGCCCATGTAAAACCCGGAATAAGGCTTTGGGAAATCAGCGCAACAATACTAGAGGTAAGAATAACAATTGGAAAAGCAAAACTGCTGATTACCCTACGCCACTTCCAGAAATCTTTCCATGAAGTATTCCAAGCAGCTTCATACAACAATGGAGGTAAAAAGATTACAAAAATGAGTTCTGGTTCAATCTCAATATTACGAAGTACTGGTAAAAAACTTAAGGCTAAACCTGCAATTACCAATAAAATAGGATATGCCACACGGATTTTTTGTGCGAGCATTACCACAAACAGAATAATTGCAAGCAAGAAAGCGTATTGTATAATCAGCTGGTGCATATAATTTTGAGCTTGGTCTAAAATACAAATTTGAAGCGAATGCCAAACCATTAACATGATGTTCTTTTTCAGATAAAATTTGGAATTTCTATTATAAAGCTATAATTTCTCCTCTGTAATAAGTCATCCCAGCTTTTTTACATTGGTTTAATTCATGAAGACCATTTTTATTCTTATTGCTTTTTTGATAAAAAGCAGTCTTTGCGTAGCTCAACCGGTGATCCGGGTGGAGAAACAAACTTTTGTTAACATTGGCAAAGCAGGATACTTTTGGCAGGACACGCTCGAAACAACATCTTTTGAAAAGGTAGCGCAATTTAAGCCAGAATGTTTTTCAAAAGGCAAGTCGGCAATTTTTAACGGTGGCACCAGCGGTAAAGTATGGTGGATGAAGCTCCGTTTTAAAAATAACAACCAAACCACTCCCTATCTATTTATCGATTATGCAAACATCGATTCTATTACCGTATTTTATCGGGATGAACGAGGGATGATAAACCAGGTAAGCGCTGGCATGTTCAACCTGAAACAAAATGATAACATTCTGGGTACCGGCTATGTATTTCCCTTAAAGCAGGTAAAAACTCCAATTGGCGAAGTGTATGTAAGAATGCGGGCAATGAATACTTTACTTGTACCGGTTAAGCTTGTTACCGAATCGGTATTAAACCATGCTTTATTTAAAGCACATAGCGTGCAACCTATTTATATGGGCATTGCATTGATGATTCTCATTTTTCATGTTTTTATGTACGTTGTTACGCGGAGTAAACTCTTTGCGCTTTATATAGCGCGGATTATTTTGCTTTATTTCATTGTAATGGTCTGTTATCTTCAAGGCTATGGCTTATTGCTAGGCCCTTCGATAGCCAGGTTTATTTTAGTGCATGCCCATTTTTTTATTGCAGCTGGTTACATTGCTACGATTCTGTTTAACAGTTATTTTTTAAAACTTAAACGCCAACTTCCGCAACTCAATAAATTCTTCAAGGTGTTAATGTTTGGATGGGGTTTAATCCTAATCTGCTCTTTATGGGATGCAAGAAGCATCACCAATGTACTTACACATGTTTTATTTTTATTAACCTCATTACTTTTTCTGTTCAGTAGCATTAAAGTGATTATCATCCGCGGTTATGCCAAAAAAAATCCTCTTATCTGGTGTTACGTCCTGGGATGGATCCCCGTGGCCTTGATTTCTATTTACCTTGTTTTTTGTTTATCGGAGTTAATACCCTTTCAATCTTACAGTTATAATTTACTCACTTTAGCTGGGATAATTGAAGGAGTGCTCATCAGCCTCGGTCTTTATGGCCAACGATTAAGGTTATTAACGCGGCATAACGCACATTTTCGGAGGCAACGTATTCTGCTTCAAGAACAGGTGGAAGGTTACCGTAAACAGCTCGATGCAAAAACAGAAAAACCTGTTGAACATTTTTCTTTAAAAGCACTTATCGAACTTGCACACGCCAGAGACCCTTCATTTATGAAACGGTTTAGTGAGGCTGAATCTACCTTTATCGAAAGATTACTTCAGATTTCACCACAACTACTACCTGCTGAGTTAACACTTTGTGCTTACATCATGTTAAATTTTGATACTAAAGAAATTGCCCGAACCTGCAAACTTAGTGTATGTGCTGTAGAAAGCCGCAAATATAGAATTCGTAAAAAACTGGGGATAGATGGCGAAACTAATATGCACGCTTGGATGTTAGATCTCACTAAATCGTCCTAAATAATATACGAAAATAGGTTACTTTTTCTTTGTCTTTATTTCAACAATAAATTAGCAAGAACCACTTAACGTGCTTTACTACAACAACTTGAATACCTGTGCGTAGAAATGCGTACCGCTAAGATCCACCTGCCGCACCCTCTTTGCATATAGCTGATAGAGTGCAAGCGGTGCGATACCGTTTTTTTTACAAACAGGCTTAATGCATTTTGTCTGGATTGTACTCATATTTTGAACCATGTCGACAGAAACGGTCTTTTCCGGGATGATTTGTTACACGCCTGGCGGCATGGTTTATTTAAAACGCTAATTCATCAAAAACTATATATAATGAACCGAATACCAATTACATTTTATTTTACTACCTGAAATACAAACATTTAAAATTGGTGCGTATTACTGCGTAGACAAAAATTTTGATAATCTTTAAATGCTCTATTTCTTTGTCCCTATCCTTAAACGAAAAATTTTAAAACATTGCTGTACCGCAGGAGATCTAAACAGGGGACGGTTTAGCCTTCTGCGCAAACAGCATCTGGAAAACCAACCATGAAACCGAATAACACTCCTACCAAAATTATTGAAAGCATCCAAGAATTTTACAACGGCCGAGATCCTGAAGAAATTTATAATGCATTAGAAATTGATAAAAACTGTTTTGAAAGCTGGATTAGAGATTTTGGGGGTATTGCCAATGAGCTTTTGGAGCTGCGAGATGAAAACGATAGCCTAAGAGCGATGTTTACCAATTTAAGCCTGGTAAACCAGAGCCTGCGTAATTCTCTTGATAGCCTCACCAGAACAGACTCGAAAATATTTGAGTTATTGCTTAAAAAGCGAGGTACTGGCAATCTTAGCTTTCCTTAATTAATAACACGAAGAAATGTTCTCTTTATCCCAACCAAAAATATTAATTATTGAAGATCACCCCGCAACACTTGATGCTATAAAGATGATCTTCGAATTTGAAGGATACATTACGATGGATCTTTCCGACGCGATTGATTTACACACCAAGGTTGCTGCCTTCCAACCTGATATTATTTTAATCGATATTTTGTTGGGCATGACCGACGGGCGGGCCATATGCACAGAATTAAAGTTATCGGCACATGGGTCCATTCCTATCCTACTCATGTCATCGCGAAATGGCATCCATAATAGCGCTTATTATAAAACCCATTGGGACGATTACATAGAAAAACCCTTCGAAATGGAGGTCATTATTCAAAGGGTTCGCATGCTTTTATCAAAAAAAGCCCAACAAGATTATTGATTTACGCTCAACCAAAAAGATCGCTGCTCAGGTAGCGGTCTCCCCGATCGCAGGCGATAAAAACAATGGTTCCTTTATCTAGTTCACCAGCAAGCTTCAAAGCAGCCGCGCAGGCACCGCCAGAGCTCATGCCTGCAAACAAACCTTCTTCTTTAGCCATTCTTCTCGACATTAAGGTTGCTTCTTCCTGCGCAATATCCATTACCCGATCTACCCGTAGCGGATCGAATATTTTTGGTAGATATTCTTCTGGCCAACGCCTGATACCTGGAATTGAAGAGCCCTCAGTAGGTTGACAGCCTACAATCTGAATATTATTATCTTTTTCCTTAAAAAATCGGGAGCAGCCCATAATGGTTCCCGTTGTTCCCATTGAGCTTACAAAATGCGTAATCTGCCCCTCTGTATCTCTCCATATTTCTGGTCCGGTTGTTTTATAATGAGCCAGGTAATTATCAGGGTTTGCAAATTGATTTAATAAAAAATATCCCTTTGAAACACCTTTTTCTTCCGCATAATCCCTGCATTCTTCTATACTTTCTAACAGGGTTACTTTTGCACCAAAGGCTTCCATAGTTACCTTACGTTCGCGTGTAGAATTGGCTGGCATAACCAGTTCAATTTCTAAATTATATAAACTTGCAATCATAGCCAATGCAATTCCGGTATTACCACTTGTGGCCTCTACCAGTTTAGTTCCAGGAGCTATATCCCCACGTTCTATCGCACTTCTGATCATATTAAGCGAAGCTCTATCTTTAACACTACCGCCCGGATTGTTTCCCTCTAATTTGGCAAATACCCTTACCGCCGGGTTAATATTCAGCTTTTGAAGTTCAGCCATTGGCGTATTTCCGATCAGATCGATTATTCCTGCCATATTTTAATATATTAATTGGTTTCTTTATGGTTTCTAATGGTAATTATTGGAGAATGATAAGCCGTAGAAAAAGCTGGGATACTTTCAGTAAGCCATACGTTTCCCCCGATGATACTATCGTGCCCAATGGTGGTTTCGCCGCCCAGTATGGTTGCCCCAGAATAGATTACTACCCTATCTTCTACTGTTGGGTGGCGTTTGCTGCCCGCTAATGTTTTTTTAACACTCAGTGCGCCAAGTGTTACTCCTTGATAAAGTTTCACATAACGGCCTATTTTACTGGTTTCGCCAATAACAATCCCAGTTCCATGATCAATATGGAAGTATTCGCCAATACTGGCTGCCGGATGGATATCGATACCTGTTTTAGAATGGGCATATTCGGTAAGAATTCTTGGAACCAGCGGTATACCGAAATTATAAAGCATATGGGCAATTCTGTAGAAACAGATGGCATAAAAACCCGGATAGGTTCTAATTACCTCAAACCTGCTCTGTGCAGCCGGATCGCCTTCATAAATGGCGACTATATCGGTGTTCAATACACGGTAAAGCGCTGGAAGTTCTTCAAAAAACTGACCTGCTGCATTTTTACATTCGCTATTTTTAAGCTTACAACTGGCCGATATGATATCATAAAGTTCAAGTTCCAAAATAGCAACATATTCCTTTACATCTATAATTGTTGAAAATACTTTAGGAGAATTTTCAGGAAAAAGCACTTGAATTAGTTTTTCTGCCCAAAGGGATATCACTTCATTGGGTGGAATATTTGGTTGTTCAAGAGGGTTCTTAATAATTTGTTCAAAAAAATGGTCTTCCATAACTGGTGGTCATACCTGCCCGATCTGCTCATCGACTAGGTATATAGATTTAATCGCTAAATGTAAGTTTTGTTTTTTTAAACCAAAACAACTGGCGCATTTTTATGGTAAAAATTGCTCGGCAATAACAATAAAATTCATGAATATAGCTTTTAGAAAGAATTATCAGTAAAATCAAGCCTTAGAAGGTAAATCTGGAAACACATCAGCTACCAAGCTTATTTATTTTTCGGCCAACTGGTTATCGGTTTAGCAGAAAAGTTCTTTTGTGATGGTTTCCCAGCATCTAGAAAAACTGATATGGCCTGTTCACTATTAGCTTTGAGCCTTACTTCGAACCCTACAATAGAAGTCCCCGGGTTTTTAGCATCATAATCGGTTCCCGGATCTGTTGACCAGGTTTTCATTTTAACTTCGCTTTTGGTATCTACAAAGAGATAACATTTTTTGCTTTTATAACTTAATTCTATGGTATGCTTATCAATAATGTGTACTGTAGCAGGTGTAACCATCGACCACCGAAGGGTTACATCAGTGTTTCCCACGGTTATTTCATCGCGGATCAGTACTGTTTTTTTATTGATCAAGGCCACCCCTCTAATTGATTTTTTTAGTTTATCAGCATATAAGCTACTCAGATCGGCAACAGCATTCATAAACAGGCCATTATTAGCGCTACTGATGAAAGCAGCATTGCCCTTAACAAGCTGAAAAGTACTATCAATGGAAAGTGTATTGTGTGCGAGATTATTATAGCGGAATATTTTCCAGCGCTGTGAATTTTGTTTAGTATCCCAAAGATTAATACCCTTCGATTCGAGCGATTCATATTCCTGCATCCCAAAATCCATTGCCCAACGCACCCCTTGCGATTCCATGATGAAAGAGCCTACATCCATATGACCATGGCTAACGCCGGGTGAGCCACCTTTAAAGCCCACAAAAGTAGCCAGCGGATCTGTCCACGAACTCCGCATCAAAGCAACTGGATTAGGGCCATTTCCGATCCAAAAGTGTGCAGTTTTAGGCTGAATGTTATTAAGCGATAGTTTTGCTCCCCACAACATTGCCGATGGCAGTAATCTATTCTGTAAAGGCATTTGTTCATCAAGCTGTTTTTTAGTTACCCAAAGTAAACCAGGGTCGTTCAGTTTCGATGCAAACCAAAAAAGTGCGGGATTAAATTCTGCCACCGCTCTACTATCTGAATAATTAAAAGGTTTTCCTGAAGGAGCGGTCACATTAGCCAGATAATCAGCTGTTTTAAGGAACCCTGGCTGAGCGCTTAAATTAAAATCCTGATGAAAAACACCTTCTAAAGCACTGATAAACATTACATTAAAAGAAGTGCCGTATTCCCAATAGCCATAACCTTCCGGATAAGCACCATCGGGACCATATTGTTGCATGGGTAGGATTACACTTTTTATTGCCCGGTTAATCAGTTTCGCCGATAAGGCCGGGTGTTCTTCGAAAGTAGCTATTGCACCAAACGAGATACTCGCATTACAAACCTGATTCCAGTTATTGGTAACATTTAACCAGTTATTGTACTTATTGTTTGTTGAAGGCTGTATTCCCTTTTCGAGAATGGCAAGTGCGACTATACTTCTGGTTGATTGGGGTAAATCCTGATATAACCAATCGTAACCTATTGATAAAGCCATTGTCATTTCACCCACATCAAGAAAATGACTTGGGTTCCAATCTTTAAAACCAGAAACTGCCAGCATTTCTTTTTCTGCTCTGGCTACATACTTTTTATCATGGTTAAGCCTAAAAGCATAAGAGAGGTAATAAATCCTTTTAAGTGCTTCTCTAGATACATCAAGCAAACGTTTTCCGATCATCACCCGCTCTAATACGGGTTTATTTAAAACATGATCTGCTTCTGATAGTATGGCTTGATGGATTTGTTTAAACCTCGCGTCGCGTTTTACATTTTCTAAGATCTGTTTTTCAAGGTCATGACTTATCAATAACCTTGGATGCGAAGGCATCTTAAAAGTTGAATCAATTTCCTTGTTTTGCCCTACTGCAAACGTTGAGCAAAACAAGGTTATGATGGTACATATAATTGTGATAAGCTGATTTTTCTTCATGGTTTACAGATCATACTTATCAATTTTACTACGAGAAATTATTTTTTCTGTTCAGATAAGAAAGAAACTAATGAAGCCAGTTCTTCATATGATAATGAATTGGCCATGCCTTCTGGCATCATCGAAGTTTCCATTTCTTTTCTCGACAGGATATCGCCCACTTTGATGGTAAAAACTTCTCCTGCAATATTACGAATCACTACTTTGGCAGCCGTTTCTTCTGTGATAAAGCCCATATAGGTATGGTCGCCTTTGGCGGTAATCATTACTGAAGCAAATCCCTGAGAAATTGAAGCATTAGGTTTTAATATCGATTCTGCAATCTGCTCACGGCTCATAATAGAGCCGATCTGCCCCATAAAAGGGCCTTTCATTTTCTCGCTTTTGCTCAAACTATGACAGGCAATACAACCCTGACTGTTGAAAATATTTTTTCCTTTCAACGGATTGCCCTGTAACTTATTGATCGCCAACAATACATCTTCGATAGATGATTTACCTACCTGACCTTTTTTGTTTTTGATTTTATCTAAATCAATTTTTGGTTCTTCAGCTGCAGCTACTTTTTCTTCTTCGGCAAACTCAGGGATATCCATCCTTTGACGCGCATTTAAATCAACGAAAAATTGTTTTCCCTGTGCTCCGGCTTTCGTAGCCTCTTCTTTCAGGAATTTCTCGATAATAGGAGAACCTTCCCATGAAACAGCTTTAAAGTATGGTCCGTGAGAATCAGGACGTGTACCCCACCACCAAGAAGCGTCGTAGGCAATTTCTTTTTTATACAAACGGCCCAAGGTAACCAGGATCTGCTGTTTTAATTTTTCATCTGTCGATTGTTTATAGTTTTCGATCAGTCCGTTAACCGCTTTTTCGGTATGTATATAACGTAATGCCCAAAGTGCAAGGGTAGAATTTTCAGTTTTAACTGCAGCAAGCAAAGCATCTACCGCCTGAAGATCAACTAAGGCCCTAACAGCTAAGTGAGGCAAAATAATGGCTGAATTTGGCGTTGCATGAGGACCTTCAGTACCTTTGGCAGGTACTGTAAATGAAGCAGGCACCTTCGTTTGTAAAAGCACATTGGCAACTTCTGCCCTGCCCAAACGGTTTAAACCAATTATCGAAGCAGCCTGAACGCGAAGAGAAGGATCCTTTAAACCTTCTAAAAATGGCTCAGCTGGTACTTTGTCTATATTGGCTTTACGATCTGCAAGTGCTTTTAAGGCAAATTCCTTAACTGCTTTATCTTTAGTAAATTCAACTAAAGTTGCAATACCGTTTTCTTTGGTGAGCTGTGCATAGGTATAAATACCGGCTATACGGACATCAAGCGCTAAACTTTGATCGGAAGCCACTTTTAAGGCCGTTGCAATAGCTTGTTTATTGTTGCGCAAAACCAATTCCTGCGAAGCGGTTAAACGGCCTACCGCACTATTCGATTTAAGTAGCTCAGTTAGTTTTTTAATTGAAGCTTTTTTAACATCAGGAAAAGCTTTGTATGTCCAGTTGTTTGGCACTGCCCGAACAACGTAGCCTTTATTCGGGCTGCCAGAATAACCAGCGCCATCCCAAGCCGATAGATAAAGTCTTCCTGAACCGTCTACATCAAGGTCGGTAATCTGAGGAAGTTTAATAAACTCTTCATCTTTCTGCGTAAAGGTTGGGCCATCAGTGGTAACTCTATGAATATAAAGCATGCTTCTGCCCCAATCGGCCATCATTGGTACATGGTTATATTGTTCAGGCCAGTTCGGTTCATCCATAAACAATGCACCGGTACCCGATCCTCCACCTAAATCTGCAAGCGCAGGAATAATTTCGTCGGTAAAATTCTGAAATAACACAGGGTAACCATATTCTCCAGATTGTATATGGTGCGAGAAACGAACGTTCCATCCACCGCCATCATTGGTATTTTCTCTGGTAAAAACGTTCATGTAAGGATCAATAGCAACATCATAAACATTACGTGTACCATGTGTATATACTTCCATTTCAGTTCCGTCAGGACGAACACGCATAATTCCACCACCTAGCATAGTTAGTTTTTTACCTGAACGATCTACCGCATCATGGAATCCAAAATCTCCAACGGAAATGTAAATCCATCCATCAATACCCATTCTAATGCCATTAGTAGCATGGTCGGTACCACGTTCGCGGATATATTTGGCATTACTGATATGCTCTATAAGCGGTTTTTCGGGTCCATCGGCTTTTCCATCGCCATCTTTATCTTCGAAAACTACTAAATTCATGCCTGTAGCCTGTTTTGTTTCTTTAGAAAAAGTGGTATGTAATACATATACCTGGCTACCTTGAACAATAATACCGCGTGGATTATCCACTTCGGCAAAATCTACATGTTCGTCCATTTTACCATCGTTATCCTTATCTATCAATTTAAGAATATGACCTTTACCAGGATCTTTGCCTAAAGAGCCGATCATATCAACACCAACATATACTTCTCCGGTTGGCGCTACGGCTAAACAGGCTGGGCTGGGTGTAACATCAGGTCCTGCGAAATTGGTTATCGTTAATTCAGGGGGTGATACGCGTTGTATTTTTGGTTCGCTAAAGAAGTTTCTTAATCCAAAAAAAACTAGTGTAAAAGAAATTAAGCTTAAAGAAAATTTAATCATTTGTGTGTGTTATTGGTTTCTTGATTGGTTGTGCCGCGTAAACTTACAAAAAAATATAAATTCTCTTGTGCCACAATTTTGTGCATTTCAACTTAATTCTTAACCATTTAACACTTTTACTTACTAGCCGCTAAACTTATTTACTTCATTTTAAAGTAAAACAACTTCACAGACGTTATCCTGATAAAGATCCGTATTAATTAAAGCAACAATTCAAACTAATTACTATGGACAACTAAATAAGCTTCAAACCGCTATAATTATGCATAACAACAAGTAAAACACAAATTAAATGAAGAAAAAACGCCTTATAAATAAGATAAAAAACCGCTTTCATCAGAATCAGGTAAATTATTTCGTAAAACTCTTGCTCCAAACGAGATATTTTATTATATTTACTAAATCCAACATTCATTAAATCAGTACGTTATGAAAAATATTCTTTATTTCTTCCTGACTGCCCTGATCTCCTCCATTGCACTGTTAATTACCAAGGATTCATTTGAACCCGAATTGGTTTATAGCACAGTGGTATTAATATGGATTTTTTACATTTGGTACCATATTTATGCTGCTAGTAAGAGGAACTACAGCGAGTAGTCTGTGTCTTAATTAAATTGAATTCTCCGATTGAATATAATCTGGAGCTAAAATATTAGTGACCAATATTTTACCCTTTCTTTTTGCTTTCATCTCATTATTAATTTATTGATACAGCCATTGAAAGTAAATTATTTACTTTCTTGTTAAGAAAGTTGTAATTATTTAAGATGATTGCCAGATGCATCACAGTTAATTTATTATCTTCGCCGAAAACTAAAACACAGTAGTTTACGTTTATAACTAAGCTTGGCCAATTAGCCAGGTTATACATAAAGCTTAATGAACTTGGAGTTATCGACCTCGTACATGGGGTAGATTAGCGCACAGGATCATGAAATCAAAAGCAAAATTCCCATGTTTAACAGGGAATACATTTTACTCGGAAGTTCGCCGCAGAGTAAACAACGACTTTAAAGAAAACAATAGAAGTATCAATGCCAATGTGCTGATGTGGTTTAAAGCCTTTCTTTTCCTTACTATATTTCTGGCACTTTACTTTTCCATACTCCTTTTAAACGTGCATAGCACTATACTTTTGGGACTTACCATTTTACTTGGTGCAACTTGTGCATTTATTGGTTTTAATATCTGCCACGATGCCATTCACGGTGCGTTTTCGAGTTCTAAACGCATCAATTCTTTTTTCAGTTTTCTTTTTAATATGGTTGGCGCCAATCCGTATGTGTGGAACATTACCCACAATGTGGTACACCATACCTATACCAATATACCGGGCCATGACGAAGATATAGAAGTAGCACCAGGCCTTATACGCATCTGTACAGAAGATGAATTAAAACCACACCAGCGCTTCCAGCAATGGTATGCTTTCCCTTTATATAGCCTGGCTTCGCTTTCCTGGGTGTTTCGTAAAGATTATAAAAAGTTTTTTCAAAAAAGTGTGGGTGCCTGCCAGAACAAGCATCCGAAGGTTGAATACTTTAACCTCTTTTTCTATAAGTTTCTGTACTACTTTATTTTTATTGGTTTACCGATACTGGTTATACCGCTTGCCTGGTGGCAGATTGCAATCGGTTTTGTGGTGTTACACATGGCTCAGGGCTTAACCATGGGACTCGTTTTCCAACTTGCTCATGTGGTGGAAGGAACAACTTTTCCAATAACCAATGCAGAAGGCAATATGGAAGAAGCCTGGGCCGAACACCAAATGCGAACTACAGCTAATTTTGCAACCCAATCGCCAATCTCAGCATTCTTTCTTGGTGGATTGAACCGGCAAATAGAACACCACCTTTTCCCTAAAATATGCCATGTTCATTATGGACGGATCTCCATCATTGTAAAACAAACTGCGTTAGAATTTGGATTGCCCTATCATGAAAACAGCACTTTCTTATCGGCACTTCGCTCCCATTACCGCATCCTAAAGAGAATGGGACAACCGGAAACAATTTAGTGGCTATTAAGTTAAGGGCGATAATTCAACCTTAATATTCTTATTCCCTTAATGGTAAAAATCCTTAATCTTATTTTTTCATCATTAAGCAGTTTAGGGCATTAAGATCATGCAAATTTGATCTTAATATTCTTATCCCCTTAAAGGGAAAAGTCTTTAAATCTTATTTATTTCATCATTAAGAAGTTTAGGGCATTAAGTTTTGAGCGCCTGTAAAATTGTGCGATACGCATGAACAAATGACTAATGAACCAATAAAACAACACCTAATAACATAAACTTAACATACAATACATTCCTTCAACAGGCAGATCTTTTTATCTTTAACCATATGTACTGGTACGAAGAAGAAGTTAAACAATTGGAAAGGGCGCATCGCTTAGATCGGGAGCATCCTGGTGTTATTTTCTATGGCAGTTCATCTATCCGGTTGTGGAATAGTCTCGAAGATGATTTTGATGACATGAAAGTAACCAATTTAGGCTTTGGCGGCTCTACGTTAGCAGCATGTGTATGGTTTTTTGAGCGGATTATGATAGACTACAGGCCGAAGGCACTTGTAGTATATGCAGGCGATAACGATCTTGGCGATGGCAGAAACCCTGAAGAGATATTTATCTTTTTCCAGCAGCTCATGGTTAAAGTTAACCAGCGGTTTGGCATATTACCCTGTTATTTTATATCGCTAAAACCCAGTCTTACCCGCTGGCAAATGGCCGATCAGTTTAGATATACCAATAACCTTATCGAAAGCGAAATCATTAAACTCAATAGCAATTGGAAATTTATTGATGTATTTAAGAAAATGCTCAACAAAGAAGGCAATCCAGACCCTGCACTTTACGATCACGATGGATTGCATCTGAGCGAAGAAGGTTATCGTTTGTGGGCAGCTACTGTTAAAGAGAAATTAGGTTAATCATTACGCTTAATTAATATCCCGATAACATACATGCCTTAATTTTCCGCAAAAGAATTGAAGCCAATGAACAGGGAATATCACAAGTGGTTCAGCCATCATCTTCAACGGGATATGGAATTATTGGTTTTCGGTCATGCCGGAAGAGCAGTTATCTTTTTCCCCACCCGTATGGCCAGGTTTTACGATTACGAAAACTGGGGAATTATAGCTTCATTAAGTACACAGATTGAAAATGGCGAACTCCAAATTTTCTGCGTGGATAGTATAGATGGAGAAAGCTTTTATAACGATGAGGTGTTTCCATCGGTACGCATAGACCGGCATTTACAATATGAAAAATATCTCCTCGAAGAAGTATTATCGCTTATCTATCAGAAAAATGATGGCGATTACATAGAAACCGCAGGCTGTAGTATGGGCGCTTACCATGCTATAAACCTGGCTATGAAATATCCCTGGTTATTTAAAAAAGCCGTTGGCATAAGCGGCAGATATGACCTTACAGACAGTATAGGCGATTTTAGAGACCTACTGAACGGGTTTCACGACGAAAAAGTTTATTTTAATATGCCAGCGCAGTATATTGCTAACCTAAACGATGATCGATTGCTATCAGCAGTTCGAAACATGGAAATTATTCTTGCTGTGGGCGAAACTGATCCATTTTTGAGTGGAAACCAGCACCTAAGCAGCCTGTTATGGGAGAAAGGTATCCCCAATCAGTTTCATACCTGGGAGAGCAACGCGCACCGCCCCCATTACTGGCGAAAAATGGCGCCTATATACATCTAGAATCTATAAACTTAATTATTACTGTACGGCAGCATAATAATATTGCTTAATGTATATTGTATCTAGTGGCCTTGTACTACCTTCCAAAGCCAACACAATATTCGATTCTAACAGCCACTTTTCATATCCGGCATTACTTTTAGCAATTTTTACACCTTTAACTGCCCCAGCAATAGCTCTTAATGAACCGATTGAATTACATGAAGGGCAACCGGACACATATTTCACCCTGCCCTCAGCTACATCCTTGTCTTTCAACAAGAACCGATCACCTGTCATTGGAGCAAGAAAATACAAAATCCTTGAAGCATAATTTCCCTCGCTCCTTGTCCAAAAAACACGGTACTGGCCTGTTGCTAAGGTGAGCTGATTATCTACAAGCGAGGCATAATTAACATATTGAAAATAGCAGGTTGAACCTTGCGGGCAGTCGGTTAAGTTTTTGTCATCTACTGTAAAGTCTGTCGGATCATCGGTTTTCTTTTTACAGGCGAACAAAGTGTTCAATGCGATTAAAAGAAGAATGGCAATTGGTTTGAAGGCGTTTTTCATTATTTAGTATTTTATACAAATACGTAACTTGTTGGAGTGACGCTACAGCCTGCATATTAAGTTTATGTTAAATAAATTAACAAGAAAATTGCTTAAAATTATTTAGCGTTCCATGCTCAAAAGACTTTATTTTAACATTGATTGAACAAGAAAATATTAAGTTTGCACATAAACAGATTAAATCTACAAAACATGAAACAAGGATTATTAATAGATATGGATGGGGTGATTTATAGCGGGGAAGAATTGATATTTGGTGCTGATAAATTCATTAAGAACTTAATTGATGAAGATATTCCTTTTGCATTTATGACCAACAATAGTCAGAGAACAGCTTTGGAGGTAGTACGCAAACTTAAAGGATTAGGTATAAAGGTAGAAGAAAGTCATGTATACACCAGTGCGATGGCTACTGGAAAATTTCTGTCCGATCAAAGCCCGAATGGTACCGCGTATGTATTGGGAGAAGGCGGTTTACTAAGCAGTTTACACGATCATGGTATTACTTTGGTAAACACCGATCCGGAATTTGTTGTGCTGGGAGAAGGTAGAAACTTTACGCTCGAAATGGTGCAGCGTGCTGTTGATATGATTCTTGCGGGAGCTAAATTTATTACTACCAACAGAGATCCATCGCCCAAAAAACCAGGGTGGAATAATTTAGGCATTGCCGCAACCACTGCCATGATTGAGGAAGCAACCGGCAGAAAAGCGTTTGTTACAGGCAAACCAAGTCCCGTGATGATGCGCTCGGCACGTAAATTTTTAGGATTAGAAACCAGTGAAACTACGGTTATTGGCGATACCATGGAAACTGATATACAAGGAGGTGTACAAATGGGCTATAAAACCATTCTGGTACTTTCGGGTATCTCAAGCAAAGATACTTTAGGGCATTATGCTTTTAAACCCGACATGATTGCAAGCTCCGTTGATGAAATTAAGTTTCCTTTAGCCTGGTGGGAAGGTAAATAGTTTGGGGTCTTTAGTTTGAAGTCCTTAATCTAAAGTCGATTAAAATTGCAGGCTGTATCATATTTGTAATTTCCATTCGAATTTGTCACGTTGAGCTTGTCGAAACGCCTTTCGGGATATTTAAACAGGTCCTTCGACAGGCTCAGGATGACAAATCTATATTTATAATACAGCCTATGAAAAACACAGAATTCGAATTAAATACTAAATAGAGTGTCAGATAGAAATATCTGACACCACATGATCTGCCAGCTTTTCAGACATGAAAGCGACTAATGAGCCAAGTCTACTTCTAATAACGACCTCCTGTCCATATTTTTCTTAGCGCGGCTGCGCTACTTTATTTTATGAATGGTAAATAAAGGGGTTGAGTGGAGATACACAGGCTTAAAAAAACTCAACCGATAATCAGTTGTAAATACAACAGGTGCAGCCTCAAGCTTAGCAGCCATACCAATAGGTTTAAACAATTTTAATGAAGCTGAATCATTTACAATATGCTCATGCACTGGGGCTTCAGGCCTTTTATCTTCACTAAATTTATTGGCTTTGGTTAAAAGCCCAACTGCCGGTATAACCATTAAAAGCGCTACGCAAGAAATCAGTCTCATATCATTGTGCTTAAATTATCCTATTATTTGGTTAGGATCTTTTAACAAAGATGAACCGATGTTATTAGTAAGATAGTTAGTTAGCGTTATTAAATTGTTAAGGTTACGACACCGGTTTAATACAATATTAAATGTATCAAGCCAATAGTGTGATTTATATAACTGCACCCACGATTTATATTACTGCACTCACGTTTTATATTACTGCACTCACGTTTTATATTACCGCACCCGCGATTTATATTATTGCACTTGCGATTTATATTACCGCACCCATGATTTATATTATCGTACCCGTGATTTATATTAAGATATCAGGCTTAAGGATTATTTGATTTGATAATTCTGATATGGATGTATACCCACGGGGTTAGGATTAAGATCGCGTAGAAACATCCATCGCTACGCAATCATTAACTAACCAAATAAATGTATTTACCAGGCGTAACATCAGATAACCAGTCTAAAGTACGCTTAGCATAGAAGGTAAAATTCGGGCACTAATCAACCTATTCATTACCTTGTCGTTTACATTTAAATTTTCCTGTCAAAACCCGGTTTATGCCCTCTCGGCCATTACTTCCATTTATCGCACAGCATGGTTTGATAGTATACAACCGCACGGTTTACTATAAATCGTATTAAAACATTTAAGAAAAAACCATTCATCCAGGCTACATTTTAGCATCCATTAACTTTGCTGCTTTTGCTTTTGGCGCCACCAGTTTCATTTTAATTACAAATGCTTTGTTGGATTGAAAATCTTTTGGCAGTATTACATCGTAATAGGTATTCTTATCCAGATCCAAACCAAGGTCTGCTTGTTTTAAGGTTAAATTCTTACTGTTTACTAAAAGCGCAGCTGTACCGGGAACTTGTTTGGCATTTTTAGGCACCGCAATACGCACAATGCCATTTACGGGTTGGTTAAAAACAGTTAAATAAAGATTATCGGCTTTTTGAGTAAAGTAACCTAATTTAGAAGGGGTTAATGCAGCATGGCGCGCCCCATATACCGCCTCGGCATTTATTTTTATCCATTCGCCAATTTCCTTTGCAATTTTATCCTCTTCGGGATGCATATTTCCATTGCCATCGGGTCCAAAGTTTAGTACAAAATTGCCATTCATTGATACCGAACGCATCAGCATATCCAATAAATCGTCGGTAGTTTTGGTATAAATCCCCGACCAATCTTTCATATATCCCCAACCGTTTGGCGGGATAGTCATTACCGCATCCCAATCGTTACCGTTTAACCACTCAAATTCTGCAGGTAACTTACGCTCCCAGCCTTGTTCGTAATCGCCTAAAATATTACCATTCGAATCGAAGTGTCTTGAGCCATGTTCATCGTTACGGAAACGCGAGCCAATAATTAATCCAGGATGTTTTTCTCGGAGTTCTTTTTCTAAATTGTAGGTAAATTCGTAGGCACTTTTCCACGAGGCATCCCAGGTACCATCAAACCAGAAACCTTTAATTTTCGGATAGTTATCCAGTTGCTCTAAAAGCTGGTTTCGGGTATAAGCTAAAAATTTACCGAATTTTTCTTTCTCTTCGTCTGTTTTTGGAGCTTTCCCCATATAATTTGGGTTATTCCATTCTAAAATCGAGTAATAGAGATATACATCAATACCTTCGGCGGTATAAGCATCTACAATCTGTTTTACAATATCTTTTTTATACGGCGATGCAGAAACATTATAATCAGAATATTTGGTTGGCCAAAGTGCAAAGCCATCATGATGTTTGGTGGTAAAAATCACATACTTCGCGCCCATATCCTTAGCTTGTTTAGCCCAGCGTTTAGCATCAAAGTTTTTCGGGTTAAACTGTTTGTACAGGTTATCGTAAGTTTTGGCCCAATCTTTTGGCGCTGTAGGCCCGCCCCAGGATCGGATCCATTCTGATGCTGCTGCACCTCCCCTTGCACTTACCCCATTCCATTCGTTACCCGCGATAGAATAAATTCCCCAATGGATAAACTGCCCTAAACCATAACTGCGAAAGGCTTCCATATCGGCATCGGTACGGTTTGGCGGTGTTAGGGTTCCGTATTTAACTTCAACTTCTTTTGTAGGCTTGCTCTTCGGCCCTGTCCATTGCGCATCTACAGGGTGTTCTACAACTACAGCAGCAAGGGTAACCAAGGCAAACTTTAATATATTCTTCATATTCAAATTTTATTCGTGTGCGTGTTAATCTTTATAATTTAATGGCTTCTTTCTCTTAACCGGTATTTCTGGGTTTTGTAAAGGTTTTGAGGGATGATAATAATAAATTCCTGCTTTGCCATAAAGCGCCAGGTGCTGGGTTAAATTATTACTGAAGGTTTTAAAATCTTTATGATTTTGCGCCGTCCATGCAGCCTCTGCCAGGGCGGCAATCCGCGGAAAAAGCAAATAATCTAAACGGTTGTCATTATCTACTGTTTCTGTCCAAAGGTTTGCCTGTATACCTAAAATAAGCTGTTTTTCTTTTTTATTTTCGGCAAAAGACTGTGCATCGAACTGATATACCTGCTCAATCGGACTATATAATTTATTCCATTTTCTACCGTATTGATGGGTACTATCCTGAACAAAATCGAAATACAATGGCAAGCGTGGGCATAAAACTGTTTGATAACCTTTACTTAAAGCAGTGCGAAGCTGAGCAGGTTTTTCCTGGCGCCACCAAAACATAATGGTTTTCTCTTTGGGTAGGTCGGCTTCGGCCATTTCATCCCAAAAAATAGCCTTGGCATTTAATTGGTAGAGCGAATCGGCCATACGTTTCATAAAATAGTGTTCTACCGCAGCATCATCCTTAAGCTTTTCACGCTCGCGGAGTTTTAAAATATCTGGATTGCTTTTCCATTTTTCATTTCCGTAGCTCACTTCATCCCCTCCCAAATGGATTAATCCCGAAGGAAAAAGCACATTGGTTTCTTTTAGAATATCGGTTAAATAACCGTAGGTTTTTTCCAGGCCAGGGTTAAAGGTAAACTCTGGATGCCCTATTGAACCGCCTCCTGAGTATTCTGGATAGGCTTTATTGGCTGCAGTAGCATGTCCGGGCATATCAATTTCAGGTATTACTTTAATGTAGCGTTCAGCAGCGTAAGCCACAATTTCCCTAATATCGGCCTGTGTGTAAAACTGTGCTGGCAAATTGGGGTTTAAATAATCACCAATACCGCCAATAAGGGCCAAATTTGGATACTTTTTAATCTCTAGGCGCCAGGCAGGCTCATCGGTTAAATGCCAATGAAAAGTATTTAGTTTATAAAAAGCCATCCAGTTTAAAATGGATTTCACTTTTTGTTTGCCAAAAAAATGGCGCGATTCGTCGAGCATAAAGCCACGCCAGCCATAAGCCGGTGCATCACTTATTTCTACAGCAGGAAGCTGGGTGTTTTTATTGGTTAGCGCCAATTGCAGCAGTGAAACCACTCCATAAAAAATGCCATTGGGATGTGTACCAGAAACGATAATCTGGCCAGGTTTGATACTGATCTGATAAGCGCATGAATCTGCATTTTTCCTCCCTGTTTTTAGCAATAGCATAATATTTGCCGATTTCGCTTTCTGTTGAATGGTAATTCCTTTTTGGCTTAATAATTCGTTCTGAAAATAATAGGCTATTGTTTTTAACTGTTCGTTATTGTAACCAATACTACTGTAATTGTTAAGGGCAAAGTAGCCACTACCTTTTACAAATTGCACTGGCATAGGAATAATTCCCTGTTGTTGCGCAAACGCAGTTGAATAAACAAGTAATATAGATAATATATGTAGTAACCTCATTAGTTGGCTGTTATTTTTAATACATAAACAGGAATTTGATTTCCTTTATTATAATCACCTGGTAAATCAAGGTTAAGCCCCTCACTATTTACTGTCCATTTAATTTTTTTATTGTTTCCCAGGAGTTCAATATCTTTAACAGACAGTGTGCTTTTGTTTATCTGCTTTAACAGTACATCTGGCTTTTGCCAGCTTCTTAAAAAAGCATATACAGTCTTGTCTTTTGCGGTATAGTAAACATCTGGTGTTAAAGATTTTGGTGTACCATCAAAAACGGCATCTTTAATGGCATTTTTACTTTCTTCGATGGAAATATTGTCGGTCTTTTCACTCCTATTTTCTTTTATAGCTAACCATGGATGGCTGGCGTAAATGGCCTCATGATTAATATCCATCCATTTACCTACTTCTTTTAATCGGGCAGTTGCCCAATCTGGAAATGTACCATCGCCTTTAGGGCCAACATTTAACAGCAGGTTGCCACCATTAGCTACTACTTCTACCAAGTGCCGTACCAGCATTTCTGGTGATTTCCAAAGGCTATCGTGTTTGTTGTAACCCCAGTTTTGGCCAATGGTTAAACAAGACTCCCATGCTTTTTTTGATGATGGCGACAAAGACTGTTCAGAAATTGAAAAATCGCCATAACCATTCCCAATTCTATTGTTAACCAAGCAGTTTGGCTGTAATTTATTAACTAACGCTTTAAGTTCTTGGCTCTCTGTTTTACTGATAAGCTCAGGCGTATCGAACCAAAGTGCGCCAATTGGGCCATAGTTACTTAAAAGCTCCGTGATCTGTGGTTTAACCTTTCTTTCGAAATAGCGGTTAAAAACTTTTTCATCTTCATTCGGATAATCCCAGGTGTTGCTTCTGCCCGCTTTTACAGGCCAATTGGTTGGCACATCCGGATCTTGCCAATCTCTCCCTAAGGAATAATAAAGACAAAGCGTGATTTTATATTTTTTGCAGGCTTTTGCCAGCTCTGCAATTGGATCGCGCTTAAAGGGGCTCCTTTTCACCATGTTATAATCACTGCTGGCTGAGTTGTACATGGCAAATCCGTCATGATGTTTGGCCGTAAAAACGATATACTTCATCCCTGTTTCTTTGGCTTGTTTAACCCAGGCATCTGCATCGAACTTTATGGGATTAAATTGATCGGCAATGGTTCCGTACTCTTGTACCGGAATACGTTCGTAAAGCATAAAATGCTCTCCTCCTTTAACCTTATGGCCTTTCCAATCGCCAGCAGTTTGGGCATACAAGCCCCAATGTAAAAACATGCCGAATTTTTCTGTCCTAAACTGTTCTAATGCATTATTTTGTACTGTTTGCCCAACCAATAGCTGGACAAACAGTACAAATAACAGACTTAAAAAAAGCGGTTTTCTCATTTTTGATTTGGTTTAAAACATTAAAAATAAGCCTGTTTATAAATAATAATAATTAAAGGGCAATCACTTTTATGGATGATGCCTTATCGTTAAAAGTAGAAACGTAAGTACTTGACGACGTTAATTCGATACTACTTCCGGTAAAGTTATCTCCATCATACATAATTACTTTAACACCAAGACCTAAATTAACGGATGATACATCGTTATTGCTAATACCACGGCTTATTAAATCGGCGGTGGTATACTGGCCAACAGGTAATGATATACCATAGCCACCATAACTGGCATTCTGATGAAATTTAGCAGAACCATTTGCACCGATTTGCGGCACACCATTTAAAAATGAAAATGAATAGGTTTTGCTCACATTAGCACCATTTTTCAATAGCAATTTCACCCTGATGTTGTAAGCTTCGTTGTTTTTATAATAAAGCTCGCTAAAAGGAATAGTTGCCGAAATTGTATTTCCAGTACCTGGGTTCGATCTCCATGCCACGGCATTATAATCAGCATCGCTACTACCCAAATCTGGGTCCATGTAAATTAGAATATCATTTACCTCTTTATTACTTGTAAATGAACCTGTAACATTGAAAGCCTGTGTTGTTGCATTGTAGGCAAACTGCGCATCAATCGTGGTGGTGGCTGCTTCGTAAGGTATTTCTGTAGGCAAAGGATTCTGGAACACTTCGTTACGGTTTAAAATGGCAGCATCAACCTCGGTTAAGAATGTTGGCTGACCTTTACTGAAAGTTACATTTCCTGATCCCATTAAAGAAGTACCTAAAGTTGGTTGTTCTGAAGCATATTTGGCATGATCGTGCGGTAAATTTAAGCCATGTCCCAGCTCGTGCAGCATGCCGCCAAGTAAATTTGATGTTGCATTAGGGATTTTATCAACCGCCATGTTCGAATTGTCAGTAGCGAAGCAATTTTTACCATAACCGTAAAAAGGCTGATCAAAACTACCATCGGTACGCTGGGGCAATAAGATCAGCGTATGGCTTGAATTTGAAAACTCTGAAGCGTGTGTGGCTTTGTAGGCCGCAATTTCGTTCAGGATTTTAGTTGCAGAAATACTGGCATCGTAAGGATAGGCAGATTGTGCAAACTGAGCTGGTATTTCGATAAAACGCACCAATCCGGTTGAATCGATTTTGGGCAATCCCATGTATTTATCATAGCCATACCTTAACATTTCGGTATGGAACCAGCCCTGAAAATGAACCAATAAAGAGGTTAAGCGGGTTTTGTAATCAGAAAGCGCCGGGTTATCGGTAGGCACAAACATTACAATATTCAGGTTTTTGGTGTTGGTTACAAAACTAGGCGGTGTGGTTTCAGAGTTTAGTGCCAATGTAGTTGGTTTTGTGCCAAGTGTTTCTGGTTCTGAAACAGGTGCTTTTTTACAGGCAGTCATTAAAAGACCGCTTGAAATCATCAAAAGCAGTGCAAAGCAAAGTTGTTTTTTGTTTTTCATTGTTTAATGGTTAAAGGTTTATGGTTAATTGATTGTTATTGGTTTATTAGTTCACTTGTCATTAGTTCATTAGTAGATGCTCCATTACCCAATCCGTCATTGCGGGGCCAGATAAGCTGGAGCCTAAGCAATCTTTATTGGTTAATTAACTTCAAACTATTCCTTTCGACTCCGAGGGCTTTTATCAGTAATTGACGCTGAACTGCCAACTCACGACTCAAAAAGTAACTTTCAATACACGCCCCATATCCCCACTACTTTTTTGTAATCCTTCGGGTACCGAAATCCTCAGTCCTTTATGATCCTGTTTCCACTCGAGTTTTTCATTTGTTTCTTCTAACAATACCTCTTTCACTAAAAACTGATCATTAGCAAGTGAAATAATGATCAGTTCGCCATATTCGCTTTCATTTAAAAAAACCTGTAGTTCATCATCCTTCCCCGAATAAAACATAATGGGCTCAAGTGTTCTGATATCAATTGAGGTTTTGAGTTTAGCTAAAACCGGGCTTTCTTGTTGATCGGTAGGCATAGTGGATATTTAAGATGATCGTATTGATATCGTAATGGTGTATAAAAGGTTTAAGGTTTTTACCCGACCATGATGTTGCCTACCTTATTTTGGCAGGCAACTGGTCTGGGACTAACTCAACTAAAAAAATTGTTTAAGCTGATTATTACCAACCTGGGTTTTGCATTAACGTTGCCGATTTATCAATCTCTGTTTGAGGAATTGGTGCGAGATAAGCTCGTTGTTGCCAATTAACCGATAATGCCAGCTTTGTTCTATCGTAAGTAAAAGTTCCATTGGCTTCCTTTGAGATGTATGTCTGCATAATATTCTTGCTTTCGGTTAGCTCTGCTGTTCTCCACCTGCGGGTATCGTACCAGAAATGCCCCTCTGAGAAAAACTCGGCAACAGATTCTTTTTGTAACAATATTCTAAATGCAGCTTGCGATATGCCTGCAACGATGCCATAACGGTTATCAGTTCCCGCGGTAATCCCTGCACGTTTTCTGATTTTGACAAGCCATGAAACAGCCTGTTCTGTTTGACCCAATTCGTTTAATGCCTCTGCATAGCCCATATATATTTCTGCCAGGCGGATCACCGGCAAACATCTTTCAATACTGGCGGATGTACCGGTAGAATCGTTAGCCATTTTCCTCGAATAGTATCCCGTTTTGGTATAATAAGCTTGTATCCCATCAGCAGCCAGTGCATTTGTGGCCTTGTTAAAATAGATATCAACCGGAACCAATGTAGTACCCGAACCACTTTTCCATAAAGGCGCTTGGTTGTAAATGATAGAGAAATAAAAACGTGGATCGCGGTTTATATAAGGATTATTGGAATTGTAGCCCGAAGCAGGATCATCAATTGCCTTCCCCTCTTTAGTTCCAAAATTTTCTACCGCAGATTCGGTCGGGTTACAAAAGGTATAAGTAGTAGATTGTCTGCTTCTTGGAAAACGATAAGATTCAAAATTTGTTCCGCCCAAAAAGCTCACTGCTCCCGAAGAAACCACGAAAGGTGTAATTACTTCGGTATTTTTTCTGCCTTTGATAAACATTTTCCAAAAACCATGGCCAGGACGGGTTACATTATCTTCTACCAATGCGTAATCAGGCAGATCAACCACTGCTTTTAATGCATCAGCTGCTTTCTGCCAAAGTGTTGCATTATAAGTTGCCGAATAGGTAATATAAGGCAATAAGGAAGCATCTGTACTATGCGATTTACCATTAAAAAGCGGACTCGCTGCTGTAAGTAAAATCCTTGCCTTAAGGGCCAATGCAGCACCTCTCGTAGCATGTCCGTATTCTGCGGCTTCCTGCGCCAATGCATTGGGCAAACCTTTTGCTGCTTCATCAAGTTCGGCAACAGCATAATCAACACATTCTTTGTAGGTATTGCGTTTGGATATTAAAATTTCATCTGCATTGAGTGGAACATCGGGCATTAACTGTACACCGCCATAAAAGCGGATCAAACCGATATAAAAGAATGCCCTAAGGTAACGCGCTTCAGCAATCAACCTATTCTTACGAACAGCTGAAATCGGCGTTTTACCTATACTCTGCAAAAACAGCGATGCTTGTCTGATTTTTTTATAATAAGTTGTCCAGTAATTGTTCAGTGAGTAATTGCTAGCGGTATAGGTACCCTGAATTACCCCTGTTTGTGGTGTACTATAGTAACTTAGTGCTAAACTTGTCTGTTCATCAAAACAGGCCCAATCGTTACCATTGGGACTGGTGATATAACCCGCCCGCTGCAAAACAATGTCTTGTCCGGTATAGGCATACATGTCATTTACAAAGCCGATGGTAAGCGCGCTATCTGCAAAAACCTTATCCTCGGTTAAAGTTTCTGTTTTCCTATCCAAAAAACTAGATTTTTTACATGCAGCCAAACTAAAAAGTGCTACTGCAATGATATTGATGATATAAAATTTCTTTCTCATTTCTTTATCTTTTTTGAATTATAGCCCAAACTGGATCCCAAAATTGAATATGCTCTGTTGCGGGTATTCGTTTACATCGCCAAGGTTTGTGGTGCTGGCCGTTCCAGTTACCGATTCTGGATCTATAAACACAGGCAACGCCGTGTAAAGCAAGCCAAGGTTGTAACCATTGGCATATACTCTGATGTTGTTCATGTGGAGTTTTTTAGCAAACGAAGTGGGTAAACGGTAACCTATTTCTACGTTTTTCCAACGGATGTAATCACCGCGTTTTGTCCAGTAAGTAGAAAACACACCACTTTGCGAACCACTGCCTGCCAATACAGGGAATGTAGCTTCCTGACGGGTAACGGGTGTCCAACGGCCCAGGTTATAAGGAATAGATTGATTTTCGGGACGGCTATAACCGATTACACCACGGTTGATATTGATGAAATATTTAAATGAACTTTGGAATAAGGTACTGAAATCGAAGTTTTTGTAAGAGAAGCCAAAACTTAAACCCGCAATATACTCGGGCTGATTGGTTCCGATATAACCTAAATCGTATTGATCGATAATACCATCGCCATTTAAATCAACCAGTTTAACACCTCCGAGCGATAAATTGCTTAAAGGGGTGGCGGTGATCAATTTCGGACTGTTATATAAATCAGCCAGTGATTGGTAAAGCCCTGCATCCTGGTAAGCAAAGAGGGCACCAACAGGTTTTCCGGTTAAACCTAACCAAGGGTAGCGTACGGCACCTTCATCGCGGAAAATTACTTTGTTTTCTGAATGACTTATCTGCGCATTAACAAAATACGATAGTTTGTTAGAGAAAAGATTGTCTTTATAGGTTAACTCTACTTCATATCCTTTGTTATCAACAATGCCCAGGTTTACGAAAGGTAGCGAAGCACCAAATGCAGCAGCAACTGATGCACGCTGTGTTAAAATATCTTCGCGGCGTTTTTTGTAAAAATCAACATTCAAACCCAATCGGCCTTTAAACATCCTAAGCTCAAGCCCAATATTGGCATCACGTTGGGTTTCCCAGGTAATTTCGGTATTGGCCAAAGTGGGTTCAATTAAACCACCATAGGTTGTATTGCCTGTTTCGCCAAAAATATAGCCTTTACCACTTCCGCCAACATAGGTTTTCTCGTAAGAATATACAGATGATCCGATACCATCGTTACCCACCATACCATAAGATCCCCTGATTTTTAAATTATCAATAAAATTGATATTGTTTTTAAAAAAAGGTTCTTCACTGATGTTGTAGGCTACACTTACCGCTGGAAAAAACTGGTATTTTTTGCTCGACTGGAATTTATCCGATCCATTGTATGCACCTTTAAAATCGAGCAGGTATTTCTGTTTGTAGTTATAACTGAAAGATGTAACAATCCCCCTCACATTGTAGGGATCATAAGCAACAGCACTCGTTTCTTCAGTTTTTGTAGTTTGGTTAAGCAATACAAAAGCATTTATATTATGGTTGGCAAAACTTCTGTTGTATTTTAATGAGGCCTGTAAATTGGTTAAACGGTTCGATCCGGTATAACCTCCGCTCCTTGTTAACTTACCCAAACGGTAGAGGTTGTTTACAACTGGCAGGTAACTGCTGGTATTGGCATCATAGTAATAAGTAGGTATTTCAGAGGAGCTTCTTTTTAAAGAGCGATTGAAACTATAATCGCTGGCATACGATAACAATGCATTTGCGGTAAGTCCTTCTGTAATGAAATTCAATTTTTGATCTACCTGTGTTACAAACCCAAGGTTATTGGTGTAATCGCGACTATAACCCGACCATCTTAAATTGGCTATTGGGTTTATTTTTGTCGACCCGCTGGTAGAACCACCGTAAGTGCCGTTTGCATTGTAAGCGGGAAAGCCAAAAGCCGATAATTGCCCGTTCCATAAATATTGCAGGGTTGGTGCACCACCGTTCCCGGGCGAATCGTTTGGTGAATTGGTTACCCCGAATCTTCCTGATAAATCAAAACGGATATGCAAATTTTTATTGGGATCTAAATCTACATTTGAGCGGAAATTGTAACGGTCGAACTGATAATCGCCATTGTAACCTTCATCTTTGGTAAAATCTTTGTACATCCCACCCTGACTGAAATAACCAAGCGAAACAAAGTATTTCGTTTTTTGAGTACCACCGCTGATATCAAAGTTACTGCGGTTTTGTATGCTGTAATCTTTTGTCAGTTCATCCCACCAATCCACAAATGGATAATTGTAAGGGTCATCCTGCAGGCGGTAATGCTCGAGGTTATTCCCGCCAAAAAATTTAGGGTATTGGGTGGCCGGATCCATGTACTGCTCGGTGGTGTACTCGTTCAGCATTTTTAAGGTAGTATAACCGTCGTTGGTTTTAAAATTCACAGCCGATCGGGTTAAACCAGTTTCCTGTCTAAAGGTTAACTGTGGCTTGCCTGATTCTCCCCTGCGCGTACGCACCACCACAACACCATTGGCACCACGTACACCATAAACGGCTGTTGTAGAAGCATCTTTTAAGATGGTTAAACTTTCGATCTCATTCTGATCGAGCATATTGATCTGATCAGCAGTTACCTCAATATCATCCACAATAATTAAAGGCGTGGTTGTTCCCTGGTAGGTGCTGATCCCTCGGATCTGAAAAGCTGCACCATCTTTACCGGGCTGACCGCTTCTTTGCTGGGAGAAAAACCCTGGTAAACGGCCTGCCAATGAGTTTTGAATGCTCGCTGTAGGACTTTGTCTTATTTCTTTACCCGAAATAGAACTCACCGCCCCAGTATTGGTAATTTTTTTTGCTTTTTCACCGAAACCCAATACAACCACTTCTTCCAGTCCTTTGGCGTCTTCCTCGAGGGTAACATTTACACTGGTTCTGCTCTCTGTGCCGATTTCTTTGGTTAAATAACCTACTGATTTAATGATCAGTACGCCACTGGAACTTTTAAGGCGCAAGGTAAATTTACCATCCTGGTCGGAAGTGGTACCATTGGCCGTGGCTTCTTTTTCGTAAATGCTGGCACCGGGTATTGGGCCACGGTTATCGGAAATTACACCCGAAACCGTTTTTCCTACCTGCCCATACACGGTTTGTACCAAAAGGGCTGATAGTAATATAATATATGTTAAAAATCTTTTCATCATGTTGTTGATTAGCTACCAGTTTGGATTTTGAACCATGTTGCTGTTAGATGCCATTTCTTTAAATGGTATTGGGTAGAGGTACATTTTAGCAGACTCGAACCTGGTAGGTGCTGCCGTTACAATAGCATAACTTACCATGGTACCATTTAGCGTTCCCTTAATCCCATGTAATGTTCCGTTTAATACATTTTCGGCAATTTTCCAGCGGCGGATATCCCAGAAACGCTGTTCTTCGAAAGCCATTTCTACCCTACGCTCGTGGCGGATCCTATCACGCATCTGTTGTTGGGTTAAACCCGTTGGCAAAGCCGGCATATTTACCCTTGCCCTAATGGCGTTGATACTTTTATATACATCGGCATCTGGCCCTACAGCTTCATTTTGAGCCTCGGCAAAGTTGAGGAGGATTTCGGCATACCTGAAAATCGGAAAATTATGGTTCTGTGCAGTATAGGCACTTTCGCTGGTGGTACCCGTCATAAATTTACGCAGGTAGTAACCTGTTCTGGTTTCATCCGATACGGCATTACCATATCCTTTAGGCCTGTCTTTACCTCCATCGTAAGTTTGAACATTACGGTTAAGCCAAAATAAGCCATCAAATGAAACCGTTCCGGCCAATCGCGGATCGCGGTTATAGTATGGTGCGGCAAGCGTATAACCGGAGCTACTCTCCTGGATGGTTTTACCGGCAAAAGTTTCAAACTCATCAACCAGTTCCTGAGTGGGGTTAGTTAAGCCCTGTCCCTGCCGGGTATAGCCCACAGGTTCATTGTTCTGCTCTACATCGGTAGTGGTAGCCCTTAAATAAGGCAATATGATTTCGGCATTATACCTTGAAGAAAACACATTTAAAAATTTATTCACCCCTGCCACATAATTGCTTAAGGAAGTAGATGGGGCCAATGCACTCATATTCGTGGTGGTGTAATGGGCCGTTGCTGTTGAGGTTGATAAACCATAAACAAATTTGCCCGCTACAACACTATCCATCACTGCTTTGGCAGCCAATGCGGCGGCCGTCCACTTTGAGGCATCATTACCAGCATTATTTAAAGGGCTTGCTGCATACAATAGCAACCTCGATTTTAATGCCATGGCGGCACCGCGTGTAAAACGTCCGAAATAGATGGTGGTATAACCACTTGTTGCATTTGGACCCAACAGATCGGGCATAACAGCATCAAGTTCGCTATTGATGTAGTTTACACAGTCCTGATAGCTATTGCGCGGAAGGTTTATCTGATCGTTCAGCTCGAAAATTTTATTACCGATTAAGGGAACACCACCCCAGCGTTTAACCAGTTCGAAATAAAACATGGCCCTTAATGCCCGTGCCTCTGCTTTAAAGCGTTTTTTAAATCCTGTGGTTTTAATGGGCACCTGATCGATGTTCGCCAGAAAAATATTTACTTTTCTGATGCCCGCATAATTGGCATCCCAGGTATTATCGGGCAAAGCCACCTGGTTAAAGGCGCCATTTGAATAGAACTGCACCTGTGCGGAGGTTGAAGATGGAATGGCATCATCGGTACCGGCATCGAGCATGTTGGAAGATATCCGGTTAAAACCATTTGGCAGGCTCGAATAGGTGTTATTGAGGAAAGCTTCGGCATAAACGCCAAGTGAATCAGTTGGATCGAATACCAGGTCTTTATTGGCATTTTCTAAAGGTCCATCCTCAATCATTTTTTTACACCCGCTGGCAAATAATATGGCAAACAGGGTGTATATTAGGGTAATTTTATTAAAATTCTTCATCTTGGATACGCTTATAGTTTAAGTGATAAACCACCATTGATAATGCGGTAGTTGGCAAAGCCAGACAAACCTGTTTCGGGGTCGAAATAATCGAGTTTGCTCCAGGTTAAGAGGTTGTAACCGTTAACAAAAAACCGCAGCTTGCTGATTTTTGCTCTCGCCAATAATTTAACTGGCACGGTGTAACCTATTTCTACATTTTTAAGGCGGATATAATCGGCTCTTCTGTACCAAAAGCTCGAAGTTTGGGTATTGTAGGTGTCGTTACCGAGGGTTAAACGTGGCAGGGTTGCATTTACCGGGTTTTGCGGTGTCCAGCGGTTTTCAGTGGTATAATCGAGTACATAACCATAACCGTTGTTAAAGGCGAGCATTGATGATGGATTGTAGTAGATCTCCCTTGGTAACCTGCCTTCAACCAGAGCATTAAAATCAAAACCTTTATAGGCAAAACCAAAGTTTAAACCAAAAATGAAAAGCGGACGGGTATTAAGCGCTTTGGTGTCTAAAAAGTTAATTACGCCATCATTATTTAAGTCTTTGTATTTGATGTCGCCCGGACTTGGCGTGTAACCAGGGATATTTGCAGTTTTGTTGATATCCTCGCCTACCTGATAAAAACCGATAGCCTCGTAACCAAAAGTGGTACCAGGTTGGCCAGCACGGTACATCCACGGGTAAGGATAATTACCTTCCTGTAAACTGATCACCTTGTTTTTGGCGTAAGTAAAATTGCCTTTAACGAAGTAGGAAAAATCTTTCTTATGATCGGCAAACTGAACGCTTGCTTCTAGCCCATTGTACCTGGTGCTTCCGCCGTTAACGGTTGGGTAACTTTGCCCGATAATTCCCGAAGCATAACCATTTGCAGGGGTAATCAGCTCGTCGGTATATTTATTATTGTAATAATTAACCTCTACATTTAAACGGTTTTTTAAAAACTGTGCTTCAATTCCGGCATCAACTTTTAAAGCTTTCTCCCAGGTAATGTTGGGGTTTTTCAAAGCATTTTCTAAACTGCCCGAAACTGCAGTAGCTGTAGCGCCGAAGTTATAACCGGTTGATCCGATAGTATAATTCTGTAAGTAAGTATAATAATTTCCTGGATCAGCCCAGGCGGTTTCGCCTATACTTCCGCGTATTTTCAAAAAATTAACAACTTTACTGTTAAACCAATCTTCTTTAGAAAGCACCCATCCCAAACCTGCCGAGGGTAAAAAGCCCCATCTTTTGCCTGGTGCATAACGGTTGTATCCGCTGTAAACCATCGAAATTTCGGCAAGGTATTTTTGATCGAAATCGTAATTGGCACTAATGCCCGCATTCTGATAAATCTGATTTAGCTGGGTATAAGAATCAATCAGGTTGGTTAAGTTAAAAGTACCCAGCACGTTCAATGTGCTTTTGCCAAAGGTTTTATCGTAACCCAACAAACCGTTAACAAAAGTCTGCTTGTTCTGCGTGCCTAAGGTTGGTGCGCCACTGTTGGCAATAATGGTACCATCGCTGCCCACTTTTGTATAACTGGTACCCGTACTAGTGGTGACAGGATAATAAATAGCAAAAGTTTTATTACGAGAAATGGTTTGCAGGTAATAATTATTGATCGATAACAAACCTTTGGCCCACAATCCTTTTGTAATGTCATCTAGCTTAAATTTTAAACTTACATCGGCATTTAAAGAACGTTCGTTAAAACTGTTATAACCCGAAGCAATGGTACTGGCCAAAATGTTGTTGCTGTACTGACTGCTGCCACCATAAGTGCCATCCGGATTTTTTTCAGGGTAACCAAGTGGCGAAGTCTGAAAAATGCTGTTCATGATATTTGAAGCCAGGTTGCCTGGTTCGTTACTATTTTCTATCGATGCAAAAATGTTCAGCCCTAATTGGATGTTATCGTTAAAATCGATCTGGGCATTGGTCCTTAAGTTGTAGCGCTTATAGTAATTGGTGGTTTCGTAGCTATTATCGGGACCGGAAATAAAGTTTCCATCCTGACTGAAATGCTCTACAGAAGTATAATAGCGATAGTTTTTGCCGTTCCCTGCCGCATTGATGGTGTAACGTTGTTGTGCAGCGTTCTTTTTATAAATACTGTTGTACCAGTCGTTATTGGGCTGTAAAAAGGGATTATTGGTGCCGTTTTTATAAGCGGCGATTAAATCAGCCGGATAGGTTGGTGTGGCGCCTGGAAAAGTATTCTGTTGTGCTTCGTTGTATAGTTCGGCATAACTACCACCTGTAATAAAATTTGGTCTTTTAAACTGGTTCAGCACGCCGTACTGCGCCGAAAAGTTCAGTTCGAAGGGTTTTTCCAGCGATTTATCTTTGGTGGTGATGTAAACAATACCGCCCGATGATCTTAAACCATACATATTGGCCGAAACCGCATCTTTTAATACAGTTATGCTTTTGATATCGTCTAAATTGAAACTCGTAAACGAACGCACAACGCCATCTACCACAATTAGGGGCGATTGGCCGCGAAGTGTAAACGAAGAAACATCGAACAGTGGCCCTGTGCGGCCCGAACTTCTGTTACTGTATAAACCTGGGATTCTTCCAGCTATGGCATTGGTAAGGTCAGAAACCGGAGTGGTATTTACATCTTCGTTATAAATGGTGGTGGTACCGGCAACATTACGGAGTTTTGATATGGTTTTAAACCATTGGTCTACATGCCTATCCTGTAAAGGTAATTTTGCCATCACAGAATCTTTCACCAACGAGTCGCCTGTTTTTTGGGCGTAAAGCATGTTATTGCCCAATGCAAAAAGCAAACAGCTTATGCAAAGTGTTCTAAAACCCGACACCCGATTTTGAAAAGTAATTATTTTAATCATTTTGTTTGGTTTAGGTTTCCTATTTAATTAAGCTGTCCGCGCACCAGGCCATTAGGTTGCTGGGTAGAAGAAATCTGCAGATATATTTTTTCGCTCTGCAGTTTTGTGGCCGTTGCCGCATCAACTCCTACCGATCCTGAAGTTTCGCGGTTGGCATTAAATGCAGGTGTTTTTAAATCGATAAAAACTGCACCCGATGTGGTTTCAGTGCCGAGATAGATTTTGGCACTTCCAGGGGTATCACTGTTTTCGAGTGCCTTGTCGAAATAGATGTCGTAATGCACTTCCATATTATCCATCAGGTATACCATCGCTACGGCATGGTCTGTTCTCCCGCTAATGGCTGGCAAAACTTTTGAGGCCGATAGGTCTACCTTCCATTGTTTCTTAATAAAAACTTCAGAGGTGTAGGTATCTTTTTTGCAGGCGCTAAAAAACAGCAGCGCAAGCGCAGGCATCAGGCAATGCCTTTTCAGTGTAAATAGGTTCATAAATTTGGTTGTTGATTGCTTAAGGACGTTGATTTAGTTGATCATCCATTTTTGTTGATTCACGTGTACGAACAAGAACTGCCTATACAAGTCCCTAAATTTTAAAAGCACTGCTTTTGGTGAAAGTAGTTTTTGTTTCATGGTTGGTTTGGTTAATATTTACTGTCAGCTTTGTGATAGGTTGATATCACATTTAACTGCAGCGTTGGTTGTTAGTTAAATTTGGTTAAGCCAATAACAGGAATGGTTAATTTCTACTGATGATAGCTCTTTTATCACCTTGCATTAGCTTTTCCAAAACTAATTGGGTGCAAAATGAAAAAGGTCGAAAATTGTAAATGAAAGGGTAGAAAAACTGTAATCTTTCAATATTTTAATAAGTTCACGCTATATTTAAAGGAAATACATCAAAAGCTATTTTACTATTAGCTATAGGATGGCCAAAAAACTAGCTTAATTTTATGAATCTGCGTTTAAACGCTTTATGGTTTTTGTCAATGCTTTTTATCTGCACCTCTTTGTGTGCCCAGAAGCCTATTGTTTTTAACCACCTTAGGATGGAAAATGGCCTGTCGCAAAATTCGGTGATGGCCATTGCGCAAGACAAAAACCAGTTTATTTGGATGGGTACTCAGCACGGCCTAAACCGCTATGATGGCTACCGCCTTAAAATTTACAGCAACAGCCCAGATAATCAAAATAGCATTTCGAACAATGTAATTTCGGCCCTACTGAGCGATACCAAGGGGAGGTTGTGGGTGGGAACAGAAAACGGGTTGAATATTTACAACGGACAAACCGACCATTTTTTCCGCATCAACAAACGGAGCTCTGTACATTCCTTTAGCTGCGATTCGGTAGAATGCGTTTATGAAGATCCTCAAAAAAACATCTGGATTGGAACATACAATGGGCTAAATTTGGTGATAGACGCTGAAAAGCAGATTTTCAAGAAATTTCTTTTTGACAAGCCCAATCGTAAATCTGCACTCAACTGGATTTTTTCGATTTTTAAAGATGAAAAACAAAACCTTTGGGTAGGCACTTATAATGGTTTAGTGCGCATTTACCAGGTAAAAGGCAAATATCGTTTCGAAATTTTCAGGCATAATCCCAATAACAAGAACAGCATCAGTTCTAATGCTGTAAAAAGTATTGTAATCGATAAACAAAAGCGGCTATGGTTAGGCACGTATAATGGTTTAAATCTATTCGATTACGAACATAAAACATTTAAACGATTCCAAACCAGTGCTACAGATCAAAATTCGATTGTAAATAACGACATTAGAAAACTAACCTGCGACAAAGCGGGCAACATCTGGATTGGTACACAGGAAGGATTAAGTATCCTCGATCCCATTAACCAAAAATTCAGCAATTATCGTTACGATCCTGAACAGAGCAGCGGCTTAAGCCAAAACTCCATCCATAGCATTTTTGAGGATTTAAACGGTTCGATGTATGTTGGTACCTTTTATAAAGGTGTAAACGTAGTCTATCCATCTGCTACACCATTTACCGTATTCCGGAATTCGAAAAAACACCAGGGCTTGAGCAGCAACATTGTAAGTGCCATAGCCGAAGATCGATACCATAACCTGTGGGTGGGTACCGAAGGCGGCGGCTTAAATTATATAAACAGGAGCAACAACACCTTTACCTACTATAAATCGGAACCAAATAACAGCAATGGACTCAATTCGAACCTAATTAAAACGCTCTGTCTTGATAAAACAGGTCAATTATTGGTGGGTACACATCGCGGGGGCTTATACGTATTTAGCCCCTCAGGCCATAATTTCAAAAAAATAATTAATGTTAAAGATGTAAAAAACAACCTGGGTGGCGCCGAAATAATTGCAATAACTGAAGATAGCGATGGTACTGTTTGGGTAGGCTCCAAAGATGGATTATCTACATTAAAAAAAACAAATGGACAATATGCTTCTACAACTGTTAAAAGCCCTTTAGAGCAGTACCTGAGGAACAACTACATCCAGGTTATATTTGAAGATAAGGCTAAAAATCTGTGGATTGGAACCAAGGCCGGATTATATGCTTACCACCCATCTACTAAAAGAATTACAGCCTATTATCATGATCAGAAAAAGAACAGTGCAGGCAGTTTAAATTCAGATTATATTAATTGCATCATTCAAATACAAAATGGAAATATTTGTGTTGGAACTTCTTTTGGAGGCTTGAGCATTTTTGATAATAAAAGCAGAAAATTCAGGAACTACAGCGAAAAGGATGGCCTGCCAAATGGTAATGTATTGGGAATAATTGAGGATAAGGAAAATAACTTGTGGATCAGTACAGATAAGGGATTATCCAAATTGGTTACCAAAACAGGAAAGTTTATTAATTATACCAAAAGTGATGGACTAGCGGGTAACGATTTTAATATCAGATCGTTTTTAAAAGATAGTAAAGGCGAATTATTTTTTGGCGGTTACGATGGTTTAACGGCCTTTTATCCCAGCCAAATTGATATTAATAAGAATGTTGCACCAGTCACTTTTACCGAACTCAAACTATTCGATCAACCCGTAGCAGTAAATGCACCAGATGGATTGTTAAAGGAAGATATCAAAAGCACCAAACAAATTACGTTTAAACACGACAACAACAATTTCAGCCTCGGTTTTGCCTTATTAAATTACATTAAACCAGAAAAAAACAGTTACCGTTATATCCTCAAAGGTCATAGTAAAAATTGGGTAAAAACCGATGTACCCAGTGTTACCTATACCGATCTTCCTGCTGGCAATTATACCTTTATGGTTACAGGAAGCAATAATGATGGCAATCCTGGTGGCAAAGCTGCAACCCTTAAAATAACGGTGCTTCCACCCTTTTGGGCTACCTGGTGGGCCTATCTTATTTATTTGGCTTTCTTTTCGGGCTTACTGTTTTTAATTGTACGTTATCTTTTTGTACGTGCCCTGCTTAAACGTACGGAAGACATCCAGAAAATGAAACTGAATTTCTTCACCTATGTGGCCCACGAAATCAGAACACCACTTACCCTAATTCTTGGCCCGTTAGAAAATCTTTCTAAGCAATATCAAACCGATACCGAGCTAAATCGGCAGATTATTCCTATAAAAAATAATGCAAATAGGCTAATGCGGCTTATTACCGAATTAATGGATTTTAGAAAAGCTGAAACCGGGCACCTTACCCTACATGTTACAGAAGATAATATTGTCGATTTTATTAACGAAATTTTCATCTCCTTCTCTCATCTCGCCCAAACAAATGATATACAGTACGAGTTTGTACACGAGCAGGAAAACATCAGTCTGTTTTTTGATAAACGGCAGCTCGAAAAAGTATTGTTTAACCTGTTATCTAATGCCTTTAAATTCTGCAATAAAGGTGGCAAAATATCTGTTTCTCTATTGGAAATGGAGAATGAAGTAGCGATTAGCATTTCAGATAATGGGTTGGGCATACCTGCAGAAAGCTTAAAGAATCTTTTTAGCGATTATTTCCAGGTAGATGAGCAACATTCAAATCAAATCGGTTCGGGAATAGGTTTGGCACTTTCTAAAGCAATTGTAGAGGAACACAAAGGGCATATTGCCGTAGAAAGCACACCTGCTGAAAATGGCGAGCGTGGTTTCACCAACTTTACCGTAAGATTAAAGAAAGGGAAATCACATTTTAAAACGGCTCTTTTTGATGGTGTAAAAGATTATTCAAGCCTTCCTGATATCTATACGCAACAAGCAGAACAAGCGGTAGCAATTTTAAAATCCGAAAAAGAAACTGATATTTCAACCGAAACCATATTGGTGGTGGAAGACAATAGCGAAATCAGACTACTAATTACATCACTGGTTGGCAAACATTACCAGATAGCGGAAAGTGAAAATGGATTAATGGGTTGGGAAACAGCAGTAGAAACGCTGCCCGATCTGATTATCTGCGACATTATGATGCCGATAATGGATGGTATAGTGCTTTGCCGCAGACTTAAGGAAGATGAACGGACCAGCCACATACCTGTTATTATCCTTACAGCCCGTTCTTCTCATATCCACCAGGTTAGCGGCTTGGAAACAGGAGCCGATGCTTATATCACCAAACCTTTTAGTCCTGAATTGCTTTTACTGAATGTTCGCAATCTACTGATGTCGAGACAGACAATGCGTCAAAAATTCCTGAAACACATCCATTTACAGCCGAAAGAGCTCACCATAAATGCCATTGATGAAGCTTTTATGCTAAAACTCTTAAAATACATTGATGAACATATCGCCGATGAAGATTTTGGGGTATCTGAATTAGCTTCAATGGTTGGTATGAGTAGGCCTATTTTGTATAAAAAAATTAGAAAACTTACTAACCTCTCCGTAAATGATTTCGTTAAATCGATCCGTTTAAAGAAAGCGATGGAGCTGTTTAAACAAAATAGGTTTACCATTTATGAAGTGGCTTATCAGGTTGGCTTTAACGATCCAAAATATTTTAGCAGGGAGTTTAAAAAACAATTTGGAAAAAGTCCGCGGGCGTTTATGAATGGAGAGGATGAAGGTTAGTCCTCAGTCGGTAGTCTGAAGTCTTCCGTCGACTCCCTTGGTCTGTCACCCTGAGCGTAGTCGAAGGGCCTATATCGTGAATTAAAGGATTCTTCATTTCATTCAGAATGACCAATTGTAAGAGTTGAATTAAGGATAATTGTTTGGTGGGCCACCAACACATAGAATACGGATTAGGCATCCTTTTGTTATCTTACCTCGCGAAGAATCGTCATTGCGTGGAGGAACGACGAAGCAATCTTAAAGTGCTCGCTACCAGTGATAGTTGTAAGATTGCTTCGTCGGCTGAAAAAGCCTTCTCGCAATGACGGACTATATTTAAAGACGAGCCGTACTATTTTGCTTCCTCCAATTTTAGCACCACACTAGTTCTTGTAGCATTAAGAATAGGATTAAAGCCCACTTTCATCAAGAAATCGCCAGTATAGGTTTTAGTAGCATCTATTGATGATTTTGTTCCTGGATAAAGGTTAATTTCTTTAATGTGGTACTTCTTTGTCGCATCTAAACCGTTCAATTTAATCGGATACTTACTATTTTCACCATAACGGAAGTTTACCAGGTAATTGAAAATTACCCCTTCTGTTTTTTGCGCATTTACATATAACATCGATGCTATGCTACCGGTACGTGGATTAGCCAAACGATACTGTTCGCCTTGCCAGATCGTTTGTTTTACATCATTATAGTTTTTAATGGCCTCCTGACAGAACTGAAGCTCTTTTTCAGGTAATTTACTCACTACGATATCGAAACCCAATTTACCCATCATGGCTACATCGGTACGGAATTTTATTGGCTGTTTTCCCCAATCGGTTACATGGTTGGAACTACTAATGGCCGGATAAAAATAAGAGTATTCCCATTGCATAAATATGCGCTCTAATGGGTCGGTATTATCACTAGGCCAAAACTCTGTAAAATACTGTAAGGCAGCATAATCTACCCTACCACCTCCACCAGAGCATAACATCATAGGCACAGTTGGATATTTTGCACGGATTCTTTGCAATACACTATACAATCCTCTTACATAATCGATGTAAAAATGAGATTGATTTTTTAAATGTGCGGAGTATGCATTGTAAATTACGGCATTACAATCCCATTTAATGTAAGCCAGTTTAGGATTTTTGGTAAACAGACCATCTACCACACCGAAAACAAAATCCTGTACTTTTGGGTTACTCAGATCGAGCTCTAATTGGTTTCTAAAATAGTATTCAGGTCTGTTCGGCTGTTTTACCACCCAATCTGGATGTTTTTCATAAAGTTCGCTTTTAGGATTAACCATTTCGGGTTCTATCCAAATTCCGAATCTGGTTCCTACATTATCGGCCTCTTTTACTAAAGATGCTATTCCGTTTGGCAATTTCTTCTTGTTTTCCTGCCAATCGCCAAGCCCGGCATGATCATCGTTACGTGGATATTTGTTCCCGAACCAACCATCATCAAGTAAAAAGAAATCGACACCCAGTTTTTTGGTATCTTTTAACAAATCGGCCAATTTTTGTTCATTAAAATCGAAATAAGTAGCTTCCCAGTTATTCAAAAGGGTTAATCTGCTACCCTTTCCATCTAATATCTTATAATTACGTGCCCAATCTTGCAATTTCCTACTGGCGTCTCCTTTTCCCTGATCAGAAAAAGTGTACAAAAAAGCAGGGGTTGTAAAAACTTCACCTGGCTTTAAGCTGTATGGCGAAGCATAATTGTTCATTCCGGCAATAATGCGGAGGTTATCCTGGTAATCCAGCTCAAGATCGATCTTAAAATTACCGCTCCATTCCATCGCACCATACAAAACATTGCCTTCATTTTCTTCAGCAGGCTTATCTAACGAAATCATAAAAACAGAAGGTTGAAACAAATTTGCCCTCGTACCCAGTTTGCTATCCAAAGTTTTAATACCATGGGTAATTTCACTTTGTTCTGGCTGCATTTCTTTGGCCCAATCGCCATGATACTGATTTAACCAAAAACGTGGTGATTTTAAGTGCAGATTGGCCGAGGCGTATTTATGTAATACCACTGTACCTTTCTCATTATGTTTAATCTCCGTCCATTGTTCTATTACATCTTGTTTATAAAAAGACTTATAAAACATGGTGACTTCGAAATTGTAAACCGGGTCTTTCAACCTGATTTTAAGTAGACTCACATTATTATCAATAGCCGTTACGGTATGATCAACGTATTTCAGATCGAGTGAGTTATTGCCATCGGCATGGGTAACGCTAATAGCTGGTTCTACCAAATTCCTTGATCCTGAAGGTGTATACACCGAATTTAGCTGACCAGTATAATCTTCAGTCTGTTTATATTGCGCAGTAACTTGGGCGTATTCTTGCTTATTTGCCAGTTTTTTTCCAAAAAAGATAGTGTTTACATCTTTCTTTACATCGGCCTGTAATACCACGGCATTGTGCGCGGTTTCAATAGGAATAATGGTTTGGGCGTTAATATTGCCAACGGTAAAGAGTGAAATGGTAATCGCCAATGCCCCATGCTTGATGTAACCGGTAATTTGATCTGACTTGTTCATTTGTGTTTTCAATGTTAATCGGGTGAAGGCAAAATATCTCCCTTAGCAATCAGCTTATGGTTTAGGCCATTGATGATTCTCTGTACAAGCTGTTCGTGTTTCGAGAAAGAATTTATGATGCTCAACTCCTTAATTTCATTGAACAGCTTTTTCTTATTCATGCAGCAATATTTGGTTTAATCGATTTACTGGAGGTTAATTTGCTCGAAATATATAAATTTAATAGTGATAATCTGTAAAATTTTTATCGCCATACCAGATGTTTATCGATGGCATTTAAGAAAATTCATCATGGCGAGGCAAGCCGGCCACGCAATTACTTGCTTAAAAAGCAATCATTTGGAACTGAGAAACGAGCTAAATTCTTTTTTTAATGTGAAGCCAGCTGTTATTATCCGGCATTATTAACTTTAGTAATTGCAATGAATAAATAGCGTATTATACGTAATATCCTGCAGTACAGCGACAAAATAATGTTAAATGAGCGGAATAAAAATGCGCCATGCAACAACAATATGTAACAACCGGTATAAGAAATTGTCTAAAACTTTTAACGGTCTCAAAATGTTTAATTAAGAAAAAAAAGAAAGAACATGGGAATTTTAAAAACAGCAATTATTGGCGCCGCAGTTTATGCCGGTGTAAAATATATCACGAAGAAAGATCCAATTACCGGCCAATCGATAGTTGATGAGCTATTGGATAAGGCTCCGGGATGGGTAGATAAAGCAAAAGGATATACCGAAGATCTGAAAAACAGGGCAAGTAATGCTGCCGAAGACTTAGCCAGATGAATACCTGGAAGAAAGCAGGAACTCCAACACACGAGATACCTCTTTCTTTAAAATTTCAAACAAAAACGTCCCGATTTAAACCGGGACGTTTTTGTTTTTTGTGTCAGATGGCAACATCTGACACCACTATTACCACTATCGGATTAAAAAGCATCAAACCAAAGTTTGGTGGTTAATAAATCTGCACCCTGACTGCTCACCGCATTTTTATAATTCTGTCCGTTTAACGATTGTTCAGAACCTGGATAAATAAAACGTACCGGAATTTTGCCATTCAACACGGTATTAACAGATGCAGTTAATTGCGGATAATCTAACCTTCTCTGCTCTGTCCAGGCTTCTAACCCCTGACCAAATAAAGCGATCCATTTTTGTTCACCGATTGATTTTTTATAATTACCTGCATCATATTGTATTGAAGTCTGATTAATATAATCATCAACAACACTTCCACCAATACTGTATTGATCAAATGATGCCCTGATGGCCTGTTTATACAGATCAGCGGCATTTTCGGCAGTAAAACCTCTTGCAGCTGCTTCTGCCCTATCAAAAAGCAGTTCGGCATAGCTAAAAATCACAGCAGGTGCTTTTGGTGCTAAAAAATAAGTTCCTGGTCTGGAAGAATTTGCCAAACCTATTGCACTGGCTTCTGAATTTGTTGAGCCATTCGGAATGCCTACATACGTTTGAGGTGTAGCATTATCAGTTTTGCTTGCATAAACTGGTAACCTAGGATCATTTAGTGCAAAAAGTTTATCCACAATGGTTTTGCTGATCCGGTAATCATTCCTGGTTTCGAATGAGGCTGCTACCGGATTTTGCTGAGGTGAATCACTGTAGAACAGTTGTGCATTCTCCGATTTGCTATTAATATAAGTACCACCTTCTGCAAGTATTTCATCTATTACCTGTTTAGCTTTAGCTGGCTCTTTATCTGCAATGCGTAATGCGATACGAAGGCGTAAAGAATTGGCAAACTTTTTCCATAAAGCAATATTGCCGCTATAAATCACATCTCCCCCTATAACTTTTCCTGAAGCTGGATCTAAAGCTGCCTGTGCAGTCTTTAAATCGTTAAGAATACCGTAGTAAACGTCCTTTTGTTTATCGTAAACTGGTGTAACAAACTGTTTGATTTTCCCAGCCTGTGCGTACGGTATATCTCCATAAGCATCGGTAAGTAACAAAAACACCCACGATCTCAGTATCAGGGCTACACCTTTATAATTTGGATTGCCCTGTGCATCGCCCAATTCGATAATTTTATTAAAGCCAGCAATACTTTGCGCATAACCGGTAGACCATAACGAAGTAAAACTACTGTTAGAAAAGATATAACGATCTTCTTCGGTATATTGAACTTTAGCCCATTGTTGTGCAAAAAGCAGACTCGAGTTCATGTTATTGGTTACCCCCCAATACGTATCAGCTGTAGTTTTAGTGGTACCAGTAAGTAAATAATCTGGTTGTGGAATTTCCGGAGCATTCGGATTAATATTTACCTCATCAAGCTCTTTATTACAAGATGAAAATGCAATTGCCAGAATAGCCAGTATATATAGTTTTTTATTTTTCATGATGGTAAGATTAAAATTTAACATTCAGGTTTATACCGTAACTGCGTGTGCTTGGATTAGAAAGACTTTCTAAACCCTGACCGTTACCCGTATTAAAAGCTACTTCCGGATCGATATCTACTGTGTTGCGGTGGATAATCCAAAGATTGCGTCCCACAAGCGATACTGAAACGCCCTGTAAACTTAATGGGCGGAGCCATTTTGATGGCAGGTTGTAACTTAATTTAACCTCACGGAGTTTTACATATGAAGCATCGAATATATTTGCTTCATCAATGTTTCTGAACGATTTATAATATTGTTGCGCAGGCAATACTTTTTCATTGCGTTTACCATCGGCAGTTACGCCATCAAAAACAATCCCATCATCATAAACCGTTACACCTGCCGGAGTGGTTCCGTTTACCCTTACGGTGCTATTTTCCTTTTTATTATCCGGATAATAATATGAGATTCCGCCATATTCTGTTGCTCTTCCAGGAAGTGTAGAAGCCAATACTCCTGTATACGTGCCTGTTGCATAGGTACCATTGTAGATAGAACCACCAATACTCGCATCAACCAATACACCTAAACTTATGCCTTTATACGTGAAGGTATTGTACACCCCGCCAATCCAATCTGGTGTATATTTTCCCAGTACCTGTTTGGTTGGGTTTGTTGCTGGCGCACCTGTAGCGTTTACAATGATATTTCCATTGCCATCTCTTAAAAAGGCGGTTCCGAACAATGATCCATAAGGTTGTCCAACGGTAGCAATAACCTGTGCTGAGTTGGTAGCCACAATATAATTCGTCAATAATTTTTCAGCATCAAGTTCAATTACCCTACTTCTATTCGCAGCAAAATTGAAATCAATATCCCAGGTAAACTGTTTTTTAATTGGTGTAATCCCCAACTGTGCTTCTATACCTTTGTTGTTTATTTTTCCGGCATTAAGCAGTTTTGAACTAAACCCGGTACTTTGACTTACATCGGCAGCCAAAATCTGATTGTAACTATTGGTGTTATATGCACTTAAATCGAAACGTAACCTTTTGTTAAAGAAAACAGCCTCAACGCCCAGTTCTGTTGAGGTGGTAGTTTCTGGTTTAAGGTTAGGATTAAGGTCGATATTACTTGTGGTAAGTTGAGGGTTTGCGTTAAATGGCGCACTAAATGCATAAGTATTGATCAAGCGATAAGGATCTGCATCTTTACCTACTTTAGACCAGCCTCCACGTATTTTTAAGTAGTTAAGCGCTTCACTTTTAATGTCAAATGCTTCTGTTGCTACAAAACTTCCGTTAAATGATGGGTAAAAATACGATCTGTTTTGCGCTGGTAAGGTAGATGACCAATCGTTACGGGCCGTGATGTTGGCAAAAAGGTAATTCCTGAAACCAATCTGTCCAGAGGCATAAACACTGTAAGATTTTAACCGCGATAAATTATTTGATGAAATTAAAGGATCGCGTGAATTCTTAAGGGTATACAGTCCTGCAATGGCCAATTTAGGCGCACTTTGATCGTTCTGCTCGATATATTGCCTGCGGATGTTCCCACCACCTAACAATTCAAGACTAAAATCGTCATTCAACTGTTTGTTAAAGTTTAATGTCGCATCTGTATTATTTTCACTTACTGTAAAGGCACTCTCAGTATAAGAGCCAAAAGGCGTTCCATTGGTACCATATGCAATCCTAACTTTGCGCCTATCATTATAATAATCCGTTCCTGATCTGAAATTGAAATCAAGTCCATCAATAATCTTATAATTCAGCGCTAAACTTCCAATAATCCGGCTACGGTTTTGTGATACGGTATTTTCGTAAGCTACCCAATAAGGATTGCTGTAATAGCTATTGTTCCAGTTAAACGTTTTTCCATTTTCATCCAAATAATCTTTCAATTGGTTGATATCAACCTGACGGCCGAACCAGGTAAACTGCAACATGGTACTGGTAGATCTCGAACCACCCGTTCCCGGTAAATTATCAGAATTAAGTTTGCTGTAGTTTGCATTTGCGGTTAAACTTAATTTGGGTGTTACTTTTATTGTAGTATTCAATACAAATGAATTTTTGCCCTGTCCGGAGTTTGGTACTATACCTACCTGTTTCAGGTTATTGTACGATAATCGGAAGTCGTACTTTTCGCCTGCATCTGCAATAGATACCCCATTGTTTAATGAATATCCGGTTTGGAAGAAATCACGTACATTATCAGGATGCGCCACAAATGGAACGGCTACTCCTTTCGAATAAAATTGTGGGATTAGCCTACCATCCAATTTAGGACCCCAGCTTTCATCTACTCCATCGTTAATGCCTTTACCTGCACCATCTACATAACTAAATTTGCCCTCCGATCCCTGACCGAAAGCATTTTGATACACGGGTAGCGTAAGCAAGGTTTCTAAAACCGCGTTTGAATTGATGGCAATGCCTAATCCTTTTTTCGATTTACCTGTTTTGGTTTTAATGAGGATGACACCTGCCGCAGCCCTCGAACCGTATAATGCAGCGGCATTTGGTCCTTTTAATACACTCATCGATTCTATATCTTCTGGATTAATGTCTGAAATGGTATTGGCATAATCTCTGGCCCCAGCCGAATTTAACTGAGAATTATCTACCGGAATCCCATCAACCACAAATAATGGCTGGTTATTTCCGGCAATAGATGTTTCCCCCCTGATGACCACACGCGAGGAACCCATGCTCCCCTGACTATTGGTTACCCTTACACCTGCTATTTTTCCGGCCAGTGCATTTACCAGGTTAGACTCTTTAGCTTCGGCCAAATCCTGTCCTTTTAATTCCTGAACAGCATAACCAAGCGATTTCTTCTGCCTCGAAATACCCAATGCAGTAACCACTACCTCATCAAGCGCATTATCGCTTGACTGAAGAATGATCGAAATGGGGCCGGCGTTTTTATTGATCTGTATTTCCTGGCTCTTAAAACCGATATAAGAAAATACCAATGTACCCTTATCTGGTGCATGAATAGAAAAAGCTCCTTTTGCATCAGAAATGGTGGCTTGTTTGGTTTCTTTTATTAAAATGGAAACACCAGGGAGTGTTTCACCATCTGCCGACTTTACCGTTCCGGTAACCGCGGCATTTTGAGCGGAAAGCTTTTGCACAATAAAGAGCAGAAAGATAAACGCTATTGACTTTAAAATTTTAAACATAAGTGTGTAGTTAATAATCAATTAAAAGGGATAATAATTTTGGGTAAAACAATTTTACCACGGCTAAAAGTGTATTTGTTTTTAAAGAGAAAAAGGAATGGTTAGCCTAAAAAAGCCTGTTAAAATGGAGCAATTTTAACAGACTCCACGCATTCGGAAGCATGCGTTAAGGTTTACATTAATAGATTTCAGCTCGTCTGTCTTTTTCATTTGAATGATTTTATTTAATGCATAATTTAATTTCAAGAACGCATTCAGGGCAAAAAAAAAGCACCCCTTAAATCAGAAGTGCTCCATATAGTTCTTATAAGGATAACGCAAACAACTGACTTAACTACCCCAGATTCATCTGGGATGGAATTAGCACCATTTCTAAAAATTTAGATGGTTGCTAAGGCTTCACAGGGCCATTCCCTCCGCCTTTCTTGATAAGTATTTTAAAATAACTGGGGCAAAGGTATAATTAATTCCATTTATCCTATAGTTTTTATAGATTTTTGTTGAAAAATTTTTTCTTTGCCAATTACATCCATATATTTGTCTACTAGTTTAGTCGACAAATACACATCCCAATGAAACTAAAATCCATTTTAACAGCCGTATTGGCTATATCAATAACTTTCACCTATGCTCAGAACCATATTGCATTAGCAAATAATCAAGCAGCAAAGCTTAAAGAGAAAAAACAAAATGTTTTTGTTGCCCTCGGCATCTGGCGTGGAATAGCTAAGGTTAAGGAAGGATTAGAAATCCCCTTTAACTTCGAAATCAGCGAAAAAAGCGGTCAGCAGAAATTATACTTCCGCAATGCTGAAGAAAGTTTCGAAGGTGGCCTTGTAAAACAAACAGCTGATTCGCTTTTCGTAAAACTGGATCAATTTGATAACGAACTCGCATTTGCAATAGATGGTGATCAATTAACAGGCACATTAAGGAAACAGGATAAAGCCGGCAAACCTTTAACCATTGTTGCTGAACGAAAAAATTACCGTTTTAAAACAACAGATAAACCTGCAAAGGCAGACTATTCTGGCAGTTATGATGTAGTTTTTAAATCGCCAAATGGTAAGGAAGAGAAAACAGTAGGTTTATTTAAGCAAACTGGTAACAAACTTACCGGCACTTTTCTCCGTGTAACAGGCGATTCACGTTATCTGGAAGGTGTAGTAGAAGGAAATGAATTTCAACTTTCGAGCTTTATTGGCTCCTCTCCTTCCTATTACAAAGGAACTTTCCAAGCAGATGGCTCATTAACCGGCGAAATTTTAGGCGCAAGGGGAAGCCAGCCTTTTACCGGAACTAAAAATAAAGATGCTGCACTGCCCGATCCTTACAAACTTACCTACCTGAAAAAAGGCTACAAAACGCTTGATTTTAGCTTTCCTGATGTAAACGGTAAAAAGATTTCGTTAAAGGATGAAAAATATAAAAACAAGGTGGTGATTTTAACCATAACCGGAAGCTGGTGCCCAAATTGTGTTGATGAAGCTACTTTTATTGCGCCCTGGTATAAAGAAAACAAGAAACGTGGTGTAGAAATTATTGCTTTGCATTATGAACGCTCAACCGAACCTGAATATGCAAAAAAGGTGATGACGCGTTTCCGCGAACGTTTTGGAATAGATTACGACCAGGTTATTGCAGGTACTGCCGATAAGCAGGTCGTATCAGAATCGTTGCCTGCACTCGATTCTTTTTTATCGTTTCCAACCACAATAATCATCGATAAACAGGGCAATGTAGCGCAGATCCATACGGGTTTTAATGGCCCCGCAACCGGTAAATTTTATGATGAATTTGTGAAAGAATTTAATACAGAGATTGATACCTTGCTGAAGAAATAGACTCATCGTTTCATTCCTTAGTTGTCATTCTGAACGCAGTGAAGAATCTTCCTCAGTGGTCGGTGAGACACCACCTACTTGAAAGAATAATTATGCATAACGTATTGTTTTTTGGAAAGCAGGTGCAGCGCTCTTCGGTTTAAGCAGTCCTTCTTTCCGCTTCTATCTTTTTGTGAATTAATTGCATAAACGATTATAGTCTTGCAACAAAAAGGATAGCCGCTACAATAAGGTTTATTTTACCGGGGGCTGTGTAGTAAACAAAGCCGAAAGCGAGCTTACCAAAGTTAATTCATCACAGGGCCGGGGTGTTTAGATAAATTCAGGTAATTACGTATGCATCAGCTTCCTTGCAGAAAAAAAGTGCTTAGCCCCGGGCGTAGCGGCATCATTAATGTCATTAAGTTAAACGCCGTGGTTGTCAGTCTGAGCGTAGTCGAAGACTTGTTGAGATTAATAAATCGCAAATAAAAGCCCTTCGACTACGCTCAGGGTGACATCCCATAGTTGTCATTCTGAACGCAGTGAAGAATCTTTTTAAGATAGATTTATTCCAATAGAGAAATTTTGGTCCGACTCTCTTTAGCCTGAGATTCTTCACTGCGTTCAGAATGACATTTATTTTTAGACAAGATTAGGAAGATACTTTACTGAATAGTCTTCAAAACAAAATCTATTATCGTTTTCTTTGGAACCACTACAGTGGTTGTTCGGCTAAACCTGGCGATGTTAATCCCATAAAAATTACCCTTCCAATCGAAAACAGGAGAACCGCATGCATTGATCTTAACGGCTGAATCGTGAGTAAAAATGGCATTAAAGCCATCTCTTCGCTCCGACTTTCCACCTTCAAATTTCTCTGCCGGGTGATTAAATACCGAGTGACCCCGCCCCTCTAGTTTTAATGTTTTACTCATCTTACCTGAAGCATTTTCCCATTCAAAAGAAACCTCATCATCTGCCCAATATTTCATTATTTCTGGGGCAAATTCACTCGCTTTTTTTATCAGTTTACCATTCATGCTGATCAGTTCATCGCCAACTTTTATGCCTGCTTTTTCTGCCGGACTGCCTTCTTTGATTAACGAAAACTGAACGGGACTGGAATTATAAACCACCATTGCGCCTAAATAAGGCTGACTATTAATTTTCGGCAAATTAAATAGCTTACTGCCCAAAACACTGCGCATCACCTTGCCAGCAGGATCAATGCTATAAAGAAGTTTACCCATCTCTATTCTAACGCTGTCGCTATCAGAAATATTTAAATCAATCCCACCGGTTATCCGTTGGTCAAGTTCAAATAAAACCAGGTCATTCTCCTGATCTTTTCCTATTAACTTAATTGGCACCGCAACTCCATTAATATCACCTTTTGCTTGTTCGCCAACCATCGTGTTTTTACTGAGTAGAAGTTGTTTTTTAGCTCCATTTGCTGTGTTAACATTCAATAAAGCGGCGTAAATATCCTGGTTTTTTCCTTTTATCATACTTTTGATGGAAAAGCAGCTGTTTTTAAGCGTTGGCATATTAAAATCAGGGTGTAAAGCCTTCTGTTTGCTTTCTTTCTGTAATAGCAAAGACAAGGGATCTGTTTTCACACTATCCCTCTTTTCAGGGAAAACGGTATAAAGTTTTTCGCTGTTTAAAGCCGTCCAATAACGGCGGTAAAGGTCAACAGGAATTTCGAAATTCATTTCTTCCGAAACATCAATGGCACTGTGCAATCCGATTACGCGGCCATAATAATCAAATAAAGGGCCGCCAGAATCACCTGGTTCCATTTTGCAGGTGGAGCGGATAAAACCATATTCATTTTTCACTTCTGCAATATTCCCTAACCTTAAGGTTGGCATCGTTTGATTTAAGGTTTCGGGATAAGAAATGCTGATACAAGGTTCGTTTTTAAGCAAACTTGCCGAATAACCCATCTCAGCAAATGGATAGGTGCCTTTATCGGTAATTTTCATCATGCCCACATCTGGAATGCCTGGCGTCTCTTTATTTTCTATTTTACCAAGTGCCAGCGCGATGCATTCGCGGCCATCAGGAAAAAAAACCTTATAATTTTTACCGGGCAAAATGGTGTGTGCAGCGGTTAGGATATAACCATCGGCACTAACCACCACCCCACTAAACTGAGCACTGGTTCTTTGGTTTTGCTGTACATCGAAACCCCACATCCGTACACTTGCAGGGTACGCCTTTTTAACTGCTTCGGCAATGGTTTTCTGAAATTTGGCAACCTGTTTTTTCTGGGCCACAGCATTTAAGCCGAGAAGCATAACTATCGTTACTACTATTCCCTTTATAGCGTTATTCATTTGTTATTTATGATTTTTTGCCAATGTAATCCGCTCAGAAATTTCCTGGAGCGCAGCGGCATCGGTTCCGGTGAAGCCGGTTAGTTTAAATACAATGTTGCCTGCTTTATCGATAATAAATTTTGCAGGGATGGCACTTACGCCGTAAGCTTCAACCGCAGCATTACGTCCAGTCCCATCTTTCAGGTCCATTAGCACCTGAAAATTAAAACCCGATTGTGCGATGTATTTTTTTACATCTTCAACTGGTGTTTTGGTGGTTTCCCAGGTATGGATAAATAAGAACTTTACAGAAGGATCATTTTTATAGGTATTAACGGCAAGCTGCATCGCAGGAAAAGATTTTTTGCAGGGCACACACCATGTCGACCAAAAATCGAGCACAACTACTTTCCCTTTTAGATCCTTTAGCGATACTGCATTTCCATCGAGATCTTTTAAAGTAAAATTGGCTGCAGGTAAACCGATCATTTCTGATAAAAGCTTATTGTGCAAGGAATCAGCTTTGTTTACAGCAGTTTGTGCCGATACAGAAATACATGTAAACAGGCACAAAGAAGCCAAAAGGCAAAGCCTTAAAAAAAGTTTCATATTTTAAGTTAAAGGGTTAAAAAACCGGCAAGGCCATTTTACCGGCCATGCCGATCGCATAGATAGCTTAAATAAGGATCTCCAATATTTTTTCTTTCGGTGGGTAACACTTGGTTTCATCACACACCTGATAGTACAGACCACATTTAATTTTAGTGCCTGCTTTTGCCTTGCTGTAATCGACCATTATCCTAAAGTTTGCCTTTCCTTCAAAAATAAACATGCCCTCGTTGCCCGGATAAGGAATAGCTGCTGTTGTTTTCCATTCTTTATCGGCCACTGCACCTTCAGGAAGTTCCAATCTGGTTTCGGTAACCACAAATGGATTATCTTTAGATACATAGGCATAAATATGCCAGCCTTTTAAAATTTTGGCTTCGATAAGCAAACTGTCTTTTTTATTGCCATTACCAGGAATAAACCTTGCAGAAACCGCAACCGGATCGGCCGTGGTAGGCTCATCATTAACAATCGCTTTTGGCAACTGGTAACTTTGCTGTTGACCAGTAGGAAAGCTTTTTCCATAGGTATTGACCATGAATTTAAAGCCACCAGATTCGGTATAAAATAGATTATTAAGGTTTAGATTGAGCCAATTTCTCCATTCAGCTGCTTTGTTGAATTTTTGAGTAGTGTAACGTTCGAGCAAACGTTGCGCCATCGCTACCTCTTTGTTGGCCTCCAATAAAGTTACACATTTATCTAAAAGCGCCACTTTACGGTTAGAAATACCTAGCTTTTGTGCATCACGGTCTAACAGAAGGGTATACACGCTAGAAGGATAGAAATATTCATAATTTTGACGGTAATACTTGTGATAGAGACTGATATTAGTACCATAAATAGCAAATAAACTATCTCCGGCATAACTTTTTACATAGTCCTCAAAAGATTGGGTATCGTTGGTTACCGGCATTTTCAAAAACATTTCGTTGCCATGGCCAATATCTTCACCTTTTGCTTTTTTATCTTTTAATTCCTGTTGCATTTTCAGCATACGCAGGTTCCCTTCACGACGTGATACAATGGCCTGATTATAAAGATCTTTGCTTAACCGATAAATCAGTTCATCTATGCCACTACGGGTTTCGATCTGTACTTTTTTAACAATAGCCGGAAGATGATCGAATTTTTTGATGTAACAGATCGTGTTTACAAAAACATCTTTGGCCTCATCTGTCATATAATCAGGAGAGCCTGCAAAACCCCACATAAAATAATTTCCTTGGCGACCTAATGCCACTGCTTCGGCATTTTTAAGACAAACGCCACCTGAAATAGATTCAGCATCTGGCGAATCGTTAAATCCTTCGCCGTGCGAAACCATGCCGATTAGATAAGGTTCTTTGGAAGAAAAGCCTTGCTTTACCACCTGCCACCTATTCATTTCTTTGGGTGTACCAACTCCCTGATGACCATTAAAAAAAGAACCAGGCGTGGGTTTTTTCACCATAGTTAATTTTACAGCATTTGGGGTATTAAAAATGGGATGATCGGTTCTGATGTTCAAGGCTTCGTCATCCAGACACTGGCAGTACCAGTCGAACTTTAAACCTAAAGGTAAACCCACATTGGGTGCCATGGCGTGCATTAAAACCATTGGGCGACTAAATTTTGCGGGCATGTTAACAGGGCCGGCATCCATTAAGGTTACATCTACCTCATCAGACATTTCTACCTTATAATCAGCCACATCTATTACTTTAACCTCGGTAAAGCGCTGTTCCAAAAAGGTTTTAAAATCTGCCATTCTGGTTTTGTATATTTTTTCGACAACAGCTGGTGTAGTTGAATAATAAACTACATTTTTCGGCATTGGTTTATCGGGATTATATCCAACATACAAAACCTTCAATACAATTTTCTCCCGATATTTCGCAGTTCCAAAAGTGAGCAGCGAAACCAGCATCAGGCATGCCGTTAGCATCTTTTTCATCATCTATATTTTATCAACCAATAACTAATTGAATATTTCAGCAAGCTTTTTGTTCAAAGGTTCACCACGCAAGCCATTACCGATAATTTTACCCTGCGCATCTACCAGAAAACTTGCAGGTACTGCGCGTACACCATATAAACGGCCTACTTCATTGTTCCATCCTTTCAGGTCAGAAACATGAATCCAGTCTAAACCATCTTTTTCAATCGCTTCTAACCAGCGTTCTTTTACATTATCCAATGAAACCGAAATAATTTCGAAGCCTTTATCTTTATAGGTTTGATATTGTTTTACCAGGTTCGGATTTTCGGCCCTGCAGGGACCGCACCAGCTTGCCCAAAACTCAACCAGTACCACTTTTCCTTTTAAACTGGCTAACGAAACTGGCTTGCCTACCACATTGTTCTGTGTAAAAAGCGGCGCAACATTTCCAACAGCAGTAATGCCACTTGCGGCAATACGCTGAGCGAGTTCTTTTCCCATATCGGTTTCACGGTACGCTTTGTTCAAGGCAATAAAAAGCGGTTCAACTTTGGCTACATCAACCTTACTTCCGGCAGCTTCTGAAAGTGCTACCAAAGCGAAATATGAATTTGGGTGTTCTTTAGCAAATTGAAATTGTTTATCGGTTCTGTTCTGGATGTTTTTTCTGAAGCGCAGGTCTACTGCTTTCATGTAAGCGGTATCTTTTTGCTGCTCGGGTGTGCCACGGTTAAAATCTATATTAACGGCTTTGGTAAGTGCCATAATGGTACCACCAATAGCTTTGTTATAGGCATCATATTCCTGGTAAACTTTCGAACCACTAAAAACAGCGTTTTCCAAAGAATCCTTTGAAGTGATCGTTACCTGTTCCTTACCAAAATAAAAGTAAATAACATCTCCGGTATAAACTGCCTTACCTTTACCGCCACCAGTATGATCGAGTGCCATACGGGCGTAGGCATTACCAGAAATATGTCCGGCAAACTTGAAACTTCCGTTAACAAGCGCTACTGAATCTTCGTGACTTACACCATTGTCCATGTAATCGATATAGGCTTTCGCTGGTGCTCCCAATGTGCCTATTTTACCTGTTAAACTAAAATTCGGCGCTTGTGCCCAGCTTAAAACTGGTAACAAAATGGCCAATACTGCTAATTTTATGATTTTCATTTGTATGTTTCTTTATGTTTAAATAAGTTCCACGCTCAGATTTAAGCCCAAGCGTGGAACAGCATTATTTTCTGATCGCGATATCAACCGGAGCGCCGGGAATTCCTTCGATCTTTTTAATGAGTACACCATTCATTCCTGTAGCTATATTTAGAAATGAAACGGTTTCTTCTGTTCCTACCATCAATGTTTCTTCGTCTTCAGTAAGTTTTAGCATCGTAATCGATTTACCACTAAAGCTAGTAACAAGCTCCATAAGCTCTTCATTTACAGGATTATACCGATACACTTTACTACCATTGGCAATATAGATTACCCCATTTTTAGCACCACTCCATTTTGTATTTTCGTTAATTAACTCCTGGCGTACAAAAAGACGCTTATGTTGAGGGGTAAAGGTAAACGGCCCGTTAAACTGAACATTGAACTTTAATTCATAAATCTTTCCATCGGTTCCCTTACTATAGGCAAAACAATCTGCGTTATTAAGTTGCTCCAAATGAATAAGATCCATACCTACATTTAATGGATCGAAAGCATTTGTTGTGGTAACCGAGTATTGAGTACCAAAATAAACAGGCGCTCCATAAAGATTGATCCTGACAAATTGCTTTCTGTTTTTGTCGAAGCCAATAAAATAGGTAGCCGATTGCGTAAAGCTCATTACAAAAGACGGGGCCAATTCGTAATCACCATCAGCAGGTAAGCCGAACATTCCATAAGTAGCAGCCTGATCCCATGTGCTCGTTGTTCCACCATAAAACTTACCATTTACAACGCCCATCATTACCCCTTGAGGATGCGAGATCAGTGAACCAACCTCAAGATTATCCGGTTGCGTAAAGAAGTTATCCTTAAGTGTATTTGGGTATTTTGGATCTTCCTGCATGGTATTGGGCTCCAACCTGATTCCGCCATTTTTTGTAATAATCCAATACCCTAACATTGTGCCGCCCGTAAATGCATTCCTAAGCAGAAATAAATTTGTAGGGTTTGCAGGCAAATCTTTCCCCTGCATTGCCCTGTATAAACGGGCCTTTACACTACCGTCCGGTTTTACAAATGAAAACTGTGTTATTCCATTTTCGACACTCAATACCGTTGTACCACTGGCAAACTCGGTTCCCCCGTCTATGTAAAACTTATGGAAATATTTCATTCCATTTGCTTTGTTGAACACTGTAAGACGGGCAGCGTATCTTTTAGCCTGCAAACCAAATATGATTCTTAAAGCTGGTCCGGTATAAAGAACGTCATTCCCTTCCATTACACTGATTTTCCATTGAAGTTCTATATTGGCCGCATCCACACCTTCTATTTTTGGTTTGATGATCAAACTATCACCTACACTTGCAGTGTAAACAGAATCGAGGTTGGCCAGTTTAGGCTCAATAGGCATATCGATATCATAATTGCCAAGGTCTTTATGACATGCGGCAAGAGAAACCACACCAATTATTAACAAGATTAATTTTTTAATATCCATGTTTTTACATTTAAATAACCTCATTACCGTTTTCATCTATAAAATAGTATTTGCCATTCTGCATGTTTTTTCTCAACAGCGTTTTTTTGGCCGGATTTTTTTTATTGTAGAAATAATAACTATTAGTATTACCTGCAGTTACCTCTTCAATTACATAGCCTTTTGCTTCATTTTTAGTTACCCAATTAAATGGATTATTTAGCATAGTGGTTAATAAACCTATATAATAGAGGTTTTTTGGTGCGTCCAGTCCATCGGTAGTAAGGGAGGTTTGCCCGGTTACCAGAATAAACAACTCGTGTTTGGTTCTCGAATAAGGAGGAAGCGGCCAGGTATCCCACCAATTTGGTTTTTCCAGTTTGGAGGAGAACACCACTTTTGCCCTGATCAGATATGGGTTTTCGATGCCCAGATCTGGTGTACCGGTTAATTTGATGAGTATGGAAACCGATCTGTTTTCAAGTTCCTTATCCTTATTATAAATAACCACAGGAATGTATCCTAATCCTTTATTAGGAAGGATTGAATATTGAGTTTTCAAAGCTTCGTAATGAATTCCGAGAGTTGCCGTAGAAGAATCAGCATCTACCCGTGCACTAAATTTCCGCTCTACATCTGCTCTGATTCCGGATAAACGTACAGGTAGCCACACGGTATCCTGGGCCAGTGTAGGATTATAGGCAAAGGTTCTTACTATACTGTCTTTATCACCATTATAAATGTCGAAATAGACATTAGCACTGTGATCAAAACGCATTTCTTCTGCTTTCTTGCATGAAACAAGGCAGATAATTGCGAATATTAATATATATATTTTCATAATTTGCTATTAATAGAATTTCAAATTGTTTTATCTGCCACCATAAACAATCTCATCGTTAGGAAGAGGAAGTACGAAAATGTTATCGGAAGCAGGAATGGTTACACCAGTTTGCCCTACTATACCTCTATTAAGCCGCTTATACATATAGAATAACTGGCCTTCGGCTAACCATTCTTTACGGGCATCTTTAAGCAGTTCTTTTAATAAATCTTCTTCGTTGTTTATGGTCAAAGGGTCACCTATTTGCCTCGCTTCACGAACCTGTGTAAGGTAATTGACCGCGGTTGTGGGATTATTTGCATATGAACACTCGGCAGCGATGTAATACATCTCACTAAGCCTGATTGCAGGAGCCATCAGATAATGTAAATTTGCGCCTGTTTCAGCACTTAAGGGGTTTCTGCGGTATTTAACGATATCGTAAGACCTTGACGATTGGCTGGAAGTAGCCGATAACCAGTATTTATAACGGGAATCACTCGCTCCGGCTGTTGCCTTTTCGTAAATATAATCTGCGGCATCCTCAATCAAGTAAAAACCCCTAGTGCCACTTTGAAACCAATTGTCTTTTATTTCTTTTGCAGCACCTGGAATGTACCATCCAAAAACGAGTTCCTTATAAAGAATACGATCTTTTTTCGAATCTTCGAATGCCTCAAAATCACTTTTTGCTGTCCATGGGAATTTTTTCGAGTCAATAACCTCCTTAGCGTTAAGTAAGGCCTTAACCTTATCATTTTTATAAAGGTAAACCCGGGCAAGCGTTCCGCATACAGCATAATAATTTAAACGATGCCTTCTGTTCTGTAAGAAAAGACTTGGGTTTTTCTCTTCTGTATTTTTCAGCGTATCGGTTACTAAGGGATAATTCACCATATAACTGGCACTCCGAATCGGATCTACAACCAATAATTGTTTCGACTCTTCCAGATCTTTGATGATCAAATCAAGGGTTTCTGATACGTTAGCAACGGGAGTAATCTCTTTCGTGTATTTATTAGCATATGGAATTCCTTTTGCAGAGGGGTTTCTCAAATAAGAAGGCGCAAAAAGACGCAACAGGTCGAAATGCAAGTATGCTCTTAAGGCAAGTGCTTCTCCTTTGACAATGGAATAATTGGCGCCACTAAAAATGCTCCTTTTTGCATCTACATTTTCAAGGATCAGGTTACAGTTTACAATGGCATTGTATAAACCGGCCCATATTTTATCCTTGCGCTTGATAAACTCTCCATGTTTATAATTGTACAATGAGGTCTGTCTGTAATCCTGTCCGTCATCACGCATCGAAAAATTTTGGGCCAGCACCTCTGTTGTGCCAAATGTGAGTTCTTTACCGTACAGATCTGATTCTGTACTACGGTTATATACGCCGTTTATGGCTTCCATAAAGCCATTTTCTGTACTGAATAAAATTGGAGCAGCAATTTCTGATTCCGGCTCAACTTCCAGCCATTTCTTGCAGGAACTCAATAACCCTGTTATCAAGACAAGGCATATTAACAATCTAATTTTCATGTTCTTATATTTTAAATCTGTTCATTAATAGCTTAAAAAGCTGCTCTAACAGAAAAGGTTAAACTCCTCGTAAACGGATAATTAATGCCTCTTTCTTCTTTTACTGATGACCAGCGCACTACATCATTGGCCGTTATCTGAAACATGAGACTCGACATCGATAATTTAGATGCGATTTTTTTATTCATATCATAAGAAAGGTTTACTGATTGAAGATTGATCAGATTATCTGGCTGTATAAATCTCGAGCTTACATCAGTCTCGCCATTATCCGCTATATTTTTATAAAAAGAGAGGTCGCCAGACTGCTTCCACTTTTCTTCGAATACACGCTTATCAACATTATATTTTGGATCAGCATTTTCAACACGCTCTACCAGTGTCAGGTTATATTTGTCGCCACCGAAAAAAGTTTGAAACTGTACATACAGACTAAATCTTTTGTAGTTAACCGTTCCACCAAAGTAACCGCTCACTTTAGGATTAGGATCGCCAATTACAACATAATCTCTCTTATCGTAGTCGTATGTAAGTGTACCATCTTTTTTCAGGTATAATTCACGTCCGTTTTCCGGATCTATGCCTAGCGAGCGAACGCCATAAATGGCATTAAAAGGTTGCCCTTCGCTAAATCTAAGTAAGGGAATGCCCCTGTAACCACCATCTCCTGGTTTTACCGACTGCAATTCGTCTGCCCTGTCATTGTATTTTTTTAATGCGTTGGAGATTCTCACCACTTTGTTTTTGTTGGAAACCATACTTGCATTCAGGTTTACCGACCAGTCTTTACTTCTTACTGCATCTATGGTTAGCCCCAGCTCAGCGCCTTTGTTCTCCATGTCGCCAAGGTTTTCCTTATAAGACAGAAATCCTGTTGATGGCGGTAATGTAATATCGGCCAGAATATCTTTGGTAAACTTCTTATATATTCTCGGCGTAATCATTACACGATCTTTAAACAGACCGATATCGATACCAATATCCGTCATCCTCGTTTTTTGCCACCCAAGGTTATCATTTCCATAACTGTTTACTCCGGCACCAATACCAGATGAATACCAGTTTCCTGTATTATATTTATAAATGGTTTTTGATAAGTAAGGATCGAACTCTACCGAACCGGTGAGACCCGTAGAGGCTTTTATTCTAAGTTGGCTAATTACAGGATTACCTTGCAGAAATTCCTCCTGGTGTACATTCCATCCTAAGCCGAACGACCAAAAAGGAGCCAGTTTATTGTTCACTCCGAATTTTGAAGAACCATCAATACGAACGGTTCCATCCATAAGGTAGCGGTTTTTATAGGAGTAGTTCATCGTAAAGAAAGAACCAAAAAGTCGTGCTTTTTCGAGCCTGCTTTGCGGTTTTCCATCTTCAGCGTACCCCTTGGCAAATCCTATGCTCGTAAAACGATCATTAGCAAATCCGATAGCGGTAAATTCTTTTTGATCGCGCAGCTCTGTACGGGCATTTACACCTACTAATGCGTTAAAATAATTGCCACCAATCTGCTTTAGCCAGGTTAACCTGATATTACTATCCCAATAGGTTTCTTTCATTTCCCTATTCATGTATTCGCCCTTTTCATCTATTTTATCTGTTGTGTACAGGTAATATTTATTTGCTAGTGGAGAGGTGAATATGTCATCAGAATTTGACCGTGTGGTTACGCTCATTTGAGCCCTTAACCGAAGGTTGTTCGCCACCTCTACATCAGCAGAAAGGTTATCAATAATTTCGGTGTACTTCGATTTGTTGAAACTGCTTAAGCCAGCATCGAACAGCGGATTAAAAACATATTCTCTCGATCGATCTTGTTTTTCATATATATCAGAAATCCTCATCGTCATGCCATTGGCATCTTGCAATGGGTAATAAGGATTCATCCGTACATAATTAGAAAAATCGCCATATGGAGATTCGGTAGCGCCTACTTGTGTTATGGATAATTCATTTCTGAACTGAATTTTCTTTACATTATACTGAAAACTCATTCCTCCTGAATATTGGTCCCTTTCCGATCCTTTCATTGCTCCGGGCCTGGTTTGGTAACGAAGGTTTACATTGTACCGAAATGCTTGTGAACCTCCATCTAAATTTACAGCATGTTTATGCCCTATGGTATTACGCAGGGGTTGCGATAGCCAATAACTGTTAACACCACCAACAACATTGGCTTTTTTATGGTAATAGATTTCATCGAGCTGATCTTGAGATACCTGTTGTTTCGAAGAATTATATAATCCTGCCAAAACTTCATAATCTAGTTTTTCAGCTGCATTTAACACCTGATAATCAGTTAGATCTGCAGCGGTAAGATTCAATTCGTAGTTGTATTCTATCCTTAGTTTCCCTTCTAAAGGTATTTTAGTCGTTATCACAATTACACCATTGGCCGCGCGTGAACCATAAATTGCCGTTGCAGCCGCATCTTTTAATGAGGTAACCGATGCAATTCTATTCACATCCAGATCAAATACTTTCTGCACGCTTACTTCATATCCGTCAAGCATAAAAACAGGCATGTTCGCTGTTCCAAGAATATCATCTCTTCTCAGCACCTGCCCATCGCCGCTTGGCAGTGCAGAAGCTCCTCTAACATTGATAGAAGGAATTCTGTTGGGATTAGAGCCTGCAAGATTATTATCTATCAGTTTAAATGAAGGATCGAATGTTCCGATACTTTGAAGCAAACTCTGTGGGTTTACCCTTCTCAGCTGATCTCCGGATATCGTAATCGCATTACCGGTATAGTTATCTTTTTTAATCGTTTGATAACCCGTTACCACTACATCGTTCATTTGGGTCATCTTAGAGACAAGCTTAACGTTTAACGTTTTAGTACCTGTAACCTTGGTTTCAAACAAGTCGTAGCCCACATAACTAAAAACCAAAATGCTTCCTTCATCAACATTTACTTTGAATTCGCCTTTATCGTTGGTAATGCCTACGCTTGCACCATTTTTAATGGAAATATTAACGCCCGGAATGGTTTCTCCTGTAGCTTTATCAGCAACAACACCTTTTACTTCAATTTTGGCGTTAACAACTGCGGTTGGCGCCGGTAAATCCTCTTTACCGCTGATTACGACAGTTTTGTTAACAATATTAAAACTGAGGTTCTGATCTTTTAAAGCGGCATTTAACGCCTCGGTTAGCGAAGCCTTCATTAATTCTATAATTACTTCGGGTTTATCCTGCAACAACTGACCTTTATAAAAGAAAAAATAGCCCGTTTGCTTTTTGATCTCCTTAAAAACCTGTTTTAGCGAAGTTTTTCTTCGAGAGAGCGTTACGGTTTGTGAAAAGGTGGCTGCCGAAACATGTAGGGCACCAACCAGTAGTAAAATTGTAGTCAATTTCATGACCAATAAAAATTTAATCTTTACCCTCCGCATGTCGCACACGGGGTTGTAAAGGGTAGTTAATTTCATACCTTTGTAATGAATGAGGTTAAAAAATAGCAGCTGGGTTTCGAAGCAAGCTGCTTGTCCAAATTTCTACCGGAAGCGTTATCGCGCTTTCGGTTTTTTTTAAGGTAGGATGCTAAATTTCTGGTAGTTTTTTCATCATAAAGTTTAGTTAGTTCGTGAATTGGTTGGTTGATTTCTCGGCTGTTTAAAGAAAAGCCATTCTTGTTTAATTTCTAGTTACAGTGAGCACCTTGCCTTTTGCATCAATATGAACGTGATTAAGTTCTAATATTTTAAATACCTCTGCCAGGTTGCTATTTCTCGGAATTTCGCCTACATATTTTTCTGTTGAAATTTTGCCCTGATAAACTACATCTACATCGTACCAACGCGAAATTTGCCGCATAATGCTTTGGAGATCATCATTATCAAAAGAGAAAATATTATTCTTCCAGGCCATTTCTTTATCAATATCAATTTCCTGATCGACAATTAATTTAGCCGTGTTTATATTTAATTTCGATTGTTCTCCCGGGTGCAGATTTACACTACCAGAGGCATTGCTCACTTTTACAGCACCTTCTAAAAGCGTGGTTTTAACAGCGGCTTCATCATTATAGGCATTAATATTAAAATGAGTACCCAAAACTTCTACCGTCTGGCCCTCTGTTTTTACCCTAAAAGGGCGGGTATGGTCTTTTGAAACCTCAAAGTAGGCTTCTCCATTAAGTTCTACTACTCTTTCGTTTTTAGCAAAGGCATAAGGGTATTTTAAGGTCGTGGCTGCATTAAGCCAAACTTTTGTACCATCGGGCAGGCTTACCTGGTATTGTCCGCCGCGGGGCGTGCTAATCGTATTGGAGCCTGTAACTGATGCATTTGGGATTTCTTTAATGATGTATTCGAGCTGGCCGTTTTTTGCCTTACGGATTTCGATACCGTTTTGGCTCGCAATCTGACCGTTTTTAGCATCATCCAGATTTACCACCGTTCCATCGGCTAGTGTTAACATAGCTTTATTTCCACCTGGAAGAATATCTTTTAATTCGGTTTTAGCTGTTAATGGCAAAGTATTACGACCTGCCATAAAATAGAGTCCTACGCTAAAGCATAAAATAATACTGGCAGCTATCGCTATGCGCTTAACCGTGACCAATTTTACAGATCTTCTTCCTGGGCTTAACCGGTTCCATACTTCTTCTTTACTGGTTTCAATGAGCAAGTGGTCAGGAGCCTCTTTTTCGAAAGGCAACTGAAGGTACCATGCTTCTACAATAGCAATTTCTTCTGGCGTACAATGGCCTGCACGGTATTTATCTAAAAGCTTTTTTGCATTTTTCTCCATTAAAAAGAAATCTAGTTTGGTTGATTATTATATATACGGCGAAGCTATAGCCTTGGGGGTATCAAAAAATTATTTTTTTTTTAATAATTTGATTCAACACCCATTTAAAAGAAAAAAAATCGAATTTAAATTACAACCACAGTGGCTAACTATAGGTTTTTAACAAGAAAACAACATAAACTGCTACCCCAAGCCGAGTTTTAAGGATTCGTAGTGCTTTTTTAACCTGCGTTTTAACAGTTAACTCAGAAAGCCCTAATTCGACCGCTATTTCTTTATGCGATTTATTCTCTTTACGGCTTAATATAAATATTTCGCGCATTTTTGGCGGCAAAGCATCAATTTCCTGCTCAATTAATAGCGCCATCTGCTTTTCGCGCACCATATAGTCAGTTAACACATGATCTTGATCTATAAAATCCTGCAAGGAATCAACGTATTTGCTTTCTACTTTTTGATGCGCAAACACATCCAGTACACGGTTACGCACTGCTGTATATAAATATGCTGATAAATTACCATCAGGCGCTACCTGTAAACGTTTAACCCAAAGCGATTCGAACAACTGGTGTAATACATCCTTTGCTTCTTCATCGTCATTTAAGCGTTTATTGGCATGGATAAAAAGCAGGCCATAAAAGCGGTTATAAATTTCGGTAAACGCCAACTCATCACCTTGAGTTAACAAGAATGCCAATTCGCTATCAGAATATGAACCGTAAACACGCATAGAGATAACACAAAGATAATATAAATACAATCGGTTTCACTGGCTTGTATCGAGTCTTATCTTACTTATCTCTTGACATTTGCAATTTTTTACATAAATCGGCGTATTTTGCGCCCTAAAAAGAAAAACAAGCAGTTTTTAAAGCCTTTGTCATTAAAAAAAGACCAAAATAGATACAATTAGTTATTATTAGGTTTCAATTGACGAGATTCCGACAGCTAAATTATGCGTTTTCAACCACAGATGCACACAGATAAACAGGGATTTATAACTGCCAATAAACCTGACATACAAGCCTTAAACTTCGCGGCTTAATATTGCTGCATACGCTACCAGTACAATACAGATAAATGAGGCAATGGTTCTGATCCGATGGAATAAATTCCAGCTGGGCTCAAATTTTTCTCGCAATGCAGTGAGGTCTGTTGCACCAAGTCTACTCAGGTCTGCCCCATCCAAAAGGTTGTTAAGGGGGACATTACCAATGATGGTGACCAGAAAAACACCGCCAAAGTATAATAAGGTTGCCGCTAAAAGCAGGTAAAATACCATAGCTTGTTCTCTAAAAAACCAAACACTTATGGGTAATATGACTAGCGTACCCATAAAAGAAATAAAAAACAACGGATTTAAAATAGCCCGGTTGATTGATTGCATGGCTTGTAAAAAAGAAGCATCAGAAAGACGTGCAAGGCCTGGAATAACCGAACAAGAGTACGCATAAAAAAGACCACCAATAAGTGCAGTAGAAACTGTACTCAACAAAAGAACCAAGGTTTTGAAATTCATAAACAATTGCTTTAAATATATCCTTACCCTAAGGAGTATGACGAATTTAAGCAAAAACGTTAGCTGAAAAAAAATAATTCCTATCTAAAAAAGAGCGCTAATTTAGATAGGAAGAGAGATAATCTAGATATGAAAAGTTAATAGGTAGATGTTAAATAAAAAATTTTAATGTTTATTGCTCCCAAACAAACGCCGTCTAGATTAAAATTTCTACATTTTCATTGATTGTAAACGAAGATCGCATTCTGTCTTTATCTTCAGCACTAGGTTACATAGATCGGTCTGTTTTCGTTATAGATCGGTGCAAATGTTAATCAGAACCTATATTTAGAACTACAATATCAGTAGCTTGGCATCCTACCTGCCCTTGTTCTAAATTAAAGCGAACTTTGGTTCCTACAACTAAAGAACGACGGTAAATCCCTATCAATTTCTGGTTATCTGCATAAACCATTTCCCTTCCATCATCGGGTGCAATAAATCCGAAACCTCGTATCGGATTATACCATTTAATCACTCCTGTATACATCATAACGCAATTTTTTACCCTAAATTAGCCAACTGAAAGAAAATTTACTACGAAACAGGATAAAGCGTTCTATTTTCGGTATGAAAAGGCGTAATTTCGTTATGTATACAAAGGAAAATTAACAAATGATTAAGTGTATAGCCATTGATGACCAACAAAACTCAATTTCGGGGCTTGAAAAATATATAGCAGATACTCCGAATATGAAGCTTCTGGCGAGTTACACCGATCCGGTGGTGGCCTTGAACGAGCTTAAAAAGATTGACCAGGTAGATGTGATATTTATGGACATTCAAATGCCACAGATTTCGGGAATCGAACTTTCTAAAGCAATCCGCTCCAAAACCAGGAAACTGATATTTACCACCTCTCATGAAGAATATGCCTTTGAAGCATTCGAAGCAGAAGCAGATGCGTATTTACTTAAACCTTATGGATATGCTAAATTTGCCTTAACGGTAAACCGTGTTTTTGAGGAAGAAATAGAAAATATAGGGCAGGAAACTTATTTTTTGGTCAAAAATAAATCAGAAGACCACAAAGCGGTTTTAGTGCGGTATGCAGATATAATTGCTTTTGAAAGTTTCCACAACTATATCAAAATACATACAAAAGAGAAGATAATTATTGCTTATTTAAGTTTGAAAGATGTTAAAGAACAACTGAACCTTAAAAAGGGCTTCATCCAGCTGCATAGGGGGTATATTATTTCCATCAATCATATTTTACATGTTGAGGGAACAAGAGTAACACTTTCTAACCATACCAGCTTTACTGTTGGCGACCTCTACTACAATGATTTCCGGGATTTCTTCACCGATAAACTTATTACCAGTAAACGGAATAAATAACGGTTAAGGATAGATAAAAGGCTATGGCCTAGACTAGCATATAAAAAGAAAGCCCACGTAACACGCGGGCTTTCTTTTTAAAAGCGAAAACAAATTATTTAGCGCTATTTTTTTTATCAGTTACTTCAGCTCTAATTTCTTGGGCTAAAACTTTTAGGTCTTGCATTGCTTTACGTACACGTGTACCTGCTGCTGCATTACCACCATCATAAAATTTAGTTGCATCTGCTTCAACAGAAGAGATTAGATCTTGCACTTTTTTAAATTTGTCCATAATTTTTCTTTTATCGGGATGGTAAACATCCATTAATTAAATATATTCCTTTCCGCTCACAATAAACGGGCCGCAAAACTATTGTTTTTTATAAATTAAACAAACGTTTATGCCAAATCATTATTGCGGAATAGTATAAAAGCAATGGCAACAGCAGCAATATTAGCCTATTTTTAGCCAAAACATTCCATTCTTAGCATCTTTTGCACATCAAACATTTACAATGAAGGTAACTTAATTTAACAATTATGTTTTATCTTGGTTGGAAATATGCAGTCGTTGAACCTTATAGTTAGTACCAGTTGCCTATTCTTACTTTTATTCTCTATGCATCTTTTTTTCGCAAAAAAAGGGAATAAGCTGCTTAACGTTCTACTTTCGGTTATATTTTTTGCCCGGTTTGGGCAGATTTTAACTTCGCTGCTCTTTAAATCGGGTCAACCTAATACCCTAGCCTTTTTTCATCAAACTTTTACTCCGTTTTATTACGCTGCCCCAGCCTGCTTTTACCTTTACATAACAGGCTTTCTTCAAGATCGTAAAAGTTTACAAAAAATAGAATGGCTTCATTTTGTACCAGCTTTGTTGGCTGTTATCCACGTTATCCCCTGGCATTTTTCTACAACACTAGATTGGGATTTGATAGGAAACCAATTAGCAGAAAATGGTTACTTCTCACTAAAAGCAAAAAGTGGCCTGTTTCCTCCATATTTTCATTACTTATTTAGGCCAATGCTGGTATTTGGTTATTTGTGTCTTACCTGGATTGCAGTACTCCGTTTAAAAAACAAACCACAACAAATACTCGAAGGTGAAGGCAGAAAATGGATCATCTTTTTTCTCCGGATTGCGACCTTTTTCCAGTTGTTTAGTTTAGTGCCCATTATTTTAAGAAGCTTACACATCCCATATGTTAATGCCTCTTTTATTGTGCTCAATTGTTTGGCTCTATTAGTCATTTTATTATATGCGCTTCACAAGCCTTATATTTTTTATGGCTACCTGCTGGTAGCTGTTGATTGGACTAAAAAAGCTGCAACCAAAAAAACTGAAACTGATTCCTCATTAGCTCCTTTATTGGAAGAAGATCCAAAACGTATACTTAAAGCTGTCAAAAAAAGTAATCTTTTAGATGCGCAACTGTCTGACTATGCCCTTGCCATGAAAGAAATAATGGAAGCTGAACGCCTTTACCTGATACACGATTTTCAGATTATCGACCTAGCGGCAAAACTTAACCTCCCGATCCATCATTGCTCTTTCGTAATTAATAAACACATCGGCAAAAATTTCCGCGACTGGATAAACAGTTACCGGGTAAATCATTTCCTAATACAGTACCCGCTCCAATCGGATAAAATAACAATAGAAGCTATTGCTTCTGAAGCTGGCTTTAAAAGTCTGGCTACGTTTTACAATGCATTTAAAAAAGAAACGGGCTTAATGCCAACCACCTATTTTGCACAGGAATTAAGCCGTTAACCTGTTATTCCCTCTTTTTTTACTCTAACGATCGTATCGTTAGAGGCCACAACCACGTTTTATTTCTCTAAATATTGAAATGCCAGATACCTTTGGTTTCTGATCATCATATGAGTATGGTATTTCAAATAAATATGCTTTAATCCATTTCTCAGAAATCTAACAAGCCTTAACTATGCTTTATTCAACATCGTTTTTACGCCCGCTTTTCGATTATATTGAGCAATTTTATCCTTTATCTGAAGCCTTTAAGGCCGAACATGAAAAATCTTGTAAGCTCATCCATGTTAAAAAGAACAAACACATCCTTTCACCAATAGACAGTAATGCTTCGCTCTATTTTTTGGTACACGGACTCGTTCGTGGCTTCATACGCGATGGCAAAAAAGATATCAGCACTTGGTTTAGCTGTGGAAATGAATTAATTGGCGCCATACGTCATCCCGATCAGCAGCCCAATCATTCGATAGAATATCTTCAGGCCCTGGAAGAAAGTCAACTCATCTGCATTCCTTATACCCTAATCGATTCGATGTACGCAAACTATCCAGAGGCCAACCTAATCGGCAGAAAGCTTTTGGCGCTTCATTATTATGCAGCATCAGAAAGATCAATCCTGGCCAGGATACCAAAAGCAATAAGCAGGTACCGTAAACTCCAGGAAAGCGATTTGGATATCAACAGAATACCGCAGCGTTATCTGGCCAGCTACCTTGGCATGCGCTTAGAAACCCTGAGTAGAATCAGAAATAAAATTTTAACACCCGATTACCGGTTGTGCTCTTAATTTAGCGAAAAAACAATCAATCATTCTAACGTGCAGTCATTCGATCACGCAAACATTCAAGCCTTTTAGCCACTACCTTTTCAACTTTTTTCCTTTCCGCTTCTTTTGCTAAATTTGCAGCAATGATTTTATATAAAACCAACGAAGAAGTAGAACTGATGCGGATCAGTGCCCTACTGGTTAGCGATACCCTTGCAGAAGTAGCTAAAATATTAAAGCCAGGCATTACAACCCTCGAGATTGATAGAATAGCCAACGAATTTATACTTGATAATGGCGCTGTACCTTCCTTTTACAACTATAATGGTTTTCCTTTCCATATTATTACCTCGGTAAACGATGTGGTTGTACATGGCTTTCCGACTAAAGATGAGCTGAAAGATGGCGATATTATCTCAGTAGATGTGGGTACCATAAAAAACGGTTTTCATGGCGATCATGCATATACCTTTATCGTCGGCGAAGTATCGCCAGCAGTACTAAACCTGGTAAAAACAACTAAAGAATCGCTTTTTCTTGGAATTAAAGAAGCTGTTGTGGGCAAACGCATTGGCGATATTGGTGCAGCTATCCAAAGCCATAACGAAAAGCAAGGCTACGGCGTAGTAAGAGATCTGGTAGGCCATGGCTTAGGGAAAGATATGCATGAAGATCCACAGGTACCGAATTATGGCCGTAAAGGCAACGGTTTACTCCTAAGAGAAAACCTGGTAATGGCCATAGAACCTATGATAAATATGGGCAAAAAAGACGTTTTTCTAGATGATGACGGCTGGACGATCAGAACTGCTGATGGAAGTCCATCTGTACATTTTGAACATGATGTATGTGTGAAAAAAGGGGAAGCACTTATTCTTTCTAATTATGCCCCTATTGAGGCTGCTGAAAAGCAGAACAGCAACCTTAATACTTCTTATTACTAAATAGCAATACAATGGGCGCATGGAGGTTTTGGAGAGATCAGTTTCTCAAAAAACTCCATGTAACCATCTATCTTATTACACCAATATTGCATCTGAAACTATCGCCTCAGCATTATCTTCTAACAATATTTTAACCGTTTTTAGGGTAGACTCCGCAATTTCTGTTAAGGCCTCTTGCGTAAAAAAAGCCTGATGCCCGGTAAGCAAAACATTCGGAAAACTAATTAGCCGCTGAATATCATCGTCACCAATAATACTTGCTGAAAGATCTTTAAAAAAGAGTTGTTCTTCCTGCTCGTATACATCAATTCCCAGCGCCGCAAGTTGGCCTGTTTTTAGTGCTTCAATCACCTCTCGTGTATTAATCAACCCGCCTCTGCTTGTATTGATTAGCGTAACACCTTTTTTCATCGTCAATAAGCTATTTGATCCTATCAGATAATGGTTTTCTGGTGTAAGCGGGCAGTGCAGCGAAATAATATCAGCTTCTTTTATCACTTCATGAAAAGGCAAATACTTTACTCCTGCAATTTGTAATGATTTATCCACAAAAGGATCAGAAGCCAGTACAGTACAGCCAAAACCAAGCATAATTTTACAGAAAGCAGCGCCAATTTTCCCTGTGCCGATTACGCCAACTGTTTTGCCAAAAAGATTGAACCCCATTAAACCTGAAAGCGAAAAATTCTGTTCGCGTATGCGGTTGTAGGCCTTATGGGTTTTACGGTTTAGGGTAAGCAACATGGCTACTGCATGTTCTGCCACAGCCTGTGGCGAATAAGCCGGAACGCGGCAAACGCGAATCCCGTATTGTTTGGCCGCATTCAGATCCACATTGTTAAAGCCTGCACAACGCAAAGCAATAATTTTCACCCCTTTTTGTGCCAGTATGGCTATAACATCAGCCGTTAGTTTATCGTTCACAAATACACAAACAGCATCAGTACCTGTTTTTATCGCGTCGGCAATATGAGGCCCCAGATGAGTTTCCCAAAATTCTAATTCAAAATCATAATGTTTATTACAGCTTTCAAAAAATTCACGGTCGTAAGGCTTCGCAGAAAAAAACACAATCTTCATATCGTTAAAAATACAGATTAAATAGGATTTTGCTGTCCTGTTTTAACCTAGGAGTCAAAACGCTTATTTTCCAAAATCAAATAATAGCGTCCCCTTAAAAGTTTTTCCGTCTGTTTTGTTTTTCTGGCTTTGGGGTCCCAATAATAAAGCAGACTGAAACTTGGTCCCGATGGCACTTACCCCTTTTAAGAAACCTATACTCCCTTCTGGGAAAGCGGGCTCTACATTGTTGTTGCTTAGTGCCGCAGCTTCACGGGCAGGCCTTAACATTTGCAGATAAGTATCCTGATCGGGTATGTAAACCGTAAACGGGGCTTCCTTATTTTCTACAGTCACCCAGTTCACTTCGGCATGATAACCTTTAAACTCAGGGTAGCCCCAGGTTTCACCAGTGATCGAATTATTATAATCTTTATGCCAAACCCCAAACTGCTGCCCTTTTAGCCTGTTTTTCCAAACCCTATACGGGCCACGGCCAAGATATTTCATTCCGGTAATTTTATCTTCAGGATAATTAAAGGTAATACCCATAAAATCAGCATCACCCTGTTGGTTAAATTGATATTCGAGTTTTACCAGCTTTCCGGTTTCAAATGTCCACTTCGCATGCAAATTACCAGCACCCTGATAATCAGACTCAACGATATATTTTGCGCCTTCTGCTTTATGGCTAAAATTTTTCAATTCGGTATTTACACCAGCCAACACCGGACCTTTTGACAAAGAAATAATGGTATTCCCTTTAACAACTTTCTCCAGATAACCCGTTGCCTTTTCAAAATAGTAGCTCATACCATCCTGTTTAATCAGGAGCGACTGGTTAGTTTCTTCGGCTTTTACTACTGAGTTGGACAGCGTAGTTTCTTGCTTCTCTGCAACCAAACGGGCAGTTTTTATCGGCCAGCTCCAGGTAAATATTTCCTTCTTATCAGCCCCATAAGCGGTTAAATATAAAGCGTCACTTTGTGTCCACGATTTTGGCAAAGCCAGATCAAGCGTACCTTTTGCGCCAGGCTTAAGCTTAGAAGCCGTTGCTCCACTGGCATTTACAATAGCTTTTGTTCCTGCTGTGTTAGCTGAGGGAAAACTAAGCAATTTCCATTTAAAAGTACATTGATCAAGATTAGTAAAATTGAAACGGTTCTCGATCGCGATTTTACCATTAAAATCACTGTCAATTTTTACCAGATCGACAAAAACCGGAGACCATATCTCTTTTATGGTGTAAAAACTGGCTTCCTTTTCGCGGTGTGGGCCAATAATTCCATCAGGCGCATGGTTTCCATCACCATCGTAAATACCGTTTTTATCTGTACGGATTACGTTTTCATCCACCAAAGCCCAAATAAAACCACCGGCACCATGCGGGTGAATCAACATTTGATTCCAGAAATCATCTAAAGCCGCACCAGCACCACCATCATAAAGCGCGTGCATAAATTCAGTCGGAAAGAAAACCTCCTGTCCTGAAGCAGCGGCCTTAATCATATAGTTATAATCTGGGTAATGTTTGGTATCGGTTCCGTTAAATTTCTCCCATGGATGAATTACGGTACGTTTCTGAGGATCGTATAAAGCATAATCATTATCAAGATCGGTATTAAACCCTCCCTCGTTGCCATTGGCCCAAAAAACAATAGATGGATGGTTTACATCCCTGATTACAAGTTCTTTTACGAGCCTGTGCCCAACTGTGTTATCGTATTTTGCCTGCCAGCCCGTTAATTCATTAATCACATACAGTCCTAACGAGTCGCAGATATCCAAAAACTCCGCATCGGGTGGATAATGCGACATGCGAACAGCGTTCATATTCATTTCTTTCATTAGCCTCACATCCATTAAATGTACCTCGCGACTTAATGTACGTCCGCTTTCGGGCCAAAAGCTATGGCGATTAACACCTTTTAAAATCATTTTCGAACCATTAACATAAAAACCATCGCCATTACGCAGTTCAAGCGTACGAAAACCGAACTTTTGTTTTACCTGATGAATAATTTTCTGTTTATTTTTGATCCGCACCACCACCTGATATAAATTGGGGAATTCGCTACTCCATAATAAAGGGTTTGAGAAAGTAGCCTTCAGGGTCTGCATACCATTCGCTAAATTCGCTTTTACAGCAAATGCTTTCCCTACATTTTCGCCAGTTAGTTTTTTCACCTGGGCTTCAAGAATATCATCAGCAGCCAAATTTTGGCCATAAACATCAAGCTGAAAGGTTCCATCGGCCTTAGCATTAACAGCAACTCTTTCTATAAATTTGTTTGGTACAGTTTCCAGGTAAACCGGACGGAAAATGCCACCAAAAATCCAAAAATCGCTCGTTCTTTCGGCTTTATTAATCGACGCATTTGCCGATACTTTATCAACCGTAACTTCCAATAGGTTCTTCTGTCCTGGTTTTAACAGTGTGGTAATATCATATTTAAACCGATAAAATCCGCCCTGGTGCAGGTCTCCCGCCAGCTTTCCGTTAATACTAACCTTAGTATCGGTCATAGCGCCTTCAAAAACCAGGAATACTTTTTTTCCTGTGATTTTACCCACCGGAAACTCATAACGATAAATGCCCTGTTCGCTGGCTTTAACTTTATCATGCCCATAGTTGTAAGTTCCAAAGCCCTGTAATTCCCAGTTAGATGGCACAGGTATTTTAGTCCATATGCCGCTTTTACGACCGGCAGTACAATAAAAATCCCATTGTTTGGTATGGTCTTTATCCGTTCCGGAAAGATAGGTTTTAGTAGTTTCCTGCGAAAAGCCCGCGAAAGAAATCAATAGCAACAATAAAGATACTAATCTTTTGATCATGATATATTTGGTATAAGCATTAAAACAGCGTCAGTTTTCAACCAAAAATAATGGTTTTGGATGTATTAAACCGAACGTTTACAAGATAATGGAATTTGTGCTTAAATGAGACTGGATAACCAGCATTTTACATCTTTAATCATTCAGGGTTTTAAAAACATTAAAAATTTAATAATTTTACTTAGAAGCTTAACTGTTCCACTATGAAAAACAACAAACTATCCGAACTTAGCCTAACCGAATTAAACAAACAGAAAAAACAATTGAGCGGCCTGTTAATTGGAAGTGCTATTGTGATGTTGTTTCTGTTTAGTGCACTTTTATATCTGATTGTTAAAAAACAAAACTTTGTGCTACTTGCCGTTATTCCAGGCTGTATGCTCGCTTGGTTACCCGTTGCAATTAAATTAAGTCAATTAAATACTGAAATAAAATTACGGGGTTCAGAAACAAACTCAGGCCTGTAAAAACTAAAATGGAAACAACAAATTTAAAAGATGGCGACTACTGCGTTGTGGTTAAAGGAACGCATATCGGTAAGTCTGGCAAGGTAAGCGATATAAACACGAGTAAAACAGGCCACATTACCATTACTGTAGAACAAGACAATGCCGTGAGGTTTAAAACCCTTGGCCGGAATGTGGTACTGAAGGCACATACAAAATAAAATACCTGATGAGTGGTAGCTCAATCTTAAATACCATCTCCTACCAACTTACGTCTGCCATTCGGCCTGATACCCAAGAGGAAGGCAGCAAAAAACCATCACATCAATAGCTAAAATAGCCAAAATCAGTAACATGTTGATTACGCTGAACAGGGTTAACGCGCTGCTCCGTACTTTTATGCCACACACAAATAAATTCATGAGGGCTTTTACTAAATCGATTTTGCTACTCCTGCTCTTTGCAGGTATTTTCACAAACAGTAACGCACAAAATTATACCGTGAAGGGTATAGTGTTAGATACTGCAGGCTTACCACTACCCGGTGCGGTAGTCAGGATTAAATTCGGCGCCGACAGTATAGGCACCTCTGCCAATAATGATGGTACATTTGCATTGGATAAAATTAAATCTAAACAGTTTACCTTATCAGCAGCTTTTATAGGCTTCGATACATTTATTAAACAGTATCAGATCGAAAAGGGTAGTATTTTAAACATCACCGATATCAAACTTAAACCATCATCGAACACATTAGAGGGCGTAGTGATCTCGGGTGTTCCTCCTGTTAAAGTAACCGAAGATACCGTGAGTTTTAGCGCCAAAGCCTTTCCTGTTAGAGATGGCGATGCTGTTGACGAAGTACTGAAAAAACTACCCGGTATTAAGGTGGATAAGGATGGGAATGTAACCAGTCAGGGTTCGCCTGTAACCAAAATACGTGTTAACGGTAAAGATTTCTTCGGAACAGATGTAGCCACAGCCATTAAAAATCTTCCTGCCGATATTATCAAAAACCTTCAGTTCATCGATGATTATGGCGATCAGGCCAAACTTACAGGCATTAAAACGGGCGAGCCGGAAAAGGTGCTGAACCTGACCATTGAAGAAGATAAAAAGAAAGGTTATTTTGCCAGGGCCTCTGCAGGTTTGGGCAACGCCGATCGCTATAATACCAATATACGGGGAAATAGCATGAAGGGTGAACAGCAGATTTCATTCGATGGCACTTCGGCAAATGCCAATATGCGTGGTGGTGGCGGCGATGGCATTACAACCAGAAATGTTGCCGGACTTAACTATAAAAATGAGTTTAACACCAAACTCTCGGCAGATGCCGGATATAATTTCAACAACAATAAAAACAACACCATTAGTTCTACCTATACACAAAGTGTTTTACAAGATGCGGGGCAAAATCCGTTGAGCAGACTTGAAGATGCCCGAAACAACAGTAAGAGCGATAACTATAGCCATTGGTTTGGCGGTAATTTGGAGTATAAAATAGATACGATGAATTACCTTAAAATTTCTCCAAACTTTTCTTACAATACCAATAGCGGCAATAATACGGGTAGCTCGCTTATTACCCAGGATACCTTGTTTACGCGAAGAGAAAGCAATAATTTCAGTAATTCGAATAACCTGAATGCGCGTACCAATATATTTTACAACCATAAATTTTCGAAGAAAGGCCGGAACCTGACTTCCTGGGGTAACATCAATTACACCAATGGCGAAAATTTTGGGAATGTGTACAACAAATACATCAACATTCATACTAACGCAGCCGATTCGGTGCTACAAAACCAGCTGAACAACCAGAATAGCCGGAATTTAGGCCTTAATGTAGGTGCATCATATATGGAGCCTCTTTGGAAAAAAACCTTTTTAGAAGTAAACTACAGCTGGAACCGATCATCAACAAATAATTCGAGAGATGCTTATGATGTGGCTAATGGTAATCAGGTATTTAATCCAAACCTTAGCAATATTTACGATTACCAGTTCATAACCAATAAAGTAGGGCTGAATTACCGGTATATCGGCGAAAAGCTGAACTATACACTAGGCATCAATGCACAGCCAGCTTTACTTCAGGGACAGAATTTAAGTAATAATATTGAAACCGTTAACCGTACTTTTAACCTCATCCCCTCTGGTCGGTTCTCGTATAAATTTTCTAACCAGCAATCGCTGGATGTAAATTATTGGGGCAGAAATAACCAACCTGGATTCTTACAATTACAACCTATATCCGACAATTCTAACTTACAGAACGTGGTTACGGGTAACCCTAATCTAAAGCCCGAGTTTATCCAGAGTATCAATGCCCATTACAAACAAGCCGATTGGAGCGCCGGAAAAGTGATCATGGCCAATTTTAAGTACGAACGCACCAACGATAGGATTGTAACCACTAAAGAGCGTGTACCAGGCACTGTTAATCAGCTTACCAGTTACATTAACACAGATGGATATTACACCCTACAGGGCGATTACGACATCAGTAAACCGCTCTCGCCAGAGCGAAAGTTTACCATTGGTTATTCTGGTTCTGGGCAACTGAACAACAACATTACTTTTACCGATAACAGCAGAATAGAAGCACGCAATATGGCCTGGCGCCAGGAACTCGAATTTAGGGTAGACCTGAAAGATATTGTTAATTTTGAGGTAGAAACCTCTTATTCGCAAAACCTGACTAAATATTCGAATGATACGTTTACCGACCGCCAGTCTAACCGTTTTGAGTGTGGCATAGAAGGTCGTAATTATTTCTTTAAAGACCTTACCCTGGGCTACGATTTTACCAAACAGATTAACTCTGGTTTTGATAACGGTGCGGTGCGTAATCCAACTTTGCTTCGTTTATCAATGGAATATAAGTTTATGAAGAACGATATGGCCGCTATCCGTGTAGAAGGATTCGATCTTTTTGATCAGAACTCAGGGATATCAAGAGATGTGTTCGATAACGTAATTGTGGATAAGCAAGTTAACCGACTGGGACGGTATTTCATGTTATCACTCATTTATAGAGTGCGTAAATTTGGAAGTTAAAACTGGGTTATAATTTTTACTGTAAAGAAAGATTAAATATCGCCTACGTTTATCTTCTTAAATCTGCGGGGAGCCTATACACCAACTGCTCCCGCAGATTACACTGATTACCGCAGAAATAACTATTTATAGAGTGCGTAAATTTGGAGGTTAAGATTATCACGACGAAGAGAGATTAAATATCATCTGCGTTTATCTTCTTAAATCTGCGGGAAACCTATGCAGCAACTGCCTCCCGCAAATTACAATGATTACCACAGAACTGACTACATTTCCCATTCTCTCCCCTTAGCCTTATCCCTTTTCTATTCCCGTTTTAGTAGCCACTGGTTTTTTCTTCCTAAAGTTGGGAAAAGTCATCGGACTTTTAGCCGGGCGTTCATCTCCCAGCAGCACACCCCATTGTTTGAATGATTCTGTGCGATCGAAGACAATTTTGAGTACAGCCACAATAGGCAGTGCGAGGAACATCCCCGAAACCCCGGCTATACTGCCACCGATAAATACCCCTAGGATGGCAAATAAAGCATTGATTTTTACCTTAGAGCCAACAATACGCGGCATGAGTATGTTGTTATCTAAAAATTGAACAAATGCAATTACGCCTAAAACGGTAATTACCGGCCACAATTCTTGCGATGAAGTAAGCGTAAGCAGCACCCCTATCAAGTTACCAATTAAGGCTCCCACGTAAGGAATCAGGTTTAAGATGGCAAAGATTACCCCGATTAACAAAGCATGTTTTATACCAATTAACATCAATATTCCACCCAACAAAATCGTCATATAGGTTATCTGGATTAACAGTCCGATTAGGTAGCTTTTAATGATCGATTCGGTTTCATAAATAGCTTCTTTCACTTTTGGATGATCATCTGTTTTAAACCACATGAAGATAAAGCGCAATAAAATGTCTTTATAAAAAAGCATCAGGTAAATATAAATGGGCAACAAACCGATAAATACAAAAATGCCACTTAAGGTAACGGCAGCACCACCTGCAAGCGAGGTGCCCATGTTCATCAAATCGTCGCTTTTAGTTTTTATGAAGGCTTTTTGTTCCTTATCATCGTAATGGGTAATGCGACTGATCCAATCACTTAATGAATTGATATGCTGTGTTACGTTCGCTTTTATCTGTGGAAAATCTTTAACCAAAATGCCAATCTGGTTCGAAAAAAACCAAATAATCAAAGCTACAAACAGTGCCACTAATAAAATGGATAAGATAATGGCTAACGATTCGGGTATTTTTTTTCTTTTTAAAAAGCGATACACCGGTAGCAACATAATGCTGATAAAAAAAGCCATCAACATCGGCATGATAATATCTCTTCCAATTACCATAACGGCTACAATGGCCATTAGACCCAATAATTCTATCGATCGTTTAACGGTCAGGGGTAAATTGTTCGTCATAAAAGCTTATTCTGATTTGAGGTTTAAACACAATCGGTGTTAAAATGTTTTAAGATAACCTTTAATATTGAAAAGCGGAATGAGTTTATAGTCCGAAGTCGGCAGTCTGGAGTCCGAAGTCAATTAACTCATTAACCAGTTTGGAGTTGGGCGCTTAGCATTGAGAGTCAATTAATCGATCTCCCCTCGATAAGTCACCCTGAGCGGAGTCGAAGGGCTGCTAGTTGATTTGGCGTTGAGCGATTTGCGTTTGGCGTCAGTTAACCGATTAATCAATGCTTAAAAAAATTACTTCCCTTACACGATATACCCACAGATTAGCCTTATTTTTGCAACTTTAATACCACACATGAACAATCAAGATACCATTATTGCTTTATCTACTCCCTCAGGTTCTGGCGCCATTGGCGTAATCCGTTTATCTGGTCCGGAGGCTATCTCACTTACCAATGCCGTATTTGCAGGAAAAGATTTAGAAAAGCAGGCCTCGCATACTTTACATTTTGGTCTGGTTAAAGATGGCGATCATATTGTTGATGAAGTGGTAGCGGGTTTATTTGTTGCCCCAAAATCATATACCAAAGAAAATGTGGTAGAAATTTCCTGCCATGGCTCTAATTATATTATCCAACAGATTATTAACCTGTTAATTAGTAAAGGAGCCCGCGCTGCCAAACCTGGCGAATTTACTTTACGTGCCTTTTTAAACGGTGCTTTCGATCTAAGTCAGGCCGAAGCAGTAGCCGATTTAATTGCCTCAAATTCGAAGGCTTCGCATGATGTGGCCATGCAACAGATGCGTGGCGGCTTTGCCAATGAATTAAAGGGTTTACGAGAGCAATTGATCCATTTCGCCTCGATGATTGAGCTTGAACTCGATTTTGCAGAAGAGGATGTAGAGTTTGCCAACCGCGAACAGCTAAAAAACCTCGTGAACAAAATCAACTACGTTCTGCAACGTTTAATCTCCTCTTTCGAAATGGGAAATGTGATTAAAAATGGGGTTCCAATTGTTATTGCTGGCAAACCTAATGTGGGTAAATCTACTCTATTGAATGCACTCCTGAACGAAGAACGCGCTATAGTTTCGGACATTGCCGGAACCACACGCGATACCATTGAAGATGAACTCACCATTGGCGGCATTGTTTTCCGTTTTATCGATACGGCCGGAATCCGAGATACTGCTGATATTATCGAAGCTTTAGGCGTAGAACGTACCTTAGAGAAAATGAAACAGGCTAAACTGATTATTTACATGGCCGATGCCGCTCAAAGTAATTCAGAAATTGAAGAGCAGGTTCGGGGTTTAGCGCAATTGGCTATCCCCTATTTAATTTTAGTCAATAAAGCCGACCTCATGGCAGATGCACAGCGTAAAGCTTTCGAAGCTTTAGATGTTGTTTTTATTTCGGCTAAAGAGAAACAGGGTATCGATGAATTAAAAACCACTTTATTGGAGCAGGTTAACTTGCACCATATTAATACCAGCGAAACCCTGGTAACGAATATCCGCCATGTAGAAGCTTTAAAACAAACCGAACATGCCCTGCAAAGGGTTTTGGCTAATGTAGATAATCCGGTTACCTCTGATTTCTTAGCAATGGACATCAAACAGGCGCTTCATTATCTTGGTGAAATTACGGGTACAGTGACTACCGATGATTTGTTGGAGAATATATTTACGAAGTTTTGTATCGGCAAATAATCCCCCAAAACAACCACTAATTTCGACAACTTACGACAATCAACTTACTGATTGTTAATAAGTTATGTTAATATTTCTCCACCAATTTCTTGGAGGTTTACCACTATTTTTCGCATTTTTGTTGCTCATTTGTTGCTCGAGCGACTGAAATTTTTCCCAAAAAAATCATGGGTGAAATTATGTCGCTTATCGACACTTAACGACACTAAAAAACATTAAACGGCGCTAATAAGCCACTATTTGAGGGGGAAATTACCACCGATGTTTTAGGGTCTAAAAGTCCTGTCGACCTGCAGCAGATGCAGCAAAAAAGGATGAAATGAGTAGCAATATAACAGTTGAGCGAATCTGCGAACACTGCGGTAAGACATTCTTGGCAAAAACCACGGTCACGAAGTACTGCAGCCTGAATTGTAACAGGCGGCACTACAAACAAAAAATCCGTAATATAAAGATTACTGCCAGCAATGAACAGACGCTTAGTATCCGTACAAAAGCGATCAATGACCAGCCCGCAGAGTTCCTTACGGTGAAACAGGCCGCGCGCCTGCTTCATTGCAGTGAAAGGATAATTTATCAGCAGATCAAAAATGGCAGGATTAAAGCAATACAGCTTAGCGAACGGAAAACACTGATCAAAAGAAAGCATCTGGATAAGGCCTTTAAACAGATCGATTTCCAGCCGGTTCAGCGAACTGAAAGAACTAAAAATCCTGCATTAGTCTACTGCATAAGTATGGCTGATGCCCAACAGCATTTTGGTATATCAGAAAAAGCACTTTATGACCTGATCAAACGGAACGATCTCGAAGTATTCTCTAGCGGAAAGTTCAGCTATGTACTCCGCTCAGCATTGAATCAAATATTCTATAAAAGTTAATAAGTTATGGGAAGCGTTACACTCAGAAGGAAAAATCTTAGTACCGGAAGGCAAAGCCTTTATCTGGATTATTATCCACCGTTTTTAAATAGTAAGACCGGAAAAGCCCAGCGTTCGGTTACGCTGAAATTATACCTGTTCACAAAACCCGAGAATGAACTGCAGCGCATTCATAACAAAGAAACACTGCTCACCGCACAGACTGTCTGTGCGCAACGCCAGATAGAAATACAGAACAGGCGCTTCGGGATCATTTCAGAACAGGATCGAAATGCAAGCTTTACCGAGATTTTTAGGCAAGTGTCCAAAAGCCGCCGGAAATCAATGAACGATCACTGGGAAATGGGACTGCGTTACTTTATCGCTTTTAGCGGTCAGGATTTGCGTCTGCCTGAACTCTCTGACTTTCTGTGCGAGGATTACAAAAACTATCTGTTGAGCGGACCTGGGATCTCGCGCTACGGGCGGCCGATCAAAAGGAATACAGCAGTTACTTATTATGCCAAATTCCGGGCGGTATTACGCCATGTCTACAGACGAAAGCTCATCCCGCTGGATCTGCATGCCATGGTCGATCCTATACCACCAAAGGAAACGAACAGGGAAAGACTGACGATGGAAGAATTTCAGCAGTTGGCAGATACGCCTGCCAGTTCGGATCTGATGAAAAATGCAGCGATTTTTTCCGGACTTACCGGCCTTAGGTGGTCAGACGTAAGTACCTTACACTGGTCTGAACTTAGGGGCAGACCGGGCAGTTTCGAAATTCAATTTTCGCAAGGTAAGACAGAGAAGGCAGAGGTAATGCCAATATCGGATCAGGCTGTAGCCCGCCTTGGAGACCGAATGAAACCGGGAGATTTACTTTTTCCTGGTCTGAAGTACAGTCAGCTTAAATCATTCTTCACGAACTGGTGTACTGCCGCGGGCATTTTTAAGAATATCACCTTCCACAGTTTCAGGCACACTTTTGCTACACTTCAGCTTGAACTGGGTACTGATATTTACACGGTATCTAAACTGCTAGGTCACCGCTCCTTAAAAAATACCGAAATTTATGCAAAAATCGTGGATAAGACCAAGCGCCAGGCGGCAGCCAGGATGCTGCTTAAAGATGTTGAGGATGAAAGTGTCCGTGATGGTCAAGAAAAAAGACCAGCGATTTTTATCCTGCACCGAAATGAGGAAAAACTTGGCACAAGCTAAATGAACATGTCCTTTTTATCCGAATGATTGCTTTTACTTTGCGATTCCTGAATGATTTCAGATGCAGTTTTACGTCTGGAAGCTGAAACCCAATTTTTGAGTTCCGATTGGCTAAAGTACAATCGCCTGCCCGGCTTGCTTACCGGTATTTCCATTCTACTGACTTTAGAATATAAGGATTGCACGGAAACCTTCAGGTAATCAGCAGCTTCCTTAACCGTTAAAAGGTCATTCGATCCGTCGTCAACCGGATTAAGATCTGAGACCATTTCTTCGATCCGTTCTACTTTTTCAAATAACTGACGGATGATCTCAGGAAGTTTCTCAAAGCCAAATGATTCCATAGCACAGTTTAATTTACCGCAATTTTGGGCATTATTTTGCTGCTATTATCCAATATTGGGGGAATTGGACTTTGATGTATTGCAAAAATTTTAAACTTCCCGTTTTAGGATTTGCCCTGCTCCAATGGTATTGTTTCTAAATTGCTATCGTGACTGGGTTTGATAAAGTCCCTAGTACCTGCTGGGTTTTCTTTACTTCCATCGGTATGGCACAGCTCAAAGTATGTTTTGTAGACACCTGGCTGAGGCGGATGGCAGACCCAAAGGCAATATTAGGGACGGTTTGGTTAGGTCCCCCTGAAAAACAGCTAAAATCCCTGTTTCAGAAAAAAACACCGTATCCTGACCATTAGTCAACCGATCGATGACCTTTTATCAAAGATCTGACGATATGCTTAGAAGCTGACAGCTCCGGTATCCCAAAGGGAAATCAATAAACCACCATCACAATGTTTTTACCATCAATTTTTGTTTTTTATCCCCTTATTACTTAAATTTAAGCTCTTCCATAAATCCACAGGGGATCAAAGGCAAGGTCCAAAAGACGGCATTTAATCGGATACCCGCCACCATGGCGAACCGTAGATATCCAGTTTAGACTGCGATCATAAATGACAATCGCCGGATACCGCCCATGCTTCCCAGAAGACAAACGGACAATAGCTTTATTTAATTTCATTTAACAGGAAAATTTTATGTTCAAGATTCTTGTACTGGATGATGATCAGAGCAATGCCGAAGTTATTCAGGCGGTACTGGAGGACCAGTCCTACCTTGTTACGGGCATCAACAATAGCGATGAGCTCCAGACTGCGATCACAGACTTCCAACCCGATCTTATCGTCATGGATATCCTGCTCGACAATGCTGACGGAAGGGAACTGTGCAATACCATCAAAGGTGATCCCGCGACGCAGGACATCCCCGTCCTTTTGATCACAGCAATGCTGGAATCGGAAGCCTACCAGATACCCAGCCAAGCCGAAGGGATCATATTTAAGCCCTTTGACTATGCCAAATTGCACCGCAAGGTGAACCGCCTCATCTCCTCAGTACCAAGGCAAAGAGATCGAAAACGTATGCGATAAACTTTGGACCGGATAAAAAAATGTGCATTCCATTTTTTAACTTGGACGCAATCTCCCTGCCAGGGAAAGAAGCGGCATCCTTTTGGAGCAAAAGATATAGCAGATTGCCCGGTCCTTTAGGGGTCAGCCAAAAACAACCCACCCCCTAACAACATTAACTAAACCCAGCAACAAACATTATTCTCGGAATCCCAATTGCTAAAATTGATTGTAGCAAGACATTATATCCAATATTTGTTATAATTGCATATATAATTATTCGAATGTTAACACAACTCTCCAAAAACACGGTCCAACTATTCAGTTGTGGCATCCTTATATCTTCTTTTTTTATTTTGTCATGCCAAAAACCAAGAACAGAGCCTGGGCCGACTATTCCCTCACCCGGTGCAACCACGTCAACAGTTAGCACATTTGCGGGGATTTTTGTTGCGGACATAAACAAACTAAAATCCCCGAACGGTATAGTCGCAGACGCTAATGGCAACGTATTTGTAGCAGATGAAGGGAAATACTGCATCAGGAAGATTGCACCAGACGGAACTGCTTCAATTTTGGCCGGGAGTACAACCGGTATCGCTGGCCATAAGGACGGCAAGGGAACAGACGCAATTTTTAGTAATATCTCGGGCATGGTACTCGACCGGTCCGGAAATATTCTGGCCGTAGATTGCGGAACAGGATACATCCGTAAAATTACGCCGGACGGAACGGTATCCACCATTGCCGGAAACGGTGTACAAACAACTGGAAATGGTCCTTTGGCAATTGTAAACGGACCGGCACTTTCAGCCTCATTCACATTTCCAAGAGGTATAGGCATAGATTCAAAAGGGAATATCTATATCACCGATAATAATTCATTGATCAGAAAACTAGATGCGACAGGCAATGTAAGCACCTTTGCAGGAGGCGTAAACCAGGGAAACCGCGATGGTCTGGGTACAGCGGCATTATTTAATGCCCCCCAAGATATCGCAATAGATGCAGCAGATAATCTTTTCATAACAGACAGGCAGAACCATAGCATCCGGAAGATCGATAAAAACGGCAACGTATCCACGTTGGCCGGAACCGGCCAGCCAGGGTCTGCCAACGGTAGCGGCAATGTCGCATCGTTTAAATTCCCGATGGGATTGACCATCGATGCTACAGGTAATCTATATGCGGCTGACTCTGGAAACCAGACAATCAGAAAAATCACCCCAACAGGATCGGTCACCACTTATGCAGGGACCGGTAGCAGTGGCGTGGTTAATGGCCCCGTCAGCACGGCAAGTTTTAATTATCCCGTCTCTGTTGAACTGACTTCAGACGGTACCATGTATGTTGGTGATGCAAACAATTTCCAGATAAGAAAAATTTCAGCTGATCAGATAGTCAGTACTATTTTGGGGGATTTTACGCCGACCGACGGCATTGGGACAACAGTCTATTTCAAACACCCGAGCGGAATGTCTACCGATAGTCAGGGCAATTTATTTGTAGCCGATGGAGGGAATAACATGATCCGCAAAATCAGCCCATCGGGAAACGTCACTTTTGTTGCCGGAAAAATACAATCAGGTTACAGCGACGGCCTGGGTTCAAATGCCAGCTTCTTAAATCCGGTTGGCTTATCTATCAATACAAAGAATGAAATTTTTGTTGCAGATTCAGGCAACTATGCCATTCGCAAAATCAGTATATCCGGTGCAGTTACCTCAGTAATCAAGAATAAGCCCCACGGAATTACCGCACCAACAGGTATTTTTGTGGATAAAAACGATCAGATCTTCTTTTCCGATAGCGGATATGGCTGGATCTATAAGCGCAGTGCCACGGGAGATATTATCGAACTGGCCTCGGGAACCTCAGGGCCTAGTGGTTTATTTTGGCAACAACCTTATCAGATCTGGGTAGATGATAAAGGTTACATTTATCTGGCCGATTCCGGCAATCACCGTATCTGTAAATCAGTTAATGACAGTGGTTCTTTTACAGTGCTCGCAGGGATGCAGAGCGCCGGAAATTTTGCCATTTATGGCCGGGGGGATGGCTTGGGCACAGCTGCAACATTTTACAATCCCAAGGCAATCGTGATGGACAGGGAAGCCAATCTATATGTTGCAGATGCATCGAACAATGTGATCAGAAAAATTTCAAGTACAGGCATGGTCACAACTTTGGCCGGTTCAGGCATCAAGGGACACGCTGACGGTGCCGCCTTAACGGCATCGTTCAACCATCCAGCCGGATTGGCACTAAGTCCTGACCAAACCATCTTATATGTGTCAGACCAGGGAAATAATTTAATCAGAAAAATCACGCTCGGCAAATAGTGCAAACTATCTCAACGGCTGCAAAACGGTCGATAAAATACTTCACATCGACGCATAATTTCTATATTGGAAAAACAAAAAAACGATACCGTGTTTAATCTCTTCAAGAAAAAAAACAGCAACATTCAGCAGGAATGGCAAACAAAAGGCGCCGAATATGCCAGCGCCGTAAACGAAATGGTCCGCTTTGCAGAAGAACATGGCTGGGACAACTGGAAAGGAAAAGACCCGAGCGATGATCGGGAACACCTTGCCCAGGCGGTACTGGCCTTGCTAAAAGAAGCCAATGAAAAAGGAGAAACTCAAAAATTCAGGCAGGATTTCCCACCTGCACATGCACCGCTGACCGGCCTGATGAACAACAATTCACAAAGCATCTGCCAACTCCAGTTCATCGAAGGGCAAAAGATTATTTTCCTTACCGGATCCCCTTATGAGCAGCGACAGGCCTTTTTGCTAAACGGCAGCGACCTCGTGGAACTGGATGAAAATATCCGCGCCATCGGTAAATCCAAAATCGGAGCGGTATTTGCCATTGCGGTAAAGGACAAGATTACCACAACCCAAGGCTGGCAGGGGGAAATAATCGCAGAATTTACGCTCAGCGAAGATTCAGATCACGGCATTACCGAAATGGTCCCCTTCAACGACGGCAAAAAAATCCTACTGACAACCGCTGAAGGCATTTTCATCCTGTCCCGCCAAGGAGAACAGATGATCCATCCGGTAGCAGATGAAGATGATGAAGAATGGAACCCTAACATTGATATGGAAAATGCCGCCATATCTGACGACAACCAGTTCATCATAGTAGCCGATCAGTGCAGCGATCACCGCATTCTCGATCCCCAAGGGAACCAGATTGGAGTAATCGGGCCACAATCCTCCTATCCGCATTACTGTCTGTTTTCCAAAGACGGCAGCCAGCTGCTGACCAATTCCTGCCATTTCTACAACGGGATCAGCATCGGCGTAGATACAGACAGATTGAACGGCATCTCTATACCTGCTTATGAAGAAAACGGGGATTTTACGCTACTGGATGACCAGATGCGCGTTTATTCGGGAATAGCAGCCTCCAAATATTATATCCTTGGCGACGCGTATGGCTATATCAGGGCAATTGACAAAGACGGAAAAACTTTATGGAGACACCATTTGGGCTCTAGCATCAGCGGCATGGCTATTTCCGACGACGAGCAGACCCTTTGGGTGGGCTCCCACTCCGGAATGCTCCATAAGCTCCGCCTGGGCGAAGGCCAGGACAGCCATACCATAGGAGACGGCAACCATTCAGAGGAATTCAGGATAATTTTTTGGAAAACTGAACCCAAGCCTTTGTTTTGGTAACAGCTAAAACCTGCAACTACTATGATACTTGCAGGTTTTGTATTTAAATAGCTTAAAAATTAAGAATTCATGTTCTTCCCCATTTCCTCTGAAATATGCAGTAAAGATTATCAAAAAATAGCTCCGAAATAGAGGAAGCTTAGTCCAAAAAATCATTAATTAATATCCCTGTCTTGCATACCAACTGTCCTGTCAGGGACAGAGCAGGCATCGTTCCAGAACAAAAGATACAGCAAATGGCCAGGTCCGCAGGAGATAACCAAATTTATCACAAAAGCTGCAAACCTAAATGGGTACAAGACACTTCTTTTCTAGGACAATTATTTTCCATTTGACGTACGAGTTGCTATCTGTGAAACAAAAGTAAGCTGCCATTGAGTTTGCTGTTTAGGCCGCCTAATGCAACCCATTGTTGGTCGTCCTTTGTTTACTTTTTCCGCGCGTACCGTAATTGTATCAGTCCAGTATCAAATGTTTTTGCTGTTTTGAGTTCAATTGCTTGCTCAGGTCTTTCGTCTTTAAAAAGTCTTATCCCGTTACCTAATAAAACTGGGATAACCGAAATGATAAACTCGTCTATTAAGTTTTGTTTCAATAATTCATTTATAACTTCAGCACCACCGTCACAATAAATATTCTTTCCTTTTTCAGACCTTAAACCTTTGAGTAATTCAGTTATATCTCCCGTATAGAAAGTCGTTCTGCCTACTTTCGGCCTTTCAGTTCTTGTTATGACATAAACATCCCGTTGTCCGTTATCGTAATGAGATGCTCCGATTTCGTTAACTACATAGTCATAGGTTCTTCTACCAATAATTATGGTGTCAATTTTGGACGTAAATTCCGCATAACCATAATCTTCCCCTTCTTTTTCTACAAGTTTCAAAAAGCTTAGGTCATCATTTGGTTTTGCAATGTAACCATCTAGGCTCATTGCAATGAAAAGTGATATTGTTCGCATATATTTTAAATTTTAATGTTTCGGCAAAATTACTTTTCTACAACCTATTGCACTTTGTAAAAATGCGACAAATTAAAGTAGTGACGGTGAAAGTCCAGTATTTCGCTTGATTTCATTGCTAAGGTGCGAATGGTCATAATAGCCACATTCAAATGCAATATCCAATAAGCTCCGGTTTTGCCTTGAATTTTTGATTAAACTCAAAGCATTTCGAAAACGGATAATATTTGAATATTCTTTTGGTGACAGACCAATGAGCTTTTTAAAATTTCGCTCCAATTGTCGTACCGTTGTGAAATTCCGTTTTGATAGCTCATAAATACTGATTTGTCCGTTCGTTGAATGTATGTCATCGATAGCTGATCGCAGTTGGTTGTTTTTGCTTTTTATTCTTTCTGAAAAAAAATGGTCAAAATAATTAAATGGGTTGTCAAGTATTTTATCAACATTAAATGAGTTATATTTTTCAAACTCAACGGTATCATTAGTCAACTCATTTTGTGAAGCATAGTTATAGAAATTAGCAAAAGTTGCAGGTTTCAGGCACACGCCCATTAAACGTGTATCGCGGTCAATTAAGCTGTCTTTGAAAGAATTCATTGCACCGACTACATAAGTTTTCCCAAAGTCCATCGAAACCGAGCCATTATCTGTCAAACAAGTATTTCCCAAATTCACTACTATACCAGCACAGCCATCTGGAAAAACCCGCTCCCATTGTCTTTCAAGCTCATTCCCCTTCAGTTCCCAATAGAAATGAATAAAGGGGTCTAATTCTTTGCAAGGTTTTATTTTTTTGTATTTCATCATTTTCTGTTGTGTTGTTCGCTGCAATACCCCCCGACTGATAAATATAGCCATGAGGTGGTCCGAAAATTTATCCATTTACTTTCAAGAGATAATAGGGAAAAGGAAAAGCAGCTTTTAGATCTTGCCTATAATTCAGCGAGAAAAAAAATGGCCGGATACACTGTTCCAGCTTTATGGACAGACAAAGGTAAATGATAATTTAATAAATATCTCCTGGGAAGATCTTACCGCGATGGCCTGCATAGCCACTGAAACGGTAAGCTGCACCTTATCTGATTTTGAGGATCAGCAGATTATTGATAGGAACGGAACAAAAATAACGGTACTTAATCATGAGGGACTTTCTAAAATAAAAAATTGAACGCTACAATATTAAATACAATGACTACTAAAAAAGCATTCCTTAAGCTATGCCCAGAAAGCCTTAATCTTGGAAACAGAACAACATACAAACGAAAATCCACGAGAAGTTTTTATCTCAACACCTGGATCAGCACCATACTTTTTTTGCCAGACAGAGACAGCATCAAGTTAAAATGTACAGGGAACCGTGGAATAAACAGCGAAGCGCTTTATGCCGCAAAAGTCCATGTTACAGATTAACACTGCTGTATATTGTCCATAAAAAAGAATGGCAACCTTGCTATCCTGACCAATAGTCTGCAAAATATGAAAACAACTTGTTTTTACGCCAGAGCTTTATTAAGTTTAAGAAACGAACCTTTATGAAGCAGAACCCGATCGTATTATACATAGATGCCAATAAAAACGACAGCTTTCTGAGCTATACTCAAGATCCAGATAAGATTGCTAAAAATATCAATCATTTTGGAGAAGAATATGCCCAAGATATAGAAATAAGAAAATCTATATACACGGATGACGTAGTAAGTATAAACATTGTTGGAAAATACATTTGCATTTTACATACCAATACAGATTTCCAAAGAATGCTGTTTTTTGATGCTATGGCTATTTCGGATGCGGGTATGGTGGAGACTTTTTTAACCAAACTATACAATAACGCCTTATCTGATGATTTCTTATACAAACTTGAATACCTAAAGACTCATTCTTCCCGGTTTTTTTATCCAGTTTTGTTAAGCAGTGATCTCCCTTCCCCTGAATAAAACTTCATATCAATCCCGTATTTCCCCTTTCACGCTTTACCTGTGGACCTACAAAAAATCCGGCCCTGGAAAAACCTCTGCCTGCAATCCGGTATTTTGGTCCCGCATCCGCAAAAAACAGTTGTTCCATTTAAAAATTATACCTGGTCAAATAGCCCTTCGGGATCACAAAACCACTCAAGGACGCCATTTTACCGCTCCCATAATCAAAAATTTTTAAAAATTTATAAAGTAAATTCAGCAGATAAACTAACAACCGCATCATATACGGCAAAGACTTCATCCTGATCGATAAAGTCTTTGTCTTGAAGTATTAAGCAATTGCCGATCAACGGGAAAAAGTAAGGGTTCCGAAGCCGAGCTGATCATAACCTCCACTATTTGGTCCATAATCTCCACCACCGCCCTCAGGCCGTACTTTTGCAGCAAATTGGGTAGTATAGGCAGCTGTTTTCCCTTTTACCTTCACATAATAATTGTAAACCAGTTCCCATCCCGGGCGTATGGTGCCACGTCCAGCGCTTGAAATAACCGTATGATTTGAATTTTCACAGTTGTTATAAGTTGTAAACGGGACGGTATTGGTTGTATTGATGTTATAGGCCGCGATATATTCACTAACCCCTAAAAGGGGCGGATTAACATGGCTCCAGGGGTTATAATCGAAAAAGTTTTGTCCCTGATTATACAGCATTTGGCAAAAAGTACCGAAAAGAGGAACCTCCATTGTTGCATGCCCCTGATCTCTCCCCGCCTCCTGGCCCTGGTCCATACCATTTGGATATGTAGCCGTAGTCACTCTTCCGATAAAGGCGGTGCCGGTCCCGCTATGCTGGTAATAATCTATTGCATAATTAATCTTGGCCACATCATCGCAAAGAATGCCTATGGCCAACACCGTACATAAGTTGGACATATCCCAGTTAAACCAGTAATGTGTATTACAGGTATTGTTATGTCTATTCAGAAAATCGCTCGAAACCGGATAGTATACATTCAGCATAAAATTTTTAAAAGCCGTAAAATCTGCTGCCGACCAACCATTATAACTCCGCATAATTTCTGCAGCATTGGCCCATTGGTAACCCTGCAGGCCTGCCGCCAGCTGTTTGTTGCTGTCCCCATCAATATACTTGCACTTAACAGCCCAGGCATTCATAATCGCTATGGCATTTGCGCCACAAGCAGCATCGCCCTTAATTTTCCATCGTAGTGCATTCTGATAGGCAGCTGCAGCATCCTGACAGGCCAGGATATAATTTTCAGCCCTTCCGCTTGCTGCTCTTCCACGCACAATGGTATCAACCGGCCGCGGAACATAGGTGGCTGCAGAACGGCCATTGGCTACAAGTTTATTCCAGCCATCCAGCCAGGGTTGTGCCCCTGCATTTACCTTACTGGTCATCCGCGTAAAATCAGCCGCAGAATGAAGCATCCCTGGGTGTACAACAGTGCTTACCCGCCCTAGCGCAGCGGCTACCAATTGTTTTCCGGGCACCAGGCCAGCACTCAAATCTGCCGGATCTTCAGTAACGATTGGCTTACTGCATCCGCAAATGACAGTTACCGCGCAAAGTGTGAGTAGATTCATTTTTGTTTTCATAGTTAATAGATAATTGGTAAAAATATGATCCGCCTTTAAATGCAAAAGGCCGGCTTAACAGCCTTGCATTGTGACATGCTTATTTTCAACAATCAGCCTCATTGGTGTCAGGTTATTCAGCTATACGAGATAAACGCCTAAAAGGCAATTTCCTGATAAGTTTCATTTGTTAATTAATTTTAGTTAGATTTTAAATTGATCTTTGGTGGACGGACCATCCAAGGTTTATATATTCCAAAGGCAAAACTGTAAACCCTCCATACTCTTTTCGTAAGATATATTTTACATTTTAAAATCAGGGACCCACAATTGAACATCACCTGACTACATTTAGCTTAGGTTAGCCAAATGTAAACCAGGCAAATTATGCTCATATTACCTATTTGTTAATCTATTGATCTGGCCATACCCTACTGTCGGGCTTCCGGTTGTGTGCGTGTTATCAGTTTAATATATCCAAGTGTTAGTTGTGCAGATTATTTATATTTCCGATAGCCACAGGGAACTCTGCTAAAGAAACCCTGACCATGATACTTCCCCCCGTCAGGGACAGACGCGGCATCGTTCCAGAACAAAAGATACAACTGATGGCCCGGCCCGAATAGGTATATTTTAAAAAAACCAAATTGATTAAATCACTTTTGATTTCTAAATTTGTTTAAAAGCGACCGGAAAACTGCCTATATCGAATAAACTGGATTTGAAATCAAGTCCCATCAAAATTTTAATTGACTTATCATGATTATCGGGAGAAGACTTAGGCGCACACTCTGGAAAGACCAATCAGCAAGCAAGAGGCCCGATAAGTTAATGGTCGGCACAAGTTAAAAGAACGGTCGGGTGAGTCAGGCTTATTGCTTAGGTAAGACCTAAATTGTAGAAAACGCCTGACCGTTCAAGATGGGAAATAAAACCATTGCCTATGGATGCATTGAATAAGACAAAAAAGTATGTATTAAATAAACTGGATTTGAAATCAAGTCCCATCAAAATTTTAATTGACTTATCATGATTATAGGGAGAAGACTTAGGCGCACACTCTGGAAAGACCAATCAGCAAGCAAGAGGCCCGATAAGTTAATGGTCAGCACAAATTAAAAGAACGGTCAGGTGAGTCAGAGCGTTTGCTAAAGGTAAGATCTAAATTGTAGAAAACGCCTGACCGTTTAAGATGGGACTTATAAAACCGTCAGCTATGGATGCACTGAATAAGACAAAAAAGTATGTCTATTTCATCGGGATCGACATATCAAAAGAAACCCTGGATATCGCTGTCATGGTTCGGGGATCTATTTTGGTCCACAATACCATCCCCAATGAACCAAAAGCGATCAAGGACCATATGCTACACCTGAAAGCGTCTTTGAAGTTTACCACCAGAAACGCCGTTGTTGGCATGGAAGATACTGGAATCTATGGCAATTACCTGATCAACAAACTGAAGACGCTTAAAATCGATACTGTCGTCGACTCGCCCCTTCGTATTAAAAATTCTTTGGGTTTAATCCGAGGAAAAACCGATAAAAAAGACGCCGAAAGAATCGCGCTGTACCTCTATAAATCCAGGGATGTATTAAGATTAAGGGTACCAAAGCGGCCGATCATCGAACAATTGGCCGGTTTATCCACTTTAAGAAAGCGCTTACAATCGCTTCATATCGCGATGCGGGTACCCTTAAAAGAGAATACAGGCTTTGTGAAGAAAGGCCTGATCGAACAGAATAACAGGCTTTGCTCCAGGAGTATCGATGCCCTTAGACTGGATATACAGGACGTTGAAGATTCGATCGAGGCGACATGGAAAGCGGATGAAGAAACAAACCGACTGATGACCTTAATGCAGTCAGTGCCCTGTGTCGGGCCCGTGATCGCACTGGAAATCCTTATCTGCACCAACGAATTTAAAAACATAAAGACCATCAGACAGTTCGCATCTTACGCTGGAGTAGCGCCCTTCCCTTATAAATCTGGTACCACGGTCCATAAGAAAACCCGGATATCAAAGATTGCCAATAAAAAAATGAAAGCCCTGCTACATAACTCTGCAGTTCTGGCCAGAAGGTTCATCCCGGATATCAAGGCTTACTATCACCGCAAAATAGACATAGAAGGAAAACACAAAATGTCAGTACTCAATGCAATCCGGTTAAAAATCGCCGCAAGGGTATATGCCTGTGTCAAAAACAATAGATTGTATGAGAAAAAACACGAATACAGACCCACAACCTACATCCCTTGATAAAGAACAAAAGACCATGTTGATACTCGCGCGGACCGACGATTATCAATATGGCTGACCTTCAAAAAGCTTCAGCTTTGGCTTCATAAGCTTATAAGATGAGGGATGAAAAATTCCGTCCCTTTTTAATACCAATAAAGGAGCAATTTTTTCTTTTTTAAAACTTCTCCATAAGCCTGAGCTTCTAAACAAAAATACTGCCGTTTTAAATTTTATCCCAATATTCCCTGTGCTTTTTTGATTACTGCAGCCATATCTATCCCCTTACCCAAAACTCCGGAAAAAAGATCCCCGGTTTCTTTCAACCTGTCGGTGGCATTCGGTGCTTTCGCAAGAAAAAAGGAAATTTATTTCTTGGCAGATTTTTGCATTTAAAAAAATTCCTGCCAGACTTTTAACAGAATCTATTTGAATTGGGCATTGTGCGATCTTTAGTGACAATCGGAGACTGGGAAAGGTGAAGAATTAGTAGGCGGTAATTATTTTTTATTTCAAGAATTTTCATGTTAAAACCATTATATTTATTTCAAATTTTAACGTTCTCATGAATTTCAATTTTTCTCGGGTTATGATCCCGATATTTACAATATGTTTTTTCTTTCAGTCTTGCCGGAAAGAAAGAGTTGAATCAAACCCCCAATTTATTGGTATTGAACAGTCGCAAATTCAATCCTTTTTTGACCATTACAAAAAACAGAATGTTTACTTTGCTGGGGAAGGACAATCTTATCAACTTGATTGGAGTAATGCAGTAATAAAGAAGTCCGGTGGAGAGGAGTTTTTGCAATTTAAAGTAACAGATGATGTGGATATAGTTTTTGCAAATGTCAATGACAAGCTTAGTTGTTACTACAACAAACACCAAGCTCTTATCGATAGTCAAAGTGGCAAGACTATTGACTTTGTGATATCTGTCAATCTCGAAGATGGTAAAGAGTATATTGCAGCATATTTTAAACATAGACGCATGGTATTTTTACCTATTAATTTTTTCTTAAAAAAAATGACCTCGTCGATTATTGAAAATGGGAAGCGATCCTTGCAAAAAGAAACAAGTCATGAATCAACACTAAAAAATCAATTGCTTATGACGAGCTTTTGGCAACACGTACGTTGTTGGATCACATTTTCTGTTTGGAAGGAAAATGGTGAAGACGGACCAGGTTGTTATGGACTAGATTTACAGCAGGTATGGGACACTATAAAAGCCTTTGTAGTATCTGATGATTATAATTCCTACATTGCTCCCCCTGATTTTGGCTCAATTCAAAATCTTTTAAGTTGGGGAAATTCAACTGGTCTAGCCGATTATAGCGTTACATATTATTCACAATATTATGGTTACCAAACTCCAGATGGAAATGGCACGGTCGATCCTAACAATACGACAACTATCGGCGAAATAGGGGGAATAGTTGTTCCTCCTGATGTAAACCTTCTCATCGATTTAGTTAAGTTAGCTCCATCTGCTCAGGATTTCTTTTTGAACAAACCATTTTTAGCAAATAAAATAGTTAACTATGTGCTTGAAAATGGAGGAAATACTGCCGATAACCGAATTTTCGTAGCTTGGGTTCAATCATTTTTGACATCGAATCCTACTATTACTGAAAAAGAGTTTGATAATTTCCTGGAGGCTATTAGACAAAATAGTTACCGGCCGCGGGATCGGGCACCTGCAACAAGTCCATGGAGAGCGGCATTGTCAGCGAATGGAAATGACTACAACGCTGTCTTTACAAAATCGCAGCCACAAATTCTTAGTGATGGAAATTATAACCCAGAAGCATTTAATTGTCATTATTGGGCATTTAAAGATCAGGCAAAAGAAACATTGGCGGCAGAGAATCAGCCAAAGTGGGTAATTTCTGTTGACTTTTCAAAGTTTAATTTGGTCACGGGAAACGTTCAAGTTGGTGATCGTATAATTTATTTGAAACCTTATAAAGGCCTTCCTAATGGCTGGCTACATTCTGGTATTGTTGTCGAAGTGGACAATGAGGGCTATGCAACGAAAATAAGCAGTAAAATGGGAGATTATGATGTTATTGAACACCATCCAAGGGACATACCATCCGACTATGGGTCTCCTGAACCAACTTTTACTTTAAATAATAAAGAATATCCATCAAGAATGTATTACCGTTTAAAAAATTGATTTAATGAAAAAGAATATTCTTTTGTTTTTTATGGTTACTGTATGTCAGTTTGTATCTGGGCAATCTTTGACGAAAACAAAGGTGGAATCAGAATTCAAGTCTTTGGGCTATGTTAGGGGCATATATCATTATTATCTTAATTTATCAAATCATGTAAGTGCATCTCAATCGATAGTTATGAAACGTGATTCATTAGCTAAAGTATATTATGGAAAAATAAATACAATACAAAGAAGATCAAAAAAGTATTTGCGGTTAGTCGATTTCGCTATAGCCAAAAAACAATTAGATGATAAGAAGCAAGTTTATCCGTATAATTGGGCACCTAAACTTACCTCTGAATATTCCTCAAGCAAGTTGGTAACACAATTAGATTTGTATAAAATCATTCGTTATTATCTTTTAGAAAAAAAAAGTGGTGAACTACCAGACCTTTTAGATATACCCTTCTATAATAAAGATAGGCTTATGGAACAAGTCCCGGTAGTTCCCATGCATTTAACAGATACTCAGTAATTATTGAAAGGATAAAACCGGCACTTATTGCAACTAGATAAATATATTTAAAAATACTATTTACCTGTTGGCTTTCAATGACAAAAAGGCGACTCGCTGATAATAGCAACTGATTGAAATAATTTTAGGTATTATGTTGAAAACGGAAAAAACCGCTCTCCCGTGGTCGCACTGAAAATCCTCATCTGCACCAACGAATTTAAAAACATAAGGACCATCAGAAAGTTCGCATCATACGCTGGAATAGCGCCCTTCCCTTATAAATCGGGCACCACGATCCATAAGAAAACCCGGATCTCAAAGATCGCCAATAAAAAAAGTGAAAGCCCTGCTACATAACTCTGCCGTTCTGGCCAGAAGGTTTATCCCGGATATCAAAGCTTACTATCACCGTAAAATGGATATAGAAGGAAAACAAGATGTCAGTACTCAATGCAATCCGGTTAAAAATCGCCGCAAGGGTATATGCCTGCGTAAAAGACAATAGATTATATGAAAAAATACATGAATACAGACCTGCTATCGATATTGCCCCGCCAACTTAACCAGTAAAGATCAATCAACCGGTTTGGTATTGGTCCAAAGAACTGCCAGGCGAGAAGGGAAAATGGAATTCCCTACCCCTTAGCCTAAAACACTGCACATTGAATGAGCTTGACGAAAAATGTGAAACTCATTATCAAGGAATTATTTAAGCAGGTCAGGCTTTGCTAGGCATGCCCTATAGCCTCATCCCAACCTTCATAAGCCTGTATGCCTTCGCGGACCGCATGCAATGCCGGAAGGTCCAGTTCGCAGCCCTGGCTTTCGCATCGGGCATGATCTCGCTCATCCAATTGAATAGTGCCGATAACTTCTCCATTTTCTGATATTTCATACCGGGCATTTCCCAAAGGACGGATGTCGTAAAACCTGCCCTGGTTCTCTACTGCCACTTCGATTCTGAACTGTTCCATGTTCTGTTTTTGATTAGGTATATTATTGCCTGCCTCTGCAGGCTTGTCATTAGCTGTCTGATCCAGCTGGAATCCGGGATCCAGCTCATCCGTCTCTGCAGTGATGGCAGGATCCAGGAGGACTTTTTGCTCTCCCTTTTCTTTTTTTGGCTGCTGGCGGTCTCCTGTGGTTTCCATATTGCTTTTTATGATTCAACAATTTACTCCGCGAAAAGTTCGATGCAGCGCTGATTTAAACCAGAACTTTGGCAAAGAAATACTATATGTTAATTGATCGGGCCAGGAACTTTTCGAATAGCATTCACCTCTATCCTGCCAGGCGCTTCAGCCCTGAAGTCGCCATGGCGATACCAGATAATCATGCAATTATATGAGAATTTTCAGGTCCCAATGATTTTTCTAAAAGTCAGATTGACCCTTGGCCCCATAGGCCTGGTCGATTTTGCAATCCTATGGTCCCACTTGGTCTGCAGGTCTCCTTTCATCAGCAACAGCGAACCATGCTCAAGCCTGACGGTATATCTTTCAGCATGATCAGTTTTCCGGCGGATATCAAAGCCCCTCACCTGCCCGAAAGACACAGATGCAATAACGGGATGTGAACCCATCACCGTTTCGTTGTCACTATGCCAGGCAACCGAATCCTGTCCATCCCGGTAATAGTTAAGCAGTACACTATTAAAGCTGATCCCTGCCGCCTCTTCGACCGAACCCTTCAGCTTCAAAAGATCAGCTGTCCAGGGCAAAGGCGTGGATTTCCCAAGGGCATTATAATCTGTCCCCTTAGGATCCCCGTACCATGCAGAAAGCCTGGGCGTAATTACTTCTTTATCATACATTTTCACGATCTTCTGCGTCCAGGGGGTAGTTGAAATAAAAGATGAAAGCAGAACATCTGCCTCTTCAACATCGATAAATCCCGGCACATACTCCAGCACCTCTTTTGGCAGCCCTGGTGTCTGGCCCGATTCCCTAAAAAAACTCAGCTGTTCCATATCCAATACAAATGTGCAAAATAATTTCAAAATACTAATATTTTTAGCATTATATTTGTCCATGTAATTCTAAAAAAGGAGGTTGATCATGGAACAGGCAGCAAAAAAACAGGTCATTGAGGGCTTAAGGGAGCAGATCCTTTCCATGCAGGGTTATAAGACCGTATCCAAAAACCAGCAAAACATCTCCGGTCTTGAGCTTTTTGCACCTGCTTTTCCAGGTCAGTGCTTTCCCCTGCAGGGCATCCATGAATTCATATCGGAAAGCCGCGAACAGACCGCGGCCAGCAGTGGCTTTATCAGCGGGATACTGGCCGCACTGATGAAAGACGGCAGTCCCTGTATCTGGATCAGTGCCTCCAGAAAATTCTTCCCGCCGGCAGCCAAAAGGTTTTCGCTAAATGCGACATCCATTATCTTCATCGACCTGCAAAATGAAAAAGAACTCTTATGGGTAACCGAAGAAGCACTTAAATGCGAGGGGCTCGCGGCTGTGGTCTCCGAAATCCCGGACTTGAATTTTGCCACTTCCAGAAGATTTCAGCTGGTGATCGAAAAAAGCAAGGTCACGGCCCTGTTCTTAAGGGAAAACCCCAGGATTCTTTCCAATACCACCTGTTTAGCCCGCTGGAAGATCAGTCCATTACCCAGCATATTGCCCGAAGGCATGCCGGGCGTTGGTCAGCCCAGCTGGAAAGCAGAACTGTTAAAAGTGCGCAACGGCGAGGGCGGCACCTTTGAGGTATACTGGTCTGGCAGCACATTCGAGCAGCCACAAAAAGAAAACATCAGGGCCTTACCTATCCATGAACTGCAGGCAGGATAGAGATGACAAAGCGGTTCTTAAGCATATGGTTTCCGTTTCTGCTAACGGACTGGAAGACCATCCGCCGCCCGGAATGGAAAGAACGGGCCATGGTATGTGCTGGAGCCAGTCACGGCCGTATGATGGTCATCGCTGCAAACAAGGAAGCAAACGCCCAGGGCATCCACAACGGAATGCCACTTGCAGATGCGCGCGCCATTGTCCATGAGCTCGAAGTTTTTGATGAAAAACCGGGAAGAAAAGAAAAACTGCTCGAAGGCCTGGCCAGATGGGCCATCCGTTATACCCCGCTCTCTTCTACCGATCCTGATGGCATCCTGCTTGACATCACGGGATGCTGTCATTTATGGGGCGGAGAAGAAGCCTACCTTAAACACATCACCAGCAGACTCCAGTCATCGGGTTATACCGTGAAAGCGGCAATCGCCGATACCATTGGTACTTCCTGGGCTGTTTCACACTACGGAAAGGGCGCCGAAATCGTACTGCCATATGGACAGCATTCTGCCCTGCTATCCCTTCCGCCTGCTGCCCTGCGGATCCCGGATGAAACCACCGAAAAACTGCATAAACTGGGCTTAAACAGGATCGAACGTTTCATCCAGATGCCGCGCAGCACCTTGCGCAGAAGGTTTGGCGAGGACCTGCTCATCAAAATAGCACAGGCCATGGGCGATGAACCTGAGGCCTTCATCCCAATTACGACCATTCAGGAATTCGAAGAAAGATTGGCCTGCCTGGAGCCTATCCGCACCGCCAAGGCCATAGAAATCGCCATCGAAAGACTACTGGAAAAACTTTGCTTAAGTCTTAAAAAAGAAGGCCTGGGCCTGAGAAAAGCAGCACTGAAAGGTTACCGGATAGATGGAAAAACAATATCAACGGCTATCGGCACCAACCGTCCAAGTGATGATCCCATACACCTGATGAAACTCTTTGCACTCAACATTTCTGGAATTGCACCTGGCATGGGCATCGAGCTTTTCACGCTAAGTGCTGAAAAGACCGAAAAAATGGAACGTCCACAGGAAAAAATCTGGGCCGGTCAGGCCGGCCTTGACAGCCAGCCACTGGCAGAATTACTGGACCGCGTCGCTGGAAAAGTAGGTAAAAACGCCATCCACCGTTATCTGCCAAGGGCAGATTATTGGCCGGAAAGGGCAGTTAAACAGGCCAAAGATCTCAGCGAAGACAGCGGAATAAGTTTCCATAACCCCTTGAACCGCCCCATACAGCTGCTTCCAAAACCGGAACGCATCGAGGTTACTGCACCTATCCCCGATTATCCGCCCATGCTCTTTATCTACCAGGGCGTGCGCCACAGCATCAAAAAAGCAGACGGGCCGGAAAGACTGGAGCGTGCCTGGTGGCTGGAAGAAGGAGAACACCGTGATTATTATACCGTTGAAGATGAAAAAGGAAACCGCTACTGGCTCTTCCGCTCAGGCCACTATGCAGCAGAAAACTCGGCCTGGTTCATCCATGGCTTTTTTGCCTAAACCCTAAAAAGAAAAGCGATGGAATATACCGAACTTCAGGTCACCAGTAACTTCAGTTTCTTGCGCGGCGCTTCGCACCCCGAAGAAATCGTGGAAGAAGCAGCCAGGATGGGTTATAAAAAAATTGCCATTACCGATCACAATACCCTCGCCGGGATCGTGCGTGCACACGCCGCTGCCAGAAAACTTGATTTCCAGCTCATCCCTGCCTGCAGGTTAAACCTCATGGACGGTGCATCCCTGCTTGCCTATCCCACAAACACTGAAAGTTATGGAAGGCTGTCCGCCCTGCTCAGCCTTGGCAACCTGCGCACCGAAAAAGGGAGTTGCGAACTTTATAAAAAAGACATATTCGAATATTCAAAAGATATTATTTTCATCGCCATCGCGCCCGATAGCCTTTCAGGGAATTTTGATTTTCAGGCGGACTTTTATGCAGACCTTCAGACCTACAAACAGGCACTCGGGGAAAACCTATACCTAGGTATTAACAGGAGCTATCAGGGAGAAGACCAGAAAAGGATGTTCCGCCTTTCAGAAACCTCCAAAAAAACCGGTATCCCGCTGGTGGCAACCAATGATGTCTATTACCACAGCCCCGAAAGACGTGAACTGCAGGATGTGCTGACCTGCGTAAGGGAAAAATGCACCATCTATAATGCAGGCTACCTGCTTTTCCAGAATGCCGAGCACCATTTGAAACCGGAAGAGGAAATGAAAAGACTTTTCCGCCAATATCCCGACGCACTCAAAAATGCAGTAAAAATCTCCGATGCCTGCACTTTTAGTCTCGACAGCTTAAAATACATCTATCCAGAGGAAATCACCTCTGAGGGCAGAACGCCGCAAGAGGAACTGGAATACCTGACCATGAAAGGTGCCCACGAAATCTTTGGCGAGCACCTGCCCAAAAAAGTAACCGATAACATCAGCCATGAAATGAAATTTGTGAAGGAAATGAACTATGCTTCCTATTTTCTCACCGTTTATGATATCGTGCGGTTTGCAAGGAGCCAGCATATCCTTTGCCAGGGCCGCGGCTCTGCCGCCAATTCCACCATCTGCTACTGTTTGGGCATTACCTCGGTAGACCCCACCAAATTTGACCTCCTTTTTGAGCGTTTTATCTCTTCCGCCCGTAATGAGCCGCCTGATATCGATGTGGACTTTGAACATGAACGCAGGGAAGAAGTAATCCAATATATCTACAATAAATACGGGCGCGACCGCGCGGCCATTGTAGCCACCGTCACCCAGCAGCGCCAGAAAGGCGCGATCCGCGATGTGGGTAAAGTGATGGGGCTATCGGTGGATACCATCAACCGGCTCTCCTCCTCCATCTGGGAGTTTACCGATGAATGGTTCGAAGGCGGAAAACTTACCGAGCAGGGCCTTAACCCCAATGATCCACTGCTTAGAAAAGTACTCAGCCTTACTGCCCAGATGATGGGCTTTCCAAGACAGTTGGGCCAGCATACCGGAGGCTTTGTCATCACCAGGGGCAAACTGACCGACCTCTGCCCCATCCTGAACGCCAGAATGGAAGACCGGACCAATATCGAGTGGAACAAAGACGATATCGACACATTGGGTTTCCTCAAAATCGATGTACTTGCCCTGGGCATGCTCACCTGCATCAGAAAAGGATTCGATCTGGCCAAAGCACATTACAGCCTTGATCTGACCATGGCCAAGATCAACGAAAAAGAAGATCCCAAGGTTTATGAAATGATCAGCCATGCCGATACCCTGGGCGTTTTCCAGATCGAAAGCCGTGCCCAGATGTCCATGCTGCCACGCCTGAGACCCAAATGTTTTTATGACCTGGTGATCGAAGTAGCCATTGTCCGTCCGGGCCCCATCCAGGGTGATATGGTCCATCCCTACTTAAGACGGCGTAACGGAGAAGAAAACGTGGAATATCCTTCCGAAGAATTAAAAGATATCCTGCACCGAACATTGGGCGTTCCCCTCTTTCAGGAACAGGCCATGAAGATCGCCATTGTTGCCGCAGGCTTTACCCCAGCAGAAGCCGATGAACTGCGCAGGAGCATGGCCACCTTTAAAGCTAAAGGTATGGTCTCCAAATTTGAAGAAAAACTCATCACCGGCATGACCAGCAAAGGTTATACCGAGGACTTTGCCAAACGCGTATTCAAGCAGCTGGAAGGATTTGGAAGCTATGGTTTCCCAGAAAGCCATGCAGCCAGTTTTGCCCTGCTGGTCTATGTTTCCTGCTGGCTCAAATGTTATTATCCCGATGTCTTTGCCGCAGCCCTGCTCAACAGTATGCCCATGGGCTTTTATCAGCCTGCACAGATCGTCATCGATGCTAAAAAGCATGGCGTGGAAATCAGGCCCATAGACATCAATTATTCCACCTGGGATAACCGGCTGGAAGAAAGGTCCGGAAAATATCATGCGCTCCGCTTAGGTTTCAGGCAGATCAAGGGCATGAATGCTAAAGATATCGAATACCTGACCAATGGCAGAAAAAAAGCATATAGTCATATCCACGAACTGATGGATGCTGGGCTCAGCCTATCTGCACTGGAACGGCTTGCCGATGCCGATGCCTTCCGCTCCATTGGTCTGGACAGAAGAGCTGCCCTTTGGGAAGTATCCGCCATGGCCGACCGCCCGGTTGCACTCTTTGAAAACCAGCCTTCAGAAAGCAGCCTGGAAATGCAGGCCACCCTGCCCCTGATGAGCAAAGGCGAGCATGTGATCCAGGACTATGCCTCCACATCCCTATCATTAAAAGCACATCCGGTCAGTTTTGTGCGTGAACAGTTAAGCCTCCTCCGCGTTTTGCCAACCCAGGACCTTGCCCAGGCAAAAGACGGACAGACCATCAAAGTAGCAGGTCTCGTCCTGGTCCGCCAGCGACCCGGAACAGCCAAAGGCGTATGTTTTATCACCATTGAGGATGAAACAGGATTTACCAACCTGGTCGTCTTTGAAAACCTCTTCGAAAAATTCCGAAAAGAAATCATCCAATCCAGACTACTTATGGTTGAAGGGAAGCTGCAGATAGAAGGCGAAGTGATCCATGTGATCGTCAAGCGCTGCTTTGATCTCACCAGCCTCCTGCGATCAATGGACAGGGAAGAGAACAATGGTTTCCCGACAGTCGCTTTCTCCAGATCCGATGAAAGGACCGCACCATATTCCGGCAACAGAGATGTAACAGAAAAAGGTGCTCCAGCCTCAGCCATTCCGGGAGGCAGAAATTTTAAATAATCATCAAATTACACCGGGTCATTGGAATACGTATTATTCTGCGACAGCGATAGCCGCGGATACCAGTCCGTGGTTAAGGCCTGAAGCCATATGAGCGGATAGCCCGGCGTTGCCAAAAAAAACAAAAGCATTAAACATCTATACCCACAAAAAAGCCACTGATCTAAACCAGTGGCCTTATTTCCCAAAACAGTCTCCTGTTTATTTTGCGCTGTTCTTTTTCTCGGTCACCTCAGCCCTGATCTCCTGGGCAAGGTTTTTAAGATCCTGCATAGCTTTACGTACACGCGTACCAGCTGCAGCGTTTCCACCATCATAAAATTTTGCTACATCAGCTTCAACTGAAGCGATCACTTCCTGTACCTGTTTGAATTTGTCCATAACTGTTTTTTAAAGGGCCAAATGGCCCGGGTATTGTTTTTTATCTAGGAAACCGTATTCCAGCCCTAAAACTAAACATTTCAACCAAAATTCAAAAAGAACTATTAAAAATTCCGAATCCCGGCACTATTGCCTGCCCTTATTACCTCTGCTTACAAAGGATAAACCGTAGCATCCGCCAACAAAATACCCTATCCGGAACAGCCTAGTATGGATTCTATGGGCAAAAACATAACATCGAAATGAAGATCGATTTTTAACTTAATTTAGGTGGCTGCCAAACAGACCTGTCTTTTTATCGCGCTGAAAACTTCAATTATCCAGCAAGCCAGGGATTTTTTGGATATCAAATCCCTGGCCGGTGTAAAGTGTGCAATAATTATACAGAAAAGTCAATTACTAAAGGTTTAAAGTTTGAATTTTATCCCTCCGTTTACCACAAATCCATCGACAGGTGCATAGATGTCCCTGAAAACAGGACTTGTAATGCTTCCAGTATAGATCGAATCAAAGCTGGTCTGCCTGGTGTCCGTTAAATTCTCAAAATTTACAAAAATTGAAAACCGTTCCCATAGCTTTTCTGCCATCAGGCCAGCAGTCCAATAGCTTTTACCAGTGGCGCCATCATTAAGCATCTGTTTGCTGAAATAGTATGCCTCGGCGCCAATCTTCCACTTATCTTCAAGCTCATACATCAATACATTGTTTAACCTGTGCTTTGAAACCAGCGGATAACTTGTACTGGTGCTTCCCGTGTGCTGGTTCACATCAGCTAGCGTATAACCTATAAAAAGTTTAAAATCACCATAGGTCACTTTGGCATTTGTTTCCATACCCCTGGTATCTAAATTACCTGTTGGTTGGACATAGGCCAGATTGGTTCCAGTAGCAGCCGTCAACAATATCGGGTTATTGATTCGGGTATAAAAAAACATCTGATTGATGCTGAATCCAACCGCACCGTCAAACAACGAGGTGCGGTAGTTCACATCATAGTTGGCACCATAAGAGCGTTCCGCCTTTGTATTTGCCACATCTAAAGGCGCTACATTTCTGAACTGGATCCGCTCTGCATCTTCGGTAAATACAGTTGGCGCCTTATAACCCAGACCACCGCCCAAGCGGATAGAAAAATGTTCATTGATCTTCCACAATCCAGAAATTCTCGGTAAAAAGAAAAACCCGTATTCATTGTGGTAATCTCCCCTTACCCCAGATTCGATACTAAATTTCTCTGAAAGGCTCCAGGTGTTCTGCGCAAATGCGCCGACCGTGTTATAATTGTAACTTCTTAGTGCATTCTTACTGTTCTGATCTTCCTTAAAATTATCGGTCAGAAAGTTTATACCCAATACCCAGTCTGCTTTTTCTCCGTTACGGCTATAATTTGCCTCGCTATAAGTAGATACCTGAACGCCTGAAAACAGGTAGTTTGGAAGATCGATGCTGCGGTCGTAATAACTCACTGAATTGCGAATGACCAGCTTTTCCCTTTCGCTTAGTTTATGATCCAATTCAACCTGAGAACTGTAACGCCCGGTTTTATTCTGTTCAAAATAAGAATGGGCAACACTGCCATTTCCCTTCACATATTCCAGATCGCCACCGATCCGTTTTTCAGTTGTAGCGTTGATTCCGGCCGAAAGCGTAGTCGCATCATTGAAATAAAAATATAATTTGGGGTTCAGGGTGAAACGGTCAAACTTGGGGATAGCGGTCAAACCGGCATTTGAAGGATCATAGGCTGTTCCTTTGTTATATGCACCGTAAACCGTGATACCTATTTTATCAAATTTCTGTCCATAAAAAGCACTGGCATCCAGTCCCAAAGCAGAAGTACCGTTCAAAAGGAAATTAAGCCGACGCGCTTCCGTCGGTTTTTTAGAAACCAGGTTTACCAGTCCAGCAATTGCTCCACCACCGTAAAGCGTAGAAGATGAACCTTTGATCACCTCTACCTGCTGCAGATCCAATGGGGCAATCTGAAGCAGGCCCAATCCACCCGAGAAACCAGCGTATAACGGAAAACCATCTCTAATGATCTGGGTATATTTTCCGTCCAGTCCCTGTATGCGGATACTGGAGTTTCCGCTGGTAGCAGAAGTCTGCTGGGTCTGGATCCCGGTACTTTCTGCCAGCATCATGCGGATGTCGCCAGGTTTCATATTTCCCTTTTCATCCAGTTCTTCCCCCGCGATGACCTCGACCCGTGTAGGAATATTATCAATGGTACGGCTGCTCCTTGTCGCTGAGATCACTACATCCTCCAAGTCCTCGTCTTCTTCAGCTGCAGTAAGTAAAACGGTCAAAAGGTTAGTTTCAGCAAGGGGAAAGGTCAGTGTATCCGTTTTAGTCTGGTAGCCTACATAACTAAACTGAATGGTCTGTTTACCTGAAGGTATACCACTAATACTTGCATTACCTGCACTATCTGATTTCGTGCCAATGGTCGTTCCAAGCACTTTTAATGTAGCTCCTGAAAGTACCTGGTTCGTCTTTGCGTCTTTGATGACGGCTTTATACGTATTTTGGGCAAAGGCGGTAACTGTAAACAACAGTATAGCCAAAACCACAATCGTTCTTTTCATAATGATCTTTAAATAATGATTTCGATAAATATGTCCGTTTAGGACGATAGGAAAATAAACTACGAAAGTTTGGGCGGCTGCCAGATGGAAATAGAAATAGCCTGGAGTTCAAGTGGAATATAAGCCGTATTGTGCTGAACAGGTAAAAGCTGGACCGCAAAAACGATCGTTGAACGTGTAGTGATGGTAAAGCCAATACAGGTACCGCAGACATAAAACGGTGAACAACCTTTGCAGCAATTATCACTATGTTCACTGCAAGCATGTTTTTCCGCTTTATCGGTTTTCAGTGCATGGCTATCTTCTCGCGCTAAAGCACAGCATGGTACCGCGGTTAGCGTAAATACGATGAGAGATAAAACCAGGGCAATGAATTTCACGGTGTAAAAGTATAAAATTTACTGATACCCGCGCCGTTATTATATGATATTACCGGTTGCAAAGCCTGTAAATAAAGAATAGAGCACTGCACCCTCAAATTTGATTATCCAATTGATTGAGGTTATTTTGCAAGCCTCAAGGCATCAGCAAACTCATCGGGCAGGGGGCTGTTTATGATGGCTGTGGCGGATGCTTCCACATCGTACTCAACACGCCTGAATTCAATTCGACACTATTTTTATCGGTTGTGGAACTGCCTGCATTTAAGTGGAGTATAAATATTACGATATAAAATTAATGACCCAAAATAAATTTGATTTTATTTGTAGTGACCATAAAGTCAAAAGGTGCACTTTATGTTTTCAACCGCTAAAAAAAAACCAGATCAACATCAGCTTCCCCCATCAATGGTAAAACATGTCGCCATTGCATAGGCTTTCAGTGTCCATTAAAATCTAATCAATCTTTGTACTTCTCAAGCGCAAAGAATTCAAGATAACAGAAACGGAACTAAAGCTCATCGCCAATGCAGCAATCATTGGAGAAAGTAAAATCCCAAAAAACGGATATAAAATACCTGCTGCTATCGGAATCCCCAATATATTGTATCCAAGAGCGAAAAACAGGTTTCCTTTGATATTTGCCATAACCTTATGGCTCAACAACCGGGCCTTTGCGATCCCGTTTAAATCTCCCTTCACCAATGTGATGGCTGCGCTCTGGATGGCTACATCCGTTCCCGTGCCCATCGCAATGCCGATATCAGCCTGAGAAAGTGCAGGTGCATCATTGATGCCATCGCCTGCCATGGCTACCTTTTTGCCTTGGGCCTGTAGTTTTTTTATTTCATTCAGTTTGTCCTCCGGCAGCATCTGAGCCTTAAAACCGTCCAAATTCAAGGTTTCGCTTACTGCTCTTGCTGTATCCTCATTGTCGCCTGTAAACATGATTACCTTGATTCCCTCATGTTGGAGTTTTCGGATTGCATCTGCACTGGAAGGCTTGATCTTATCAGAAATCACAACAAATCCGACAGCTTTATTTCCTACAGCTAAATAAGAAACGGTTTTACCCTGCTTTTGAGCGGCCCTAACCTGTTCCTCTGATTCAGGATTAATTGTCGTTTTAACATGTTCCATTAATTTTTGATTCCCCAAAGCCAACCTTTCTCCATCCAAGATACCCATTACTCCCTTTCCCGTGATCGCCTCAAAGTTTGATATGGGTTTAACATCTATCTTGTTTTCTTCCCCATAACGCAAAGTTGCCTGAGCCAATGGATGTTCGCTGCTGCTATTCAAAGCCACAATTTTTTCAAGAACATCCTGCTCTGTAAAATCCGGATTTACACTGACCACCTTTTCTACCGATGGCTTACCTTCGGTTACTGTACCAGTCTTATCTACGATCACTACATCAATCGCATTCATTTTCTCAAGGGATTCAGCATTCTTGATCAGTATACCAGACTGGGCACCCTTACCTACTCCCACCATTACTGACATTGGCGTAGCAAGGCCCAGCGCACATGGACATGCAATAATCAATACCGCTATTGCATTTACAAAAGCATAAACGTAGGCCGGATCGGGGCCATATACAGCCCATACCACGAACGTTACAATAGAAATCAATACCACAACAGGCACGAAATAACCTGAGATTTTATCCGCCATTTTTTGGATGGGCGCTTTTGAGCGGCTTGCCGAATTCACCATTTCGATGATCTGCGACAAAAGCGTTTCTGAACCCACCTTCTCCGCAAGCATCACAAAGGTTTTATTTCCATTGATAGTGCCCGAACTTACCTTGTCCCCAATATTTTTCTCCACAGGAACGGGTTCACCTGAAATCATGGATTCATCAATAATAGCTTCCCCGGTCTTAATACTACCATCTACCGGGATTTTTTCACCTGGCTTTACCCTCAACAGATCTCCTTTATGGATGTCATCAATAGATACTGATATTTCCTTATCCCCAACCACTTTTGTTGCTGTATTCGGGGCCAGCTTCAGCAGCTCCTTAATGGCGCTGTTGGTTTTGCTATGTGCCCCGGCTTCCAAAAGCTGGCCAAGCAATACCAAGGTCAGGATCACGGTTGCCGCCTCAAAATAAACAAAAACGGTACCATGATGTGTTTTAAACTGATCAGGGAAAAAATCAGGAAAAAGAAGTGCGACAAGGCTAAAAACCCATGCTACCCCTGCGCCAATTCCGATCAGGGTAAACATATTCAGTTTCCAGGTTATGATAGACTGCCATGCCCGCTGAAAGAACATCCAGGTAGCATAAAAAACCACCGGAATAGAAAGCGCGAACTGAACCCAGTTCCAGTACTTAAGTTCCAATAAATCAAACAAGGGATTATTTGGAATCATTTCAGTCATGGCTATAACAAAAATGGGTATGGTAAAAATTGTGGCTACCCGGAATTTTTTGAGCAGGGTTTCATAAGTTTTATCTTCCTCTTCAATATCTACCCCTAATGGAATTAGCTCCATGCCGCAGATTGGGCATGCGCCGGGTTTGTCACTAATGATCTCGGGATGCATGGGGCAGGTAAATTTTGCCGTATGCTTAAGAACGGGCTGTTTTATCAGGTCCATTCCACACACAGGGCAGTGCCCTGGCTTATCATAGGTCTTTTCGCCTTCGCAGTGCATCGGACAATAAAATAATGCTCCAGCTTCTTTTCCACCAAGCTCTTGTCTGGAGGAATTTTGCCCTTGGGATAATCCATGATGGTGATCATCTATATGTTCATTTGCTTTTAAAACATGTTTTTCAACAGCGCCCATTTCAATGCCGTAATGTCCAACAGCAGAAAGCGCCTCCTGCAATTTCTCAGTTGGTATATGTTTTTCCATTGTAATGATGGCTTCGGCGGGCTCCAGGGACACGTTTGCGAAAATGCCATCAATGGTATTCAGCGCATTTTCAACTTTGGTCCGGCAGCCCTGACAGCTCATTCCGGTTATTTTATAGGTGTGTTCCATGTTGTTGTTTTTCATTGGCTGGTAGCTTAAATTTAGTTATTTACCCAGTATTTATCTTTCTTAAAAAAAGCTGCCAATACCATAGCAAAATGGTTTGATCACATCAGTTGGCTACCGGCTGTTATAAACAGCAAAGCCGGGAAAAGTTCCCGGCTTTGTAATTATTTACATTTTTTGCATCCACCAGTATCTTTGCACTGTTTACTGCAATAATCTTCACATACTCCTTTTGTACAGGATTTTGAGCATTTGGTGCAATTGTTCATTTTACGGTTGCAGCATGGTGTGTTGCCTGCGAACGTATAGGTAGATAGACTGATCAACATCATTGATGTGATGATAAGGAACTTTTTCATTTGAATATTTTAATGTTGTGATAAAAAACCAGCGTCAATTTTAGTTTATTTATATCAACAATACTTTCGGCGGGTGCCAGAAAGGGAATGAAAAGTCAATTGTACTTTCACGCGCCAGATTACCTGAGCAGTTTTCAACCTCTATAGGAGCGGCTGGTACTATTTGAACCACTTTGTTTATGGTGAATCCTGGCACATTGCAGCATAGTTTGGTCAAACACATGCCCATTGCTTTATCCGTTTTGTGCGACTTGCATGGCTTAGCCATACCCGATTGCATACAGCATTTCGGCTCTTTATCGTATTGCATAGCCTGTACTGTTCCAGTAACAACTGAAACTAGGCTCATGCAGATAACCATAAAAAACGCGATGACTTTCATGATCGCAAGTAACATTTTTCTCTCGCAAGAACTTTATATAATTTTATGAATTTGTTATATAATTTTTCGCCTTCTATTGATTGATAGTTTTAAAAAGCTTTCTACTAAAGCAATCTTCATTAACGAACTTTTCACAACATATCACCTAAACACTTAGTACTACAACAAATTCCAGAAGTGCTGAGTTTTATCATTTGATCAAAATCCTGGAAGCTGGTATATACATTTCAGTTAGCACTTAATTGATTTTTACACGACATCCTAAAGAATCCTTTAATAAAGAAATAAGAATTAATTAAAGGTGAGTTTTTGGCATCAAACCAGAATTAACAAAACTCAAAACACTAATTCACAACCAATTGCACCACCAGGTTCGACTCCCTTTCGGAGCCGAACCTTGAATTTCCTAAAATGATCCAGGGAGATTCAATTAACCTAATTCAAATTTTTCGAGCAAAACTATTTAGGAATTTTAAGATCAGCAATTTGCTTCAAATCTTCAATAAAAAAGTTCGTTAATGGTCTTGCCAGGAGCACTAATCTAGAAAAACATTCTAAGTTTAACAGTTCCAAGGCTTTTTTAAGGAAGTAAAAAAGATTTAGGTATCAGTCGTGACACCATCCCAATCCTGATCCATCAGCCTGATAATCCAGTTGAGCGCATAGTGCCTTTCATAAACTACACCTTTATCAAGGTTTCCCGGAACCGCCTCATTATTTACCCTGGAATTAACACATGCCCAGTCTAAACGTAATATCAGATCGGCCTGATCAAGAATCTCGGCCTTGCTCCTAAGTTTTGCCTGCTCCCTGAATTCTTTTTCGCTCCGCGAGAACAAATGCTTTACATCACTCCTTACATCACACAGTTTATCGGGGTATACCAGCGTATCGATATAACCGAGTGCCCAGAGCATAACGTGATAACCCTCCGCCCTCCAGTTGGCATCGGTTAGCTGCTGTGAACTGGGATTTTCATTAAGTGCAAATTCTTTTTCAGCAGCGGTGAGCTTTTCCATCACCTTATACTTCTTTTCAACCTCGGCAAGCATTTTTCTGTYAGCTTTTTCACTTTTTAGCTCCAGATAGCACAATGCTATCGCCCTGTCGACGATTTCATCACTGGTCCTGACAGCAACCTGATCCGCCGGATCCAGGAACATTGCATTGGGATTGGTATAAATGGGTACTGCATGAGATCTGCAGACCGCCTCCGATCTTTTCCGCCTTTCCATCTGCTCTTTGGTAGCCTGAATATGCTCTACCGGCACAGACATCGCTTTAACACCCTCAATAGTTAAGGGTTTATTATTAAGCCTATCCCCACCGCAGCCAAAAAGCGTGAGGAATAAACAGATTGCAGTTACTGTTATGGATCGTTTCATTTTGAGTATTTCTGGTTATCAATGCATTAGCCTTAAGCCCCAACTCCCTTTAGGCTGATCATTTTTTTCGTCAACGGCCAACAAAATACAAATATATCATATATAATCCTATGGCAAGGTTATCCGTGATAGCTTCCGACTATCTCATATTTTAAAGCGTCCCCAGATCATCCGTTTCACTTCATCCATCACTTAAAGCGCCGCGAAAAAGCCCCTCCCGAAAAAAAGTGATCAGGGCTTTAGGCAGCTAAGCCAAACCAAAAAAATTAACTGATTTCTTCGAGCAGGGTTAGCAAATCCAGCAGAAACTCAAGGCATATCTCCCTGTCTGACAGAAAATCGATCAGCCGTTTTTCTGTGATATCCCCAAAAGAAGTATCTACCCAGATTGCTCCATTCATATCTAAGCGCAGGCCTTCAATATACTGTTCCAGCTCCCTGCTATCCACACGCCTTTCGATCCGAATCACCTCGTTTTGTATTGCGCTGATGATCTCGGTTTCTGCTTCCCGCAATTTCTGTTTTAACAGCAGGGATACCTTAATTGTGATCATAATCAGACTCCTTTCTATTTTTTAACAGGTTCAGCTTGATAAAAATATCGCGCCAGTAGGCCTGCCGTTTCTGATCAAAGCGGTGCATCTCGGGCGCATCATCGCTGTGCAGGTAGTGGATATAATCAGCAACCTGATAAATGGCCGCCTGCAGGTCATCTACTTCAATTAGATTCCCTTCGTTGTCTGTGATATATTGTTTCATGGCTCATCGTTTAGGTATAAAGAAGTTCTACCGCCTGTTTAAATTTGCTGTTTCCCGAACGGGCGGCATATTTAACGGTTCGGTCATTGACAAAAAGCGCGGTATAACCGTAAAAAAGCTGGTCAGAAAACACCTTGCTGTTTTTACGCATGGCGTGACCATGCTTTTTTAGCAAGCCTGCACATTCTTCGGACAGGCTGAACCAGTAATCAAAGGGCATAAACCCGTTATGCCAATCCTTTTTATAGGCTTCTTGATTCTTGCGGAAATCAGCGCAGACCTCGGCAAGGTGATCCAGCAGCGCAGGCATTTCATCGGGAAAAAGTTCGAATAAAAGTCTCCCTTTCATCGTATTGGTCAATTCATGTAAAGCTTTCATGATCTAAAAATTAAGCAGAGAGGAAACGAATTCCTCCCAGCTGGTCAAACATTAACTTGCTTTGGCTGCGATCAGCTTAGCCCAATAAAGCGCATTCGCTGAAATATGGCGCTGCCAAGCCCCCTGTGAGCCGCTCCAGCGGAAACCATGGCGTTTTAATTCCTTGCGGATTTCTTCATTAGGTTTACCCTCAAAAATCATTTGAAGCCTTCCTGCCTCTTTGTTCTCCCATATCCGGACGTTGCCAACCTGCATATCAAATTCCGCTCTTGCCTTGATTGCTTCCAGCATTTTAATGCGGCTTTCTACCGTTTTGATCTTTGCATTGTTATTGGTCAAACGGTAAGAGGGAAAGCCAACATAACCGCCGCGGCTGGTATCATTCAGCTGCGCCCAGATTTCAGCGGTTGCTGAGGGCAATAATAAAAAGGCCGCTTTATCCTGTTTCCTCAAACACCTATTGGCAGATTTCATAAAATCCTGCAAGGCTTGCAGCCGAGAGAGTTTCTCCTTTAATTTTGTTAAGGCCTCGGGATCATCGGAAAAAATAGCATCATTCGAGGCAATGGTTTCTGCCTTGTCTGCATAATAAGCCGCCTATTTCTGCTTATCCACAGAACGCCCCATGGTATCATGTATCTTCTCCCTGTATCTGCGGTCACGTTTTTCACTATGGTGACCAATTAAAATCGGTTGTCCCATGGGAATGACCGAAGCCATATCTGTGGCCGAGCTGTAAAGCCGATCGGATTCCTTTTCGTTTTTGGCAGCCTGAACCTTCGCATAATTAATGCGGTTTTCTTTGCGCTCATTAAAATCGTGTTTCATCTCTCAAAAAATTCAATCAAAAAATAAATGCCCTTTGATACGCACCAAAGGGCATGAGCATTTTAAGTAGGAATAAAAATCTCGCTTTCAATCTCTGCCAATTTATCCACGCAAAGACGGTTAACATCATCCGCCACCGCTTTAATGATAAAAGGGTTTTTGGTCGAAAACTCCCTGCCATTGTCATCTTCAATGGTCAGCGTACATCCCTGAAAGAAATTAACGTCCGTTTCCTCCGCATCATCCTGCTGCGCCACCTCGAAAGCCTCTAAGGTGCCAATGGTTTCCAATAACTTGCCCCTTTGGTTGATACGGCGGGTGAGATCTAAAGCCAGTTTAATCGTAGTATCCAAATTTCTAGCAGTCTTAACCTTCTCGGCAGGCGTTTTACGCTCGGTTTTATCTGCCACCTCTGTTTTCCCTTTTTCGTCGTCCATTTTACCTTTTAGGGTTTCCACCTTTGCCCCTGCTTTTACCTCTGTTTTAGTATTATCCGAGGATTTATCAAAATCCTTGTTCGGCACAATCGCACTACCATTAGCAGCAGCGGCACCAGTTAAGCCATGAGCTTTATTATCCACTGAACCATTATTTGCAATTGCACTAGAATTAATTACTGTCGTTTTCATAATTTTTTAAAATTTAAATGTGAATGGAAAAAAAATTGAAACAGCCGCCATCAGCGGCCAAATCCTGCTAGCACCTTCGGTGCTAACAAGGTCAAAAAAATAGGATCGGTGGGCTTCTGCCTTTTATCGTGTTCATGGTACTCTGGGTTTAAAAAATATCAGTCGGCAGGAGCCTCCTGCCTTTTTGATAGTCACCCTCACCTGAACACAATCCATTTTTCAAGACAAGACTTTGCGGAAAAAAAAACCTCGTGAGCGCTAGCTCACAGGGAAGATTTTTTTCCAGCAAACCCGCAGGGCACCGGTCTTGGCGGAAAAGGGATTGTTCAGAAATTTGTGTTCAAAAAAGGTAGAAGCAAAATTTTGTGCAGTTAAAAACACCTTAACCGCTCACATCTACCTTATTCCTCCCAAACCTATCATTCACTAAAACCCAAACTTTTTGACCCGTAAAAAAACCAGAATTAAAAAGCCCCTGGCGAGCGCCAGAGGCAAAAAAATCAGAAAACAATAATCTAATACTGCCCAAGCCGTCTGCCCAGTTCCATCGCCGCCATAACCGAACTCGATTTGGCAATCCCCATCCCCGCAAAACGGCAAAGCCCGGGAAAATCCAAAACAGATAATTCCTGCAAGTTTCCTTCTACACTACCCAGTATACGGTAAGCCAGGTCAATCGCCGATTCATTGGGCGTACCCGAACCGATCAGCATGGCCAGCAGCTCAGTATCGGTCATTGCAGCCGGACCATTCTCCAGCATTTTTTCCCTTGGCCGCAGTTCTACCTCCATTCCTTTAATCCCCCGCACCTCCTTCTTCTGGTTCAAAAAGTGCATATCCTGAACGGATTCATAGCCTTGCCCATAATAAGCGGCCATTGTCATCAATGAAGAAAAGCTTCCGATCAGCATTTCAAAATCCTCCTGGAATACACGCAAGCGCTCCATATTGTAAGTGCCGTCTTCTTGCGCGTCGCTCCTGGTAAAACAGATATAATTGCTCCTGTTACTGGCAACCTTATAATCTAAAAAGTAACGCCTGTTTCCTCGTGAGAAACTCTCCGACACCAAAATGTTGTGTTTTTTCATAATCTATAAAATTTAATTCCAGACCAAAATTCCATGCAGCCCAAAAAATTACAGCAGAAAAAATCAACTTATCTGATAAGGAAAATAGATAACAGTTTCCAAAACAGCCTAACAGTTTTCAGAAAAAATTATCCGATATTAGATATTGTAAACCATTGAAAACCAAGAACAAGTCCGTGAACCAGCATACCACACCAACTGAAAAAACACGCTGCCGCTACTGCGAAAAAGAACTCCACGGCAGAGCAGGAAAAATCTTTTGTAATGTAGATTGCAAAAACAACTTCAACAGCCGCATCCGGTCAGTAAAACGTGCAGAAGAAAACAAACTTTTTCCGGATGTACTCAAAGCAATAAAAAACAATTACAGAATACTTCTGGATTACGACCTTAAACCGGGAGATATCGGAGAAAGCATGGTCAAGAAAACCGAACTGAAAAGACAAGGCTTTGACCAAAGATTTTGCACAGGTGCCGTCGTAGAGAATAACAGGCTTTGGAAGTGCTGCTTTACTTTTTGCTGGCACGAGGACGAAAACTACCTATACCTGAAATGCGATCCCTACCTCAACAACAGCAGCAAATATTAAAAATTTGTGGAATAAAAGATTTTCGGGCAAAGCCCTCAATCCATTATCTTTGCCCCAATGAGTCTACCCATGCGCATCACCTTTGAGAACAACGATTACACCTATACGGTTCTCACCAAGATCATCAATAACGAAACAAAGGAAATAAAGATCAGTTTACAGGGTGAAGAACTGACACTGGTACAAAACCAGAACAAAGAATGGGATGCCCGTGAACGGACAATTGAGGATGACCATGGACTGATCAAAGCAATCGCAAAAAATATCGCCTTACGGTTCCGCATATAGCTTAAACTTTACGATTCTTTAGAACCCAACAAAAAAGAACCTAGAAAAATAACTATTTCTCCTTACCTATCTTCTCTTAGACTGGTATCGCTTAACAGGCTTTTTCTTTCCTAAGTTCAACAATAACAAAACCGCAGCAATACCTGCTAAAATCCACCCTAATCCAGAACCGTCCTCACTATCAGGAACAATACGAGGATGCTCATCATAGTCCAACATATATTTATTGGAACTTTTTTTAAGTACAATATCCGCTAGCGCTTCATATTCTAAATCCCTATCCTCTTCTTCAAGATCAATCACCATTACCTTCGCATGATCCGCTTTGTATTTAGCAAATTTTAACACATCAATCGGATTGGTCACTACTACTTCGATATAAAAAGGATGCCCATCAATAGTAATCGTTGCATCTGGAATCAAATCGTTATAGCCAACCTCTGCAACCGGATCGCAATAATCAAGCATTCCCAAATAAGGCACATGTATCCTGTTGTTATCCAAAATAATCTGCTTTGCAAGTAAATGCAGCTCCGTTTCCGGCATCGGATTACAGTTTCCCTTGTTACTATGCCTAAAATGTTTCCGCCGAACAGTATTAAGAACCGCTTCAAGCCTGCCACTACAATTGTAGCAGACACAATTGCATTTTAATCCGGTCTGAGTAACCTTGGAAATCGGCACAATTTCGCTTGTGTCCCTCTCTATCCCAACAATTGGCTGAACGTTCATAAATCCGAAAACTAATTAATTATCCCTTTGAGATGTAAAAATTAAATCTATTCTTTGGAGTTTATCTCATCGTTGGCAATATCCATTAAATAGTTAAGAAAAATTGTTGTACTTGACTGAAAATCAATTTCATTGATTTTATTTCCATCAAAATCTGATGTTGAAGCAAACAGGTAAACCCTACTTATGTAACATATGCAGAATTTTGCGAACAACGAGTCTATTGAAGTTCATTATATTCCTCAATCGCATTTCCTATGTCTGCTCCAGAAATTTTATTACCAACATTCTGCTCCTCAAGCTGTATAATAAAATAATATAAATTGCTCCAATTCTTAATATCTTTGTTCTTTTGATTGATCAAATCAGTAATTTTTGCGCTGACTGCTTTATAATTGTCCTCCGACATACTAGCTACACTCTTTAGTGCTTCCAGCACCTTTGATTCAAGATTATTGAAAATATCGCCTTGATACTTGGATTTTTTGGCCATCTCCAAAAGTATCATTAGCCGATCAAGGCTTTTAATATCCTGAATGAACGCAAAACCAAAAAGGTTTCTTCTATAGTCGAATGCCTCTTCTGCCTGCTCTTGCAACTCTTTGAAAAGAAAATCAAACCCCTTCGAATCCCCGTTCTTCAAAAGGTAATTGGCAGCGGTTAACCGCTCCTCGTAAACGATTTCATCATTATTTAAATCGCTAAGTAAAATTTCGTTTAGAACAATTGAATTCACCGGGACGGTTGACAGAATATCAATACCTTTGAACCTTAGTGACCGGCTGTAAACATTTGTAATGAAAATTTCCAATCGTTCCGGCTCTCCAGTTAATTCGAACCAAAAATCAAGTAGTGCCTCATGCCTATATTCCTCTTCCTGACTTTCCTGTAGGCGCTGGATAATAGATGGGTATGTATCCCGCATTTTTTTTCTTAATGCATAAGATGCATTGCCCAACCAGGCCAATCCTTTAACCTCGGGATTGTTGATATTTTCTACAACCCGCTGTAGTAACGGTCCAAGACCTACCAGCGCTTCCAGCGCTTCAATCCCCCCCGGTTGTCTGACCCCAAGCTCCCAGCTAAAATTATAGTAAAGGGTAAACTCAAGAATTTTATCCGTTGGCATTTCAAATTTAAAGCGGTTAATAAAATACCATGATATATCCAATGGATCACCTTTAAAAACTGTCCAACTTCTGATAAAGTCCAACATTGCTGGTTCTACATTTAATTGGCTATAACTTTTCAATTGTTGATGGATCTGAGAAATCCTAAACCCCAAAAAACTAGGCCCGTAATCAACCCAATTAACAATTTCTGACAAATTGCCAATTCTGTTATTATGAGTAAATCTGCGCAAGATGATCATACAAATACTGGGAATATATAATCTATCATCATTGCGATTATCTTTCGAAAGTATTCTGATATCTTCTTGATTTATCTCTCGTCTGTTCAAACGTTCAAAAACTTTCTCGATTTCGATCTTTATTAGGTCGGGCCTGAAGAGTAGTTCAAAGTTATTAGTCATACGTTGCCCCCAAATATCGGGTCTCTGGACAGCAACAGGTTTTACCAGAATTATTTCAAGTTTTTGCCTAACCTCTGCGTCGAAATCCTGTGCCCATGATACTTGATTGCCTTGCTCCCAAAGGTAATGATTGATAAAATTCAGTAGCTTTTCATTAACATTTGTTTTCGCAGAATAATCGATCCATTCACTTAAAGCATCACTATCTATTAAATTAATGATCAAATTATGCAGATAATAAAATTCATCATCATTTTCTATTTCAGAGATTTTGCTTAATGCCTTTCCATTGCTAGCTGTTTTTTTGAAAAACTGCGAGAGCACCTCCACACTAGTTTCTTCATATTCTTTGGCCAGGACTATTGCAAGGTCGAATACTACCTGAAAAATATCGGCGTCTTGATCGTAGCTTGAAATCGCATTTTTTATCAGATGCTCCAAAGTTTCGCGGTGATTATGTACAACTGACAACCTTTTTTGGGGAGTGTCTTTTAATATTTTAAAAATAGATTCTAAACCGTTAGCTGAAATGACCTTTTTTATTGCTTCTTCCCAATGATAATCCTCATCCCCTAAACTGAAATTCTCTCTATCTTCGATTGCGTCAGGCAATTCGTTAAGGGACAATCCGTCCAAGAGGATATCTATGTATTTCTCCAACAAAGCAGAAACAGTAATGAGTTCATATAATCCGGCCCGTATGTATTGGTTTTTATGCTTCTTGAATTTTTCTACGATCTTCAGGATATGATCATCATTTACCTCTGGAATTCGTGCAATCAACGACATCATTCTATGTATATCTGCCGGCTCATGACTTTCTTCCAAAAGAGAATCCAATAAAAGGAACTGAAATTCCATCGCTTCTGTTTCAAAGCCTTTAAAATCGAAATAAAGCAAAAGATAAGTTGTATTTATTTTTTTTATTCTCGAACTGTCCCTATCACTAAGAATGTTTTTTAAATAATGTAATGTTTCTTTAGTTCTGCCAAATCGAACCAGATCTGCGGGACTAAACTTATTTGAGCTTACCCAGATTTCTTTATCAACATAAAAATTAAAGATATTTTTAAAAATATCAGTACGCTGCTGCTCATCAAATCTATCAGTTTCAAATTTGATGATCACCTCACGATCTTCTTGAAGAATCATATCTACCAACTGGGTAACCGTCGTTCCTTTATCAATGCTGATCAAAAAAGAAAGGGTATTGGTCCAAGTCGGCTTAACTCTTTTTGACCCTGCTGACTCGATAAATAAAAGCTTCTGTAATTTACCGAATGTTTGTCTGGCAAGAACCCTTGAAGCTAGGTATTCCTGAATATTGTTATGTTCAAAGCTCCAGTTATCTTTAGCCCGATCGTAGTTGAATGCCGGTAATGTTTTACATTGGAGATATTTCTCTTGATCCGGAAAAATACTGTGAAGATCCTCATCCGTCAGGTAGTTTTTCCCTGTCATCTCCATCACAAATGCAATATTTTCAAGCATGGAAAATAACGTTACTTCATTTGTTTCACCCCCTTCGGTTTTCCGCAGAAAGCCTTTATCCTGATCGACTATACTTTTTTCCATGATCTTTCCTCTGCCACCGCTAAAATCCCCGTTTTCCAGATAATAAGCGATCAATACTTTCAGGAAAAATGGTTTTTGAATCAGATCCAGAAACTGGGCATCATAAATTTTAGCAATAAAGGTTTCTGCATCTATACCCTGAATTCTGGACAAAATAGACTCAACGATCTCGAGCGTCACTTCACTGATAAAGAAAGCTTTGAAACCGCCTAAGGTCCCCAGATTGTCATTAGAGGGGTTTTCATAAAAATTAGTCCGACAGGAAACAACAGCTGTAATCTGATAATTTGTTTCAAAAAAATCCTTAATCGCCCGAACTGCCTGTCCAAAGAATTCCGGTTGTACCTCATCGAGTCCATCCAAAAATATGACGAGAGCTGCAGGATCGGTCTGATCCCATCCCCGGGGAAGGAAGTCTTCGAGATTTTGTTCCTGGAACATATTCAGCTTTACCAGGATAGGGGTCATTGGGTGATCAATATGTTTTAGTTTTAAAGCCAAACGAATCAACTCAATGGATTTGCCCGAACCTGCTCCGCCCAGAAGTACGATCTTTTTTTGTGTTTTGATGAGATCTTCTAGATAAACCCTACCAGCTTCCTGTGCAAAAAAAGAAGCAAAATCGCCGTCTTCTGCCGCGGCATAAGTGATGTGCCGCGAAATATACGTTTCTGGAAGATTTATCCCTGGAAACTCAAAATCCTGTTTTCCTTCTGGATATATTTTTGGGGCATCTCTGTCCAACTCAAGAGTCATCTCGCCAGCTATTCCGGCATAATATTTTAACCGCGCAGCACCGGGTTGCTGTCCTTGGCGACCTTTGGTATTCACGATAACTTCATTAAAAACGCTGGTCATTTTCAAATCAGGGCTTTTGTTACTTTCCAGAAAAGCATTAAGACATTGTGCAAATGGGCTACCTTCACCTTTTATTCCATCACTGACTTTGGTGATTTCCCCAGAGGTCAATACCCATCTTGAGTTATCACTGGTCAAGGAAGTTCTCGCATCTATCTTTTCCTGGACACCATGCTCGAAAATAAACGTTCCTGAGTAACAGCAATCGGAGATCAGCAGCACGTGATCGGCGCTGATTGCCCTGATATAGTCGTTGACTGTAGAATTGGGAATATAGTTATATTTTTTTTCACCAGCATCGATCGGTACCCAGCAACCCAGCTTCGTGTTTTTATCTATCTCTCCATGCCCTGCAAAGTAGATAATGAGATTTTTGCATTCAGTTGTATTCGGACCAAGTTTCTCAAATTCTTCAAGAATATTTGCCCTTGTCGCTCTTTGGTCATCTAATAAAGGACAAAACAGCTCAAAATTATAGCGTTCCTCCATCACCTTTAAAAAACGGCCGAGGTCGGTTTTGGCATTATATAGAGGTCCGTGTGGTTCGCCATATTCGTCTATGGCAATGGCTAAAATAAGGTTTTCCTGTTGATCAGCGTTTTTCATCGCCATGAAGTTAAAAATTGCTTAAGGATATAATGAAAAAAAATTTCTTTAGATCGCTACCTATTTCAAAAACCCTACTAATTAATAAAAACGTTGCCACCCACCTGATTCAAAATTGATTGATCAGAAAACAGATAGTTGTTAAAAATTAATAAATTAGCTCATCCTAAAACAACACGATTAAACGCTCACGATGAAAAAATGTGCAATACTTATTGGGGTAAACAATACCCATGGCCTTCCACCACTTTCTGCTGCACAGGATAATGCAAAGAAAATGAATGAATGGGCACTTAGTCAAGGCTTCATAACAAGTCTTTTTACTGACGAAAATGTACCCGTAAGGTATGATGAGATTTTAGAAGCAGTAGATAGCTATGTAAAAACCTATGAATATGAACAAATGGTTATTTATTTTTCAGGGCATGGCTACCTAGCTGGTCCCAGACAAGAGGTATGGACACTTTCAGACGCAAAGTCTAACCCAGGTCAGTGCATCGGTCTTTCTCAGAGTATAATGTATTCGAGATTCACCAAAATCAAAAATGTGGTATTTATTTCCGATGCATGCCGAACTGCCAATACCGCTATTAATTTTCTCGGAAACAATGGCCTTTCAATATTTAAAACAGATAATGAGGAAGCTTCATTGATGAAGGTTGACGAGTTTTATGCCAGTCTGCCAGGTAAACCTTCCCACGAGATTTTGACATCTTCTGGAACCTATGAAAGTATTTACACTGAATGCTTATTGGAAGGCTTAAATGGGGTAATTCCCGAGATAATCACGACCTTATCCACTGGCACTGAATATAGACACGTCGTCCTAGCATATGAGCTCAATGACTACCTAGAAAATGCGGTACCAAAAAAACTGATTGAGTTAGGCCTGTTTCAAGAACAACAACCCTTAGGAGAAATTACATCCAGAAATCCTATTTTTCTTTCAAAAATAACAGGCTACGCGCCGGAAAGAACTGCACATTCATATCCACCGGAAAAACCTGATGAAGATGGTTCGAACTTTGGTCTTCCAAAATCTTTTATAAACAAACCAGAGGTCCGGAAAGAAATTGATCGGAACATTACTGACATAATGGATTCTCTAAGCGAGTCTGATATCCTTCCTGGTATGGAAGCGAATACCGGCTTGAAAATCACGGGAGTCCTTCCAGAAAAAATTTGGACAGACGGACATGAACAAGAAATAGCAAAGCAGACCTCAAACTCTGGAATATTCTTTGAGTCATCTACCGATCGCTCATCTACAGTTCTCATTCAATTGGAGGATGGAACGGGCATCCCTTTTACATTAATTAAAGGTTACCATGCCAATGCTGTTTTTAGAGACAAACGCCTGATCAACATCAACTATATCCCCTCTCCGTTCAGTTACAAGCGTTTTGATTATGTGAGATTAGAGCAGGAAATCAAAAAGCAAAAAGCAGAGATCATTGCAGCTGCGCAATTCGGCGTCTTTTCGCCCAGCGAGAAGAAGCTCTCTATGTTTGCAGACTACATCAGAAGATATAAAGCTATAGATCCGACACTTGGACTTTTTGCAGCATATGCTTATGCCTTATCCGGAGATTTTAACGAAATAAGATCTGTATACGATCACATGGCGCGTGAAAAAGAGCCCGTGCTGTTTGATGTAGCACTATTAAACAAATTTACCGAACTAAATGGAAAGGATGTTGGTTTAAAACGCAAAAAAAGCAACAGCTCTTTTATGCCGCTATTAACACAGGGCTGGTCCTATATGAATCTGAGCAATGATGATAATCTTTTTGAACTATCCACCTCCCTGATTCCTGGCCTTTGGACTTCCTTCGATGAAAAAGGGGTTAAACTTTTAATTGCACTATTAAAACAAAAATTATGAGAATATTAATGATTCATGGTATAAACCAACAAAATAAGGATGCTGGGGAGATCAAGCAGGAATGGATTTCAGCGCTGAAAAATGGGTTTAAAAATGCCAGTCTGACATTCCCTGCGGACCTGGTCTTTGACTTTCCCTATTATGGAGATCTACTGATCTCTTTGCAGGAAGCATACGAAAAGGAAAAGAACGGAGGCAGCTACATCCTAAAATCTTCTTCCCCGGGGGATGATCCCATTGAGACTTTGCAGGAGAAAGTCCTTGAGGAAATACTTTCGGATATCGATCTTCAAGCTTTAAATATAACCCATGAACAGCCAGAAATAAGGGAGAAAGCATGGTACAACCATGCCCCCTGGCTAGCAATCGCTAGGAAACTAGATAATATTAGATATTTGGGGAATCTTTCTCTAGTAAAAACAACTACAGAGGTCGCAGCCTACTTAAGTGTTAAGTTGATCCGTAATAAGATCGATCAGGAGGTCAGTTCCGCTATTTCTCCCGATACCGATATGGTTATCGCCCATTCGCTTGGATCTGTAATAAGCTACAATATACTTGGTGTGCTGATCAAAAATGCTCCTGATCTAAAGCTCTTCATTACCCTTGGCTCTCCATTGGGGATGAAGCGCATAAAAGCGCAGCTTGAAATCCCTTTAAAAAGACCAGCTTGCTTGAACGGAAAATGGATTAATATTTATGATCGATTAGATATAGTTTCTTTGAATCCTCTCGATGAGGAAAATTTTGCAATAAACCCAGCAATAGATAATTTTGCGGTAGAAAATAACTCAGATGACCACCACGATAGTTCTGAATATTTATCCGACCCACTTGTTGCTTCTTATATTAATAAAATATATTTAGAGCAAAAGAAAAAGGCATCCAGTAAAAAAAATGCCTGACCAAAACGGCCAGGCACCCCAACAAACCACAAAACCAATCTATTTCGACTTCTTTTTATTTTCACTGACCTCAATACGGATCTGCTGTGCGAGCGCCTTAGCCTGCTGCATGGCAAGGCGGAGCCTGGTCCCAGCTGTCTTATTACCTTTACCAAAAAACTTCAGTGCGTCTTCCTCTGCTCCCAGAACAAGCGCCTTTAACGAATCAAATGTTTTCATATTAATAGTTTTATCGACTAAAAAATTAATGAATTAAAATTAACCCATGGTCATGCCGCCATGTTTATCCAAGCTTAGTTGACTACCCTTGGCCGATACTATAGTTACCCCATACTCGGCCTCAAATTCCGCTTGTTTTAACAATAACCAGCCTACGTCCTTGGAGATCGCGTCCATCTCAGCCACAACCACCATATCCAGCGTACCATAATCATGCTGCATCATATCCTCCAAAATCTTCCATGACATGCCCCTATCACCTTCCTCAGAAAGCCCAACCCTGAGTTCGATACCGTGCTCCTGGCAGAAATCATATATTCGCTGAGCCTGGCGGTCCAGGTCGCGCAGGTCCCCAAAGCGCACAATTCTGGCGTAACCAACAGCAACCAATTTTTTATTCTCCTCTTCCATAGCACTCCCACTACCTCCAAGCGGAATCAATAGCCTCCAATAAATAGCAAGACAGACCTAGTTCCCAATCCCCATTCCTGCTTCCTGCTGTTTATCTTTATTTTTCTCCTTCCCCTGTCCGGCATCCAGCACAGTGGCTAAGGCAGCTTTGGTCAAGAACTGCTCACGTTTTTCCATCGTGCCTTCAGGGGTATAAAAATTCACTTTACCATACCTTGGAACCGCTTCCAGCAAAAGTTTTACCGATTGCCCATCTTTCTCCACGCTCACTAATGGCGTCAACCCATTGCGCAGATCCGCTTCCAGTTTTTCGCGTTTCTCAGGAACAGACAACTCTTTGATCTTATAATTATCCAATACCTTAGGCAGATCAAAGCCGTACTGTGGATCATGGTATTGTTGCAGATTGAAATTACCGTTTGCCCCAGCCCCTTTATCCATATCAAACTTCACCCAGGCCGCATAAACCTCTCCCGAATTAAAATTCACCAAATCATCCCGGTATACCGCATAACCCTGGATCATCTGGGCGGACTGCTGAACCGTAAATCCCTTGCCCCGGTCAGGCCACATGGTCTGCATCGCTGGTTTTCCATAAAAAATCCCCCTGAAAGATTTGGCTACAAAATTTACCTTGCCCTCGTCCAAAGTTGCTACCGTCTGTTTATGGGCCGCGTCTTTTCCGATCGCCAGTTCTGCAGCACCTTCGCGTTTTTTGAAAGCCTCAACTGCATCGGTAACCAGATCAAACTGTTTAACAGCACCGGCCTTACCCTTTTCACCCGGCGTAATAATCAGGTAATGCTGATCCTGCTCCAAAGGCTTACCCAGGTTATGGGCGACCGTAAATTTATTGAGGAAATAATACTCCGATTTGGAGGACTGCTGTAAATAAAATTCCACATCCACCTGCCCCTTGTTGGCAGGCATCACCTGATGAACTTTAAATTTGGCATCCCCATTTTTCATCAGTTCCTCCATTTTAGCAATGGTCTGCTCCGATGCACCGAGCGCTTTCATTTCTTCCTTTCGGTCTTCTAAATTGTTTAAATTCATAGCTTTTGTTTTTAATAAAGTTTTAGGATTATTTAATTTATGGGCCGGCCCAACTTCCAATTTCTCCAGGACTTTAAGCCCGTTGATCATATCAGCAACCGGTATTGCCAGGTGCCAATTAAAGATCTGCTGGTGTTCCCGTTCAAAGAAAAAGGCAGAAGCTTCATCAGCAAAACAGTTCAGCTCAAACTCCGATGAGATCGGATTGTCACTGTCATAAACCACCCATTTACAGCCCAGCGCATGCTGTTCTTCGAGATATGCGCTCAGCTCAGCTGCCAGCCCTACCTTATCGATAAGTTCAACCATAAAATTTCTTTTTATCTGCTAAGCTCCAGCTGCGATTCCTTTGATTGCTCCAACGGCTTGACCGTACCTAGTTCAAACGAAGGCTGCAATTTCACTGGCACAAACATTTCTTTAAGCTGTTCAAAGCCAATTTCATTTTTAGCCGAATCAAAGAATTCCAGCCTGTTTTCAAACGGCCCGGCACGGATATAAAATTTATCTTTCCCCGGGACACTGATTTCCACCCTGTTCCCCTGTTCCAATCCACGCAATACCAAATCAGTACTGATCGCGTAACATTCAAGCGCAATGGCATGATTCAATAATTGTTTTTTGAGATCATAATCCTGCCCGATACTAGAAGAAAACAGTAATGGCGAGTGAGAAAAATCCTTAGCGGTATCATTCACCCTCACCCAGCTTTTCTCCCATTTACCATCCAACCCTTGATAGTTTTTCAGCACAGATCCACCACGCAACAGATTGATCGCTTCAGCCAGATCAACTCCAGTGCTCTTAGAAAAAAAACAGGACTTTTCAGTTCCATCCACCTGCAACAGCCTTGCATCAAACCCTTTAAAGTGGTAACTCCCTAGATCTTCCTTATCCAGCGAAACCTGAAGCGATAGTTTTTCGCCTGTGTTTAAACCCCGCACGACTTCCAAAACAACTCGCTGCCTTTCATAATCGAGCTGATCTTCAAGCTTCATACCCATCCCTCCTAATCCCAATGAAGAAAGCCGCCCTTTTAGCGCATACATATTTTCATCCCTAAGCCTGGAAAACCGTCGGAGGTGCATTGGTTTATCGATCAGCGCAGCCTTAAGCCCTACAAAAAAACGTAACACCCGATTTGGGTAAAGCTGCCTACTAAGTTTAGCCGTTACCGATTGGAGCACCTGGATATATAGCCGTTCCATTTCCGATGGCCTGACCGATACCCTAAAAAGTCCCTGAGATAAAAACTTATATTTCAATTGCCTCATCTTACGCTCATCCAGATTAGCACCCATAAGCCCAGAAAGTGATTTCTGCCGCTCCTCCCAGGCCAGGTACAGTTGTTCCGCTCTATTTATCCCCGGATCCATGAGCTAACGCAGTTTTAATTTATTGTCACGAAGCAGCACCGCCTGACCACCTTTTAACTTCACCTTAATTTTGCGCAGCTTTTTAGTCAGCATTGACTTCGCCGCATCGATCCCGGCCCCCGCAACCTGCGTGACCAAGGACTGATCAAACGTATTCAGCGCCACATCACCAATGGCATTCCCTGCCCCATCATTCACCGTTTCAGTCAATATCGCTTCCGGTGCATCCAGCCCCAGCATGCCATCATAACTGTACAGCGACAGATCAGAAGGGATAATCGCATTGCCCAAACGGATCTGCTTGATATCCAGCAGCAGGCGCTGGTTGGTAATCTTGCAGGCCCCAAAAAGTTCATGCCCTTTTGGGATCAATACCCCGTTCACCCGTAAAGTATCCAGCAATAAAAGCTTGATTGTTGCGCCCTGAACCACTTTTTTATCTGAAGCGATCACCGCAGGGATTGCTTTGAACAGGCTATCAGTATTGATTTTTTTCGCTCCAGCGATTTTTTGCTTTACCCGTTCAGGATGCTGGATATCGATAATGTTCTCCATCATCGCATTCAGCTGTTTCATCTCCGGATCTTCGCCAGCATTTTTGTTATCCTGCATCATCTTCATCAGTGCCTCGAGCCTATCCACATCGTTTTTCATGTTTCCATTAGCAGAACCGGCCACATCACCCGGACCATATCCAGCTCTAGTACCAGCAACGCTCCCAACACCACTGGCAGTTTCCGCCGGGCGGTCAATCTCACGTTTCAAGGCTTCGAGTTTCAGCGAGATCTCTCCGGTCTGCTCCTCCCGACTGTTTTTAAAACCTAGGTTTTCGCTCATGCGTGAAAGTGAAGCGGATCCCCTCGAAGCAGAATCCCGCTCCGCCTGCTCATAAAAAGCCATTTTATCTGCCGGTTGCTGTTTTTTGATTGCCGCGTCAGGCAGCGAAAAATCTACCTTTCCACGAACAGCAGTATCTTTGACCTCGCCCTTTCCACCGCCCAGCATAAAAAAACCGGTGGTCAATACAGCTGCTGCCAGCAACGGCAAAAAAATCAGCAACACTTTCTTTTTGTCTATTTTTTTCCTGTTTTCCATCTTGATTGTTTTTTATCGGTTAATAATTTTATGGCAAAAAGAGCAGCACCGCTGAAAGGATAAGGTACAGACAGTACATGCAGCCAAGCGCTATAAAGCAGACCAAGGATAGCCGGATTTTTGACTTAGAAATGCCTCTTGTTTTGCTGTTTAAATAGGTAGCCACTAAACGCTGGGCTTTAAGAATTTTCCTGGCCAATTGAAATGCCAGATCGTTTTTATTTATCCGTCCAACATCCCGCTTACCTAGAGGCAACGTTCCACCACCAATAGCACCATCACTTTTCGCTGCCCTATCCCTTAAAAAATAGTTCCAGATCCTCATGGTTCCTCCCCCTTTAACGGTTCAGCCCTGTTCTCCAGCAGCTCAAATTTCCTGATCAGAAAGCCATGGGGATTGTTATCCGTCTGGTTTTTAAGGTCATCTATCATCCCCTGACTCACCAATTTTCTAAAAACCGTCGAAGAAGACCGTACCAGTTTTTGTGTGGCAAAACACCTGAAAGGATAAGGAAACTGGTCCACATCCAATTGTATACTGTCTATGGTGATTTCCTGGGAGATATTGGCTGCAATCAGGTTATTGTAATAACCGTTTTCCTGAAAGTTATCATACTGCTTTTTGGCAGATTCATCGGCCAGGTATAACGCCCTGGTGACACTCGCCTTGATCGCTTTATCATCAGGGACCAAGGCAAAGAAATACTGGTGAAAGGTCCTGATATGGTCACGCAGTTCTACCGGTAGGTTGCTCTTACGGTCAGAAGCCAAAGCCGTTAACAGCTTACCATTATGTAATATGTATATCCGCTGATCCTTGAGGTTATAAAACCGGTAGTATTGATAAACCGCAAAACAGCTTATCCCAAAGCAGGCCAGTATCAGAAAAAAGCTGAACATGCGGATGTGCTTAAAAGCAGTATCGATATTCTTAAACTGGCTGAACATATGAATGAAATAATCGGTGAATACTTAATAATTAAATGATAGGCAGGGGCCAGCCCTGCGGCTACCTTCCTTCAATACGCTGTTGCTGGTGGGGATTGTCCGGGAAATAATCGCCCTGTGCACCGGAAGAAAAACTCTGCTTGATGTTGCGGTAACCATCGCCCAGCGCATCTGCCACCATCCCACCACCTGACTTTGCAGCCTGCGATCCAGAACGGGTAGTAGCAGACACGATCGAATTCACTTTTTGCAGGATCGTATTTCCCCCACCTGCATGCACCACATAATTGGCCACATTCGGTACACAGAAATAACCCACGATGCCGATGATCAAAAAAATCAGGTAAGCGGTATCTAAACTGGAAAAGAAAGTATTCCCCTGCTGTTCGATCTGCGCTAAATCCAGCTTTAGCATATTTTCCTGCACCTTTCCCAGGATACTCGAAAAGATATTACAGATGGGTAACCAGAGAAAAATATTCACATAACGCGCGATCCATACCGTCAAAGTATTCTGAAAACCGTCAAAGACCGCAAATCCAAACACCAGTGGTCCAAGGATGGCCAGTACGATCAGAAAAAAGGTACGCACGGTATTGATGCACAGCGCAGCCGCGGCATAAAGAATCTCCAGCACCTCACTCAGCCACTGCTTGATCGAATTTCTGAAATTATACGATGCCTTAGCAATATTGAACTCCAGCCCACGCGACAGTCCATCCAAAAAAGTTTCTTCTTCCCCGTTTGGATCCTTCGGATAAGCGTATTTATGCCATTTATCCATATCCCCGCTGCCATCTTCCCCGACATACATCTGCCAATAGCGGCTCTTTTTTATTGCGGCTTCCTTCATTTTAAGCAACCGCTCGATTGCTTTATTGCTGTTAGCAACCATGGCATTGGTAGCCGATACCGTTGGTTGTAATACCCCATTGATCATGCCCAGCACCGCCGGAAAAAGCATCACCGCCATGCCCAATGCAAATGGCCGCAACAACGGGTAAAAATCAATAGACTCCGCCGATGCCAGCTGCCGCCATACGCGTGAAGCGATATACCACAAAGCCCCAAAACCAGCGAGTCCCCTGCCGACATTGATCATGCCCGAACATAGCGGCAACATTTCACTATATACCCTGTCCAGCACAGGCTGCAGGCCGGAAATACTCTGTGCCATTCCCTGAGCCATCACATAAGAAGGCAGAAATATTACTGCTAAGAAGGCCACAGACAGATAAACCACTTTTTTCATAAACCCTTGATTTGTTGTTCTGATTATATTGATCTGGCTGATAGCGATGCTAAAAACCCATCCACCAACCAAGCTATCCCTTTAAACAGGCTTAATTCTTCCCCATAAGCACATTACTCAGCCCCTTTACATCCGCTCTTTCTTTGCTCCTTTGCAGATCCAGCATGGCCGCCTGATCATTAAATGCCCGCAAAAACATCAGCTTTTCTTCCGTATCCGCAAAGATCCGGTCAATCGCTGCCAACCTTTCCTGGTCACTCATGCGCAGATTCGACGAAGTAATCACTGTGAGCAGTTCATCCAGGTTATCCTTGCTCAGCTCAAAAAGCTGTCTGTACACCCCGGCCATATAAGCGATATCTTCTTCCGAAAAATTGCCCGAAGCGGAAAAACGCTTAAACGCGCGCTTATATCCGGAAACGATACGACCCTGATAAGTGATAATATCCGCCACTTTGTGATATCTTTTGATCTCCGGGCTCACCAGCATCATGCCGTCCAGAAAGACTTCATGCAAGGAAAAATTCCCTTCAGCGATATCCTTTACCGCCTTATAACCACTGGAAATCAGCAAATAGCCTTTCTTCATATCGGCTAAAATATTCTTCAACTGACTGAGCTTTTCGACATTTAAAAGCAACTGCTGTGCTTCAGTAGACTGGCCGTAACCAGGGGAAGAAAACACGGTCAAAAGGCAGCAAAGTACCACGGAAAAGCGCCTAAAAAGTCTTTTTAATACTGAGCCGAGCAATAACTCAGCGAAATACTCAAACTGATCCCTATTCAAAACCATAAGCCCTCCTCAAGTCTAAAATATCCAAATGATCCCTTTCCCGGTTCCTAACCAACCGTTCCACCTTTCCCATAAAATCGGCAGTAAAAGCAGCCTTATCCTGCATCGCTTCATATAACAGATCAATGCGCCTGATCCGCTCAGCTTCCCCCATCTCCAGCCTGCCCGAAGTCACCACCAAAAGCAGCGATTCCAGATCAAGCGAACAGTCCGCCAGTACTGCTGCTTTCACTTCCAGGATATACAGCTGATCAGCTGGCGAAAGCATGGCATTTCCCTTAAACTCCCCAAACCATCTTGCGATACTGATCTGGTATGCCAGGATTTCTGCCACCTTCACATTTTTTCGAACCGCCGGGCTTACCGTTTTCAAGGAAGAAATAAATGCCTCATGCAGACTGAATTCTCCATTTGTGATATCACGCACGGTCTGCAGTCCCCCATCGACCAACTGGTAACCCTTCTTGGCATAACTTAAGGAAAGCTGTAAAGCAGCAATCTGTTCCAGCAGGTATTTTTTCTGCGTTTTCTTCTGGTTAAAAAATTCGCCAAAGGTCTGTGCATGAGCTGCGCCACCATAGCAGAACATCAAAACCAACAGACCAAGCACCGAAGCCCTCACTTTAAAAGCCGAACGCTTTACTAGACCAACCGCCAATACCGAAACGTTTCCGGCCTTAGCGCAACACTTAATTTTCGATTCCATAGATTTCTTTTAGTTTAGCGCTTTCCTCTATTGAAGAAGCACGTTGAATACTTAAGACCGCATTGCCCCGGTTAAAACTTTTCAGGTCGGTATAATTCGCATCCATCTTTTCAGATGCCTTTGAAATGATCTCCAGTCTTTCCGCATCACTCATTTGCGTTTTAAAGGAATTGACCACCAATAGCAGCTGATCAATATTTTTGATGCTTTCATCCAATATCCCCGAATACACCTTTTGCATATAATCCAGTTCCGAGGCTTCAAAATGTTTATCCTGCTTGAATAAGTTCCAGGCCCACTTGTATTCATCCACAATAGCAACCTGTTTCGCCGTCAGATCCTTCACTTTTTTATAATAGGCAATGGCTGATTTGATCTTCCAGAGTTCCTCGTAATATTCCCGGTAAAGCTCCTTCTGCCGTTGCGTCCAGTCTGCGATCTCTGTCAGCTTTAATTTGGATAGCTGGTTTTCCAAAACCTTCTGCGCATTCTGCAGCCAAATCGTCTCATTCTGCAATCGCTGGATCTTCAGGTCTACCGCCTTGATTACTTTTTTTACGCCCGCCTTGATCACTTCTACCACCGCGATCTGCGCATCTGCTCCTTTTGGTAGCCCCACGATCAAAGTCATCGTACTTACCGGCAGAATTACCATATATTGTTTCATCGTGCTCCGAATTTTAGTCCATAGTTTTCCCAGCCGGTCAGCAGACCGGCCCAATAGATTTTTCATACGTTAATTGATTTTTATCCCTTATACATGTAGCCAGGCAAATGACTTGCCTTCAGATTAATTTCCGACCAACTTTCGAAATTCCCGAGTTCCTAGCAGCAGCACTCCAGAATCGGGATAAAAGCTGATGATCTTGGAATTCCTGGGCACCTGGACCGACCCGCTTTCCTCATCCCAAATCCCCATCCATCGCTCAGTATCATGCTCCAAGCGGCCCAGCTTTCCATTCTCCAGCCGCCTAAAACCCGTCTTTCGAACTATAGAATAGGAACCCTTGACTTTGTTAAAATCCCCAATGATCAGTGTATCCCAAGATTCACTGTACTCTCCCTTGGCGTCATCCACATAGGTACCTGGGATAAAAGATTGCAGGTTCCCATTACTTTTGCAGGCAGTAAAACCCAGCACGCTGAGCAACAGAAAAAGAGTTTTTGTTTTCATGATTGATTTGTATTTGGTTAGCATTGTTTACGATTGGATTGGTTTATGAAGTGTATCTGTTAATTCCTTCTGCTTAGCCCTCATCTCAGCCGCCAGAACCGATATTCCTTTCTGGATGCTGCCATAACGCGCCGCGTATTCCTGCACCAATATCTTTTCCCGCTCTTCGGTGGTATAAGCCAAATACTCCTCTAAACTTACTTCTGTCCGGTAGACTTTACTCATCTGCCCACCCAGCGAGAAAAAGATTTCCTTGTATTTCAGTTTGGGATCGTTTGCTTTGTTCAGTGACAGCACCAACGCCTTTTCCTTATCCGTTAGCCCCAATAGCTCCTGGATCTGGTCAAACTTGTTCTGGTATTTACGCTGATCGAGCAAGATCTTACAATCCGCATTATTGATGATCGCCTGTTTCACAATTGGTGACGAGATCACGTCCTCAATCTCCTGGGTCACCACGATCGGTTCCCCAAAAAACTTACGCATCGTTTTAAATAAATAGCGGATGTATTCAGCCATACCCTCCTTCGCTATCGCTTTCCAGCATTCTTCGATCAGCACCACCTTTCGGATACCTTTCAGCTTTCGCATCTTGGAAATCACCATTTCCATAATGATCAGCGTCACTACCGGAAATAAAATCGGGTGATCTTTCACATTATCCAGTTCGAAAACAATAAACCTTTCAGATAACATATCCAGGTTTTCCGAGGCATTGAGCAGGTAATCAAACTCCCCGCCCCGGTAATAGGGATTGAGCACATAAAGGAAATTCCCGATATCAAAATCCTTCTCCTTTACTTTTCCATCAGATAATACCTGCATATATTCCGACATCAGAAACTCATAGAAGGAATTAAAGCAGGGAAAAATATCACTCCTAAGCTCCAGGTGCTCGTAATACAGTTTCAGGGCATTAGAAATCGCTACATATTCTGACCGTCTATAGGGTTCATCATCCTTTTTCCAAAGCGCCAAAAGCAAAGTTTTGATGCTTTCCTTTTTCTCGGTATCCATCTGATCCCCATCGGAGAGGTAAAATGGATTAAACTTGATCGGATCCTCCTCGCTATAGGTGAAATAATAGCCTCCCACCAGCTCGCAAAGCCCTTTATAACTGTGCCCGATATCCACCAAAATGCAGTGTGCTCCCTGCTCATAATAAGAGCGCATCATATGGTTCACTGCAAAAGATTTCCCGGATCCCGATGGCCCGATCAAAAGCTTTGCCCGGTTAGTAATCAGCCCCTTTTCCCAGGGTTCATCGCTGATATCCACGTGTACCGGTTTCCCTGTCAATCGGTCCCCTAATCTAATCCCGAATGGGCTTAAAGAACTCTGGTAAGCCGTTTCCAGGTTAAAAAAACAAGCCGCCTGCTCTAAAAAAGTATCAAAGGAGTCATTCATTGGAAAATCTGCCGCATTTCCCGGCAGGCCAGCCCACCAGATCTGCGCCTGTCCATCCGTTTCCCGTTTTGCTGAGGCATCCAGTCCCGCCATCGCCGAGCCCACCAGGTTTTTCAGATCCAACGACTTCGATCGGTCCGAAGACCAGGCCAGCACATTAAAGTGCGCTTTTACCGGCAAACGTTGTGATGCTACCGCCTCATTTAAAAAGTCATTTACCGCATCGCGGGACAATGCATTCTCCCTCGAATACGCCGACAGTGACTGCAAACGCAGTTTCTTTGCCTCCAACCTCTTCAGCACTTTATCCCTATCACCTATAAAAATATACTGGTTCAAAATATGGTTGCAGGAGAGCAGCGATCCCAGTGGACTGGCAAAACCGATACTGAACTTTGACCTGTCCGAACTGTATTTATCATAATTGATGCGTGGGCCGCACAGTGCAGGCAGTTCTTCCACATCGGAAAGCGTATAAAGCTCACAGCGTTTATCACCCACCCGTATTTCATCACGCAAATGGATATCTGAGATCAGCGGCATTTCCGCTTTGCCCAATAAAAAGCAGTAACGCTCGATCAAGCCTGGTTTATTTGCCGTTCCAGCAACCTCATCATCAGTCAAGCGCACCAGCGATACAAAACCACTATCAGACAAAATCCGGACAAACTGCCCCACATGATCCAAAAAAGAACTGAACACAGCAGGATCTATCGTCTGTTCCGGCACAATACGCCTGCGCAGGATATTGCTGTAAGCCGAATTTGAAAGTTTCCGTCCCATCGGCTTCGCGGTCAGCATCACATAACACTCATGTTCCAGAAATTCCCGCTCATTAAAAAAGCGTTCCGAGGCTCCCGATAAAAAGCTGTGCTCCACCGAAAAATCTGCCTTAAACTGACTTTCCAGGAACCAATCCTGTTTATGCAGCACCGTGCCAACAGGCAACACCCTGATCGCCTTTACCCAGGCCTGGTGATAACTTTCGTAATCCCTTTCCGAAAGCGTAAAAATTTCCGGCAAGTTTAACCTGAACACCACCGTCAGATCCCCCTGCATCGACTGGATGCAGTCATGCTCTACCTTATATATCGGAAATATATCAGCTGCCTCTATCATGACCGAACGTTTTTTAATCCTGTAAACAACCGTCTCGAGCGGAACACCAGATATTTAGGCAAGGCACGCTTGGCCAGATACTTCAGCAAGCCATGTTCCCCAAACTTTGCACTCATGCGGAACACCACTGCAAACAGGCCACCGCCAGACAGCGCAACCAATACCATCAAAACCACCAACGGCACACCCGACACATAACCCACCGCAAAACCGATCAACAGCAGCACCAAACCCAAAGCCAGATAAGCGATATACTGCGCCTTTAAGCCCTTGAACACAATCGGCCTTCCCACGCCTTTATTGATATGATATACTATAGCCATAACTAAATCCCGAAAAATGATTTTAAAACCGTAGCCACAATCACCAGAAACACGCAGCTACCAAACCAGGCAGAAGCCACCTTGGAAGTATCCGGCTCCCCAGCATTCCACTTGTTAAAAACCTTGACCGCACCTATAATACCCATCACTGCACCGATGGCATACATCAGGTCACAGCCGCTATCAAAATACCCCTTAACCTTATTTGTCGCTTCCTGAATCCCTGCATCGCCATCCTGCGCAAAAAGTGGGAATGTAGACCAAAACTGACACCAGCAAAAGATATATACTACCAATAAAAGTTTGGCAAAAAGCGTCCTAAAAGGACTATTGAATTGGTTTTTCATAAAAAACAGATGAAAATAAATTGATTGATGTTGAACTGGAAATAAATGACCGACCGATCAGAAACGATAAGTTAATACCAGAGATTCTCCAGCTCTTCCACAGAAAGGTGAAAAGCCGCATGCGAACTGATAAATTCATTGATTCGCCTGATCCTGGGATGCGAAGCCATGCCCGGATAATTCTCCTTCACCGCTTTCATCAGCTTCAGGAAATCCCTTTTTGATCCGTCTTCCTTTGCCAGCAACAAAAACACATTTTTGATTTCTTCCAACAGATCCGGCACCAGCCCCTGTTGATCCTCCACCTCACGCCCTTCGAGATCCACAAAACCGATCTCTTCCATTCCCACTGAGCTCATGCCTTCAGGTAATTTTGCTTTGCCCATCAGGTCATCCGCCAAAGGAATTCCTGCACTAACCGGACCGGTATGCTGCTGACCCTGGGGAGCATGCCCACCATCCTGCTTTCCAGCGTTCCTGAAATCCAATGGCCCACGCTTTCTTTTCAGATAAAAAAACAGCAAAACACCACCATACCAGACCAGTGCCAGAACCAATAACACCACCATAAACTGAAGCGTAGAAAAACCTTGCAACATAACCGCTCAACTTTTTCCCGGCACCCCATTGTACCGGGATTTGATAAAGCAAAGTTGCGCAAGCTCCAGATCCTCCTATCCAATATTGGATAGATTGGAATCTGAACCGCTCTTAAAACACCCGATAACCCATATTGCGCTATTACTAAAGACATCTACTAAAACCCATTCCTCCGCCTCGCCTTTTCCGGATCATAGGCATCATCCTCATCCATTTTCTTCAGCACCGCTAGTCTCATCATATCCAGAAATGCTGTCTTGCTCATCGTTTTCCTCGCCTTCAGGTCATCAAAGCCGCGTTTGGGCACCCGAAGGTTCACCCCAAAGAACGTACCCACCACCTTGAACAGCTCCACAATCCCGATACTGCCATTATTCACCTGACCTGTTAAATGGATGCCATGTACCAGCTCGATCAGGTGGATATCCTCCCCCGTCCATTTGAACTCCCGCTGCAGACCGCCCAAAGGGTCAACCACTGTCGAAGACAGAGGACCCCGCCCCGAAAGCGCATGCAACAGCGCCAGGATTTCATTACGCAAGCGCTCCTGTGCTAAAAATGAGCTGACCAGCTCAGCCATCGCAGTACCCAAAAACGGCTCATAACCCAATACAACCGGCTGAAGTACATTCCCTGGATCACGCCTGGTATAAAAAAGGTCATCCAGCATGCATCCATCCAATCTGAAATAATCATAATGCAGCGTATGCCGCTCAAAAAAAGCAGCAATAGCGCTCAGCCTGGAGAGATAATATTTCTTTTTCGCCTTCGGCCCGGATTCGGGAACACCCACCAAAAAATGATGGTATGCGGTGTAATACACGATCAAAGACTTAAACCTGGGATAGGTGAATTTATAATAACCGATCTCTTCCTGTGCATCCATAGGCGGATGGGCAGCTACAAAATCAGTCAATTCCTTCAGCGCATCCGCAACTGCAGCAATCTGCGCCTTAAGCAGTGGCACAGGAGACAATTCAACGAGGGACAAAGATTCCAGCCGGGCATGAAGTTCTCCCAGCAGATTTTCACTAAACTTGTTGTACATAGGTTGATATTTAGATAAATTCCCACCTTGCCCGTTAACTGGCAACAACTCTCACAGGCAGAAAAAGTAAATTCATCATGGACTAATGGTCTGTTCCAGATATAAGCAAAAACGCCCCACAGTGATCAGATCCTTTCTTACATGGTTTTCACTGCGTATATTTCAGAAGTCTTGCAAACTGGCAAGGTCCAGTCATATCCAGTTCAGCCCCTTCTGATACGTTATTCCACTTTCTTCACTGATACCATTTTTTGGTCAGATCATAAACAAAAGCATTAACATCACCCGAACAGCAATACCCGTACTAAACCGCTCAATAAGCCGTTATAAAAGAGTATCCGTCCCGACAGGACAATATTACCCCGTTTAAAAATAACAATGGTTGATCTGTGACACAATCGATCACCATGCCACAATTTAACGACTGCGAAGCCGACCTACTGGAAACATTAAGCTTCATCATCCCCCTTCCAACCCCCATGCAAAACCGGGTGAAAGAAGAAAGCCTAATTGAAACTTTCGAGCGCAAAAAATTACTTTTATCACCCGGCGAAACTGCACGCCGTATCTACTTCATACGCAGTGGATTCCTGCGCGCCTATTTCATTGACGACAGCGGAAACGAATGCACCACCTGGTTTACCGGCAAAGGCGATCTGATGATCTCTGTACATAGCTTTTTCACCCAGCAGCCTGCAAATGAGTACATAGAAGTGCTTCAGGACTGCACACTGCAGTCCCTTACCTGGCTCGAGCTGAATGCTTACTACGCTGACTTCAGCGAAGGCAACCTGTTGGGCAGGCTCATCACCCAGCGGTACTTTATCCTAAGCGAAGAAAGGGCAATACTGCTGCACACCCGAAGCCCCGAACAACGCTATGACCTGTTACTCCAAAACCATCCCGAAATCGAACAGCAGACTACCCAACAGAACATCGCCTCCTACCTCGGCATCAGCCGTGAAACACTGAGCAGAATCCGCAGAAAAAAAACCAGAATGTGTCACCAGACACAAAACCGCTAAAACACAACAGGCATTTTTTTATTTAAAAAAGATCTGCTAAAACTAAATTAATGGTTGCTTTATCATCACTTCAATTCTGGAGCGATCAGAAAATCGGCACCCACCTCATATTAATCCCTTGTTGTTCCGTCGTCAAATAAAACCAACCCTCAATCGGAACAACAGTTGATACGAAATAGATGACCACTAATAAGTTTCTTTCCTGATTTCTGTTTCAATTCACCCCTGATCCATTTAATTATCTTTTATGGTATACCCAGAACATATGAAATTATATGGCTAGTCTTCTCCAACTTGGACTGCTCATGAAATAACAAAGCCCGGCAATTTTTAAAACTGCCGGGCTTTGCTATGCAAGTTAAATGGCCTTAGCGGGACGCTAAAACTAGATGAGTTTTCTTTTATCTTTATTTGATGTTTTATAGGGCTCGTCCCCCTCATTTTTGCACCCAAATAGACTCATCAATAACAGCATTTATATTATTCTCATATTGTTGACAGCCCAAATTAAACAGAGCCGTAGATATCCTTCTAACTGATGCCCATAGCGTACTTATCTATTGCTTTAAATTAATTATGATTGGGGATGAACTGTTGAATCGTCTAATCAAACTTATCACAACCGCTCATCACATCCGTCTATATAATATCACAACGGAAATGATCAGACCAATCAAAAAAAACCAAAATAGAACTTTAGCAACAAACCGTTGGTGTAAGATATTCTGTTTTATCACCGCTATTCGTTGATATTCTTTATTTTTTTCTCTTAAACTCATCTTGGAAACTTCAACATGTGTCTCCATTAAATCAACTTCAGATTTATAACTGACTTTCAAATTTATGAAAGCAAAAATCTGAAATAAAAGACCGACAAAACAAACAATAGCTGAAATTTTAAGTAAGCGCATAATAGGTTTAAATTTATGGATTAAAACACTGGTGGACGCATGTCACGTTCAGGATGTTGCCATAAATTAATATCGGACGGGATCTGTAAGATTGGATAATTAATCCCCCCTTTTGTAAAGCTTCAGTCAATTGTTTCCTGTTGTAAAATAAGAGTTCTTGCATACAGTTATGCTTTTTTAATACCGCCTTATCCAATAGCCGAGGGTCTATTGGAGAGATTGCTGATGAACTTGCCATCTGCCTTAACCTTCTGAGTAAATGGAAGCAGCGTAAAACAGAATCCAAACAGCTCTCTTCGGTTCTTACATAAGGCCACCTATCTTGTTAGCCGGGCTGTTAAGCTGAAATGACATAGATTTATAACAGCATGGAATAAAAATCGCTTTTGTCTCTAGTGTACCAATGGCCATCGATGTAGTAATACTTATCCTTTTCTACTTTAACTATAGGAATATCACTTTTTATATACTTCTTCCTAGTGCTGTTATCGTTTAGATCATGAAATGTGTAGTAACCCATTGTAGGCTCGTAGCTGTTGTAAAAAGCTTTATTTTTTTTATCAAAAGCTAAAAACGCTGTTTTATTATATTTATAATTCAACTTAGGACTACGTTTAGAGCTCTTTTCGTTATGAATATTTAAACTCAACTTATAGGTGTTTGTATCATGCCCAGCCAATGTTACCTTCAGTTTAAAAAGTGAATACTCACTGGGTCTGATATCGTAAGTCGTAAGTGAGTTAACATGTAGAGCTTGGCAGAGCTTGCCATTGGAAACATACAGTATTAACTGGTTTATTACGTCCTCGTTTGACCCAGCCCTTTTCACGTAGTTGATTTGTAAAAAAACTTTATTTAATATATTGACAGTATCAACACTCATATAGTTATTTATCAATAAGGTATCTCGTAAATAACTAATGGTTAGCATCCCACTTGAAGGCTTATAATACAAATTAATGTTTGCTTTATTGCCCTCAAAAGATTGTATGTTATAAGATTGGGCTTTTGTTGATCCAATCGTAACATATAAACATATCAATAATACAATAATTATCTTCTTTATCATAGCTCAAAATTTTATTAGCTGTTATCTAAATTTAAAAAATGTTGAATTGCCGCCACTACAGTAATGATGAATTTCCCAGAACTTACTTGCTGAAAATTACTATCCTTAGCTCTTGCTTGGGGAGTCAAAGGGGTTGCACTCCAACTAATAGCGCCATTTGAATAATCCATTGTCTCGCGGTTGTCATAAGCCTGTAATGAGCCAACAATATAGAAGATGAATTGCTTTCGGAGCGTTTCAGCGAAGGCATCAAGATTACCCAGCTTGCCAAATTCCATTCTCGTACCTACGGAGCAATAAAAGCAAGGCTAATCAAACTCGAACTCCTACAGAAATAACAATCCAAGCTACATTTTGGTCTTAGCGAGACGCTAAGACCAAATTGGTGGCTACTTTTCGGCATCTTTATTGTTGATTACTTATAATTTTAAATCAAAACAGGCTTCTCGACACTTAAAGCCGTGAGAATACTTGATATTTTTTGTAAATCGTATGGAATTAAGTCGTCTGTCTTAAAATTGTGTTGAACGGTTTCCCAATCATCGGTTAATTGACCTATGGTAAAGTCCTTGGGTTCTTCATCAAGAGTATAAATCTCTTTTTCATCAAGTCTCCAATAATAATCATTTTCTATTTCTATCTCATTAACATACAACTCTTTATACCTTAAAAGAATTACGGATAGCATTTGCTCTATACTGTCTAACTTAACTTTCATTTTTGGCTACCATTTTACATACAGAACTTCAAGACTAAAAAGGCGTTCGCCAAGTAAATAACAAAGCCCGACATCTCCGCCGGACCTTACTACAATTTTATTCATCTCCCACACGCGACACGTGACTGTTGCACAACTCACAAGTGTTGAAAACGAATCCAGTTAAAGGAGGTATTATTCGGTAAATTGATGATATGCAAGGAAGAAAAAAATATCAGGAAAAGCTGTTCATGAGTTTTCAACTTTCAGATCATGTTCCTAAGGATAATTTTTATCACAGACTGAAAGATATTCTGTCTTTGGATTTTTCATATAAAACAACTGCAGGATATTACGGATCAGAAGGCCAAAAAAGCATATTCAGTTTTCAGGGTATGCCCTCCGCTGATCTGCCAGGCTTCGCCCGGTGCCCCCTGCTGCTGTATCCGGTTTAAAGGGGAGGCTTCAAACACTGTTTCAGCAAAGGCATAGTCTGTTGCCTTTACAGCCTGCCACTAATGATCGACGAACCATTCGATAGAACAACGGGGAAGTGTAAAGGCATCATAGGATCTGTGAAACACCGAATTAACAAAATAGAACAAATCCATTTTCTATTTATCAAAGTACCTTCCTTAATCTCATCTTTTCAGGTGGTCGTATGAGATCTAAAATATTATTAAACGTTTGAGTCAGGATTTAGCTTTAAATCATTAAGGAATTCTTTACCTACAACGTTCTTATAATTGAAATAAGCAAAGCCAAATACGATAATTGATAAAATCAAACTTCCTATTAAACCCATCCAACCCGCTATACAGGTAAACAATATTACAGTAATACCTAAAATCAATAAATCATAAAAGTGTTTATCAATATAGATAAAGCAATATCCATCGAGTTTTTGATCGAAAATAATCCTTCCCTCAGAAATTCTCGTCCTACTGGTATTTAACTGTATCAATCTATTGTTTTCAAAAGCGATTAATGAAGGGGTATTGCTTGTTATCGTATACCCCTTTTTCTGCAAAATTGAAATTATTTCGCTGACAGCTTTTAACTCTGTCAGCGTTCCTTTTATTTGATACTCTCTAACCAACCATCTAGTGTTGTCCATTTGTTTTGATATAATTACCTGAAAAGCCACTATAATCTCGCAACTTGTACGGCTTACCAACTAATGTAGTAATGTTGATATTTGCACTCGGGCTACTTTTAATTTTAACGCCTAAATTACTCGAAAACCCAACAGCAAAGCCAATTGTATAATAGGCACTGGCAGAGGCTAAAGATACGGTAGCTACAGAGTAACTCGCAGATCCTCCGAAACTGTCTCCGGACCAATCACTGAATGTTGCTTCGTAGTCACCTTTCGATATTATCGCACCTCCGCCGCTAGTTATTCCTCCTCCAACTCCCCATCCAACAGATATAGTACGATAACGTTGTCCATAGCCACTATCCGTTATTATTTCTCCATACTCCACTGAAATTCCCTCACCTGTCTGGAAATAAGCGCCCAAGACTGAGTAAGCAACAATCTTTCCATATTTTTTAAGCTCTGTCTTATGCTCCTTTTCTATCTGCTCCGAAGTTTTTTTCTTTGGCTTAGGTCCTCTATCAGTAACCTGAGCTTGATAACTAGCCTCAAGTTGATCTAAACCAGCAGATTGGGCATCGTTCGAGCCATCATTTCGTCCAATCACACTACTTGCATGAATTCTAAAATTTAGGCCTTTCCATAATTCTGCGTCCTCATCCTTACCCTCTGAAGCCTGCCAAATCCCATCCCAGGTCCTATGTTCCCCAAACATTCCATCAGGGTCTGTTACATTTATGGGATTATTAAAAACATAAGCGTAAGGATTCGTTTTCCGATCATTTTCAGCCATTGGATCTATTACATTCCATCTTCCAAGTGCCGGATCATAGAATCGGGCGCCATAATCGTATTCCTTTAAATCATCCTGAAACTCTTTACCGTTATAAAGATACTTGTTATCGTTAGAAGATACAAGTGTTTTGGGGTCTTTACGTAAACCAAATGCATAATAATCATCCCTTTGTAACAACTCCAAAGATTGGTTATTAGGGTTCTTATAAAATGTTGCTCTAACATTACCTAGATGATCAGGCAGATTAAATTCATAGCTATAATTGCCATTCTGATTTCTTGCCACCCCCTCTTCAGTATGAATAAGTTCTATTGCTCCACCAACGTATTCAATTCCATTTATATAATAACGATCGCCAGTTAAACTACTTTGTTTTCTCAATTTATTGCCATTAGCGTCATAAGTAAAAGTAATACTCTGTGATCCGGAAATAACTCTTGGGAGATTGAGGAAATTATATTCTATATCAGTAATGCCTTTTTGGGTATCTACTTTAAGATTACCATTATTATCATATCCATAGTTACTATTAATGAAGCCCGATATACTAGTTAATCGATTTCCATTGTAACCGCTGTAATTGTTCAATCCAAAATTATCCCTTCTCAGACTTACGATATTGCCCATCACATCGTAACTTATCTCTTCACCTAAATTATTACCTGCTGTTGATTTTTCCAATCGATTTAGTTTGTCGTATTTATACTCAAAGGAATTACTTTGTCCATTTGTATACGTCTGCCCGGAAATATTGCCATTAAATTGTGGAATCACACCATCATTATAGGTTAATTGAAGTGAAAATTCATTGCTTGTACTGGTCTTCAACCATCCACGTTGATTGTAAGAATAATCTGTATGCTGCAAATTATCATTCAATTGCTTTTGTGTTAGTTGCCCAAGTTCGTTGTAAATATTTTTGCTTAAAGTAATATTTTGTCCCGCCAGGCCATTTGTGCTGATCTGCTGTAGGGTTTCTGTTTTTCTTCCCAGATGATCATATCTGTATTCATTATTTATATCAGTTTGCACACCTAAAAGTAAATGAGTTCTTGCCTGATATCTTAACTCATTTTGAAAATTATAAGTTTTACTAACTCCATCACTTCCCCCCATCAAGTCTTCACTCTTCTGTTGAACGATTCTTCCCTCCAAATCATAATAATTAACAGTTAATAGCATAGTTCCAGTACCAAGTACAGTCGTTTTTGTGGCAGTTAATAGTGTATTTACACGATCGCCACTAGCCTGACTGGCTGAGGGTGCACCAAATCCATTGCTTGGAAAATTATAGTTATCGTAGTAATTTATGCTATGGTAATATGAAATAGATTGCGGAAGCGCATTGTTTGTATAGCCAATGCCCGTTGCAGCTACTTCCTCAAAGTTTGTGGCATGAGAATTTACAGCATCTTGAAGAGTTGCACGATCAGAGCCACTATCATAAGTGCCTGTAATAATTATCCTACCAAAGGCATCATATTTAGTAAATAACCATTTGCCCGTATCTCTTAAATTTGGGTCCTGACTAAACACAAGCTGATCAAGGGGATTGTAGACCATTAATTCCCATTTTTTACCAGGTAATTGTTTCTCGATCAATCTTTTTCGACTGTCATACCTATACTGATAGCAATAATTATCCAGTTCACTTTGGGAGGGTACGCCGTTATCAGGGTTTGCACCAGCGGGCAGTACATAGCATAAATTTCCTAAGTCATCATAAACATAATAGCAACTAATTACTTCTATAACATTTCCTTTTAGATTAAAATGCCTTTTCAACACAGTATGACCTTCATTATCCTTATAATCTTCTACTGTCCCAGCTTTTCCATCTGATGGATTCCAGTTCTCATCTTTTATGATCTTAACAATAAGTTGATTGCTCGGATAAAAGCCTGGGCTTGAAAGTGTAGTGATATGTTCCTGGCCAGGAGAATTAATTAGTTCAGCTCGGAAAATCCTTACTGCGAATCCAGTTGTAGAATTACTCAAATCACTATTATTTTTTCCATAATCCGTTCTTAAAGTATGGCCTGATTCTGCAATAGAATTATCTAATGGTTGCCAAACTGCCCCAGGTGCTCCCTGCTCTAGAGCGACCCCCAGAGAACTCGTCTCAAATATTGTTTTTGAGTAGGGGAATGGATTTGATGTGATGCCGGACGAGCCATTATTGTAAAAAAAAGACTGACCAACCCCTGGCAACAGCGCATTGCTACGGTAAGCACCGCCATTTGTACTTTCTGCATATGGAAGATATTTGAGTGCCTCTCGCCCATAAGCATCAAAGGCCATTGGAACGATCAAATCTTTTCCTGATGGACTTCCCATTACCTGCACGTTTTGTAGAGGTCTGCCAAGTGCATCGAAATAAGCGATGCTTGTTTGTATCCTATCTTTATCACAGCTGGCGGCCATAACCGAAGATCTTGTTGTGAAATTTTCCTCACGGGGTATGTAAGTAACCACATAATTTTGATCCAAACTTGGTTGAAGGCAACTTACTGCGGATACTACCTCTAAGCTGATAGTCGTTGTTAAAATTCCTGATGTGCCTGAAACAGTAATAGTATACACTGTCATCGGCGATGTATTTATTGGTATTCCTGAAATAACACCGGTAAGCGGATTAATCGCTAAACCGGAAGGGAGTGCCGGACTAATTGTGTAGCCACCCATTGTAATCTTTCTTATTCGGTTAGATGAATTTTCTGCAATGTATAAGTTTCCTTGCGTATCAATGCACAATCCATATGGTGAAGTGAAACGCGCAACATTGGTATCACCATCGTCAGATCCGGCAGAAGTGGTACCAGCTAGCGTAGTCACCACTCCAGCCTGAGTAATTTTTCGGATCATGTTATTCTGCTGATCGGCCACATAAACATTGCCGGAACCATCAACGGCAACACCGTTGGCATAATTGAAACTTGCCCCCGTACCCGCTCCGTTAGATGAACCGATTGAACCACTTCCCGCAAGGGTAGTAACATTACCCGAAGCGCTGATCTTTCTCACCATATGATTGAACCGGTCAGCTATATACAGATTTCCGGCTGCATCAAGTGCTAGCCCCATCGGGTAATTGAAGGTAGACAAAAGTGCTGTACTGTTTACACTTCCAACTGCCCCAGTACCTGCATACGTACTTACCGTTCCAGACGGTGTGATCTTTCGGATCCTGTGATTGTACGCATCTGCTACAAAAAGATTACCCAATCCATCAAATGCCAATCCCATTGGATATTGAAAACTCGCCCCGGTACCTGTTCCATCTGCAAAACCAGGTGAACCACTACCTGCAAATGTAGTAACCGAACCAGAAGGGGTAATCTTGCGTATACGGTGGTTCTGCTGATCGGAAACAAAAACATTTCCCGAACCATCTACCGCAATAGCACTCGGATGCTGAAAAACTGCCGATGTGCCCTGTCCGTCTGCATAACCGGCATAGCCAGCCCCAGCCAAAGTGCTCACGGTTCCATTGGGCGAAATCTTCCGAATCATATGATTCCCTGCATCTGCGACATAAACATTTCCAGCCGCATCGGTGGCGGTAGAAATAGGATTATACAACCCTGCCCCACTGTTTGTAAAGGTTGATACGGTACTAGTGGCCGATATCGAGCCTCCCGTTACAGTTGGACTTAGGTTAACAGCCAATCCAACAGATTGTGTATTTGGGCTCGTGTAGCTGATTGACTGTCCGGAACTACTTCCGTTTACACTAATATTTGTAGTGATGCTACCTGTATTCGTGCTGTATCCCTCAGAAACCACATAATAGGTTCCTGCCCCAAGGGTAGTCTGGATATAAGATTGAGAGCCCGGACAAGGGCCCGTTGTCCAACTATCATCACTGAAGGTGATCAAATTACCTGATTGGTCCAAAAGGTACATATAGGTATCAAAACTACTTCCACAGTGCGATAAGCTCACCGTCGCGGAATTTGTCAAAGTAAATCGGTAAAAGATATCATTGCTCATCTGTCCGTAGTTGTTTCCTAAACAGGCGTCAGCATTACTCCGTGTATCTGTGAAACTGCCCGATCCGGAAAAAATTCCGGCATTAATGGCATATGCCATACCTGCCCCCGATGAAGGACCGCTCCCATTGCCCATAATATCAACTGCGAGATTGATATTTCCTGTATAACTTCCGTACCCCTCAGTTACGATAAAATAAGTACCCGCCGAAAAAATTTGGCTAACGGAAGAACTTGTACCCGAACACAGCACACCATTATCATCATTATAGGCAACTTGATTACCATTCTGGTCAAGAATCCATAAATAAGTATCAAAACCTGAGCCACAAAGGGAAATATTAACATTGGTGGAAGCAGATAATGTAAATGTATACCAAATATCAGGACTTATGTTGCCATACGTGTTTGAATAGGGATAGGCATTGGAACGGTAATCATAAAAACTGGTATTACCACAGGCACCAACTGCAATCGGTATCGCATCGTACTGTCCCATACCACTTTGTCCAAAAGCGCCAAAAAATGGGAAAAGAAGCAAAAACGGTAAAATAATCCTGTATACCCATCTGCTGACAGGTTGTATAGTGTGAGATTTGGAATTCATCGGAGGTTAGTTTAGATAGGAACCATTACTAGTTATTTTGTTTTGGGTTATCCCGGACATCCCGCTCGGTGGTCGGTATAATCTTCTGCTGTTGTGCAGGGGTAAGTAAGCTGCGAAGCTTTCTGTTCTTATCTCTAATGAGCAATTGTATTTTTGCATGCCTGCCCGTTTCACTAAGGCTTGAATCTGCAATCACCAGGGATACGCCTTTCTTATAACTGCCCTGTATTGCAAGTACCTGTTCTGCTTTTGCTGAATCTATAAGTAAATTTTTGCTATAGTAAATCCGCTGTTCTTTTGATCTATTAATCTCGTTCTTCTCCTGAGCGGATAACTTTTGATTCAAGGCCGTTAAAAAGAACAATAACATTGTTAGGCAAATAGAAATTTTCATATCGAAGTATTAAAATTGTTTATAATGATAATCTAGACTTTTAGTTATATTTCCATTCTGATCTTTTGTATTCATCAGACGTTGAAATTCATCGTATTCAAAATATGTTGTCAAGCCCTTGGCATCTGTAGTGCTCAAAATGCCCACAAGTGGTTTATATACATAGCTCGAAATTTTGCTATTTGGCAGCGCATTGCGAAGTGTTGAAACCAAACCATCAATTGTTGCTTTATCTGGAGAAGAATTTAGTACCTGTGTGACAGTTGAGGTACCGCCCAACGCAACTTGCATAGCTGAATATGTCGCATTCTGTACTTCTAAAACTGGGTATCCACCATTGTACCCGTAAACGTATGCGGTGTTGATTCCACCCGGTTTACTTAAACTAATTAAGTTACCTTTTGCATCATATTCATTATAGCTGATCATTGGCTCCAATGGGCGTCCATATAACTGACTTTGAATTTGGGAGGGCTTTATCATAGTATTACTATTGAAAAAATCATACGAACTTTTTACTGTCGATCTGACCACCCCATCATAACTGACTTTCTCTTCGACTACCGGAGCGATATTATATTTCGTTGTCATAGACAAGTACGGCTCTACAGAAAAATCATAAGGATATAGATATTGAGTTGACTTAACATGGTTACTACTTGATACTCTTGTTTCCTTGGTCTTTTGTCTGTAAATAGGGTTATTGTATTCATAGGCAATATGAGTTATTACGCCTCGGTTATTTTCTGTTACACTATCTAATTTCGAATAAGTTGAAAAATTTTTATATTCATAGTAAAAGTAATACCCATCCTGAACAACAGTAAGAACCTTTATAGCTGGAATTGTATCCGTAACAAGAAATGAATAATGATAGTCTGAACTTTGTATCACATTGGAGCTCGCGTCATATATTTTTTTACTTAATAGGCTACCTCTTTTCCATGTTTCCTGTGGAAAAGGCCCCAGAGGCCAAAAGTCTCCAAGTCCGATTTGCCCCCAATAACCGAAATTATTTATAGTCTTCACTTCATGGGTGAGCGTTTCATTCGAGCCGCTTTCATTTTGATATTGGTAGGTGGTTACCCCGATTCCGTCTTCAATCTCATAGACAGTACCATAACCTACCGTAGGTCCTTCAAACAATCCAAAATCTTCCCTTCCAACCGGAGTGAGTTCTACGGCTGTTTTATAAGTATGGTAATATGGGCTTCCAATACCACTGATCAACAGACCTGGAAACATACTTATTGAACCTAGATCAGGACTATAATGTGTATATGTTAAAAACGGTGGAATATTGTGTCCTGAACTACCGTTCAAATATTCATATCTTTTCTTGCGTAATAAATTATTATTCTGATCAAGATATTTTATCATATCAATTTTTAATCCCCAATATGGCAGACCGGTCGCCGGAAAAGCCTGTTGCGAGAAATAAAATTCAGTTTTACCCCCAGTTGGATATTGAATAGATTTGAGTGTACCCATTTTTAGGTAATTAAAATCAATTTCTCTGTTGGCTCCAGGTATGTATACTACATCATATGGATAAGCAGGATCTACAGCGCCCGGCGATCCAACAGTCCCAACATCTACAATCATGGGGTTAAGTGCATCATGATAAGTTGGAATAAGCGTTTGATTAGTGTCTATTCCATTGTAAAAGCCACCCATATCCTGACCAAGTGATAATCTGCTTGGAAGAGAATCAGTGTTGTAAACACTACGACCGAAATATTCAAAGCGATGTTTAATTTCTGCTCCATTTTCACCTAACTCGCTTAACCCATCAAGATACAATCTATAGTTGACAGCGTAGTCGTAATTTGTAAGAGGATATCCATATCCTACCGTTGAATAAGGCTTTATTGTTTTGATGTTATTTGATACAAATTTGAAAGCCTTTACTTCTTCTTTCTTTGAATTATAAACAAACATTTTATCGAGCGCCGTATGTGTGCCGCTGACAACCTCATCGTATATAAGATTTTTAAATGTGAAACTGATAGAATCGTGTTCAGATGTGTAGATTTTACTAATAACCGGCCCTGTATTGTCATTATGCCACATTACTCCAGGAGTATTAAATATTTGATGCGGAACAGGGGATTGACCAAAAAAATAATAGAATTTTGAATTTTTCGGTGGCACAACAAAATCATTCCCGCTGTTGTTGTACTCAAAATTTATAGTGTGCGTATTATTAAAGTCCTCAATTTTAGTTAAAAACCATTCAGTTGTATCAATCGCACCCGCGCTTGCTGCTCCATGTCGAAAATAATATCGGGTACCATTTTTGGTAGTTACAATAAAGCCTTGAATAGCTTGATTTACGACAATAATGGGTTCTATCTTTATATCTGCAGCTTTTTTTAGGAGCACTTTATCGCCCTTTAAGTAAAAAGATCCCGAATATCCTGCAAAATTATAGTAAAAGATATCGGGCTCGATACTTGGGTAAGGTGTCGCCGCCAAATTGGAGATTGTAATATAATCAGCAACCGTAGTTGACGAGGCAATTGGCAATCCATTATTAACATTGGTACCAACGCCATCAGAACTACCGCGGATTGATCTTGAGATCACGCCACCAGAGTTAATTACCCAGCCCACACCTAAACAGGTAGACGGATCTTCGACTTTGACGCCGGATGTATAGTAAGAAATTGACAATGGCACTGATATATCTCCCGATTTTAGTGTATACAGTGGAATGTCGATTTCGGGTTTACCGCTATAATAACTAACAGGAACATCAGCATATTTTGAAAGTGCAGCTGCCTCGGGGCCCGGCGGCATTACTGAGGCAGTTCCAAATTGTGCATGTACGCGAAAAACAAAAGAGCTGAAAATCAGCAACAGTGTTGAGAGGTTTTTTAGCATATTTCCTATTTTTAGAATAATGGATTGGTATAATTTTGCCAAAAGTTAGTTGACGATAGTTACTACTACATCATACTATCCATTGGTATTTATAAAATCTTCATTTTAAAGATAGGCTACTGTTAAAAAATTATTAAATCTTTTTGACGAACGATCGGAATCAAGTGACGAACTGAGCTTCTGGAGTGATGACTTTTTTTGGCGACTAATATTTTAAAAAGTACTGCTCATCTGGAACATGGGCAGGTACATTGCGATCAGGATTACCCCAACCACCAGGCCTAGAAAGATAATGATCAAAGGCTCCAGCAGTCCGCTGATCGCATTGGTCTTATATTCCACTTCCTCGGTATACTGCTGGGACAGCTGCTCAAAGAAGTGCTCCAGCTTGTTCACCTCTTCCGCTATACGGATCATCTGGATAAACTTTACCGGATAAAAATCATATTTGGACAATGCTGTTGACAGACTGCTGCCCAACAGGATATCCCCCTGGGCCAGCCTGAGCGACTGTTCCACCGGATAAAAAGTAATCATCTGCCGCACCAGTTCCAGTGCCTGAAGCAATGGGGTATTGGTCTCGGTCAGCAGCCTCATCGTATTGGCAAACTGTGCCAGGTAGATCTTCTTGGTAATCTCACCCACCACCGGGATCCGCAGCAGCGTCAGCGCACTATACTTCTTGAACCAAGGCATTTTCCGGTTCACCAGGACCAGTACCACCATCAGTACAATGATGCCGAGCATCAGGTAGATATAACGGTCGAACCAGTCTGAAAAACTAACAATCAACGAGGTCAGATAAGGCAGTTTTCCACCAAAACGTTTAAAAACATCGGCAAACATCGGTACCACAAACTTGATCATAAAAAATACCGCGGCAAACGAAGTCACCAGGACCAGCAGCGGATAGGTGATTGCCCCTATGATCTTCCTGCGCTGGCTGATCTTGGCCCTGTAGTATTTCGCCAGTTCACCCAGCACCTCAGCCAGCCTTCCGGTTTCCTCCCCGATCCTGATACTGTAAAACTCATAGGCACTGAATTTCTTTTCTCCCTGCATCGTTTCGGAAAGGGATTTTCCGCTGATCACCTGCTGCAGCACCGAAGCAAAAAGCGCCATATCCTTTTTATTGGTATAGGATCCCGCAGTAAGCTCCAAAGCCGATCGGAGATCAATTCCCGAACGGATCAGCGTGCCCAGCTCATTGTAAAAACCTTCTTTTTTTCGGTCACTGAGCTGGCCATCACCAAAGGAAATATCCTTGCCCAGCAGCTCCAATAGCCCATTACCCCCAGGCTTTGCCTTTGGTCTGTTCTTTTTTCCGTACGCCGATATATCTATTGATGCCATAGCTGATTATCTGAATAAATCCTGGGCACTGTAAAACTTTTTAAATACCATGGGCACTTTTCCTCCTTTTTCCAGGCCGAGCACAAAGCCCACCTGGTCAACCGTATCTCCTTCAACAGCCTCCCGGCCTTCAAAACGAAAACCTACTTCTGTCGGCGCAAACACAAAACTGTCTGTTCTCAAGCCTTCCACCTCCCGGCTGATTACCCCGCCACCGAAACGGTAGCGGACCAGGATACTGTCCTGACGCACTTCAAAACCATCAGCAGTCCTTAGCAAAACCCTGCCCTGATCAATGTCCCTGCCCATCGCCCGCTGCAGGCCAAGCACGAGCTGTACACTATTGTTCTTTTTTTCAAAGGCACTAAAATAATTCCCGATCAGCCCATAGGCCATATAACAGATGCTGATACAGAGCCCTGCCAGCAGCATGGACACTGCGATTTCCATCAGTGTATAGGCCTCAATCTTCCCCTTTTCCATTATCACCGCTTAATAAACATTTTAGACTGCCCAAGGACCTTCCCCGCTCGCTCGCCCTGATCTCCAGCCGCGACATGCCCTGGATATCACTTTCACTGCAGATCAGTTCATAATCCACACTGTCAATCTTCAGCATCCGATCCTCCTTTAAACCTTCTTCCCTGAACTGTTTGATGAGCACCTCCATCTGTGCCTGCACCTGTATTTTTTTTAGGGAAATCCCACCGCTCAGCACATTGCTGAACACACCAATAGCCACCGAGAATACCGCCATGATCACCACCATGGCAATAAGCACTTCGACGAGTGTCGAAGCTTCTATTTTCTTCGCCTTTAGTTTAACCATTTCAATATCCCTTTCTGTTGTACCTTTGCCTCAAATAATGGCGAAGAAAGATAATGCCTGTCCCTTGCCCTGCGGTTCAGCGTGACATCCACCAAAAAATTCTCATATAGTGTTGTCGGCGTCTGCATGATAAAGCGGTTACAGGAAGTCTTGCCTTCCACGCTCACCCCTTTACCCAGCTTCACCAGGCCCGTTGAATAAACCTCTCCCTTTACCTCCGTCCGCTCTGAAAGACTGATCATGGTCTGCAGCGCCGATCTTTTTGGCTCATAGCTAAACACCATTCCAGCGATACTTACATCTTTCCCCACCAAAATCCTGGCCTGGTCGACCATTTTTTCCTTAGCTACCAGTCCCAGCACCGAAGGATAATGCAGCACTACTTTGTCACCAACGACAATGGAATCCCTTGCAAATAGCTGGCAGTTGCCCTCAAATCCTTCCTCCACGGTAATGCTATGCGCATAAACGATAACATTGTTCAGCTTTGCAGTCCTGGAAATAAATACCGAAGTATCCGAATGCAGCACAAGCTGTCCCGAGAGCTCCCCGGTAACCTGTCCGGCCTGGGGAACCGAAAAGACCTTTCTAGGTCCAAAAAAGGAAACCTCCATATTTTGCCCAGTTAACACCTCCATTGTTGAAAGATCTCTGTTCAGTTCCTTTTCCAGCGCCTTTATCATATCGCCCGATAAGGGAGAAAGTGTACGACCACTTTCCAGTATTTTCCCGTAAACGAGCCTGTCCCCTGAATAGGGCCTGTTCTCCACATAAGATTTGCGCATCCCCGATTTCGGAACTTCTGCATCTCCAGTAACCCGTGTATCGCCACTGACCGACAACGGCCGGTCCTCATCGCTCAGGTAAAGTGCAAGGGTATCCATCCGCGTATCCATGCCGATCAAAAAACTTTTCTTTATCGTATCGGTAGAGACGAATGCCCTGATGACCGGACATTCAAAAATCCCCCACAAGCCGCTGTTGATGCTCACGCTGTCCGTGCCTTCTCCCAAAAGATCCATCCTTATGCTGTCCATCCCCAAAGACCCCCGATGCTTTAACACATAAGCAACCGAGGAATCCATGTTCCTCTCCAGCCTGGCCCGTCTCAGCTCCCTGAGGTAACTTTCCCTGTAATAGGCCGCGATCATGATCAGCGAAGCGCAGATGACCGCGATCAGAAAAGCGGAGATCACCGCAAAATACAGTGCGCCGGCCTTTAACATGGGCCTGGGAATTTATGGCGCTTAGCAACAACACCTAGGTTCCACCAATCGCCATCCAATGTCAAACCGCTGAAACAATCTTCAAAGGAATCATTAGTTTTTTGGTCTCTCCTTGCCCTTTGTTCCATCTGTACGTTTTTTATCCTTCCTGAATATTTTTTTCACCCAAGCCTTTATCTTTGAAGGTTTTTCCGGGCTGATCTTTCCGTTTTTATACCTGGTCACCAGCACGCTGTCAGCCGAAACGCGCCTTTCCAGTTTCCCGTTGATCAGTCCTTTACGGTATTTCCCTTTTACCAATAGCCCACCTGATGCATCATAACGTTCGAAACGTCCGCTGAGCTTTCCGTTGGAATAGTTCGCCACCGAATCCGGCAGTCCCTTTTCATTCCAGCTTTTCCACTCTCCGCTTTTCAGGCCCATGTCAAAATACCCTTGTGTTTTTAATGCCTTGTTCTCATAGAATTCCGAGTAAGGTCCATCCAGGAGCTTACCACTATAGCCCCCTTGGGTCCAGTTGATCCGGTTCCCGCTGAACCAGGCATATTTCACGTCCATCCCGATAGCCTGAGGGCTTTTATCTGGCGACTGCAGACGAAAAACCGCCTTATAGCCCTCGAAACTGATGGTATGGGTATAGCTATCCGCATCAAAATAATTCCGCATGCGCTGCGCCCTGGCCACGAAGGTGCACATCGGAAGCAGCAATAAAGTTATATATAAAAATCTCATCTAATAATCGATAAATACCGGCTTGCGCCCTGGTACTCCACTTTGATGGAGTCACCTATACGTTTGACAAATTTCAGTCCTTCCCCACGCTCCCCCTCACTAAGCATCACTTCACGGCCCTTGACATTGATAATCGCCACGTGCCTGCGCTGCACACTGTTGTAGAGCTGGCCGCTGTAAACAATCCCCGACCAGTCCGTTTTAGGCTTTAAAGGTACCACCTGGGGCTGGGAAATTAATGAACTCTTTTCAGGAAGCGTTTCCGGCGGTGTTTCCGCATAAGTTTCCGAAAAGGGATCGTTATAGGAAAGATCAAGCCGTACCGTATCGCCTGCATGGTCGACCAGGTTAAAATACCCCCCCTTAAGGGTTTTGGCTACCGGCAGCTCAGGTGCTTCGGATGCCAGGCCGGAAAACACACGGTAAAAGATCACGCCCCATACCACCGCTACGCAGCAGATCAAAAGGTAGGTCATTTTCTTATCTTTCATCAGCCTTTATTGAATGGTAAAAGTCCGCAGTTCGCTGTATGCCCCAACATTGCCCGCCTTATCAAACGCCCTCAGCCTCCAGGCCACCACCTCGCCAGGATCCCCCGCATCAAAACTGAACTCGGTTGCGGTCAGGATTTTTGGATAACTGGAATTGTAGGGCGTGTCCCCATCGCTTTTGTATACCCATAGCTCATACTTGTCCGCATCCGAAACCTTGTTCCAGACCAGTCTGACCGGCCTTGAAACCAACTGCCTGTTCAGGGGCGTACTCAGCACCGGACGCTCGGGCCCGGTGGCATCATAAGTGAGCGTTCTTATCGTGCTCCATTTTGAGTTCTGCGTGGCATTTTCTGCCCTTACCCTAAACTGGTAATTGCCCTCCGCGCTCAGGGTCTGCAGAAAAACCAGGTTTTCGGTCGTGATGTTCAGGTCCATGTTCTTTTCGTCAAGAAAGTTGTTCCGGTCCACCTGTAAGCGGTAAGTTGTGGCCCCAAAAAGTTTCAGCCATTCATACCGCACCTGCGGCTTCGATACCGAAAGGCCGTTTGAAGGCAGGCTCAGCTGCAGCACCTGATCACTCAACGAAGAAGGATAGATCACCAGCGACCTTTGCGTATAAGCGCTTGCACTGCTACCGTTCTCTCCCCTCACCCGCCACTCATAGCTTCCTGGATCAAGGGTATAGACAAATTTATCCTTGTTGATCAGCGTATCCAGCAAAACCTTGCTCACACTGTCAAAACGCGGCGAAACCACCTGAAGCCGATAATAAAGCGCATCGGCCATCGGGTTCCACCAAAAAGTCTGCTGATAGCTGTTGGTCTCCAGCCGATTGGCAGGGGCAAGCAGATCAATCTCCCGTGATCCGATCGATGGTTCAATAAATTCACTACAGGCGGCCAATAGCGGCAGCAGCAATATCAAAAATTTTTTATTCTTCATTCTCTTCAGCCCCGTATAAAAATCTCAACCGATGCCTGCATTTCCACAATCAGCATCCCAAACCCCAATAGCCACATCGCCAGTTTGGAATAGGAAAGTACCTGCACCGCTGTCTTCTGTTTTCTAATCATCTTATGTGCTTTTTTTTCAAAAAAAGCCTTCCGGTAAGTATTGCCTATCGGAAGTCTTTCCGTTTCGTTCCCGTTCATGATCAGGATATTCCCCTCGATCGAGGTGATCTTTTCCTCATTGATAATGAAAGACTTATGTATCCTGCTAAAAGAGGCCCCACATAAACTGTCCTCCATTTCCTTCATTGAATTGTGGCAGGAAAAACGCTGTCCCCCTTCCATATGCAGAATCACATAGTTCTGCAGTGCTTCGATATAGATCAGCTGATCGCATCTGATCAGTACCTCCTTAAAGCCCTTGGAATCTGCCTTTATAAAAAACGAATCGATAGCCTGCGGCCTGTTTTTGACATAGACGGAACTTGCCAAATGGGAAAGATGGTCGAACTTGTTGATGCTTTTCACAAAGCGGTTAAAAGCTATAGGCTTGATCAGGTAATCGAAGGCAAAATGCTCAAAGGCCGCAAAAGCCTGTTCGGTCCCCGAAGACACCAGTACGACCGAAGAAAACTGCCTGATGCGTTCCAGCCAGGCGTCCTGTTCACCATTAAGTGCCGAATCAATAAAAACAATATCGGGCCGGAGCGAATACACCGCATCAAAACTTTCGGGCCGCTGCACCGAATAGCCCTTCAGGACCGTAAGCGGATAATCAAGGATATAGGTACAGAGCGACTCTACGGTGGAAAGTTCACCGATCACGTAACAGCTTATCATGAGCGTAATTTTAATTTGTTTCTAAGGTCAAAACGGAGGATCCATTGCCGGTAGCTGATTTCAGCCACCTAAATTCCGTACCTGACAACAAATAAAAAGGGATTGTTCCCGGTGCCACAAAAGGCTGCCGGAACCGAGAGCGTTTGAAATAGATAAATGCATGATCAGTAGAAATTTATGCAGACAATATCCCAATAAAAAAATATATTCCAAAAAAATAACTACAAAAAAAAGAAATCGGCGAATCCATCACAGCAAACGCCAAAACACACATTCAACCCAAACAACACCGCATTAAAACCGAACATAAAATCAAAAAACTGTAATAAAAATAAGACTTCAAAAACAGCTAAAATTCTCAAGATCGACATTTGCTGATATGAAGTGTCAAAAACACAATTACAAACCCGCTGACTTTCTATTGATATACCAATTATAATATGCCATGATTGTTTTACTTCAACTCCGCGAGGCAGTGGTTTTTCACGGAATATCAGATCGTACCAGTTAAGACATTACAAATAAAATGTCAGGCATATTTTGGTTATCTTCCTACCCCAGCCATTTTGAGTCTGAGCACCAGTTTTTCTTTCCCCTCATCCTGCGAAGAAACCTTTTCCTTGCCAAGATTCGCAGCCGCGATCCTGCCGATCCCCTTTGCTTTCGAAAGGGTATCCAGCAACCTCACCAGGTTCTTATACCCGCCCGAAAAAGTAAAACGATCAAAAATCACCGTACTGTCCACAGCCGCAGTATCCGAAAATGCCGTAACTGTTTCCGGAGAAAAACCGATAGCGGTCCCCGTCGTGATCGCCATCCCCGAAACCGACTGCCAGAGCCTGCTTTCGCGGTCTTCCGAACGTACCTGATAGCCCTTCAGCACAGCCAGATAGAAACCGTGTTCCCGCTCCAGCTGCGCCACCGCTAATGGCGGTTCTGTACCACCCGCGCCAACCGCTTTCAGCTGGGTATTAAGCACCGCTGCCGAAATGGCCTTTTTAAAGGAAAGCACATAGGCCAGGTAAAGCACCAGCAGCATCAACAGCCCTAAAGCCAGTTTTTTCGTCTTTAAACTTAATTTCTCCAACATATCAATATCCGATCAAAAGATTAAAGAAATAACGATCAGCGCCCATCTCCTGCTGGTAGCGCAACAGCCTGACACTGCGCACCCATTTTTTTTCCTTTAGCATAAATATCCAGTTGTTCACTGCGCTCAGGTCGGCAGTTTCTCCCGATATCTTTATCGTATTTTCCGCCGGTTCCACAGAACCCGTTTTCTTTTCCTCCCCGAACTGCACCTGCGTCAGGTTCAGCAGCCTGGGCCTGGAGCTTCCGACCTCGTTCAGCAGAAAAGCATAACTGTATCCACCGTTCCATCCCATTTTCTTCAACAAGGCCTTCTGCTGGGCAATCTCTTTTTTCAGTACATCGCCCTGATCGGCTGTAGCCGTCAAATGACCCGCCTTTTCGTTCAAAACTGCATTCTCCGCATTATAATGACTCAGCATAAAAAAGCTGATGAGCAGCAGGCCCAGAAGCACAAAAACAAATACTGAAGCCATTTTTTTAAGGCCGGAATCTTCCAAAAAGGTGCTAAAAACAAGATCAACCCTCTCGTTGTCGGCTTTGACCATTTCAACCCGGTCATGCAGAAAAAGCTGGAAGGCCAGCGCATAAGGCAATATGCACCTGGAAGCTACTTTATTTTTCCCCAGCGCCACCTTACTTTCTCCTGCCTGCACCGCTGTATGACCGTAACCCGAAAAGCTTCCATCCTCGGCCACCGAAAAAACATGTCCATCAGCCGAAAATCCCCCATCCGTTTCCCCAAGCAGGTCCCATATCCCCACAACGGGCAGCCCGCCCAGGCTCAGGGCATACACCTTAAGTCCTGCCGCCTTCAGTTTACCCAATAGGTCATCAGCCAGGGATTTCCGGACAATACTGATCCAGGCCTGCTTTTCCTGCAGTAATTCCTGCAGATAAAATTCTTTCTGCTCCACCGATGGAAAAGCTGCTTTAAAAAAACCGGACTGTCCGTTCCCCTTAGCCTCAAGCTGTTTGTGGATGATCCCCTTTCCGCTCAGTGCCAATGCAACCGGATATTTCCTTGGAAGGGATTCCAGCACCTTTACCAAAGATCCTTCAACCTGTTTATGTTCCAGGATCTCCAGGGCATTTCCCTTCCTGTACACCACAGCATAGCTGCAGCGGTACTGCCCCTCCTGGAGCAGCACGATCTCAATCCCGAGCAAATGGTCAAAAGGCGCAAACATGATCAGTACAGGATTGTAGGTTTGATAAAAACCAGGGTCACCACTTTGTTATTGGATTTTTCCCTGCTGCTAAATAGCCATTTCAGTACCGGGATACGCGAAAGTATAGGGATACCGGATCCGCTTTCATTACTTTCTGTCCTTTCCAGGCCGCCCAGCACGATCATATCTTCATTTCTCGCTCTGATCATCGAGGTAAACTTACTCGTGGATTTGGGCGGCGGCGCGTTCAGCGGCGGATTACCGATAAAGTCCGAGATGTTCACTTTAATATTTAAAGTCACCTGGTCATCGCCCGACACCACCGGCCTGATATCGATTTCCAGGTTGGCATTCACCTCCGTAAACTGCTCGGTTACCACCGTCTGCGCATTGAGCGAAGGGATCACGTTCTGTGTCCTTTGGCTATAATAACGCGAACTCCCAATACTCAGGCTTGCTGAATGCCCATTAAGCGTAGAGAGTTTCGGCACCGAGCGGATATCCACATTACTGTTGTTCTCCAGTGCGCTCAGCTTGACATAAAAATTCGGGGTCACCCTGCCCAGGTTCACCGAGCCGTTGCGCCCCAGCCGTGAGAGAAAATCATTGATCGAATTGGCCCCAAAAGTATAATCGATCCCCGGCAGGATCGTGCCACCGGTCCTCACACTGTCCGATACCCCTGCAGAAATCCCGGTCTTGACGGTTTTGCCTTTGCGTACATCCACCAGGGTTACCTCAATCAGCACCATCGGCACCACGCGGTCAATCTGTTTAATGTAGTTTTCGATCTCATTCACCTGTGGTGATGATCCTGAAAGCAGGAGTGTATTCTGCTCCCTGAACTCCTTGATCTCCACCCCTTTTTTCCATTCTGCCGGGATCATCATCTGGATGGTATCCAGAGACCGGTGCTGCAACTGCACGATCCGGTTAGCCCTAAGGCCTTCCAGTTTCCTGTCCCCGATCAGGTAGACCCCGCCATCTTTTTTATAGGTATATTCAGTTCCCTGCAAAAGCGCAGTCAGAAAAGAATCGTAACCGATCCCGCTGAGCCTGGTAGTCACCGTACCCTTGATATCCGAATAGATAAAATAATTTGCGCCCGCCTCGGCAGAAGCCGACTTGATCAGGTCCAGGATCGGGGTATTCAGTGCATCAACGCTTACTGTCCGGTTGCCCTGTGCATCTTTCCTGGCACTGAGGTTAAAATTCCCCTGTGGCTGTCCGCCGCCCTGTCCAGACGGTTTATTGGATTTTTTCACTGCAGTGGCCTTGTCCCCGTTCACGTAAAGTTCTTCACCCTCACGCAAAGACTGAAAGATAAACACCCCGTCATTGGTCCTGTCCATCTTGAGGGAATTGGCATAGGCCAGTTTTTCCAGTGCTACCTCAAAGGGTGCCGCCGCGATAAAACCACTTACCCTTATGTCCATCAGGTTGACCGGCACCACCACATTTTTCTGGGAAAGCTGGCTGATCTTCTTGGCCACCTGACCCAAGGTATCGTTATTGAGCTCAAAACCCAAATATTCGTTCGATGAATTATAATTCACCCGGATATCCCGCGGCGCTACAACGGTTTTCGCTACCGCAGCTTTGGTCACCGACATGATCGAACCGATCAGGTTGATGTCCAGGTCATATTCCTTCACCATAAAAAGCAGCACGTTCAGTGCCGTTTCGTTCCTGAAATTGGTATAGACCTTAAAGCTCAGCTGGGGATCGATATTGATGTTCAGGTTGTTCGACTGGGCAAGCGCCCTTAAAAACTCCTGCGCAGAGGCACCCGAAATCGAGATCTGGACCGGCTGGTTAAGCCCCGGCACCGTCACCGCAAGATTCTTTAGCCTTTCTTCCACTGCTTTCAGCCGCTGCGACTGTTCGGTTCCCTGTGAATACCCCTTAAAGAAGCTCAGCACGAGCAGTAACATCACTAGACAACCTGTCTTAAAAAATATATTTGTGTTTTTCATTATTCTGAGCGTAAAAATTATCTAGATGGCTAACAATAAGGGGTAAATTTCTTCCAGACTGGTGAGACCATCCGCAAAGAGCGAAAAGGCATTTCCCGAAAGGGTATTGATTCCTTTTTCGGCCAGCACCCCATCAATGGACATGTTCCCGTTCCTGATCTGCTGGGAAAGGTCTGCATCGATCGGCACGACCTCATAGACCGCCTTTCTGCCACTATAACCGGTATAATAACATTTCTCGCAGCCTGCAGCAACAAAATGCCTTTCGACTGTTGAAGGCGCCCTGAACTGCCTCGGATAAAGCCCCGTATCCAGCGCTTCCTCTTTTTTGCAAATAGGGCAAAGCAGCCTCACCAGGCGCTGCGCCACGGTAGTATTGAGTGTATTGGCGACCAGAAAACCCGGGATGCCCATATCCATCAGCCTAGCCACCGTACCCCATGCCGAATTGGTATGGATCGTTGACAGAACCAGGTGACCAGTCAAAGCCGCACGGATGGCCATATTGGCCGTCTCCGGGTCGCGGATCTCCCCGACCATGATCACATCCGGATCCTGCCTTAAAAAAGTCCGCAGGGTAGCTGCAAAACCCAGCCCGATATTCTCCCTGAGCTGTACTTGGTTGACCCCTTCCAGGGTATATTCTATGGGGTCCTCGATCGTGAGGATATTGCGCGTACTTTTATTTAATAGTTTAAGTGTTGCATACAGGGTCGTCGTCTTTCCAGACCCTGTCGGACCACTGATCAGGATGATCCCGTTCGGGCGCTGTACCCCTTCCAGGTAATGCCGCATATCCTGATCGGACAATCCCAAAGTATTCAGGTCGATGTCCGTACTGCTGTTGTTGAGTAGCCTCAGCACCACCTTTTCCCCATAAAGGGTAGGCAGCACCGAAACCCGGATATCAAAGGCACTCTGCCTTGCCGAACTGTACTGGATCCGTCCATCCTGTGGCAGGCGTTTTTCGGCAATATCCAGGTTGGCCATGATCTTGATCTTGTTGATCAGTGAAGGATAATCCTTTTTTTCGATCTGGTAACGCTCAATCATCATCCCATCGATCCGCACGCGTACCCGGGAGCGTTTTTCAAAAGTCTCGATATGGATATCACTGCTCTTGAGCCTTCTCGCCTCCTCGATCAACACACCCAGGAAATCATCCCCCGCCGAGATCACCGAAACCTCCTTTTTTTCAGCACCCACCGAGACATCACCAAGATAATGCTTGGACAATAGTCTACTCAGTTCTGCATTTTCCAGCGCCAACAGACTCACCCCGCAGCCCAGAACAACTTCGAGTTCGTCCCTAAGGGATCCTTCATCACCATTCCCGTCCCAGTAAAGTTCGATTCCACCCTGTGGACCATTCTCCTTTGGAAACACCCTATACTGCATAGCGGTTTCCTTGGATACCAGCGCCAATATCTCCGCTCTAATTTCCATAGGGCAAAAGATTAAAAAATACCTCGTCCGAATGGATATTAACGCTTTTTATAAAAAAACTGACTGTCATGATCAGGATCAAGAGCAGCGCCTGATAACCCGCAAGCGGAATCTTTTCCTTTTTTGCACGGCTACGGCCGCCAAAGATCAGCGTCAGTACAATCACCACCATCAGGCTCAGCAGGTAAAAAGCAATATAATTCAAACAAGAAAAATAAAATGCTATGCACAAGAGAAAAAGAAGATCCCCAAGCCCAAAATAACCTTTAAAAATATTAGTGAGCTTCCGCCTCTTAAATGAAACATAACCGGTCAGCAAGAACATCTGTACCACAAGAAAAATGATATTACTTCCAGCCGTAGCTGCCAGGCGGGCAAAAGAGTATCGTAGCCAAACATCCAGTACAAAAAGCATTAACAATAGCGGAAAAAGCCACCAGTAAATGCCCCTGAACCTAAAATCCTGATACACCATCCCAGCCAGTACCATCATAATCCCTCCCTGCAAAAACAACATCAGTCCGCCACAATTTCCTTTAAGTTCTTGTCCTGGTCGATCTGCCATACATTGAAAGTCCCGTCACCGTCAAAATCCGCCACCGCAGTGGCCTTTGCCGTAAAGGTATTGTTCGATGCCGCAGTCACTTCAACCTTATAGTTGGCCTTCCCGTCCTTCGCATCCGAGGTCAGTTTCTCCTGGATAAAACCGATCTCCACCAGATCGGCCGAATATTTCGAGTGTTCATAGAAATAACTCTGTTCGAGCTTGGCCACATGTTCCAGCTGCAGCTTCGCTTCAGTCGTTTTAGCCTTGGTGATCAGCGGCATCAGGTTGGGCAGTGCCAGCAGGATCAGGATCCCGATGATCGCAAGCACGATCAGGATTTCAGTCAGCGTATAAGCATCAAGTTTTTTGGTAGTCTGTATTCTCATTAGATAAAGCGTTTTGAGCGACAATATCCCGAAAGATATTATCGCCTCTAAAATGCAAATTAAATCTGATAATTAGTACAAATTCTGTCACATAATGAATGTAACGCTGAACCTGAAGCAACAATTGATTTTAGCGGCTTCCAAGCTTACTAAATCAGCTCCTGGCTTTTAAAGAATTTTTCTAAAACCATCAAAATCAAAGTCCTTTATTCTTGATCTAAACTTTTCAAAAACCACTAAGGATGCTAAAATCTCCACGGTCAAGATTTTTCTTATTTCCTCTTTATCTGCTTTTTTCAAAATATCATATTCAAGTTTGAGCGTGTATTTAAAAGAATCTTCACCGTAAAAGGTATACCTTCATAATCGATTCTTTCTGCCTTTGGTATACATCGCTTCTCATTTTTGAAAAATTTATCAAAACCGGGAGAAACACATACTACGCCGACTATAAGGCTTTTGATGCCCCCTCCATGATCCTGATTCTGAAAATAGACTCCCATCCTATTTTCCCATTTTTTTTGCTCCCCTACCGTTTAATGTGCTCGCTGAATTGCTCACCTTTTTCTTACGAAGAAATGAATAACTTAGTGCTTCCAGAAAACGAAAAATCCTGCAAGCGTTTAACTCACAGGATTTTAGCTAAACTATGAAATTATTTTCGCGGAATAGACGGGACTTGTACAGAATCCATATATCTTTGATAATTAGAATTTTAACACTCCAAAAAATAGCATGTTCATATCCTCAGGTTATTTTTAATAAAGAGTCATAACAATCAAATTATTTCTTTACAATTTTCAAAACCCTTTTGTATTTTAGCATCTCAAATTGACTTGTTTTGCACGCTCTTGGAAAAACGGATGCAACTGTTGCCCCAACTTCTTCAATCCTGAATACAAGTTCACAACCCTGATCGTAGTAGACATATTCGGCCACATCTATATTGTTATTGTTTTCATCAGAAATCGACTCCTCTCCAATATTGAGTAATTTTGCATTTCCTGAGAGTTCGAATTTCGACGTATCATTTTTATACGATATTTTAAAATTAAGACTTTTCTTTGCCACATTGATATAAAGTAGCTCCCGCTCTGAATCCTTTTCAAAAAGCAATACCTTATCATAGCCCAAATGATCAATTTTCTCTACCTTAGGGGCAACTAGGGTATCCTTAGAAATTATATTATTATCCTGAGTTTTCACAGCACTGTCTTTTACGGATAAAGAATTGCTACCAGCAACATCATTTCTGGCATTTTTTGACGGGTTTCCACAGCCTGTAAAAATCAAGGTTATAAGTGTGATATATAAGTTTTGTTTCATCTAAGTTATTAAATACAATGCTCATTTCATTTAAACCTGTATACCACCTGTTCTAACCATAATAGTGTGTAGGATATTCTTTTGCTATAACATCGCCATCATTTCTCCAATGAATGATAGTCTGGCCAATAACAATTGTCAATCTGTAATTGATACTTTCCAGCCCAGACCATCCAGTTTCTTTTCTGTAAATTCTTGCAGCTAGTAAAGTTTTTTACTGATTACCCCATTGAGATCGTTGTACTTTTTTTAGAGAATTGATACTAAAGACAAAAGGATATAACTTTTTGCCTTTATTCCCTCTGATACCTTGCCCAATCGGGCCTTGTTCCACTCAAAGCCATTCAATTACCTAATTTTTCTGGGTTCAATTTCATGTCTAATATCTCAACCCTAATATTTTATTTCTTTTTTACCTTGAGCCAATAAAAGGTATAGCCTCCATAGATTGCAACTATTTGACTGTAATCAACTTCCTAAAACTAAAAAACATCAATCAATATTTTCAAATTAAATCTTATCTTTTCGAAATACACCTTAGTTACATTGCTTTAAGCCCCACATTGCCAAGAATTTTCCATACCCCTTGGTTTACGGCTGGTAGAATCCCTGCAATCAACAATGGACATAAAATTAATTGCATATCCAAGATATCTGATAGAGACTTATCAAGACTTTTGTACCTATGGTTATAAACTTTGATGAGTGTTGGATATAGAGCATTAGTGTCGATTTCCAATAAATCAATTAATTTAGCATAGGCAAATCCCAATTCATTAGGTAATGGAATTTGCTATATATATCCAGACTTTACTTTTTACCATTTTTATCRTGAACTAAAGTCTGGTATTCAAAATAAATTCAATTCCTTTATTGGATAACACTTTAAAAAGATTCTTGATGTGACTTATACGATTGTCTCAAAGTCTAGTGGATCAAATCCATATAACCAAGTATTCAATATTCCACCGGAGGATTCTAATTCAACTGCATCCATCATTTTCTCAAAATACAAGCAGATTGCTTCTTTACCTTCGGTATCCAATCCAGTTTCATTTCCTTCAATCTTTTCTATTGTAGAGGACATTACTTCACGGAACACACCGTCACTACCATTCTGCTTAACAATGTTCTGGAATTCAGTTACACTATTTTTTAATATTGAAATAACATAGCCATCAGTCAAAGCAAGATTTTCAAGATCCGAGAATATTCCCTCTTCCTTAAGCAATTCAAGTTCTTCAATTTTTTTTGATTGTCCGATCATAAAATCTTTTTTTCTTAATAAATTCTGAAGCCAAAACAGGATTAGCTTCAGAGTCACATTTTTTCGGAATAAATATAAACCAATTTCAATGATCCCTTATCATAATTTTAGACTAAATACCCAGCTTTCAATAAGAACTGCATAAAATAGTTTTGATAAGCCCCCCTAAAATCCAATATTTACGTAAATACCATTAATAAGGAAGTATCCCAGCGTCTCTGCATCCTTACAGGGAACACATTATTGGTAATCGATTGGCAGTTTCCAAGCTTACTAAATCAGATTCTGACTTTTAAAGTATTCGTGTAAATCCATTTCAAAACGATCTAAATCAAAGTCCTTTATTTTTGATTTAAACTTTTCAAAAATCACTAAGGATGCTAAAATCTCCATGGCCAAGATTTTTCTTATTTCCTCGTCATTTGCATTTCTGAAGGCTTCATACTCAAGTTTGACAGTATATTCAAAAGAATCTTCCACTATATAGGGTATACCTTCAACAATCGATTCTTTTCTGCCTTTGGTATACTTCGCTTTCTCATTTTTGAAAAATTTTTCAAAACCGGGAGAGACACAAACTATACCGATGGTGAGGCTTTTGATCCCGCCTCCATAATCCCGATTTTGAAAATACAGCTTAAGCTCATCTGAAACTGAATGGATGATCTTCTATTTACTATTGATTTCCTGCGTAATTGTTACTGCTAATCCTATATTCATATTATTTTACCTAAAAATACGGTTTCCAGGGTATCAAAAATCATTTGTTCAATGCAAAAATAAAGAAAGCTTACCTTAATTAAATTACAAAGCCCGACTGTTAGCCGGGCTAGTATCTACTAACGATTTCATTATACTATTGACAATTACTTGCCTTTATCATAAATCAGGATAAGGTTATTTAATTCCTCAATTTCTTCTGATTTACTATCATCTGCGTAAATTTCGTCAATGCGATTTAACACTAATTCGTATTCGTTTTCTGAGCTGATTTTTCCTTTCTTTAAAATTTTTTTTAGTGCTTTTATGCGAGCCTCATCAACTGCTTCAAAATCAACATTTAACCGTTCTTTAAAAAGCTTTTTCAATTCGAAGGCAACTGACAGTGGCATGTGCCTCATTACCTGATCATCAATATCTTTACTTGCAGCTTTGAGTGGCTTAATTTTTCTTTCCTGATAAGCAATTTCTATCAATTTATTCGTTTCTTGATAAGCTTCAATTAGTTCCCGAGGAATATATCCTTTATCAATCATGAACTGATTAAACAAAAGGCATTTATCTCTTAATATTTTAAAATTGTCGGTTTCCATTTTATACTATATTATTTTATTTAACGAAAGGTCCAAACATCATTTCAAAACGGCCACTTTGCTCCGTAATCGAGCGTCAGTTTGAAGCGAAATGCGGCGTCACTTTGAAAACGGAACGACCGGCCATTTTCCCTGAAATACCCCATATGATCAAACTTCCAGTAATTTTCTTCTTTCTAGGCCATTTTTCAAAATTTCCGAAATAAGGTTTCCATTTGATTGAGAATGTAAAAAATATGAGGTTGAAGCAAACGCTGCGCTGAAGACTACGGACAGTAAGGTCTTTTTTACCTCTGCTTTTGCCATCATTCAAACTTAACCCAGTGAGGGAAGCTAAATGCTAAAACTGAGATGGAAACATTTGCTTTGCTCGCTTATTCCCTAATTCGTCAAGTCTTATCTTCGTGTTTAGATATTGTTGCTTATCAAACAATTGACTAATTCGGTGGAATTCTTGTCTTAAAAACTCAATATGAGTTTGGATGGTAGTGACCTGATTTAGCTCTACTTCATTAAATAATAATGCCTTTATTAAAGCCAAATCATACCAATTCTCTTCCTCTTTATTACTGCGTATATCAACAGTTTCAAAAGATTTTGTACTACTAAATCTTACCGCAAATACATCATTCGCAAATACATCGAAATAATCGTTAAAATACTCCGAAGTATCTTGGTGAACTAACTTAAAGCCATTTAACTTTAAAAAGTTATATATTTCTTCTTTAGTCATTTTAATACCACTTAAATTATTTTATTTCTTTACAATTTTCAAAACCCTTTTGTATTTGAGCATCTCAAATTGATTTGTTTTGCACGCTCTTGGAAAAACGGATGCAGCTGTTGCCCCATCTTCTTCAATCCTGAATACAAGTTCACAACCTTGATAGTAGTAGACATATTCGGCCACATCTATATTGTTATTGTTTTCATCAGAAATCGACTCTTCTCCAATATTGAGTAATTTTGCATTTCCTGAGAGTTCGAATTTGGACGTATCATTTTTATATGATATTTTAAAATTAAGATTTTTCTTTGCCATATTGATATAAAGTAGCTCTCGCTCCGAATCCTTTTCAAAAAGCAATACCTTATCATAGCCCAAATGATCAATTTTCTCTACCTTAGGTATAGATACTGGATCTTTAGAGATGATGCTATTTTGTGTTATCACAGAATTGTTATTAATATCATGATTTCCGATATTTTTTGACGAATTCTCACAACCTGCAAAAACCAAGGTTATAAGTGCCATATAAAAGTTTTGTTTCATTAATCTTTTATTTTTTTGCTTTCACAATATTTAGGCTAAAAATCACTAATTTCCCAACTTTAAAATTTGTTAAGCCAAATTATTTTTTTCCCAAAGGCAATTATATAATCAATATTAATTATACCAAACCTTTATTTACAGAATCCACCTAAATAGACTTCTCATGAAAAAATTAACTTACGAAGAGCAAGCTGAAAATCTCTCGAATATTATAGATATTGCTATTCTTGCTATAGAGTCTCAAGCTCCAAAAGAATGGAGTGAAGTTAATAAAAAGCATATTATTAACACATATTTAGATTGGAAAGATCAATTATTGAACCCAAAGCCTGAATTCCATAATATTAAAAGTCTGAATTATCTATCTAATGATATTTTCGTCTATTTTCAAGAAGGTTCAGGCGAAGCGGTTAATTTCTTCTGGAACAAAGTAAATCACCTCCAACTTGGCTTCAAACGTAAAAACAATTTGGTTAAAATATTAAAAAGAGGAAAAATCAATAATCAGTTTGAATATGATTATGTCATTGATGTAATTGTGCCATACCAGCAAGAGCATCTTATTAGTGATATAGAAGTAATAACACTAAACCAACTCATTAAGAATTATGAAAAATCAGGAAAAAAGATATAATATCTTTTTTCCTGATTAATATGCCTAAAATATAAATCTAGAAGCTTCTTGGATGTACTTACCTATATTAGGATTATTGGGGCCGATTCCGTTAATGCTATTAGCAGAAATCCCAAGAGATATGTAATGATTTATTTGTAGCTGTTCACTACCTCTGATAAACCAGTATGAAGGGTCTAAAGCTCTTGTCGAGTATCCCCCTGGAATTCCGGCGGGCACAAACGAAGAAAGCACAGCTGGGCCAAAACCTTTCATATGATGGTTATAATCTCTTTCTTTGACAATTTGATCTGGAAATCCTGTACCACTACTCCTACCCACGTACACCTTACCAGCACTGCTTGTTTTAGTATAAGTGACGTAATAAAAGTCACGTCCATTATGGTCAGATTTAAAATAAAGGTATGTACCAGCCAAAGCAGCAGCAGCTCCGTATCCAACCCATTTAGGTAAAACAGCATCTGTAGGTTCCAATATTAGAATATCTGCAGAGATAAATCCTAATGTAGCTTTAGCCAAACTTGTAGCTATATGTTTATCGTCCGTTTCAACAAATTTCCTACCAATATTTATTGTGGACAGCTGACCTGGCCCACCATAACTTGGATTTCCGTTATTATCAATCCAGTATCCACTTTTACCTTTTCGCTCTCCATATGTCATTTTTCCAGACTGGCCATATTTAACTAGGTCTCCACCCCAGTCAGAATAACCATCCGCCAATAAATTCCTATAGGTATCGCTTCCAGTCCAGGGATTCCAATCATTATATGTCATTCCATCACTCCAATGGTTACCCGACCCGGGACTTACCCTCCCGTAGCCCCCATGCATCCCTCCATAACTTTGTGTTGTTGGATCTGCCTGGTCACCCAATGGATCATTGAACATCACCGGATTATCGAAAGAATAATGATAAGTACCAAAACTCTCGCTTGCCTCGGCCATCGGGTCAACCGCAATAAACCTGCCCAGCGCTGCATCGTACATCCTATAAAAGGTCTGTTGCAAATCGGGCATATCCCCAAAGTCATCCTGCCATTCCGCTCCAGAGTTATATAGGTTTTTGTTCGCTGCTGTCGGCAATGCATTGCCCGGCATGCTCAAACCAAAAGGATAATAACTGTTTTCCTGCCGTACCACTGCTACACCGCCCTGCTCTTCAAAACTTACCCGTGCATTGCCCTGCTGATCCTGGATGATGTACTCCGGTTTCAGACTGCCAGCAGCATTCCTCACCCTTCCCTCACTCATACCAAAATAGGCCAGCGTTCCATTCTCGTAAACAAACCCCTCGATGTAATCGGTTGTTTTTACCAGGCTTCCATTATCGACCGCCTGCTTACGGATTATCGCTCCACCTGCATCATAGGTATAATCGATATACCTGCCAGAAGCGGTATTTATCGTAATCCTTTCTGTACGGTTAAGAATATTGTAAGCTAACGTAAGCCCCTTCTTGGTATCAGTGGTTAGGTTTCCGTTATCGGCATATATGTAAGGATCTCCAGAACCGGTAAGGTTCTTGAAACCGAATACATTGTAGCTTCCCCCTGCTCCATCGCTTACATTGGCAAGCCTGTTGCCATCGTAACTATAGTTCAAGTCATCAACAGCGGTAATACTGCCGTTCAATATCGCATTGCGCTGTAAAGATAATATATTTCCGTTCAGGTCATATCCGATATTTTTTTCATCAAAAGCGCCAATATTTCCCCAGCCATTGCCCGCCTGGCGGTCGGCGTAATTCGCGGCCGTTAGCCTGAGCAGGGCATCATAATTAAAACGGTAACTTCTTTCGTTGCCACTGGTGACCCCTGGGGCATTTGTCTTCCATTTCACCGCCGAGACCATTCCATTATAATATCCGGTATTTCCTATCCCCCCATCGCTCTGCTCATAAAGCAGTTCCATCCCGAATACATCATTTGCATCATCATTCCTGCTATCAACGGACAGTTCACTGTTATTGATACTGGTCAATTGCCCCCTGATGTTGTAACGGTAATCTACCGACTGCAGGTAACTCCCCCCACCATTGGTGCTATGGAGCTTTTTATCCACCAGTTGCCCGATTTCATTATATTCATAGGCCGCCACACGTATAGCTGCCGCACCGTTATAACTTTCATCCACTGTTTTCAGCCTGTCCATATGGTCAAAGGCATACGCCGTCTGTACGGTGACTGTTGCAGCAGCCGAATGGGTGATTTTGGTCAGTGTTGTTTTACCTGTAAAATCACGCACAAAGGTTTTAACAGAAGCCAAATTGCCATTGAGCTGGTTATTGCCAATCGTCTGGATCACCTGCCCCTTGCGGTCATAAAACATCACTGTGCTCAGCCAGATATTGGAAAGCCCTGTACCTACCGTACGTTTACGGATGACTGTTGGTCTACCACTGATATAATCAGATGCGGTAGCTTCGCCTCCAAGCCCTTGGGCCTGGTAGGTATAATCAGCAGAACCGTTACCATCCAGATCATAATTATCAAAGTAACTGTAGGCCAGCGGTTCGATATTGACTGTGGGAAAGGTATTGTTGGTATAATAACCCGTGCCCGCATCACCATTGCGAGCCTCAAAATAAATATTGTTGTAATTAAGTCCCGATACATAGGCCTGTAGTGCGGCACGGCCGTTCCCATCATTATAGATCCCCTGACTTATAGGGCTCTGTCTGCTATCGTATTTGATGTAGTTCCATTTCCCCATCGTGCGCAGGTTTCCATCCTGTGCCAGTACCAGCCTGTCCATCCGGTCATAGATCATATAAACCGCCGAACTTCCCGGTACTGTTCTTTCCACCTGTCTGCCTTTTTCATCGTACACATAACTGAAGATCAGTTTGGCTACATCAGGCTGTGCCAAAGAATAGTTGCCAACCGATTCCATCAGTGCAAAAGCCTTTGGCGGCACAACAAAAACCAGCTGACCAAGGTCGTCATAAACATAACCGGTATTCAGCCAGCTTACACCGCCCTGACCCAGCCATTGGCGTTTAAATACCGTCTGCCCCATTGCATCGGTATACACAGTCGTTTTTGCACCGTTCTCATCGGTCACGGTGCTTACGCTTAATGTGCCTGCGGTCCATGTCCCCCCGTCGCTGCCATCAGGCTGCCACCTGCGCACCGTTTCGGAAGAAAGGTTTGTGCCGTAAGCCATTGTTTTATAATGCTCACCAGGCTGGAAACCAGTCCCCACAGATCCCTGCTGCAGCACGCGCTGCAACGGGCTGTTCTCGAACACCTGCTGTGAAAAAGGACTGGCATCGGTAGCCGTCTTCTGACCGGAAGTATTATAAAAAGTATTCTGTTCAGTGGCTGCATTGCCCCTAAAGGCTGCATTATTGTTCGCCGAGGCATAAGGCAGGTAGCTTGTGCTTTCCCTTCCCATATTGTCATAACTTTTATGCTGGATCAGGTCCTTTCCGTTCGGGCTGCCCCCAACAACGATTACCTGCTGGGCACGCCCGAAACCATCGCCATAGGTCCTGGTCACCTGCTTTTCTGTTGGACCCAAGCCGTTCAGTTGCTGCTCGGTGAGCACGCCTGCAACTTTGACTACCTCCTGCTGCACGAAAGTTCTGTTCTGGGCAGATGCTGACAACATACCCAACCAGACATTTAAGCATATAAAAACGGAGAAAACGATATATCTTTTCATGATTGTCTTTAGATTTTTGAATTTATTCTATTTCCGAAACCGGACATACCTGGGCGTCTGTTGAAACACTAAGCCTGGCTTTTCCTGTAAGATCAATAGTAAAGTCATAGGTGTTTTTTCCAGGCTCGGAAGGCATACAATAGGGCATTGGATTTGAATAGTCAGGCCCATAGGTTGTATAACGGACACTTTTATAACCGGAAGGGTTTGAACTACTGTAAGCACTTGATGAGGTGCCAATCCTTAAAGTATAAACGCCCGGTGCAATTGTACTTGTTCCTGCGCTGAGCTGGCTTTGGGTAAACTGCGCTACGATCTGATTACTCGCATTAGAGAAAGTGAGTATGATATCTCCCGATAGAGAAGAAAGCTGCGTAGAGGTTACCTGGGCCTGAGATACAACCACGTTCGTGCTAACGGTAACTGAACCATAATAAGGTGAAGATTTAGTTACGCTTGCCGTGTAACTGCCCACCTGTGTATAGGTATGCCTTAAATCATTGGGACCAGAAATGGTAACTACTGGGCTTCCATCCCCAAAGTTGAGGGTATAAGTCAACCCGTCCGCTGTAGACACAGGATAGTTAGTTAAACTAAAGTAGACCGGCTCATTCACAAGTTGGTTCTGGGCCGTGTAAAAACTTGGCGCAAACTGATCCTGGTTCGTACCCAGGATGTAACTAGTTTTCTGCACAATATTCCTGTCCTGATCAAATACATATTTTATCCGGTTTGCACTGTCATAACCAAACTGCGCAAACACCCCGTTTGCACCAGATGTCGCAAGCTTATTCTGTGTGGTTACATCATAAGAGTTCGCTTGCACATCGGCTTCCTCTGGTCTAAAAACCACATCATCAATTAGCAAAGCTGCCGATCCCCATACCCTAAGCCTGAAATCCTGATTCATTGCTTCAACAGGTATCCTCAGCTGGTAATACTTCCAATTGCCAGCAGCTATACCTACCGTATTGGAAACCACCTGGCTGGTACTATTGTTGGTAATAGAAATATTAAGGGTATTGGCCGTGCCAGAATTTATCCAGGCAGAAAAAACATAGGCTACTGCACCTGTTTTTTTCTTCAGTTCTTTATATAATACTGCTGAAGGCCCTGTAACCACACTATATTTACCGCTATGGGCTGTCACGGAAGACTGGCCGTTAGCTTCGAACCATAAGCCTGTAAGACTTCCTTCCTCAAAATTGCTATATAATACTTCGTCATGCCTTGCATTTGTAATGCTGGCTAAAGGCAATCTAGAATAATCGTCATATAAGGCTGAGCTCGAATGCCCTTTACCATCATTTGCAGAAAGGAGCTGTCCGTACGAATTGTAATCTGTAAAATTCCCGGTCGTATAATACCTTGCATCACCCGTAAAATTGCCCGACTGGATGTTGGATGGCTGAAAGTCCGTAACACCTGCGCTATTTCTGAACACCAATGTTTTGGAAGGCTGCTCAGCACCAGGGTTAAATACCGCAAATTTGGTCAGGCTTGCTGAAACGGTCCTGGTGATTCCGCTACGTTCTATCTGGTTGATGCTCTCAATAGGAACATTGATATTTTTCAGCGCCATGCCCTTTAGGGCAAGTGCCGCCGAATCAACTGCTGTAGATACATCGTAGTCTTTTGTGTACCTGGTGAGCACGCGCAGCAGTTTCCCGTCTCCATTCTGGGACTCCACCTTTGTTGGATAAATATGCCCGTTACCCTGATAGAAATAACTGCTTGTACTTTGCTGCTGCTGGCCGCCTGCCACATCAAAACTGAAGTCCTGTTTTTGCTGGACCGTACTTTCTACCCCGGTAAGTATGTTGTATTTGGCATAGGCGAGTACCCCGTTATTGTATTCCCTTTTAAATGCCGGGATATACTGGGCGCTGCCTACTCTGGAAAAGCTGTAAAGCGTTTCCGATAATTTCTGACCAGCTTCATTGTATACCGCTTCCCTTGTTGGCATCCCCCTTTCAAAACCAATATCCATATTCGGTACGAAAGGATACAGATCCCTATCGTTGTTGAGCGTACCACCCGTTCCGTTACATCCGGCTATATTGGTAATCACCCTGCTCCAGTCCAAACCAGCAGTCAGGTCAAAATGTGTGGCAGGAAGAGAAAACTCGGAAGTCATATAACCTTGTCCGGTAATACTTTCCTTAAAAAAACCATACATCACCCCATCATCAACCTCAGAAAGGTCTTCATCGGAGCGTACAACCGCGTTCTTCCAGTCAGCTTCTGGATTAGCGCTGAACGATTGAGGCCTTATAAAAGCAAATACCGGTAGCGATAGTGCCCTCCCGCTCGTACGGCCTGTTATAGGATCGGTATAACTGTAGCTTACTATCTTTTGAACCCCAGGATTTGTCGCATCATGAGTAGTCAGTTTCTTTACCCGTATTCCGGCCGCATTGGCATCTGCACCAGCCTGCGGATCAAAATAGGTATTGGATTCATATTCAATTTCAGTAGTCCCCCCGTCAAGCATACTCACTTTGGAAAGACTCCCGCTGATCAGTGCAGCGGGGTAAACCGCCCTTGAGTTCCCACTGAGGGAATAGGGATAGTATCCGCTTAACGTAGGAACCGGCTCATACCGTAACCGCTCCATACCAGCTGTTGCAGGATTAATATACACCTCGGGCAAAAGCGAACTGGCTGTAGAGGCATTATAATAACCCCACCGGTCGAGCTGCTTCGAACTTGAATCGGGTAGAGAAGTATATACTGTGTTAAAGCTACCCACCGAAAGACCGTTGTAATCAAAACGATAACGTACCTGGCTTTCTTCAGACGCTTCCCTGAATTCCTTTAAAAAATACCGCTTATAGTTGACATTGGACACCCATGCTTCATGATAAGCCAGTGACCAACCGCGGCCCATGCCATAAATACTCTGAAGGAGCGGCATATAAGTATTGGCATTGTAGGAATAAGTAAACCCGAATTTTGGAACCCCGGTGGGCGCGTCATCCGTGATATAGTCGATCCCGGTAAGCATATACGTAAAATTGCCATCTTCCACATAAAACTGAGTGGTCTTATTCGTAGAATTACCGATATAAAAGTCAAAATATTTCCTACTTACCCGGTAATAGTCATTATATTTACCATAGCTGAAAGTAACTTCATTCCCCTCATTGTCTTTTATGGAAGTCAGGAACCATTTTCTTCTGAAGTCTACCGACTGGGAGACCTGAAATTTCCGCTTAAAAAACTGTATTGCAGATGCATTTGCAGAAAACGCTTTGCGGTTGACCAGTTCAGAGGTGTTAAATTCGTAAGTAATCCCCTTGTCGCTTATAATCTTGAAGTGTTCTATACCAATATAATCCGTAGTATAGCTTACCTTAATATCCCTGTATGGAATGGTTCTGGGCTGGTGGTTTCCATCGAAGACAAGCTTACAGGAAAGGCCCGGCAGATTGATATTGAATACATCCGGTTCAGTGTCCGAAAGATCTCCAAAATTGCTGTTGATATAGGACAGGTCCGCATCCTCATCACCACAGGTCCCTGCATTTCCATCGTTGGCAATGGAAAAATTACTGATCTTTGAAGCATTGTTATTGTAAAGCCATCCTTTTGAGTTATCGGCCAGGTCATCGGGTACATCCCTCAGTTCGCGGGTAATCACCCCTCCGGCCGAAAGCTGCCAGTTCATCCCCGCAGCGCCTTCAATATCCTTTGCCCTTACCCCGTTACCATAGTAAAAAAGTGAAATTGGTACAGCAATTTTCCCTCGAGTAATCGTATACACCGGGATATTGATCGTCGCCGCCCCAGACAACTGGCTTACATTGACAATCTGCGCATTGGATATGCCAATCTGGAACAAAGGCACAGCCAGACAGATGAGCTTAAAAAGAGCTTTTAGGTTTTTCATGAAATATTGTAATGATTGATGAGCGGTTTGCGATGTCTGCGAAGTGTTCTCCGGAACATATTAATCCGTGCGTCAAAATCGGATAAAAATCAAATTTTGGGAAATCTTTTTGATGAACGATGCTTTTTTTAACATGAACGTGCGTTTTGAGGTGACGAAATTTTCGTAGATAATAGTTTTGAAACTGAACTTATTGCTTAAACATTGTTATACTCCATATACCAATGTTAGTAGCGGCTGAAATGTTATATTTGCCTAACTGTTTCAATTAATGCCCCCAAATACCACTTCAGTCGGTATTGAGATGCGCGCACCATTCACTTCCCCGCCCGCCTTAGCTAAATTACCTACAGCATTCTCCATCGGTAGTTCCGCAGGCATAAAAGTTGTATTCTCCAAGAAAATAGTACTAAACCCCTCTAAGCCATCTAAATCTATTTTACTTGATGGAGAGTTTGATCCATATTGATAATTACTCATCCAAGGAAAAGACTCCGAGTAAAAATCCGCTGATTTAAAACGTCCGATCACCGGATCATAGAACCTCGTTGTATAGTCATATTGTTCAAGTTCTTCCTGAAATTCTTTACCATTATAAAGATACTTATTCGTCCCCCCACTTGCAGGTTTTCTTAATCCAAAGGCATAGTAATCGTCCCTCTGTATCGGTTCCACTGTACCCGATACCGGGTTTTTCAGAAAACTCGCCCTTACATTTCTTAAATGGTCCAACAGGTTATATTCATAGCTATAACTTCCATTGCTGTTGCGTGCTACTCCATTTTCGTTATAGACATAGCTTCTATTAGTAAACCCGCTGATTGTTTTGAGCTGGTTGCCGACATAGCTGCTATAGGTATTGGTGCCATATTTTTAAACTGCTGGGCGTTTTATTTTCTATTTTGAGACCAGCGACAGGCCTACACCAGCTGACCGAATAAATACACAATGTTGCCAGCTGGGGAAAGGTATAATCATGAACAATTAATATTTCTTAGCCAATCTGTAGAAATTTTGTTTAACAATTATCTTGTTCGCTTCTAATGGCAAATTTAGATTTGGAACCAAAAGGCTTGTTATTGTGAATGTTCGCCCGTTTTTTAATTGAATATAGGAATGGTTATATCCTTCCCAGGGAACTATAGTGGATCTATTGGCTGCCTGATTGAATGACATAGATCGTTTAACAAAGTCAATATCGTTGAGGGTAAAACGTGTTGAAGTTCCGTTCTGCTTTATAACTATTTCACTTTTCTCAAAACAAAATTCAAATACATCTCCCTTGTTGACCATATAGTAATTCAAGTGTACAATTATAGCAGGAAGGGCAACAATTATGAATATGCATGCTCCAATCCAATAAAAAGATTTAGCATTTTCATGAGTAAAAGTTGATAATCCAAAAGGAAAAGCTAAACAAATTATTATTACCAAAATTGTTGGCCATCCATTTATAATATGATTCTTAAAATTTACTTTAAATATTTCCATTACATTTTTATCTACCTCCCATTGTAGCGTTTATAATTGATTGAACAAAGTTATTCCACTGTCCATTCATAGTCATAACAGTTTGCTTCGATGTGTCATATGCAAATTCAGCTGATGACGCACTTAATCCAACGACGGCTCCATAGGGTCCCCCATATCGCATTCCCACACCGAAAGAGGTTGCGGCAGCTCCCAAGTGATAGGTAAATCTTCCTCCATCCATTTTACCTTGGTTAACCTGATAAGCTTCATAAGCTAATACCCCTACTGTAATAGCCGTTGCAGTTGTACCAATCCCTTTTCCGATAGTTGTCATTGCACTTGTAGGAGCTGATGCTGAAGTCATGCTTGCGTTACCAAACAAAGAAAGATTTCTTCCCGCTAAGGTGTAATTTCCAGAAGACCCTCCTCGAACTCCTTGTTTAAATAAAGATGTTACGTGGCTTTCTCCTGCCAGTTCAAATCCTGCGCCACCAGCTGTTAAAGCAGTTGACGCCCAACTTAAAGCATCTTTCATACTACTTTCTTGATTACTTGATACGTAATGTGTATCTGCTGCGTTTTCTCCTAAATATACACTACCCACTTCTCCATCATCCCCTAGTTTCGCTTTTACTACAGAACCTGGTGCTTTATAATCATCGTAACCCGCATTAGTTGCTTGTTCTGCAGTTTTAATGTTATCATCAAAAGTCCAACGATTATCCTTCTTTACCCAATCGTTACCCGCCATCCCATCAGGATCAACAAACCTTATCGGGTTGTTGAAACCATAATTATATGGTGAATGCCTACGCATCTTCTCAGCCAGCGGATCCACCACATTCCACCTGCCTATCTCCGGATCATAAAACCTTGCCCCGTAATCCAACTGTCCTCCAAGCTCATCCTGAGCCTCTTTTCCATTGTAAAGATATTTATTATTTCCGGATGCTAAAGGATTGCGCTTGCCGAAAGGATAATAATTGTCTACCTGCAACGGCCTGATCAGGCCATTGTAAACATCAAAGGTATAGCGCACATTGCCCAGATGGTCAGAAAGGTTATAATGGTAACTGTAACTGTTATCGCCGTTCCGCTGCGCCACACCTTCCTCGGTATGGATAATGTCGATATTGTCCCCATCATATTCGATCCCGTCAATATATTCCCTCGAAGTGGTCAAGCCGCTCTCTGTTATGACTTTTCTCAGCTTGCTGCCTCCGGCATCATAAACGTAACTCAATACCTTACCGTTTCCACTGGCACCAGAAGGCAGGTTCAACAGGTTATAGCTCAGGCTCATCCCAGTTCTGCCATCAGTAGTGGCATTTCCGTTCGCATCATAGACATAGGTTCCTGCAACATTGTCTACCCTATCCAGCCTGTTCCCGTTATAATAATACTGGTTCATTGCCCCGCCGTTCCTGCCCAGCTGGTTGATGTTGCCCATATTGTCGTAGTTCAGCACCTCGCTCATGTAGATCCCGGTACTCGTTCCGCTGGTCAACCGGCCCAGTTTGTCATAACCATAGCTGAACACATTAGGCGAGGTTGAAGGTGAAATATTCTGCGACCAGTATTGCCTGCTGATGTTCCCGTTCCACTGGTTGCCACCATTCTCCTGGTAGTCCAGCTGGATACTGAACTCCCCGCTGATGCTGCTCTTCAGCCAGCCCCGTTCGTTATAGGCCATACCAGTGGTCTGCATACCATTATGCAGTTTCTTCATGGCCAGCTGGCCTATTTCATTGTACACAAATTCATCAAGCACGATATTCGGTCCGGTTACGCTGCCGTTATTGATCTGCTTATTGGTGCTATGTTTACGGCCAACATGGTCATAATCATAACCAGAAACAATGGTGGTTACCGCACCACCAACTTCATGTGTTCTCACACTTGAGGTCAGTTCTCCTGCAAAGTTATAAGTGTTCACCGTACGGTCCTTGCCGCCCTTGGCGTTATCGGATACCGTTTCCTTCACCCTCCCGTCCTCATCATAATAGGTAACCGTCAATAGTTTGGTGGCACTGCCCAGTATACGCACGAAACTTCCTGTTAAAAGCCCGTTCAGTTTATAGCTTACTGCAACACTCGCCGCATAACTGCTGTTATAGCCCGGAAAGCTGTAATTGTCATAATAGTTCATGTTGTGAAACTCTATGTTAACATATTCCTCCCCTGCCATTGGATGGGTGTCAGCAGTATAACCTTCTGACCTTGATCCCGTCCGCGATTCCCAGAGCTGACCGCTCATCGTATCAATATAATCACCCTGAAGGGTCTGCCTGGACATGTCAATCCCGTTCTGAACCCCTGTCAGCACCACCCTGCCTAAACCATCCCGCTTTGTCCAGCTCCACTGATGATTGTTGCGCTGGTTGGCATCCTGACTATAAACCAATTGATCCAACTTGTTATATACCAGATACTCCCAGCCCTTGCCCGGCACCTTTTTCTCCACCAGCCGTCTCCTGCCATCGTAATGGTAACCATATATAAAATAGCCGAACACCGGATCTGAATCCGCTTCGGTAAAACTGTTGACCGTCACCGCTGGGGGCACCACATACCGCAGGTTCCCAAGGCCATCATAGATATAATAGGTATTCAGTTTTTCGGTATCGCTTTTGTATACCCTTCTCAGCACTACCCTTCCCTCCAGGTCTTTATACTCCTCGGTATTACCGGCATTGCCAGAAACCCAGTTCTCATCCATCGACACCGTTTTATAAAGCCTGCCCGCAGGAAAATATGCCCCTGCCGACGCGCCCGCCCCACTGACCTGCCACATCAGCACATCGTTTGCGATATTACTCCCGTACACTATCTTTGCCGTATGACCAGCGGTACTTCCCGTTACCGGCTGCCAGTCTGCCCCCGGTGCTCCTTGTTCTACCGTCCTATTCAAAGGACTCGGCTCAAATACTGTCAGACTGAAGGGCGAACCTGTCCTTACCACCCCGGCATCCCAGCTGCCAGGGGAGTAATAAGCATCCAGGGAAGAAATGCCAGTGGCTTTATAACTACCGTCAGCTCCCGATTGCTCCGCATAGGGAAGGTACTTTTTCGCTTCCCGGCCAAAGGCATCGTATTCGCTGACCTGCACTATATCTTTTTTGCCCGGACTCCCCTGCCACTGTACCGCCTGCAAAGGACGGCCAAGACCGTCGAAATACCGGATGTTACGGTTCACGGAATCCACCGGATAACCTACCAGGCTGCCCACGGTCTTATGTCCTGCGGCCCTCACCGTACTTTCCATCACGTAATTACGGTCAGCGCTAGGGGTTTGAGAAAATGTATTATAAAAGCTGAACAGGAAAAGTCCTGTGAAGATCATTGTTCTTTTCATGGCGTTATTCAGGAATGCAAGGTGATGGCATATTTTGTTCTACATACTCTATACTAAATGTATTGTCAGAAAACTGGTAATGGTATCTGCACTGGTAGACCCCACCAGGCTTGGGAATAGAGGATGTATAGACCTTTACCCCTGTTTCACATATCCCATTGATTATCTTTTTGTCATTTCCACTACAGGTTGTACAAACAGCATTGGCATTTGCATAGGCCTGACCGTTCGTATTGATATCAGCCTGTGCGAGTGCATTGGCAGCGGATTTACTGGTAGCCGTATAGGTATCGGCCTGAACAGTATAAGTTATCTGCCCGGGTATCTGTCCCGTGGCGCAATTATTACGCGTAAATACCTGGCTAAGCAGATCATTACCATAAGTACCAACTGCAGAAGTAATATAATTATAGACCAAATGCTTGACAATATCACCGTTCTGGTCTTTAACCAGCGACAATCTTCCAAAACCATCGTACTCATAAAATGTCGATAACCCTTTCGCATCGGTCTGTCCAGTCATCCCCACCAGCGGCTCAAAGGTATAACTGGTTATCAGCGCATCGACTGGATAAATATTGATGTCATCATATGCATCCCCACCGCTTAAGGTATGAGTAGCTCCGTTATAGCCCGCCCTGGTTTGGTACCATTTACCGGACAATCTGTACCAATAAGAAATGAGATAGGTTTTTCCGTTCGGTGCAGGCCAGCTTATTGAGGTGGCAGTAGTATACCTGCTGCCTGAATGGGCCTGCCCCACCAGCGCCAAGGGATCCTCCTCATAATTTTCTGAATAGAACTCTGAAGGAGAGGCATTATTTGCCATGGCGTTTGGACTGGTATTGTCAGACCTCCAATGATAAGACACAGGCGATGCGCCCCTCTTTGAGGTCATCGTCAGCCTGTCCGCATCATTATATTCAATAAGCTGTACCGATGGTTCATAGATCTGGCCAACAGTATTGAAGGCATTGATGGAAGAGGCTACAATGTGATTGGTCTTCGGATTGTACTGATAGTCTATCCTTGAAGCCTCTACCACGTTTCCATTGACCTTATTGAGGGTTAAAACCGGTGCCGAGGTATTGCCCGTTGTGCTCATCTGCGAGAGTATTGAGGCCTGTGCGGGATCCAGCCCGAGAACCGATGCATAATCAGCACTATAAAAATACTCCGTGGACCGGGTACCGCCATCGCTTGACAATCTATTTGTTGAGGACATCAGTTGGGTAGATGGGTTGTAGTTAAAGTTTGATTGTACCGTAACCGGTTGCCCACCGTTGAGGTCATAGTCTGTTACCGTTTCCTGATCGAGGTATTTCCAGCCAGAGATCAGCTCATAATAGGCCGCGTCGTATGGAGCGAACTCCCACTCATCCGGCGCTACCTGGACATCCGAGACACAGCGTACGCTAAAGTTCTTCTTGATCACGTATCCCCTGATCGCAGACTGTCCGGGCGCTATGGTAAAGTGACGGTCCGTCTCCTTCACTTTGATCAACTCCCCATTTTTCTTCTTGAACTGAAGTGAATAGATCTCATCACCGCTCTGCCAGGAAAAATTGCTCATCGGCGTATTCTGGATCTCCTGTCCCAAAAATACCAGGGCAGGATTTTCAGGACTGAAGGAATACCTCGTCTGTATCCCACCGCCTTCAAAATCATCCCCTCCATTGCTCTCCAGACAGGACTGATAGTAAACATGCGAACCCATGCTCCCGAACAACGATACCGTGCTGTTCGAATGTCCCGTAATATAAGTACATGTAGTGCCCCAGCAATCGGTATACCCACCTACCTGACCATATCTGGAGCAATCCTTATTGTTGTTGAGCACACCGTAGTATTGCGGAGCGGACTGGGCGCGGGCACCGGAAGAGACACCATCAATCTCGGTATACTTGTAGCTTTTGTACAATACCTGTGTATTCCCGTCATAGCTGATAGAACGGCTAAGCCTGGCACCCCCGACCACTTTGTCGACCATCTGTATGGTAGGCGCACCGTCCCTATAGCTGATCGATCCATCGGTCCTTATGATATCCCCGAACGAGGCAAGTATAAACCTGTAGGTGTGTCCGGCGGTAAGCACAACCCTTACACTGTTGACATTTGGCGGGTTGACCTTCAACAGGCTTACAACGTAGGTACCTGTGGTGATATCATAAAGCTGTATCCTTCCGAAGTTATGCAGGGGATCATATTCATAACCCGTATCCTGGAAGGTATCAACACTGTAACCCAGATCCGTTACCTGGTTATAGGCAATATAAAAATCCTGCGACTGCACCGTTACGGAACTGGATTGCCCAACGCCGCGGACACTCAAAGGAACGTTCTGTAAGGGCGGCTCCACCAGGGTACTTTCACGCACAATATTGGCCTCATAGACCAATGAGTCCCGCCCCTTGGTCGGGTAGGTTATACCACTCAGCATCCCAAAGGCAAAATGGGTTGAACTGCTCTCACGGTTACCCGTCTCGAAAGGGTTCATCAGCGTAGGGAGCATATAGGACGGGGCACCGATCAGACTGGCATTCTGCTGCCCGTTGAAGAACCCGAAGTGGTCCTGGGAGAAAGAAAGCCTTGCGGGCAGAGCCGATGGCAGATAGTACCTGAAGTCATGGTTACCAAGTGGCACCTCGGTCCTTCCGTATTCGGTCAGTTTCTTCAGGTACATCCTATAGGTTGCACCCGTTGGGGAACCAACCAGGGGAGAGAGCATCGCACTGGTACTCTGTACCTGCTCAAAGTCGAGCACGAACTTTCTGATGCGGTCATTTCGACTATTGAAGAGCTCCACCCCGGTCAGTGATACATCACCGGGCAGATCCAGCCGATCGGACGTATAATTGAGCTGTACCCTGCTGCCATCACTTGAGGTGATCCCGGATAAATAATAACCATTGGTCTGCAGGCTGCTTACGCAGGTTGTATTTTCATGTATCGTCGCGCAGGCCTCGATGGTCCCGCCCACAAAATCACAGCCCGTCACTGTTGTATTGTACGGTGTCCTGATCTGCGTCTGGCTTACACCTGAAGGGTAACTAAAGGTGACCGGCGTATAACTGAACTGCAGGTTGTCCCTACCGGGGTTCTTTCCAAGGGGATGCTCGATCCTGGTCAGGTACCAGGCCGTGGGCGCCCCGTCATTCAATGTCGGGCGGTTGCTTCCGCAACCCACTCCGCTGTTGAGTGTCTTGGTATATTCAGTTGCAGCGGTCCCGCCAAAGTAATAGGCAACCCCTGCCTGATCGGTGATTTTTATGTTATAACCAGTGCCGGAGAAGTTGGTCTCTATACGCAGTGCAGTCCTGGGGATCTGCTGGACATTCCCCTGCGCATCGAGTACGAATTTTCCAGAGATTCCATTGACCGAAAAAGAGAACACATCCGGCTGGTTGTCAAAACCATCAGTCTGTTCTATACCCTTTTCAAGAAAGTCCAGCAGCGCTCTTGACTGGGCAAGGCTGGAGGGGGCAGTGATCCTTGTCGCGAACTCATCCGGTTCGTCCATAATAGTCCTGCTGACTACCCCGGTGCCGTTGAGCACCCAGCCCAGGCCTGTTCGAGCCGCAGTCTGATCTACCTTGATCCCCTCCGCTCCGTAAGATAGGCTTAGCGCATAGCTTAATTTCCCTGCTGATATATTCACAAGCGGTAAGGAGTAATTAACTGCACCGGTCGACCTGTTTATCGGAATTCCCCCATAGCGGGCAATTGCCGATACGTCAGGCGATGCAGGGACCACATTGGTGATGCTGGAAAGAGATTTTGGGTCAATCTGGGCGCGGACACCATATAGTGTGCCTAAAAGCAGCACCACTGATGCTAATATTTTTTTGAGCATAACGTGTTTAAATATAGATTTTGGACAGTTTTATCGGGATGCAGGAACATCAATTAAAATAAATTCATGATAATTAGATTTGGATGAAACAGGAGTGTGTGGTCAATCAGTAAAAGGATAGCAAATGAATCCATATTTATTTGGACAAACCAGGCCATCTGTACTTTTATTGATCAATTGGGTCGAGCAATTAAAAAGATCACGAAATATTATTCCTGTTTAGAGCTTGCTGATAGAAAATAAAACTGGAATAGGAGGAAGTTCTGAGAGACATATCTGTACTTGTTTAATAATTTTAGATGTCACGAAATACCATTTTAAAAAAAACAAAACCAAAAAAATTACACGAACATATCAGTTTTTATGACCAAACTTAAAATAGGAATAATTCAATCGTCTTTCAACAATTTTAATTTGTATCTGAAATCTTACACCAACCCCTCTCTTTATGCGACGAAATAAATCTTGATAAAATTTAACAGTCTTGAGGTTATAGGCCAGAATACAATACGATCATATCTAAAATGTTTTAATTACAAAAACTATCCAAACAATTAAATGCCAGTGAAGAAATAATGCGCTAAAAAAGCACCCTTCATCTAGAACATCGGCAGGTACATCGCAATCAGGATTACCCCTACTACCAGACCTAAAAAGATGATAATCAAAGGTTCCAGCATCCCGCTGATCGCATTGGTCTTATATTCCACTTCCTCGGTCTACCGCTGGGACAGCTGCTCAAAAAAGTGTTCCAGTTTGTTCAACCCTTCCACTATATGGATCATCTGGATAAAATTTCCCGGATAGAAATCATATTTAGACAATGCTGTTGACAGACTGCTGCCCAATAGGATATCCACCTAGGCCAGCTTTAGCGACTGCTCTACCGGACAACGAAATAAATTTCAAACAAAATCTACAGCAACAATATGCTCATTAAATAAGAACACCTTAGGACCAATGGAGGTGATCCGTCCGGCTACTGTTCGAAATCACAATTTCCTTGTAGTCCTAACAAACTGAACAAACCAAAGCTTTCCGGACAATCACTCCACAATCTCCCACGTCCCCGCCTCAATCCCCTCAGATATAACCCTGGCATCAATGCCCATCACATGGTCACCCTCCAACTCCATCAGCTTATACCAGGCTCCGGAAGGGAATTGGTCAACGATCTCCAAATATCTGCCATCTGTTTTAAGGATGGTATGCAAGGCAAACTCCTTCATATTCAAATATAAAAAATCAATTTTATTATAAGATGTGAAAGCATCTGACAAAAGCAAAGTGCCTCAAACAGGATCACTGCATGTAAGGTAAAAAGCCAGCTTTCCAAAGTCCACGCTGGCACATACGGGCAATCGAAGCCAAGCTGGCTTGGATTGCTAAAGAAATAACAAAGCCCAGAAGTTCTGCCAAGCTTTACTATAAGTTAATTATAGTCGACTCCGACTTTTTCTGCTCCGCTCTTATACTTTTTATCATTTAAAAGCTGACATCCTTTAATAAAGCTATATGTATTAGCGTCTACAACCGCGCCAATATATTACGAATTTCAAATTTTCGCTTCATTGCCAATCAACCTATAACAAATTAAATTCAGTAAATTACACAACATATACAATTAACGAATGAGGTTCAGCCAACCCTGGCTTATGCAATTACAACCAGTTCGATCGATCTGGTTGTAACGATTAATATTTTAGCGATCGGACAAGCTCATAACAGCTGTTCATACTATCGCTTGCCTTTACTCCTCGAGAACCAATTTTTTTAACTTTTCAACAATGAGCGCAACTGAATCCTTATCTTCGCGATTGTGCTTATCGTACCCTGTATCGAGATCCTGCACAAGGATTTTCTCCAAATAACTGGTTAACTGTTCTTGATTATTTATGTATTTCAAGATACCACCAATGTATTTGCTATATTCATCTGAGGCTATATCTCTACCCACATTTAAAGGATCCCAATCAGATAAGACCTGATTGATAGATAATTTAATATTTTTCATATATAAGCTGCAAACCTAATGGAAAAACGTTGGCTCAATACCAACTAAGATTTAATGTTTTTCGCTAATGTTATAAAAAACTATTTTAGTAGCTGAGCTATCGTACTAAAGCTCGGACTGTGATATACTCTATGTTTTAATTCTTGAAAATCGTAGCTCATCTCCCAAAGTTTCTTTTTTTTCTCGAGTCTTTTGATAATTTCCGCTTTAAAATCTTCAAGTGATATCATTTGAACCTCTGAATCATATTCAAAATCAATAAGTATCTGTCTTCCTTTCAATAGTGGGTTATATCCCCACAATCCAAGGTATTTTATTTTATAAGCCTTGTTTATTTTATAGTTATGCCCTAAGCTATCTATGACCTCCAAATTTGCAAAGTCGATCTTCTTTAAAAGTTCTTCACTTGTTGATTTAAAATCCTTTTCTTTAAAATAAACATAAACCATGTTATCCTTCTTAGAAAGAACAATAATTGGGTAATTTAATTCCACTTTCATTTTACCTTATAATTAATTTACACTACGCCCGCCCACTGAAACAACTCCAGCTTTAAACCAAGTTGGTGTGCCATGCCAAAATTGTCCCAACATGCTATAACCCGGTTGTCCTAAATAATTTAGTCCGTGACCTGCTCTAATGTGTATGCTTTGATTAGAGAACTTGACTAGATTCCACGGCTGATCTGAAACAGCTTCTAGCCCATATTTTTTAGCGATGGCTTGAGTAATAGCCCAATGATGCAGGGGCTCACCTGCTCCAGCATACCCTTTATTTACCATCCATTTGCGCGTTGCGCTCCAAGAATGGGAGCCTAATTTCCAAGCCCCTTTGCCAATGCCCTTTGCCACCGATTCTACTAGAAAAACGTCACTCACAGCTAACGCAGTATAAGCTAATCCTCTCCAGTATTCCCCATTTTGAAAGTGATCGATAGCCGCACGTCCAGAACCCCAAACCGGTATCAGACTCTCTAATTCCCCTAGCTGCCCAACACCTTTTCTTTCAGGCGTGCCATCCGAGGCACTCATACCTACCTTGTAAATTATTCCGTATGCGCTATTCCCATTAACCGTAGCCCCATTACCTCCAGCATCTCTATACCATGCTGTTGTTTGAATATATCCATCATTTATATTTGTAGTAACATGGGCACTGTCTCCAACAAGGCTATTATACTCGTTAGCTGCCGAAATGTAATCGGTTGCCCAGCCGTTATAAAGACCCCATTGCCCAGTTGCTTGCATGTTCTCAGCCCCACCATAAAAGGCATTCTCCGATGAGCCATATTTTTGCACTTAGCGAATGATCAGATCATGAGGAAATTAAAGAAACCCTTAGAAAGGACACTGCTGGCGTTGAACTTATCCGTAAAAATACATCCTGAAACATAAAACTCCAAAACCAACAATTATAAAGGAAGTCAAAAAGCATACAAAAAAGAGAACAGTAATTTTTCGATCACTGAAGGGGTACCTGCCTGTGGCTTTTTTTATTACTTTACTGTAAACATTTCTGTACTTCCATCGCATTCCAATAAAAGCCATTAACCAAAGCAGCAATATTATGGTCACGACCAATGGCCTGCTATAACCTATTAACTTTAAACTGATTAAGAACATATAAACGACCGAAAAAAGGAATACAAGTATATTGGCAATCATCACAGAAACGATGTTGAGACTTCGTAGCACAATGCCTTTTGGATTCGCCCTTTTAATAAGCATTAAAAAACTATGCGTTATAAACATTAAAAGATCTAATATCATCTTGTCTAAAATCTTTATTTGTCAAAAATATTCTGCTCTATGGACTTTCCATTGTAAAGCCAGGAACCTAATTCGATTACACCATACCCTAGTGTTCCTTTCAACGCTCCGGCAGTCCTTTGCGTTCCAAATCCCAGGAATCGCCCAATTGCTTGTGGACCATTATTTTGTCGAATTGTTTGCAAAGCTAGTTCAGTTCCACCCCAAACTATACCTCCTAGATTCAACACTTGCCCAAGTTCATCTGTAAAGCTTCCTGCCGCTCGCGCAGAGTGTTCTTGTTTGCCAATATAGACCGTAGTGTATTCTCCACTTACACCATTCTTAGTTACAGCTTTCCCTTGTCCATCTCTGTAATAGAACCCGGTAGAAATGTAACCATCTTTATCAGCAGTCAGTGCTCTGGCACCTGTATTATCATAAAAAGCCTGTGAAGCAGAAGCATAGTCCTGAGCCCAACCGTTCATCCCCCAAGTCCCGTTCTCACTCATGGTTGCTGCGCCTCTCGTGAAACCTTCCAGATCGGACCCAAAGGCACTAAAGCCAGATGCGCCATAACTCCTGGTATAGGAAAGTGCAGTATTCCAAAAATCAGCGTATTGTCCAGTTACTCCCCCAGCTGCCTTATCCCCTAACGGATCATTGAAGATCAACGGGCTGTTCAGCGCATACTGATAAACCGTCATGCTTTCACTCCTCCGCCATCGGATAAGCCGATACAAACCTGTCCAGTGCCGCATCGTACATCCGGCTTGGTACCTGCATTATCATAAAAAGCCTGGGATGCAGAAGCATAGTCTTGAGCCTTACCGTTCATTCCCCGGTGCCGTTCTCACTCATGGTTGCTGTGCCTCTTGTGAAACCTCAATTATAAGAATATGACCGGGCAATAATAATTCGGCATGCTGCAGATCATCGAATGGCTTTTCCTTGCATGTATTCTGGTTGCTTATAATAAGGAGCTATCGTAGTAACCTCATTATAATAATACTTAATATAAAACTCATCAAGCTCAAAATATTCCTCTATTGCTTTACCTTCATCTTGCAGCAGTGCCATTGCAATTTTTACCCCAACAAGTTCAGATCCTGTCGCTCCGAAAGTTTCTAAATGCTTAACCTGATTAAAATCAGATTCCACTTTTTCACGAATATCCAAATTAGATATAAAATACCATTTTTTGGGGCTATCATCCGGCTCACCCCTCTTGTATTCCGGCAATATAAAATCAGCTGCACTTGTGGGTATATTCCCTATTAATTTCCATGTTCCACTTTTAATTGCAGGCAAGATTCCTGCAATCAAAAGTGGACATAAGATAAGTTCTTTATCTATGATTTCGCTACCCAATTGTAATGATATAGAAGACCTGATATTATAAACCATAATCATCGTGGCATATTGAGTATCAGGCATAAATTCCAAGAGATTAACACACTTTACATATGCAAAACCAAGATTATTGGGTAGACCAATCTGATAAATATCTCCACTTTTAACTTTCACTCTTGCCATTTTATATTAAATAATAGTTTGCTTCATGACATAGCCAAATTTGGCTATTACAATAATTTTATTTCTCTTTAAGAATTTTAATTCTAATTATCTTACTATCCCAATGCCCATATGGCAAATGGCCTGAATATCAATCCCCAATTTTGTTTTAACAATACTAAAGATTTTTTACTCAAAATATTACTATATTCTCTTCAATCCTTAATTAGTTAAAAATTTAACTGCATCTTGGTAATATTTTAAAATATTTGGATTATGTAAACCTATACTGTTTATTGTATTTTCTAAATTTTTAATTCCACCGGCTCCATCAATCATGAGCTGCTCTACACCCCTCGCTGCCCCTCTCCCAGCAATACCTACGTGGAYTCCGATAATTGAAACAAATCTTTCTCCATGCTGCGCTGTTCGCAAACTTAAATTTTTAGTCATTCCCCAATAAACCCCACCATTTTTCGTTATGGCTTTGTAAACAGTATAGAGTACTGGAGAAGCGCTTTTAGAACCGCTAAGTGCAACTCTTACTCCGTTTATCGTTTTCCCTGCATTTCCTACCCCTCCTAAACTGATCACAGGCGCATCGCCATAATCAATATACCCCAAAAAATCTCCTTTGAGAAGGCTACTAACCCTTTTTTTGGCGCCTTCATCATAAAAGTAATCCCAAATTTTCTCCCCAACACTTTTCTGACCAACAAAGTAAGCAGTACTTTCTCCACTTACACCATTCTTAGTTACAGCTTTCCCTTGTCCATCTCTGTAATAGAATCCGGTAGAAATGTAACCATCTTTATCAGCATTCAGTGCCCTAGTACCTGTATTATCATAAAAAGCCTGTGATGCAGAAGCATAGTCCTGAGCCCAACCATTCATTCCCCAAGTGCCATTCTCACTCATGGTTGCTGCGCCTCTCGTGAAACCTTCCAGATCGGACCCAAAGGCACTAAAGCCAGATGCGCCATCCCAAGATGCGCCATAACTCCTGGTATAGGAAAGTGCAGTATTCCAAAAATCAGCGTATTGTCCAGTTACTCCCCCAGCTGCCTTATCCCCCAACGGATCATTGAAGATCAACGGGCTGTTCAGTGCATACTGGTAAACCGTCATGCTTTCACTCGCCTCCGCCATCGGATCAGCCGATACAAACCTGCCCAATGCCGCATCGTACATCCGGTAAAACGTCTGCTGCAGATCCGGCAGATCTCCAAAGTCGTCCTGCCATTCGCTGCCACCGTTGTACAGGTTTTTGTTTGCCGCCGTCGGCATCACGCTTCCCGGCATTGTCAGTCCAAACGGATAATAACTGTTCTCCTGCCTTACCACGGCCACCCCGCCCTGCTCCTCAAAGCTCACCCTCACATTGCCCTGCTGGTCCTTGATCATATACTCCAGCTTCAGCGTACCGTTGCTGTTGCGGACCCTGCCCTCTGCCATACCAAAATAGGACAGCACATTATCCTCGTAAACAAAACCTCCGATGTAATCGGTGGTCTTCACCAGGTTATTGTTATCGAAGGCCTGCTTGCGGATCAGCCCTCCGCCTGCATCGTAGGTATAGGCAATATACCGCCCTGTTGCAGTATTTATCGTTACCTTATCGGTACGGTTCAGTATATTATAGTCAAGGCTGATGCCCTTCTTCGCATCACCGGTCATATTGCCCGCGGCATCATAAGCGTAACCTGCTCCCGAACCGGTCAGGTTCTTGAAACCAAAGATACCATAGGCCCCACCTGTTCCATCGCTTACATTGCTGAGTTGGTTTCCGTCGTAACTATAGTTCAGGTCGTCAACTGCAGTTATGCTGCCGCTCAATATCGCATTGCGCTGTAAAGTTAAGATATTTCCGTTAAGGTCATAACTGATGTTCTTTTCATCAAAAGCTCCATTACCGTCCCAGGCACCGCCACCGCTGCGCTCTGCATAAACAGCCGCATTCAAACGCATCAGCTTATCATAAACAAACCTATAACTCCTTTCGTTCCCCGTGGCCACGCCCAGTGCATTGACTTTCCACTTTACCGCAGATAGCATCCCATTGAAATAACCGCTACTACCGATGTCCCCATCTCCCTGACTGTACAACAGGTCCATCCCGAACACATCATTGTAATCATCGTTCCGCTCATCTACGCTCAGGCTACTGTTATTGATACTGGTCATCTGCCCCTGGATGTTGTAACGGTAATCTACAGACTGCAGGTAACTTCCGCCACCGTTGGTACTGTGCAGCTTACGGTCCACCAACTGTCCAAGTTCATTGTATTCATAAGCACCCACCCTTACCGCAGTTCCCCAATTATGGGACTCATCCACCGTTTTGAGCCTGTCCCTGTGGTCATAACCATATTCGGTCTGCACAACGGTCGTTACCGAGGCTACCTGCACCGTTCTCGCCCTGACTGCCTTGCCGGTAAAGCCCAGAACGGTCGTACTTGTACTGCTCACTGCTGTATTCAGTTGGTTGTTGCTCTGGCTCTGGACCACTCTTCCTTTCGCATCGTAGAACATCACAGCGGTCAGCCAGACATTGGAAAGACCGCTGCCCACAGTGCGTTTTCTCACTACCGTCGGCATTCCGCTAATATAGGCAGCCTGTGCGCCTTCTCCGCCCATGCCCTGGTTCTGATAGGTATAATCGGCCGAACCATTGCCGTCAAGATCGTAATCATCATAATAACTGTAGGCCAAAGGCTCAATCTCCAAGTTCGGGAAACAGTTATTGGTATAATAACCGTTTGCCCCATCCCCGTTCCGTTCCTCGGCCGTATTGACCGAAAAATCCAGACCGTTCACCAGCCCTTGCATCGACGACCTTGTGGTATAACTGCTGTTATGGTAAATACCCTGCATCACCGGGGTGTTACGGCTGTCATATTTGATATAGTTCCATTTCTGCTGTGACCTCAGGTTTGCATCCTGGGCAAGCACGACCCTGTCAAAAGGATCGTACACCAGGTAACTGGTGCCGCCTCCCGGAACCGTCCGTTCAACCTGCCTGCCCCTGTCATCATAAACATAAACAAAGAGTAGTTTCTGTATTTCTGCCTGCTGAAGACTGTAGTTCCCATAACTGGCCATAAGTGCTACAGCCTTGGGCGGCACCACAAAAACCAATTGACCCAGATCGTCGTAAACATAATAGGTCTCCACCCATGTTACGCCTCCCTGGTCCAAAAGCTGCTTTTTTAGCACCGTTTTCCCGTTATTGTCGGTATAGACCATAATCTGACCGTTTTCTCCATCAGTTGCCCCGTTTACAGAGAGCGTGCCCGCATCAAAGATACCATTGGCCGACCCGTCCGCATTCCATCTCCGGACGGTTTCGCTGGAAAGGTTCGTCCGGTAGGTAAAACCTGTCTGGTGCTGACCAGGCTGAAAACCGCTGCCAAAAGACCCTGCCTGAAGCACCCGCTGCAATGGGCTGTTATCAAAAAGCTGCTGACTGTATGGGTTTGCATCAACCGCCGTTTTTTGCCCCGTAGTTGCATAAAAACCGGACTGCTCTGAGCTTGCATTCGTCCTGAATGCCCCGCCCGCATTTGATGAGGCATAGGGCAGGTAACTAATGCTCTGCCTCCCAAGGTTGTCGTATACAACAGGTTGGACAATGTCTTTTCCACCAGGGCTCGCCCCCACGGCGACAGACAGAACAGGCCTGCCCAGACCATCAAAATAGGTACGCGACGTAGTCCGGTCTGCTACAGGGAGCGCAAAGACCTGAACGTCTGTACTTATTCCCGGCACCTTTACTACATCCTCCTGGATGTAGCTCCGGTTTTGCCCAAAAACAGAGCCAACCAAAGAAATTAATGCCAAAAATATTGTAGTAAATATATACTGTGTTCTCATGATCGTATTCTTTTTGACCTTGTTATTCAATTTCGTTAGGTATGCATGTTGCATTAGTATCCAGATAGAAGCTAATGGAGTACTTTCCTGTAAGATTTAATCCATTAAAATAATATTGATTTGAAGTTGGCATAGACGCCCGACAATCCTCAACTAAACCAGTATTTGGGGTCGAATAAGCATGGTAGCCAACAGCCTTGTATCCGGATGGATTTGACGAGGAGTATTGTCCACTTGCAGCAAGCTTCAAATCGTATACTCCAGGCTCTACTGTTGACATGCCAGTAGCAAGATCAGCAGCATTAAAAACGTATTTAATCACCGAATTCTGAGAAAATGTCAACGTCATTGAACCAGCACCATAAACCTTTACCGGATCGGTAGAATTGCCCACGACAACTGTTTGGGTGGCACTAACGGTCCCAAATGGCTGCAGGGTTTTCGTAAACGTTACTACGTAACTTCCCGCGGCAGCATAGGTATGTGATAGCTCACCAAAAAGCTGGCTGGTCGATTGTGTACCGGTACCATCTCCGAAGTTCCAGGTATAGGAAATTCCCGCTGAATTCCAAGTAGTACCAGGGCTACCATCTATAAACGTATAGGGATAATTTACCAGCGGATTTTGATATCCCCCGATTTCAGCTTTAAAATTATCCTGATCTTCTTTTGATATATAGGTCTTTTTCAATACAATGTTTTTATCCTGATCCAACACATTCTTCAGCCTGAGGTATTTATCATATTGATAATACTCCGCAATTCCATTGGTATTCGTAGCGGAGGTCTTCAGAAAAGAATCTTTATCGTATCCAAAGCTGGATACCGTTGCATCGGCGGGATAAAAAATAATATCATCAATCAGCGCAGCGCTGGAACACTGGAAAGATAGCGTAAAGTTAGCCTGAAGGTTGGCAACAGGTACTTTTACCTGGTAGTACTTCCACTGTCCCCCGGTACTCGGGTATGGCAGGACGACGGCCTGTGTACCGCTTAGCGAAATATTGATGTTTCCTGAAACAGAAGTATTCATCCACAAAGAAAAAATGTAATACTTTCTACCGGCCAACTTTGTTATTGACCGGGAGAGCACATTATCAGCAGTTATATTGAAGGCATAATTTCCCGACCTTGGCTGTAAGACGAAACTGTTATTACTTGGATTAACACTGTAAGTAAAATTAGTTTCCAGATAATGAAATTCAAAGTTTTCGTAAGCGATCTCACCAATCCCGGCGTTCTCGAATACAGCTACAGGCTGAGAATTCAATTGATCGGTAACCACAGCCTTACGATTAATCCCATTCATTAGAACGGTTGTCGCGTTAGCATTTTTATCATAGTCAAGTATTTGCTGTTTATTAATATACCTTGAATCCTTCGAAAAGACACCGCCAGAAATAGATGAAGGTTGGAAATCGCTCACCCCGGCAGCGTTAAGAAAACTAAACTGGCTATCCGGCAGATCCAGACTCGGACGATAAGAAAACCCCCATGTTTTCAACCCGGTAAGAGATGCCGATATCGTCCGGTTTATGCCATTCCGCTCTAGCTGATTATAAGACTCCAACGGTATATTTATTCCTTGCTGTGAGAGGTTATATATCGATTGTACAAAGGGATCAGCTGAAGGAGAAGCACCATAATCCTTAATATATTTAAAAAAGGTCCTTGCGATACTTCCATCACTCAGCACCTGGTTTTTTGCTGTTACTTCCTTATGCGCTGAACTGCCATAGGTATAACTCGTTGTGGTATGATTCGCCTGGCTCAGTGATGGCGCATCGAAAACCGTATTGTCTTCCTGCACGGTTAAATTACCCACTCCAGAAAAAACAGTATATTTTGCATAAGCCATAGCGCCCGCATTTTCTTCAAATCTTAAGGCACCGATTACCAAAGGCGATCCAGTCCTGGCATAGTTGTAAACTGATTCCCTTACTTTGTTTCCATTCTCATCATACTGCGCAAGTTTTTTAAGAAGCCCTCTTTCAAAGTCATAATTTGTGTTCGGCGCGAAAGGGTAAGTATTTTTTTCATTGGTCATATAGCCACCGCTGACACAAGATGTTCTTCCAAAGTTATTTAGCGTTGGAAACCAGTCGCTGCCCCAGCTGGCATCCCAATTGGTAGCCGGCAGCAGGTACTCATAAAGAGAACTTCCTATTCCTGCTTTCGAAACTCGCACGTGACTGTAGAGTACCCCCGTTTCTTCCTGGGAGATATTTTCTTCCAACCGGATTACCGAGTTCTGTAGCATATATTCTGCTGTACCAGATCCATAAAACGGGGTAGTAAAAGATAACAAAGGCACATTTACAGGTTTTCCGCTAGACAGTCCAGTTGTCGGATCAACATAACTGTAGTTGGTGATAATATCGCCAGAAGGATTAGTTCCGTCTGTTGAACTGATTTTTTTGATTCGTAAACCACCGCCCTGTACTACCGTTCCGGCCGTTGCATCATAATAATCATTGGGTTCATATTCCAACCGGGTACTGCCTCCCGTATACCGTGAATATATCGTGGCGAGCGTACCGGCCATCATGGAAGACTGCGATACCGGCCTTACCGAACCTGGAATGTTATAACTAAATACCCCTGGATTCCCTCCCGGAATATTCCTGTAATGTTCATAGGCCGAACTGGATGGGTTTATGTAAACCTGAGGGAGCAAGGATGTTTCCGTACTCCCATTGTAATATCCCCAAACATCTACGGCCATCGATGCAGAGTCCGGAAGGTTTATATTTCGATTTTCAAGTAAGCCATTGTACCCTAAGGATAAAAGATCATTCTGACCAGCAGAAACATTCATCAAAAGTGAACGGTAAACATTGCCATTATTATTAGATTTGTAAAAGTCGTATTGAAAGACGCATTTTTTCCCCATTCCGGTAATAGAATCGATCAACGGAACATTCGAGGTCGGAGCATTATGGTAATAAAAATTTAAGCCCTGTTCATAAGCTACATCATCCCACCCACCATAGGTAACCCTGGAAAGGTTAATAGCAAAAGTCCAATTGGTAATGGCAAAAGGATATAATGTTGTATTGCTTGTTCCCTGACTGAGCGCAACCCGATCAGTCCCACCAGTAAAAGAAGGTTCAGTATAAAAAAAATCTAAACCAGCGCCTCCAATATCCTTTATACTTGTCAGCTTCCAGGCAGCAACATAACTGATTCCATTCTGGAACTGCTGGTACTCACGCTTAAAAAAATTGATCGCGTTTGGATTTGAAGAATTTGTAGCTTTCCTTGCTGTTTCTAAGGCGGCAAAAACATACTTTGTACCTGATGCGGTTGTAATTACAAAACTTTTAATCCTCCCGTAGCTCGAATAATGCTGAGGCACCGATGTTTCAAGATCATAGGTCACCTTAATATCCATATATGGAATTGTTCTTACGGTATGGTCTGCATCAAACACAAGCTTACAATCAAGCCCCGGAGCACTCACAACAAATACATCAGGCTCAGTATCAGAAAGATCAGAAAAGTTAGCATTGATATATCCGAGGTCTGTAGCCTCATCCGCACAGGTCGACTGATTGTTATCGTTTACAATATTAAAAGCATTGATCTTTGTCCCATTCGTATTGCTGAGCCAGCCTAAACGCTGATTTCCCTGATCATCCTTTTGTGTTTCATCAGGTAGCCCCCTCAATTGGCGATAGATTGCTCCCCCAGCCTGCAGGTTCCAGCCAAGCCCTGCATTTCCCTCGGCCTGTTTCACTTTGATTCCGCTACCATTGTAGAAAACACTGATAGGCATAGAAATTTTTCCAATCTGTAACTGGTGTAGCGGAATACTCACAGTTCCCCCGCCGGTAAGATTATTGACCGATGCAACCGGCAATTGTGAATAGACAATTTTGCTAAAGAATAACAGGGCTAGCAAAAAAAAACGCGAAAATAAAATAATCCTTTTCATAAACGCTTATAGATTTATCGACGATAATGGCTACTAAATAAGTAACTAAACCATAGAACAACGGCCGAATGTCAAGAAAAAAACGAAATGTCCCTAAACTTTTTGACGAACGATCGCTTTTTTACCATGAACGCCTTTTTATAGGTGACGAAATTTAACAACGAAATATCATCCGTCAAAAGAAACCCGATAAGGGCCACCGGCGCGGGCTTCGGCTATCTAGTTCAATCGATGCCCAGAATTGGAGTGGTGTAGCAACTCCATCAGAAATGGCGCTTCTCTATGAAAATGATGTGACAAAAATAAAACTTCAGTAAACAATTGGAATTCCACTTGAGACTTGCGCCAAAATTCGCTTGCACAACGAAATGATGAACCTACTATCAATAATAAGTACAGCCTCATTATTCACTCACGGCACAACTTAAACCAGAGCAAGGTTAATCAAACTCCAACTGGCCTAAAATAACAAAGCCCAGCATTTCTGGACTTTGTCACAATTATATTTATTTATCACACGCCACAGTCGTGCGCCAGCGAGGGTATTCTATCTATTTGAGATTAGCTTGTTTAAGCTGAATATCAAACTTATTTCTATATTCATTATGATCTTCATTATAGAAGTTAATCCGAACTAAAAACTTCAATTCCTTATCAAGAAGAAAGCATGTACCACTATAACCTAATTTTGCAATATCTAAACAACATTGTTGTGCAGATTTCGAATTAGTCAGATACATCCCACAATAATACACATCATCAGAATACACATAACAATATTCAGAATCAGCAATTGAAAATGCTTTAATCAATAATTCTGAATCAAAAGCAGTAATATTATCTGAAAGAATTTCAGATTGTCCTTGAACTCCTGGAAAAACCTCTCTAACTCTGTTTATTAAGTTATCTGATTTCTCTAAATCAATGTATTCTAGATCATTCAAACCAGCAGCAATAAACATATCTTCATATTTTTTCAGCAAAAACTTTCCCTTATTTTTTCTTTTTAAGAAATCTAGCTTGTTATTTATCATATAATTTTTATTAAATATGCTTTGGTTGGATAAACCATAGCATATTGACCCCTCTTCACCAAAAACAAATAATCAGCAAGATCCTGATTTATAGCTAATTTCGCTATATACTAAAATTGGTGGGATGGGGTCAATCAAATTGGTTTATGCACCCTATCTCCAATTCACAAGACTACGGATAGATGGGGATAAGTTAAAACCGATTACCAAATGACAGTCCAGTATATTACAGTTCTTTTTTCTTTACTAATAGCAATCCCCTTTGAATAACCATTTTGCCATTGTTTTGGCATTTGATAAGCAGGTTTCATGTTAAATTCTTTTAACCAGGAATTTATTTTTTTTGCTTCGAATACATAAATGGTGAAGGACGTATCTAATCCAAAACTCTGATTGCCATTATTCCCCTCGTAAATAATGAAATTTGGAATAGGAAGTTTATTATGGTAGCATTCTTTATCAAGAAGTGTACTATCTTTAATATCAGGCAACTCATAATTATCCATTGTCTTTTTTGTTTCAAAACGATTAACAATCAACAAACATGAATCTAAATAATTGTAAGTAGCAACTGCCTGTTTTTGAGATCTATTTCTAACCAATTTTAATTCCTTTTCGGGTAAACCGTATTCATATAACATGAATGCTACATCATTTTTTGATTCATACCTATACGAAAAAACACGATTACTATCCGATGAAGAAGAAACTTTTTCTGGAAACTGATCAACGAATTTTTTTTCGTAATCCTTTTTCTTTTCAAGATAAAACTGGCCAGTATTTGGTTGATTCTGGCCGCAGCCATTAAATACACTAACAATCAATAAAATAAAAACTACACTTATATTTTTCATGGTTTGTAAATTTAACTAAATTGGGTCTAAAAAAGCTTAGAAATAAACTTCAATAGAAAACCAATTTTCGATGCTGTTGGCTGCTTATTCTCATAATATTTAGCTGTAGCCCTTATGCTTTGCCCAATAGGTTTGTTTATGCTATAATTTATTTTTGAACTTGAACTCGCTGAGCTAAAAGCACTAAGCTTCGAATTATTTCCTGATGAAACCTCCATAACATCGTATTTCAAATTTACAAGGCTTGGCAAAACATATGTTAACTTTGTCTTACCAATTTGAGATATTTCTGAAATAGTCGTTTTAATATTTTCGTTCCCATCCATTCGTCCCCCACTAACGAATTCCTGTTCCTTAACCGTAACATTTTCTACTGCACTATACCCATTCTGCGCCATAAAAGATTTTGAATTCTCAATAACCAGAATACTTTGACTTAATGAATTTTCATAAAGTCCTTTTGGGTTATTACCAAACATGTTATCTGGTCCAAAATTTTCTAAATTTTTAGCAGATATCCCAAAGCCAAATTTATCGAGAATTTCTTGTGTCATATTCTTTATACCCCTAAAATAATACACACTACCATTTGAATTATCCACAAACCAATCTGGAGGATGGTTTCGATTTTGCGAAGAATTTTGGCTTTGCAATTGGCGAACCGCATTTTGAGCATCTTCGTTATATAACGTTTCCATTCCATTTGGATCCATATTATTTATCGGACTATTGTCAGTATAGGCATATGGATTAACTGAATGAAACTTTTCCGCCAATGGATCCACCACATTCCACCTGCCTATCTCAGGATCGTAAAACCTTGCCCCATAATCTAACAGTTTAGAAGGTATTTTTCAATACCACGAATTTGTCATTCAATTTATAATCCAACAGAACCGATCTATTATTTATCGGCTTACCACTTTTAACATTATTTATCGTAAGTATATACTGACCTATTTTATTTCCATTTACGATCTTGAAATAATTTATACTACCATTATTATTGTAATCAACGATGCTATGGATATTTCCAAAACGGCTATTGAATTCATAATGAAGAATCGCCTTGCCTAATCGATCGAGTTCAAAAATGTTAAAGTAAGACACTTGTACCCCAGTTCCTGATGCTGATTGCCCTTTACCAATAAAACATAGATACTTTTTACTATTCCTGAAAATCATGTAGGCAGATAAAGAAAGAGGATCAACTTTATTTTGCAGATGGAATTTTTGCAAGCCAAATACAAATAAATCTTCGTGATTACCTTCTTGACTAAAATAATTAATGGATTGCGCTACTTCTTTGGATTCAATTTTAGCTACATATTTATTTATACCTTTGGTTGTTTCAAAAAGCAAAAGTTCACATTGAATTTCTTTGTTGACAAGAACTCTAGATTTTGACAAACTAATATAAACGCCTTCAATACTTTTTACTTGTTGACGCTTATTAACATGGTTTTGATCATTTTTAAGTCCTTGAGCGTTCACATAACCGAAAAGTGAACATATTGCAATTATCTGGATTATTATTATAAATTTTCTCATAATATTTAGTAACGCCTTTCTCCCGATGCTTTAATAAAAGAATTAGTTTTTTTCATGAATGTTGTACCTCCATGTGCTGCTGTTGTTTCCCATCGATAAGAATAACTGCCTCTTACTCCAGTTGCCTTTCCACTGCTATTGTAATAGTGAGTTGTAATTGGTGCACCGTTAACAGTCTTACTACCTAACCTTTGCATATCATGTGATTGATCAGTAAACAACAAACCGCCGGTGGCTCTTTTTTCTGCACTAGAACCTATATCTGAACCCGCCCAATGCGTCGCGCCATTTGAATAATCTACTCCACCATTTACTGCATTTATTGCTCCCCCTATTGCTGTCTGCATAAAGGTGCCATTTCTTTCGCCGTTACTGGCATCGTTAAATTGGGTAGTTCTTGGATTACCATCTGTTGCAGCAAAAGCAAAGCCTTTTATAGTGGACGAAATCGTTGCATCATCACCTCTCGCTTCCTTATTATTCATAATTGCACTGGCGATCCCGTATACTTCTTCTTTAACATTTGAAGTCCCGGATTCTCCATAAGAAGTTGATGCCAATTGCATTAATTCATTATTGCCAACTTCTAGCTCTGTAATTCCTGACTTCTTTATAGCATACCCATCGCCTTGTTTGGTATATGAGCCATCCTTGGCAACGTATGCTCTATCATCTTCAATATGATCAGTTCCTAGCCATTTACCATCAGTACCATAATAATCACCAAACATTCCATCCGGATCGATAAATAAAATAGGATTATTGAACGCATAGGTATAGGTAGACCATCTCCTTCCTTTCTCCGCCAACGGATCCACCACATTCCATCTTCCGATCACCGGATCATAGAACCTAGCGCCGTAATCGTACTGTCCTAGCTCTTCCAGCAACTCCTTACCATTATAAAGAAACTCCACGACAGGGCATCTGGAGCAATTAAAGCCAAGTTAATTAAACTTTTACAGAAACAAAGCTCGGCAGTTTAAAAATTGCCGAGCTTTATTATGTAAGTTACATTTTGGTCTTAACGAGATGCTAAGACCAGTAGGGGGTATAACAAAGCTCTACCAATTGAGCTTTTATTGTTTTAAGTTAATTCCTTTAATGCTTGAATAGTTTCATCAGTATCACAATTTTCATTAAGTCTTTCACTTACTAATTTCATAAAAGAATCCGAAGTAAGGCTTTTTTTGACAAGGTTTATATCTTGAATGAAACCTTCAATTAAAAACCAATCTTTGTCAGTCATAATTGATTTCTCTTCTTTGGTCCCAACTCTTGACCAACCATCAATATCCCCATTGAAACGCTTATATATTCCTATTTTATCTATTGTAATCATGGCTTAAAGACATTATGAAAGATTAAATTATTTTTCCCATTCAATAATGGATACTCAACAGTTCGCCAAACACTATTTAATCGTACTCCTGTAGATGCATTTTGGAATACGTGGACTGAACCTGTTGCTCCTTTTGCATAAGCCGAAGATAACCGTTGCCACATTGGCCCTGCTTTTTCCCAAGGCATACCTTGTGTTAACTTTGTCAAATTCTGCCCTGCTCTTGTCATTTCCAATGTAGTCATTCCATTTACCTTAGCATAGTTCGCGGCTGCATTCATTGCATCTTCACCACCTGACCAAAACACTCGTCCTCCTCCTGTAGCGGCCTTAGGAGCTGATACCGATGCCCCATGGTATGCACCAACCATCCAATCACCTCGAATTTCAGTACGAGCATCAGCAATCATCTGATTATTGTATGCGCCTATTCCATCCCTATCTAGAACATCCAATGCATTTGCCTGACGACTATATGCTCCTCCTGATAAAACATCATAAAAAAACTTAGCTAAAGCTCCTGTCTGGTCTTTGGGAACGATACTGGTCAATCCACTAGTGGATGAGGTAACTTCCTCCCCCGTCTCACTGTTAGTAGCTGTTCCGTTTGCGTTTAAATTCACAATCCCACCATCACTTGATTTTACAGCACCTGCTTCTCCAACATGCCTGTATCCATCCTGTTCCCCAGTACCATCGAACCATTTAACGGTTCCCGTTACATTTGATTGGTACCAATCCCATCTCCCGTCCGGGTCTATTCTATTGATAGGATTATTGCTAACAAAATGATACGGCGTCATTTCAGCTCTCCCATCCGCCAACGGATCCACCACATTCCATCTGCCAATCACCGGATCATAGAACCTAGCCCCGTAATCATATTGTCCCAGTTCTTCCTGCAACTC